>DAITBA010000009.1:0-145342 GCA_036824005.1 Rhodocyclaceae bacterium
CGGATTCACCAGGAAACCGCCGCCTTCAACCTTCAACTACGAGCGGGACACCGCCTTGCGACATCCATGGACGTGATTTTTTCCTGCGTAAAACGAATCTAGTAAGGACTATTCTCTGGCGTTGATCCGATAAGTGGCGCATCCCGGTCGGTGAGAGATCTCATCGCAACCATTCGTCATGGTTAGGGTGTCATTGAATGATTAAGTATTTCCTAGCGGCAGTTCGAAGACTCAGAACCATCATTACGGTTGTCAGGCATCGCACTATTCTCACATGTGGAACCGGATTGCACATTGGTCGGAACGCCACGCTTTGGGCTCCCAGCAGGATCGTGATCGGAAATCATGTGTACATCGGCAAGGACGTCAACTTCGAATGCAATTGCGACATTGGTGACTACGTCTTAATTGCAAATCGCGTTGCGTTCTTAGGGCGCCACGATCACGACTTCCGTGCGGTAGGATTTCCGGTGAGGTACTCACCTTGGATTGGGAGCGACAGAATCCCGAGCCCGTGGCGCACCGAGGAGGTCAAAGTGGAAGCAGACGTGTGGATTGGTTACGGTGCGATAGTGCTCACAGGCGTCCGAGTTGGCCGAGGCGCGATCGTTGCGGCCGGATCAGTAGTGACGAGAGATGTCTCACCGTATTCAATCGTCGCGGGCACGCCGGCCCGGGAAGTCGGCAAGCGGTTCGAAAACGCCGATGACATTGAACAGCACGAACGGGCGGTTCGGAACGGAACTTTCGCGTTTTCTGAACGAGGCTTTGACTTCTGCACGATTGCGCCCTCCCTTGACGATTCCGTGGACGTGAAGAAAGCATGAGTGATCGACCGAAAGTAACTGTTCTTCAACACCGATTGCTTCACTATCGAGTCGGGCTCTTCGAGCAAGTACATGCGGAGTGCGCCCGTCGCGGCATTGAGCTTCATCTGGTGCACGGACAAGCTTCCCCTCAAGAGGCACTGAAGAAAGACACAGGTGCCGTCGCATGGGCACATCGAGTGAATAACCGGTTCATCAACATTGGTGGGCGCGATATTCTCTGGCAGCCATTCCCGAAGGATCTTCGAGATTCCGATCTCATCATTATCATGCAAGAGAACCGCATCCTCTCCAATTACCCTATCATGCTTAGGGGATGGCTCGGGAAGACCAAGGTCGCGTATTGGGGGCACGGTCGAAACTTTCAAAGTGATGCGCCTGATGGGTTGCGCGAGCGTTGGAAGAGCGTACTGTTGGCCAAGGTGGACTGGTGGTTTGCGTACACAGGTCTTACTCGGAAGATTCTCGTAGACCACGGCTATCCCGACGGGAAGATTACGTGCCTGAATAACGCTATTGACAACGACGCGTTTGTTGGAGACATGACCGAGGTCGGCCATGAAATGCTTGCGAAACTGGATGCTGAGGTGGCACTCGAGGCTGGCGCACCTCTCGGAATCTATTGTGGTTCTTTGTATCCGGACAAGAGGCTAGACTTGCTCGCTCACGCGGCGGAACTTATACACGCGGCAATTCCGTCTTTCCGCTTGGCCGTAATAGGAGATGGACCCAGCCGCCCAATGCTTGAAGGCATGCTGATGAAGCACAATTGGGCGCGGTGTGTGGGCGTGAAGAGGGGGATGGAGAAAGCGGCGTACTTCAAGCGTGCCAAGGTAGTCCTAAGCCCTGGGGCGGTGGGGCTTCATGTACTTGATTCATTCTGTGCCGGCGTGCCGATGTTCACAACGGCGAACGCAAGGCACGGGCCGGAGATCGAATACCTTGAGCACGAGAAGAACGGCTTTGTTCTTGCGGACGAGCCGAAGGCATACGCAGAGGCCGTGATCGGCCTCTTGCAGAACGAGGCCCGGTACAAAGCCGTCAGTGCTGCGGCAAGAGTTGCGAGCCAGCGCTACACCCTTGATAACATGGCTTTTAATTTTGTAGAAGGAATTGAGGCTTGTCTAAGTTGGGGAAGGGCCGCAAGAACGGAGGAAATATAGCTGCCGCACTAACTGCGGCAGCGTATCGGCGTCGCCTGTTCTCAACCGAGCTTGTACGATCGGTTCAGCACGGCACGTTCCCATAGATATGGAACGAATCTCTTCCATGCCCTTTCAGCGAAAGCAAAGCGTGTCTTCTGGCCGCTTGTAATTGCCTCAATCTGCTTCTTCACCTTCGCGGAATCAATGAGCCGTGAGTTCTTGAAGTCCTCGGAATTCACGATGTCCAGGAAGTACTCTTTCATTTGCTTCTGCATCCAATCAACGATGGGGGAGTTGAATCCGATTTTGGTCTTTCGAGTGACGATTTCGTGTGGCATCAGATCACTGAGGGCATCGCGCACGATCCTCTTCGTGAACCCGCTACCGATCTTGCTTCGCATTGGCAGGGAGAACGCAAGGCTCACGATTCTGTGATCCATGAACGGAGCCCTAATCTCGACGCCGTTGATCATCGAATAGTGATCATAATTGCGCAGCAAGGTGGGCAGAATCGTTTCGTGGGTGAGTACATAAAGGTACTGATTGAACCTGTCCAGCATCTGAAAGTGCGGATGGGCAGCGTCGCGGGAGACATGATGCTTGCCGAGCACTCGTTTTGCCAGCTTGCGCAGAACGAAGTAGGCATACAGAACATGGTTGTTGCTGGGGACGTGGAACTGCGACGTGCCCGTTGGAAACATCTCGCGGTACAAAGTCGATATCTCGTCGAGGGCGATGTCACAATCTACCGAAGCCTCGAAGAGTTCCTTTGGATAACCAACGAATAGCTCATCGGCGCCGTGGCCGTCAAGAGTTACGACGACCCCGCCTTTCCTCATGTTCTCGTACAGCTGAATCATGGGGATCGGGCTGGTAACGTAGAGTTCCTCGAACTGATAGAAGTACCAGTCGAGTTTGTCGACGGACTTCATCGGATCGATTTCAACGAACGTGGCAGCCAAACCGTGCTTGTCGACTACCTTCTTCGCGAAGACCGTTTCGTCGAGTGGCGATCCGGGAAACGTGGCAATGAAGGCACGCTGCCAGTCCTCGGCGAGCCTCTCGCCAGGAACAGATTTGGCGATGTGAGCCATCGTAGAGGCAACGGCACTTGAATCGATTCCGCCACTCAACGCAGTTCCAATCGGAACATCAGAGCGCATGCGGATGCGGCAAGCATCGATGAACAGCGCGCGAAACTGCTCCACTTGCTCCTCGTAACGTTGTGGGATCTCCACGAGGTGGTCGAGAGTATTCCAGTAACGGTGCAGAGTAAGCCGCTTATCCTTTACCGTGCCTGAGTGGCCGGCGGGAAATCGCTTGACTCCCTCCACCAGGCACTTGTCTGTGGTTTCGTAATCGAAAATATTGCCCTTCATCCACGCAAAATCCTGCGACGGCCGCACTTCGTCGAGGAGGGGGTAAATTGCTTTCATTTCGGACGCGAATACGAACCGGTCGCCAATGTGGGCGTAGAAGAGCGGTTTCTTGCCAAATCGGTCGCGTGAAATGAACAGGGACTTCGCCTCCGTATCCCAGATTGCAAATGCCCACATTCCGTTGAATTTCGCCGTGCATTCGGGGCCCCACTCGGCGTATGCGGCCAGAATGATTTCTGTGTCGGACCCGCCTCTGAACGAGTGCCCGCGCTTCTCAAGGTCGCTGCGGATTTCGATGAAGTTGTAGATCTCGCCATTGAAGGTGATCCAGTATCGGTCCTGCGCGTATGACATGGGCTGCTTGCCGGTATCCGAGAGGTCGAGAATCGAGAGGCGCCTATGCCCCAAGGTGACATCGTTTGTATGCCACAGGCCATATCCATCTGGTCCACGGTGCGTGAGTGTGTTCAGGCACGCTTCTGCGTGTTTCTGTGGGATGAAACCAATGCAACCGAAGATTCCACACATGGGGTTAAACCTTTCTTAGGGCGTGTCCGGCAACCTGGTCGCACGCATGCGGGGTGAGCCATTGCCCCGTTAATTGAGCGTCGCGGCATGCGAGAGAGCGCGCCGAAGCGCGCCTCACGTGGATATCAATGCACCTGAGCCGGCAAAGGTGCCACAGGTTTGGTATGCACCACCGAGTTGGGTGGCGGGATTGCACGCTACTATTCATTGCGTCTTACGTTGCAGTCACTTGGCACGTAGGTTGTCAGTGCCATGAGAATCGGGTATGGGCCCGGTTGCGCAAAGTGGCCGGCGCTAGAGGCCGGTCGGGATTGACCAAGCGATACTCAGTACCACGTGCCGGCGGGGCGCAACTCAGGCAGATTATCTCCGTGGAGCGGGTTGCCTCGTGTGAAGTATCGCATGGTCTGTAGGGCAACGACCTGGCCGGGCGTGCCGGCGCTGACCACGATGGAGGCACTCGACTACTGGGACGCGATCGCGGTGTCGCGGCGCAGCGGCGGTTTACCTCGTATCATTCCGCTGTGGGCACTCCGACCAAACTCGGTGCCACTGGCGGGCGGAGGACCGGTGGCTCAACCGCCGGAATGCCTACGCGACGGTCGCCTCCACCGGCTCATTCAATGCCAGCCAGTAAAGCCCCAGCTGACCCACGGCATAGATAAACTTCTCGAAATCAACCGGTTTGCGGATGTAGCTGTTTGCGCCCAAGCGGTAAGCCTCGTAGATGTCTTGCTGCTCCTTGGACGTGGTCAGTACTACTACGGGCAGCAGGCCGGTGCGGGAGTCGGCGCGCACGCGGCGGAGGACCTCCAGACCGTCGATGCGCGGCAGCTTCAGATCGAGCAGTATCACCGCGGGCATCAGGCTCATGTCGCGGCCCGCGTAAGTGCCGCTGCCGAACAGGTAGTCGAGCGCTTCGACGCCGTCCCGAGCGACGATAACCTGATTGGCAATGCGGTTCTTGTTGAATGCGCGCAGGGTCAGGGCTTCGTCGTCAGGGTTGTCCTCGACCAGGAGTATCGGTCGTTCGGTAGCCATAGCTCAACGGTCCTCTACGAAAGGGTGAAGTAGAACGTCGCCCCCTGTTCCACGACGGATTCAGTCCAGATCTGACCGCCGTGGCGATGGATGATGCGACTGACGATCGCGAGCCCAATGCCGGTCCCGTCGAAGTCTGTGACACGATGCAGACGCTGGAAGGGGCTGAAGAGCTTTCCGGCATATCGCATGTCGAAGCCGGCGCCGTCGTCACGTACAAAATACACTGTCTTTCCGTTGTTGGGCAATACGCCTAGCTCGATACGTGCGCGGCGGTGTTTAGCGGTGAATTTCCAGGCGTTGCGCAGCAGATTGTCGATGGCGATGCGAATCAGCGCGGCGTCGCCGTTGATGACGAGATCAGGCATAACGAACGTTTCGACCTGGCGCGAGGGCTGTGCCTGATGTAGTTCGGCGAGAACGTCCTCTGCCAGCGCCGAGAGGTCGACACGTTCGCGCCTCATCTCGTCCCGCGTGACGCGAGATAGGGCAAGCAGATCGTCGATCAGGCGCTGCATTCGCTGTGTCCCCGCGCGAATGCGCTGAAGGTAGTCGCGTCCACGCTCGTCCACCCGGTCACGGTAGTCCTCCTCGAACATGCGCGAAAAGCCATCGATGCCGCGTAGCGGTGCCGTGAGGTCGTGGGAGACGGAATAGCTGAAGGACTCGAGTTCCCGATTTGCCACTTCCAGCTCCGCCGTACGTTCGGCAACGCGTTGTTCCAGTTGTTCATTGAGCGTGCGCACCGCATCCTCGGCGCGCTTGCGGTCGGTGATATCGATGGCGACTTCCACGAGGTGCGTCTTGCCTTCGAATTCGATACGGTTGGCGCTAATGAAATAGGGAACCCCCGCGCCCCCCTCGGTCGTCAAGTCCGCCTCGGCTTGGGCGTCGCCGTTTGCGAACGCGTCGCGAGCGGCCTGGCGTACCGCCTCCCGGCTGTGTTCGGCGAAGAGCTGTTCCGCCGTTATGCCTGTAAGCGCCTCGCTGGAACGGCCGCTGATTCGCTCCAGGTTTGCGTTCCAGCGTACCAGGCGGCCGTCCTGATCGAGCAGACAGAACAATCCGGGCAGGCTATTGATCAGCGCGCCTGTGAAGTCTCGTTCGTGCTGCAGCGACTCGATGGCCTGTTTGCGGTCGCTGACGTCGGCATAGATCCATATGCTACCGTCGTGCGGGAAGCGTGAGTCGAGAGCGCGGCCGGTGACGAGCCCCCAGAACTGGCTGCCGTCCTTGCGTCGCAGTTCAGCCTCGACTGTAAAGTTCTCGCCCCTGCCGAGTGCGCGATAAGCGTCCGCGCCGATACGGTCGAACATCTCGCGCGTCCGATAGACGATCTCAGTGGTTTGACCGAGCATCTCACCTGCGTCATACCCGAACAGTTCCTCGAAGCGACGATTGCAGTTCTGGATCACCCGCTGGCGCAGGTGCACGACACCCACCACGGCGTTGTCCAGCAGCGCCTGCTTCTCTGCAAGCAACGCCTGCACGCTCGCCTGGGCGTGCTTCTGCGCTGTGATGTCAGAACACGTACCGGCAAAGCGTACGACCTTGCCTTCTTCGTTCCATACTGCTTGGCCGCGTGCGCGGAACCAACCGTAGTTGCCGTCCTTTCGTCGCAGCCGGTGCTCGCTGTCGAAGGGCGCGCGGTGCTTGAAGTGACGGGCCACCGCGGCGTCGACTTGGGGCCTGTCCTCGGGGTGAAGGGCGTCAAGAATGCTGGTGCGCTCGTTGGGGAGTTCGTCACTGCGGTAGCCGAGCAAGTCCTTGAAACGCGGCGAGAGATAGTAGTGCCCGGCCGGAAGATCCCAGTCCCAGATACCGTCCGACGTCGCCCGGATGACCAAGGCGAGTCGTTCCTCGCTGTTACCAGACTCATCGATGGCGTGGCGCGACTCGGGCGTCGTGCCGGCGTGCTCGTTTCGAGGCAGGATGCAGCCGATGGCCATTTGTCCGTCGGGTGCGCTCGCTCGGCTGTCGGCGGATGCCGGGGGCGAAGCGTTCGGCGTCGAGGTGCGTTGGCACGACCAGTAGCCCAGGCAGCACGCGAGGGCGGACGAAAGCAAGGCACCAGTCGCGATGCCGACGAGCAGTCCCGCGCCATGCATGCCGCTGGCGATCTCGTCCAGCGCCAGGCCAACGAGTAGTACGACGAACGCAGTGGCTGCCACGATCGCCGAGGATTGCGGATGTATGGCGCGGAGCAAGCGGGGTTCGTGCGGGTCATGGGACATTGCAGTCGTCTCTGCCTCGCGCGCCGACACCGATCCGCCGCCCGAGACCCTGGCCTCGGCGGATAGCCTCCTCTGCGGTGTTGGTCCTTTCTGCATCGTCCTTCCAAGACAGCGTTGGGGCACGGCGGCGCGGCGACACAGCCAGGGCAGCGCTAGTGCGTTGCGTGCACCGCGACGGAAGGTGGGTATCGCTAACGGTCCGAGTGGGCCGAGAGCTGTTCGCGTTCGAGAATGAAGATCATGTCGTCGCCGCTGGGTACGCTCACCCACGTGAAGTCAAGGTGCGGAAACGCCGCCTCGACGATCGCCCGGTTATGCCCTGCTTCTACGGCAATAATTCCATTGGGCTTTAATCGGGACGCGGCCGAATCGAGGATCCGGCGGATGACGTCCAGACCGTCCTTGCCGGCGGCCAGGGCCATGAGCGGCTCGTGCCGGTACTCTGCCGGCAGAGCGGCCATGGCCGCGGCCGTCACGTAAGGGGGATTACTGACGATCAGATCGTAGCGGCGCTCACCCAGGGCCTCGTACAGATCCGAGCGGACGAGTCGCACACGCTCGCTCAGGCCATAGTCGGCAATGTTGCGCTGCGCAACCTCGATAGCGTCGGGGGAGAGATCGACGGCATCGATAAGCGCGGCGGGAAATGCGTGCGCCATGAGGATCGCCAGGCAGCCTGAGCCGGTGCATAAATCCAGGGCATCGCCGACCGATTCCGGTGCGACCACCCATGGCCGGCAGGCGTCCTCGATGAGCTCGGCGAGATAGGAGCGGGGAATGATGACACGCTCATCGACATAAAAGCGGAAGTTACCCAGCCATGCCTCGTGAGTGATATAGGCGGCCGGAATGCGCGCCTCGACTCGGCTGGTGATGACTGCGAGAAGGGCATCGCATTCGGAGCGCAGGAGGCGCGCGTCGAGAAACGGTTCGAGCCGGTCCGCGGGCAGGTTAAGCGTGTGAAGGATGAGATAAGCGGCTTCGTCATAGGCGTCCTGAGTGCCATGGCCAAAGAACAGCTCGGCGCCGGTGAAGCGGGAAACGGCGTAGCGCAGCCAGTCACGTACTGTTTGCAGGCACGCGACATCGCCGTCCCTGGCGTGATCCGGCTGTTCGTTCGGCATCGGCGTGGCGCAGGCTATGGGGCGGCCGCGGGTGCAGTATCGTGGGGTTCGGACAGCAGGCGCACGAGACAATCTTCATAGACCCGGCTGAGCGGTTCCAGCGATGAGATGGCGATGCATTCATTCACTTTGTGGATGGTCTCGTTCACCGGGCCAAACTCCACGACCTCGGGGCAGATTGCAGCGATGAAGCGTCCATCGGATGTGCCGCCGGAGGTGGATAACTCGGGCGTGATTCCGGTCTCGCCGGCGATCGCTGCCGAGATTGCCTCCACGAGGCGTCCGCGGGGTGTCAGGTACGGATTTCCGGGTGGCGCCCATTGCAGCTCGTACTCGAGCTGATATCGGTCCAGGACGCCGTGCACTCGTGCTTTCAGGGCGGCCACGGCGCTGGTCGGGGCAAACCGGAAATTGAACAGAGTCTCGAGTGTGCCCGGTATGACGTTGGTTGCCCCCGTACCAGCGTGGATGTTGGAAACCTGCCAGCTCGTGGGCGGAAAGTACTCGTCGCCCTGGTCCCAGATGGTCGCTGCCAGTTCCGCCAGTGCCGGCGCCGCAAGGTGAATCGGATTGCGGGCAAGCTGCGGATAGGCGACGTGTCCCTGCACGCCCTTGACCACGAGCCGTCCGGAAAGTGAGCCGCGGCGGCCGTTCTTGATCGTGTCGCCGAGCCGGCTCACCGACGTCGGCTCGCCGACGATGCAGAAGTCCATGGCCTCGCCGCGATCGCGCAGCAGGTCCACCACGCGCGTCGTGCCGTCGATGGCATCGCCTTCTTCGTCCGAAGTCAGCAATAGCGCGATGGACCCGCCGTGGTGCGGATGTGTGGCGGCAAAGCGCTCCGTGGCGGTGACGAACGCGGCGACGGACGATTTCATGTCGGCCGCGCCCCGGCCATAAAGGATGCCGTCCCGGATCGTAGGCACGAAGGGATCGGTGCGCCACTCGGGCCTCGGGCCCGGTGGCACGACGTCCGTATGGCCGGCGAAGCACACGACTGGTGCCGTCTTTCCGCGGCGCGCCCAGAGGTTGGATACACCGCCCCGATCGGTCCGCTCGAGTACGAAACCCAGGGGGCGCAGACGGGCGCAGATCAGGTCCAGACATCCGGCGTCCTGCGGCGTGACCGAGGGCCGTGCGATCAGCTCACAGGCGAGGTCGAGGGTAGATTGCGGATCCATGGCGTGTTTTCGCGGGGCCGTGGGGCAACCCGGCAGTCATGACGTGATGATACTACGCTGCGGCTGCGGCCGTGGGCCCTCGCCCCAAGGGCGTGCCTGATGCAACGCGTGCTGGCGGCTCAGACCCGCGCGGTGTCCTCGATATTGAGGGAGAACTCGCTAAACGAAGCGCCGGTCAGCGTCTTCTCGAAATCGATCTGCGGCGGCCCGGAGTCCTTTTGCTCTGCGCTGCTGCCGCCGATCTGCGAGTTGTTGATCAGCCACGACAGGTTGGTCGGGGAGTCGGCATTGGCGAGCGCTTCGTCGAGCGTGATGACGCCTTCCTTGTACAGGCGGAACAAATCCTGCTCGAAGGTTTGCGACCCCGGCGCCAGGCTCTGCTCCATGGCTTCCTTGATGCCCATGATCTCGCCGCGCTCGATCAACTCGGCGATGTGGCGCGTGTTGAGCAGGATCTCCGCTGCCGGCGTCCGGTTGCCGTCGGGCTTGCGCACCAGGCGTTGGGAGATGATGCACTTCAGGCTGACCGACAGGTCGAGGAACAACAACGGCCGGTTCTCCAGGGCGAAGAAGTTGATGATGCGGTTCAGCGCATGATAGGCGTTGTTGGCGTGCAGCGTCGCCAGGCAAAGGTGGCCGGTCTGGGCATAGGCGAGCGCGGCGGACATGGTTTCCTTGTCGCGGATTTCGCCGATGAGGATACAGTCCGGAGCCTGACGCATGGCGTTCTTCAGCGCGTTTTCCCAGCTCGCGGTGTCCATGCCGATCTCGCGCTGATTGACCACGGACTTCTTGTGCTTGAACAGATATTCAATCGGGTCCTCGACCGTGAGAATGTGTCCGGCATAGTTGGCATTGCGGTGGTCGAGCATGGCGGCGATGGTGGTGGACTTGCCGGAGCCCGTGGAGCCGACCACCAGCGCCAGTCCGCGCCGTTCCATGATGATCTCGGACAGCACCGGTGGCATTCCGAGGCTATCGAGCTTGGGAATGTCGCCCTGAATGAAGCGCACCACGATGGCGATGCTGCCGCGCTGGTAAAAGATGTTCACGCGGAAGTTTCCCACGTCGCGCACGCCGAAGGACAGGTTCATCTCGCGCGTCTGCTCGAACGCCTTGATTTGCTCCGGCGACATCATCTCGTAGGCCATGCGCTGGATCATCGCCGGCTCCATGGTCTGCTGGTTCACCGGCACAGTCTGGCCCTGGATCTTGATGTGGATCGGCGCCCCGGCCGAGACATAGATATCCGAGGCCTGCTTGTCCGCCATCAGCTTGAACAGCTTGTCGAAGATCATGATTTCGAGCCCTCCCAAAGGACCGTTAACGGCACCTGGGACGCACGGTTTAGCTTGGATTCGGACGCCGCGCGATCACGCCCCGCGCAGCAGCTCATTGATGCCGACCTTGGCACGGGTCTGTGCATCGACGCGCTTGACGATGACGGCGCAGTATAGGCTGTACTTTCCGTCTGCCGAAGGCAGGTTGCCGGATACGACGACCGAGCCGGCGGGGATGCGGCCGTAGCTGATCTCCCCCGTCTCGCGGTTGTAGATCTTGGTGCTCTGGCCGATGTACACCCCCATCGAAATAACGGAGTTCTCCTCGACGATGACCCCCTCGACGACCTCGGAGCGGGCGCCGATGAAGCAATTGTCCTCGATAATGGTCGGGTTCGCCTGGAGCGGCTCGAGCACGCCGCCGATGCCGACCCCGCCCGACAGATGCACATTCTTGCCGATCTGTGCGCAGGAACCGACCGTTGCCCAGGTATCCACCATCGTGCCTTCATCGACGTAGGCACCGATGTTTACGTAGCTGGGCATCAACACCACGTTGCGGGCGATGTAAGAGCCGCGCCGGGCAGTGGCCGGCGGCACGACGCGAAAACCGCCGGTTGCGAACTGGTGATGATCGTAGTGGGCGAACTTGGTCGGCACCTTGTCGAAGTACTTCGTCGCGCCGCCGTCCATGACGCGGTTGTCCTCGATGCGGAAGGACAGCAGAACCGTCTTCTTGATCCACTGGTGCGTGACCCAGTTACCGTCGATCTTTTCGGCAACCCGAAGCTTGCCTTGGTCGAGCTGGGCCAGTACCGCCCCGATCGCCTCGCCGAGCCGCGCCGGTGCCTTGCCCGGCTGGATGTTGGCCCGATCTTCCCATGCGTTTTCGATGATCTGCTGGAATTCCTGCATTGATTTCGGTCCGGCTATAGTTTTTGACAAAGATCGCTGATGCGTCCGGCGGCTTCCATGCACTGATCGAGGGGTGCGACCAAGGCGATGCGCACGAAGCCCGCCCCCGGGTTGATGCCGCCGGTCTCGCGTGCCAAATAGCTTCCAGGCAGCACGCTCACATTATATTCGTGGTACAGGCGGCGCGCGAATTCAGTGTCGGCGATCGGCGTGCGCGCCCAGAGGTAGAATCCCGCCTCGGGTCGCGCGGTCGGCAGGCATTGGGCGACGATAGGTGTGACGGCAGCGAACTTCTCCCGATATTGCCGCCGGTTGTCCGCCACGTGAGCCTCGTCCTGCCAGGCCGCAATGCTTGCCTGCTGCACGGCCGGGTTCATGGCACAGCCGTGGTAAGTGCGATAGAGCAGGAACTTGGCAAGCACGCTGGCATCGCCGGCGACGAAACCGGAACGCAGCCCCGGTACGTTGGAGCGCTTGGACAGGCTGCTGAACACGACCAGATTGCAATAGTCGCCGCGGCCCAGGCGCTGGGCGGCCTGCAGGGCACCCAGAGGCGGTGCCGCATCGTCGAAGTAGATCTCGGAGTAGCACTCGTCGGCGGCGATGGCAAAGCCGTAGCGGTCGGACAGCTCGAACAGCGTGCGCCATTCGTCCAGCGTCAGAACACGGCCGGTCGGGTTGCCAGGAGAGCACACGTAGACCAATTGAATGCCTTCCCAGGTCGAGGAGGGAATCCTGCGGTAGTCGGCGGCAAAACCGTCGTCGGGCAGGCTGTTGAGAAGGGTCGGCGACGCGCCGGCAAGGTAAGCCGCTCCCTCGTAGATCTGGTAGAAGGGGTTGGGACACAGGACGAGCGCGCCCGGACGGCTACCATCCACCACGCATTGAGCGAAAGCGAACAAGGCCTCGCGTGATCCCGTCACGGGCAGTACCTGGGTGTTGGCGTTGAGGGCCGGAAGGTTGTAGCGCCGGGCGATCCAGCCGGCGATTGCTTCCCGCAGGGCGTCCGTGCCCTGGGTCGTGGGATAATTCGCCAGCCCGCCGAGGCTGGCGGTCAGGGTCTGCTTGATGAACTCCGGGGTAGCGTGCTGCGGTTCGCCGATGGACAAGCGTATCGGGGACAGCGCCGCGGGCGGTTCGGTGCCGGCGAGCAGGCGACGCAGCTTTTCAAACGGGTAGGGTTGGAGTTTGTCGAGGTTGGGATTCACGCGCGCTCCCGGAGCAGCACCGGGTTCCTGGCATGTTGCCGATCGGGGCGATTATACGGGGCGAGTTCCATGGCGGCCAAGCCGCGCACCGTAGCGTTGGCAGGGCTGCTGGCAGGTGCGATGGTGTGGGGACTGGTGTGGTATCCCTATCGCGTCCTGTCGGAGTCAGGCATCGGTGGCGTGCTTTCGGCGACGCTCACCTACGCGGTCGCGCTCGCCCTCGCGCTGCCGCTGCTTTGGCGCCACTTGCGCGCCTTCAAGCCGAGCTGGACGCTTCTGCTGATCGCGCTCGCCGCTGGCGGTTGCAACCTCGGCTATGTGCTGGCGACGCTCCACGGCGAGGTCATGCGGGTGTTGCTGCTGTTCTATCTCGCGCCCTTGTGGACGGTGCTGTTGGCCCGCGCGCTCCTGAACGAGGCGCTGAGCGCCGTCGGATTCCTGGTCGTCGGACTTTCCTTCGCCGGTGCGATGACCATGCTCTGGCGGCCCGACACCGGCGTACCGTTGCCGCGTAGTGGCGCCGAGTGGATCGGACTGGCGGCGGGCTTGCTGTTCGCGCTCACCAACGTGCTCATCCGCAAGACCGTCCACCTGTCCATCGAAGTCAAGTCGGTGGTGGTTTTCGCCGGTGTCGTGGCAATCGGTGTGATCATCCTTGCCGTGCAGGGTGACGACAGTTCGCCCGGCGCAGTCATTGCGATCGCGTCGGCTCCGACCATCGCCCTGGTCGGCGTCATACTGCTGGCGATCAACCTCGCCGTGCAATATGGTCTGACTCATATTTCGGCGAACCAGGCGATCGTCATCTTCCTGTTCGAACTCGTCGTTGCGGCGCTATCTTCGTGGTTGCTGGCGGGCGAAGAAATGGGTGCGCGGGAGTGGCTCGGCGGCGCCATGATCGTCGCTGCTAGCGTGTTCTCGGGAAGGCTCGGCGAGGGTGCCGAAGGCGACCGCGAGCGGGCACGGGCGTAGGCCGTCGGTGGGTGGCGGCGGCCCGAGCCAGCCTACCCGCGCGTCGGCGACTCCGCCTCGAATCTCGTCAGCGCCAGCGGCGCGCCCGGCTTCCAGCCCCGTTTGCGGTGCTCGGCGACGACGTTGGTGAAGATTCCGCCGCGCACGTTGAAACGGGCGGTCAGGCGCATGAAACGGGGGCGGGTGGCGGCCACCAGATCGTCGAGGATGCGGTTGGTCACGGCTTCGTGGAACGCGCCCTCGTCGCGGAACGACCAGATGTACAGCTTCAGGCTTTTCAGCTCGATGCAGGTCTTGTCCGGCACATAGTCGAGGACCAGGGTGGCGAAATCCGGTTGCCCGGTCTTCGGGCACAGGCACGTGAACTCGGGGATCTCCATGTGGATCTGGTAATCCCGGTGGGGTGCCGGGTTGGCAAAGGTCTGCAAATTCTTCGCTGGCGCGGTGGGCATGTAGAGTCGGGGGCGAAAGCAAAGATGGTATTATATCGGGCTGGAATACTTGGGATCCGCGCGAGTGTGCGCGGTACCCGGCATACGAGAACGAACGCGACAAGCCCGACGCCAACGCGATGGCCGTCCGGCGAGCGCAGCGCCCCATCAAGACCCGCCAGAAAACCGTTCATCCGACGTGCGTCTGACCAAGCTTAAACTTGCCGGGTTCAAGTCTTTCGTGGACCCGACCAGCGTGCTGTTGCCCGGCCAGCTCGTTGGCGTCGTCGGTCCGAACGGCTGCGGCAAATCCAACATCATTGACGCCGTGCGCTGGGTGCTCGGCGAGTCCAAGGCCGGCGCCCTGCGCGGGGAGTCGATGCAGGATGTCATCTTCAGCGGCTCGACCCTGCGTAAACCCGTCGGCCGGGCGAGCGTCGAGATGCATTTCGACAACAGCCAGGGCCGCGCTGCAGGCCAGTGGTCGCAGTACGCGGATATCGCCGTCAAACGCGTGCTCGAGCGCAACGGCGAGTCGTTTTACTACATCAACAACCTGCATGTCCGCCGGCGCGACGTGATCGATCTATTCCTGGGTACCGGGCTGGGGCCGCGCGCCTACGCCATCATCGAGCAGGGCATGATCTCGCGCATCATCGAGGCGCGCCCCGAGGAGCTGCGACTGTTCCTCGAAGAGGCGGCGGGCGTCACCAAGTACAAGGAGCGTCGACGCGAAACGGAAAATCGCCTGGCCGACGCTCGGGAGAACCTGGCGCGGGTGGACGACATCCGCAATGAACTGGACACGCAGATCGAAAGGCTCGCCGAGCAGGCGCAAGTCGCCCGCACCTACCGCGAGCTGCAAGACGGGCTGGCCGAGACGCAGAACCTTCTCTGGCTGCTCAAGCGCAACGGGGCACGCATCGAGCGCGATCGCGTCGTCCGCGACGTGGAGCGGACAGCCATCCGGCTCGAAGGCGAAACAGCCAATTTGCGCGAGCTGGAGCTGAAGCTCGAGCAGGCGCGCCAAGCGCACTACACCAGCAACGATGTCATGCACGCAGCGCAAAACGAGATGTTTGCCGCCAACAGCGAGGTCGCGCGCTTGGAACAGGAGTTGGCGCACCTGCGCGATGCGCGTCAAAAACTGCAGGCGCGGCTTGCGCAGCTGGCTGCCGAGGAGCAGCAGTGGCGCAGCCAGCACGGCAGTGCCGAAGCCGATCTGGTGCGCTGGCAGGATCTCCTGGAACTGGCCCGAACGAGGGCCGGCGGCGCGCAGGCGCGGCATGCGGAACTGGCAGGCCGGCTGCCGGACGCGGAGTCCGCACTCAAGCAGGCGGAGGAGCGAGCCCAGGGCGCACGACGCGAGTTAGCCCAGGCCGAGCAGCAATTGCGCGTCGAGGAAACCCACTGCGCCAATGCCGCTCGAGCGCTGGAAGCCTTGGCGCAGCGGCGCCAGCGATTGAGCGAAGACCTCGCGAATCTCCAGCAGCCGGATGTCAGTGCGCTGGAGTCGTTGCGGGCGAGCGAGCAGGAAATCGAGGCGGAAGTAGCGGCCCGGCAGCAGGAGCTTGCGGCGCTGCAACAGCGTCTTCCCGACGTCGAAGGCCAACAGCGCGCCGCCCTCGAGCACGAGAAGTCGGCACAGAAGCGGCACACCGAGCTGCAGGCGCGACGCGATGCATTGTTGCAGCTGCAGGCGCGCGTCCAGCAAAGCGGCGATGTCGGCCAATGGCTGGACAAGCATGGTCTGGCGGACGCCGAACCGCTTTGGCGTGTCGTCCATGTCGAACCGGGTTGGGAGACGGCGCTGGAGTCGGTCCTGCGCGAGCGGTTGAGCGCGGTGCGCGCCGGAGATGCCGCGCAGGTGATCGGTGCCCTGTCCGACCCCGCGCCGGCGAGCCTTGCACTGGCGCTGAGCGCCGACCCTGAGGAGCGGTCTGGCGCCGAGGCGCCGGCGGGCGAGCCACTGCTCGCAAGACTGCGCTGCGACGACGCTCGTTGGATGGCCGCGCTGACCGACTGGCTCAGCGGAGTGTTCGTCGTCGAGGATCTCGCCCAGGTCATCGCGCGCCGCAGCGAACTCGGACACGGAGCTCTATGGGTCAACCGCAGCGGCCAGACGGTCTCGCGTCACGGTGTCGGGCTCTACGCACCGGATGCTCGAACGCACGGTGTGCTGGAGCGCCAGCAGGAGATCGACGCGCTGGGCGAGCAGCTCGGACCGCTGCAGCAGCAGTGGGACATGGCGCGGGCCGCGGTCGGCGCTGCCGAGCAGGCTCTCGTCGCCCATCGCGAGGGCCTCGCGGGGGTGCGCCGTGCCGTGCAGGAGTGTCAGCAGCGGTTGCACGCCATTCAGGTCGATGTGCTCAAGCTCGCCCAGTCCCAGCAGCGCTATCAGGAGCAGCGGGAACGCGCGCAGCGCGATCTCGACGAAGTGAGTTTCGCCGAGCAGGGGGAGGATGGGCGCCGCCACCGTGCGGAGGCCGAGGCAGGGCGCCAGCGCGAACTGGCGGAGATGCTGCGTCGTCGGCTCGATGCCGCGACGGAAGACCAGCGCCGGACGGATGGCGCGCTGCGAGAATTGCGCGCCGCAGAGCAGAGCGCCGCGCGCGAGTTACAGGAGGCGCACTTCTCCGAACGGGAATGCGCAGCCAAGCTGGAGGACATCGAGCGTGCGCGGCGCATCGCCGCTGAGCAGTTGGAACGCATCGCCGCGGACACCGCCAACCAGGGGCAGGAAGGCGATTCGATGAATGAGTCGGCGCTGGAAGAGCAGCTCCAGGCCGCGCTCGAACAGCGTCAAGAGCGGGAGGCAAGCCTCGTCGCCTGCCGCAGCGCGGTCGAGGAGGCATCCGCCGCGCTGCGCGCGCTGGAGGAGGCGCGGCTCAAGTCCGAGCAGGCGCTGGGCCCGTTGCGCGACCGGATCGCCGATCTGCGGCTGAAGGAACAGGCGGCGCAGCTGAACGAGGAACAGTATGCCACGCGGCTGACGGAGGTGCACGCCGACGAAGTCGCACTGGCAGGCAGGCTGAGCGCGGGTGTCAAGGAGACAGCCCTGCAGGCAGATATCGCCCGGCTGAATGAACAGATCGCGGCGCTCGGTGCGGTCAACCTGGCCGCTCTGGATGAGCTGACGGCCGCCCGCGAGCGCAAGGGGTTTCTCGATTCCCAGTCGGAAGACCTGACGCAGGCGATCACCACGCTCGAGGACGCAATCCGACGCATCGACCGCGAAACCCGCGGCCAATTGCAGGACACCTACGATCAGGTGAACAGCCATTTCGGACGGCTGTTTCCGGAGCTGTTCGGCGGTGGTGAAGCGCGGTTGATCCTCACCGGCGAAGAGATTCTCGATGCCGGCATCCAGGTCATGGCGCAGCCGCCGGGCAAGAAGAACACCACCATCCACCTGCTGTCCGGTGGCGAGAAAGCGCTGACCGCGATCGCTCTCGTATTTGCGATCTTTCAGCTCAACCCGGCGCCGTTCTGCCTGCTCGACGAGGTGGATGCGCCTCTGGACGACACCAATACAGAGCGATTCTGCGAGATGGTGAAGCGCATGTCGCAGCAGACGCAGTTCCTGTACATCAGCCACAACAAGATCACCATGGAAATGGCACATCAATTGATCGGTGTGACCATGCAGGAGTCCGGAGTCTCGCGCGTCGTTGAAGTGGACATCGAGGAGGCGCTCAAGTTGAGGGAGGAGGCTGCCGCCTGATGGCCATGAGCGATCTTCAACTGAGCCTCATTCTGCTCGGCGGCGCGGCAGTCGTCGGCGTGTTCGCCTTCAACAAATGGCAGGAGCGCCAGGCGCAGCGCAGCGCGGAGCGGGCATTCCGCTCTCAGCATGCCGATGTGCTGCTCGATCCGGGTGCTTCCGGCGCGGAACCGCAGGAACGCATTGAGCCGGTTATTGCGCCGACGAGCGTACTGGTCGAGGAGGATGCGGTGCCGAAGCCGGTCGATTCCGCGCCGGTTGACGCGGCGCTGCCGCCGATGCCAGCGGTCGACGTGTCTCTACCGGTGCTGGATGGCGCAGTGGACTGCATTGTCGCCATCGAGGCGGCCGATCCCGTCAGCGCGCCCCTGCTATGGGAAGCCCAGAGCGATCTCTGGCGGCACTTGGGCAAACCGGTGCTGTGGTTCGGCCTGAACGAGGCGAAGCTCCAGTGGGATCAGCTGACACGGCATAGCGCGGGTGCATACCGGCGGTTGGCCGCGGGATTGCAGTTGGCTGACCGCCGCGGCCCGGTGTCCGAAGCGGACCTGGCACTGTTCCTGGACGGCCTGGATCAGCTTGCCGGGCAATTCCTGATGGTGACCGACTTCCCCAACCGCAGCGACGTGCTCGCGGCGGCTGCGGCGCTGGACGAGTTCTGCGCCGGCGTGGACGTGCAGATCGGCATCAACGTCGTCAGCACGGAGGCGACGGGCTTTGCCGGGACAAAGCTGCGCGGCGTTGCCGAGGCAGCCGGATTCGTTCTGCGCGACGACGGCAGCTTCCACATGCTGGACGACGTGGGACGCACTCTTTTCACGCTCAGCAACCTGGAGGCGCCATTCTTCGTGGCAGACGAGTTGAAGAGCCTGACCACCCACGGGATCACGCTTTCGCTCGACGTGCCGCGGGTGCCCAACGGCGGTACGGTGTTCAATCGCATGATCGTGATCGCGCAACAGCTTGCTTCCGGACTCCACGGTGCGGTCGTGGACGACAATCGCGCGCCGCTTAACGAGTCGTCGTTGCACGTGATCCGCAGCAAGATCGTCGAGTTTCAGCAGGCCATGGCGAGCTATCGCATTGCCGCCGGCAGCCCCCTGGCGCTGCGGCTTTTTCAGTGAATGGTTGACCTACGCGATGCGATCGCCGCGCGCGCGCGGGAACTGCGTGCGCAGATCGACCGGCATAACTACAGCTATTACGTCCTCGACGCGCCGACCGTTCCCGACGCCGAATACGACCGGTTATTTCGAGAGCTGCTGGAGCTGGAGCGACAATTTCCCGAGCTGGTCACGCGCGATTCACCGACCCAGCGAGTCGGCGCCGCGCCGGCTCCGGAGTTTCGCCAGGTCGCGCACCGGACACCGATGCTCTCGATTCACAATGCGTTCAGCGACCAGGATGTCGAAGCCTTCGACCGCCGCGCGCGCAAGGAGCTGGAGCTGGAGGAGATCGAATACGCGCTCGAACCCAAGTTCGACGGCCTGGCGATCAGTCTAGCCTATGTCGACGGCATGTTCGAGGTCGGTGCGACGCGCGGCGACGGTTACACCGGCGAAGACGTTTCTGCAAATCTGCGCACTGTGCGTAGCATTCCCCTGCGACTGCGCGGCGAGCCGCCGCGGCGGCTCGAGGTGCGCGGCGAGGTGATCATCAATCGCGCCGATTTTTTGCGGATGAATGCGCAGCAGCGCCAGGCGGGCGAGAAGGAGTTCATGAACCCGCGCAATGCCGCGGCCGGCAGCTTGCGCCAGCTCGATCCGCGCATGACCGCCAGGCGGCCGCTGCGGTTCTTTGCCTACGCCATCGCCGAGCAGGAGGACAAGCCACTGCCAGCCACCCATAGCGAATGCCTGGAGCAGTTGCGGCGCTGGGGATTTCCCGTGTCCGTTGAGGTGCGCGTGGCACGGGGGTTCGAGGGCTTGCTGGCCTACTACCGGGACATCGGCGCGCGCCGCGCGTCATTGCCCTACGAGATCGACGGCGTAGTCTATAAGGTCAATCGCCTGGCCGACCAGGCGCGACTAGGATTCGTCTCGCGCGAACCGCGCTTTGCGCTGGCGCACAAGTTCCCCGCCGAGGAGGTACTGACGGAGCTGATCGACATCGATGTGCAGGTCGGGCGGACGGGCGCATTGACCCCTGTGGCGCGGCTCAAGCCTGTCGTCGTCGGCGGCGTGACGGTGACCAACGCGACGCTGCATAACGAGGACGAGATCGCGCGCAAGGACATTCGCATCGGCGATACGGTTATCGTTCGGCGCGCCGGCGACGTCATTCCCGAAGTCGTCGCGGCCGTGCCCGAGCGGCGCAACGGGCAGGAGCGGCGATTCGTCATGCCGAGTCGTTGCCCCGTATGCCGATCGCACGTGGTCAGGTCGGAGGAGGAAGCCGTGGCCCGTTGCAGTGGCGGCCTTTACTGTCCCGCCCAGCACAAGCAGGCTTTGCTGCACTTCGCGTCGCGCCGCGCCATGGACATCGACGGTCTGGGGGAGAAACTCGTCGACCAACTTGTGGCAAGCGACATAGTCAAGACCCCCGCCGACCTGTATAAACTCGGCCTGGTAGCGCTCGCCAGTCTGGAGCGCATGGGCGAGAAGTCGGCGGCAAATCTGCTTTCCGCCATAGAGGCAAGCAAGACCACCACCCTGGCGCGGTTCATATTCGCCCTGGGTATCCGCAATGTCGGCGAGGCGACGGCAAAGGATCTCGCCAATCACTTCGGCAGCATCGAGGCACTGATGATGGCGGACGAAATGCAGTTGCAGCAGGTTCCCGATGTTGGCCCGGTGGTCGCGACGGCGATCCGGCAGTTCTTCGCCGAGCCCAATAACCGGGAGGTTGTCGAGCAGCTTCGCGCCGCGGGCGTGCACTGGCCGCAGCAGGCAGCGTCCGCCAAGAAGGGCGTCGGAACTCTTGCGGGCAAGACATTCGTTCTGACCGGAACCTTGCCCAGCCTGAGCCGCGAGGAGGCGAAGGATCTGCTCGAAGCGGCCGGCAGCAAGGTGAGCGGCTCCGTATCGCGCAAGACGGACTACGTTGTCGCCGGCGCGGAAGCCGGTTCGAAGCTCGACCGCGCCCGCGAGCTGGGCATCGCGGTGATCGATGAAGACCAATTGCGGCGACTGCTGCGATCCGATTGAGAAACACGAAGGACGAAGGATGCGAACATGAGGAAGGTCACGAAAGCCGTTTTCCCGGTCGCCGGCATGGGCAGCCGATTCCTGCCTGCCACCAAGGCGAGTCCGAAGGAGATGATGCCCATTGTCGACAAGCCGCTGATCCAGTACGCGGTGGAGGAGGCGGTGGCGGCAGGCATCACCGACATGGTGTTCATCACCGGCCGCAACAAGCGCGCCATCGAGGACCACTTCGACACTGCCTACGAGCTGGAGTCCGAGCTGGAACTGCGCGGCAAGGACGATCTGTTGCGCATCGTGCGCGAGACGGTCCCGGAGCATGTCAATTGCATCTACATCCGACAGGCCGAGGCGCTCGGACTGGGCCACGCCGTCCTGTGCGCGGAACCAGTGGTCGATGAGTCGCCGTTCGCCGTCCTGCTAGCGGACGACCTGATCGATGGCGATCCGCCTGTCATGCGGCAGATGGTGGACGTCTACAATTTCTACAACTGCTCGGTGCTCGGCGTTCAGAACGTTCCGCGGGAACACACCGGCCAGTACGGCATCGTCAGCACCGAAGCGGAACGCGGCGCGGTCCAGCGCGTCAGCGCCATCGTCGAGAAGCCGGCGCCGGACAGGGCCCCGTCCACGCAGGCGGTGGTGGGCCGCTATATCCTGACGCCGCGCATCTTCGACCATTTGCGGCGGGTTCAGCCCGGTGCCGGCGGCGAGATCCAGCTCACCGATGCGATCTCCACGCTCCTGACCGAGGAAGCCGTGCTTGCCTACCAGTTCAACGGCACCCGCTACGATTGCGGGTCGAAGCTGGGATATCTCGAGGCGACCATCGCCTATGGCCGCAAGCACCCGGAGATCGGTGCGGCGTTTTCGGAGTTCCTAGCGTCGCTGAAAATCAATCGCTGAGCGCACGCGGGCCTGTTCTGCGTCGGGGCGCTTGGGCCTATACTACGCCCAGCAGGACAGGATCCTTGCGGGAGGGGCGGTAGGCTATGGCAAACAAACTCCTGATCGTCATGGTCAACACCGATCCGAAGAACGGCGCTGAGCTCGGCGCGCCGTTCTTTCAGGCGACGGTGGCGGCTGCGATGGAATACGAGGTCGAGGTCATTCTGACCGCCGCGGCCGGCGCGCTGGCGGTGAAGGGAGTGGCGGAGAAGCTGCACGTCAAGGAAGGCTCGCCACAGAGCGTTTATGACATAATCAAGGACGCGCACGAGGCGGGCGTCAAGTTCAAAGTGTGCACGCCGACGCTGGATCTGTGGGGTGAGGATTTGATTCCCGAAATCGAGGAGACCGTCGGCGGTGCATACGTGATCTCCCAGGCGATGGACGACGACGTGGTGACGTTCACCTACTGACCATGCTGTCAGCGCCGGAGGCACGCCGAATACTCGAGACGGCGGAGTTGATCTGCTCCGCCGTCGTCGTTTCCGAGGCGGTCGATCGCGTCGCGCGCGAAGTCACGGACCGGCTTGCGGACCAGCATCCGCTGGTGCTGAGCGTCATGGGCGGAGCCGTCGTGTTTACCGGCAATCTGCTGCCAAAGCTCAGATTTCCGCTGGACTTCGACTATCTCCATGTGACCCGCTACAGAGGCGAGACTGCGGGCGGCGAGTTGCGCTGGATCGTCGCGCCGCGCGAGGCGATCGCCGGGCGGGTGGTCCTGGTGGTGGACGACATCCTCGACGAAGGCATCACCCTTGCGGCGATTCGCGACCGCGTGCTGGAACTCGGTGCGCGGGTGTGTCTGACCGCAGTGTTCGCCGACAAGGATCTCGGACGATCGAAGCCGATCAGCGCCGACTTCGTTGGCGTGAAAGTGCCGAACCGCTACGTGTTCGGCTTCGGCATGGATGTGCGCGGCGCCTGGCGCAACCTGCCGGAGATATACGCTCTCAAAGACTGAGCTGCCCGGAAGGGGCGGCGGGCTGGTTTCAGCGCGCGGGCCGGACGAGAGCGGCGAAGAAACCCCAGATCATATTGGTCGCCTTTGGCCCTCGGGCGTCGTGGTAAGCGTGGCGCTCGTCGCCGCCGCTCCAGGCATGGCCCAGGCCGCGAATGCGAACGTCGCGAATCACCAACCGCTCATCGATATAATGATCGGTGACGACATGCTCACGTGCGCTCGCGCTTGCCGCCACTTCGCGTGATTGCGATCGGTGCGAGGGCAGCTCGCCCGGCTCGTCGCCCTCGCCGGACGGCGCGGCGTGAGCGCCGAGCATGAAACCCACGATCTGCGCGCCGTTGCGCGCCACGACGACGCGGTCCGCGTCGCCGTGTATGACCATGACCGGCGGCGGCGATTCACCGCTCGCGGCGGTGACCGCGAACACCTGGGCATCGACGACCAGCGGCGCAGCCCCGCGCATGGCTCTCGCGGCCGCGAACATGCTGTCCGCCGCGCCCGGTGCCAATCCAGAGTGGATGGCGGCGGCGGCAAAGGTGGCGCCGTGAAAGCGGGCCAGCAGCCCGGCCAGGGCACCGCCGGCTGAAAGCCCGGCGACGTAGATGCGGTTGGCATCGACGGGATAGAGCCGAGCGATCTTCTCCACCATCGCCATGACAATGGCGACCTCACCCCGACCGCGCTGGCAGGCCGGATCGAACCAGTTCCAGCAGCGCACGGGATTGGCTGTCCGGTTTTGCTCCGGGTATAGAACGAGAAAGCGATGGCGCCGCGCGAGTTCATTGAAGCGCGTGCCGGCGGCGAATTCCTTCGCACTCTGGGTGCAGCCATGGAGCATGACCACCAGCGGCAGGTGCTCGCGCAGGGTGAAATTGGGCGGTGTGAAGAGCAGAAACCGGCGCTGGGGCGGCACGGCGGGGCGGGTGTCGAGCCGCCCGTCGGCGGCGGCGGCGATGCCGCTTACCCAGCGACTGCGCGGGCGCTTCTTCGATGCCGGCCGGCGGAATAGCGCGAGCAGTTTCGCTAGGGAGGCGGGAAGGTGTTTTCTGCGCCGGTGCAGGGCCATCTGTCTGCGTTCGCCGGCGACAGTCAAGCGGCGTCGCGCGCTGCCCGCTTGCGTTCGTGTTCCTTGAGGAAGCGCTTGCGCAGGCGGATCGATTTCGGCGTGATCTCGACCAGTTCGTCGTCGGCGATGAACTCCACCGCGCTCTCCAGCGTCAAGCGAATGGGCGGCGTGAGCAGGATCGCCTCGTCCTTGCCGGCGGCGCGGATGTTGGTGAGCTGCTTGGTCCTGACGGGGTTGACCACGAGATCGTTATCGCGACTGTGAATGCCGATGATCATGCCCTCGTAGAGCGGCTCTCCGGGGCTGACGAACATGCGTCCGCGCTCCTGAAGCTTCCACAGTGCATAAGCGACTGCCTCGCCCTGCTCGGCCGATACGAGCACCCCGTTGCGCCGCTCCGCCACTTCCGATTTCATCGGGCCGTAATCGTCGAAGACGTGGCTCATGATGCCGGTGCCGCGGGTGAGCGTCAGGAATTCGGACTGGAAGCCGATCAGGCCGCGCGCCGGAATGCCGTATTCGAGCCGCACGCGGCCTTTGCCATCGGGCTGCATGTCCTGCAGATCGCCGCGGCGCTCGCCGAGCGCTTGCATGACTGCGCCCTGATGCGATTCCTCGACGTCCACCGTGAGGAATTCGAACGGCTCGCACTTCACGGCGTCGATCTCCTTGATCACCACCCGCGGGCGCGACACCGCGAGCTCATAGCCCTCACGGCGCATGTTCTCGAGCAGGATGGTCAGGTGCAGCTCACCTCGCCCAGAGACAAGAAAAACGTCGGCGTCCTCGGTGTCGTCCACGCGCAGGGCGACGTTGCTCATCAGCTCGCGCTGCAGGCGCTCGCGCAGCTGGCGGCTGGTGACGAACCTGCCCTCCCGGCCGGCGAAGGGCGAAGTGTTCACCTGGAAGTTCATGGTCAGCGTCGGCTCGTCCACCTGCAGCAGGGGCAGGGCATCAGGCCGCTCCGGATCGCAGAGCGTGACGCCGATGCCGACTTCCTCGACGCCGTTGACGAGCACGATGTCACCGGCTTGCGCTTCGTCGGTCACGACCCGTTCGAGCCCCTCGAAAACGAGAACCTGATTGACGCGGGCGCGGACCGGCGCGGGATCGTCGGGACCTCGCACAACCAGCACGTCCTGCAGCGGCCGCAGCCGGCCGCGCGTGATGCGGCCGATGCCGATGCGGCCGACGAAGCTGGAGTAGTCGAGGGAGCAGATCTGCAGTTGCAGCGGACCTTCGTCGGCCACCTCGGGTGGCGGAACGTGACCCAAGATGGCATCGAACAGCGGCCGCATGTCGGTACCTTGCTGCGTTGCGTCGAACATCGCGTAGCCGTTCAATGCCGACGCGTAGACGACCGGAAAGTCGAGCTGCTCCTCGCTTGCGCCGAGCTTGTCGAACAGATCGAAGGTATGGTTGATGACCCAGTCCGGCCGCGCGCCGGGCCGGTCGATCTTGTTGATGACGACGATGGGCTTCAAACCCCGCGCCAAGGCCTTACGCGTGACGAAGCGCGTCTGCGGCATGGGCCCTTCGACGGCATCCACCAGCAGCAGCACGCCGTCCACCATTGACAGCACGCGTTCCACCTCGCCGCCGAAATCGGCGTGGCCAGGCGTGTCCACGATGTTGATGTGGGTGCCCTCGAAATCGATGGCGCAATTCTTGGCCAGGATCGTGATGCCCCGCTCGCGCTCGAGATCGTTGCTGTCCATGACGCGTTCCTGCACCTGCTGATGGGCGGCGAAGGTGCCGGACTGACGAAGCAACTGATCCACCAGCGTCGTCTTGCCATGGTCTACGTGAGCGATGATGGCGATATTGCGCAAGGCACGCGGCATTGGGCTGCACTCGGAAAAAGGGCGCGCATTCTAACACGCACTGCCACAGAGGCCTAATGGTCCCCATGCTAGAATTCTCAGCCCATCGTTTGCCGATTTGAGCTGCACGCATGCTGGGGATCGTCGGTGGCAGCGGTCTCACCCGCCTTTCCAATCTCGACGTCGTGCGCCGCGAGGTCGTCCGCACGCCGTTCGGGGAACCATCCGGCGCGCTGACGTTCGGGCGCATTGCCGGCGAGGATGTCGTGTTCCTCGCGCGTCACGGTTATGGTCACACCATCCCGCCGCACCTCGTGAACTACCGGGCGAACATCTGGGCGCTCGTGCATGCAGGCGTGCGACGCGCCGTATCGGTCGCTTCGGTCGGCGGCATCCGCGCCGACCTGAAGCCGGGCATGCTGGTCGTCCCCCACCAGATCATCGATTACACCTGGGGACGGAAGATGACCTTTTACGAAGGACAGGAGGCGCGTGTCGTGCACATCGACTTCACGCAGCCTTACGACCCGGTGCTGCGTTCGAATGTCCTTGCCGCGGCGCATACCGCGAAAGTTGCCGTCGTCGATGGTGCGATCTACGCGGCGACCCAGGGGCCTCGCCTGGAAACGGCGGCGGAGATCGATCGGCTGGAGCGCGACGGCGCCGATGTCGTCGGCATGACCGGCATGCCCGAGGCGGCGCTCGCGCGGGAGGCCGATCTGCCCTATGCCGCCATCGCGGTGGTGGCGAACTACGCCGCCGGCCGTGGCGATAGTGCGAGCGCGATCGAATTTGCCCAGATCGAGGCCGTACTCAAGCAGTCGATGGTGCAGGTGCGCGCACTGATCGAGCGGCTATGCCGCGGGGCCTGAGCCAGTGATTCG
Source organism: Rhodocyclaceae bacterium (assembly GCA_036824005.1). Taxonomy (GTDB): domain Bacteria; phylum Pseudomonadota; class Gammaproteobacteria; order Burkholderiales; family Rhodocyclaceae; genus DAITBA01. The sequence continues at coordinate 26,815 of DAITBA010000009.1, forward strand.
GGAGGTCCTGCGCATGGGCGACCCGCGGCTGCTGCAACGGGCGCGACCGGTGACGGAATTCGCGACGCCCGCGTTGCGTGCTCTGCTCCAGGACATGACGGACACCATGATCCATCTCGACGGCGCGGGGCTGGCTGCACCCCAGATCGGCGTCGATCTGCAGGTCGTCATCTTCGGCTTCGATTTCAATCCGCGCTATTCCCATGCCGAGCCGATCCCGCATACCGTGCTCATCAACCCGCAGCTGACGCCGCTCGCCGAGGAACAGGCGGAGGACTGGGAGGGCTGCCTCTCGGTGCCGGGCATGCGCGGCATGGTGCCGCGCTACACGCGGCTGCGCTATCGCGGCTGCGACGCCGATGGCGTTTTCTTCGAGCGCGAGGTGGCGGACTTCCACGCCCGTGTCGTCCAGCACGAGTGCGACCATCTGGCGGGCATCCTCTATCCGATGCGAATCCGGGATCTTTCGCGCTTCGGTTTCACCGATGTGCTATTTCCCGACAAAGGCGTTGCGACGGATTGACGCTCGCTCCGCCGTGCCTCTTCAGGGTGAAGAGGCATCCACCCAAGGTATTAGGGTCCCCCTAAGGTCTTGCACCCCGGTATGCTGGTTAAGCGCATGAAAAATAATGGAGTTTTTGCGCGTGGCGGGGCGCTTTTCAGGTGCTGACATCTTCTGCGGATCGGACGCACCGTAAGCGGCGCTTAACACCTTTTGTCCGCGTAAGCCCGTTTTCCCCGGTTGGTGTTTCATCGAGCTAACACGTCCGGTTTTGTCGGGCGAATGGGCTATCCTATTGAGTAATAATAGGATTACTGGCTGTGATCGAGATCCTGGCATGCCGAGTCACAGAATTTGTGTTAAGCAAATTTACAGTTTCATTCGTCAGCGCTGCCTTCCCAGCTCTGAGAAAGATTTTTAGTCTTTTCATTCAATGCGTTAGAAGAAAAAAACAGCGCTGGCACAGCCATTGCATACCTGCGGGCAGGACGTGGCATGGGGCCAAGTCTTAATTCCGCAAGGAGGTCAAACAAGATGAAACTATCCGTTCTGGCAGCCACGATCGCCTTGGCGTTCGGGGCGTCTGCACAGGTCTGGGCAGTGGAGACCGAGCAGAACAGCAACAGTGGTTCCGCAGCCGCGAACAATGAGTCGATTGCGGCAGACGTGACCGTATCCGATATTCTGAACGACAAGAGTCAGGGCAAGAAGGCCGGCAACAACCGCGACAACCAGGGCGCCGCGAACTCCATCGGCGCAGCGAATGCTGCCGCGGCCAATAACAACGGCCACGCGCAGAACAACATCGTCACCACCACGCTGACGACCAATGCCGTTTCCGCGTCGGTCCTCGGTGCCATCGTCGGGCCGAATGGCAATACGTACATCGGCAACAACGCCGGCAACAGCGGCCATGCCAATGGTGGCGATGCGGGTGCTTCCGGTTGGGGCTTCGGTGGCAGCGCGTCGTCGGCCGGTGGCAAGGGTGGCAATGGCGGCAACGGCGGCAACAGCGGCAGCGGCGGTACCGCGATCAACGGCGGTGCGGCTTCCGGTGGTGCGATCAGCTACGGTGCGCACAGCGGCGACGCGCAGGGCGGCCAAGGCGGTGCCGGCGTCGGCGTGAGCGTGGGTGCGTCCGGTAGCCTTGCCGGTTCCGGCAATGCGCTCGCTGCCAATGCCGCGAAAGGCGGTGACGCGACCAACCTCAACGTTGCAGCGGGCGGTGGCAGCCCCAACGGCGGCGTAAGCCTGAATGGTCTGGGTCTGCTGAACGGCAATGCTGCTGCAGCCTCCGAAGCGAGCGCGGGCAATTCCGGCAACTGGGCAGGCAATGGCGGCGACGCCTACAACGATGCCCGGGGCGATGCCGCGGAAGGCAAGACCTCCGACGCCAAAGCCGAGTCCGGCAAGGCCGAGAGCGAGGCGACGGCCAAGTCCGACGCCGGCGAAGGTACGGGTGGCACCGGTGGCGACGGCAGCTCCGGCAATGTCAAGAACGGCGACGTGACGGCTGATGTGAGCAACGGCAGCGCCACGGCAGGAGCCGGCGCGGCTGGCAAGGACGGCGCTGCGGGCGCGGTCGGCGCCGGCGGCGTGGCCCAGGGTGGCGTCGGGCAGGGCGCAGAAGGCGCGGCCGGCGGTGATGGCGGCACGCTGGCGGTCAAAGCCGGTCACTTCAACCTGAGCAACAACATCGACTCGGTGGCGCAAGGCGCAGCCGGAATCGGCGTCGTGGCTCAGTCCAGCGCCTACACCGCGATGCTGCAGCAAAGCGTCAACGTTCAAGCCAACCTGAAGGCCCAGTAATCAATTCGGAGGTCAATAAACATGAAACAAACTCTTATTGCAAGCGCCGTCGCACTTGCGTTCGCTTCCAGCGCCTGGGCCGTCGAGACCCAGCAAAACGACAACACCGACTCGGCGCTCGCCAACAACGCCTCGCTGGCAATCAACGCCGACGTGAGCGACATCGCCAACGACAAGAGCACCGACAAGGAAAAGGGTGACTACCGCAACAACGCCGGCACGGCGACGTCTGCGGGTCTCAATGCCGCGTCGGCCAACAACGGCGGCACGGCCCAGAACAACATCACGACGACCACCTACGTCAACACCTTCACGGCCACGTCTCTGCTGACCGGTGCCGTCATCGGCAATGTCAATGCCGGTATCGGTAACACCGCAGTCAACTATGGCAATGCCAACGGTGGCAACGGCGGTTGGGGTGGCGCGGGCTTCGGCGGTGCTGCGACGGCAACCGGCGGTACCGGCGGCAACGGCGGCAACGGCGGCAGCGGCGGCAACGGCGGCAACGCCACCAACGGCAGCGCGCTCACCTTTGGCGCGGCCAACGGCGGTGCCACCAGCGGCAATGCGACTGGCGGCGACGGTGGCCTGGGGATTGGCGGTAGCGGCGCTCTGTCGGGCAGCGGCTCGGCATCGGGCGGTGCCGGCGCGGCTAACCTGGGTGTCGGTGGCAATGCGGCGAACGCGAACGGCCTGGCCGTCGGCGGCAGCCCGAACGGTGGCGGCTCGGCCAATGGCGCCGGCGCCGGCAACGGCAACGCCCTGACGAATGGTGGTACCGCCACGGCCGGCAACAGCGGCAATGGCACCGGCAACGGTGGTGCGGGTGGCAACTCCGCCGCCGGCAACGCCGGCGCCGGCAGCACCGGTGCGGCCAGCGCGACCAGCGGTACGTCCAGCAGCACGGCCGATGCCACCAGCGGCACCGGCACCGGCAACGGCGGTAACGCCGGTCACGGTTCCTCGGGCACGGCCGAGAATGGCATCACCTCGGCCAACGCCACCAACGGCAGCGCGACGGCAGGTGCCGGTGCGGTCGGCGGAGCCGCTGGCGCAGCCGGTGAGGGCAAAGGCGGCCAAGCGACCGGCGGCGCGGGCTACGGCGGTGTCGGCGGCGCGGGCGGCAAGGGCGGCAGCATCACGGTCGATGCCGGCTCCTTCAACATGTCCAACAACATCGGCGAAGCAGCCCAGAGTGCTGCGGGCATCATGGTGATCGGCCAGAACAGCGGCTTCTCCTCGCTGGTGCAGCAGAGCGTCAACGTTCAGGCCAACCTGACCGTCGGTAAGTAACAGCGATGTGATCGGGGGGCGCGCAAGCGCCTCCCGGCGTCTGTCGAATGGAAAGGAGGCAGACCTATGCGCAAGACAACACATCTGCTGGTTTTGCTTGTTGCGTTCTTTGCGGCGTCCATGGGGCAACCCGTCGCGGCAGCGGGGAACGACGAGAATAGCCCGGCCGTGGCCACGGACAGCGGAGCCGCCTCTGGTGGTTCGTTGGCGTTTGGACAGTCGGTTGTTCTCGACGGCGATCTGGATAGTCAGCGCGGTGGGCAGGATCTGCATATCAGCGAAATGGACCTCAAAGGTGTCGTCGGCGAGAACGTCGCAACGAACCTGACGACCGGTGGCAACTTCATCGGCGAGGGCGCCTTCGGCAATGCCGCAGGCATTCCCCTGGTCGTGCAGAACTCCGGCAACAACGTTCTGATCCAGAACGCAGTGATTGTGAATGTGAAAGTTGAATGAGTAGCAAGCGGCCCGCCATGAAGCTCCGTGCAGCTCTGACCCTTTTCCATGTACTCGTGGTTTCCACCGGGGTACAGGCGGGGTCGATCGAACTGCCGGGGCAGATTGGCGGCGCCTTTTCCGTGCCCACCACCAGCATGAAGGAGGCGCGGTTCAAGTCGACACTACGGCAGCAATATGACTTCAGCTGCGGATCAGCGGCTGTGGCCACATTGCTGACCCATCATTACAACCGCCCGGTGACCGAGGAGCAGGTTTTCAAGGTCATGTACGAGCGCGGTGACCGGGCCAAGATCCAGCGCGAGGGGTTTTCGCTGCTGGATATGAAGATGTACATCGAAAGCCAGGGCTTCAAGGCGGACGGAGTCCAGGCGGAGTTGGATCAGCTTGCGGCGGCAAAGATACCGGCGATCGTCCTCATCCGGGAAAACGGCTACAACCACTTCGTGGTCATCAAGGGCGTGAAGGACGGGAGAGTCGTGTTCGGCGATCCGGCATCGGGCACGCGCGTCTTGTACCGCGCAGAGTTCGAGAAGATCTGGCCGAACCGCATCCTGTTCGTCATACGCGACAAGACGGACATCGCCTTGTTCAATCGCGACGACGACTGGAAGGTCCGACCAAAAGCACCGATTGCAGATGGAATCACCCGCGGCGCAACGGATGTCTTGTTGCTCCGCCGCGGACCGAACGATTTCTAAGAGGCGAACATGCTGATAACAATGCCGACGCGAAGGACTATGGCGGTACTCATCTCCCTGATCGGATTGGGGACGATCACGCACGTTGTGCAGAGCGACCGCACTCCTCTTTATGGCATCGACTCGGATTCGGATTCCGTGCGCGAACCCTCGCTGCTCAGCGGAGCGGATGATGATCGGCACGGCGCCATCGCGGTGCTCGTCCCCGAGGACGGATATCGCCCGCATGGCGACGCGGCCCCTCCTCCTGCCGAGTTACTCGCTTTGGGTACATGGCCTTTGGATCCGGATCAGCCCAAGCAGGGCGGGGAAATGCTCGCCAATGGCCAAATCGCGAGCGAATCTTCGGCCGGTACCGAGGAAGTGACAGCGGCGCAAGGCGGTCAAGCGCAGACTCCAGCGAGCCCGGCTGCGATCGCTGCCGCCGAAACGGGATCAAGCAACCGCGCGGCCAACGAATCCGTGCATGGGGAACAGCTTGCATCCGGCCAGGCGGCGTCGTCGAACCAGGTCGGCGTCATTTCCGTTGCTCCTGTGACCATGGCGGCGGCCCCGGAGGTTTTGGAAACGCATTCCGGCGCGCGGAACTCCGCCAATACAGATGGCATGATGGACGCGCTTATCGCCGCGTTTGATGCCTCCCACGGTCCGAGCAAGACGGCCAAGGAGCCTGCATCGGAGTCGCGTGCCGCGAGCGCCGCAGGCGCGCAAAAGAACGCGGACGCGTCTGCGCCGGCGAAGGTGTCGCGGGATCGTGCCCACGAATTCCTTGAGTCGATCGGCCTGGCCGAACTGCCGTCGATCGACAAGGTCGGGGCAGCAGTAACGGAGGGGGTCAAACAGGTCGCTACGAAAGCACGCGATCTGCTCGGCGAGTTTGTTGCGTTCCTGGGCGTGAGCAAGGAAGAGAAGGCCGGTACCGCGGTGGCTACCACCGCGCCCAAGGCGAGCGAGAAAAAGGCTGACCTTGGGGAAGAGATCAAGCCGAAGGAGCGCTGGGTCATTGCCGAAGAGGGGCAGGCAGCGCGGGAGGTCATGGGCGCGGAACGCATCGTCCTGAGTGCCGCGTCGCTGGACGACATGCGCGGCGGTTTTGTAACCGACACCGGACTCAAGGTTTCCTTCGGGATTGACCGCGCAACATATATCAATGGCAACTTGGTGACGATGACCAGCCTTAATGTCGCCGACCTTGGTGCGCTGAAGGGTGGGGGCACGGGACAGGGGAACGTCCCGGTGGCCGTGGTGCAAAGCCAGGCCGGTGGCGGAGCGACGGCGGTAGGGGGGATGAACATCGTTCAGAACGGCGCGAACAATGTGGTACAGACCAATTCGCTTTCCCCGAACGCACTCGGCACGATCGTCCAGAACTCCCTGGACAATCAAAAGATCCAGAACGTGACGACAGTGAATACGACTGTTAACAGCGGCCAGATGCTGCGATCCATCAACTTCCAGTACTCGCTGCGCGACGCTCTTACCGCGGCTGCGCGCAAGTGGTGAGTTGCACGTCCGGCGCGCGCGCAGAGCAAGCATAGGAACTCGAAGGGGCACGCAGCAGTATTCGAGTCACTGCAAGTGGCTCCGAGACAACACAAGACCCGCGCAAGCGGGTTTTTTGTTGAGCGCGCGACGTTGGCAAGAGAGATCCTGCTTGGGAGCATCGCTCGCCTGGTAGTGCTCGTCATTCCGGAGCTGACCGTCCGGGCAGGACCTGCACTTCAGGAGGATTTTTCGACGCGTGTTCTGAATTCCGGGTCGCGCTTTGCATCCCCGGAACGACGCGCTGGAACTCGTCGCTAACCGGACGCCAACCAAAAAAGAAACCGCCTGCCGCACTTGGATGCGCGGCAGGCGCGGGTAGAGGTGCTGCTCTACGGTATCGGTTTTGTCTTAGAAGGTGTAAGGCATGCGCAACGTGAGCGAAAGGTCTGGCGTGTCTCTTGTCAGTCCAGCGCCAAGCGAGAGGTTCAACGTGCGCTTCTCGTCCAAACGGTAGGAGTATCCCAGCAACAGTGTCCCCAACTGCACGCGCACGGCGGTCGTCGGATAGGCACCGTTGACCTTGGTCTTGCCGACAGACTGGTGGTCGTAGCCCAGACTGAACGACGTACGATCGTTGATTGCCAGGCCCATGCCGATGTTGAATCCGAGCACGCCACCGGGTTCGACCGTACCGATATCGATGTCGCCCACGTCCGTCTTCTGCTTCACGCCTGTGCGCTTGAAGTTGTGCTGGTAGCTGAGGCTGCCGAACAGCACGGCAGGATCCGATGGATAGAGCATCGTCAGGCTGGGCTGCAGCGTGTAGAAGCCCGAACCCGTCGGCAATTCGGTCTGAAGACCCGTACGCGCGCCCACCGTATTGATTTGCTCGGACTCGAACGGATCCTTGCCCGTGCGGCTCTTGAAGCGCAATCCGCCGACGAAGTAAGGTTTGTCGACCCCGCCCTCGTTCAGCTGGTAACGGCCGGTCACCTCGACGTCGCCGATACCGCTGCCCGTCGCGTTGAATGCTGTCTCAACGGCCGTACCGGTACCGAACTCCCGGCTTACCGTATCGTCATTGCGATAGACGTAAGGCACGCGGGCTTCGAGTTCGAAGCGGTTGGTCACGCCGTAACGACCGGTGAGGGATGCGGTGAAGGTGTTGCGCTTGACTTCCCTGACGTCGATCAGGCCGATCAGCAGCGCCGGGATGATCGTGTAACCGACGAGTGCGACCCGGTTGCTCGATGAGTACGAGTACTGCAGCGAGGGGTCCAGCACGAACTTGCCGCGCGGAGTGAGCACACCTGGTTGCTCGAAGATCGGCGCGATCTGCGGCTTGCTTTCCTTCTGGGCAGGCGCCTGCCCAACCGGTTGCTGCTGCGCCTGTGCCAGGTATTCGCCTTGCGACTGGGCGCTGCCTGAGCCTTGGGATGCCGCCGCCACGGGTGTTCCGCCGCTGGTCGCGCTTCCAGAGGAAGCGGTCTTTCTGGCCGTGCTGCGGGGTTTCTCGATGCCCATCTGCTGTTTCATCTCGGCAATCTTGGCCTCCTGGGCGGCCAGATCCCGCTTCAGCGCCTCAAGGCGGCTGGTTTGGTCATCCAGTTGCTTCCGTAGCGCATCGAGGCGCTGCGTTTCTTCAGCCGTGGCTTGGGCATAGGCGCCTGAAGCAAATAGCAGCGCCCCCAGCACGCCCCCTGCGCCCGCAAGTTTCGATCTTGCCGACCGCGAATCCATGTTGGCCTCCTTTCCGAAAAAAGCGAGTTTTTCTCGCATATTACAGAACAATGTTCAACCTTTCAATCATTTTGTAAAGCGTAACCCTTGAAACTCCTAGCTGTCTAGCTGCCTGGGACAAATTGCCCCCGTGCGCAAGGAGGCTCGTTTCAATCATTTCACGGTCGACTTCTGCGTGGGCCTCTTCAAGGGTCCTAGAGGTTGCGGTGGCATCACTCAGTCCCAGGTCCGCCGGCGAGATAAGGCGGTTTTCGCTCATTACCATGGCTTGCTGGACGCGATTGACCAGCTCGCGCACGTTGCCGGGCCAATTGTGCCGCACCATGGCGCGTTGTGCGGCCGCACTGAGGCCCCTGACCCGTGGATTTCTTTGAGTCGCACCTTCCCTGAATACCCGCTCCGCCAACAGCGGCACATCGCTGATGCGCTCGCGCAGCGGCGCCAATTTGATTTGCAGTACATTCAGCCGGTAGTAGAGATCCTCGCGAAAGCGTCCTTCCTGTACCGCCCGCTGCAAATCGACGTGGGTTGCCGCGATGACGCGGGCATCGACGGCGATGTGTTCCGTTGCGCCGATCCTGACGAGATTCTTCTCTTGCAGAAAACGCAACAGGAAGGACTGCACGTCGAGCGGCAGATCGCCAATCTCGTCAAGAAAAAGAACGCCGCCATTCGCCGCCTCGATGCGGCCGATCTTGCGCTTGTGGGCGCCGGTGAAGGCGCCCTTTTCGTGGCCGAACAACTCCGATGCGATGAGGCTGGGCGGCAATGCGCCACAATTCATGGCCACGAACGGCCCCAGGGCGCGCTTCGAATGGGCGTGGATGGCGCGCGCTACGAGTTCCTTGCCTGTGCCGGACTCTCCGCCGATAAACACCGGCGCGTCCACGTCCAGCATTTTCTCGATCTGGCGAAAGAGGTCCTGCATTTGCGGACTACGCCCGGTCATGCCGAAGCGCTCGCTCGGGACGACATCCGCGTCGCCTGCGTCGGCGAGCAGCGTCTTGCCGTAGGCATGGCCGATGGTGACACGCAGGCGGGCGTTGTCGAGCGGCAGGGAATGGAAGTCGAGGAAGCTCTGGCCGACAAGCTTGCGCAGGGCGGTTGCCTTGAGTAGATCGGGCTCGACGATGGCGATCCACTCCATGCCGTCCGAGGACAACAGCGGTTCGAGTCGATCGTCAGGCGCGGGGGCCGCGGTGTCGAAGACCATCAGCCCGACAGGCGCGCGTTGCAGCGGCAGGATCTTTGTCGCTTCATCTATGCTGCCGCAGCGGCGGAACTCCCAGTCGGTCATCTCGGAGTTGCGGAGCGCTTCGCTGACCTCCCCGCGCTGATCGATAACCAGCGCCAGTTTCTTCTTTGCCATTTACCGAGTGAGTCGGTTCGATCGGGCGGCACGAGGTTCCTTCCCGATCCAACCTGTTGTCGGCGCTACGATGAAATGGCGCCTGCACCGACGCGAAAATTTGGTTGAACCGCAAGCTTGGATTATCTCGGCAGATCGCTGCATTCGTCAATTGACCGAACGCTCTGATCTGACCTCATGCACCTACGTCGAAAGAACAGTTGACAATCCTCGCTGCGTGCAATGCGAATCAAGCTGTCGCCGCGTCCCGGCCGGCCCGCTATGGCGGCGCCTCGCGCTGATTGGAGGGCGAGGGCGATCGCCGGCAGATTCCGGTATGATCAACGCGTGGCGCACGCGCGGCGCGTGTGATGGGGTATCCATTTTCCTTCGCGGCAACTTGGCCATCGCGGCGGGGCCGCGTCAATCCTAACGGCATGATTCGGGTGTGCCGCGCCCGAGCGTGCAATTCCTCTGCCAGTCGAGACAATGGAAACCAAACGACGCATCGAGCAAGTTGCCCAGCTTACGGTAGTCGCAATCCTCGTCATCGGCTGCTTCCTCGTGCTGCAGCCGTTCCTGACCGCGGTCCTGTTCGCCGTCGTCGTCTGTGCTTCGACTTGGCCGGTATTCACCTACCTGCGCCGATGGGTCGGGGGGCGCGGGTGGCTGGCGGCGCTGCTCATGGCACTGCTGTTCATCGTGCTGGTCGTCGGGCCGGTGGCATTGCTTGCGTTCAGCCTCGCCGACGGCGCCGCGGACCTAGCCGACGCCATCCGCCAGCAGCTCGACCAGGGCCCGATCGAACCACCGGATTGGCTGACTGGGTTGCCTTTGATCGGGCCGCAGATCGACTCCTACTGGCACAAGCTGGCGCAGAGCCGGGAGGAACTGGTCGGGCTCCTCCGCCGCATGATCGATCCGGCAAAGAATTTCCTGTTCCACGTCGGCGCGCTGGTCGGGCAGGGACTGATGCAAATCCTGCTTGCCGTGTTCATCATGTTTTTCTTTTACCGCGACGGCGAAACGCTCATGGCTCGGGTGCGCGATGCCGCGGAGCGGCTCGCTGGCGGTTATGCCAATGAATTGCTGGAAACGATCCACAGCACGGTGGTGGGAGTCATGCACGGCATGCTCGGCACAGCGCTGGCCCAGGGGATCGTCGCCACGATCGGGTTTCTCATCGCTGGTGTCCCGGCGGCATTCCTCCTCGGCGCGGTGACGTTTCTGCTGTCCATGATCCCGATCGGGCCGCCGCTGGTGTGGGGCGGGGCGGCGGCGTGGCTTGTCTATCAGGACGAAACGGGCTGGGCAATCTTCACGGTCCTGTGGGGGCTGCTGGTCGTCAGCAGCGTGGACAATTTCCTTAAGCCGCTGCTGATTAGCCGGTCGAGCAGCATGCCGCTCGTGCTCATTGTTCTGGGCGTGTTCGGCGGCGTTCTGGCATTCGGGTTTATCGGTCTGTTCATCGGGCCGACGCTGCTGGCGCTCGCCCTGAGCCTGTCGCGGCGGTGGCTGCCGCCGAACGGAAGCACGGCGGTCGACGTGGGCGGCGTGGCGGCGGCGCCTGAGGCGCTAGACAAGGCCGAGTAGCCTATAGCTGCAGTACATCGAGCAACTCCTGCTCGATGCGCAGCAGTGTTTTCTTTTTGGCCAACTCAGCGCCGCTGATGAGGAAAGTGTCCTCCGCCCGCTCCCCGAGGGTCGCTATCTTTGCCGTGTGCAGGTTGATGTTGTGCTGGGCAAGGGTCTGTGCGATGGCGAATAGCAGGCCGGGGCGGTCGGCGGCCGTGACGGACATGATGTGGTGGCTGCCCCTTTCGTCGGGTTCGATGCTGACCGCGGGCGTGATGGGGAAATGCTTCACCTGGCGCGACAGTCGCCCCGTGATCGGCTTGTCGGGCGGTGCGTGGGTGTGCAGGCGCTCCACCAGATCGTGCTCGATCAGGCTGATCATGGCCCGCGTGTTCAGATGGTCGGCCGGATCCATGAGCACGAAGCTGTCCAGAGCGTAGCCATGGCGCGTCGTGTGGATCTTGGCGTCCACGATGGAGTAGCCCAGCTTGCCGAAGAACCCGCACAGGCGTACGAACAGAAAGCGCTCGTCTCGCGTGTAGACCATGACTTGCAGCCCCTCGCCGACGGGATTCAGCCGCGCCTTGACCAGCGGGTCTGCAGCATTCGGACGGTAGTAGAGCACGCGCGTATGCCATGCAACTTCCTCGACATCGTGGCGCAAGAAATACACGGTATCGAGTTCCTTCCACAGCTCAGCCTCGATGCCGGGGCGCAGACCGTAGTAGCGCAGGATGCGCTGCACGTCTTGCTGGCGTGCTGCGAGACCCAACGCCTGTTGCGGCGTGTCGCCGCGCAGGAGACGCAGCGTAGCGGTCAGCAGGTCCTCCAGCAGTTTTCCTTTCCATGGATTCCAGACCTTCGGGCTGGTGCCGCGGATGTCCGCGACGGTCAGCAGATACAGGGCGATCAGGCGGCGCTCATTGCGCACAACCGCGGCAAACGAGGCAATGACATCGGGACTGGCGAGATCCTGCTTCTGCGCCACCATGGACATCGTCAGGTGGTGTTCGACCAGAAACACGACCAGCTCCGTGTCCTCGTCCGACAAGCCATGACTACGGCAGAACTCGCGTGCGTCCCGCTTGCCTAGCCGGGAGTGGTCGCCGCCGCGGCCCTTGGCAATGTCGTGAAACAGGGCGGCGATGTAGATCAACCAGTGCCGATCGAACCCGGCGATCAGGCGGCTGCACAGCGGATACTCATGGGCATGCTCCGACATGGTGAAGCGGCGCACATTGCGCACCACCTGCAGGATATGCTGATCGACCGTGTAAACATGAAACAAATCGTGCTGCATCTGGCCGACAATGCGTCCGAACGCCGGAAGATAGCGGCCGAGGATGCCGTACTGGTTCATCCTGCGCAGCTCATGCACGAGACCACGCTTCTGCTGGAACAGGTGCAGGAACAGGGCGCGATTGCCGACATCGTGGCGGAACTCTGACGTGATCAGATGCCGAGCCCGCCACAGCGCGCGCAGGGTGCGGGCGGTCATGCCCTTCAGCTCCGGGCGCTGCTGCAGTATCAGGAAACTTTCCAGAATCGCCTGCGGATGCTGCTCGAATACGTCTTCGGCGCGCACGTCGAGCAGTTCGCGGTCGGCCTGAAAACGCGCGTTGATGACGATCGGCAGCCGTCTCTCCGCCGGAAAGATCGTCGTGCCCAGGTTCTGAAGCAGAATGGTGTTGAGCTGTGTAATGGTCTTGGCATTGCGGTAATAGCGCTGCATGAGCAGCTCGGAGGCGCGCCGTGCGGCGGTGCGCTCGAGGCCGAACTGCTGGGCAAGCGCCTCCTGATGATCGAAGACCAGACGATCCTCGCGGCGGCCGACAAGAAAGTGCAGCCGTATGCGAATGTGCCGGAGCAGCGTTTCCACGCGCTTGAGTTGGTCGGCCTCACGATGAGTGACGAGACCGTGACGTTTGAGATCGCCCCAGCGCACGCCGATTCCCGCCGCGCGGCTGATCCAGAGAATGATCTGCAGGTCGCGCAGGCCGCCCGGGCTTTCCTTGCAGTTGGGCTCCAGGCTGTAGGGCGTCTCGTTGAAGCGCAGGTAGCGCTCCTCCTGCTCCAGCCGCTTTGCCTTGAAGAATGCGCGCGGGTCGAGGTCCGCGCGCAGGCGGGCGAAGAACGCAGTGAACAGGTCTCGGCTGCCGGAAAGCAGCCGCGCCTCGAGCAGGTTCGTCTGGACGGTGATGTCGCGCCGCGCCTCGTTCAGGCACTCTTCGACCGTGCGCACGCTGTGGCCGACGTCCAGTCCGATGTCCCAGATGCTGCCGATCAGAAGCTCGAGTTTTGACTCGGTGGCAGCGTCCACCGCGTCGGGCAGCAGCACCATGATGTCCACGTCGGAATAGGGAAAAAGCTCGCTGCGGCCGTAGCCGCCCACTGCCACGAGCGCCAGTGAAGACGGCAAATTGCTGCGCTGCCACACCTCGCGCAAAATGCCGTCGATGAGATTGGCGCGGCCGCGCAGCAGGGCGGCGGCGTTGGCGCGGGTGTCGTAGGCCACACGCAGGCCTCGCTGACCGTCCTGCAGACGGGCCTTGAGATCTGCCACCAGTTCGCGGCTGTCAGGCGCCGCGGGCGTGGACATCGAATCCATGGCGCTAAGGCACCAGGTCAGGCTTTGGCGGTGCCCCGTCGGAAATCGTCAGGACTTCATGGCCGGTTTCGGTGACCAATATCGTGTGTTCCCACTGCGCCGAAAGGCTGCGGTCCTTGGTGATGATGGTCCAGCCGTCGGGCAACTCGGAGATGGCGGCCTTGCCGGCGTTGATCATGGGCTCGATGGTGAACGTCATGCCCGGTGCGAGTTCGATGCCGGTATGCGGGCGGCCGTAGTGCAGGACCTGTGGCTCCTCGTGGAACTTGCGTCCGATTCCGTGGCCGCAGAACTCGCGCACGACCGAGAAACCGTGACGCTCGGCGTGTCGTTGAATGGCGTGGCCGATGTCGCCGAGGTGCGCGCCCGGCTTCACTTGGGCGATTCCCAGCCAAAGGCATTCATGGGTGACGTTACATAACCGCCGGGCGAGAATGGAGATCTCGCCGCCGACCGCGAACATGCGGCTGGTGTCGCCGTGGAAACCGTCTTTGATGACCGTGATGTCGAGGTTGACGATGTCGCCGCGCTTCAGTGCTTTGTCCCCGGGGATGCCGTGGCAGACCTGATGATTGACGGACGTGCAGATCGACTTCGGGTAGGGCGGATAGCCGGGCGGCGCGTAGTGCAGCGGCGCGGGTATCGTGCCCTGAACATTCACCATGTACTCGTGGCACAGCCGGTCCAACTCGGCCGTCGTGACGCCAGGGCGCACATGGGGCGCGATGAAATCGAGCACCTCTCCGGCGAGTCGGCCGGCGAGGCGCATCTTCTCGATTTCTTCCGGGTTCTTCAGTACAACGCTCATGAGTCGGGGTTGGCTCAAACCCACCAAGCCTAGCGGATTGGCCCGCGGTAGGCAATTTGCCGCGGCTGTCGCAGCGCGCCGGGCTGCCCGCGGGGCGCCGAAGTCCGGCCTCTGCCGCGCTTGAGGTATTGTGCCTTAAGTTGTTATAATTTCAGGATTGTCCAATGCGCGGGTTTCTGCGGCAGATCGGCTAGGCAATCTGGCGTCGTTCATGTTCGCGGCATTTGCCTCTGGACAAAATTCACACGTCCGGCATTCGACGGGGTGGTCCCGGCAACGGGATGCAAGCAGCGCCGGACGGAGGTTCAACCCTAATCGGAGATGTTTATGTCTGCAACCATGCGTCAGATGCTGGAGGCCGGGGTTCATTTCGGCCACCAGACCCGCTTCTGGAATCCGAAGATGGCTCCATACATCTTCGGCCATCGCAACAAGATCCACATCATCAATCTCGAGAAGACCCTGGTCAAGTACCAGGAAGCAATGAACTTCGTGCGCAAGATGTCGGCCAATCGGGGCGCCATCTTGTTTGTCGGCACCAAGCGCCAGGCGCGGGAGACGGTCCGCGAGGAGGCGCTGCGGGCCGGTTGTCCGTTTGTCGATGAGCGCTGGCTCGGCGGCATGCTCACCAATTTCAAAACTGTCAAGCAGTCCATCAAGCGCCTCAAGGAACTGGAGCAGATGAGCCAGGATGGCTCCTTCGAGCGCATGGCCAAGAAGGAGGCGCTGCACTACCAGCGCGAACTTGCCAAGCTGGAAAAGAGCCTCGGCGGTATCAAGGACATGGCCGGTCTGCCCGACGCGCTGTTCGTTATCGATGTCGGCTACCACAAGATTGCCGTGACGGAAGCGAAGAAGCTCGGGATTCCCGTGATTGCCGTCGTCGATACCAATCACTCGCCCGACGGCGTCGGCTATGTCATTCCCGGCAATGACGATTCCAGCCGTGCCATTCGTCTGTATGCCCGGGGCGTAGCCGACGCCGTCCTGGAGGGCCGTAGTCAGGTGGTGCAGGAGATGGTGGCGGCGACGAGTGATGAGTTCGTCGAGCTCGCCGACGAGGAGGGCGCCGAAGGCAGCGCGTAGGCGGCCGTGATGGGTTGCGGGTGCGCCCGCAGCCGGCGTCCGCATCAGGTTACAGTTTGAGAGTTACGGGAGTAGCAATGGCGGAAATTACCGCAGCAATGGTGAAGGAACTGCGCGAGAAGACCGACGCGCCGATGATGGAGTGCAAGAAGGCATTGACCGAAGCGGCCGGCGACATGGCCAAGGCGGAAGAGATCCTGAGGGTGAAGCTCGGCAGCAAAGCGGCCAAGGCGTCTGCCCGCGTTACCGCCGAAGGCGTGGTCGCCACGCACATCGTCGACGACAGCCGGTTGGGCGCCATCGTCGAAGTGAATTGCGAAACGGACTTCGTGGCCAAGAACGCGGACTTCCTCGCCTTCACGCGCAACTTGGCGGTGCTGGTGGCGTCGCATAATCCCGCCGACGTTGCCGCGCTTTCTGCGCTCAGCATCGACGGCGCGAGTGTCGAGGAAACGCGCAAGGCACTGATCGGGAAGATCGGTGAGAACATGGCCATCCGGCGCTTCGAACGCCTCCAGGCCAAGGGGCGCTTGACCAGCTACGTGCATGGCGGGTCAAAGATCGGCGTGCTGGTGGATGTCGTCGGCGGCGACGAGCAATTGGGCAAGGATCTTGCCATGCACGTCGCGGCGTCGAAGCCCAAGGCTCTGGATGTGACGGGCGTGCCGGCAGATCTGCTGGAGACCGAACGGCGCATCGCGATCGAAAAAGCACGCGAGGCGGGCAAACCGGAAGCAATGTTGGAAAAGATCGCCGAGGGCACGGTGCACAAGTACCTCAAGGATGTGACGCTGCTCGGGCAGGTGTTCGTCAAGGCCGAGGACGGTAAGCAGACCATCGAGCAATTGCTCAAGGCCAAGGGCGCTTCTGTCGCCGGTTTCACGCTCTATGTCGTCGGCGAAGGCATCGAAAAGCGCTCCAACGATTTCGCTGCCGAAGTGGCGGCCCAGGCTGCAGCCGCTGCTGCGAAGTAACATGGGCGACGCCGCGGCATTGAAGCGAGAGGCCGGCAAGCCGGCGTTCGGGCGCGTTCTGCTCAAGCTTTCGGGCGAAGCGCTGATGGGTGACGATGCCTATGGCATCAATCGCGCGACGCTGGCGCGGCTCGTTTCGGAGGTGGGCGCGGTCGCCGAGCTGGGCGTCGAGATTGGCATTGTTATCGGCGGTGGCAACATCTTTCGTGGCGCCGCGCTTGGCGCGGAGGGGATGGATCGCGCAAGTGCGGACTACATGGGCATGCTGGCGACGGTGATGAACGCGCTGGCGCTACAGGACGCACTGCGCAAGGCGGGGCTCAACGTTCGCGTGCAGTCGGCTCTGAACATCGAACCCGTCGTCGAACCTTACATCCGCGCCAAGGCGATCCGCTATCTCGAGGAAGGCAAGATCGTCATCTTCGCCGCCGGCACCGGCAACCCGTTCTTCACCACCGACACGGCAGCGGCCCTGCGCGGGCGCGAGATCGAAGCGGAGATCGTCCTCAAGGCGACCAAGGTGGATGGGGTCTACACCGCCGATCCGAAGAAGGATCCGAGCGCCGAGCGCTTCGGCAGGATCAGCTTCGACGAGGCGATTGCCCGCGATCTCAAGGTGATGGATGCGACCGCGCTGGCCCTTTGTCGCGAGCAGCGCCTGCCGATCAACGTATTCAGCATATTCAAGGTGGGTGCATTGAAGCGGGTGATCCTGGGCGAAGACGAAGGAACGCTGGTACATGTTTGAGGAATCGCGATGATTGCAGATCTCAAGAAGACGATCGAACAGAAGATGCAGAAGTCGCTGGAGGCACTGAAGACCGATTTGTCGAAGGTGCGCACGGGGCGGGCGCACGCGGGCCTTCTCGATCATGTGCACGTGGACTACTACGGCTCCTCGGTGCCTGTGAATCAGGTTGCCAACGTGACGCTGCTCGACGCCCGGACGATCGGGGTCACGCCCTGGGAGAAGAAGATGATCGCTGTGGTCGAGAAGGCGATACGCGATTCGGATCTCGGCCTGAACCCGGCGACGATGGGTGACACGGTACGCGTGCCCATGCCGGCGCTCACGGAGGAGCGGCGGCGGGACCTGATTAAAGTTGTGCGCCACGAAGCCGAAAACGCCCGTGTGGCGATTCGGAATCTGCGGCGCGACGCCAACCATGCCCTCAAGGACGCGGTGAAAGCGAAAACGATTTCCGAAGACGAGGAGCGCCGGGCGGAAGAGGACGTTCAGAAGCTAACCGACCGGTACATCAGCGAGATTGACAAGCTCCTGGCCACGAAGGAATCGGATCTGATGGCCGTCTAGGCTGGCGGACCGCTTGTCTGCCGGCCGCATGTAAGGCAGGGAACAGCCTATGAAGCGCTTTGCAAGCTCTACGCGTGAGATCCCGGAGTCGGGCGCGGTGCCACGCCATGTCGCGATCATCATGGACGGCAACGGGCGGTGGGCACGGCGGCGCTTCATGCCGCGCGTTGCCGGGCACAAACGCGGCGTCGAATCCGTGCGCGAGGTCATTCGGGCGTGCATTCGGCGCGGCATTTCCTATCTGACCCTGTTCGCTTTCAGCTCGGAGAACTGGCGCCGCCCTCCGGAGGAAGTTTCCTTCCTCATGCAGCTGTTCGTTCATGCGCTGGAGGACGAGGTCGCCAAACTCCATGAGAATGGCATTCGGTTCCGGGCCGTCGGCGATCTTGGGCGGTTCGAGCCGCGTCTGGTGGAACTCATTCGCCATGCCGAGGCGCTGACAGCGGACAATCAGCGCCTGACTCTGACCGTTGCGGCCAACTATGGCGGACGATGGGACATCCTGCAGGCGACCGAGAAGATGTTGAAGGCCAATCCCGATCGCCGCGGGGGGTTCGCCGAGGAAGACCTGGAACCATATCTTGCGCTGAGTTATGCGCCGGAGCCGGATCTGTTCATCCGCACGGGCGGTGAACAGCGAATCAGCAACTTTCTGCTTTGGCAGCTCGCATACGCCGAGCTGTACTTCACCGACACGCTCTGGCCTGAGTTCGATTCGGCCGCGCTCGATCTTGCCATCAAGTCGTATCAGAAGCGCGAGCGCAGGTTCGGGCGCACCAGTGAGCAACTGAAGGCCGGCAAGGAGCCCATGCGTCGTCCGGCTGCGGCGGAAAGCGAGGCGGATTCCGACGCGGTTCGACAGGATGCTTAAAGCGCGGGTCATTACCGCGCTGGTCCTGCTCGCGTGCGTCCTGGTAGCCCTGTTCTGGCTGCCCCCGATCGGCTGGACTGTGGTCGTGATATCGGTCATCGCCCTTGCCGCCTGGGAGTGGTCGGCGCTGGCCGGCATGGCGGGCAGTGGGCGCGTTGCGTATTCAGGACTGACCGCGCTAATCTTCTTTGTTCTTGCGTCGTGGATGTTCGGATGGCCCGGGCAGGAGTCCCGCGTACTTCGGGGGGCGCTGAGCACGGCCTACGTGGTTGGCATGGCATTCTGGACACTCGTCGTGCCGCTCTGGCTAGCGCGCGGGCATCTGCGTGTGGGCACGGTCGCGGCGCTGATCGGTTGGCTCGTGCTCCTGCCTGCCGGCCTCGCCATGGTTCATGTTCGCGGTGTGGCACCGGCGCCGCTGTGGCTGCTCGGCACAATGGCCGGTGTCTGGGCGGCGGATATTGCCGCATATTTCGCCGGCCGAGCCTTCGGCAGGCACAAGCTGGCGCCTGCTATTAGCCCGGGCAAGACGTGGGAGGGCGTTTGCGGCGCCGTGCTCGGCGTCTGGGTTTATGCATTTGTGGTGGCGGCGGTGAGCGCGGAACTTGGCGACTATGGCTGGAAAGGAATACTGATCGGTGCCGCGGGGCTTGTGCTTCTCACGGCCGTAAGCGTCGTCGGCGACCTGTTCGAATCGCTCGCCAAGCGCAGCGCCGGCGTGAAGGATAGCGGCACGCTGCTGCCAGGGCACGGCGGTGTACTTGACCGTGTGGACAGCCTGACATCTACGCTACCGATGATCGGCTTCATTCTTCTGATGTGGCGGGGTTAGGCGCATGGCATCGCGACAGCGGCTGACTATTCTGGGTGCGACAGGGTCGATCGGCGTCAACACCCTCGACGTCGTGGCGCGGCACCCAGAGCGCTTCGAGGTCGTGGCACTCTCGGCGAATAACCAGGTGGACCGGCTGTTCAAACAGTGCCTGCTTGCGCGGCCGCGTTACGCCGTCGTCGGCGATGCCGCTGCCGCGCAGTCCCTTCAGCGGCGGCTGCGAGAGGCCGGTGTGGCAACCGAAGTGCTCACCGGCGCCGATGCTCTGTGCATGATCGCGAGCCTGCCGGAGATCGATACCGTCATGGCGGCCATCGTCGGTGCGGCCGGATTGGCGCCGACGCTGGCAGCGGTCAAGAGCGGCAAGAAAGTCCTGCTAGCCAACAAGGAGGCACTGGTGATGGCAGGCGCGGTGTTTATGGCGGAGGTGCGGCGCAACCAAGCGTCGCTTCTTCCCATCGACAGCGAGCACAACGCCGTGTTTCAGTCGCTGCCGCGGGACTTCGATGGTTCGCTGGACGGTGCCGGCGTGCGGCGCGTCGTACTGACTGCGTCGGGCGGGCCGTTTCGCGACACGCCGGTGGGCGAGCTCGACGCCGTCACGCCGGACCAGGCTTGCGCCCATCCCAACTGGGTCATGGGGCGGAAGATCTCCGTGGATTCCGCGACCTTGATGAACAAGGGGTTGGAAGTCATCGAAGCCCATTGGCTATTCGGCGCGCCGCCGTCGCGCATCGACGTCGTCATTCATCGCGAAAGCGTTGTTCACTCAATGGTCGAGTATGCCGATGGCTCGGTGATCGCCCAGTTGGGCAATCCGGACATGCGCACGCCTATCGCCCACGGGCTTGCCTACCCGGAGCGAATCGAGGCCGGCGTCGCGCCGCTCGATCTGTGCGCCATCGGCAGGCTGTCCTTCGAGCGGCCCGACGTGAGCCGCTTTCCCTGTTTGCCACTGGCCTATGCGGCGCTCGATCGGGGCGGTACGGCACCGGCCTCGCTCAATGCCGCCAACGAGGTTGCCGTCGCCGCGTTTCTCGCCGGCGAGCTCGCGTTTCGACGCATTCCCGATGTCATCGCTGAGGTGCTGGCATGCGTAGCGCATCGCGCTGCCGATACGCTGGATGCCGTGATTGCGGCCGACGGCGAAGCTCGCATCGCGGCGCGGGCGCTGATTCTGCAGTGGGGGCGGCGGGTGTCATGAGTTTTCTGTTCTATCTCGGTGCGTTTGCCCTGGCACTGGGTATTCTCATCGTCGTCCATGAATTCGGCCACTACCTGGTGGCGCGCTGGTGCGGTGTGAAGGTGCTGCGCTTCTCCGTCGGCTTCGGCAAACCGCTGCTGCTGCGCCGCCACGGTCCCGATCAAACGGAATGGGCGCTGGCCGCGTTTCCCTTGGGCGGCTATGTGAAAATGCTCGACGAGCGCGAGGCGCCAGTCGCGCCGACGGAACTGCATCGTGCCTTCAATCGACAGGCGGTGACGAAGCGCTTTGCCATCGTCTTGGCCGGGCCGGTGGCCAATTTTCTGCTCGCGATCGCGTTTTACTGGGGGATGTACGTCTACGGCGTGGACGAACTTCGGCCGATACTCGGCGCGCCGGTGGCGGAATCAGCCAGCGCGGCAGCGGGTTTCGAAGACGGCGAGGAGGTCGTTGCCGTCAATGGCAGGAAGATAGCGACTTGGCAGGATCTGCGTTGGGAGATACTGCAGAACGCGCTGGACCGGCAGCCAATCGTCATCGAAGTCGTGAACAGCCGCCAGGAGATCGCCTCGCGACGGCTCGATCTGTCATCCCTCGACACGCGGGAACTCGAAGGCGATTTGCTGCAGCAACTGGGCATGCGACTGTACCGGCCGCGGTCGCCGGCGGTCATCGGCAAGGTGTTCGCAGGTGGCATCGCTGATGCGGCGGGTCTGAGGCCCGGCGATCTCGTT
Source organism: Rhodocyclaceae bacterium (assembly GCA_036824005.1). Lineage (GTDB taxonomy): Bacteria > Pseudomonadota > Gammaproteobacteria > Burkholderiales > Rhodocyclaceae > DAITBA01. The sequence continues at coordinate 48,156 of DAITBA010000009.1, forward strand.
CTGCGCGCGCAACAGCGGCAGGTGGATTCGTGGGCGGATCTGGTCGGGATCATCCGCGACGCCCCGGGACTTGAGATCGCGCTCGAGGTCAGGCGAGGAGGGGAACTGCTCCTCATCCGTGTGGTGCCGAGTGAAACCGTCGAGCATGGCAAGCGGGTCGGGCGCATCGGTATCGCCATACATGACGACGGCAATAGCCGCAACCGTCTCCTGACGACAGTGCGCTACGGGCCGCTCGAAGCGCTGTCGCGAGCAACAGTCCAGACTTGGGATACCGCGGTGTTCTCGCTCAGCATATTGGGGAAAATGGTGGTCGGGGATGTCTCTTGGCGCAACCTGAGCGGGCCGGTGACGATCGCCGATTACGCCGGGCAGTCGGCGCGGCTGGGGGTCATGCACTACATTAAGTTTCTTGCGCTCATCAGCATCAGCCTCGGCGTGCTGAACCTCCTGCCCATCCCGTTATTAGATGGCGGGCATTTGATGTATTATATTGTCGAGATCGTCAAAGGCGGTCCCGTCTCGGAAAAGGCCATGGAAATCGGCCAGCAGGTGGGCCTTGCCCTGCTGGTAATGCTGATGGCCTTTGCCTTCTATAACGACATCAACCGCCTCTTTTCCGGCTAATCCTGAATGAAGAAGAAGCTGATACCCGGGCTCCTCGCGGTGCTCGTGGCCTCTTCCGCGGCCGCGTTCGAACCTTTCGTGGTCAAGGACATCCGCATCGAAGGCATCCAGCGTACCGAAGCGGGCACGGTCTTCAGCTACCTGCCGGCCAAGGTCGGCGAGACAATGACGGATGAGAAGGCCTCGCAGGCGATCAAGGCGCTGTTCGCGACCGGCTTCTTTAAGGATGTTCGCATAGAGGTGGAGAACGACGTTCTCGTGGTCGTGCTGGACGAGCGGCCGGCGATCGCGCAGATCGATTTCGTCGGCATCAAGGAGTTCGACAAGGACCAGCTGAAAAAGGGGCTGAAGGAGGTCGGGCTGGCCGAGTCGCGCATCTTCGATCGTTCCCTGCTCGACAAGGCCGAGCAGGAATTGAAGCGCCAATACCTGAGCCGGGGGCGCTATGGCGTGACACTGACCGCTACCGTGACGCCGATGGAGCGCAATCGCGTCGCCGTCAACTTCACGGTGGATGAAGGCGAGGTCGCCAAGATCAAGCAGATCAACATCGTCGGCAATCAGGCGTTCAAGGAGTCGGAGCTGCTCGATCTGTTCGTGCTGCGTACGCCGGGCTGGTTCACGTGGTACACGAAGAACGACCAGTATTCGAAACAAAAGCTGTCCGCGGATCTGGAAACGCTGCGCTCCCACTATCTCGACCGCGGCTACCTGGAGTTCAATATCGATTCGACCCAGGTGTCGATCACGCCGGACAAGCGCGACATCTACATCACGATCAACATCACCGAGGGCGACAAGTTCTCGGTCTCATCGGTCAAGCTGGCCGGCGATCTGCTGCTGCCCGAGGATGAGCTGCGCAAGCTGGTCAAGATCAAGCCGGGCGACACGTTCTCGCGGGCACAGTTGACGGAGACGAACAAGGCGATTGGCGATCGCCTCGGCAACGAGGGCTACGCCTTTGCCAATGTCAATGCCCAGCCCGAGGTGGACAAGGAGAAGCGCCAGGTGGCCTTCACCATCCTGGTCGACCCGGGGCGGCGCGTGTATGTGCGTCGCATCAATGTCGCTGGCAACACGCGCACCCGCGACGAGGTCATACGCCGCGAGGCGCGCCAACTGGAAAGCGCCTGGTACGACGGGGAGAAGATCAACAAATCGCGCACCCGGGTCGACCGCCTTGGCTTCTTCGACGAGGTAAACATCGAGACGCCGGCCGTCGTCGGTACGACGGACCAGGTGGACGTCAACATCGCGGTCAAGGAAAAACCCACCGGCAACCTGCTGCTCGGTGCCGGTTTCTCCAGCTCGGAGAAACTCGTGTTGTCCGGTTCGGTTTCGCAGAACAACCTGTTCGGTAGCGGCAAGAGTCTGACGGCCCAACTCAATAGCGGCAAGATCAACAAGGTCTATTCGATTTCCTTCACGGAGCCGTACTACACCGTCGACGGTGTCAGCCGCGGCTTCGACATCTACAAACGCAACGTCGACCCGACCTCGCTGTCGGTCGGCAACTACCGGACGTCGTCCCTGGGCGGCGGAATCCGTTATGGAATTCCGATCGGCGAAGACGACTCCATCAGCGTCGGGCTCGCCTACGACCGTACCGACGTGACGACGTTCGCCGACAGCCCGAAGCGCTACGTGGACTTCGTCAACGAGTTCGGCTCGAACACATCAACGTTGCTGAGTTCCGTCGGTTGGGCCAAGGATGGTCGTGACAGTATTATCTATCCGACCAAGGGTGCCTATCAGCGGGCAGTGGCGGAGCTGTCGCTGCCCGGCGGCACGCTCAAATACTACCGGTTATCCTACCAGCATCAGCGCTTCTTCCCGTTTGGCCGGGACTATGCGCTGCTGCTCAACGGCGAGGCCGGATTCGGCAACGGCTACAACAACAAACCGCTGCCCTTCTTCAAGAACTTCTTCGCCGGCGGCATCGGGTCGGTGCGCGGCTATGATGCATCATCGCTCGGCCCGCGCGACGTGGATGTGAACGGCAACCCGACGAATGAGGCGCTCGGTGGCAACCGACGGCTGGTGGCCAACGCCGAGTTTCTTTTCCCTGTGCCGGGCATGGGGCTTGACCGATCCTTCCGCCTCGGCGCCTTTGTCGACGCCGGCCAAGTCTGGAGCAAGGATCAGAAGCTAAGCCTCGGCGATTTGCGTTATAGTACAGGGATTTCGGTTTCCTGGACTTCGCCCGTGGGGCCGTTGAAGTTCAGCATCGCCCAGCCCATCAACAAGAAGCCGGAAGACCGCACGCAGCGTTTCCAGTTTCAGCTCGGCACCATTTTCTAGTGCCACCAGGATTGCAGAAGGAGAAGCATGTTGAGCAAGTTGTCTCTTACCATACTGTCAGGATTGCTGGCGTTGGTCCCGTATCCGGCCATTGCCGAGAACAAGATCGGCTTCGTCAATACCGAGCGCATTTTCAAGGAGGCGGCGCCCGCGGTGCGTGCCCAGAAGAAGTTGGAGAAAGAGTTCGAGAAGCGCGACCAGGAACTGCAACGGCTGGCCAAGCAACTCCAGGGAATGCAGGAGAACCTGGAGAAGAATTCGGTCACCATGTCCGAGAGCGACCGCCGCAACAAGGAGCGCGAGTTCGGTGATCTCAATCGTGACTTCCAGCGCAAGCAGCGCGAGTATCGCGAGGATCTGAACCAGCGCCGCAACGAGGAACTTGCATCCGTACTGGAGCGCGCGAACAAGTCCATCAAGACGATCGCCGAGGCAGAGAAGTTCGACATCATCTTCCAGGAGGCGGTCTACGCCAGCCCGCGCATCGACATCACCGACAAGGTGATCAAGGCGCTCGCCGATGCTCCGGCTGCCGCGGGCGGTGGCGCCTCGACCGGCAGCAAATAGACGCGGTACATGCCACGGCCGGCGCCAGGACTCTCCCTCGGAGAAATCGTGGCGCGTCTGGGGGGCGCGCTGACGGGCGACGCTTCCTTGCAGGTGCATCGCGTGGCCACCCTTGAAAGCGCCGGCCCTGGAGAGATCAGTTTTCTCGCTAACCCGAAGTACGAGGCAAAGCTCAAGGCGACCAGTGCGGGCGCCGTAATCGTGGCGCCGCGCAATGCTGCTGCCTGTCCCGTGGCGCACATCGTCGCCGACGACCCCTACCTGTACTATGCGCGCGTGGCGCAACTGCTCGCACCCGCGCATCGCCCGGCGAGCGGCGTGCATGCCAGTGCCATCGTCGCGTCCGCCCTGCCGGCGAGCGTCTGCGTGGGTCCGTGCGCTGTCATCGAGGAAAACGTCGAGATCGGCGAAGGTGTCATCGTCGGACCCGGTTGCGTCATCGGCCGGGGAGTCTATATCGGCGCCGATTCACTCCTCCATGCCGGCGTCAAAGTCTATGCCGGCTGCCGGATCGGTGCGCGGGCTATCGTCCACTCCGGGGCCGTGATCGGCGCTGACGGGTTTGGCTTCGCTCGCGAGAAGGACGGCAGCTGGGTCAAGATCCCTCAGACCGGAGGCGTGCTCATCGGCGACGATGTGGAGATCGGTGCCAACACGACCATCGATCGCGGTGCCCTCGACGACACCGTGATCGAGGACGGCGTGAAGCTGGACAACCAGATTCAGGTGGCGCACAACGTGCGCATTGGCGCCCACAGCATCATCGCCGGCTGCGTCGGGATCGCTGGCAGCGCACGCATCGGCCGTCGCTGCATGCTCGGTGGTGCCGCGATGATTATCGGCCACGCCACCATTGCCGACGACGTGACCGTGACCGGTGGCACCTATATCGGCAAGTCGGTCCCGAAACGTGGCACGTACACCAGTTCCATGCCACTGCTGGATCATGGCGAGTGGCTGAAGAACTTCGCTCAGATCCGCAATCTGGACCGGATGGCGGAGAGGATTCGAACGCTGGAGCAGCGTCTTGCGGAATTGGAGAAGAAACGGTGAGCCAGATGGACGTCTACGAAATCATAAATCACCTGCCCCATCGATATCCCTTCCTGCTCGTCGATCGCGTGCTCGAATGCGAGCCGGGCAAGCACATTCTGGCGCTGAAGAACGTGACCATCAACGAACCGTTCTTCATCGGCCACTTTCCGCGCTATCCGGTCATGCCGGGCGTGCTGATCGTCGAGGCGATGGCCCAGGCCGCCGCTCTGCTGTCGTTCAAGACGAGCAACGCCAAGCCGGACGAGGACTCGGTGGTGTATTTCGTCGGCATCGACAACGCGCGCTTCAAAAAGCCGGTGGTGCCGGGCGATCAATTGCTGCTCGAGGCGACCATCCTGCGCACTATGCGCGGGATCTGGAAATTCGCCACCAGCGCCCGCGTCGGCGACCAGACGGTTGCCGAGGCGGAACTCATGTGCACCATTCGCGACCGGGTATGATTCATCCCACCGCGATCATCCATCCCAGGGCGAAGTTGGGGCACAACGTCGCCATCGGTCCATATTGCCAGATCGGCGAGCACGTCGAGATCGGCGATGACACCTGGATCGGCTCCCACGTAATCGTCACTGGGCACACGCGCATCGGTAAGGCCAACCGCATCTTTCACTTCAACTCCATCGGCGAGGTGCCCCAGGATAAGAAGTACGGCGGCGAGCCGACAGCGCTGGAGATCGGCGAGCGCAACACGATCCGCGAGTTCTGTACCTTCAACTGCGGCACGGCCCAGGATGCGGGGGTGACCCGCGTCGGCGACGACAACTGGATCATGGCCTATGTGCATGTCGCTCACGATTGCCAGGTCGGCAGCAACACCATCTTCGCCAACAACGCCACACTCGGCGGCCACGTCCATGTCGGCGACTGGGCCATCCTCGGCGGCTTCGTCGGTGTGCACCAGTTCGTGCGCGTCGGTGCCCACAGCTTTTGTGGCGTCAGCACGGTGCTGGTCCAGGATTTGCCGCCGTACGTGATGTGCGCCGGCACCGATGCCAGGACCTATGGCATAAACAGCGAAGGCCTGCGCCGGCGCGGCTTCTCCGAAGGGGCGATTGCCGCGATCAAGCGCGCCTACAAGACGCTCTATCGCTCCGGCCTGAAGCTGGACGAGGCCCGCGCGCAACTGGCGGTGGCCGCAACCGAAACGCCGGAACTGCAGCCGCTGGTGGATTTCCTCGCCGTTCCCGGCCGCGGCATCGTTCGATAGTGTCGTGTCCGTGCCCGACCAGATTCACATCGCTATGGTCGCCGGCGAGGCATCGGGCGACCTACTTGCCAGCCATCTGATCGAGGCGCTGCGCCGCCAACTGCCGAAGGCCCGCTTCTACGGCATAGGCGGCCCAAAAATGGAAGCCGTCGGCTTCGAGGCGCTGTTTCCGGCGGAGAAGCTCGCGGTGCATGGCTATGCTGAGGCGATGCGGCACTTCTTTGAGATCCTCGGCATCCGGCGCGCGCTGCGCCGGCAGCTTCTTGCCGAGCCGCCGCATGTCTTCATTGGCGTCGATGCGCCTGATTTCAACCTATCCCTTGAAGGCGATCTGAAGGCGCGCGGCATCACGGCGATTCACTACGTCGGCCCCTCGATCTGGGCTTGGCGCGGCGGGCGCATTCACAAGATCCGGCGCTGCGTCTCGCACATGCTGGTGATGTTTCCCTTTGAGCCGGCGTTGTACGAACGGCAAGGCATACCCGTCAGCTATGTCGGCCATCCGCTGGCCGAGTTGCTGCCGATCGAGGATCGGACGGCTGCCGCACGCGAGCTGCTAGATATCCCGGTGGGGCAGACCGTCTTCGCTCTGCTCCCGGGCAGCCGCAATGCCGAGCTGCGGTATCTGGCGGCGCCGTTCGTCGAGGCGGCCAAGCTGCTGCTGCAGCGCTTCCCTGCGGCGCAATTCCTCGTACCGCTGACGACCCGTGAAACGCGCGCGATCTTCGAGGAGGCGCTTTGGGCGGCCGGCGCGCGCGAGCTACCGTTCCGGCTGTTGTTCGGGCATGCCCACGAAGCCATGGCGGCGGCGGACGGCGTGCTGGTTGCGAGCGGCACGGCGACGCTTGAGGCGGCACTGCTCAAGAAACCGATGGTGATTGCATACAAGATGTCGCCGCGCTCCTGGGCGATCATGCGCCGCATGGCCTACCAACCTTACGGCGGGCTGCCAAATATCCTCGCCGGTCGGTTCGTCGTGCCCGAATTCATCCAGGACGATGCGACGCCGGAAAACCTGGCCCAGGCGCTCGCAAACCAGGTCGCCGATCGCGCCACCTGTGCCCGCCTGACCGAGTTATTCACCCGCATGCACCACGACCTACGCCAGAATACGGCGGAACGCGCCGCGGCGGCGATTCTGCCCTATCTGGGGCGGTGGCCGACGGGCGTGCCAGCGGCCCAACCGGCGTGATGGCGCACGGCCTGCTCGTGTGCGGCGTCGACGAGGCGGGCAGGGGACCGTTGGCAGGGCCTGTCTTCGCAGCTGCTGTCGTCCTCGACCCGGCGCGGCTGATCGAGGGCCTGACGGATTCGAAGAAGCTCACGCCACGGGCGCGGGAGCGGCTGGCCGCACTGATCCGCGAGCGGGCGCGAAGCTGGGCTATCGCTTCCGCCGACGTGGCGGAGATCGACCGCCTGAACATTCTGCAGGCGACATTGCTGGCCATGGCGCGGGCCGTGGAGCGGCTGGGCGTAGCGCCTGACGTGGTACTGGTCGACGGCTTGCATTGCCCGGTAGTGGACGCGCCGACGCGGGCCGTGGTCAAGGGCGACGGAAGCGTCGCCGAGATCGCCGCGGCGTCCATCCTGGCCAAGACGGCGCGCGACGCGGAGATGCTGAGACTTCATGCACGGTTTCCGCAGTACGGCTTCGATCGCCACAAAGGCTATCCTACGCCGGAGCATCTGGAGCGTCTGCGCCGGCACGGTGTTATCGACGGGTTGTATCGTTGCAGCTTTGCGCCCGTGCGCGCGCTGCGTGACAGAGGGGGCGCGTAATGGACTGGAAACCGGCACTGTTGTTCCTGCACATCGCCAGCGACGTGGTCTGGGTCGGCGGCATGTTCTTCGCATACATGTGCCTGCGGCCCGTCGCCGCGAGCCAGTTACCGCCGCCACAGCGTCTGCCGCTGTGGGCCGCTGTCTTTGCCGGTTTCTTTCCGTGGGTCTGGCTGTCGGCGGCGCTGCTTCTTGCCACCGGCCTTACCATGTTGCTCGAGGTGGGCCTCGCCCACGCACCCCTGCACTGGCATCTCATGTTCGCCGTCGGTGTTGTCATGATGCTGATCTTCGGCTTCGTGTTCTTCGTGCCCTACCAGCGCCTGCAACGGGCTGTCGCCGCGCAGCAGTGGTCAGACGGTGGTGCGGCGCTGAACCGGATCCGCCGCCTCGTGGGCATCAATTTGAGCCTGGGGGCAATCAACATCGCCGTCGCCACGCTCGGCCATTGGCTAAGCCACTGAACAGATTACGACAGTTCCGCCAGCAGCCGCTGCCACGCTTCGACCTCCCTTTCCGGGGCGACCAACGGGCGGCGCGCCTGCACCGCCGATGCCAGACGGGCGAGAAATGCCGGCTCGTAATAGGCGCGCAGGAGCAAGCGGGCGAGCGCGTATTCGTCCTCCAAAGGATAATAGGCGGGGTAGTCCGCACCCAGCATGCCGCGGTTGCCGGCAATGTCCGAGGCGATTACGGGTACACCGTGGGCGATTGCTTCCGACACCACGTGGGCGCCGCCCTCCATGCGCGAGCTGATGACCATGACATGACTGCCGGCGAGCAGCCGCAGCGCCTTCCAGTGCGGCACCTCGCCGATCCAGCGGTAGCGCGACTCCGTGCGCATCAATGTTCGCGCCTCAGCCTCCATTTCGGGGCTCATGGGTTTGCCCGCCTGGATCAGTTCGAAGCGCAGATCCGCAGGCACGTGGCGCAGCGCCAGGCCGGCGCGGAATGGATCCTTCTCCTCGCGCAGGTGGCCGAGCACGCAGACACGGAACGTGCGCTGCGGTGGCCGATGGGGCACGCGGGCGACTTCCGACTGGTAGATCACGCGGGCCAGCGCCCGCTGCGCCGGGGTCAGTTCCTCCGGCCCGACCTCCTGAAGCACGACAAAGCGGGTTGCGAGATCAAGTGAATGCTGCGCTTGCATCGAGGTGCGGATGTCGCGGTAGAGATCGGTGCCGGTCAGCGCCAGGATCAAGGGCTTGTCCGGCGCATCATCGTGGAAAGCCTGCACGGAGGCGTGGCTGCGCCGCGCATGCAGCGCGATCATGATGTCGGCCCCCTCGCCGCGCCATTCGGTGGTGATGTCGACGTCATGGCCGAGCCGACGCAGGATGCGTGCCCAGCGCGTTGCCGTGTTGCGGTTGCCGCTGCGCGAGCCCGGCGCCGCTGGCGTGACAATGACAACTTTCTTTGTAGGCATTAGACTGCGACGCTCATTCCGACGAATTGCCTGCGACATGAAAACCTACGATCTACCACGTTCCCGCGCTACGGTGGCCGATCTGGCGGCAGGGCTGCGCGACAGCCATGACACGACTCTGCGCTGCATGACCGGCTACGAAGGCGAGAGCTGGCGCGGCACCTACCTGCCGATCGTCAACCCGCCGCTGTGGGAGGTGGGCCATGTCGGCTGGTTTCTGGAGCGGTGGTGCCTGCGCGGGGCGCGCTATCCCGAAGCGCCTTCCCTCATGGCCAACGCCGATCGCCTTTACGATTCCATGCGCATTGCCCACGCCGCCCGCTGGTTTTTGCCGCTACCCGAGCCCCAAGCGACGCTCGACTACGTGGCGCGCGTGACTGACATCGTGCTCGAGCGCGCCGACCGCGGGGCATTGAGCCCCGACGAAGCATATTACATTGAGCTGTCCCTTTACCACCAGGACATGCACAACGAGGCCTTCACCTACACGCGGCAGACGCTCGGCGGCGCCAATCCCGCCGGTGTAGACGTGCGGCACGCGGAAACGGTCGTGGCAGCGGACGTTGAAGGAGACGTGGCGATCCCTGCCGGGGTGCTCTCGCTCGGCTCGACCCGGGATGACGGTTGGGTGTTCGACAACGAGAAGTGGGCGCACGTGGTGGACGTGCCGGGCTTCGCCATCGCACGGCGCACCGTCACCAATGCAGAGTTTCTGGCTTTCGTCGAAGATGGCGGCTACCGGCGGCGCGAACTGTGGAGTGACGCGGGCTGGCGTTGGCGCGAGGAGGCGGGGCGGAGCCATCCGATTTACTGGCGCTGCAGCGACGGTTGGCAGCAGCGCGTCTTCGACCAATGGCACGCGCTCGCCGCCGATCTGCCCGTGGTACATGTGAATGCCCATGAGGCGGAGGCTTGGTGCCGCTGGGCGGGACGCCGGCTGCCGACGGAAGCGGAGTGGGAACGCGCTGCCGCCACGGCGCCCGACGAGCCGGCGAAGCGCCGCCATCCCTGGGGTGATGAGCCGGCCGATGCCGCGCGCGCCAACCTCGACTCCGCGGGGCTGGTCGCGGCGAATGCCTGCCCCGCCGGCGACAGTGGCTGGGGTTGCCGGCTCATGCTCGGCAACGTGTGGGAGTGGACGTCGACCGTGTTCGAGCCCTACCCAGGCTTCGCCGTCGACCCCTACGAGGACTACTCGCGCCCCTGGTTCGGCAATCATCGGGTGCTCCGCGGCGGCAGCTTCGCCACCAAGCCGCGCATCGCCCGCAACGCCTATCGAAATTTCTATACGCCCGATCGGGCCGACGTGTTTTGCGGCTTTCGCACCTGCGCCCTGAATGCTGAATGAAGCGCATCACCTCGCGCGACAACCCGACGGTGAAGGCGCTGCACGCGCTGGCGCACTCGGGCCGCGAGCGGCGCAAGCAGGGCCGGACGATCCTCGACGGGTTGCATCTCCTCGAAGCCTATTGGTCCCGGCACGGCGCGCCGGAGCAGCTCGCCGTCAGTGACCACGGCCTGCAGCAGGCGGAGATCGCCGCTTTTCTCGACGCCCATCCGGAGGGTAGCCGCGTCGCGTTGCCGGACGTGCTATTCGAGCATGTGAGTCCGGTGGTGACGCCCACCGGCATTCTGGCGCTCATCGACATCCCGCACCCGCCGCCGCAGGGTAGGCTCGAAGGTTCGTGCGTGCTGCTCGACGCCATTCAGGATGCCGGCAACCTCGGCTCCATCCTGCGCAGCGCGGCGGCCGCTGGCGTCCAAGACGTGCTTCTCGGCGCGGGTTGTGCCCAAGTGTGGTCGCCGCGCGTGCTGCGGGCCGCGATGGGCGCCCATTTCGTGCTGCGCGTGCACGAACACGGGTGGCTGCCGAATGCCCTGGCGAACTATGGTGGAAGGATCGTCGCCACGGTGCTCGACGCGAAGACGTCGCTCTTTGATCTCGATCTGCGCGGGCCTGTCGCGTGGCTGTTTGGCAACGAAGGCGCGGGCCTGCCATCAGAACTGGCCGCGCTGGCCACCGACTCGGTGTGCATTCCCATGCCGGGCGAGGCGGAATCGCTCAACGTTGCCGCGGCGGCGGCGGTGTGTCTGTTCGAGGAGGTCAGGCAGAAGCGGCACCACCCGTAGTCCGCGGGGGACGCCGGGCGAGATTTCGGCGGGGTTCGCACAGGGCACCGCTGCTGCCGCGCAGCCCCGGCCTGCTTGGGCAATCCGCCGGCACGCATATCCCAAGCATATTGCGTTGGGCATACCGCCTTCCCCTCAAGCCGCCGCCGCGCCGGTCGTAAAAGCTGTACGGATAGGACGACGGGCCGGACGCGCATTGCCCTCGTGCCGGCCCGCCCAGCGGCGCATTCTCTCGCGGGCCCGCCGGCTTCTTGCCAACCACGCGTAGGAGTCGAACTTGAAACGGGCCATTACGCCAACCAGCGCCGAGCGCATGATGCGCGAAGGGGATTTCATCGTCTCCAAGACCGACCGCAAAGGCATCATCACCTATGGCAATCCGATCTTCATTGAGTTCTCCGGCTACTCGGAAGACGAGCTGATCGGCAGCCAGCACAACATCATCCGCCACCCGGACATGCCGCGGTCGGCCTTCAAGCTGGTGTGGGACACCATCCAGTCGGGCAAGGAGGTTTTCGCCTATGTCAAGAATATGTCCAAGGATGGCGGTTTCTACTGGGTGTTCGCCCACATCACGCCCGACGTCGGAGGCGACGGCAGCGTGGTCGGCTATACCTCCGTGCGCCGCTGCCCGAAACGCGAGGCAATCGCCAAGATCGAGCCGGTGTATCGCCAGATGCTCGAAGTGGAGAAGCGCGCCGGCGCGCGCGATGCCTTGTCCGCGGGCACGCAGGTGCTGCTGGATCTCCTGGCAAAGACGGGGATGAGCTATGAAGAACTGGTTTTCTCGCTTTGACCGCCGCTCGATAGCGGTCGCGTTGATTGCACTGGGCGCCGCAGCCGCCTTCTGGAGCCCCTGGGGCGCGCTAGTAGTGGCTACCGCCGCCGGAACCGCACTGCTGTGGCCTGCGCCGGGCCGGACGACCGAGTTGCCGGACCTCGACGCTCTGCTGCGCGACATCGGCGCCGGCAAACTCGTCGGTCGCTTGCCCCGCGCCTTCGTCGATCCGACGCTCGAATCGATCCGACGCAACCTCAACTCGGCGCTGGATCAGACCGAGACTGCCTTTCGCGAGATCCTCGGCGGCCTGCAGGCCTCGGCCCAGGGACGTTCCTCGCGCCGGCTTCAAGTCACCGGCCTACATGGAACCTTCGCCAAGGTGCTGACGGAGATGCAGGCGGTGATCGACGAGTTGGATACCGCGCATGAGTCCGTCGCCCGCGACGCGTTGCTGTCGCGTATCTTCCTGCGCTCCGAGCGCGGCCTGTCCCACGCCATCGACCATGTAAGTACCGCGCTTGCCGACGTCGGCGGTAACTCGGCGCAGTCCGAATCCCTCGCCGGGTCCTTCGCCGAATCTGCCAAGAACATGGCCAGCGCGGCAGATCGCATGTCGAAAGCGCTCGGCGATGCGCAGGTATCGGCCGAACGCGGCACGGCCGCGCTCGCCGAACTCGGCAACAAGGCCAAAGGGATCCACCAACTGACCGGGCAGATCGACTGTATTGCCAAGCAAACCAATCTCTTGGCGCTGAATGCGGCCATTGAGGCGGCGCGCGCGGGGGAGTCCGGGCGCGGATTTGCCATCGTGGCCGATGAGGTGCGCAAATTGGCCGACCAGGCGCAGCGATCGGCGGAGGAAATCGCCAGCGCCATCTCGGCCATGGCCACGGCCATGGCAACCGCCCAAGGCGAGATGGGCACCCTGAACGATTCGGTGACTGCGGCGCGCACTACCGCCGGCGAGTTCAGCGAGAAACTGGACGGCTCGGCGGATTCTGCCGTCAGGGTTGCGAGCCTTGCCGCCGCAATCGGCAGGGGCGCGCATGCCATGGAGAAGTCGATGTCGCTGGTTTCCCTTGCCCAGCGGGCGCGCGCCGACGCCAACATGATCCTCCACGGCACGGAGGTGAATGTGAACAGCTTGTCAGAGACGGAACGCGAGGCAGTCACGATCGTGCGTTCGCGGCGCTGGGTCAAGGGTAGTACCGATCGCGATGCGCTGGTCGAGATCTACGATCACCTGTTCGAGAACATCGAAGCTCAGATGCAATGAGCCGCGGGGCGGCTTGCCACAACTCGCAGGCAGGGAAGTAAACTGCAGGGCGTGGCAGCCAGCGTTTCCCGGTACGGGAAGCGCGCGAGGCGCGACCACGGCGCGCGAACGAGGCCCCATGAACCTCGCCCACTGTCTGCTTCATGCCTTGAAGGACCACGGTGCCCGGGAGATCTTCGGCATTCCCGGCGATTTCGCGCTGGCGCTGTTCAAGGTCATGGAAGAATCAAGGATCCTGTCGCTGTACACGCTGAGCCACGAGCCGGGTGTGGGCTTCGCCGCGGATGCCGCAGCGCGCTTCCACTCCGGCCTGAGCGTAGCGGCGGTGACCTACGGCGCCGGGGCGCTGAACATGGTCAATCCGGTCGCCGCGGCCTACGCGGAGAAGTCGCCCGTGGTGGTGATTTCCGGGGCGCCCGGCAAGGGCGAAAGCCGAGCCGGCTTGCAACTGCATCACCAGGCGAAAACACTGGACTCGCAGCTGCGCGTGTTCACCGAGATAACCTGTGATCAGGCGCGGCTAGACGACGCGCAACGGGCGCCGGCGGACATTGCCCGGGTGCTTTCCAGCTGCCTCGTCAATTCCCTTCCCGTTTATGTCGAATTGCCGCGGGACATGGTCGATGTCCCCTGCGAACCTGTCGTTGCCCTGACGCCGCCGGCATGCGATGGTGAGGCGCTTGCGGCCTGCGTCGATGAGGTGCTGGCTGCCATCGCGCGGGCAAAGTCGCCCGTGATGATGGTGGGCGTCGAAGTGCGCCGCTACGGATTGGAGGCAAAGGTGGCGGAACTGGCTCGCCGGCTGGGCATGCCGGTGGCGACCAGCTTCATGGGCCGGGGGCTCCTGGCGGGCACGGACGCGCCGCTCGTCGGTACCTACCTCGGCCTGGCGGGCACGGCCGAGGTAACCGAGCTTGTGGAGACTTCCGACGCGCTGCTGCTGCTCGGCGTCATCATTTCCGACACGAACTTCGGTGTCTCGGCGCGCCAGATCGACCTGCGCAGAACGATCCAGGCGCTGAACGGCCGGGTCACCCTCGGCTTCCACATTTATCCCCAGATTCCGCTCGCCGCGCTGGTGGACGCGCTGCTCGATCGCCTGCCGCCGCGCTGTCCGGCGTCGCCGCTGGCGCAGGCGGTTTATCCCCACGGACTGAAGGCGGACGACAAACCGATCACGCCCACCGATATCGCCACGGCGGTAAACGATCTGATCGCTACCCACGGCGCCATGCCGATCGCATCGGACATCGGCGACTGCCTCTTTACCGCGATGGACATCGAGCAGACGGCGCTGGTCGCACCTGGTTACTACGCCACCATGGGCTTCGGCGTGCCGGCCGGCCTGGGGCTGCAGGCGGCCAGTGGCCGGCGGCCGCTGATTCTGGTCGGCGACGGTGCTTTCCAGATGACCGGCTGGGAATTGGGCAACTGCCGCCGCTATGGCTGGGACCCGATCGTGATCGTGTTCAACAACTCCGGCTGGGAGATGCTGCGTACCTTCCAGCCGGAGTCGGCCTTCAACGATCTCGACGACTGGCGCTTCGCCGACATGGCGGCAGGACTGGGCGGGGAGGGTGTGCGGGTGGCGACGCGGCGCGGGCTGCAGGACGCGCTGGCGCGGGCGGTGGCGACACGCGGCCGGTTTCAGCTCATCGAGGTCATGATCCCGCGCGGCGTGCTGTCCTCGACACTGTCGCGCTTCGTCAATGCGGTGAAGCGGCTACAGGCGCCGAAGTAGGCGCCGGAGGGTCAGTGCTTGGCGTCCTCCAGCAGCGCGACGGCATCGAATTCGCGCTGATTGCGCTCATGCCGGCGCTTCACCAGGTGCATGGTGCTTGCCACGAAGAGGCCAAAAAGCACAATAATGGCATAGATCGAAAGCTCGGCCTTGATCAGGGCGGCGTACAGGCCGGTCATGACGAGAATGCTCAGGTTCTCGTTGAAGTTCTGCACGGCAATCGAGTGGCCCGCGCCCATGAGGATGTGACCGCGGTGCTGCAGCAATGCATTCATCGGCACGACGAAGAAACCCGCCAGGGCGCCGACGATCACCATGAGCAGCAGGGCAAGCGTAACGTCGCGCACGCCGATCATGATGATCACTACCAGCCCCATGGCAATCCCGAGCGGAATGACGCGCACCGAACCGCGCAGGGTGACGAGCTTGGCGGCCATGACGGCTCCGATGGCTATGCCGATCGCCACTACCCCCTGCAGCATGCTTGCCTTGGACAGGTCGAGGGTCAGGGCCGATTCAGCCCATTTGATGACGATGAACTGAAGCGTTGCGCCCGCCCCCCAGAAAAGCGTGGTGACGGCAAGCGAGATCTGGCCCAGTTTGTCACGCCAAAGCAGCTTCAGGCAGTGGGTGAAATCGTGTAGCAGGTAGAGCGGGTTCTTCTTCAGCACCTTGTGGTCGACTCCGGTGTCGGGAACGTAGAGGTTGAACAGCGCGGCGATGACGTACAGCACGCCGACTATGCTGATGCTCATCTCCGGCACGCTATCGATGCCCGTGTCGATGATTGGGAAGTCGATGCTGAGCAGCGCCTGGGCGACGCTCGGCTTGATCAGGGTGCCGCCCAGCACGGTACCGAGTATGATCGCCGCCACCGTCAGTCCCTCGATCCAGCCGTTGGCCACGACCAGCAGGCGGTGGGGCAGGTACTCCGTGAGGATGCCGTACTTGGCGGGCGAGTAGGCCGCCGCCCCCAAGCCGACGACGGCATAGGCGATCAGCGGATGCACGGTGAAGAACATCATGGCGCAGCCGACGATCTTAATGGCGTTGCTGATGAACATGACCCGCCATTTCGGCATCGAATCGGCGAAGGCGCCGACAAATGCGGCCAGCACGACGTAGGAAACGGTGAAAAAGAGTTTCAGCAGCGGTTCCTGCTCCCCGGGCGCGCCCATGTCGCGCAGGACGGAGATGGCGGCGATCAGCAGGGCATTGTCGGCGAGCGCGGAAAAGAACTGCGCTGCCATGATTATGTAGAAGCCGGATTTCATTTTGCCCGCTGGGCGAGGTTCTAAGTTCTTGTCGCGGAGCTGGAGGACAGGCGGTTTATATCATGACTCCGCGGGCGCTGTAAGGGCGGTGGGGCGCTGCCCGACCAGTGCGCCCTGTGCTTTCTTACGGGCGGGAAGTGTGTTTGAATAGCGCCATAAGAACCACGTGGCGGGACGGATTATGGCGGACCGGAGACTGCAGGTATTTCACGCTGTCGCCAAACAGTTGTCGTTCACCAAGGCAGCCGAAGTGCTGTTCATGACGCAACCGGCGGTGACATTCCAGATCAAGCAACTGGAGGAGCATTTCAACACCCGCCTGTTCGATCGCGGACATGGCAAGATCTCCCTGACCCCGGCCGGCGAATTGGTGCTGGTGTACGCCGAGCGCATTCTCGGGCTGTCCTCGGAGCTCGACGTGCGCCTGGCGGAAATGACGGGGGAAATCGGCGGCTCGCTCCTCGTCGGGGCGAGCACGACGATCGCGGAGTTCCTGCTACCGCATGTGCTGGGCGAATTCAAGTCGAGGTATCCGAACGTCCGGCCGCGCCTGATCGTCGGCAATTCGGAAGCCATCGAAACGCGCGTCGTCGAGCACACGCTCGACATCGGACTGATCGAGTCGGCGTCCCATCAGCCCAATCTGCAATGCGAGGTCTGCTGTGACGACGAGTTGCAGGTGATTTGCGCTCCAAGCTTTCCGTTGGCGAAGTTGAAAGAGGTGGCTCCCGAGCAACTGATGTCCCACCCCTACATCAGCCGGGAACCGGGCTCTGGAACGCGCGAGTATACGGACGACTATCTGCGCAAGGCCGGAATCGCCGCCGACGGCATGTCCATTGTCATGGAACTGGGCAGTCCCGAGGCACTCAAGGGTGTGGTCGAGACGGGTCTCGGTTTCGCTATTGTTTCGAAGGCGTCCGTGGCCAAGGAACGACAGCTCGGGCTTCTGGTGGCGATACCGCTGCAGCCGCGGCTCAACCGCACGCTGTCTATGGTCTACCCCAAGGAGAAGTTCCGCTCGAAGCTGGTCAACACCTTCGTCGAGTTCGCCGCGGGGAAACTGAGGCAGAGAGCGGCGGCCACGGCCTGAGTCCGCCCAGCGCGGGTGACCATGCCCCGTCCCATTCAGGCAACGATCGACACCCAGGCGCTGCGCCACAACCTCCTGGTTGCGCGACGCCATGCGGGCGATGCCGCCACCTGGAGCGTCATCAAGGCCAATGCCTATGGCCATGGCCTGATCGAGGTGGCCGGCGCCTTGCGGGAGAGCACGGACGGCTTTGCCCTGCTCGACATGGCCGACGCCGTGGAACTGCGCGAGGCCGGCATCCGCCAGCCGATACTCATGCTCGAGGGCTTTTTCGCCGAAGATGAGCTGACGCTGTTCGAGGAGTACGGCCTGACCACGGTCGTGCATTGCTTCGAGCAGATCGAGATGCTCAGCCGCGTTTCTCTGCCAGTGCAGCTTCCGGTCTATCTAAAGATCAATACGGGCATGAACCGGCTTGGCTTTCGCCCGGAGGATTTCCCGAATGCGCTAGCGCGTCTGGTTCAGATTCCGCACGTGGGCGACATCGCGCTCATGACGCATTTCGCCGATGCCGACGGCGAGCGCGGCGTCGCGGCGGCGCTGACGCGTTTTCAGCAGCTGCGCCAAGGCGCGCAGCTGCCTGTCAGCATGGCCAACTCGGCGGCGTTGCTGCGCTTCCCCGAGGCTCGAGGTGACTGGGTGCGCCCGGGCATCATGCTCTACGGCTCTTCTCCGTTCCCACACCTGAAAAGCGCCGCGGATCTCGAGCTGCGGCCGGTCATGACCCTGGCGAGCGAGATCATTGCGGTGCAACAGCTCGACCCCGGCGAGTGCGTCGGCTATGGCGGGCTGTTCGAGGCCCGCTCGCCGATGCGCGTCGGCATCGTGGCCTGCGGCTATGCCGATGGCTATCCGCGCCATGCCCCGACCGGCACGCCCGTGCTGGTTGGCGGGCAACGCACGGGTACCCTGGGCCGGGTATCGATGGACATGCTCGCCGTAGACCTTACCGCAATGCCGCAGGCCCGCATCGGGACTCCGGTGGTACTCTGGGGCGATGGACTGTCCGCGGACGAGGTGGCGCGATGCGCCGAAACCGTCAGCTACGAGCTGTTTTGCGGCTTGGCGCGGCGGGTACCGACGAAATACGTCTGATCCGGCACGTGGCCAAACCCAGGACGGTCTTCGCCTGCACCGAATGCGGTGGCCAGGTGCCCAAGTGGCAGGGGCAGTGTCCCCAGTGCCAAGCCTGGAATACCCTGGTCGAAACGTTGGTGGAGCCGGCGGCGGCCAGCCGCTTCGTTCCCGTGGCTGGCGGTGCCCGTCTTCAGTCACTGTCGGAAATTAATCCGCGCGCAGAGGAACGCATCCTTACCGGCATCGAGGAGTTCGACCGCGTTCTCGGCGGCGGTATGGTCGTGGGCGGCGTGGTGTTGATCGGCGGCGATCCGGGCATCGGCAAGTCCACCCTGCTGCTTCAGGCCTTGTGCCGGATGGCCCTCCGTTACCCGGCGCTCTATGTCAGCGGCGAGGAGTCGGGCGAGCAGGTGGCACTGCGGTCGCGTCGCCTGCAGCTGGACACGCGCGGGCTGAAGCTGCTGGCGGAAATCAACCTGGAGAAGATCCTCGCCACCTTGGCGGCGGAAAGGCCGCGCCTGGCGGTGATCGACTCGATTCAGACGCTTTATTCCGAGGCACTGCAGTCGGCGCCGGGCTCCGTCGCGCAGGTACGTGAATGCGCGGCGCAACTCACCCGCTACGCAAAGAGCAGCGACACCTGCCTAGTATTGATTGGCCATGTCACCAAGGAAGGCGCCCTGGCAGGTCCGCGAGTGCTGGAGCACATTGTCGATACCGTACTCTATTTCGAGGGCGATCCGAACAGCAGCTTCCGGCTGATCCGGGCCGTCAAGAACCGCTTCGGGCCGGTAAATGAGCTGGGCGTTTTTGCCATGACCGACAGAGGTCTGCGCGGCGTTTCGAACCCTTCGGCGCTGTTCTTGTCGCAACATGAGCAGCAGGTGCCGGGCACATGTGTGTTGGTCACGCAGGAAGGCACGCGGCCACTACTGGTGGAGATTCAGGCCCTGGTCGACGCTGCCCACAGCCCCAGCCCGCGGCGATTGTCGGTGGGTCTGGACGCCAGCCGACTGGCGATGCTGCTGGCGGTGCTGCACCGCCACGGGGGCGTTGTCTGCTTCGATCAGGATGTCTTCATCAATGCTGTCGGCGGGGTAAAGATCGCCGAGCCGGCGGCGGATCTGGCGGTGCTTATCGCGATAGTGTCATCCATAAAAAACAAAGCATTGCCGCATAAACTTATAGTATTTGGTGAGGTTGGTTTGGCGGGCGAGATCCGTCCCGCGCCGCGGGGGCAGGAGCGTTTGAAAGAGGCTGCCAAGCTCGGCTTTACGCAGGCGCTAATCCCGAAAGCCAATGCTCCGAAGCAGCCGATCAAGAACCTCCATGTGATCGCAGTCGACCGGATTGAACAGGCGATCGCAAGGTTGCGGGAGTTGGAGTAAACGCCTTATTTCACCACAGAGGACGCGGAGTTGGGACAAGGGCTTCGAGCGTTTGCTGGGATCACACAGCGGCTCCAGGGCGCAAACCCAGGATTTCCTCTGCGTCCTCCGTGTCCTTTGCGGTGAAGTGAGTTTTTCAGATGAACCACCTTCGACTTTCCTGGCAGATGCTCCGGCGCGACTTCCGCGCCGGGGAACTGCGGCTGCTGGGCGTCGCCATGCTAATCGCCGTGGCCAGTCTGACCAGCGTCAGCTTCTTCACCGATCGCATGAATCAGGCAATGGTGCGCGAGGCGAATCAGTTGCTGGGCGGCGACCTGCTGCTGACGGCTGATCATCCCTGGCCCGCTGTCTTCGGCGAGGCGGCCGCGCGACTCGGGCTCAAGGGGCTCAACACCACCACGTTCACGAGCATGGCGAGCTTTGGTCCGCAGACGCAGCTTGCCGGGGTCAAGGCCGTGCAGCCGGGCTACCCGCTGCGCGGCAGCGTGCGCATTGCGCCAGCGCTCAACCAGCCGGACGGACCGGCGCCGGGTATTCCGCACCAGGGCACCGCCTGGCTGGACGAACGGCTCAGTGCCGCGCTGGGCGTACGCACGGGCGACGCCATCGTCCTCGGCAACTCCCAATTCACCGTCGCAGCCGTGCTGACCTACGAGTCGGATCGTGGCACCAACTTCTTCAGCATCGTTCCGCGCCTGATGATCCACGCCGACGATCTGCCGGCGACGGGGTTGATCCAGGCCGGCAGCCGCGTCAGCTATCGACTGCAGATCGCCGGCGACGCCGGTGCCCTGTCGGCCTTCCAGAAATGGGCGACACCACGGCTAGGACGCGGGGAGCAGTTGGAGGATATCAACAACGCACGACCGGAAGTGCGCAGCGCCCTGGATCGTGCCCAAAGGTTCCTGCGCCTGGCGGCGTTGCTGGCCGTGGTGCTGGCTGCCGTGGCGGTGGGTCTGGCGACACGCCGCTACATGCAGCGCCACCTCGACGGCTGCGCCGTGATGCGCTGCCTGGGTGCCCGCCAAGCCCAGGTGCTGCGCGTCTACCTCGGTGAGTTCCTGATTTTCGGCGCTGTTTCCGCGGCCCTTGGTTGCGCGCTGGGTTACGGCAGCCAACTGCTGATCGAGCGTATGCTTGCCGATCTGCTCGCGGCACCGTTGCCGCCGCCGTCCCTGGCGCCGCTCGGACACGGGTTTGCGGTCGGCGTGGCCCTGCTGGTCGGATTCGTCGTCCCCCAGTTGCTGCGCCTGGGGCGCGTTCCCGCTGCGCGCGTGCTGCGGCGCGAGTGGAGCGGTTCGGAGCCGGTGACCATCGCCAGCTACGCCGTGGGCGCCGCGGCGCTGGCGCTGCTCATGCTCTGGATCGCCGCTGAGCTGCGCCTGGGTTTCATCGTCCTGGGCGGGTTCGCGGGGGCCTTGGCGCTTTACGGGGTGGTGGCGCGATTGGCGATCATTGCCGCCGGCCATGTGCGCAGCGTGGCGGGCGCGGGCTGGCGGTACGGGCTGGCGAACTTGCGGCGACGCCTGGGCAGCGGTGTTGTGCAGACGGTGGCACTGGGGTTGGGAATGACGGCGCTGCTGCTGCTCACCATCAGCCGAGGCGAGTTGCTCGACAACTGGCGACGCAGCGTGCCGGCCGACGCGCCCAACCGATTCATCATCAACATTCAGCCGGACCAGCGCGAGTCGCTGCTCGAACTGTTCGCCCGCCAGGGGCTGCCGGCGCCAGACCTGTTGCCCATGGTTCGCGGGCGGATGGTGGCGGTGAACGGCAAACCCGTCGGCCCGGGCGATTACGCCGACGAGCGCGCCCAGCGCCTGGTGGAGCGCGAGTTCAACCTCTCATGGGCCAGCCGCCTGCCCGCGGGCAACTCCATCAGCGCCGGCCAATGGTTCGGTGACGACGCGGCGCAGCGCGGGTTTTCTGTCGAACTGGGTCTGGCGCAGACATTGAATCTGGCCACCGGTGACAGCCTCGGCTTCGACGTCGCCGGTCGCCGGGTCGAGGCGCCCATCACCAGCGTGCGTCGGCTCGACTGGGATTCGATGCGTGTCAACTTCTTCGTCATCGCGCCGCCCGAGATACTCGACAGCTACCCAGCCAGTTACATCACCAGTTTCCATCTGCCCGCGGAAAACGACGGTTTTGTCAATGAACTGGTCGCTGCCCATCCGAACCTGACGGTGATCGACGTCGCGGCCATGCTGCGCCAACTGCAAAGCGTCATGGGTCAGCTTGCCCGGGCCGTGCAGTTTATCTTTGGCTTCGCCTTGGTGGCGGGGGTAGTGGTGCTATTTGCTGCCATTGAGGCAACCCATGACGAGCGCCAGTACGAGGTGGCAGTGATGCGCACCTTGGGCGCGCGTGACGGCCAGTTGCGCTCCGCCCTGGCGGTGGAGTTCGCCGCGCTCGGTGCCGTCGCCGGTTTGCTTGCCGGGCTCGGGGCGAATGCCATCAGCTCGGCGCTTGCGCACTGGATCTTCAAGCTGCCCTTTCATCCGGGCTGGGCGACACTGGCGGCCGGCATGCTTGGCGGTGCGCTCGTCGTGACGCTCGTCGGCCTGGCAGGCACGGCGCGCACGCTGCGCGCCCCTGCCCTGCAGGCGATCCGGGAATCGGCCTGACCCTGCCTGCAAGCAAATCGCCACCGCCGCAGGTTCGGGCGCCTCGTCCATAGGGGCTTCCCCCTTTGTGTGGATATGGGGCCCGGATACCCGCTGCTATACTCGGCTCATAGGGAAGCGACTTGATGACTGAGGTCTCGATTGTTGCACTGATTGTCCTTGCCGTCGTTGTGCTCGTGGTTCTGGCGTGGCGTGTGGAGGCGGCGGTGAGCGCGGCGCGGCGGAGCGCCGCGGAATTCGAAGCGTTGCTGGCTGAGCGACACCGCGCCATGCTCAATGACCTGCACGAGGGGCTCCAGCGCCAGGGTGATCGCGTCATGGCTAGCGGTGCCGATGCCGCCGAGCGCCTGCGCAAGCTGGTGGGCGATGAGCTGCGGCAAACACGCGAGGCGATGCAGGCGTTGCATCTCGGGTTGCAGGATATCCTGCACGCCCACCGCGGCGATATCACCGGCCGGCTTGGGGAGCTGGCGAGCGGGCTGCAAAGCCGCCAGGAGCAGTTGCGCAGCGACATGCTGCAGCAGACTCTTACCACCCTTGGCGAGCATGCCCGGGCAGACCGCGAGCTTCTGCAATCGGGACTTCAGAATGCATCGAGTCAGCTTACCGCGAGCATCGATACTCTCACCCGGGCCATCAACGATCGTCTCGAGCAGATCAGCGGGCGGGTCAACGAGCGTCTGAGCGAGGGCTTCCAGAAGACCAATGAGACTTTTACTAATGTCATGGCGCGGCTGGCGACTATCGACGAGGCGCAGAAAAAGATCGACGGCCTGACGAGCAATGTCGTAGGCCTGCAGGAGCTGCTCGGCGACAAGAAGGCCCGCGGTGCCTTCGGCGAGGTGCAGCTCGAGGCGCTCGTGCGCAATGCTCTGCCGCCCGGCGCCTACGAGTTCCAGTACACGTTGCCGAACAACAACCGCGCCGACTGCGTTCTGATGCTTCCGGAGCCGACAGGTATGGTGGCCGTGGATTCCAAATTCCCGCTGGAGAATTACCACCGCATGTTCGACAACGCGCTGTCGGAACTAGAGCGCAAGCAGGCCCAGAACGCGTTTCGTGCCGACGTCCGCAAGCATGTCGATGCCATCGCGAGCAAATATCTGATCGCCAATGTCACATCCGACGGCGCGGTGATGTTCGTTCCAGCCGAGGCGGTGTTCGCCGAGATCCACGCCTATCACGCGGAAGTCGTTGCCTATGCCCAGCAGAAGCGGGTGTGGATCGTTTCGCCGACCACTCTCATGGCGGTGCTCAACACGGCGCGGGCAGTGCTCAAGGACGTCGAGACGCGGCGACAGATCCATGTCATCAAGGACGCCCTGGGCAAGCTCGCCAAGGACTTCACGCGCTTCGACGAACGCATGCAGAAGCTTGCCACCCATATCGACCAGGCAAACCGCGATGTTCAGGAAGTGCAAACCACGAGCAAGAAGATCTCCGGGCAATTCGCTCGCATCGAAGCCGCCCAGCTCGACGAGGATGCGCCGGCGCCGCTGCAATACCGGAAGGTAGAGTGATCGATCATGGACGGGGGCATTCGCCGGCGCGCCATTGCTGTGATCCTGGCTGGGATCATGGCGCCGGGATTTGCGGCCGCGCAGGGCGCGGCGGTGCTGCCGGCGGCGGGCTGGTGGGTAGCCGGCGGGATCGCCGTTGCGCTCGGCGCCTGGGTGGCGTGGCAGCGGCGCCAGACGCGCGTGCTTTCGAGCGAAATCGCGGTTCAGCGTGCCGCGCTCGGCTCGGTCAAGGAAGCCGTGATCGGCATCGACGCCGATCAAAGCATTCGCTATCTTAACGAAGCCGGGCTGCATCTGATCGGAGGCAGTAGCGCGGCGGTCCAAGGCTCGCCTTGGCTTGAGGTGTTTCGTCTCAGCGATCCGGAAACGCGCCAGCTCCTGCTCTCTGACGCGCTGCTGCGGGACGCTGCATCAAGCGAGGTGGAGGAGCCGAAAGCCTTGCTGGTGGATGCGCAGGGCGTCGAGCGCCTGGTGGAGGTCAAGTGCGCCGCCGAGGCCGTAGATGCGTCGGAGCAACTGCGCTTTATCACGCTGCGTGATGTCGGCGTGCCCTATGGCGCGTCGATGGAACTGTTCTGGCAGGCCAGTCACGATCCGCTGACCGGGCTGCTCAATCGGCGTCAGTTCATGCGGCGGCTGGAAACGCTTCTCGACGACATTCCTGCCAGGTCCCAGGACGAGCAGCATATCCTGCTGTTTGTCGATCTGGACCGGTTCAAGCTGATCAACGACAGCAGCGGCCACGCCGCGGGCGACGAATTCCTGCGCCAGATCGTGACGGTGCTGCGTGAGCGAGTGCGCGAAAGCGACGTGTTGGCGCGCGTCGGCGGCGACGAGTTCTGTGTGCTGCTGGAAGCCTGTCCGATCGAGCAGGCCCTGCGCATTGCCAATGACATCCGGCTGGGCGTGGCCAACTTCCGCTTCGCGTGGCGCGACAAGGCGTATCACGTCGGTACGAGCATCGGGCTGGTGTCGATCAACCGGACCCATGCCAGCGCGGACGAAATCGTGGAGCAGGCCGAGCACGCGTGCTATGCCGCCAAGGACAGCGGCGGTGACCAGGTGAGGGTGGTTCCATCGGGCATGCCGGCTACGCCCGGAAGGATGGAAGTCAACATCCTCGAGACGGTGCACAACGCCCTCGAGCAGGAGGGCTTCCGACTGTACCGCCAGCGCATTGTCTGGCTCCAGGGCGATGAGGGTGCCACCACCCACTATGAGTTGTTGCTGCGCATGGTCGGTCCGAATGGTCAGACGGTACCGCCGATGACCTTCATTCCCGCCGCCGAGCGTCACCACATGATGCAGGCGATCGACCGCTGGGTACTGCGCCATGCCTTCCCCGCCATCCTGCGCGAACGCGCCGTGATACCGCGCGAACCGCCGGTGTTTTCCATCAACTTGTCGGCGGCAAGCATCAACGATCCGCGCTTCCCCGCCTTTGTGCGCGAACAGGTTCAGGAGCACGATGTGCCGCCGGCTTGCGTTTGCTTCGAAATCACCGAGACTCTGGCGGTGGCGAATCTGGCCAAGGCCGCCGAACTAATCCACGATATGAAGGCGCAGGGCTTTCGATTCGCGTTGGACGACTTCGGCACGGGCATGTGCTCATTCGCGTACCTGAAGCACCTGCCTGTGGATTACGTGAAAATCGACGGCGCCTTTGTCCGCGACATGACCAATCAGCCCATCGACTTCGAGATCGTATGCGCCATCAACAACATCGCCCATGCGCTGGGTATGAAAACGGTGGCCGAGTTTGTCGAGGACCAACACACGCTGATGCAGCTGCGGGAAATTGGCGTCGATTACGCCCAGGGTCAGGCGGTCGGGCGGCCCATACTGCTCGCATGAGCGGCGGCGCCTCGGAACCCCGCTGATCCCCGGACGCGCGGGGATCAGCGCCACTTGGCGTGCAAGCGCATGACCGGCAAGACTGTGCGAGCCGGCACCTTTCCGGGGCGTCGCCAGCGCAGAGTTCCGCCGGCGAGATACTCGCGTTGGCTCACGTTTTTGTGGCCTGGGCGCGGCACGACGCCTTGTTCGCCCAACACCATCCGCACGACGATCTACTCGTCCTAGCAGGGATGGGCCGCTACCAACCGCACGTGGTCATTCGCGCTGATTTCGGCCGCTCCTCGATGAGGTAAGTCTCTTTCGTCGGCGGCCGCGGCGCGCCATCCTAAACGAAGCCCTCCATGAGCTGCACCGACACTTCCTCGCCGATGGCAACGTTGCCGCGCTCGTGCTCCAGGACAATGAAGCAGTTGGCCTCGGACATGGAACGCAGCACACCGGATCCCTGGGTGCCGGTTGCCTGGACCTGCCAGCGCCCGGATTCCTGATACAGGTGCCCGCGTTGGAACTCGGTCCGTCCGGGCGCTTTCTTCAGCGCGTTGGCACACTGCACGCGCAGCAGCGGCATCGGCTCGATGGGCGCCACGCCCATCAGTCGATGCAGGGCATCGCGCACGAACTGGTAAAAGGTGACCATTACCGCCACGGGGTTGCCGGGCAGGCCGAACAGGTAGGCCGAATTCACCTCGCCAGCGATCTTGCCGAACGCCATGGGGCGCCCCGGCTTCATGGCGATCTTCCAGAATACGACTTCTCCCAGGCGTGCCATGATCTCGCGGATGAAGTCGGCCTCGCCGACCGAAACGCCACCACTCGTGATGATGGCATCGGCATTGTCCGCCGCCATCCGCAGCGTCGCTTCCAGTGCGGCGGGATCGTCGCGCACGACCCCCAGATCCAGGACCTCGCAGCCCAATCGGGTGAGCATGCCGTAGAGGGTGTAGCGGTTGCTGTCGAAGATCTCGCCCGGCCGTGGCTGCGCACCGATGGAACACAGCTCGTCGCCTGTGGAGAAGACGGCGACCCGTGCTCGGCGGCGAACTGGCACTTCGGCGATGCCGAGGGAGGCGAGCAGCCCGAGCTCCGCCGGCCGGATCATGCACCCTGCGGCCAGAGCCGGGTGGCCACGCTGCAGATCCTCGCCCGCGCGCCGCAGGTTCTGACCCCGCCTCTGGCCGGCCGGCACGCGCACGCGGTCGCCGTCGACAGCGACGACTTCCTGGATGACTACGGTATCGGCGCCGTCTGGAATCACCGCGCCCGTCATGATACGCACGCACTCACCGGGCGCGACAGTTGCCCCGAACGGTCGCCCGGCCAGCGCGGTGCCGGCGATGCGCAGCAGCGTGTCGCCATGCGGGGCGAGATCGGCAAAGCCCACGGCATAGCCATCCATCGCCGAGTTGTCGTGACCGGGCACGTCCAGCGGCGAGATCACGTCCTGCGATAGAACGCGCCCCAACGCATTGCGTACGAACAGACGTTCCGTGCCGCTGACGGGACTGACGAGGGCGCGAATGATCTCCTGTGCCTTTGCCACGGGCAGGGAATTGGGGTCGTAGTCGTCGGCGCAACTGAACTGGGCAAGCTGAGGCAGCAGCGAAGTCACGGGGTCGGCTCTCCTAGGGAAAACTGTTGCAGCTCGTCGGTGGTGTTGATATTAGCGAAGCAGGTCGCCTCATCGTCGAAGGCTACTTCGGCGGTGCGCAGGGCGGCAAACCAAGCGTCGATCTTTCGTCCGCCGGAATCCAGGAATGCGCTCAAGCTGGGCAGCACCTCGACGCGGCAGACAGCAAACACGGGATGCAACTGCGCGCCCGTCCTGGCCACCGCCAGTTGGGCGTCGGCGGCGAGCAATCCGGCATGCAGGCGAATCACTAGGTCGGCGGGCAGGAAAGGCGAGTCGCACGGCACGCTGACCAAATAAGGTGTTGTGCAGGCGGCGAGCCCGGCATGCAAGCCTGCCAGCGGACCAGCGAAGCCGTCGATGCGATCGGCAATGACAGGAAAGCCGAAACGGCCGTAGGCATCCCGGTTCTGGTTGGCGTTGATAACGATTCTTTTCACCTGGGGCTGTAGCCGTTCCAGCACCCACGCCACGAGCGGCCGTCCTTGCAGCTCCTGCAATCCCTTGTCCACGCCGCCCATGCGCCGACCAAGGCCGCCGGCGAGTACCAGGCCCGTGATACCCTCAATGCTCACCGAATGCTCGCGGCAGCCGTACTCACGCTGCGAAGGAAGCGGTGTCCGCCGGTAAACAAAAGATAGTGCCTGCCCTGGGAGCGGCCGATCATGGTCAGGCCGATGCGCTCGGCGATGTCGTATCCCATCTGCGTCAGGCCGGAGCGGGAGACTAGGAAGGGGACGCCCATCTGCGCCGTCTTGATGACCATTTCGGAGGTAAGCCGGCCCGTGGTGTAGAAGATCTTGTCATGGCCGGCCACGTCGTCCAGCCACATCTGGCCGGCGATGGCGTCGACGGCGTTGTGCCGGCCCACGTCCTCGACGAAGTAAAGCACTTGCATGTCGCGGAACAGCGCGCAGCCGTGTACTGCGCCCGCCTGCTTGTAAATCGTCTCGTGGCGGCGCACGACGTCGAGCAGACCGTGAAGCGTCGCCTCGTCAAGAAATGCGTCTTCGGGCAGGCTGAGGCCGCCGATTTCTTCCATCAAATCGCCGAATACCGTCCCTTGGCCGCAGCCGGTGGTAACGGTGCGCCTTTCCAGGCGTCGATCGATGTCATCGGGGCTGCGGTGTGTGGTGATGGCCACAGAGTCGGTTTCCCAATCCACCTGCACCGCGGCGATGTCCTCGAGCCGTGACACCAGGCGCTGATTGCGCAGGTAGCCGATGGCGAGTGCCTCGGGGGCCTGTCCCAGGGTCATGAGGGTGACCAGCTCGCGCTTGTCCAGGTATAGCGTGAGCGGATGTTCGCCGGCAATGGCCGTTTGCACCACCTCGCCACGCTCGTTGACTGCCGGGATCTCGATGGTCGCGGCCCGGGGGGCGTTGGTCAGTTGCGGGCGGTATGGCACGGGTGAGGACGGCTTGCCTCAGCCGCCGATGTAGGACATCTCGATCTTGCGCAGCGCTGCGGTTTCGGCCGTGCGAATCTCCGAGTAGCGGTCGATGCGCGTCTGCCAGATGCCGCCTATGGCCGCGGCGATTTCTTCGTCCGAGTTGCCGGCGCGCAGCAGGGCGCGCAGGTCGTGGCCGCCGTCGGCGAACAGGCAGGTGTAGATTTTGCCTTCCGTCGACAGCCGCACGCGCGTGCAGCCGCTGCAGAAGGCGCGAGTGACCGATGAAATGACGCCGATCTCGCCGCCGCCGTCGCGATAGCGCCAGCGCTCGGCGACCTCGCCGGAGTAGTTCGGGTCGATGGGTTCCAGCGGCATTTCGGCATCGATCATGCGGACTACCTCGGCGGAGGGCACGACTTCGTCCATCTTCCAGCCGTTGGTGACGCCGACGTCCATGTATTCGATAAAACGCATGATCCGTCCCGTGCCACGGAAATGGCGCGCCAAGGGGAGGACCGCATCCCCGTTCATGCTGCGCTTGATGACGGCGTTGATCTTGATCGGCCCGAGGCCGGCGGCATCGGCGGCATCTATGCCGTTCAGCACCTTGGCGACGGGAAAGTCCACGTCGTTCATTGCCTTGAATACCGTGTCGTCGAGCGAATCCAGGCTTACTGTCACCCGGTTCAGCCCGGCATCTTTGAGCGCACGCGCTTTCTGAGGCAGCAGGGCGCCGTTGGTTGTCAGAGTCAATTCGACATCCAGCCGCGCCAGCAATTCCACCAGATTCTCGATGTGCCGGCGTAGCAGGGGCTCGCCACCAGTGAGACGGATCTTGCGCACGCCATGGGCGACGAACAGTCGCGCGATGCGGGCAATCTCCTCGAAGCTGAGCAACTGCTTGCGCGACAGGAATTCATAGTCGTGGCCGAACACGCTCTTGGGCATGCAATAGACGCAACGGAAATTGCATCGGTCTGTCACAGAAATGCGCAAGTCGCGCATATTGCGGCCGAGGCTGTCGCTCAAGCGGCCCACAGGTGTGGTTGGGGACGCCGCTATCCGCGGCACGCGCACGGTCGTGCGTTGGTCGGAGAGAGGTATTGTTTTTCCGGACATGGTCTTAGTCTTTGCCTTCGGCTGGAGACTTGGTTAGTATCAAAGAACGGTGAATTCCTAGCAAGCCGTGTTCCAGGCGGGATTCTGCAGTTGCGACGGGGATGGCCAAGGACGATGGATCGGGAAATCTTCCTGTCGGTGATTATGGAGCGGAAGATGCTCGTGAACAAGTGGGCCGACTTCCAATGGGAGGCTCTCGGTGTTGTGCCCCCGGTCGCCGACACGACGCAACCGCGCCAGATCGTTGCCGACGCCGGCTGCGCTCAGTGGCTGTTCCCGGCCTTGCCCTTGCGACTGTACGCCGACGAGGCGGAGAACTACCTCGCCAACGTGGACGCCCCAGAGCCTCGGGTGTTTGTTACATGGCGAGGAGACAGTGTCGCCGAGGGCGGCCTGCCATGCCCGGCGCTGCTCACTGTGAGCTATGGTGAGGCGGCGCGCATGATGGATGCCGGCGAGCAGGTGGACGGTGTGCCGATGCCACCGGAGATCCGGCAATGGGTGGCCGAGTACGCTGCGCGCCATTACCGTCTCCCCGAGCGCAAGCAAGGGCGGAGGTCCGCCTCCCTTGGCAGCCGCCAGGACTGGAAGGGGCAGCGGTGACGGTCCGGGACGACAAAGAGCGTTTTCTGCAGCGCTGGTCGCGGCTCAAGCGCGATGTCGAACCGGCGCCGGCTGCGCTGCCCGAGATCCCGCCGGCGGCCGAGTCCGAAACCCCGCTCCCGGATCTGGATGACGTGCAGAAGCTCGACTTCTCCTCGGATTTCACGCCCTTTCTGCGCGCCAAAGTGGAAGAGTCGGTCAAGCGCGCAGCGTTGAAGAGACTGTTTCAGTCCCCACACTTCAATCAGATGGACGGGCTGGACGTCTATATCGACGACTACGGCAAGTTCGAGCCCATCGACGACGACATGTTGAGACAACTCGCCCACGCCCGGGATCTTCTGTTTCGAGACGACGCGGCGAGCCGCCAAGCGGAGGGCGGCGAGCCCACCCTCGCCGAACCGGTGCCGCCATTGGTGTCCAAAACCGGCACTCCGGCATCCGGTTCGTACGCAGTACAGGCATCCTTGCCGCCAGAGCCTGTGCGCAAAGCCGAGAGCATTCAAGAACGGAAGCGAGGTTTGGGTAATCAGTAACATCTGTTAATAGATTTCGGGGGTTCTCTGGCACGCAATCTGCAAGATTGAACGGATTCGATCACGTCAGTTCGATGCCTTCTACCCACAAAACCCTGAAACTGTGCAGTTGTAACGGCAGCGTGAGCATCGATGCGCGCACGCTCGGCAAACTGCTGGGCTGCGACGAAACCGTAACGGTCCGCCACGCACTGTGCCGCCATGATCACACAGAGTTCCTCGCCGCCCTGGACGCGGGCCACGACGTCGTCGTCGCCTGCACCCAGGAAGCGCCACTGTTTCGAGAACTTGCCGAACAGAAAGGCGCTGTCGGGCGCCTGAGGTTCGTCAACCTGCGCGAGATGGCAGGATGGAGCGCCGACGCCCGCACGGCGATGCCAAAGATGGCGGCCTTGCTCGAAGCCGCGACCCTGCCTGAGCCGGAACCTGTTGCCGCGGTTTCTCTGACCTGCGGCGGATCGACGTTGATCGTCGGGCCGCTGGAAGCCGCTACGTATTGGGCCGATCAACTCCGGGACGACCTGGCGGTGAGTGTCCTGCTCACCAGCACCGCGAACGGCGAACTCCCCGTTCGCCGAGAATATCAGACCTTTGCAGGAAAAAATATAAATATCAGTGGAGTGCTTGGAGAATTTAATGTAACTTGGGAACAATCAAATCCCATCGACCTCGATCGCTGCACGCGCTGCAACGCTTGCATCAAAGCCTGTCCCGAGAAGGCAATCGACTTCGATTATCAGATCGACCTGGACAAGTGCAGCGCTCACCGCCGTTGCGTCGCCGCATGTGGCGCGATCGGCGCCATCGATTTCGAGCGCGCAAGCCCGACCCGCGGGGAGTGCTTCGATCTGGTACTCGATCTGTCACGGCAGCCAATCATCCGGCTACCCCATCCTCCCCAAGGCTACCTCGCGCCCGGGTCGGACCCCTTGGAGCAGGCCCAGGCTGCGCGCAAGCTGTTGAGTCTCGTCGGCGAGTTCGAGAAGCCCGCCTACGTTGGCTACAGGGCCACTTTGTGCGCCCACGCTCGCAATCAAATCGTCGGCTGCAACCGCTGCGCAGACGTGTGCTCGACCGGTGCGATTACCGGCGTCGGGGACACGATCCAGGTGGATGCCCGTGTCTGCCAGGGATGCGGCGGCTGTGCCACGGTGTGCCCGTCTGGCGCTTTGCGTTATGCCTATCCGACGGTGACGGACTTGGGCGCCCGGATCAGGGTGGCGCTCAACGGCTACCGTGCCGCCGGTGGCCAGGACGCCGTCATTGTCTTGCACGACGAAGAGAGGGGTGCCGATCTGCTGTTGCGGCTTGGGCGGCACGGCCCCGGATTGCCCGCCAATGTGATTCCCTTTCCCGTTTTCAGTATTGCCGCCGTCGGGTTGGATCTGCTGATGGGCTGCGTGGCGTTTGGTGCGAGCGCGTGCGTCATTTTGTCCCAACCGGATGAACCCGAAGCCTATCTCGATGCAATCCGGCGAGAAATGGAAGTTGGCGACGCGATCCTGACTGCCCTTGGCTTCACCGGACGGCATTTTTCTCTGATCGAGGCTCACGACCGGACGGCCTTGGCCCAGGCGCTCTGGGCGATTCAGCCTTGCCCGTCGGTCGCCGACACCGCCGGCTTCAAGCTCGCCGAGGACAAGCGACGCACGTTGGAGTTCATCTTCGATCACCTTGCCGCCCAGGCGCCGGTGCGCCGGGAAGTGATTCCGCTGCCCGCTGGTGCCGCCTATGGCACTGTGGAGTTGGACCGGCAACGGTGCACGCTGTGCATGTCCTGTGTCGGCGCTTGCCCGGCCAGCGCCCTCGTGGATTCGCCCGATTTGCCGAGGCTGAAGTTCGTCGAACGCAATTGCCTCCAATGCGGACTGTGCGTGAAGACCTGTCCCGAGGATGCGATCTCGCTTCTGCCGCGCCTGCTGCTCACGCCCGAGGCGCGCCGCGAGCGGACGCTGAACGAGGCCGAGCCTTTTCACTGCATACGCTGTGGGAAACCCTTTGGCACGCGCCGAATGGTGGACACGATGATGGGCAAGCTGTCGGCTCATGCGATGTTCTCGGGTGCTCGTGGGCTCACCAAGCTGCAGATGTGCGCCGACTGCCGCGTCGCCGCCACGATGGAAAACCCCAGCGAAGTAAAGATTCTCGACCTATAACAAGGGCATGAACGCTGCGGCCGAACGCATCCAAGCGCCCGATGCCATCGCCGAGGAGGATCTCGCCCGGGCGGATGTGTATGCGTTAGTGGCGCAGCTGTTTTATGCGCCGCCAGACGCGGCCCTGCTGCATTCGCTTGCCAGTGCCGGCGACCTTGAGGAAGAGGGCGCGGACGGGCTGTTGTCGCCGGCGTGGAGCGCGCTGCGTCGTGCTGCTTCGGCCTGTGACGCCGTCGTGCTGCGCGAGGAATATGACGCGCTGTTCGTCGGCGTCGGCCAGTCGTGCGTCAGTCCCTATGCCTTGACGTACATGGATGGCGCCGCGCGCCGTCCGCATCCGCTGGCGGCTCTGCGTGAGACCCTAGCGGGGCTCGGACTTGCCCGCTCTGCGCGGGCCGGTGAACCGGAGGACCACGTGGCGGCGCTTGCCGATGTCATGCGTCATCTTATCGTCGACGGCGCGCGCCCGGAGGCAGACAGGCAGCGCGCGCAGGCGCGATTTTTCTCGGCATTCATCGAACCCTGGTATGCGGCGCTGTGCGATGCCATCGAAGCGCGTGCGCCGGGCAGCTTTTATCGCAGCGTATCCTGTTTCACGCGCGCGTTTCTGGACCTGGAACGCGCGTCGTTGCGGATGGAGATTTCGTAACAAGCAGGCAGTCACACCATTACAGGAGGAGACCATGAGCGACTCGACGAATCTCAAGCGTCGCAACTTTCTGCTCGGCGTCGGACTCGGCAGCGCCGGCGCCGCGGCGAGTGTGCTCGGCGCCAGAGCGGTGCTCGATGCCCGGCGGCGGGCCGAACACGGCGGGAAGGAAGCGGCAGCCCAGGGGGGCGACCGGCTGACCGAACATGTCGTCAATTACTATCGCACGACGCGCATCTGACAAAAGAGGAGGCCAAATGTTGACGAGAAAATCCGGCGCATCTCGCTCCGCGTCCCAGGCCCATTTGAGTCGCAGTCTCGGCGGTACGACGCCCCGGACGATGGATCGACGTACCTTCCTGAAACGCTCCGGTCTGGGTGCGGGCGTGGGCGCCTTCGCGTCCCAGCTGCCCTTCGCCATGATCGACAAGGCGCAGGCGGCCCCCGAGGGCAAGAGTGCAGAGACCAAGGTGGAGATCCGGCGTACGGTCTGCACCCACTGTTCGGTCGGCTGTGCCATCGACGCCGAGGTCAAGAATGGCGTCTGGGTGGGCCAGGAGCCGGTCTTCGATTCGCCCATCAACCTCGGCGCCCACTGCGCCAAGGGAGCCTCGGTGCGCGAGCACGGTATGCACGAACACTCGCATCGGCTGAAGTATCCGATGAAGCTGGTCAACGGCAAGTACCAGCGGATTTCCTGGGATCAGGCGCTAAGCGACGTCAGCGCCAAGCTCCTGGATCTGCGCAAGGCCCACGGTCCGGACGCTGTCTATTGGATCGGATCCTCCAAGCACAGCAACGAGCAGGCCTACATGCTGCGCAAGTTCGTCTCCATGTGGGGTACGAACAACTGTGACCATCAGGCGCGCATCTGCCATTCGACGACCGTCGCTGGCGTGGCAAACACCTGGGGCTACGGTGCCATGACGAACTCCTACAACGACATGCAGAACGCCAAGGCGATGCTGTTCATCGGCAGCAATGCGGCGGAAGCGCATCCCGTGTCGATGCTGCACACCCTGCACGCCAAGGAGAACGGGGCGAAGATGATCGTCGTCGATCCGCGCTTCACCCGCACAGCGGCCAAGGCGGACCAGTACGTGCGCCTGCGCTCCGGCACCGATATCGCCTTCCTTTTTGGCGTTCTCTACCACGTATTCAAGAACGGCTGGGAGGACAAGCAGTACATCCACGATCGCGTGTATGGCATGGAGAAGGTGAGAGAAGACGTAATGGCGAAGTGGACGCCGGACAAGGTTCAGGAGGTGTGCGGCGTGCCCGAAGCCGAGATGCTCAGGGTCGCCGAGACAATGGCCAAGAATCGACCCAGCACCATCGTCTGGTGCATGGGCCAAACGCAGCATTCGGCCGGCAATGCCTTCGTGCGCGCTTCGTGCATCCTGCAATTGGCGCTGGGCAACATCGGCGTATCGGGTGGCGGCGCCAACATCTATCGGGGCCACGACAACGTGCAAGGCGCGACCGATGTCGGTCCGAATCCGGATTCGCTGCCCGGCTACTACGGCATACCGACCGGCTCGTGGAAATACTGGTCGGGCGTCTGGGGCGTCGATTACGAGTGGCTGAAGGGGCGCTTTGCCTCGCAGGCGATGATGGAGAAGCCCGGCATCACGGTGTCGCGCTGGATCGACGGCGTGCTGGAGAAGAACGAGCTCATCGATCAGGATCCAAATCTCAAGGCGGTCATCTTCTGGGGCCATGCGCCCAACTCCCAGACTCGCGGCAAGGAGATGGTCGACGCCATGAAGGCGCTCGATCTGCTCGTGGTGATCGATCCGTACCCGTCGGCCACCGCCGCCATGGCGGCGATGGTGCGCAAGGACGGCGTGTATTTGCTGCCCGCGGCGACGCAGTTCGAAACGTCCGGTTCATGCACGGCGTCGAACCGCTCGATCCAGTGGCGCGAGAAGGTGATCGAGCCGCTGTTTGAGTCCAAGCCCGATCACACCATCATGTACCTGCTGGCGCAGAAGTTCGGCTTCGAGAAGGAGTTCTGCAAGAACATCAAGGTGGTGAACAACGAGCCGGTGCCGGAGGACATCCTGCGCGAGATCAATCGCGGCGTGTGGACCATCGGTTACACCGGCCAGTCGCCCGAGCGGCTCAAGCTGCACATGAAAAACATGCACACTTTCAACCCGAAGACGCTGCGGGCCAATGGCGGGCCGTGCGACGGCGAGTATTTCGGCCTGCCCTGGCCGTGCTACGGCACGCCGGAGATGAAGCATCCCGGCACGCCGAATCTCTACGACACCTCCAAGCATGTCATGGACGGCGGCGGCAACTTCCGGGCGAACTTCGGCGTCGAGCGCGACGGCGTCAACCTGCTGGCCGAGGACGGTTCCCATTCGAAAGGGGCCGACCTCACCACCGGCTATCCGGAGTTCGACCACGTGCTGCTCAAGAAACTCGGCTGGTGGGAGGAGTTGACCCCGGACGAGAAGGCCAAGGCCGAAGGAAAGAACTGGAAGACCGATCCCTCCGGCGGCATCATCCGTGTCGCCATGAAGAATCACGGCTGCCACCCCTTCGGCAATGCCAAGGCGCGGGCCGTGGTGTGGAACTTCCCCGACCCGATCCCGCAGCATCGCGAGCCGCTCTACAGCACGCGCGCCGACCTGGTCGAGAAGTATCCTACTCACGACGACAAGAAAGCCTTCTGGCGTCTGCCGACCTTGTACAAGTCGGTGCAGCAGAAGTACAAGGACGTGGGCAAGGAGTTTCCACTGGTCCTCACTTCCGGGCGTCTCGTCGAGTACGAAGGCGGCGGCGAGGAGACGCGCTCCAATCCGTGGCTGGCGGAACTGCAGCAGGAGAACTTCGTCGAGATCAACCCGAAGGCAGCCAATGACCGTGGCATCCGCAACAACGACTACGTCTGGGTGAAGACGCCTACCGGCGCGCAGATCAAGGTACGCGCCCAGGTCACCGAGCGCGTCGGCCCGGACACGGTATTCGTGCCGTTCCACTTCT
This sequence comes from Rhodocyclaceae bacterium, assembly GCA_036824005.1. GTDB lineage: Bacteria > Pseudomonadota > Gammaproteobacteria > Burkholderiales > Rhodocyclaceae > DAITBA01. The sequence continues at coordinate 84,963 of DAITBA010000009.1, forward strand.
CCGGCTGGTGGATGGGCAAGGACATGCTGGAGTACTACCCGGAGGGGGCGCATCCGATCACGCGCGGCGAGGCGGTGAATACCGCCACTACCTACGGCTACGATTCGGTGACCATGATGCAGGAGACCAAGACCACGGTTTGTCAAGTGGTCAAGGCCTGACGGAGGAGACGGAAAATGGCACGGATGAAATTTCTCTGCGACGCCGAGCGCTGCATCGAATGCAATGGCTGTGTCACTGCGTGCAAGAACGAGCACGAGGTGCCGTGGGGCGTGAACCGCCGGCGGGTGGTCACCATCAATGACGGTGTGCAGGGCGAGCGCTCGATTTCGGTGGCGTGCATGCATTGCTCCGACGCACCATGCATGGCGGTATGCCCAGTGGATTGCTTCTACCGCACCGATGAAGGCGTTGTTCTGCACGACAAGGACCTGTGCATTGGCTGCGGCTATTGCTTTTATGCCTGCCCGTTCGGTGCACCGCAGTTCCCACAATCGGGCGCCTTCGGCCTGCGTGGCAAGATGGACAAGTGCACGTTCTGCGCTGGTGGCCCGGAACCCAACGGTTCCGCGGAGGAGTACCGCAAGTACGGCGCCAACCGGCTTGCCGAGGGCAAGCTGCCGGCTTGTGCCGAAATGTGCTCGACCAAAGCCCTGCTCGGCGGCGACGCGGACGTCATTGCCGACATCTTCCGTGAGCGCGTCCTCAAGCGCGGCAAGGGCGCGGAGATTTGGGGCTGGTCAACCGCCTATGGCAAACCTGAGCAGAAGCAGGCACCGCAGCCAGCGCCCACTGGAGGTCAATCATGACGGCGCGACGATTGGGCGCCCTGCTCGTGGCGCTCGGCTTCGCGCTGAGCCTGGCGGGCTGCGGCGAAAAGGAGCAGGTGGTGCTCTACAAGCAAGGGAAGTATCAGGGCAAGCCCGACGCGAAGCCTTGGGACAGCCCCGAATTCGGCGGCGACAAGGCAAAGTGGGAAGGGTCGATCAAGGCGCGCAACCAGAACCAGAACGAGTATCGGCGATTTCCCGGCTGACAATGCAGAGACGCGGTCAGCGCGAACGCGGAGCCACTCCCGACATGCGACAGCGACGGTGGCACGCGCTTACCCCCGTCCCGTAGGGCATCGAGCCGCCCTTCTAGTCCCTGCGCGCAGCCGAGGTGCTGCGCATCGAGTATGGAGGAAATATGAGGAGACGCATACTGGCAGCGGTTGCACTTTCGCTCATGTGTGCGGCTGGGGCGGTGCACACTGCCGCTGCGGCCGACTACGGAGCATCCCAAGCGCAGCAGCAGGTAGACCAGCCGCTTAACAATGCGCCGGTTTGGCGCGAAGCGCGCTCGGGCGAGGCGCAATTCACCACCGTCAAAGGTGTGGAAACCGGAGTTCTGATTCAATCCGGCGGGGAGACGTGGCGCGCTCTGCGCAACGGGCCGATCACGCTTTATGGCGGCATCATGCTATGCCTGGTGGCGCTGACGATCGGCATCTTCTACAAACTGCGTGGGGAGATTCGGCTGAGGGAGTCGCCATCCGGGCGACACATCCAGCGGTTCAATGCGGGCGAGCGGGTGATACATTGGGGCGTCGCCATCACCTTTTGCATTCTGGCGCTGACAGGGCTCATGACGCTTTTCGGCAAACATGTGGTACTGCCGTTGTTAGGCCATGAAGCGTATTCCTGGCTTGCGGTGCTGTCCAAGAGTCTACACAATTTCATCGGGCCGCTATTCTTGGTGTTTCTGGTTTCGATGTTTTTCCTGTTTGTCAAAGACAACGTCTGGCAATCCTGCGACGCGCTCTGGATCAGGAAGGCTGGCGGTTTGTTTACGGGCGATCACGTGCCGTCCCATCGCTTCAACTTCGGCGAGAAGACATGGTTCTGGTTCGGAGTGTTCTTCCTCGGGCTAAGCGTAAGCGGCAGCGGGCTGGTGCTGGATTTTCCGAACTTCGAGCAGGGACGGGGGATAATGCAGATTGCCAACATCATCCACGTCGTCGGTGCGCTAGTCGTCATTGCTTTGTCGCTGGGTCATATCTATATTGGAACGATCGGCATGCAGGGGGCCTATGAGTCAATGCGCTACGGTCATGTGGATGAGACCTGGATTAGGGAGCATCACGAGTTGTGGTACGAGGAGCATAAGAACGAGGTGGTTCCGATCGGTTCCGGAACGCCGGACGAGCAGCCGGCTCGCGTGATGCACGGTTCGTGACCGACGAAGGGAGGATCGAGATGAGAGTTTTGGCCCTGCTGGCTGCGATAACGGCGGTCGTTGGCCTATCTGTCGCCGCCGTCCATGCGAAACTGCCCGCACCGACCGATGAACAGAAAGTCAAGGCGGACGAGGCGAAAACGAGGGCCGCGGAAGCTGCGAAGAAGGATGCCGAAGCTCTGGCCAGAGCGCAGGATCGCGTCGCAGAGCGTTACATCAAAGACATGAAGGCAAAGGGCGTTAGCATTACGCCGACGTCCGTCGCCGCATCCGGTCCGGCGCCACCGCCGGCTGCCGTACCCGTGGCGGCGACACCGAAGAAGTAGAGCAGATGCCATTCACGCTTCGAGGAGCACAATCATGAACAAGAACCCAAGAGTTGCCGGGATGATCGGACTGCTGCTTGCCGGTTGCGCCACGACTGCGCTGTCCGATCCGTCAGCGGAAGCAATACTTCAGCCGACGCGCGGCTTTGATGTGCGCGGCAGTGTCATGTTCAAGCAGGCCGGAGACAAGGTCCAAGTGGTTGCCAAGGTTGGCGGACTTACGCCCGGCAGCCATGGTTTCCACATCCACGAAAAAGGCGACTGCAGCGCGCCCGACGCGATGAGCGCCGGCGGTCATTTTAACCCTGGCGGCAAACCCCACGGCCACCCCCATCAGGGCGAGCACCATGCCGGAGACATGCCCATGCTGGAGGCCGACAGCAATGGCAATGCGACGCTGACGACCGAGCTCCCATCGATCAGCATTCGCGAGGGAGCCAATAGCATCCTCGGCAGAAGCGTCATCGTGCATATCAGCCCCGACGACTTCAAGACGCAACCGACCGGAAACTCCGGCGCGCGGATGGCCTGCGGGGTAATCGCGGCCAAGTGAGCCGTTACCGGGGCGGCGGAAGCCACCGCCCGAGGTCAACCAACGCGAAATCGTCCGCAACGCGAGCGCCTGCCAGGCTCGTTGGATTACTCCGCAGCTTGCCGGAGATCGACTTGCCGGTGCCCCGTCGGGCACGATATCCTCGCGTGCCCCTACCAACCGTGCCGAGCGCACGTCATGCTGCGACGGTTGTCGCCGGCTGACCCTGTCCGAACGGACTAAGCGTGTGCAATTTAACGCTAGGGGAATAGTCCGATCAATATACTTTTCCCAGACTTACCAGTGTCGAGACGCTAGGCGGTTTGCCGCGATAATGACATTCGGGCAGTACAGCGGCGATGCAGCGCCGTTTGTCGCGCTGGGTAGGAGTGGGATTGTTGCGGCGGTGTGGTGGTCTTTTGGCTCCCCGACCTGGGCTCGAACCAGGGACCTGCGGATTAACAGTCCGTCGCTCTACCGACTGAGCTATCGGGGATTTGCCGAGGCGCGAATGGTAGACACTTAACCGCGGCGCGTCAAGCCTGAGTCTGCGTGCGGGCGACGCCGCGCTCCTGGTTCGCGCGGTCATTGCTGACCGGATGGGGAGTGCTCGCCGCGATAGACGTGTATGGGATCAAGAGCAATGTCAGGCAAAGAGATATCAGGTGCGGCAAGTCTCGAACATTGCGCATTCGAGCAGTCGATCGGGCTTGCCCAAACCAGCATGCGAAAGGTGATGGGATTCAAGGACGGCCGCACGGCGGCGGAATCGCTGGCAGCGCGACTGCGCTGCGCCCAAACTGCATCCGTGGAGGGGCAGAGCGCAGTAGTCCTGCCGCGCGATTCGGCTTCCCAGCGTATCGCCGCCAATGATGACACGCCAATCGCTTTAGGACGGCCGGAGCCAGCCCCCGCGAGCAGACCGACGCTCGTTGCCGCCGGGGCTACCGCGCAACCACCGCGCTGGTGGGCCGGCGACGCGACACTGGATGTCGAAGAAATCTCCATTACGGCGCCGGACGAATTGCAGGAGCGCAATGTACGGCACATGGATTCGTCGGCGCCGCTGGCTGTAACCTCGTCGACGGACAACCCTTCGTCGGCCGCATGGCAGCCGACTGCGGAGCCAGCATCCGTTTCATCCTACGGGCACTCGCGCAATAAGCGCCGCACATCTAAAATGGATGCAGCGCAACCGACAGCACGGGGCGTTCGTCTTGGCTGGCTTTTCCTCGCCCTGGCGGGAGTGCTCGCTGTCGCTTTGTTGGCCTGGCATTGATTTCTTGCGCGGGCAGCGGAATGCATCGCCCAATCGTTGTGTTGCGCAGCGAGTGATTCAGCTCAAGGCCCGCTGGATCCGTTCCAATGCGGTCTGCAGATTCTGCATCGACGTTGCGAACGAAATCCGGAAATAGCCTTCCGCGCCAAAGGCCGAGCCTGGCACGACGGCAACTCCAGCCACCTCCAGCAGGTACTCCGAGAAAGCGATATCGTTGGCCTCCTTGAGCACGCCCCGCTTGGTTAGGCTGGTGATAGCCTCGCGCGCGTCGGGAAAAGCGTAGAACGCACCGCCCGCCTCAATGCATTTGATACCAGGGATCTCATTGAAGCGTTTGACGACAAAGGCATGCCGCTCGCGAAATGCCTTGACCATCGGTTCTATGCAGCTCTGGTCGCCATTGAGTGCCGCTTCTGCTGCCACTTGCGAGATAGAGGTCGGATTCGAAGTGGATTGCGACTGCACGTTCTCCATGGCGGTGATGATCGGCTCCGGGCCGGCCGCGTAACCTATGCGCCAGCCCGTCATCGAGTAGGCTTTCGACACACCATTTAGCACCATGGTCCGATCCTTCAGGTCGGGACAGGCATCCAGGATGTTGACGAACTTCGACCCTGAAAGATTGACGTGCTCGTACATGTCGTCCGTCGCGATCAGCACGTTCGGATGGCGACGCAGGACAGCACCGAGCGCCGCAAGCTCCTCCATCGAGTAGACAGCTCCCGTCGGATTGCTCGGACTGTTAATCACCAGCATCTTCGTCCGTGGCGTGATCGCTGCGTCAAGCTGGGCCGCCGACATCCGGAAGCCTTGCTCAATTCCCGCTGGCACGATCACAGGTTTGCCCTCGGCGATTAGAACAATATCCGGATAGGAAACCCAATATGGCGCCGGGATGATTACCTCGTCTCCGGAGTTAATCACGGCTAGGCAGAGATTGAAGAAGCTCTGCTTGCCTCCGCATGACACGAGAATTTGCTTGGCCGTGTAATCGAGGCTTTGATCGCGCTTGAACTTGGCAATGATGGCGTTCTTCAACCCGGGCGTGCCCCCCACGGGCGTGTATTTGGTGAAGCCGTTGTTGATAGCCTCGATGGCAGCGGCTTTGATGTGCTGGGGTGTGTCGAAATCCGGCTCTCCGGCGCCAAGCCCGACGATGTCCTTGCCTTCGGCCTTGAGTCTTGCTGCGCGTGCGGTGACGGCGAGAGTGGGGGATGGTTTGATCGCTTGAACGCGATTCGAGAGTGTCATGTCTTTGCTCCGGAAGAGGGGCTAGAATCTACAGTTTGCGCCGACGCGCGGGCGCCAGCGTGGCAATTGTAGACGTGATCATTGACTTCCCCAATAGCCCGTACAGGCTTCATCAGCCCTTTCCTCCCGCAGGCGACCAGCCTGAAGCGATACGGCAACTCGTCGAGGGCATCCACGATGGATTGATGTACCAGACGTTGCTTGGCGTTACCGGCTCGGGCAAGACCTACACTATGGCCAACGTGATCGCGTGCCTCGGGCGTCCCGCGTTGGTTCTCGCACCAAACAAGACCCTGGCGGCGCAGCTGTACGCGGAGTTCCGCGAGTTTCTTCCCGAGAATGCCATTGAGTATTTCGTCTCCTACTACGACTACTACCAGCCGGAAGCGTACGTCCCGTCACGCGATCTCTATATCGAGAAGGATTCGAGCATCAACGAGCACATCGAGCAGATGCGCCTGTCAGCGACGAAGTCGCTCCTGGAACGGCGCGATTGCGTGATCGTCGCTACCGTGTCCTGCATCTACGGCATCGGTGATCCCGTCGACTACCACAGTATGATCCTCCATTTGCGCGAGGGCGAGAGCCGCGCGCAGCGCGATGTCATCAGCCGCTTGGTCGAGATGCAGTACGCACGCAACGACATGGATTTCAAGCGCGGCACGTTTCGGGTTCGCGGCGATACCATCGACGTGTTCCCTGCCGAGCACGCCGAAGTGGCCGTGCGGATATCTCTTTTCGATGATCAGATCGACGCCCTGACCCTGTTCGATCCGCTGACCGGTCAGGTCAAGCAGCGGCTGGCGCGGTTTACTGTCTACCCATCGAGTCACTACGTGACGCCGCGCTCGACGACGCTGCGCGCCATCGAGGCGATCAAAGAGGAACTGCGGGAGCGCGCCGCCTGGTTTGTTTCCCAGCACAAACTCCTCGAAGCCCAGCGCATCGAGCAACGCACGCGCTTCGATCTCGAGATGCTGAACGAGCTGGGTTTCTGCAAGGGCATCGAAAACTACTCGCGTCACCTTTCAGGGAGGAAGGAAGGCGAGCCACCGCCCACGCTCATCGACTACCTGCCACCTGGTGCGATTCTGTTCGTGGATGAGAGCCACGTCACCATACCGCAGCTCGGCGGCATGTATCGGGGCGACCGCTCGCGCAAGCAAAATCTCGTCGATTACGGTTTCCGACTGCCTTCGGCCTTAGACAACCGGCCGCTGCGCTTCGACGAGTTCGAGCGGCTGATGCCGCAGACGATCTTCGTATCCGCGACGCCGGCCGACTACGAGCGACAACACCAGTCGCAGGTGGTCGAGCAAGTAGTGCGCCCGACCGGATTGGTGGACCCGGCGCTCGACGTGCGCCCGGCTTCCACCCAGGTGGACGATCTTTTGGGTGAGATCAAGCTTCGCGTGCAGCGCAGCGAGCGCGTGCTGGTGACCACGCTCACCAAGCGCCTGGCCGAAGATCTTACCGACTACCTCGCCGAACATGGCGTGAAGGTGCGCTACCTACACTCGGACATCGACACAGTCGAGCGGGTGGAGATTATCCGCGATCTGCGCCTCGGAGTATTCGATGTGCTGGTGGGCATCAACCTTCTGCGCGAGGGGCTAGATATACCGGAAGTTTCCTTGGTTGCGGTGCTCGATGCGGACAAGGAAGGATTTTTGCGTTCGACGCGCTCCCTCATCCAGACCATCGGCCGGGCCGCCCGTCACATTCACGGCACGGCAATACTCTACGCCGACACGCTTACCGACTCGATGCGCGGCGCCATCGCTGAGACCGAGCGTCGCCGCGCCAAGCAGGCGACCTACAATGAAAAGCAGGGGATCACACCCAAAACGGTAACCAAGCGCATCAAGGATATCATCGACGGCGTTTATGACAGTGAGAACGCCCAGGGGGCAATGCGTGCCGCGCAGCAAGTGGCTCGCTATCAGGCGTTGGGCGAGAAGGACTTGGGTAAGGAAATCAAGCGGCTTGAGAAAGAGATGATCGGATTTGCGAAGAACCTTGAGTTCGAGCGCGCCGCGGCTGCCCGGGACGAGCTGTTTCGCCTGCGCAAGGATATCTTTGGCGATGCACATCACGAGTCGCTTCGGGAACAAGGCGAATGACGCGTGTTCTGTTCGTCTGTATGGGCAACATCTGCCGCTCCCCAATTGCAGAGGGGTTGGCGCGATCATACATAATTAACAGTGAGTTACGTGACTTTGTTGAAGTCGATTCTGCAGGCACACACCACTACCAGGTGGGGCGCCCGCCCGATTCCCGTGCTCGCTGGGCAGCAGCGCAGCGCGGTGTCGATATCAGCGCCCGGCGGGCTCGGCAGATCGAATTGGCGGACTTCCAGCGCTTCGATCTGATCTTGGCGATGGACCGCCAGAATCTTGCATTCCTCCATGACATCTGTCCGGAGCATCACCGCTGCAAATTGGGACTGTTCCTGCGCTATGCCGGGGGCACAGCCCAGGAAGAAGTGCCTGATCCCTATGACGGAAGCACCGAGGATTTCGAGAACGTTACCGCGCTGATCGAGCGGGCCGCGCGCGGGCTGTTAACTGCCCTGCGCGGCCGGTGAAGCGCTAGCTGATTACTTTCTGGTCTCGATCTGAACTAGAGGCTCGCTCGCAACAGGCGCGACCGCGCGTGGTCTGCGCTTGGGAAGGGGCTCGGCGGGCACGGCGACGTCGGGCTGTTGTAGCGGCACCCTGCTCAGGTCCGTTTCGATCATGACCAGCCCCGCGCTTTTCAGGCTGGACGCGAGATCGGTCTGACCGGCCGGCTCTTCCTCCGCGGGCGTCGTCACGTCCGGCACAACCGGTTCGGGCGTGACCTCGCTCGCAGTCTGCAGCGCCACTTCGGTGGGCGATTCCTGGGGAGCGTGTTGCACGATGGCCGGCGGCAGCGCTTTTTCGAGTACGCTCTCGGCGGGAAACCCCACTGCTACTGGTTCAGGCGCGGATTCCCGAGCGGCGACAAAAGGCGGAAGCGCCTCCGCGACGGGTTCGACGGCTACCGCGCCGAAGGCGGTCACCAGCGCGGCCGGCTCCGGAACGGCGACGTGCTCGGCTGCTGGCTCCTGGCCGGCGACGGCTGGTGCGGCAGTGGCGGCGGCAGGTGCTTCCGGCTCCACTGCGGCATGGACTGTAGCGGGCACTGCGGTGGCCACCGCTGATTCTTCGCCGCGACGCTCGCCCTGGCCTCGGCGACCGCCTCGGCGGCCCCTGCGGCCACGCTGTCCGTTTCCAGTCTGTTCCGCGACTCCTCCGGCGTGCTCTGTAGCCGGTGCTTCCAGGGCGCCTGGGGCAACCGCTTCGGTCTTGGCCGGGGCTTCTTTCTGACCTTGCGTCACGGGCGCGCGCTGCGGGCCGGGTGACTTCTGTTCAGTGCGTTCCTGACGTCCCCGGCGCGGCTCCCTCGCGCCCGACTCGGGTTGCTCCGGTCTTTGCTGCTGTGGTCTTGTCTCTGCGCGCTCCCCACGTGCGGGACCCTCGCGCCGGCCGCGGCCGCCGCGTCGTCCTTCCCGGCCGGCTTCCCGCGTTCCTTCGCGAGTACCTTCCCGTTGTGCCGGGCGGGCAGGGGGTTCGGCAGGTGTCGGTATCGTCGGCGGCTCACCGCGGAACCAATCCATGATCTTCGCCATCAGCCCCTTGCGGGACGGAGGAAGTGCGGGCGCCGCAGGCGGGATCTCCGACATCGCGGCCGCGATCACCGGCGCAGGCTGTTCGGGCGTAATGCTTTTGACTGCGGCTTCCTGGCGCTGCGGCCGGATCTCGGCCGGCGCCCTGGGTTGCATGTAACCCTCCGCGGGCGGCACGTCCACCATCTTGTAGCTTGGCTGAGAAAGATCCTCCTGATTGAGTTGGTCGTGGCGCAATCGCGTGATCTCGTGGGCGGGCGTTTCGAGATTGACGTTCGGAATAAGAACGATATTGACCTTGTGGCGCAGCTCGATGGCGTGGATCTCGGCGCGCTTTTCATTGAGAAGGAAGGTCGCGACGTCCACTGGGACCTGCGCATGCAGCGCGCCGGTGTTTTCCTTCATCGCCTCTTCCTCGAGGATGCGCAGAATGTGGAGCGCCGCGGATTCGGTGCTGCGGATGTGGCCGGTGCCGGTGCAACGCGGGCAGGGAATGTAGCTGGTTTCGGCGAGCGCGGGGCGCAACCGCTGGCGTGATAGTTCGAGCAGTCCGAAGCGGGAGATCTTGCTCGTCTGCACGCGCGCGCGATCGAAGTGCAGTGCCTCGCGCAGCCGGTTTTCCACCTCGCGCTGGTTGCGCTGGTTCTCCATGTCGATGAAATCGATGACGATCAGTCCCCCCAGGTCGCGCAGGCGCAGTTGGCGAGCGATCTCCTCGGACGCCTCGATGTTCGTTTTGAGCGCGGTATCTTCGATGTCCGCGCCGCGGGTAGCCCGTCCGGAATTGACGTCGATCGCCACCAGCGCCTCTGTGTGGTCGATGACGATCGCACCGCCCGAGGGCAGCGACACCTGCCGGGCAAAGGCAGTTTCGATCTGATGCTCGATCTGGAAACGCGAAAACAGCGGCACGTCGTCACGGTAGCGTTTCACCCGCGCTACGTTCTGGGGCATGACGTGGCTCATGAACTGCTTTGCCTGCTCGTAGATATCGTCGGTGTCGATGAGAATTTCGCCGATGTCCGGCTGAAAGTAGTCACGGATGGCGCGAATGACGAGACTACCCTCCTGATATATCAGGAAGGCCCCGGTCTGGGTGCTGGCCGCACTCTCGATGGCCTTCCACAGCTGCAACAGGTAGTTCAGGTCCCACTGCAGTTCCTCGAACGTGCGCCCGATGCCGGCGGTGCGGGCAATGAGGCTCATTCCCTGTGGAACGTCGAGCTTATCCATGACTTCGCGCAGTTCCGCGCGGTCATCGCCCTCAACGCGGCGCGACACACCGCCGCCGCGCGGATTGTTGGGCATCAGCACGAGATAACGCCCGGCCAGGCTAATGAAGGTGGTGAGCGCCGCGCCCTTGTTGCCCCGTTCGTCCTTATCCACCTGGACGATTAGTTCCTGGCCGACATGGAGCGCGTCCTGAATACGCGCGCGCCCTGGATCGGCATCCGAGCGGAAATACGAGCGGGAGACTTCCTTGAACGGCAAAAAGCCATGACGCTCCGTGCTGTAATCGACGAAGCAGGCTTCCAGGCTGGGTTCGATGCGGGTGATAACTGCCTTATAAATGTTGCTCTTTCGTTGCTCCTTGGTGGCCGACTCAATGTCGAGGTCTATCAGCTTTTGACCATCGACGATCGCGACACGCAATTCTTCGGCCTGTGTCGCATTGAACAGCATGCGTTTCATTATTTGTTCTCCCGCGCGCACGTCACGGGCAGGACAAACCGCTCGCCGCTATAACTTGCTTATCGGTTTGGCGTCATCATTAGTTTGGCAAAATGAAAGTCACGCAGATAACCACAAACTAATTTGCGAATCCGAGGGCTTGTCTCCTGCGCGCCCTGTAACGCTTCGGTCCTCAGGGCCATGCATTCTGCGAGTGCCTTGCGCGCGTAGTTCAAGTACCATCGCTACTTCCGGTGAGCGAAATTAACCGTTTTCAGTCTGTCGCGACCCCGCCAAGGAAAGCCTTCACTCCGGTCGGCCGTCTTCCGTGCGCCGATTGCCCGCCATTTCGCCCGGCACGTACGCATCAGTCATTGCTCGATAGACCTGCTGCAGTATATTTGAAATGAAGGAGTTAAGCAAAACATCGGGGGTTGTGCGCCAGGTTGTCGGCGAGGAAGCGGCGAGCCAGCGCATCGACAATTTCCTGATCCGTACTTGCAAGGGCGTGCCCAAGAGCCATCTCTACCGCATCTTGCGCAGCGGCGAGGTCAGAGTAAACAGCAGGCGCGTTGCGCCGACCTATCGCTTGCAAGCCGGCGACGAAGTACGCATTCCGCCGCTACAGGTCGCCGCCCAGGAGACACTTTCGCCGCCGGCATCCCGGCGATTCGAGGTGGTCTTCGAGGACGAGCACCTTTTGGTCCTGAACAAACCGGCGGCGCTGGCGGTGCATGGTGGCAGCGGCGTCAGCTTTGGTGTCATCGAGCAGTTGCGCCAGCAGCGCCCGGATGAGCGGGGCCTCGAACTCGCCCATCGGCTGGACCGCGAAACCTCCGGGTTGCTGATTGTGGCCAAATCCCGGCGGGCATTGGCGGGCATGCATGAGATGCTGCGCGAAGGTCGAATCGAGAAGCGCTATTTGGCGCTGGTCCGGGGGGCGTGGCGCGAGGCGCGCAAAGATGTTCGCCTGTCGTTACACAAATACGTTACCAGCGAGGGCGAGCGACGCGTCGCGGTACGCTCGGATGGTCAGGCGGCCCACAGCGTTGTGCGCCTAGTTTCCCGATGGCACAACTTCAGCCTTCTGGAAGTGCAGCTGATGACCGGGCGCACCCACCAGATCCGTGTGCACCTGTCCCATCTTGGCTTTCCGCTTTGTGGCGACGACAAATACGGCGATTTCGAACTTAATAAGTCACTTCAAAAAATTGGACTTAAGCGCATGTTTTTACATGCATCGACGCTTTCGCTCCACCATCCGATAACCGGCCGGCAGCTAGAGCTGACGGCGCCGCTGCCAAAGGATTTGCAGCGGTTCCTCGGTTTGCTCGACGAACACGAGCAGCGCACCGATGTCGCGGCTGTATGATCTGATCGTCTTCGACTGGGACGGTACGCTCCTGGATTCGCCGCGCGCGATCGTCGCCTGCATCCAAGCTGCCTGCCGCGACCTGGGGATCGAGCCGCCGGACGATCACCGGGCCCGGCATGTCATCGGCCTGGGCCTCCACGATGCACTCAGCACAGCACTGCCACAGCTTGCGCCGTCGGAATATTTCCGCGTCGCCGAGCGTTATCGCCACCACTTCTTGTCCATCGACGAGCAACTGAATCTCTTCGCCGGAGCCTCGGAACTCATCGAGAAGTTGCATGCTTACGGCCTGCTCCTGGGCGTCGCCACCGGCAAGAGCCGGCGTGGCCTGGAGCGGGCATTGGCGACAAGCGGCCTCGGCGAATTCTTCCACGGCACTCGCTGTGCGGACGAAACCCATCCCAAACCGCACCCTGCGATGCTGGAAGAAATCATGGCAGAGCTCGGCGTCGGTGCCGAAAGGACCCTGATGGTAGGTGACACGACCCACGACCTGCTCATGGCGCGCAACGCCCGCGTCGATGCCTTGGCGGTCTCATTTGGTGCGCATTCGCGGCAAAGTCTGCTGGCGGAGCAGCCGCGCATCTGTGTCGACAGCTTTGAAGAACTCGATCGATGGCTGACGAGCCAAATCTGATTTGCGCCGCCGCAGACCTGGTGGAAGGCGGCGATGGCGCGCGCTTCGAGGTAGACTGGAATGGTGTGCCGATGCCGGCCTTCGCCGTGCGCTTTCGCGGCAATGTGTATGCGTGGCTCAATCGGTGCGCCCACATTTCCCTGGAACTGGATTGGATGCCAGGAAAGTTCTTCGACGATTCGGGCGTATACTTGATTTGCGCTACGCACGGGGCTGTCTATCGCCCCGACTCCGGGGAGTGTATCGGCGGACCGTGTCGGGGTAGTGCGTTGACGCCGGTGCCAGTCGTCGAGCGCAATGGCGGGATCTATATCAAGCGGAGTCAGACGTAAATGCCGGAACTGCAATCGGGCGAGCCCAACTGGGAACGCAAAGTCCTCGAAAAACTTGCCATCGAGCTGGTGGCGGAACAGCGGCGGCGGCGGCGTTGGGGGATTTTTTTCAAACTGCTCACCTTCCTTTATATCGGGGTCGCACTGGCCGTGCTGGTGGATTGGGGCGGTGCGGATAAACTTGCCGACGGCAAGAGGCACTCGGCCATGGTCGAGCTGAACGGCGTCATCCACGGTCGTGGCGAAGCCAGCGCCGAGCGAGTCGTAAGCGCGCTGCAGAACGCTTTCGAGAACAAGGCTACCCAAGGCGTCATACTCAAGATCAACAGCCCAGGCGGCAGCCCCGTGCAATCGGGCATCATTTTCGACGAGATCAAGCGTCTGCGCACCAAGTATCCGCAGACGCCGCTCTATGCCGTCGTTGAGGATGTCTGTGCCTCGGGTGGTTACTATGTTGCAGCGGCTGCCGATCAGATCTACGTGGACAAAGCCAGTGTCGTCGGGTCGATCGGCGTCCTGATGGACGGCTTCGGCTTTACCGGCGCGATGGACAAGCTCGGCATCGAGCGCAGGCTGCTCACGGCAGGAGAGAACAAGGGTTTCCTCGATCCCTTCTCGCCCCAGGATACGAAGCACAGGGCCCATGCCCAGGTGCTGCTCAACGACATCCACCAGCAATTCATCGACGTCGTGCGCAAAGGCCGCGGGGCGCGGTTGAGGGAGGCGCCGGAGCTTTTCAGCGGCCTGATGTGGACGGGGGCAAAGAGCATCGAACTGGGTCTCGCGGACGGGTTTGGCGGCGTGGAATACGTCGCCCGCGAAGTCATCAAGGCCGAGGATATCCGCGACTTCAGCATCAAGCAGACGCTCGCCGAGCGCTTGGCAAAGCAGTTCGGAGCGGGAATGACCGAAAACGCAGCGAGCGCGTTACTGAGTTTCAGCGTGCGCTGACGATCGCTCGCCGGCGAGAAGAAGAAAAACGGTCGGCCGCCGATGCATCTCCGGCACCGGACCGCGGCGCCATTCGGCGATGCTGCGTGTGGCCACGAACTCTCCCGGCAGGGTCAATTCGCGCCCGACGCACAGTAGCGTTTCCGGCTGACAGGTCGCCACCAGTGCGCTGAACAGCGCCTTGTTGCGGTACGGCGTTTCGATGAAGATCTGCGTCCGGCGGCGCCGCGCCGATTCCCGTTCCAGTTCTTCGATGCGTCGGCGGCGCTCGTCATCCTTTACCGGCAGGTAGCCATGAAAGGCAAAGCTTTGACCGTTCATGCCCGAAGCCATCAGCGCCAGCAACAGCGATGACGGGCCGACCAACGGTACGACACGTACGCCGCGCCTATGAGCAATTCGTACCAGCGCCGCTCCCGGGTCGGCGACTCCCGGACAGCCTGCTTCCGACATCAGGCCGGCCGAGCGGCCGTGCAGTACGGGTTCGAGCAGCGCCCGCAGCGCCTCCACGACGTCGGATCGGGGCAGCGCGCGGATGTCAATTTCCTGCAGCGGCCGCTCGATGCCGAGGCGCTTGATTGCCAAGCGCGCCGACTTCGGTTCCTCGACGATGAAATAGTCGAGGCTCAAGGTACGCTCGCGCACCGCCGGTGGCAGGATGGTCTGCCAGGGAGCTTCCCCCAGCGCAACAGGGATCAAGTAGAGCGTTCCTTTTGCCACGACGTGCTTCGCTAAGGGAGTTCGATTCCCTCGGCGCGCAGCATCTCGGACAGCGCGATCAGCGGCAGGCCGATCAGCGCATTCGGATCATCGCCACGGATGTACTCCAGCAGGGAAATACCTAGCCCCTCCGATTTGGCACTGCCGGCGCAATCGTAGGGCTGCTCCCTCTCCAGGTAGCGCAAGATTTCTGCGTCGCTGAGCATGCGGAAGCGTACTTCGGTCGGAATGCTGCGCACCCGTGTTCGTCCACTCGACGCATCGAGCAGGCACAACGCCGTGTGAAAAACCACCGTCTGCCCCCGCAAGAAGTGCAACTGCGCAATCGCGGCATCGTGAGTGCCCGGCTTGCCGAAGATTCGATCGCCGGCACAGGCGACCTGATCGCTGCCAATGATGAGGTCACTGGGGTAACGTATCGCGATGGCTCGCGCTTTCGCCACGGCAAGGCGCCGAGCCGTCTCTTCTGGTTGCTCCCCCGGCAATGCTGCCTCGTCGAGTTCCGGGCGTGCCGTATCAAACGGAATGCGCAGGCGCGCGAGCAGTTCGCGCCGGTAGGCTGAAGAGGACGCAAGTATGAGGCGGCGGATTTCGGCCATTGCGGATGGGCCGCCGTTTGGGCGACGGATGTGGTTCTTTTGACAGGGAAAGTCAAAAATAATATCATGCTTAGCTTATGCCGCGACAGAGCAGCGAACGGACTTTCGTTATCGACTCCATCGAGTTCGCGCGTCAGTGGCAACGGCTGTCGGGAACGATCGCGCTGCGCGATTTTGAGCGTCTTGCCGACCAGCTCGTCGGAGTGGAAGGATCGGTTTCGTTTTTCGTGGCCGGCGAAGCGCAGGAAGGCGGAGACAAATTCTTGTCTCTGTCGATCGAAGCCAACCTGCCGTTGCGGTGCCAGCGCTGCCTTGGCACGATCGATCTACCGCTGCACCTGAAGAGCCGTCTTTTGCTCGTCGAGTCTGGGAAAGAGTGGCCGGACGAGGGGTTGGACGACGATTCCGCCGATGCGATTGCCGCCGATCGTGCCCTGAATCTGGCGCCGCTGATCGAAGACGAACTGATGCTCGCGTTACCGCTTGCGCCACGGCACGATGAATGCAAGGCACCTGATTTCGCAGGTAAGAACGGTCGGGCATTGCCCTTCGCGGGCCTGGCGGAACTGAAGAAGATCCGAGTTTAGAGAATACCGATTCTGAGGAGTGACTCATGGCTGTGCAGCAAAACAAGAAATCCCCGTCCAAGCGCGGCATGCATCGTGCCCACGACTTCCTGACCAATCCTCCCATAGCCGTCGAGCCGACCACGGGGGAAGTGCATCTGCGCCACCATATCAGCGCGAGCGGGTACTATCGCGGCAAGAAGGTTGTCAAAACCAAGGGCGAGTAGACCGGCAGCAGGCAAGCTAAGCCGCGGTACGCCGCGGCTTTTCATCATCTGCACCATACCCACGAGCTCCCGACTCGATGGATGTAACCATCGCCATTGACTGCATGGGCGGAGACCACGGCCCTGCGGTTACCGTGCCGGCAGCACTCGGCTTTCTGCGCCATGACGCGAGCGCATCGGTGATTCTGGTCGGACTTGCCAGTGTCATCGAGCCGCTCATCGCGGGTGCGCGCGCCCAGTTCGGGCCGCGTCTCGGGTTCAACCCCGCGAGTGAAGTCGTGTCGATGGACGAATCGCCCGCGTCCGCATTGCGCAGCAAGAAGGACTCGTCCATGCGCGTGGCCATCGATCTGCTGAAGAGCGGTCGCGCACAAGCTGCCGTCTCCGCCGGCAACACCGGTGCGCTGATGGCGATCTCCCGCTTCGTTCTGAAGACGCTGCCGGGTATCGACCGCCCCGCCATTGCCACTATCCTTCCGACCATGAAGGGGCATACCTATGTCCTGGATCTGGGCGCAAACGTCGATTGCGCGCCGGAGCACCTCCTCCAGTTTGGCGTCATGGGTGCAATGCTCGTGTCCGCTCTCGAGCATAACGACCGCCCGAGTGTCGGGCTGCTCAACATCGGCGAGGAGGAGATCAAGGGCAACGACGTAGTCAAGCAGGCCGGCGAACTGCTCAAGCGCAGCGGGCTTAACTTCCACGGCAACGTCGAGGGCGACGACATCTACAAGGGCACGACTGACGTGGTCGTTTGCGACGGCTTTGTCGGCAATGTCGCGCTGAAAACATCAGAAGGACTGGCGCAGATGGTGCGAACGTTTCTCACCGAGGAGTTCCGTCGCAATCCATTGACGATTCTCGCCGGCCTTGTCGCCTATCCGGTGCTGAAAGCGTTCAAGCGCCGAGTCGATCACCGCCAGTACAACGGCGCCAGCCTGCTCGGCCTGCGTGGCGTCGTCGTCAAAAGCCACGGCGCCGCAGACAGCTACGCGTTCGAGCAGGCGACCGTGCGTGCGGCGGAGGCGGTTCGCAACAGATTGATCGAGCGGATCAGCGAACGCATGCAACCACGTGAGGCTGCGGCGTGATCTACGCGCGCATCTCCGGCACCGGCAGTTGCCTGCCCGGGCAACCTGTTTCGAACCAGGATCTCATCGCGCGCGGTGTGGACACCACCGACCAATGGATCATCGAACGCACCGGCATCCAGACGCGCTATCTCGCCGCCGAGGGCCAGTCGGCGAGCGAGCTTGCGTTCGAGGCAAGTTGCGCCGCACTGGCGTCCGCGGGCATTGATTCGAGCAAGGTCGATCTGATAGTCCTTGCGACATCGACGCCGGACTTCGTATTTCCCAGCACGGCAACGCTGCTCCAGGAGAAGTTGGGCATCCAGAACGGCGCCGCGGCGTTCGATGTGCAGGCGGTGTGCAGCGGCTTTGCCTATGCCATGACCGTAGCAGAGAAGTTCATTCGCTCGGGCAGTCATCGCTGCGCGCTCGTTGTCGGCGCCGAAGTGTTTTCGCGCATCCTCGATTGGAACGATCGGGGCACGTGCGTTCTGTTCGGCGACGGCGCCGGAGCCGTGGTGCTCGAAGCAGCCGATTCCCCTGGCATTCTGTCGAGTGCGCTGCACGCCGACGGTCGCTACAGTGGGATTCTCTCGGTGCCCGGGAACGTCTGTGGTGGCAAGGTCATCGGCACGCCGTTTCTGCAGATGGACGGCCAGGCGGTATTCAAGTTCGCCGTAAAGGTTCTCGGTGACGTTGCCCAGGAGGTGCTGGCCAACGCCGGACTAGAACCATCCGCCGTGGACTGGCTCATTCCCCATCAGGCGAATGTGCGCATCCTGCAGGCAACGGCGAAGCGCCTGGGATTACCGATGGAAAAAGTCGTCGTCACGCTCGCCGAGCACGGTAACACCTCCGCCGCCTCGATTCCTCTGGCGCTTGACACGGCGGTGCGTGACGGGCGCATCGGCCGCGGACAAACCGTGCTGCTGGAAGGTGTGGGCGGCGGTTTCACCTGGGGTGCGGTTCTTCTTCGTTTCTGACAACTACCTACTACGATGAAACTT
This sequence comes from Rhodocyclaceae bacterium, assembly GCA_036824005.1. Lineage (GTDB taxonomy): Bacteria > Pseudomonadota > Gammaproteobacteria > Burkholderiales > Rhodocyclaceae > DAITBA01. Next base: position 103,372 of record DAITBA010000009.1, read on the forward strand.
GCGCTTGTATTTCCCGGCCAGGGGTCACAGTCGGTTGGCATGATGAACGCCTATGGCGACGTGCCGATCATTCGCCAGACATTCGACGAAGCGTCCGATTCCTTGGGGCGCGATTTGTGGCGCCTGGTCAGCGATGGTCCGCCCGATGCCTTGGCGCAAACGGTCAATACGCAGCCGATCATGCTTGCCGCGGGCGTGGCTGCCTACGGCGCATGGCGCGCGGCGGGAGGATCGGAGCCCGAAGTCGTGGCCGGGCACAGCCTCGGCGAGTACACCGCGCTGGTTGTTGCTGGTGTCATAGCCTTCAGGGATGCCGTCGTTCTTGTTCAATTGCGCGCCCAGGCGATGCAGGAGGCGGTGCCGCAGGGTGAGGGCGCCATGGCTGCGTTGCTCGGCCTGGACGACGACGTGGTGCGCGCCGCCTGTGCCGACGCGGCCCAGGGCGAAGTGGTGGCAGCCGCCAATTTCAATGCGCCCGCTCAGGTCGTCGTTGCCGGCAGCACGAGAGCGGTCGACCGCGCCATCGAGGCGGCGAAGGTACGCGGTGCCAAGCGGGCCGTGTTGCTTCCTGTGAGTGCGCCCTTTCACTGCGAGTTGATGAGGCCTGCCGCTGATCGGCTTAAACACGCCCTCGCCGAAGTAGCCATCAGGACCCCGCGGTTTCCGGTCTTGCACAATTACGATGTCCAGAGCCGCGACGAGCCGGACGCGATCAGGCAGGCGCTCGTGAGCCAAGCGTACTCGCCTGTGCGCTGGGCCGAGACCATTCGTGCCATGGCCGCCATGGGCGTGAGCCATGTCTTTGAATGCGGGCCGGGCAAGGTACTGGCGGGGCTGACCAGGCGCATCGAAAGCGGGCTCCAGGGAGCCGCACTCGCCGATGCAGCCGGCATCGAGCAAGCGCTGGCCAGTTTGAGGTGACGCCGGTGAGGACCATGGAAGGACAAGTTGCGCTGGTAACGGGCGCAAGCCGTGGCATCGGCCGTGCCATTGCGCTGGAACTCGGCGCACGCAAGGCGACCGTGATCGGAACGGCCACGACCTCCGAAGGCGCGGCGGGGATACAGCAGGCATTCGACGCCGGGCAGATCAAGGGCTGGGGTGCTGTGCTGCAGGTCAATGATGCGGCTGCCGTCGACGCGCTAATCAACGAGGCTGAGAAGCGCTTCGGCGGTATCTCGGTTCTGGTTAACAACGCCGGCATCACGCGCGACAATCTCGCCTTACGCATGAAGGACGAGGACTGGGACGCGGTGCTCGATACCAATCTCAAGGCGGTTTTCCGTCTGTCGAAAGCGGTCATGCGCGGCATGATGAAGGCGCGCTATGGACGCATCATCAATATCACCTCCGTGGTCGGCAGCTCGGGCAATCCCGGGCAGGCAAACTACGCCGCGGCAAAGGCGGGTGTCGCGGGCATGAGTCGAGCTTTGGCACGGGAACTCGGCAGCCGTAACATTACCGTCAACTGCATCGCGCCGGGATTCATCGATACCGACATGACCCACGTGCTGCCAGAAGCCCAGCGCGACGTGCTGCTGGCGCAGATTCCGCTGGGACGCCTCGGCCGGTCGGAGGAAGTCGCCGCCGCCGCGGCCTTTCTGGCATCGCCGGAAGCGGGCTACATCACCGGCACGACGGTGCACGTCAACGGTGGTATGTACATGAGCTGAGGGGGCCGGGCGCCAGCAACGGCGCGTTTCTCGGGCGGGGGGTTTCTGATAGAATTTCGCAGTTTTTTTGTGCGTCCGCACGGATAGGGAAGGAGCGATACATGGAAAACATCGAACAGCGGGTCAAGAAAATCGTGGCCGAGCAACTCGGCGTTAACGAATCCGAGATCAAGAACGAATCGTCGTTCGTCGACGATCTCGGTGCCGACTCGCTGGACACCGTGGAGTTGGTGATGGCCCTCGAAGAGGAATTCGAGTGCGAGATTCCGGACGAGGAGGCCGAGAAGATCACCACCGTTCAGCAGGCCATCGACTACATCAACGCCCATCTCAAGAAGGCCTGACTCCCGGGGCGTATCGTGACGCGGCGCAGAGTGGTCGTTACCGGCTTGGGGATCATATCCCCGGTCGGCAATTCGGTAGCGGATGCCTGGGAAAACATCGTAAACGGCCGTTCCGGCATCACCCGCATCAGCCGTTTTGATGCCAGCGCTTTTCCGACACAGATCGCCGGCGAGGTGAAGGGCTTCGATCTTCCCCGTTACCTCTCCGCCAAGGAAGCGCGACGGCTCGACACGTTCATTCATTACGGACTTGCGGCCGCGATGGATGCGCTGAAGGATGCAGGCATCGGCGAGCAACCGGAAAATGCCGAGCGCATCGGCGTATGCATCGGCTCGGGCATCGGCGGGTTGCCGCTGATCGAGGAAACGAAGGAAGCGCTACAGCAGGGCGGCCCGCGCAAGATCTCGCCGTTCTTCGTGCCTGGATCGATCATCAACATGATCTCCGGAATACTGTCCATCAACTACGGGTTCAAAGGGCCGAACCTGGCAACCGTAAGCGCCTGTGCGACGGCCAACCACGCGATCGGCGACGCCCAACGCTTGATCGAGTACGGGGATGCAGACGTCATGATCGCGGGCGGAGCCGAGTCTACGGTGTCGCCTCTCGGCATCGGCGGATTCTGCGCTGCAAAGGCGATGTCGACGCGTAACGACGATCCGGAGGCGGCGAGCCGGCCTTGGGATACCGGGCGTGACGGTTTCGTCCTCGGAGAGGGAGCGGGCGTGCTGGTGCTGGAGGAGTACGAACACGCCAGCCGGCGCGGGGCTAAGATTTATGCCGAGATGGCCGGCTACGGTATGAGCGCGGATGCTTTCCACATGACTGCGCCCTCGGAGGATGGCGAGGGTGCCGCGCGCAGCATGACCAACGCGCTGCGCAACGCCCGAATCGAACGCGACACGGTTGCCTACGTCAACGCCCACGGCACGTCGACGCCGCTCGGCGATATCGCCGAGACGCTGGCCGTGAAACGCTGCTTCGGTGCCCACGCGACCAAGCTTGCGGTGAGTTCGACCAAGTCGATGACCGGACACCTGCTGGGCGCAGCGGGTGGCATTGAGGCGGTGTTTACCGTGCTTGCGGTCAAGGAGCAGATTGCACCGCCAACCATCAACCTGGTGGAGCAGGATCCGCAGTGCGATCTCGACTACGTGCCGAACGCTGCCCGGCGCATGGCGATCGAGGTTGCCATCTCCAACGCCTTCGGCTTCGGCGGCACGAACAGCACGCTGGTGTTTCGCCGCGTCTGAGTGCCGCGCGCGCATGGCAGGGCTGCCATGCAGTTTCCGCTTCGCCTGAAACTCCGTCGCTCGTGGCAGCTTGCGGCGGTGCTTTGCGCCGTGCACGCCATGGCGCTGCTATGCCTTCCACCGGTGACGATTCCCTTATCGGCGAAACTGGCGCTGACCCTTGCGTTGCTGTACTCGCTTGCGCATGGCATGCGGCATCACGCCCTGCGTTCTTCGCCCCAAGCTGTCGTTGCCCTGACGCTGTATGCCGATGGCAGGCTGGAACAGTGGCGGCGGGATGGCTCCAGCGTATCAGGCAGCATTTCACCGCAAAGCTGCGTATTCCCCGGCTTGGTTGTGCTGCTATGCTCGAGGGAGCATAGCTGGCGGCCTGTCGCGCTAACGCTGCTGCCCGATGCGCTTGCTAAGGACGAGCTGCGGCAGCTACGGAGCTGGCTGCGCTGGCGGGCGAGTGATGGGGCGACCTAGGCCCGTTCGTCAGAGTCGTTCTGCGTGCGCGAGGGGCGGTAGCTGGATAGTCGAGGCTGTAGTGCAGTCCGCGGCTTTCGTGGCGGCGCAGCGCGCAACGCACGATCAGATCCGCCGTCAGCACAAGATTGCGCAGCTCGATGAGATCGTTGCTGACACGGAAGTTCGCGTAGTAGTCGTCGATCTCCCGTCTCAGCAGGCGAATGCGGTGCTGGGCCCGCTCGAGGCGCTTGTTGGTGCGCACGATCCCGACATAGTCCCACATGAACCGGCGCAGCTCGTCCCAGTTGTGGGAGACGACGATCATCTCGTCGGCGTCGGTGACGCGGCTCTCGTCCCATTGCGGCAGATCCGGTACCTGGGGAGGCGCCGCAGAGAGGATGTCGCCAGCCGCCTCGACGGCGAACACGAGACATTCGAGCAGGGAATTGCTGGCAAGGCGATTGGCCCCATGCAGGCCCGTGCAGGCGGTCTCGCCGATGGCATAAAGACCGGGTACGTCCGTGCGCGCATGCAGGTCGGTCACCACACCACCGCACAGATAGTGCGCGGCGGGCACGACGGGTATCGGCTGGCGCGTCATGTCGATGCCCAACGACAGGCAGCGGGCGTGGATGTTGGGAAAGTGCTCGGCGAGAAACTCGGCGGGCTTATGCGTCATGTCGAGGTAAACGCAGTCCAGGCCACGCTTTTTCATTTCGAAGTCGATGGCTCGCGCGACGATGTCGCGCGGGGCGAGTTCGGCGCGCGCATCGTGATGGGGCATGAAGCGCGTACCATCGGGCAGGCGCAAGATGCCGCCTTCGCCGCGCATCGCCTCGCTGATCAGAAACGATTTCGCATGCGGGTGATAGAGGCAGGTGGGGTGGAACTGGATGAACTCCATGTCGGCGACGCGGCAGCCCGCCCGCCAAGCCATGGCGACCCCGTCACCCGTCGCCGTGTCCGGGTTGGTCGTATAAAGATAGACCTTGCCGGCACCACCCGTGGCGAGCACCGTGCGTGGCGCGCCGACGGTGACGACGCGATCATTGGTGATGTCCAGCACGTACGCGCCAAGACACCCGGCACTCGGACAGCCGACTTTGGCGCCGGCGATCAGGTCGATGGCGATGTGGTTCTCCAGTACGGTAATGCGCGGATGCGTGCGCACGCGTTGCGCCAATGTTGCCTGCACCGCTGAACCGGTGGCGTCGGCGACGTGGATGACACGCCGATGGCTGTGACCGCCTTCGCGGGTGAGGTGGTAGCCATTGGCTGCGTCGCGCGTAAAGGGTACGCCCTGATCAATCAGCCAGGTGATCGACTCGTTGCCCCGTTCGACGACAAACCGCGTCACGGCGGGATCGCACAGTCCTGCGCCGGCGCTGAGCGTGTCCTGCACGTGAGAATCAATCGAATCTTCGCGATCCAGGACCGCGGCGATGCCTCCTTGGGCCCAAGAGCTGGCGCTGTCTTCCAGGCGCCTCTTGGTCACCAGCGCAACATGCCTTTCTTCCGCCAGGCGCAGCGCAAGCGCCTGGCCTGCTAGCCCACTGCCGATGATGAGCACGTCGAAGCGAAGCACTGGCAATCCTCGATCAAGCGCGACGCAGCGACTATAGCACGGCGTGGCCGGGGCGCCGGCCGCGCGGGGCATAGGCCCTGGCGCGGACTGAACTATTTCGCTGCCGGCGTGTCATTCAGAGCAAGCCGGATCGCATGCACTGCCCGCAGCGCCTCGGTTATACTTCGCGCTTCCCGCCGGGGCGGGGGCCGCGTTGGCATAACCAAGACGATCAAAACTGAATGGGTGACCGCGAAGTAGACCAGGCTCTGGTCGAGCGCGCGCAGGCAGGCGACAAGCAGGCCTTCGGGTTGCTGGTCTCGAAGTACCAGCGCAAGCTTGCGCGATTGCTGTCGCGGTTGATTCGCGACCCGGCCGAAGTCGAGGACGTAGCGCAGGAGGCGTTCATCAAGGCCTATCGTGCCTTGCCAAGTTTTCGTGGCGATAGCGCCTTTTACACCTGGCTTTATCGAATCGGGGTAAACACGGCTAAAAACTACCTGGTATCTCAGGGCAGGCGGGCGCCGACGTCCACCGACGTTGGTTCCGAGGAAGCCGAGGCCTTCGAAGATGGCGAACAACTGCGCGACATCAATACCCCGGAACATGTTCTGTTGTCGAAGCAGATTGGCGATACGGTGAACTCGGCAATGGAAGCTCTGCCCGAAGAGTTGCGCACCGCGATCATGTTGCGCGAGATCGAGGGGCTCAGCTACGAGGAAATCGCAACCATCATGGACTGCCCGATCGGTACCGTGCGCTCCCGGATCTTCCGCGCCCGGGAGGCCGTTGCCGATCGTCTGCGGCCATTGCTGGACACGGCGCCGGACAAGAGGTGGTGAGAGTGAAACCCGAGATCTCTGCATTCATGGACGGTGCGCTCGATGGGCGTCCCGTAGAGTCCGTCATCAAGGTCCTCGAAGAGGACGTCGAGTTGCGGCATTCGTGGCAGGTCTATCATATGATCGGCGACGCCTTGCGCCGCTCGCCAGTCGTGTCCGCCGATTTCACGCACAGGACAATGGCTGCCCTGGCGGCGGAACCGACCGTATTGGCGCCTGCGCCCGTGCGGCGTGCGAAGGCGCCGGTTCGCTATGTCCTGCCGGTGGCGGCATCGGTCATGGGCATTGCGGCCGTCGCTTGGGTGGCTCAATCCCTGAACGCGCCCGACCCGGCGCAGGTCGCTGCGATTCCCGCCCCGGCAACGGCCGCCGGCGTGCAACCGGTGGTCGCTTCCGTGGCGCCGCCGTCGGCGCCAGTTGCCGCTGCGGCGCCGATGCAGCCATCCCAGGTTCGAGAATATCTCTTCGTGCATCAGGGCAACTCCCCGCGCGCCAACATTCAGGGTGTCGGTCACTACGTAGGTAGCGTTTCGGACACGGTTCCGGGCGGCACGCGATGAGTTCGCGTCTGGCGCTGTTACTTGCGGCGCTGTCCTTGAGCGTCGCCGCTCGCGCCGAGCAGAATATCGATCCCCTGAACTGGCTGGGCCGCATCGTCAACGCGGCGCAGAGGCTGAATTACAGCGGCGTGTTCGTGTACCAGAGCGGCGAACATACCGAAACCTCCCGCATCACCCATGTCGTGGACAACAGCGGCGAGCGGGAGAAGCTCGAGGTACTCGACGGAAGTCCGCGTGAAGTCGTGCGCAACAACGACGAGGTGCGTTGTTTTCTGCCGGAGCAGCGGGTCGTGATCGTGGAGCGGCAGCCGCAGCGGAAATCGTTTCCCGCGCGGTTGCCCTCGTCGCTGGGCAACGTGACGGAGAGCTACAAGATCAGAAAGGGAGATGTCGGCCGGGTTGCTGATCGCGAAAGCCAGCTTCTGGTCCTCGAACCGAAGGACGGCTATCGCTACGGCCACATGCTTTGGGCGGACGTGGAATCGGGCTTGCTGCTCAAGGCGCGGATGGTGAACGAGAAGAACGAGACCATCGAGCAGTTCTACTTTACTGCGGTACAGATCGGCGGCACCATTCCCAAGGACGCGCTCAAGCCCAAGCTGGCACCCAAATCCGCTGACTGGAACGTCCACAATGTAACGATCACCGATGCCAACCCTGGTGACACGACCTGGACATTTAGAAACGAGATCCCGGGATTCAGGCAGAGTGCCGGCGTGAAGCGCAGCCTGCGTCGCGACCGACCGGAAGCCATGCATTTGGTTTTCTCCGACGGTCTTGCGGCCATGTCGGTATTCATTGAGCCCCTCGGTGAGGAGCGTGCGGCACAAGGGGAGACTTACTCCAAGGGGGCCATCAGCATCTACAAGCGCGCTCACGGCGACTACATGGTCACCGCCCTCGGCGAAGTGCCACCCCGGACGCTGAAGAAGCTGGCCGACGGCATGGAGCCGCCCCGAAAGTGATGGAAGTCGAGGCAACGGTCAGCCGCGTCGACGGCGCCCATGTGATCGTGCGCGTGGACAATCGGGGCAGTGGCTGCGGCCGATGCAGCGAGGCGGGCGGTTGCGCCAGCACTCTGCTCGGGCGCCCCCTGCAACGTGAGTGCCGCCAGTTCCGTCTGCCCAATGCGATCGGCGCACAACCTGGGGATCGTGTGGTCGTCGCCGTGGCCGAAGGCTCGGCATTGCGTGCGGCGCTTCTGGTCTATCTGCTGCCCGTCCTGCTCCTGCTCGCCGGGAGCATGCTCGGTGCCACACTCGCAGGCGTGGAGGGCAAGGATTTCGCGGCCTATGCCGGAGCGGCGATGGGCTTGGCGCTTGCCGTCGGGACCGTGGTCTTCCGTGCGGCGGGCCGGCGCGGCGCACGTTTTCAGCCAACGCTGCGCGGGCGCATCCCGCCGGCAGATGGTCATTCGAGGGTAGAGGGAACATGAGTCTTGCAATGCGCATACATCGCCGGTTCCTGATCCTGCTACTGGCGGCATTCGTTGCCGGCGTGCAGGCGCAAGTCAAGGAGTTGCCCGACTTCACCGACCTTGTCGACAAACAAGGCGCGGCCGTGGTCAATATCAGCACGACGCAGGTCGTCCGCGGCAATCGTATGTTTCCCCAGATGCCGAACATCGACGAGGACGATCCGATGTTCGATTTCTTCCGGCGCTTCATTCCACGCCAGCCTGGGCAGCCGCGCGAGTTCGAGTCCAAGTCGCTAGGCTCCGGGTTCATCATCAGCCCCGATGGCTACGTTCTGACCAACGCGCATGTCGTCGAGTCGGCCGATGAGATCATCGTCAAGCTGACCGACAAGCGGGAATTCAAGGCCAAGGTGATCGGCACGGATAAGCGCACGGACGTGGGATTGATCAAGATCGAGGCGACCGGCCTGCCAAAGGTAACCTTTGGCGACCCAAACAAGCTCAAGGTGGGCGAGTGGGTGGTCGCCATCGGCTCGCCGTTCGGGTTCGAGAACAGCGTCACGGCCGGCATCGTCAGCGCCAAGGGGCGGTCGCTACCGCAGGAGAACTTCGTTCCGTTCATCCAGACCGACGTTGCCATCAATCCGGGCAACTCGGGCGGCCCGCTATTCAACCTCAAGGGCGAGGTGGTAGGCATTAACTCGCAGATCTACAGCCGCACTGGCGGCTTCATGGGCCTTTCCTTCGCCATCCCCATCGATGTGGCGATGGACATCCAGGGCCAGTTGCGTGCGACCGGCAGGGTGAGCCGCGGACGCATCGGCGTCGTCATCCAGGAGGTGACGAAGGAACTCGCCGACTCCTTTGGCTTGGGCAAACCGTCTGGCGCGTTGGTCAATTCAGTGGAGAAGGGCGGGCCAGCGGAAAAGGCTGGCGTGGAGGCCGGCGACATCATCATGAGGTTCGACGGCAAACCGGTAGCTTCCTCGAGCGACCTGCCGCGCATCGTCGGCAGCACGAAGCCCGGCTCCAAGGTCAGCATGCTGGTGTGGCGCAAGGGTGCGACAAGGGATGTCAATGTCGTCGTAGGCGAGATCCCGGATGAGAAGATCGCCCAGCGCAACAACAAGAAAGCCAAGCCCGAAGCCACTGGCAACCGCCTCGGTCTCGTGTTGAGCGAACCGACCCCGGAGCAGAAGCGCGATCAGAAGATCACGAGCGGTCTGATCGTCGAGGACGTGCGATCGGAAGCCGGACGTTCCGACGTGCGTCCGGGCGACGTCGTGCTGGCCGTCATCAACAGGGGTGTTACGACCGAGACGAAGACCGTCGATCAGTTCAACAAACTGATCGGGTCGCTGGACAAGGGCGCTAGTGTCACGCTCCTGATCAAGCGCGGCGATGCACAAACCTTCGTCACCATAAAGGGTGTCGGTGACAAGTAACGCATCCCGGGCGGGACCGGGTGCGCCGACGCTTACGCTGTACGGGCGCCAATGGTGCCACCTGTGCCACGACATGGCCGCCGCACTGGCACCGCTGCGCGAGGAATTCGGTTTTGCGCTCGACGTGGTCGACGTCGACGCCGATCCTGCCCTGGAGGCTCGCTTCGGCGAGCGGGTGCCGGTGCTCGCCGATGGTCAGCAAGAGCTTTGCCACTACTTCCTCGATGCCGTTGCCGTACGTGCCTATCTGTTGAAATTCCGCTAAAATCCGCCGTTTGCACGACATGCCGGGGGTGCTGGACAGCACCCCTTTTTCTGATGGAGCACATCCGCAACTTCTCGATCATCGCCCACATCGACCACGGCAAGTCTACCCTTGCCGACCGGATCATCCAGCTGTGTGGCGGGCTTTCAGATCGGGAGATGGCCGAGCAGGTTCTGGACTCCATGGATCTCGAGCGAGAGAGGGGCATCACCATCAAGGCGCAGACGGCGGCGCTGAGCTACCGGGCGCGGGACGGCAAGACCTACAATCTCAATCTCATCGACACGCCAGGACATGTCGATTTTTCCTACGAGGTTTCGCGATCGCTCGCCGCATGCGAAGGGGCGCTGCTGGTCGTCGACGCCTCGCAGGGTGTCGAAGCCCAGACGGTGGCCAACTGCTACACGGCCATCGAGCAGGGGGTCGAGGTCGTACCCGTGCTGAACAAGATCGATCTGCCCTCGGCCGACGCCGATAGCGCCAGGCAGGAGATCGAAGACGTCATTGGCATCGACGCGGGCGGAGCGATCCTAGCGAGCGCCAAGACGGGTCAGGGCGTGGACGACATCCTGGAAGCGCTCATCCGCCGCATACCGGTGCCGAAAGGCGATGTCGAAGCCCCACTCAAGGCACTGATCATCGACTCGTGGTTCGACAACTACGTCGGCGTGGTGATGCTCGTGCGCGTCGTGGATGGCGTACTCCAGGCCAAGGACCGCATCCTTCTGATGTCTACCGGTTCCCAGCACTTGTGTGAGCAGGTAGGTGTGTTCACGCCCAAGTCGCAGACGCGGGAGCGGCTGTCGGCGGGGGAGGTGGGATTCATTATCTCCGGCATCAAGGAACTGAAGGCAGCCAAGGTAGGCGATACCGTGACGCTCGCCGAGCGGCCGGCGCGCGAACCGCTACCCGGCTTCAAGGAGATCAAGCCGCAGGTGTTCGCCGGGCTTTATCCAGTCGAGCCCAACGAGTATGACGCGTTGCGCGATGCGCTGGAAAAGCTCAAGTTGAACGACGCGTCGTTGCAGTTCGAACCGGAGGTATCGCAGGCTCTGGGCTTCGGGTTCCGCTGCGGTTTTCTCGGACTCCTGCACATGGAAATCGTTCAGGAGCGCCTGGAGCGCGAGTACGACATGGATCTGATTACCACGGCGCCGACAGTGGTCTATGAGATTGCGCTGCGCGACGGCACGATACTGCCGGTGGAGAATCCGTCGAAACTGCCGGAGCCGTCGAGGATCGAGGAAATCCGCGAGCCCATCATCACGACGACCATCTTCGTGCCCCAGGATTACGTCGGCGCCGTCATCACTCTGTGCACCCAGAAGCGCGGCAACCAGGTGAACATGCAGTACCACGGCCGGCAGGTAATGCTGACCTACGACATGCCACTGAACGAGGTGGTCATGGACTTCTTCGATAAGCTGAAGTCTGTCAGCCGCGGTTACGCCTCTCTCGACTACGACTTCAAGGAGTACCGGCCAGCCGATGTGGTCAGGCTCGACATCCTGATCAATGGCGAGCGGGTCGACGCGTTGTCGGTCATCGTCCATCGCGCCAGTAGCCAGTATCGCGGGCGGGAGCTGGCGGCGAAAATGCGCGAGCTCATCCCGCGCCAGATGTTCGATGTAGCGGTGCAGGCGGCCGTGGGTTCCCACATCATCGCCCGCGAGACGATAAAGGCGCTGCGCAAGAACGTTCTTGCTAAATGCTATGGCGGGGACATCACGCGCAAGAAAAAGCTTCTGGAGAAACAGAAGGCGGGCAAGAAACGCATGAAGCAGGTCGGCAGCGTCGACATCCCGCAGGAGGCGTTCCTGGCCGTGCTGCGCGTCGATGCCAAATGATTCCGGGAGAGTGACTTGAACTTTGCGCTGGTTCTGTTCCTGCTGCTCATGGTCACGGGCGCAGTGTGGGTCGTGGACAAGCTGTTCCTGCGCAAGAGGCGGCCGCCGGGGGCGAAGGACCCCTGGTGGGTGGAGTACGGGAGCAGCTTTTTTCCCGTCATTCTGATCGTCTTTCTGCTGCGATCGTTTGTCATTGAGCCGTTCAAGATCCCGTCCGGATCGATGATCCCGACGTTGCTGGTCGGTGATTTCATCATCGTCAACAAATACACGTATGGCATTCGACTGCCGATCATCAACAAGAAGATCGTGAGCATGAACCAGCCGAAGCGCGGCGACGTGATGGTATTCCGCTATCCGGAGGACCCGTCGCTCGACTACATCAAGCGCGTCGTCGGCCTGCCCGGCGACAAAATTGCATACCAGAACAAGAGACTGTTCATCAACGGCAAGGAAGTGGAAGTGCGCAAGACCCAGGACTACCTGCACAAGGATCGCCTCTACTTCACGTCCCAGTATGTCGAGAAGCTTGGCAATGTGGAGCACAATATTCTTGTCGAGAAGGAAGCGCCTCCGTACGTGACCCAGGTGGTGCAATTCCCTTCCCGCGACAAATGCATCTACAATAGTGCCGGCGTCAGCTGCGAGGTTCCACGGGACCACTATTTCGTGATGGGTGACAACAGGGATGCGAGCAGCGACAGCAGGGTGTGGGGTTTCGTGCCGGACGAAAACATCGTCGGCCGCGCATTTTTGATCTGGTTCAATTTCAGCGATCTAAAACGCATCGGCGGTTTCAAATGAAGCGGGAGGGAGCAATGCCAAGCAAACGTCGGCAGGAGGGGATCACGTTGATTGGACTTATTCTGATCGGTACCCTGGTCGTCTTCGTTGCCATCGTGGCCATCCGGGTCGTGCCCGCCTACATCGAATACTTCACGATCGTCAAGAATGTGAACGCCGTGGTGAAAGGCGGTGAAACAAAAGGTGCGACCGTGGCAGATATCCGAAAGGCCTTCGACAGGCGCGCACAAATCGACGACATTACTGTCGTGACCGGGAAGGATCTCGACATCGGCAAGGAAGGCGGCGACGTCGTCATCGGCTTTAGCTATGCCAAGAAAGCCCCCCTGTTCGGCAACGTCAGCGTCTGCATCGACTTCGAAGGCAGCACCAAGGCCGGCGCGGCACCTTGATACGTTTCCGATATGAATGCCAGCGCGCTTGAACAGGCGATTGGCTATTCCTTTTCCGACCGCAGGTTTCTGCAGCAGGCGCTCACCCATCGCAGTTACGGCGCGCCTCACAACGAGCGCCTCGAATTCCTCGGCGACAGCGTGCTCAACTGCACCATTGCCTGGGCTTTGTTCGAGCGCTTCGACGCGCTGCGCGAAGGCGACCTGTCGCGCCTGCGGGCGAACCTGGTGCGTCAGGAGACCTTGCACCGGATCGCCGAAACCTTGCGGTTGGGAATTTATCTCTGTCTCGGCGAAGGCGAGCTGAAAAGCGGCGGCTATCGCCGCCCATCAATTCTCGCCGATGCCCTGGAGGCGCTGTTCGGCGCGGTGCTCCTCGACGGCGGCTTCGAACCGGCACGGGCACTCATCCTGCGCCTGTACCAACCACTGCTCGAGCAGGTGGACCCGGGCAAACCGGGCAAAGATGCGAAGACAGCGCTCCAGGAGTTCTTGCAAAGCCGTCGGCGCGGTCTGCCCCACTATGTCCTCAAGGCGGCCCGGGGGGAGGCCCACGCGCAGGAGTTCGAGGTCGAGTGCCAACTGGCGGATCTCGGCCTCGTGTCTGTCGGAGTCGGCAGCAGCCGCCGCGCTGCTGAGCAGCAGGCCGCGCAAAGGGCCCTGGAACTGCTTGCCGAGCCTCGATGAGCGAGCCGAGTTTTCGGGCCGGATTTCTCGCTGTAGTCGGACGACCCAACGTCGGCAAGTCCACTCTGGTCAATTGCCTGGTCAGACAGAAGATCAGCATTACCTCGCGCAAGTCGCAAACGACCCGTCACTTGATTCGCGGCATCCTCACTACGCGCGAGCACCAGTTCATCTTCGTCGACACGCCTGGATTCCAGATCCGGCACCAGAGCGCGCTCAACCGCCTGATGAACCGTGCGGTGACGGAATCGCTTCACGACGTCGATGTCGTACTGTGCCTTGTAGAGGCGGTACGCTTCGGCGAAGGGGACCGCGCCGTGCTTGGCGTGCTGCCGCGCGACCGGCCGGTGCTGTTGGTCATCAACAAAATCGACCAGTTGACCGACAAGAGTGTCCTGCTGCCGTACATCGAGCGCGTTTCGCGCGAGTTTCCGTTCGCCGAGATCATTCCGCTCAGCGCCAGCCGCGGCATGGGCACGGAGGAACTACTGCGCGCTGCGGGCGCCTATCTGCCGCAATGCGAGCCGCTGTTTCCTGGCGATGAGGTGACGGACCGCAGCGAGCGGTTTCTCGCGGCGGAGCTGATACGGGAGAAGCTGTTTCGCCGTCTCGGTGACGAACTGCCCTATGGCATCACAGTGGACATCGAACAATTCGAGGAAGCGGCGCACCTGCGACGGATCCACGCAGCAATTATCGTGGACAAGCCGGCGCACAAGCCGATGGTCGTCGGCAAGCAGGGCGAGGCACTGAAGGTGATCGCCACGCAGGCCCGGCTGGACATGGAAAAACTGTTCGCAGCCAAGGTGCATCTGGAAGTCTGGGTCAAGGTGCGCCGCGGCTGGCCGGACGACGAACGGACGCTGAGAAGTCTTGGCTACGAGTAACCCCCATCCATGACCGCGAACAGGCAGCGTGTCGACAACGAGCCCTCGTTCGTCCTGCACACCTACCCGTTTCGCGAAACGAGCTTGGTGGTCGAGATCATCAGTCGCAACCACGGCCGCCTCGGGCTCGTGGCGCGCGGTGCAAGGCGGCCGAGATCGGCGCTGCGCGGAACGCTGTTGGCATTTCAGCCACTGACCCTTGGCTGGTTCGGGCGCAGCGAGGTGCGCACGCTCGCCAAGGCGGAGTGGCAGGGCGGGCAACCCTTGCTGCGCGGACACGCGCTGCTGTGCGGCTACTACTTGAATGAGTTGCTGCTGCGTCTGCTGCCACGGGAGGATGCGCACCCGGCTCTGTTCGAGGTTTACGGGCTGACGTTGGCGCGCTTGGCGGCGGACAGCCCGCAACCGGCCGATCTGCGCCGTTTCGAACTGGCCCTACTGCGCGAATTGGGTTATGGCCTCACGCTTGATCGCGATGCGCAGAGCGGTGAACGCGTCGATGCTGATAAGATGTATTTTTATCAGATTGAGCGCGGCGCAGTGCCGGTCGCGGAGTTGGGGCAGCCCGGCAGGGGGGCGGTTTTTTCCGGACGTGCGCTGCTGGCCATGGCGGCCGATGACTTCAGCAGCCCGGAAACCCAGCAGCAGAGCAAGGCGCTGATGCGCGTGTTGATCAACCATTATCTGGGTGGCCAGAATCTGAATTCCCGCCGCGTTTTCATGGAGCTACAGGAACTGTGATCGAGTTGGGCGTCAATATCGACCACGTCGCCACGATTCGCCAGGCGCGGCGCACCCACGAGCCGGACCCCGTCTGGGCGGCTGTGGAGGCTCATCTCGGTGGCGCCGATGGAATTACCGTGCACCTGCGCGAAGACCGGCGCCACATCCAGGACGACGATGTCCGGCGGCTGCGCGAGCTTACTCACATCAAGCTCAACCTGGAGATGGCCGCCACGGAGGAAATGGTCGCCATCGCCTGTGTCTTGAAGCCGGAGATGGCTATGTTGGTGCCCGAGGGGCGCCACGAGATCACAACGGAAGGCGGCCTGGACGTCGCGGCACAGGAGGGCCGGTTGAAGCACGTCGTCACCCGGCTATCTGACGCCGGCATCGTTACGAGCGTTTTCATCGATGCCGAAATGCCCCAGGTCGAGGCCGCAGCGCGGATCGGCGCACGCGTTTGCGAAGTGCACACCGGCCCCTATGCCCATGCCTTTCACGGCCGCGGCCGGGATCCGGAAAGTGTTGCCGTACGGGCCGAGTTGGAGAAGATCCGGATTGCCGGCGAGGCTATTCGCCGGCTGGGTATGCGCTTCAACGCCGGTCATGCCCTCAACTATCACAACGTCCAGCCCGTCGCGGCCTTGGCGGGCGTGCGCGAGTTGCATATCGGCCATGCGATTGTCAGTCGTGCGGTGTTCGTCGGCATGCGTGAAGCCGTGCGGGAGATGAAGCGGCTGCTGCGCGAAGGCGCTGCGGTCTCGTCATGATCTACGGCATCGGCACGGACATTGCCGCTGTGGCGCGCTTTGCACAATTGCAAGAGCGTTACGGTGGGCGCCTGGCCGAACGCCTGCTGACTGACGACGAGCGGGCAGATTTCGCGCAAACAGCGCAGCCATCGCGCTTCCTGGCACGGCGCTTCGCCGCCAAGGAGGCATTCGGCAAGGCGCTCGGCACCGGCGTTCGAGTGCCGGCAACGCTGCGCAGCGTCGGCGTCGGTCACGACGCGCAGGGCAAGCCGCTGCTGACCTACGCTCCAGCGCTCGCGGACCTGGTCGAGAGACTGGGGCTGCGTGCCCATCTGAGCATCAGCGACGAGGCCGATTTCGCGGTAGCCTTCGTTGTCTTGGAACGAATACCCGGAGAGGGGGAACGATCATGACTGCAAGTGCTTCAACGCTGGGGCCCGTAATGCTCGATCTGAGCGGCACCGAGCTGACGCCGGACGAGCGCGCACTGCTGTCCCATCCGCTGGTCGGGGGCGTCATTCTGTTTACCCGCAATTTCGCATCGCCCGAGCAACTGATGCGGTTGACGGCCGATATCCACGCCCTGCGTGCCCCCAGCCTGCTTGTCGCGGTCGACCATGAAGGCGGCCGGGTGCAGCGTTTTCGCGAGGGGTTCACGCGCTTGCCGCCGATGCGCGCCTTGGGCGCCTTCTGGGACGCCGATCCGGGCGCCGCTGTCGAGGCAGCCCGGGCGACGGGTTATGTCCTAGCCACGGAATTGCGTGCAGTCGGCGTGGATCTCAGCTTTACACCTGTGCTCGACCTGGAATATGGCAGCAGCAGCGTCATCGGCGACCGCGCATTCCATGCCAAACCGGAAACCGTAGCAAGTCTCGCCGGTGCGCTCATCGACGGTCTGCGCCAGGCCGGCATGGGAAGCGTCGGCAAGCACTATCCCGGACATGGTTTCGTTGCGGCCGATTCCCACGTGGCTGTGCCAGTGGACAACCGCCCTCTTGCCGAGATCATGGACTCTGATCTGCTGCCCTACCGCCGTCTTGGCGACAAGCTCGCGGCGGTGATGCCGGCGCACGTCGTCTATGACCGCGTGGATACGAAGCCGGCGGGCTTTTCCACCCACTGGCTGAAGACGGTTCTGCGCGGCACACTCGGTTTTGACGGCGCCGTCTTCAGCGACGATCTGAGCATGGAGGGTGCCAGCGTCGCCGGTGGCATTGTCGAGCGGGCGCAAGCAGCGGTCGCCGCGGGGTGCGACGTCGCGCTCGTGTGCAATGCTCTGGAGGCGGCCCGCAGTCTGCTCGATTCGTGGCAACCGCGGCTTGATCCAGCTTCGGCGCGGCGGCTGGCACGACTTGTGCCGCAAGTGCCGTCCCCGACGCGGGATGCCTTATCAACACACGCCCCCTACCGGGAGGCGCTGGCCGCCATGAAGCGGATACCGCCGATGGAAGTGCGGGGCGACGGCTGTCGCCCGGCGCCGTGATGGTCAGGCGCGCTCGATATAGCTGCCGTCGTCCGTGTTGACCTTGACTTTCTCGCCTGTGGACACGAACTGCGGCACCATGACGGTAATGCCCGTCTCCACGGTGGCCGGCTTGAAGGAACCGGTGGCGGTGGCGTTCTTGACGCTGGGCTCAGTGTCGGTCACGGTCAGGACCACGCTTGCCGGCAGCTGCACGCCGATCGGGCGCTCGTTGTGGAAGTTAATCTGCACCTTGGTGTTTGGCAAGAGGTAGCCGGTCTGGCCTTCGAGCAGATCGCCGCCAAGCGTTAGCTGCTCGTAAGTTTCATTGTCCATGAAGACGTAGCTGTCGCCGTCGGCGTACAGATACTCCAGCTCCCGGGCTTCCACGTACGCCCGTTCCACCTTCTCTTCGGTACGGATGCGCTGGTTGGTCTTGGTCCCGGATTCGATGTCCTTCATTTCCACCTGCATGAAGGCACCGCCGCGGCCTCCGACATGGACATGATAAGATTTCAGTACGCGCCAGATGCGCTTGTCCCATTCGATCAGGTTGCCGACCCGGATTTCCGTTGCAAGAACTTTTGCCATGACTCGACTTCGCTCGACTGCGAAAAAGCTAAGATTTTAACCGAATTCGCGGTTTCTCCGGGTCATATCGTGCATCACCTGGCGTGCGCTTCCGAGCTTCTCCAATGCCGTGACTGTCCGCGGCTGGCCGGCTTTCTGGACGCGGTCCGGCAGCGTTATCCCGGCTATCATGCCCGGCCGGTGGCACCCTTCGGCGACGCAGCAGCACGTTTGCTCATCGTCGGACTTGCACCCGGTCTTCACGGGGCAAATCGCAGCGGCCGGCCGTTTACGGGCGACCATGCCGGCATTCTGCTCTACGAGACCTTGCATCGCTTCGGCTTCGCCTCCGCTCCGGTATCGCGCGCCGCCGACGATGGCTTGGTGTTGCGTGACTGTCTGATTACCAACGCCGTAAAGTGCGTTCCGCCGCAGAACAAGCCGACGCCGCCAGAAATCCAGAACTGCAACCACTTCCTTGCTGCCGAGCTCGAAGCCACGACCGGCGTGCGCGCCGTTCTCGCCCTAGGCACGGTCGCCCACCGTGCCGTGCTGCTCGCCCTGGGTCTGAAGCCTTCGCAGCACGCATTCGCTCACGGCGTCCGGCATGTGCTCAGAGACCGGCTGGTGCTCTTCGACAGCTACCACTGTAGCCGCTACAACACGCAGACGCGGCGATTGACCGCAGAGGGTTTCGCCGCCGTGTTTCGCGCGATTCGCGAGGAGTTGGAGAGCGGGGGCGCATGTGCTTGACCGCAAGGCTTTGATCGACAGCCTGCCGGAGCGACCGGGGGTCTATCGCATGATGGACGCCCAAGGCAACGTGCTCTATGTGGGCAAAGCCAAGAGCCTCAAGAAGCGCGTTACTTCCTACTTTCAGCGCCAGCAGGGCAATCCGCGCATCCAGTTGATGGTGGATCAGGTGGCCGCGGTGGAGACGACCGTTACCCGCTCGGAGTCAGAGGCCCTGCTGCTCGAGAACAATCTCATCAAGAGGCTGACGCCGAAGTTCAACATCCTCTACCGGGACGACAAATCCTATCCATACATCAAGGTCACCGGTGACATTTTTCCGCAGATCGCCTTTCATCGCGGCGGCTTCGACGAATCCTGCCGGTACTTCGGTCCATTCCCCAACGCGGGCGCCGTGCGTGAGAGCATTCAGGTGCTGCAGAAGCTGTTCCAACTGCGCACCTGCGAGAACTCGGTATTTTCGAATCGGTCGCGGCCCTGTCTTCTGCATCAGATCAGGCGTTGCAGCGCGCCCTGCGTGAATAGGGTCCGCGCCGCCGAGTATGCCTCCGACGTGAGGCTGGCAGAGTTGTTTCTGAAGGGAGCCCACGGGGAAATCCTGGCCCAACTGACGGACAAGATGCAGGCCGCTTCGGACCAGCTCGATTTCGAGCGCGCGGTGGTCTATCGCGATCAGATCCGCTCGCTGCAGAGCGTGCTCCATCGTCAATACATCAGCAGCGATGCGGACTTGGACGTCGACATCATCGGCGTCGTCTCACACGATGGCATCGCCTGCGCCAACCTAGCCATGGTCAGGGGAGGGCGGCATCTGGGCGATCGCCCGTACTTCCCGCAGAACGCCCAGCAATGCACGGTGGAGGAGGTGCTGCTGGCCTTTATCGAACAGCACTACGTCGAGCATCCGGTGCCACCGCGATTGGTCATCAACTGCGAGCTTTCCCCCGAATCCGGTCCGGTCCGAGACGCGCTGGCGGCGCGCGGGAGCATACTCGCTCTGCCGCGTATTGCCGCCGAACGTGCCTGGATGGAGATGGTGGAGAAGAACGCGCTGCTGGCCATCGAGGCGCGAGCGCATGAGCGTTCCCGGACTGAGCAGCGCCTGGAGGCGCTGCAGCTCGCACTTGGACTCGCGGAGGAGCCGAGCCGGATCGAGTGTTTCGACATCAGCCATACCATGGGCGAGGGGGCCGTCGCCTCCTGTGTGGTGTTCGCCGAACGCCAGATGAAGCGCTCGGAATACCGCCGCTTCAACATCGGCGGCATCGAAGCAGGCGACGACTATGCTGCCATGCGCCAGGTGCTGACCCGGCGCTACGAAAAGGTGGTGGCAGGTGAGGGCACACTGCCCGACTTGATACTGATCGACGGCGGCAGGGGCCAACTCAGGGCCGCCCAGGCCATACTCACCGAACTCGGAGTGCCGGGAATGCCCATGATCGGTGTAGCGAAAGGCGAAGAGCGCAAGCCGGGATTGGAAAAGCTGGTATTCTGGGACGATCGGGAGCCCACGTGCCTTGGGGCAGACGATCCCGCGCTGCACCTGATCCAGGAGATCCGCGACGAGGCGCACCGCTTCGCCATAACCGGGCATCGGGCGCGACGCGCCAAGGTGCGCGCGGTCTCGCGCCTAGAGGATATCGCCGGAATTGGGCCGGCGCGGCGCAAGAGGCTCCTGGCCCAGTTCGGCGGCATGCAGGGCGTGGTGGCGGCAACGGTGGAGGATCTGTGCCGCGTCGACGGCATCAGCCGCAAGCTCGCCGAGCAGATTCACAACCACCTGCACTGACCCGTTGCGATGGTTTTCAACCTGCCAAATTCACTCACCTGGGCACGGATCCTACTCATCCCGCTCTTCATCGGTGTCTATTATTTGCCCCATAGCTGGCTCGGACCCACAGAGCAAAACGTCTTCGCGACGGTGATCTTCATTGCCGCAGCACTGACGGACTGGCTCGATGGTTACCTCGCCCGTAGCTTGGGACAGACTTCGGCGTTCGGCGCATTTCTCGATCCGGTCGCCGACAAGCTGATGGTGGCGGCGGCTTTGCTCATCCTCGTCGAACTGGATCGGGTCAACGCCGTGATCGCCTTGATCATCATCGGGCGCGAGGTGGCCGTCTCGGCGCTGCGCGAATGGATGGCCAAGATCGGCGCGGCAAAAAGAGTGGCAGTGTCCGTCCTTGGCAAGGTGAAGACGACGTCCCAGATGGTCGCGATCCCACTCTTGCTATTCCATGACGATTTGTTCGGCATGGACACGCATCATGTCGGCGGCATGCTCATCGCCGTGGCTGCGGCGCTCACGCTCTGGTCGATGGCGTACTACCTAAGAGCCGCGTGGCCGCTGCTTTCCCAAGGCGCCGAAGGTTGACACCCATGGGACTGGGGCTATAATGCGCGTCTGTCTTGCGGGAGTAGCTCAGTTGGTAGAGCGCAACCTTGCCAAGGTTGAGGTCGCGAGTTCGAGACTCGTCTCCCGCTCCAGAATGCCAGGGAAAGCGTCGTGTTAGCGCCGGTGCAGCATGCTCGGCATGTTGGCCAACGTTGATTCACGTTTTCCCTTTTTCATTCCAGGCTCATTCCAAGCCCGTTCTTGCCGGCTTGCGGCGGGGTGGCAGAGTGGTTATGCAGCGGCCTGCAAAGCCGTGTACGCCGGTTCGATTCCGACCCCCGCCTCCATAATTCCCTTGTCATCGACGCCCGGATGGCGAAATTGGTAGACGCAAGGGACTTAAAATCCCTCGCCGCAAGGCGTACCGGTTCGATCCCGGTTCCGGGCATATCTCGCGTGCATTACCAATGTTGACACGCCGCCCGATTCGGGCGAGCGTATGCACCATGTGGTCGGTTGCGCCCAGCGCTGGCAATGATTGTCCTGAATCTCATCTGTAGTAACCAGCATCGATTCGAAGGCTGGTTCGCCTCCCGCGAGGCATTCGCGGCCCAGGCCGAACACCGGCAGCTAATCTGCCCGTTCTGCCGCGCAACGGAGGTCGCCCAACTGCCGTCCGCGCCCTACGTGAAACGCCAAGCCAGCGTGTCCTCGGAGGCGCCGCCGCCAGATGCTCGTGATCTGTCGCCGGAGGCCAGGTACATGGCTATGCTTAGCAGACTGTACGCGGAGAGCGAGGACGTGGGTGAGCGATTTCCCGAGGAGGCGCGTCGCATCCACTATGACGAGACGCCAGCGAGAAAAATTCGCGGCAAGTCCTCTCGTGCCGAGGCCGTCGAACTCCTGGAGGAGGGAATTCCGGTGCTACCGCTGCCGATACCGCCCGGCAGTGACGTGCATTGACCCGTGGCTCAGCCCCGGTCCCGCGAGTGGTACAGGAAGGCGTCGTCCCACATGCTTGGCGGCTTGGGATGAACCTTCGTCAGGTAGAACTCCTTCAACGAGAACAACTCGGTCAAAACGCCGAGCGGAAATCCCTGGCGGCCACCGCGGCTGTCCATGAGCAGGTCGTCGAAATAGCGCTCGGCGATCTTCGGGCTGTTCCAGAATTTGGCAAAGCGATTGACGATATGGGGAAACCGCATCGCGGTTTCCATCGGTCTGACCGTATCCGGAAGGCCGTCGAGCAGTTTTAGCCCGGAGTCGTTCAGCTCATGCTCCGCCTGTTGCCGTGCCGGATGTGCGCTGGAGGGGGACTCGTCCGGATCAAAGAAAAACTCGTTGTTTGGCATCTGACCTGAATGTGATTTGAAGCTTGTGCGTTTAGTTTATACAGGCAAACTGCAATAGGCAACTATTTTACATAATACGGATTATACGCCGTAAATCGGCGACCCTCTGATCGAACAGCGATCCCCAAAACTGCGGTACTCCGTCTCTATGCGCCCACCCGCGAAGACCTCACAAGAGCCGGACCATCCGCGCGCCGCGGTAACGGATTCCGATGACGAAACCTGACGATTCCCCGGTTGACTCCGCTGTGCTGGTGCCGGTGCATCGCGGCGGCGACGGCGAATTGCGGCTGGTGGTGGTACGCCGCGGCGAAGGTGGGGTCCACGGCGGACAGCTCGCGTTTCCAGGTGGCAAGCGCGACGCCCGTGACAGCACAATGGTGGATACTGCTCTACGTGAGGCATGGGAGGAAATCGGCCTTTCCCGCACGGCGGTCAAGATTCTGGCTCGTCTGCCGGCGACGGAGACCCTGACGACGGGATTTCGCATCTTTCCGTTCCTCGCCCGCATTGTCCCGCCCCGGCATTGGCGCCGGGACGAGCGGGAGATCGCCGAAGTGATCGAGCTGCGGTTGTCCGAACTTACCTGCGCCGGGGCCCACGGCGAAGAACTGAAGCGGTTATCCGACTGGCGCGAGCCGCGGCTGATTCCCTTCTACCGCGTGGGTGCTCACCGGCTTTGGGGCGCCACGTACCGCATTGTTCATCCGCTTATTCCGAGGTTGCTTGGAGGAGAATGGGATCTGTAGACGTGCAGATCTCTTTCCGATGCCATGGGTGCATCGACCCGGCGCCGCCCTCCTCGCGTTCCCTTTGCCGTGAAGTTGGACGCGGAGAGTGGCGCGCATGTTGCAACGGGCGGCCGGCAGTTCGATACTAAGCGCGTGGCAACCCGGTGCGCGCCCTTGCGACAAACGGGCAGTGCGACAGGGACGCATACTGAGGACCGCGTGGTGCACAGGATGTGCTGGGTGATGGGCGCCCCGGAACGACGAGCATTCCTGAAAAGATCCGCAGCCGCAGCTCTCGGCCTGATGGCGCGACCGCTTGGGGCAAAGGCGCACCGTGGTACGGCGCCGGACAGTCAGTGGCATACGGCGGCGGCAAACGTGGGCGCCTCGCCCAAATTCAAGGTCTTCCTGGCCGGCGACGTGATGACGGGGCGCGGCATCGACCAGATCTTGCCCCATGCGAGCCCGCCGCCGATTCGCGAGCCCTACATGCGGTCTGCCCGCGGTTACGTGCAATTGGCCGAGCGAGCCAATGGTCCGATTCCGCGACCGGCCGGCTTTGCATACGTCTGGGGCGATGCGCTCGAGGTACTTGACCGCGCAGCACCCGATGTGCGGGTGATAAACCTGGAAACCGCGGTGACGCGCAGCGAGGACTGGGCAGCGAAAGGGATCAACTATCGCATGCACCCCGAAAACGTTGCCTGTCTCACCGCGGCCAGGCTCGACTGCTGTGTACTCGCCAACAATCATGTAATGGATTTCGGCCAGTCGGGCCTCGATGAGACGCTCCGGACATTGCATGACGTCGGGCTGAAAACTGCAGGCGCGGGACGCAATCGGCAGCAGGCGGACAGCCCCGCGCTGTTGCCGGTGGCCGGCAAGGGACGTGTGCTCGTGTTCGCGTTCGGTGCCCGCAGCAGCGGCATTCCTGCGGAATGGGCCGCCGACACCAATAAGCCGGGTATCAGCCTATTGCCCGACCTGACCGAACGTACGGCGCAGCGCATCGCTCGGTTGGTGGCGGCGGTGAAGGGGAGCGGCGACATCGCCCTCGCCTCCATCCACTGGGGCGGCAACTGGGGTTACGCCGTCCCGAGCGAGCAGCGCCACTTCGCCCACCGCCTGATCGATACCGCCGCGGTCGACATCGTTCACGGCCACTCCTCGCATCACCCGCGCGGCATCGAGGTCTATCGAAGCAAACCCATCCTGTACGGTTGCGGCGACTTGCTTAACGACTACGAGGGTATCGGCGCCGAGGAACAGTTGCGGCCCGACCTGGCGCTCATGTACTTCGTCACCATGGCCATGCCGAACGGAAGCTTGGACAGCTTGGAAATGGTGCCGATGCAGATACGGCGTTTCAGGCTCTATCGGGCGTCGGCGAAGGATTGCGCGTGGCTGACAGCAACACTCGACCGCGAGTGCGCTCGACTCGGCAGCCGGGTGGCGCGCCATACTGAGCACAGCCTGGTGCTTCGATGGCACCCGGCGTAGGTGGGCGTATCGGAAACCGATGACGCGCGATCACACGGCCAGCGCCGCAAATGCAGCCACCGGGGACGTGCCGCAGATGGGCCATCGGCGCGCAGGATGCGCGCGGAACTCACCGGATTTCCTGCTATCCATGGACCACAGTGGGGCCAGCGACGTTCACCGCGGTACGACGTGGATACTCCCAGTGGCCAAGGTGATCTCATGCAGGAAGCAAAGCAAGCCGGCCACCAGGGCGACCATGGCCAGTATGAACAAGACCGAGATGGCAGTCGATAGATCGACGCCCATGACCGAGCTTACGAACAGCGTCGCGATGACGATGCACACCAACAGCGCGCAGCAGGTGCACAATCCGATGGCCCAGTGAATCAGGCGTGCGCGTCGAGAAAGCACGGTCATCCCTTTCTCGATGGACGTCAACGCCGCCTCGCGCGCCTGCGAACGCGCACTGTCGAGGGCGCGAAATCGATCGACCACGCGGCCGAGGCGATTGACCAGCACCGACAGCACGGCACCCACGCCCGTCAGCAGGAAAACCGGCGCCACCGCAAGCTGGATGACGTGCGAAACGCCCGCAACAGTACTAGCATCTGGCATGTTTGCACACGTGGTAACTGTGTTCGTTTCCAGAGTTCGGCCAACGCTGCGATTATCCACCTACGAGCGGCGCACGAACAGGGATCGGGGCTGCCACGCACCAATCATAAGGGCAGTCCTGCCGCTGTCTTGCCATGCGTCGACACGTCGCCCACGGAATATTCCGCCACGAAATCACTCCGGGCTCTTGTTGCATTCGCGCCACTGCGAATAGGAAACGCGTGGAATGTCGAATCGATCCGTCGTCCGGCAGTACACAGAGGGCGATCCCAAACGACCGATGGGGGCGAAGTCATGAATGCGCATGCGCTCTCCGATCAGATGATCGGCAACATGGAACATTACGACCTGCCCGATGACAAGCATGTTGTCACCCAGTTCCTGGGTGGCATGGAGCATACACTCCATGCTGACCTGCGCCTCGGCAACGCGGGGAACGGACACCTTTACCGACCCTTCGGCATGCAGTCCTGTGATCTCCAACTCGCTCATGTCGGGAGGGAAGTCGGCCGCCGAGACATTCATGGCATTGAGGAGGTCCTCGCTCACCATGTTGACGACGAATTCACGCATGGCCTGGATGTTGTGGGCCGTGTCTTTCCATTCGTCCGCGTCGTTGCGCCCTATGCTGACGATGAGATAGACAGGATCGGCACCAATGGCATTGAAAAAGCTGAACGGGGCGAGGTTAATGACACCGCGCGGGCTCCGGCTCGTGATCCAGGCAATGGGGCGAGGAATTACGAGGCTGGTAAGCAGCTTGTAGTTCGTGGCATACGACTGCATGGACGGATCGATGAGCATTGATGGTCTCGATGGTTGAAGAACGACGCCTTCAGAGTGCCGCTTGTCTGGTCGCCACATGGCGTGGCAATCACCTGGCAAGGCTAACCTGGTGATTCGCGGCGACCGTCCGCGGGCAGGTGAGCCCACTGGCGCGCAGCCGCGTAGCCCCGAATCTATCCGCTCGACCGCCTCGGCGGGAATGTCGACCGGCGTCGGGCTTTCCGTGATCGGACGGGCGATGGCTGCGCCCGGCTCTGGCGCTCAATAGTCATAGGTAAGAATGTCCCTGGCGCGGCGGCATATTTCTCGTCCAAAGTCAGTCCACAGCCCCTGGCCCCAGTAGCGGTAGCAACTGGTCTGGGAAGCGAGCAGGTGCAGCAGCGCGTTGCGGTAGCGGTATTCATGGCAAGGCTGGCCGGTGGCGGCAACTTTCTGGTGGAACAGGGCGCTCGCCTCCTCCATCGGCCCAAGTACGTTGTCGTATCCACGCACCCAGGACAGATTGTTGGTCCAGCTGCCGCCCTCGACATGGAAGCGCTGGTCCTCGCTTTTCAGTTCCCGGATCACCTGTTCGAGCCTTTCCTCGCCGTCGCCCGGCTGCGTGCGCTCCCAAATCCGCTTCTGAAATAGCGGCTGAAGCACGGGTAGATCGTCCTCACGCACGCCCGTGGCGAACAGATGCTCAAGGTACTCCGTGGCGTTTAATAGCGGGGTTTCGCTTCCGGATGCCTCCCGCACGACGTCGACATACTTCGGAGGAAACTCGTTCATCATGACGCCGCCGTTCTCGCCGTCGGCGATCTGGGTCACCAGCGGCGGTACGCTACGCCCGCCCAACTGCCAGCGGCTCAGGCCCTTCGCCTCGTAGTACGGCTGCATCTGGCCGACCAGCTTGGTATCCGAACCCTGGGTCTTGACAATGGCAATGATGCTGGCCGCCTCGCCTCGCGAGTTCCGGCACACCAGGCGGTGCGGAAGATGTTTGAGCTGCGGCCCGGCGCCATCCTCGGGCCGCTCGACGCTATGCTCCTGCACCAGCACCCAGCGGTAGCCGCAATCGCGCAGCGTGCGTACGAACTCGAACGCCACGTCCGGATGGTTCGGCAGTGCCATCTCGGAAGGCGAGAAGCCGCGCACCCGCGCCAGCGCGTCCAGACCGAAGATGGCGGCGAAATGATGCTGCCATGCCCGCACGTGCAGGCGGAAGTCTTGCACGGGGGTCGACGGCGCCACGGCGTGCCCCCACGGCGCGCCGAGCCACTCGACGGCTCGGCGACACGCCGGGTCACGGGTGATGCGTTCCAGAGCATCGAGCGCATCAGCGCGGCCCATCTGGCGCAGCCCGTGCAACAGCGTGCCAGAGTATTCGAGCATGACACGCGGCTCGCTGCCCTCGGCCAGCAACTGCGCCAAAATGTCGCCCATGCGCCCGTAGCATCGCAGAAATACCGGCGCGTTGTGGTTATCGCCTATCCCCTGGTGTTCCATCATGTACTGCAGGTTGCCGATCATCGCCGCCGTGCGAAGATCATCGCCACCCGCCGGCACGAGGGGCTGATGCATGTGCAGCGCCACAGCGCAGGCGCTGCGCACGCGGCCGAAATCGATCGGACTTTCGTTGAGAGTGACCGGCGTGTCGGCGTGGTCAGCGATCGTTCGCGCGACCATCGCCTCTGCACCGCAGAAGGGGGGCAGGCCGTCGTCGAAATCGGGTAGCTCAGGCATGGCCCTCCCCCTTGTCAGAAACTGGTGAGCGTTGCCGGCGCTGTGCCCGGCAATGCGCTACTTGTGGCGAATGAAATCGTAGATGTTGAGGTAGTGCTGCGCCGGATGGTTCCACGAAAAATCGCAGCCCATGCCGCCGACCGCCAACTCCCGAAAAAGCTGCGGGCTGTGCTGGTACAACCCCATGGCACGTCGCATGGCGGATTCCAGCCCGGGCGCATCGGCGTGCTCGAAGACGAAACCGTTGCGCTGTGCACGCGGCCGCTCCGAATAGTCCCAGTCGAACACGGTGTCCTTCAGCCCACCGACGGCGCGCACGACAGGAACCGTACCATAGCGCAGGGCGATCATCTGCGTCAGGCCGCAGGGCTCGAAGATGCTCGGCACAACCATCATGTCGGCGCCGGCATAGATGAGATGCGCCAGCTCCTCGTTGTAGCCCAACTCCAGGTGGCAGTCGGGATTGTCGTTCAACTCGTGCTTGAGTTGCCAGAAGGAGTCGTTGATCGCGCGCTCCGGGCTCGAGCCCAGAAGCACGAACTGCGCGCCGAGTTCGAGCGCGTAGCGAATGGCGTGCCGGATGAGTCCGACACCCTTCTGGGCATCGAGCCGGCCGACACTGGCGATCAGCGGTCGATCGCCCATCCGCAGCAGGAAGCGCTGGCGCAGTGCGTCCTTGTTCACCTGCTTGGCGTCGAACGTGCGGGCGCTGAAGCGCTGGGCGATATGCGGGTCCCACTCCGGATTCCACATCTCGTAGTCGAGCCCGTTGAGCACGCCGGCGAACTTGTCCTGGTACACGTACAGTGCATGGCCGAGGCCGAAACCCTGGTCGGTGTGGCGCACCTCCCAGGCATGGCCGGGCGATACGGTCGTGATGAAATTCGCATAGGCAACAGCGCCGCGGGTGAAGTTGATGGCGCCGGTGTCGAAGTCGTCGCCCAACTTGTCGTGCGCCCGCAGACGCTCGGGCTGCTGCACTCCCGTCGCGGCAAGGATGTCCGTTCCCGCGATGCCCTGATGCTTGAAGTTGTGGACGGTGTGGCAGACGCGGCTATGCTGCATGCCGATGTGCTGATAAATCTCGTAGAGCAGCACGGGAACGAGTGCGCTCTGCCAGTCGTGACTGTGAATGATGTCGGGGCGCTTGTCCGCCTTGAGCATGAATTCCAGCGCCGCCTTGCTGAAGAAGGCGAAGCGCGCCGCTTCGTCGTGAAAGCCGTAGTAGGCGCCGCGGTTGAAGAAGCTCTCCGATGAGTGCGGCTCGATGAAGAAGCACTTGCGCCCATGGACGAAGCCGAACCACACGGTACAACGAATTGCGCCGCCGTTCCAGGGCACCCACAGATCGTGATAGCTGGGATGCAGGTCCCAGATGTGGTCGTAGCGCATGCAGTCGTACTTGGGCAGGATAACCTCCACGGCGTTGCCGCGGATCTCCAGCTCCCGGCTGAGTCCGTAGACCACGTCGCCCAACCCTCCCACCTTGGCTACGGGCGCGCATTCCGATGCCACCATTGCGATGAACATTTCTCCCTCGTTTTCGTATGCAACTGCGGGCCAGCGCCCCGTCGGTGCACGGGTCCGCGACGGCGATCCCTACTCCTTGGCGCCGGCGGCCTTGAGGATGTCCGCGATGTTCGTGTTGCCGGCCTTGAGCGCCCAGGTGAGCGCGGTCTCCTTGTTGTCGGAAGCGAGGTTCAAATTGGCCCCGCGCACCACCAGCAGTTTCACGATTGCCTCATGGCCGTTGCGTGTGGCCAGCATGACTGGTGTTGCCCCGTTGGGGGCGCGCGCGTCCTTGTTGGCGCCGCTGTCGAGCAAAAGGCGGGCGATCTCCGTGTGGCCTTCGAAGGCGGCATAGGCCAGGGGCGTCCAGCCGCGGTCATTGAGTTCGGCACCGCTTTCCACCAGCACCTTGACCACCGGCAGGTGACCCTTCAGTGCAGCGAGCATCAGCGCCGAATCGCCGTGGCGGTTGCGAGCATTCAGTTTGGCGCGATTCTTGGCGAGCAGGCTCGCAAGTGGCGCATGCCCTTCCCGGGCGGCCAGAATCAGCAGCGTGTTGCCGTCTTTGTCGGCCGTGTTCACGTCCATGCCGCGCTTGAGCAATTCCGTCGTTCCGGGGACGTCGCCATGCTGCGCTGCCTGGAGCACGTCTTCGTAGGAGCCGGCCGTGGCGGGACCGAAGCGTAACGCGGCCGTAAGCATGAGCACGACGATGCCAACAAGCCGGAGCCCGCCGCTGCCGCTAGGTTGCCGAAGTACTTGGCAAGAAAGCGCCACTGCAAGGTCACAGCGAGGGGACGTGCGCGACCGCGTGCCCATGTACGGCAAGCGCATCTCCCGGCGTGAACGGCCTAGAAGGGCTCTGAAGCAGTCTTTCAGCAGCCGGTTTGGGTTCATGGGCGGGCTCCCTTGAAAAGCGTGAAGAAATTATTCGTCGTTGCCTCGGCCACCCGATCAAGGCTCGTGCCGTGCAGCCGGGCGAGTTCCTCGGCCACGTGGCGCACGTATGCCGGCTGGTTGGTCTTTCCCCGGTACGGCACCGGCGCAAGGTAGGGCGCATCGGTTTCCACGAGCAGGCGCGACAGCGGCACGGCTTTGGCCGTCTCCTTCAGGGCAACGGCATTCTTGAAGGTGACGATGCCGGAGAAGGAAATGTGGAAGCCCATGGCCATGGCCTGCTCTGCCACCTGGCGTGACTCGGTGAAGCAGTGCATCACCCCGCCCGCCTCGCCCGCCCCCTCCTCGCGCATAACGCGCAAGGTGTCCGCCGCCGCATCCCGGGTGTGGATGATGAGCGGCTTGCCGCACTCGCGCGCCGCCTGGATATGCGTACGAAAACGCCGGCGTTGCCACTCCGGTGCATCCCTATGCCAGTAGTAGTCCAGCCCCGTCTCGCCGATGGCGACGACCTTGTCGTGGCGCGCCAGCGCGACCAGGCGCGCGACGTCCGGCTCTTCGCAATCGGCGTTGTCGGGATGCACGCCCACCGAGGCGAACAGGTTGCCGTGGCGTTGGGCAAGACCCAGCACCGCCGGAAATCCTTCGAGCGTCACGCTGACGCACAGCGCGTAGCCGACGCCGTGGCCCGCCATGGCACCCAGTATTTCGTCGATCTTGCCGGAGAACTCAGGGAAATCGAGGTGACAATGGGAGTCGACCAACATCAGGCGGGCGTCAGACGGTGTGCGTCGGCCGGCTGGCGCTAAGATGGCTGCCAAGCAGGTTTTCGATCTTGTGACGCGCCGCCTGGCCGCTCTCGTCGTCGCTGAACTGCACGCCGATGCCTTGGGTTTTGTTGCCTTGGGCGCCCGCCGGCGTGATCCACACGACCGTGCCGGCAATAGGCAGCTTGCCCGGCTCGTCCATCAACGACAGCAGCATGAATACCTCATCGCCGAGCTGATAGGGTTTGGTGGTCGGCACGAAAATGCCGCCGCGCTTGAGAAACGGCATGTAGGCGGCGTACAGCGCCGACTTCGAGTTGATGTTCAACGACAGCACGCTGGGGCGTGCGATGCTGGAAATCTTCGATTGTTCTGCCATGACCTTATCCCAATCCCCTGCTAGCTGCCAATGGCGCGCGCATAGCGCAGCAACATGTCTTCGAGAAACAGACGCGGATTGAGCGGATGCTGGGCTACCGCCCGCACACGCAGCAAATCATTGTAGCAGGCAAGCAAGTTCGAAATAACGGCACGTTCGCCCTGAGACTGGAGCGCCGGCTTGAGCGTCGGATGGTAGATGGGTTCGGCACGCAGCTTGACCAGGGCCAGATCGATGATCCATTTCTGCAGCCAGGCGACCAGCATCGTCATATCGATTGTGCCCCGGCGGTCCTTGCCAGCGCGCAGCCACGTTTCCCATGTCGCCGCCACCTGCAGCGGATTCGCCGTTACCTCCCCGCCCATATCGGCGATAAAGCGACGACGATAGTCGAGCATCTCCTCGTCCGCCAGGTCCGCCGCGGCGAGCGGCATCCCGCCCGCCAGCGCCAGCATTTCATCTGCCTCCCCGGTGCCGTTTGCGCGCAGCCAATCTAGTGCGAGCCGCTGCTCGGGTTTGTGGAACGTCATCCGCTGACAGCGGCTGCGGATGGTCGGCAGCAGACGCATTGGCGCGCTGGTTATCAATACAAAATAGGTGCTTGGTGTCGGCTCCTCGAGTAATTTCAGAAGTGCATTGGCGGTCGGTGGATTCATCGCTTCCGTCGGCCTGATTATCACCACCCGCCTGCCATGACGGTGGGTGCTCATACCGACGAAATCGGCCAGAGCACGAATCTGCGCGATGACGATCTGGCTGCTGGCCTTTTTCTGGCGTGATGCGGGTTCCGGGGCGCGGGGGGATTCCTCGTCCTCTCCTTCGATCTCATCGGACGCTAGTTCAGCCTCCGGCGTCACGAGGCGGAAATCCGGGTGATTGCCGGAAACCAGCCAGCGGCACGACGGGCACTCTCCGCAGGCGGTGCGTTGCGCGGCTGGGGCCTCGCACAGCAACAGCGCCGCGAACGCCTCGGCAAAGGCTGTCTTGCCAGTCCCGGCCGGGCCGGCGAACAGCAATGCGTGGGGCAATCGGGACAGGCGGCCGGTCAGCTCATCCCAATGTGCCGAGTGCCATGGATAAATCATTTGTTGACAATAGGATACAATAACAATATAAAGTATTATCGTAGAATTGCTGGCCAGAGAGCGTTTCCATTAATAACATAGGCTTCTCAACATGTTCTCAAGTGACTTCTGAATTTCTTCCGGCGGACGCGATGCGTCGATGATGCGGATGCGCTCATCGTCTTTCTGTGCGCGTTCGAGGTAGCAGGCGCGAACGGCAGCAAAGAACTGCTCCTGCTCCCGTTCGAACCGGTCCGGCCCAACCCCGGTCTTGGCCAGGCGTTCCAGGGCTATGCGCGGCTCAAGGTCGAAAAGCAGGGTCAAGTCCGGCTGAAGATCCGGATGTACCCAGCGCTCCAGGGCGGCGATCTTCTCCGTTGCCAGCCCGCGGCCGCCGCCCTGATAGGCATAAGTGGCATCGGTGAAACGGTCCGAAACCACCCACTTCCCCGCTTCGAGGGCCGGGACGATGAGCTTGTCCAGATGCTCCCGGCGCGCCGCGAACATGAGCAGCGCCTCGGTCTCCAGATGCATTGGGCGCGAGAGCACGATCTCGCGCAGGGCCTCACCCAGCGGCGTGCCACCCGGCTCGCGGGTGGCAACCACCTCCTTCCCCTTGGTCTTCAGCGTCTCGATCAGCCACGCCAGATGGGTGCTCTTACCCGCACCGTCGATGCCTTCCAGCGTTATGAACTTGCCTCGCATCGCCCTCACTTCCGTTTCTGGTATTTCGCCACGGCGCGGTTGTGGGCGTCGAGCGAACGCGAGAATTCGCTCGTGCCGTCGCCGCGTGCAACGAAGTAGAGATAGTCGGTTTTGGCCGGCCGCAGCGCCGCCTGGATGGAAGCCAGGCCAGGCATGGCGATCGGTGTCGGCGGCAGGCCGCTGCGAGTGTACGTGTTGAAGCTGGTGTCGCGCTGCAAATCGCGCTTGCGCAGATTGCCGTCGAACTGCTCGCCCATGCCGTAAATCACCGTCGGATCGGTCTGCAAGGGCATGTTCTGCCGCAGCCGATTGACGAATACCGAGCCGATCAGCGGGCGATCGGAAGCAATGCCGGTTTCCTTCTCGATGATTGAGGCCATGATCAACGCCTCGTAGGGCGTGGCATACGGCGACTCGGTGTCGCGCGTTTCCCATTCCTGTGCGAGGTTCTTCTGCATCACGCGGTAGGCGCGGCGCAACACGTCCAGATCGCTCGCATTCTTGGCGAAGAGGTAAGTGTCGGGAAAGAACTGGCCTTCTGCCGCATTGCCGCTGGCGCCGATGCGCTGCAGAATCTCCGCTTCGGAAAGTTCACGCGTATCGTGCCGGATCGCAGGATTTCCATCCAGCGCGGCGCGCATCTGGCGAAACGTCCATCCTTCGATGAACGCAATTTCCGCCTGGCTAACGTCGCCGCGGGTCAGCTTGCCCAGCAGCTGCATGGGCGTGATGCCCGTTTCCACTTGGTAGCTGCCCGCCTTGATTTCCGCCGCCTTGCCCAAGACGCGGGCAAGCAGAGTGAACTGCACCGGCGACAGCGCGACCCCGCCGTCGGCGAGCTGCTGCGATGCCTGACGCAGGGCGCTGCCTTGCCGGATGGTGAATTCCAATGGGCTCTCCCGCAAAGGTAGTGGTCGCAACGCAAACCACGCCAGCCAGGCGGCGCCGAACGCCGCGCTGGCGACGATCGCAGCCAGCAACCACTTCAGTAAGCGGATCATGAAGATGCGGGAAAGGGCGAAGGTGGCGGAAGCGGTTTTGGGGTGCCGTGGCGATATAATAACCGAATCCCTCTTTACCCCTCGGAACGACGCATGAACAGGCAATGGCGGACCCGGCTCGAACAGGATGGCGCCCGATTTGCGGCCGACGAGTTATCAGACTTCGGCGACCGTGCCGAGGAACTGGCGGCGGCCCGGGATGCCACCGTGGTGGTGCCACTGCTGCACCTCGGTGCGATTCGCGTCAGCGGGCCGGACGCCGGCGATTTCCTCCATAACCTGACCACCAACGACGTGCACAAACTGCGCCCGGACGCGGCCCAGTACAACAGCTTCTGCACCGCCAAGGGGCGCATGCTGGCGAGCTTCCTGGTCTGGCGCGACGCGGGCGAATATCTGCTGTCCCTGTCCCGGGATCTGCATGCTGCCATCCTGAAGAAGCTCGGGCTGTATGTCTTGCGCTCCAAGGTCAAGCTGGCCGACGCCAGCGATGATGTGGTGCTGCTCGGCTTGGCCGGCAAGGACGCGGCAGCAGCGCTTGCCGCTGTCGGGGCGAGCGCGCCCGAGGCGGAGTTCGCCGTCACGCGCTTCACTGGAGGAGCGGTCATTCGCCTCACTGTGCAGCGGTATAGCCTGGCACTCAATCCCGCCGCCGCGGCCGACGTGTGGCAGGGACTGGCCACCGTTGCCCGCCGCGCCGGCACCGACGTCTGGCGCTGGATCGAAACCGCAGCAGGAGTGCCGCTGATCACCGCCCCTACCCAGGACGAGTTCGTGCCCCAGATGACCAACTTTGAGCTCATCGGCGGACTGAGCTTCGGCAAGGGCTGTTATCCCGGTCAGGAAGTCGTCGCCCGCAGCCAGTACCTGGGCAAGATCAAGCGTCGCATGTATCTCGGCCACCTGAGCAGCAGAGACGCCCCCACGGCCGGCACCCCGGTGTTTAGCGCGGACCTGCCCGAGCAGTCCTGCGGCATGGTGGTCAGCGCTGCCGCGGCACCGGGCGGCGGATTCGACCTGCTCGCGGTGCTGCTGACCGCAGCCGCCGAAGGCAGCGACATTCGACTCGGCGCGCCGGACGGGCCGCACATCGAGCTGCGCTCGCTGCCCTACGCCGTGAGCTAGCGCCGTCGTGCGAGTTGATTACTTCATCTACTACCGCATTCGCAACGAGTGCAGCGATACGCTGGCGGCGGCCCTGATGACTATGCAAGCATCGCTGCAAGCCGCCACCGGCATTCACGGGCGCTTTCGCAGAAGGGTGGACGATCCCTACACCTGGATGGAAATCTACGAAGGGGTTAGCGACGCACGCCAGTTCGAGGTCGAACTCGGCAGCCACGCTCAGCGCCACGGCTTGCACGAGTTCCTGGTGCCCGGAAGCGCGCGCCACATCGAGCGCTTTCGCGCCGTCTGATCGGCCGCAGACCGTGTGCCTAATCCTGCTTGCCTGGCAGGCGCACCCCGACTACCCATTCGTCGTGGCCGCGAACCGCGACGAATTCTTCAAGCGTCCCACTGCGCCAGCGGTGTTCTGGGACGATCCGTCCGGCGTTCTTGCCGGCCGTGACCTGGAGGCAGGCGGCACCTGGCTCGGTGTCACCCGAAGCGGACGCTTCGCCGCGCTGACCAACTACCGCGACCCGGCTCGCAACAGATCCGGCACTCCCTCCCGCGGCCAGCTGGTGAGCGAGTTTCTCGGCGGAACCTTCTCTGCCGAAGAGTACCTGGATCACCTGCATCGGGCCGGGCCCGGCTACAACGGCTTCAACCTGGTCTTCGGTAACATTGATCAGTCGGGTGCCCTGTTCTATTTCTCCAACTGCGAAGACGGCGCACGGCGACTGTCACCCGGCATCTACGGACTGTCGAACCATCTGCTCGACACGCCGTGGCCTAAGGTTGCCCGCGGCAAGTCGGCGCTGGCCCGGGCGCTGAGGGCACTCCCCGACGACAGGCCGCTGCTGGAGTTGCTGCGCGACGAAAGCCGCGCCCGCGACGATGAGCTGCCGCGTACCGGCGTCAGCCTGGAATGGGAGCGGCTGCTGTCGGCGGCCTTCATTCGCGCGCCGGACTATGGCACGCGGTCCTCCACCGTGATTCTCGTTGGGCGCTCCGGCGCCCTGCAATTCGAGGAAGTGACGTTTTCTCCCGCAGCCGAGCCCACGCATCGCGCCTGCTCCGGCTTTACCCTGCCGCCAGCGGCCGCCGCATCTTAACGTGGGGGATGCCGGCCTCCATGAACTCCTCGCCCTCGCTGAGGAATCCGAAGCGCGCGTAGAACCCGACGGCATGCGTCTGCGCATGCAGCACGAGCTGCGCCATGCCGAGGTGGGTTGCCTCGGCGACGAGCGCCCGGAGGATGGCGGTGCCGATGCCACAGCCGCGCCAGCGACGTAGCACGGCCATGCGTCCGACATGGCCGTCGGCCAGCAGCCGCCCGGTACCCACGACGCGTCCGTGTTCAGCGAACGCCAGAGCGTGGCGCGCGACTTCGTCGTGTTCGTCCCATTCCAGCTCGCGCGGCACGCCTTGCTCCTCGATGAACACGCGCTCGCGGATCAACCGAGCGCGTTCCGCCGCATCGTTCCAGTCGGAAACGACGACGAAAAAGGCGACGGACCCGCGCGTGTCGGCCGTCATTCCGAAATGACCACCGCCGTTCCGGCGGGCACGAGATCGAACAGATCGACGATGTCGGCATTGCGCATGCGGATGCAGCCGATCGAACCCGGTACACCCATGGGCGCGTTGTCCGGAGAGCCGTGGATGTAGATGTAGCGACGGAACGTGTCGACGTCGCCGAGGCGATTGACGCCCGGCTCGCAGCCGCACAGCCACAGGATGCGGGTGAGAATCCAGTCGCGCCCGCGATGCCTTGCAGCCAGCTCCGGTGACCACATCTCGCCCGTCGGCCGCCGGCGCACGAACACCGTGTTGAATGCCGCCCCAGCGCCGACCTTGGCCCGGATGTAGTGTCTCCCGCGTGGCGTGCAGTGGCTGCCGCGCTTCTCGCCGGCGCCGTTCGTCGCCGTGGAGACGGAAAAGCAGCGCAGTGGCGCGCCATCGTCGCCGAACAGCTCCAGCGTCTGGGTCGGGATACAGATACGGATTTCCGCCATGGAATGCGTCGCGGGACGATCAGAGAACTCCGGCGCCCCGCTGAGCGCCGCGCATGAAACCGGCGGTCAATCTTGTGCGCTCACGCTACTTCTGTCCGCGTTCGCCGCGCCGCGAAGAACGATGACAATAGCGCGCCGCATTCTTCGGCCAGAACGCCGCCGACGGCGCTGCAGTGGTGATTGAGGCGCTGCTCGGCAAACAGGTCGATGACGCTGCCGCAGGCGCCGGTCTTCGGGTCACGGGCACCGAAAATC
Source organism: Rhodocyclaceae bacterium (assembly GCA_036824005.1). Classification (GTDB taxonomy): domain Bacteria; phylum Pseudomonadota; class Gammaproteobacteria; order Burkholderiales; family Rhodocyclaceae; genus DAITBA01. The sequence goes on from DAITBA010000009.1 coordinate 140,788, forward strand.
AGGCGGCAGATCCGGGCATGGAAGATCGCGCCGACGCACATCGGGCACGGCTCCAGGGTCACGTACAGGTCGCAGTCCACCAGGCGGTAGTTGCCGATATTGTGCGCCGCGTCGCGCAGCGCCATGACTTCCGCATGCGCGCTTGGGTCGCGCGCGGAGATCGGCCGGTTGAAGCCGCGGCCGACAATGCGGCCGTCCTTCACTACCACCGCACCGACGGGCACCTCACCCAGCGCGCCCGCCTCCATGGCAAGCACGAGCGCCTCGCGCATGAAGTAGACATCGGTGGCGGCGTGGCTGTCGAAAACCTCACTCATGGTGATCTGGCGTATCCGGATCGAGTGCTCGGGCCGGCAAGGCAAACATGCGGCGGATTCTAGGTTCGAACGCCAGACAAGGCAAGAACGGCGCCGGTCACGTCCTCGCCAGCGAGCGATCCGGCGCGGATGCCGTCAGATCCCGCGATTGGCGTGCGCTACCGCGCCGTCGCCGTCGCCGCGAGCCGGCTGCGCAAGCATCTCGCGCAACTTGTCCATGCGCAGAACGTGGTAGCCGTCGGCGCGCGTATCGAGCCAACCGGCCCGTTTCCAATGGCCGAGCACTCGCACGACCGTTTCCAGCCGTGCGCCGACGACCTTGCCCAGCTCGTCACGGGTGATCGAAAACGGCACGCGGGAGCAAACGCCGTGCTTGTCCACACCGTAGCGTTCGATGAGGTAGAGCATCAGGGCAGCGAGGCGCTCGGGCACGCCGCCGGCACTGATGATTTCAATCTTGGTGATGAAGGCGGCCGTGAATTGCGTGAGCTCGTCGCGGATGGCGGCGGCCAGCTGCAGGCTTTTCTCCGATAGATGCTGGATCGTGCGCGTATCGACGTAGATCACGGTCAGCCCGTCGTTGAGCGCCACGGCATCGGTCGGGTAGCGCATGCCGGCCCAGATCGCCAGGATGCCGATGGAGTCGCCGGGGCCGAACAGGGCATAGGTGGCCGGAATGCCTTCCTGGGCCGGCCGGGCAAGCTTGACGAAGCCGGAGTCGAGGAATGCGGCGTGCGTCGCCTTTTGGTTGTGTCGCCAGAGATATTCGCCAGCACGAAACACGCGGACGTTGGACGTCTGCGCCATTGCCAGCATCTCGTCGGTGGGAACGCGCCGGAAGAGCTCGAAACGGCGCATGCGCGTGACGAGTTCGCTTTCACCCAGCTTGGGCTCCGGAAGGGGTGACGGCTTGGTGCGCTGACGGAATGCACCGCGCGGCAGCTCGATGCGGAAATGGTTCGGCTTCCCGCTTCGCCGTGGTCGTTCTCCCACCTTTCCTCCTCCGCTGCCACAGTGGCGAAGGTCTGCGCATGCCTCCGCTCGAATGATTTCGACAGTTACGCGGGCGAGCGCCAAGACGCCGCCGCCCGATACATCCTTGCACGGCACAGCTCCGTTGCCCGGCGCTGCATTGCGGTCACGCCATGCCGGGGACAGCCTATCGGCAAGGAGAAAAAGTTATTTGATTTGCGTCAACTCTTTCAGCGGCCAACTGTGGCCGGCGAGCCCAACCCGCCACGCGGGAGAAGCGCCCCGCGACGCATCCAGCGCAGCGCCTGAGCCGCCGCATGGGTGGGATATACTGCAGCCGCGGCCAATGCGGCGCCGACGGCCTTACAGGCACACCGACGAGAGCGCAGCAACATGCAAACGGAAGATCCCGATTTCTCCGCCGGCCCCGCGCCGGCCAATAGCGCTGCCCGCGCCGCTCTGCTTTACGCCTGCTTCGCGTCGGTGTGGATACTGGGTTCCGACCAAGTGGCTGCGCTGATAACCCAGGATCCGGACCGGCTCATCCTGCTGCAGACGCTCAAAGGCTGGCTGTTCGTCGGCGTTACCGCCCTGCTCCTCTACGTGCTGGTGCGCAGGGCGATGCAAAGAATCAGTGTCTCCGACGCGGCGGCCCGGTCGGGGTTAGAGGAATACCGTCGCCTGTTCGAGGCCAGTCCTCATCCCATGTGGATTGTCGACCCCGAGCAGCTTCGGTTCCTGGCGGTCAATGAGGCGGCCTTGGAGCACTACGGCTTCAGCCGCGCGCAGTTCATGGCGATGTCACTGACCGACGTCGCAGCCCGAGATGGCTTGCTTCCGCTGCTCGGCCCATCCGCGGCAGCCGGCGGTAGCGCGCCGAGCAAGGGCACGCCGGCCATCCATCGCCACCGCGATGGACACCCGATGCATGTCGAGACCGCGGTCCAGGAAGTAACGTTCGAAGGTCGTCGAGCCACGCTGATGCTGATCAACGATGTTAGCGATCGCCATCGGGCCGAAGAAGCCCTGCGACTCAGCCGCGATCATCTCCAGAGCCAGCAGAGCGCCCTCATCGACCTTGTACGCAGCGGCCTGCTTGCCGGCGACGACGCAGGAAAGTCGATTCGCTATCTGACGGAGGTGTCGGCGCGCACCGTAGGTGTGGAGCGATCGAGCGTCTGGTTGTTCGACGACCAGCGTAGCGCAATCCGGTCTCTGGACCTTTACCAGGCGACGTCCGCCGAGCACAGCGCGGGTGCCGAGTTGCATACCGAGCAGTTCCCGCACTACTTTCGCGCGCTGGCGCAAGAGGAGGCGGTAGTCGCCGACGATGCTCACTCGCATCCGGCAACCGCGGAGTTCTCCGAAACGTACCTGATGCCGAACCGCATCGCCTCCATGCTTGATGTTCCCATCCATGTCGAAGGTGAACTGGCCGGCGTCCTGTGTCTTGAACACGTGGGAGCGCCCTTGTCATGGACACCGGAGCAGCAGTTTTTTGCCATCGCCGTCGCCAATCTGGTGGCGCTGGTCATCGAGCAAGGCAAACGCCGGCAAGCCCAGGATAATCTCGCCCGCAGCGAGCGCACCTTCCGCGCCCTGGTCGAGCACGCGCCCGATGCCATCGTCGTGTTCGACGCCGACGAAGGGCGCTTCGTCGACGCGAACCCAAACGCCGAGTCGCTGTTCGGCCTGCCCCGCGACGTGCTGCTGAAGACCGACCCGATCGCGCTCAGTCCGCCCGTGCAACCGGACGGCACGAGCTCCTCGGAGTCGGGTACCAAGTGGATCGAGGCCGCGTTGGCTGGCGAAGTGCCGACGTTCGAGTGGCTGCATCGGGACGCGAACGGAACGGATGTTCTGTGCGAGGTCAAGCTGCTGCGTTTCCCGGTAGGCGACCGTCGCCTCATCCGCGGCAGCATCCTCGACATCACCGAGCGCAAGCGCGCCGAGCGCGCCCTACGCGATAGCGAGGCCCGCTTCCGTGCGCTGATTGAGAGCCTGCCGACGGTGTTCTTCGTTTTCGACGAGCGCGGCCGGCTGCGCTACTGGAACTCTCGCGCCGAGCAGGCGTCGGGCTACACGGGCGCCGAGATCGCGCAAATGCGCGTGCTCGATTTCATCTCGGCCAAGGACAAGAAGATGGTCGCGCGCCGCATATCCGAGGCGTTCTCGGGCGGAGAGGCCGAAATCGAGGCGTCGCTGCGCACCCGCGGCGGCAAGGAATTGCCGTTCTACCTGATCGGTCGCAAGGTGTCGCTCGACGGCGAACCCTGCGTGGTCGGCAATGGCCTGGACATTTCCACGCGCAAGCGCGCCGAGGAGCAGATCAACCAGATCAATGTCCTGCTGGAAAAACGAGTGAGCGAAAGGACTGCGGAGCTGGCGGCGGCGAACAGGGAGCTGGAGTCCTTCAGTTATTCCGTGTCCCATGACTTGCGTGCGCCGCTGCGCGCCATCGACGGCTACAGCGCGATCCTTGCCGGCGAGCATGGCGCGGCGCTCGATGACCAAGCCAGAGAACTGCTCAGCCGCGTGCGCCGGGCGGTCCAGCGCATGGGCGAGCTGATCGACGACCTGCTGGAGCTGTCGCGCCTGAGCCGGCGCGAAATGGTCTGGCGCAACGTGGATCTGTCCGAAATGGCGCGGCACATCGTCGCCGATTTGCGTGAGCGCGATCAGGCGCGGCAGGTGGACGTAACCATCGCATCCGGCCTGCTCGTCCAGGGTGATCCCTCGCTTTTGCGCGTTGCCCTCGACAATCTGCTCGGCAACGCCTGGAAATTCACCTCGAAAAGTGCGGCCGCGCGCATCGAACTCGGAACTGCACAGCAGAACGAACGGCGGGCCTACTTCGTCCGGGACAACGGCGCCGGCTTCGACATGCGCTACGTCGGCAAGCTCTTCGGCGCCTTCCAACGCCTGCACACCGATCGGGATTTCGCCGGCTCCGGGATCGGACTGGCGACGGTGCAGCGGATCATCCATCGCCATGGCGGACAAGTCTGGGCCGAAGGCGTTCCCGGCGAAGGGGCGACGTTCTATTTCACGCTAGGCACGGCACCCGCCCCTGATGGCGAGCGCGGCGAGAAGCAGCGCGCCGCGGCATAACTGCGTTCCTGGCGAGAGGCGCGCGCTCTCAGCTCCGGGACACCGGCGCGCTGTCGCGCTTGCGCAGGCTACCGAGTAGAAGCGCCAGTAGCCCCAGAATTAAACATAGCGACATATGTAATGCCGCATTGATGGACTATACTGCTGGCAGTTTC
>DAITBA010000001.1:0-521110 GCA_036824005.1 Rhodocyclaceae bacterium
AACTGCCAGCAGTATAGTCCATCAATGCGGCATTACATATGTCGCTATGTTTAGCGTCGAATCGGGGCAGGCGCGCGACGCTTGCGGTCGACGCCTAAGTCTTTTCCGGCAGCAGACGCATCCGCATAGTGAAGCATGACGGTGAATACCTCGTGATCAGCGAAGTTGCGTCGCGATACCCGCGCTTCGAGCGCGATCTCCTCCCCATTTGGACGCAGCCCGGTCAGCGGCAGCGATGTCCGCGAGGCGAAGCCGACGGTGGACAAGTGCTCGGCCAGGGCTTTGCGGTCGCGCTCGGCGACGAGGCTGTTCAAATGCCTGCCCAACATGCTGCCGGCGTCAAATCCAAACATCTTCTGCGCGAGGTGATTGAAGAAAGTTATGCAGTGTTGGCTATCGATGGTGATGACGGCCTCGGTAGCCGAAGTAACGTGGTCATCGGCCGAAGCCGGCGGAGTTTCCTGTTGCGCCCCGGATTTCTCCGTCAGCCGCCGCGCCGTGATGTCCATGAAGGAAACAATGGCAGCGTAGGGCCTCGATGAGTCAGGATGGAATTGCGGCTCGGCGTTGAATGACAGCCAGATCTGCTTGCCGTCCGCGCGGCGCACTCCGACGATGGCGCCGCGTTGCGGCTTGCCCGTGGCCAGTGTCACCGCCGCCGGGTGCGACTGACGGGAAAGGGGGGAGCCGTCCTCGCGAATCGGCTGCCAGCGAGGGCTGCCGAGCATCAGGCCAAGGAGTTGCTCGCGCTTGACGCCCAGGATATCTTCCGCCGCAGCGTTGCAGCTTACGATTCGGCCCGCCGCGTCGAGCATCACCATACCTTCCGACAGGGCGGCAATCAGCGTGCGAAAACGCTCCTCACTGGCACGGAGCGAGTGCTCGGCCTGTTTGCGCGCCGTGACATCGTAGAGAGCGACATAAACAGCCGGCTCCTTGTCGTACGTAGCAAGACGCGTCGTGGCATTTACCCACAGGATCTTGCCGTCGTGGCGGCGCAACGGCACTTCCACTTCGACGTCGCCATCGCGCGTCAGACGCTGGAGCAGCGCCGTATGGTCGTCGCGATTGGCAAACAGACCGGCGAGCTCCTGGCTGATGCAATCTTCGCGCGATACATCGAATGCCTGGAGAAATGCATCGTTGGCGTAGCGGATGAGCCCTTCCGGCGAGCTAATGATGCACAAAGGAACCGGGCTCGCTTCTGCAATGGCCCGGAAGTGCTGCAGGCTGTTGCGCAAAGTCAGGTCGACTTGTTTGCGGCTGGAAACATCAAGCACGAAACCGTCGATGCGAGCCGGCCGACTAGCTTCGTCATTGATCAGCCAGGCGCGGTCATGCACCCAGCGCAACGAGCCGTCAGGGCGCACGATCCGGTATTCGGTATCAAAGGCGCCGCCCCGCAACAGCTGTTTGTACTGCGCCTGCACCGCTTCGCGATCGTCCTCGTGCACGGCATCAAGCCAGAGCGAGGCATTGGCATACAGATCCTCAGGAGGCCGACCATACACGCGCTCGGCGGTCGTACTGATGAACAGGATCCGGTCGCGCCCGGGTGTGGCTGAGTAAACCACCGCACCGGCCTCGCGAAGAACCTCCTGCAATTTGACCTGAACCTCCTCGGCCGTCTTGCGGTCGTGCGCCAATGCCTCGAGCATGGAATTGAATTCCCGGCCGACCTCGGCGAATTCGGCGGCGTCGCCTTCCGGAGCGCGCAACTGCGTCTGCCCGGATCCGACCTCGCGCGCCATCTTCGCCAGCTTGGCGATTGGTTGATCTATACGGCGCCGGAGGTAAAGCGTCGCTACGATCATCAGGGCCAGGACAGCTGCACCGAGCAAGGCATAGCGCAACGTGGCAGCCAGCGCCCGACCACCGAGCTTTTCCGTGGGGATGCCGACCAGGGCCTTCCACTCCGTACCGACCACCGGCAGGTAGCTGTATATGCGCTCGTAGCCGTCGGCGTTGCGCACCTTGGTCGTCGATGGCTTGCGGGCCTCGGCACCAGCCTCCTCGCCGTTTCTGCCTGGCTCGGTGCGACGACCGACGACCGTACCTTCCCCGTCGTCGATGGCGACAACGGTCTGGTCAGGTCCCCGAGCCCGCGCCGCCAGCGGCGGGAACCGATCAAGATCGACGGCAACGGTAACCAGCCCCGACAGTTTGCCATCCTCGGCGCGCACAGGATACGACAGCGGCAGTATCCACTTGCCTTTGGCCGCACCCGGCTTGATCTTGCCCACCACGAACTTTGGGTCGCGTACCATGCGCTCGATCGAATCGCGAAGATCAAGCTGAATACCGGCCTCTTCCGACGTCGAGGCTGCCGAGCACACCAAATTGCCACTCAAGTCTGCCGTGGTGATGTTTTCGTATCGGGGCAGGAGATCACGAAAATCCCTGAACAGTGGATCGCAGCGCTTGTTGTCCAGGGCGCGCACCAAGGGACGTTGCGACACTCGCGCCAGCATTTGCTCGGATTCGCTAATGAAGCGTTCCGCGTCGGCGGCGGTGATGGCGGCAAGCTGCGTGGCATTCTTGCCAGCCTCGTCGTGCTCCGCCACCGTTTGCTGATATATCTCATGGGCGGCACCCAGGACGAACAGCACGACGCCGAGCGCAATGAGCAGGTAGAGTTGCTTGCGGATGGACCAGCGGGCAATGCCACCGGAGGTGGCAGCACGCGGGGTGGCAGATGGCGGTAACACGTTTATGGATTGCTCAGTTGTGAGGGAGTGCGGGCTTATGTTGCCTTAGGCCACGGCAGGAATCCGACGGCCGACACAAGCTATTATCTTGAGCCGCTTTGACAAAATGCGTCAAGTCATCCGAAAGTTCCATGACTTATGCCACGGTCTGACGGCACTCCCCAGGTATTCCCCGACAGACAGATAGTTGTTGCCGAACCCTGACCGCCGCGCTGGCCCCGTATTGCTGCCACGCGCGCGAACATCCCATCACCACCTCGCCAATCAGTACCGACAAGGTATTGAAATATTACCTTATTTCTCCTCGGTGCTGGTCGACGATGACACTGCGGCGCCCCCCGCCCTGTCACCATCCGCACCGAGCGTGCTCGTTTGATCAAAGGTGAAATAAAACGTCGCGCCTTCTTCGGGCACCGCTTCGGCCCAGACCCGACCACGATGCCGCTCGACGATGCGCTTGACGATCGCCAGCCCGACACCGGTACCAGGGAACTCCGTGGCGCCGTGCATGCGCTGAAAAACGCCGAAGAGCCGGTCGGCGTATTGCAGGTCGAATCCGGCTCCGTTGTCCTTGACATACACAATCGTTTCGCCATTGCGCGCGAACGATCCGATTTCGACCCGCGGCTTGGCTTTCTTGGCAGAGAACTTGAGTGCGTTGCCGATCAGATTTACCCACACCTGCCGCAGCATTGCCGCATCTCCCCGCACGCGCGGCACGGTCTTGATTTCCACGACCGCCTTGGGCCATGTGTCGCGCAGTTCCTCGGCAACCGCATGCGCGAGCTGTTCCATGTCCACGTCGGACTGGGTCAGCTCCGCACGACTGACGCGGGAGAATCTCAGAATATCGTCGATCAGATGCCCCATTCGCTCGGCATTGCGCTTGATGCGATCGAGCAGCTCGCGCCCCTCAGCACTCAGTGCATCGTGCTCGCCTTCCTCCAAGATATGGGCGAAGCCATTGATGGCCCGAAGCGGCGCGCTCAAATCATGGGACACCGAATAGGAGAAGGCTTCGAGCTCCTTGATGGCTTGCTGCAACTCCGCGGTGCGCTCGATCACGCGTTTTTCCAGCGACTCGTTCAACTCCTGAATCGCGTTCTCGGCCCGCACGCGCTCCGTAATATCGCGCAGAATGACTGTGAACAGCTTCTGGCCGCCAGCCTCCAGCTGGGAGATCGAGGCTTCTAGGGGAAACTCCTCGCCGTTGCGGCGCACGCCGGTGACGCGTCCGAGCGCGCCCATGCGGCGGTTGGTTTCGCCAGTCTTGGCAAATTCGGCGATATTGGCATTATGCTCGCGGCGGTAGCGCGGCGGCAGCAGCCGGTCGAGCGGTCCGCCGTTCATCTCCGCCTCGCTATAACCGAACATCTGTTCGGCCGCGGCGTTGAACAGCGTGACCCGGTATTGCGTGTCCACCGAGATAACCGCGTCCATCGCCGAGGCAATTATGCCGGCCAGCTTTGCCTCGCTGTCCAAAACCGCCCGTTCCGCCAGCTTGCGCGAGGTGATGTCGCTGAACGAAACCACTGCAGCATAGGGCTTCGTCACCCCGGCGTGGAACAGCGGCTGGGCGTTCATCGACAGCCAGACCGGCACGCCGTCCGCCCTGCGTACCCCCATCACGGCATCGCGCTGCGGCTCTCCCGTGGCGAGCGTCTGTAGCGGCGGATAGTCCTGGGCGGTAAAGGGCGCCCCGTCTTCCCGCTTGGTGTCCCAGCGCGGGTCGAACGCACTCATACCCAGCAGTTGCTCGCGTGTCATGCCCAGGATTTCTTCCGCGGCCGCATTGCAGGTCACGATGCGACCGGTTGCATCGAGCAGCATCACGCCTTCGCCCAGTGCTGCAACAAGACTGCGGAAACGTTCCTCTCCCGCGCGCAGGGACTGCTCCGTCTGCTTGCGCGCGGTGATGTCGTAGAGGCCGACGTAGTAGGCCGGCTCGCCGTCGAAGCTTGCCAGCCGTGCGGAGACGATGACCCAGAAGATGCGACCGTCTGGATGGCGCAGCGGCAGTTCCGCGTCCTGCACGTCGCCCCGGCGCAGGACGGTGTCGAGCAGCGTGTCGCTGTCGTCCAGGCTGATAAAGAACTCCGACGACGGCTTGCCGACACAGACATTCCAGTCGATGTCGAATGCGCGCTGAAACGCCTTGTTGACAAGCCGGATCGCGCCCTCTGGAAATGCCATAATCATCAGCGGGATGGGGCTCGACTCGGAAATGGCGCGAAAGTGCTGCTCGCTCTCGCGCAGGCCAGCTTCCGCCTGCTTGCGCGCGGTCACGTCGATGGCAATGCCGTCGGCGCGCATTGCGTTGCCCGACGCGTCGCGGACCAGCCAGGCGCGATCGTGCAGCCAATGCACGGAACCGTCTGTGCGTCGGATGCGGTACTCGATGTTGAACTCCGCGCCGCCGACGAGTCCGTCCATGGCCGCCCTCACCGCAGCTCTGTCCTCCTCATGAATAACTTCGAGCCAGAGCGAGGCGCGGCGGTAGAACTCCTGCGCGGGCCGGCCGTAGATCCGATCTGCGGCGGCGCTGAGGTAGAGAACCTCGGCAAAATCCGGAGCGAGCGAATACACCACCTCCTCGACAGCGCGCAGAACGTTTTGCAGCTTGCCCTGCGCTTCCTCGAATGCCTTGCGTTCCGCACCAAGCTTATCGAGCATGGCATTGAACTGCGTGCTGACAGCATCGAACTCCACGATGTTGCTTTCAGGGGCACGCACTTCCATTTGACCTGCACCCACTGCACGCGCGGCGGAGGCTAGGGCGGCAACCGGTTGCTCGACGCGTCGGCGCAGATAGAGCGCAATCATCACGATGGCAAGGAACACGATGGCGAATATCGCTGCGTGGCGTGTGGCGCTGCGCCACGCAGCACTGGTTATCACATCGGACGGAAACGCCGCCACGGCCAGCCAGTCGGTTCCAGGCACGCCAACGGAACCATAGATCCGCTCGACGCCGTCACCGCCGGGGGCTGTCGTAATTGCTGGCTCGGTGCCGCCTGTCGATCCGGGCGCGGGTACGAAGGGGCTCTTGCTGCCCACGCCGGCGGGCTCGTTGACGCTATTCAGAACGAGTCCGTAGCGGTCGATGACGAAGACCGACGCGCCTTCCGGCGCCGACGCCGGAATCTTCAGCGGCCGCGCGCGGGACAGGTCGGCCCATGTCAGAATCATGCCAGCAGCGCGGCCCTGCTCATTGCGCACGGCATATGCAAGCGGCACTACCCATCGCCCGCTGAACTGACTTTGCTGCACCCGGCCGACGAGCAGCCGATCGTCCGGCACAGATTTGCCGGGGAACGGTTGCACTTCCTCTCGCGCCTGGGCAGCATGGGCGGAGCCGGCACAGAGCAGGCGACCGGAGAGATCCCGGCTCGACATATCTTCATAGGCGGAATTAAAGGAGCGCAGTTCGCTCAGCAGCGGATCACAGCGTTGCGGGTCTAGCGCCCGGACCATTGGCCGCTGGGCAAGCGAGGCGAGCAGCGCTTCAGAGTCGCGCAGAAATCCTCCGACATCCGTCGCAGTAAGCCGCGACAGTCCGCCTACGGCGGCGGTCGCGGTCGTAAACTCGCGCTGCCATTCGTGATGAGTTTCGTAGGCCATGGCCCCGAGCAGCGGCACCCCCGCCACCGCGACCAGGAAGTAGAGCCGGGCACGCAGGGACCAGCCGGCGCGCGCGGGCCGGGAGCTAGGTTCGGCTGAGGACGACACGAGTCGATGGTGTTATTCGGCGTGGAATGATTTCTTGTCGTACGAACCATTCTATAGCCGCCGGCGACCGCCGCGGAACAATCGCATCGGAATGCGGAATACGCGGATGAAGCGGCAGGCTGACGCATAGACTAACATCGGTGCGCCGGCGCCGATCGGGCAATCTGAGGGGTCAAATGGTGGCGAATCAGGGATTTGAACCCCGGACCAACGGATTATGATTCCGCTGCTCTAACCGCTGAGCTAATTCGCCACGAGGGAGGCGAATTATCCGGTTATTATCAAAACCTTGTCAACTCGGCCCGGCAGCCGTCACAATCAGCGTTTTCCGCCGCGGCCGGTCACCAGCTCCGTCGCATTCCCATGCATTTCGACATCGTCGTTATCGGTGCCGGCCTTGCCGGTGCGAGCTTCGTCGTCGCGCTGCGCGCAAGCCGGGCGCGAGTGGCCGTTATCGAGGGTCATGCGCCCCGCCCGCCGGCCGCCGGCTGGGATTCGCGCATCTACGCCATCAGCCCTGCCAACAAGCGTTTTCTCGACAGCCTCGGTCTATGGCAGCGGCTCGACGCCGCGCGCATCACGCCCGTGTTCGACATGGAGATTCACGGCGACCGGGGCGGCAGGCTCGATTTCTCCGCCTACGACGCCGGCGTGACGGAGCTGGCGTGGATCGTCGAGAGCTCCCTCATGCAGGGCGAACTGTGGGAGACAATGAAGCGCCAGGCAAACGTGACGCTCCTCTGCCCCGCCCAGCCACGCAGGCTGCAACTCGACGAAGCGCGTGCGCGCGTCGCATTGAGCGACGGACGCGAATTGACCGCCGACCTGGTTGTCGGTGCCGACGGCGTAAACTCCTGGGTGCGTGAGACGGCAGGTCTTTCCGCGGACGTACTCCCCTATCGGCAGAAGGGTGTCGTCGCCAATTTCGCCTGTAGCCGGCCGCACCGTAACGTCGCCTATCAATGGTTTCGCCCCGACGGCGTACTTGCCTACCTGCCCTTGCCGGGCGAGCGGATATCCATCGTCTGGTCCACGGCGGACGACCACGCCGACGAACTGGCGGCATTGCCCGCGTCCGAACTTGCCGCCCGCGTCGCGGCAGGCGGCGAGCATCGCCTGGGCAGCCTGGAACAGGTGACGCCGGCCACTGCCTTCCCGTTGCGGCTCATGCGCGTCGAGCGCAGCGTCATGGCACGTGTGGCGCTGATCGGCGATGCCGCTCACGCCATTCATCCGCTGTCCGGGCACGGCATTAATCTCGGTTTCCAGGACGCCCGGGTACTGGCGGAGGTAATGGCCGCGCTGCCCACCGATCGCGACTTCGGCGCACACAACGAGTTGCGGCGCTACGAGCGCGCCCGCGTTGAAGAGGTGACAGCACTGCAGATGGCCACGCACGCCCTGCAGCGTCTTTTTCAGCATGACAACACACCGCTGGCTTGGCTGCGCAACGCCGGGTTGAACTTGACCAATGCCTTGCCGGTCGTACGCGAAGCGCTGACACGCTACGCGCTAGGCTGAGTTATTTTTTGCAGATTGGAGAGTCGAATGAAGAACGCGACCGCAGTGCTCGTTGCCGCCGCCCTACTGGGTGCCATGCCGATGGCACTGGCCGACGAGGCTTCCGTCAAGAAACTTGTGGAAGAGAAGCTCGGCGCCAAGGCCGATCAGGTAACCAAAACACCTTATGGCGGCCTCTACGAGGTCTATGCCGAGGGGCAGATGCTATACACCGACGAAAAGGTCAGCTTCTTCATCGGTACGCTGACCCGCGGCGAGTTGGTCGATACGAAGAGCCGGCGCAGCGTCACCGGCGAGCGGCTGGAAAAGCTCTCGGCGATCAACTTCTCCGACCTGCCGCTGAATCTAGCGGTAAAGACGGTGCGCGGCAAAGGCAGCCGCGTCATCGCCACCTTCGAGGATCCGAACTGCGGCTATTGCAAGAAGCTGGCGAAGGACCTGCAGGGCATTGATGACGTCACCATTTACACCTTCCTCTATCCCATCCTGTCGGAGGACTCGGCAGACAAGTCGAAGAAAATCTGGTGCGCCCAGGATCGCAGCAAGGCCTGGAACGACTGGATTCTCAACGCCGCGTCGCCGGGCGGCGACGGCAAGTGCGAGCACCCGACAGACAAGGTCGTCGCCCTGGGTCAGAGACTGCGCGTCAACGGCACGCCGACCATCTTCTTCTCCAACGGCGAGCGCGCCGGCGGCTGGATCCCGGCCGACCAGATGGAAAAGCGGCTCAAGCGCATCGCCGCCGGCAGCAAACCCGTCCCGAGCGCCAACTGAGTCGGTCGGTCAATCAACTGCAGGGCGCCCGCCGCTCGCACAGCAACCGCGCGCACGCGTCGAGCCCCGCGTCGGTTTCCATCTCTTCCAGGTTGACGGGCAGCTTGCGCAGCCAGTTCGGGTGCTCCGTTACCGTGCCTGGCAAATTGGCCTGCTCCCCGACGCCGAGTAGATCCTCCAACTGCACCACCATGAGCCGGCTTGGTGTGCGCGCCAGATAGGCGTGGATCGCCCGCGCCAGCTCCGGCGTCATCGCCGGAAGTGCGGCCGCATCGGTCGGACAGCCCGCAGGCAACAGCCCTTCCTTCTCCAGTGCACGCAGCAGCCGGGGGCGGTCCTCGGCCCGCGCCCAGCGCTGCGCATCGCGCAGCTGCTCCGAGGGATAGAGTCCGAGCGACTCGCGCAGCGTCAGGTCGGAGCCTGCCCACCAGCCGCTCAAGGTCGCCAGATCGTGGGTGCTCACCGCCACCAGCGCCTCGCGCGGGAAATCGGTCGGGGCTTTGAACGTGCCGTCGTGGTTGCGTTCGAAATACAGCAACCGATAGGACAGCACGCCGGCCCGGCCAAGGGCCGTGCGCACTTCCTCGGGCACGGTGCCGAGATCCTCTCCGACCACCAGGCAGGCATTGCGCTGGCTCTCGAGCGTGACGATCGCCATCAGCTCGTCGAGCGCGTACTGCACATAGCCGCCCTGGAGCGCACTGGCCCCGGCGGGAATCCAGAACAGGCGCATCAGCCCCATCACGTGGTCGATGCGGATCGCACCGGCGTGGCGCATCGCTTCGCGCAGCGCCTGCACAAACATGACATAGCCGCTGGCACGCAGCCGGTCCGGGCGCAGCGGCGGCAGTCCCCAGTTCTGGCCGTGCAGGTTGAAATCGTCGAGGGGCGCACCGACGCTCGCGCCCAGCGCGAAGCAGTGGCGTTGGGCCCAAGTGTCGGAGCCGGCGCTGTCCACCGATACCGCCAGATCCAGGTACAGCCCCACCGCCATGCCCAGGGCGCGGCACCGCGCCGCCACTCGTGCCAGCTGAAGCTCGGCCTGCCACTGCAGATACTCGAAGTACTCGATGCGTTCGACATGTTCATCGGCAAAATGCGCCACGGCTGCTGAAGCCGGATCGCGGAACGCCTCGGGCCAGACCGGCCAGCCCCAGTTTGCCGCGTCGGCGCGATGGAAGTGCTCCTGCAACGCCTCCCACAGCGCATGGCGGCGCAGCAGCTCGCCCTGCTGGGATTGGAAGCTTCGGAATGCCCGCGCCCGCGCGCTTTCGTGCCTCAGGTGGTGCTTGCGGAAGTGTGCGTACAGAAGCTCCAACACTTCGAACTTGGCAGCGGCAACGCCGTCGTAGTCGACCAGCGGCGCGGCGCGCAGCGCGGCCAATCTGGCCTGGAAATCCGGCGCGCGCACGAGGCGCTGCGCCGCCTGGTGCTCGGCAAAGTCTTCGATCGCCTCGACGTCCAGATATATGACGTTGAGCCGCAGACGCGACGAAGGACTGTACGGACTTGCGTGGGCGGGATTGTGGGGAAACAGCGCGTGCAGCGGATTCAGCCCGATCACGCCGGCCCCGCGTCGCGCCCACTGCTGCGCAAGCCGGTCCAGATCGCTGAAGTCACCGACACCCCAGTTGCGCGCCGAGCGCAGCGCGTAGAGCTGGATCGCCGGACCCCAAGTGCCGGAACCTTCCGTCAAAGCCGGCGGCAAGTAGCAGCGCTGCGGAGCGGCGATGAGCAACGCAGCGCCAACCCGGCCCGGCTGTCGCCCCGGCGTGTAAAGCTCGAAGCGGTGGTAGCCGGGCGGCAGCGGTACGGGAATTTCGACCACGGGATCGCCGCCATCCGGCGCCGCCGGGGCAAATTTTCCCTCGTGTCGGCCGCCGTCTTCCAGCGTCAGGCGCCAGGCAAGCGCGGCACCGCCCGGCAAGTTCTCGCGGCGCACCGGCAGGCGCCACGGCGCGCAGTCCGGCTTGACGCGCAGCACCGGCGGCAGCGCCTCGCAAGCCAGCGCCGCATAACGCTCCTGCTCGGCCGCGGCAGCTCGCTCGGGTGTGCTCGCGTCTACGCCCAGCTCGGCAAGCAATGCGATGCGGCTGCTCTCCGGCACCTCGCGCCACTGGCCAAATATGTCGTGATAGCCCGGCGCAATGCCACACGAGGCACACAGACGTTCCAGAATTCCAAGGGTATCGTTCACGGCAGCTCCAGTATCCAAATGACACCGCCTTGGGCAAGGCGCAGCGCCTCGCCCTCGATGTCGGCCCCGTCGGCGTAAAGACGCTGGCCGCGCGGCGCGTGCGGCAGCAACGCCACCGCGGGCGCGAAGTTGATCGCCAGGTGCAAGCGCGCACCGTCGGCGAAATTCCATTGCACGTGCAACGCTTGTTCGACGATTTCGAACGCGCCGCCGCGCACCTGTGCCAGCCGCGGCATGATATGCCGCCGGCGTAAGACGAGCAGTTCGGCGGTGCGCCGCAACTGCTCGCGATGTGGCGAGCGGCTGCGTTCCTCCCAGCAAAGCTTGGAGGCGGCGAACGTCTCGTCGTCGTTCGGCGCAGGCATACACGCGCGCACAGCCGCATCGCTCATGGCCGGGAAGTGTGCCAGATCCCGTAGCCGGCCGCGGGTAACGGCGGCGCCGAGCATCGGCTCGAAATCGCAGAAGAACAGGAAAGGCGTCGAGGCAGCGAACTCCTCACCCATGAACAGCATCGGAATCTGCGGTGCCAGCGCCACACAGGCTAACGCGGCGCGCGCCAGCGGCTCGGGCGCGAGCCGCGACAAGCGTTCGCCGAATACACGATTGCCGACCTGGTCGTGGCTCTGCAGATACGCGACGAAAGCGGTCGCCGGCAGGTGGCCGCTCGCTTTGCCACGACGCGTGCCACCGCGGTAGCGCGACGGCTCTCCTTGGTAGGAGAACCCCTCGGCCAGCGCGCGGCCCAGGTGGATCAGTGGTGCATCGGCGTAGTCCGCATTGCGGCCATGCGTCTCACCGGTGACGAGAACATGCAAGGCGTGATGCGCGTCGTCGTTCCATTGCGCGGACGCCAGCCGCGGGCGGCCGCAGCGCGCATCGCGCTCCAGGTAGCGCGTGTCGTTGTTCACGTTCTCCAAGACGAGATGGACCTCGCGCTCGCTGCCCGGCCCCGCGGCAATTGCCGCGGCGATCTCGGCAATGATGTCAGGGTCGCCGGCATCGTGGATGGCATGGACCGCATCCAGGCGCAAGCCGTCGAAGCGAAACTCCTCGAGCCAATAGAGAGCGTTGTGGATGAAGAAATCGCGCACGGTGCGGCTGTCGCGGCCATCGAAGTTGATCGCCGCGCCCCAGGGCGTCGTGTGCCCCGTGGCGAAGAACTGGGGCGCATACAAATGTAGATAGTTGCCGTCGGGCCCGAAGTGGTTAAAGACGACATCGAGCAGCATCATCAGGCCGCGGGCATGGGCGGCCTGCACCAGCCGTTTAAGATCTTCGGGCGTGCCGTAGGCGGCGTCGGGCGCAAATAGCAGCACGCCGTCGTAGCCCCAGCTGCGCCGTCCCGGAAATTCCGCCACGGGCATCAGTTCCAGCGCCGTGATGCCCAAGGCGACTAGGTCATCGAGGCGATCGATGACGGCGGCGAAACTGCCTTGCGGGGTGAAGGTGCCGACGTGCAGCTCGTAGATGACCGCCTGTTCCCACGGCCGCCCGCGCCAGTCGACGTCTTGCCAGGCAAAGGCGAGCGGATCGACGACCATGCTCGGCGCATGAACATCCGCAGGGTTGGCGCGGGAGGCCGGGTCCGGCACCACCGTGCCCTCTTCGAGGCGAAACGCATAGAGGCTACCGGCGGGGGCATCGGAGACAAGGCACTCGTGCCAGCCGCCGTCGAGCGCCGTCATCGGCAATTCGGCGCGCCCGCGCGGGGCGGTAAGCAGGAGGCGAACCTGGGACGCAGCAGGCGCCCAGAGCCGAAAGCGCGTCGCCCCGTCGGGCCGCAGTTCGGCGCCAAAGGGCATCGCATGACGACGGCGAGCCGTCGTCACCGGCGACCCGGATACACGCTGCAAGGTGGACTGAATTTCACGCTCCCATGCCCTTTCTGGCCATGAGCACGGCAGTGCGTGCGCTGGCGGGTTATTGGTCCGCGGGCTCGGACGGTGTCGGTAACGACGCGGCCGTATTGTCGCCCGATTTGCCGCCTTTGATCGAGAATATTCCGGCCTATCGCAATCGTGCTCGCTAAGCGTTTGATTTTCCAACCGACCAATGAGCGCGGAGGGGCGGCGGAGCCTGCCCCGAGGAGCGAAACCACCGCCGCTCGATACGCTCCCGAGATCGCGCGCTGGAAGCCCCAGCCGATGCCGGAACAGCGGTGACGAAACGCCCGCCACAGGCAATGCAGCGCCGACCCACGGCGCGCATCGCTGTGATCTCGGTCGCGCCGCGGCACGGCGGCCGGATGTCCGGTTTCTCCTCATGGCTCGTTTGCACTTACACTTCGCCGTTCGCGACGAGCCGCTCTCCACTTTCCCGCTTTGCGCCAAACTGCTGGGCATCCTGTGAATCACTTCATCACCGACGACGGCGAACACCTGAACATCACGATATCCGGCGACGGTCCGGCCCTCGTTATGTTGCACGGCTGGACGTCATCGCGCGCAAGCTGGCGGCCCCTCATGGCGCAACTTACGCGACAGCATCGGGTCTTCTGTCCGGATGCACGCGGTCACGGCGGGCATGCGCCGACGGCTACCCGCACGCCCGATGTCAGGCGTTTGGCGGCCGACCTGCAGAACCTACTCGATCACTACGGCATTGATCGCGCGGCGGCCGTCGGTCACTCGATGGGCGCTCTGACGCTGTGGCAGTTCATTCGCAACCACGGCTGCCAGCGCCTGTCGCACCTGTGCATCATCGACCAGTCGCCCAGGCTGGTCACCGACGATGAATGGCGGCTCGGCATCTACGGCAACTTCGACGCCGTCCGCTCGCAGCGGCTGATCGAGGAACTGGAACAGGATTTCGCCGAAGGCGTGCTGCGGCTCACCGCGCACGGCCTGAACGCCCGGGCACGCGCCGGCTACGCACGGAATAGCAAGGGCTGGCAGCAGGCGCGACATGCCTTGCAGCGACTCGACCCGCCGACGCTCATCGCAATCTGGAAATCCCTCGTTGCGGCGGACTTCCGCGACGTTCTGCCGGCCATCACGGTCCCGACCTGGCTTGCCTGGGGCGCGCAGAGCAATTTCTACCCCCTCGCGACGGCGCGCTTTCTGCTGGCTTCCACTCCCAGGGCGACGATGACCTGCTATGAAGGCGCCGACCACTCACCCCACCTGCTGCATCCGGAGCGCTTCGCGGCCGACCTGCTGGCCTTCACGGTGCGGAGCTGATCCGCGCCATGATGTAGTCGGCTGCAATGATCATAAATAACTCGGAGTTGGGGCATCGGCCAGAATCAGCTCGAAGCCATTGCGCGCCGGGTCGTAGCTCAACAACTGGCCTTGCGCGATGTCGAAATACCAGCCGTGCAGATGCATCGTGCCGGCGACAACGCGCTCGGCGATCCACGGGTAGCTCATCAGGTTGTCCAGCGATACCAGGATGGCAGCCTGCTCGCAGGCGCGCGCCTGCAACGCGGGGGACTTTGCCGGCAGATCCGCCAGCACCTGTTCGCGCGCGCGGCGCGCGATGCCGATCCACTTGCCGATGAACTCGCTGCCCTGGCCGGCGTTGTGCATCAGGGCGCCGATGCCGCCGCATTGCGCGTGGCCGAGCACGATGATGTGCTCGACATCGAGCGACTGGACGGCAAACTCGAGCGCCGCCGGCACGCTGGCAAAACCGCCCCCCGGTTCGTGGGGCGGCACCAGGTTGGCGACGTTGCGCACCACGAACACGTCGCCGGGCTCGGCGCCGGTCAACAACGCCGGGTCGACGCGCGAGTCGGCGCAGGCGATGATCATGGCCCGGGGGCGCTGCCCGTGACGGAGCTGTTCGAACAGCTCGCGGTCTTCGCTGAAGTACTTCTCCTGGAAGCGCCGGAAGCCGGCGATGAACTTGGCGATGTCCTTCATGTCGCGGCGTCGTGTCGATGATCGGCTGGATGAGCGGGTACCCGCGTGGCACCGGCTGACAGCATGGCTTTCAGCTCGCGGAGTTCCTCGCGCAGGACGCGCATCTCCGCATGCAGGTCGGCCTCGATGTGTTCGCGCGCTGCCGTGACGGCATCGTGCGCGGCCAGTTGCTCCGCCTCGTTGTAGCTCTGCATGGCGTTGACGATGATGGCGATGAACAGGTTGAGCATGGTGAAAGTCGCCACCAGGATGAAGGCGACGAAGAAGATCCACGCATGGGGGAAGCTCTCCATCACCGGCCGCGCGATGCCCATCGACCAGCTTTCCAGCGTCATGACCTGGAACAGGGTGTAGAGCGATCGCCCGAGGGTGCCGAACCATTCCGGGTGGCTGGCCGCGAAGAGGTTGGTCGCGATGACCGCGAAGACGTAGTAGATGATGAACAGCACCAGCGCGATGGATCCCAGGCCGGGTATCGCCGCCAGCAGGGCGCCGACGACGCGGCGCATCGACGGCACCATGGTCAGCAGGCGCAGCACCCGCAACACGCGCAAGGCGCGCAGCACTGCAAACGGGCCGCTCGCGGGAATCAGGGCGATGGCGACGACCAGGAAATCGAACACGCTCCACGGGTCGCGCCAGAACGCGGCACGATGGGCATAGATACGGGCCAGCAACTCGACGACGAACAGGCCCAGGATCGCCTGGTCGAGTCCGCGGATCAGTCCGCCGGCACGGGCCATTGCCGCGGGCCAGGTCTCCAGGCCCAGCAGGACGGCGTTCACCAGGATTAGCGCGATGATGAAATGCTGGACGCGGCCTTGCGCCAGCCAGTCGCCGACGCGCTGCCGAAGCGTGTCGTTCGGTAAGGGGCAAACGGTCGAGTCGTTCATGGGGTCAGCGATACGCAAGACTGCCGATGGCGAGCCGGACTGTCGTCGCCCGGCCCGCGCGATCCATGCGGCGAAGGCGCGGCGAGCATGGGTTCATGAGCGGGAAAATCGCCGTTTGACGAGAGTCCGCCACGCCCAGGCTTGCGAGATCAGCAGATAGGCGGCGATCGCCGCGACGCTGCCCGCGATGCCCAGGCCGGCGGCCAGCGGCACGCCGATGGCACCGAGGTTCTCCAGGATGACGTCGGGATCATCCAGCGTGAAGGCCGCGGGCGCGGATGTCCCCGTCGCCCAGGCACCCAGCTGATAGGCGGCGTAATAGATGGGCGGCACGGTCAGCGGGTTGGTCACCAGCGTGCCGGCGGCAGCGACTGCCACGTTGGCGCGCAGGGCGACCGCGGCGATCGCGGCGAGCAGGATCTGGGCGACGGGAATCGCCAGGCCGATGAACAGGCCGATCGCGATACCGGTCGCGACGCCCCGGCGCGACCAATGCCAAAGCTTCGGGTGCGCGAGGAAGGGCGCCAGCCAGCGCAGCCCGGGATTGGCCTCGAGCTGCTCGCGACCGGGCACCCATGCCCGCAGGCGCTGGATCGGGGAAGGCATCGTGCTCAGTCATCCCCGCTCATGAATCCCAGCAGCTGCAGCAGGCTGGTAAAGAGGTTGAAGATCGAGACGAACAGCGTCACGGTGGCCAGCACGTAGTTGGTCTCCCCGCCGTGGATGATGTTGCTCGTTTCGTAGAGGATGAGCCCGGACATCAGCAGCACGAAGGCGGCCGAGACGGTGAGCGACAGCGCCGGGATCTCGAAGAAGATCGCCGCGAGGCCGGCGAGGAATGCCAGCAGGATGCCGACCATCAGGAAGCCACCCATGAAGCTGAAGTCCTTCTTCGTGGTCAGCGCATAGGCCGAGAGTCCGACGAAGATCACGGCCGTGCCGCCCATCGCCTGCATGACGATCTCCGCGCCGTTGGGCAGGCCGAGATAGCGGCTGATGATCGGCCCCAGCGTGTAGCCCATGAAACCGGTCAGCGCGAAGACCGCAAGGATGCCCCAGCCGCTGTTCTTCAGCTTGTGGACCGCGAACAGCAGCCCGAAGAAGCCGACCAGCGTCAGCAGGATGCCGGGGTGCGGCAGCTTGAGTGCCGCCGAAACGCCGGCGCTCGCGGCGGCGAAAGCCAGGGTCAGCGACAACAGCAGATAGGTGTTGCGGATCACCTTGTTGCCGGCAATGGCGGACTCGACGCGGCCGTGCGGCAGGGCGACTGCCTGGGCGCGTGGGAAGTTCGGGTTCATGTCATTCTCCTTTCGGGTTGAAATGCGAAGTCGTTGCGGGGAAGGGGGCGTGCGTCAGGGCACCACCGTCACGGGCACGGGGGACAGGTGCATGACCTTGTAGGCCACCGAACCCAGCAGCAGGCTCTGGACGGTGTTGAGACCGCGGCTGCCGAGGACGATGGCGCCAACCTGCAACCGTTCCGCTAGGTCGATGATGCGTTCTGCCGGGTCGCCCAGCGCCACATGCAGGCGCCACGGCAGGCCTTGGGCGTCGAGCAGGGCGCGCGCCCGCGCCGTGGCTTCCAGCGCGCGGCGTTCGAGATCCGACTCGGCGGCCTCCTTCGCGAGCCAGGGCTGCACATGGACCAGATGCAAGGCGCAGGAATGCATGACGGCGGCCTGGGCCGCCGCATGCGCAACGGCGCGCAGCGCGTTGTCCGAGCTGTCCAGCGCGACCAGCCAGCGGTTGCGATCCGGCGCCGGCAGCTGCGGCGTGCTGTCGAAGACGATGCCGACCAGACGGCCGTCGGTGTCGCGCTCGCTGCCGCTGCGCGCCGGGTCGGCACGTGCCGGGGTCATGCGTGCTCCCTGGCGGGAAGCGGCTTCGGCCGGGACAGCGCCAGGCTGGCCGCCACCGAGACGAGGATGATGCTCGCGACGATGGACAGCGACCACTGGATCGGGACATGGAACCACGGCATTGCGAGCATCTTGCTGCCGATGAACACCAGCACGATGGCCAGCCCGTATTTGAGCAGGTGGAAGCGCTCGGCCATGTCGGCCAGCAGGAAGTACAGCGCGCGCAGGCCCATGATGGCGAAGATGTTCGAGGTGAACACGATGAACGGGTCGGTGGTGACCGCGAAAATGGCCGGGATGCTGTCCACCGCGAACACCAGGTCACTGGCCTCGATCAGGGCGAGGACGAGGAACATCGGCGTCGCCCAGAGGAGGCCGTTCGTGCGGACGAAGAACTTCTCGCCATGGAATTCCGGCGTGATGCGCAAATGGCCGCGCAGCCAGCGCAGCAGCGGATTCCTCTCCAGATCGGGTTGGGCGTCGGCGAAGATCAGCATCTTGATGCCGGTGACGACGAGGAAGGCGCCGAACACATGAAGGATCCACGAGAAGTGTTGCACCAGCCAGACGCCGGCGAGGATCATCCCGGCGCGCATGACGATCGCGCCAAGCACGCCGTAGAGCAGCACGCGGCGCTGCATCTCGGGCGGCACCGCGAAATAGGTGAAGATCATGACAAAGACGAACATGTTGTCCACCGACAGCGACTGCTCGATCAGGTAGCCGGCGAGGAACTCCAGCGTCTTGGTCCGCGCCACCTCGGCGCCCTGGGTGTCGTTCAGGTACCACCAGAGCAGCCCGGCGAAGGCAAGCGCGAGGCCGACCCACACGGCGACCCAGGCGGCCGCCTCCCTGACATGCACGCGATGCGCCTTGCGGCCGCCGAAGACGAACAGGTCGAGCGCCAGCATCGCCAGCACGAAGGCGATGAATCCCGCCCACATCGGGCCGTTGGCGAAGCTGACGGCGGTGGATTCATTCATCGAGCTGTCCTCAGGTGCGCATTAGCGCCATGACCTGGCCGGCGTCGAGCGTCGCCGCCTTTTCCCGGATCTGCGGCATGTACTGCGTCTGCAGCTGCTTGGCGGGACCGAGCAAATCCCGGAACGTTTCGCGCAGCAATGCAGTGCTCATCGTCCGCCCGCCAGCGTAGTAGCGCCGGGCGACCTGGCCCAGCGCGTAGGTGGTAGCGAAAGAGAAGGCCATGCCGGTTGCCGTGCTAGCGACCTTGCCGAAAGCCTTGCCGGCCGCCTTGCCGAGCAAACCGCCGAGCACCTTGCGACCGAACTGCTCCAGATACTGGGAAGTCAGCCCAACCCCGGCGGCGGCAATGAATTCCTTGATATGGCCTTGGTCGAGCGTCACTCCGTAGGCCTTGCCGATGCCATAGACCATCTTGATCTGCAACGGGATGATCGCCATTGAAGCCCAGGTCTGCGGCAGCAGTTCCAGGGCGCCGGCCAAAAGGGCGAAATTGAGGATCGATCGGTCACGTTCGGCCGTGGAAACGGGTTCCGGAACCGGCTGCGGGGACGTCGCCGGCGGGGCAATGAATGCGGCCCGGTCGACCAGCACCTCGACCTCGCCTTCGATCAGTTCCGTCTCGGACGCCGGCAGCGAGAAAAGGCGCTTCAGTTCATCGAGGAAGCGGCGCTCTCCTTCCGCCAACCGCCCATCCGCCTCGCAGACGCATACCGCCATCTCGTAGGCGAACTGGCGCTGGCCGGCATCCACCAGCGTGGCTGCCGCAACGTCCAGCGTCAGGCGCTTGAGGAGAATGTCCTGATAAAGGCGCATCAGATCTGGGGCAGCGTTGTCGTCAGCCAGACGCTCGGCGACGCGGCGCACTTCTTCGCGTTCGCGCTCATCCTTCGCGCCATCGGCGAAGGCGGCGTGGATGGCGATGGCAAGAATGGCTTTTTGTTCCTGGGGTTTCATAAGCTGTTTCCTGAAAAACCGGTCATGGCAGCACGGCGACAGGGTCTGACATGCCGATGGCGCGCCGGCCGGCCATCGCCGCCTCTCGCACGTCGACGGCATCGTCGCCAACCACCGTGAAATGCCCCATTTTCCGGCCCGGCTTGGCATGACGTTTGCCGTACAGATGCAGCTTGAGATTTGGCACGGCCAGCAACGTTCGCCAATCCGGCTCGCGGACACGGGCTGGGCCGCCCAGATACCAAAGGTCGCCCAGCAAATTGACCATCGTCGCGGCCGAATGGAGCCGGGTGTCGCCGAGCGGCAGGCCGCAGAGCGCGCGCACTTGCTGCTCGAACTGATCGGTGACGCAGGCATCGAGCGTGAAGTGCCCCGAGTTGTGGGGGCGCGGCGCCATCTCGTTGACGTAGAGTCGGCCGCTGACAACGAAGAACTCGACGGCCATGACGCCAACGTAGTCCATGGTGCGAGCAATGTCCGCAGCCATGCGCTCGGCGTTCGCAGTGAGACAAGCTGGCGCAGGCGGCACCGAAGAAATGTCGAGTACGCCGTGCCGGTGACGATTCTCGGCTGCCGGAAAACACCTCACCTCGCCCGCTTCGTCGCGCGCCAGAACCACCGAAACCTCGTGGTCCAGTGTCAGCACTTTTTCCAACACACAGGGTTCGCAGCCGAACTGGCGGAAGGCCGCCTGTTCCTCATCTCTGTTCTTGACCCAAGCCTGGCCCTTGCCGTCGTAGCCGAATCGCGCAACCTTGAGGATGCCCGGGAACAAGTCGGCGTCGGCTTTCCGGGCATCTTCTTCGTTGCGAACATCGGCGTACGGCACATGAGGAAAGCCGTTACGCTTCAGGAAGCCCTTTTCGGCGCTGCGGTCCTGGCAGATGGCTACAGCATGGGCGCCGGGCCTCACGCGTACGGACGTAGCGAGGTAATGCAACGCATGGGCCGGCACATTTTCGAATTCCGTGGTCACGGCAGCGCAGGATTGCGCCAACAGGCCGAGTGCTACAGGATCGTCGTAGGGCCTCGCGAGATGCGTGTCGGCAATGCGTCCGGCGGGACTATCGAGATCGGGATCGAGCACTGTCACCCGGTAACCTAACTCGTGTGCCGCCTTGATGAAGAAGCGACCCAACTGACCGCCGCCGAGGAGGCCGAGGGTGGCAGGCGGCTGAATCACTTCAGTGGTTCCAGTTTCATCGCCAGCACCCTCGCCGTCTGCGCCGCGCGGAACTCGGCCAGCTTTTTCGCAAGCTTGCAGTCGGTTGCCGCCAGCAGCGCTACGGCGAAAAGTCCCGCGTTCGCCGCCCCGGCCTCGCCGATGGCGAAAGTGGCCACAGGGATGCCCTTGGGCATCTGCACGATGGACAGCAGCGAGTCCTTGCCGGCCAGCGCCTTCGACTGCACCGGCACACCGAGCACGGGAACAATGGTCTTCGCGGCAAGCATGCCCGGCAGGTGCGCTGCACCTCCCGCCCCCGCGATGATGGCGCGCAGCCCGCGCCCCTGCGCTGACGCTGCGTAATCGAACATCATGTCCGGCGTGCGGTGCGCGGAAACCACGCGCGCCTCGTAAGGCACGGCGAAGTCTCCCAGAACGCGCGCTGCCGCCTGCAGCGTTGGCCAATCCGAGTTGGAACCCATGACGACGCCAATCAGGGGCGCCGTTTCGACACGGCGCTTCATAGATTTTCGCCGTAGTCAGGGGTTGCCTGGCCATTGACACGGGGAAAAGCCGCGTTGTCGCGCCAGGCGGCGGTCGAGCGTACGGCCAACGCGTTCGGATGCGCGGTCAATGGCGACGTACATATCGGCCTGAGTATCCTCGACGATCAGGGCAGGTGCGCCCTTGAGGCGGACCTCGATACCGCAACATTTGTCCACGCCACCGCGCGGACCATTGACATCGGACATGCGCACAACGACACGCGCCACGATATCCCGACCATGATTGAGGGCGTAGGCCACGCGGTCAGCCACATGGTGGCGCAGCCCCTCGGTCAGTCTGAAATTCTGGGCTTGGATCTGAAGGTTCATGACAATCCCTTCATCGGAGTGGATGGTGTGAGGATTATGCGTTCGCCACTTATTCGTTACAAACAGATAAATGAATACGATATGATCGAAAAACACGAATAATTAACGATCACCATGCTCAACTACAAGCACTTGAGTTACTTCGTCAGCGTCGCCCGTTCGGGCGGCGTCAATCGCGCAGCGGAACGGCTGCATTTGTCGCCGCAGACGCTATCCGGCCAAATCTCCCAGTTCGAGGAACGCCTGGGCGTGGCTTTGTTCAAGCGCGTTGGACGGCGGCTCGAACTGACCGAGGCCGGCAAGCTCGCGCTGTCCTATGGAGAGGAAATTTTCCAGACCGGGGCCGAACTGGAGGATTTGCTGAAGAACGGCGCCGAGGAACGATTCATCACCTTTCGCGTCGGCATTGCCGACGTGGTGCCGAAATTCATCACCCATCGCCTGCTTGCACCGGTACTCTCGCTGCCCGAACCAGTGCGCCTGATCTGCCAGGAGGATCGCCTTGATCGCCTGCTGGCCGAACTCGCCATCCACCGTCTTGACATGGTGCTGGCCGACCGCCCTATGCCACCCGGTACGGAGGTCAAGGGCTTCAGCCACCCACTGGGCGAAACCGGCGTGGCCTTCATGGCCGCGCCCGCTCTGGCCGCACGGCTCACGGGGGCCTTCCCGGATTGCCTGGATGGTGCGCCACTGCTGCTCCCCGGCCGCGACAGCGCGCTCCACGGTACCCTGCCGCGCTGGCTGGAACGGCACGGAAAACGGACCCATATTGTGTGTGAATTCGACGACAGTGCCTTGATGAAGGCGTTTGGTGAAGCCGGCGCCGGGGTATTCCCCGCGCCGGCGGCCAGCGTGGCGGACGTTACGGCACACTACAAGGTCGTAAGCCTGGGTGAAACCGACGAGATACGCGAACGCTTCTTCATGATTTCGGCCGAGCGACGGCTTGCCCATCCCGCCGCCCGCGCGGTCAGCGAGCATGCGCGAAGCGGATTGTTCGCGCTGGCGCGCAGGTCCGCCTGATTTTGCCCGTGTCGCCCCGTTGGCGCCGACTCTTCGTCACCGCGCAATTTGTCCGCAACGACCGCGCGACCCACGCAGCCGTATCACGGTACGCTGCCAGACGTTCCACACCGGCACCGGAATACGCGAAACATACCTACCGAATACCGGAAAGTGGGCTAACCGCGAATACTCGAATCATTCGCGCGAGCAGACGAGTGGTTGCAAGTCCAGAGGCGCGTCGGGACGAAGCGCGGCAGCCAGGCTGAGGTCGCGGCCACGAAGTTCTTCTCAACCCGGACGGACCACGACGGCCCGCGCGGAGATGCGCGGCGCTCATCCAACAAGACACGGCCCGGCAGCAGCCGCGCGATGTTTGGTTTTCCAGCTTTTCCGGCAGACGAATTCATCGTCCGGCAGACGTTACGCGTTGCAAAGCGCTTCGTGGACGTTGGCACTCAGGCCGCTGGGTCCCAGCGGATGCCATGCTGCGACGCAAGCATGGCGACCCGCCAGGCAACGCAATTCGCCTGCCCTTCGGCCCCATGGCAAGCTTTCCATAAGGCCGAGAAGGCGGAAGCCCCAAAAGCACAAAGCCCGGCGCACGCCGGGCTTTGCTTAGATCCTGCCGTATCCGACGGACCCTATTCTCGTCCGCCAGATTCGTTCATTTCCGATCACAACGCTACCATAGCGTCTCCCGCTCCGGAGTAGCCGTGATTTTGTGGATCGACAGATCGGCCCCGTTGAACTCCTCTTCGGGATCGAGGCGCAGGCCCACGGTCTGCTTGAGTAGGCCGTAGATGATCGCCGCGCCGACCAGGGCGACGACGATGCCCAACAGGGTGCCGATCGCTTGGGCCGCAAAGCTCACGCCGCCCATCCCGCCCAGCGCCTTTGTGCCGAAGATGCCGGCCGCCACCCCACCCCAGGCACCACACAGCCCGTGCAGAGGCCATACCCCCAGCACGTCGTCGATCTTCCAGCGGTTCTGGGTCATGGTGAACATGAAGACGAACAACAGCCCGGCGAAACCGCCGGTGACCAACGCGCCCACCGGATGCATGACATCGGATCCGGCGCAGACGGCGACCAGGCCGGCCAATGGCCCGTTGTGCACGAAGCCCGGGTCGTTCTTGCCGGCTACCAGCGCCATCAGGGTGCCGCCGACCATGGCCATGAGGGAGTTCAGCGCCACCAGCCCGCTCACCTTGTCCAGCGTCTGCGCGGACATGACATTGAAGCCGAACCAGCCGACGGTAAGTACCCACGCACCCAAAGCGAGGAAGGGAATGCTGGACGGCGGATGGGCCGCGATGTCGCCGTCCTTGGTGTAGCGGCCGCGCCGGGCGCCGAGCAGAACCACGGCTATCAGGCCAGCCCAGCCGCCCACCGCATGAACGACCACCGAGCCGGCAAAGTCGTGGAACTTGGCGCCGAAGCTCGCTTCCAGCCAAGGCTGGAGACCGAACTTGTCGTTCCAGGCGATGCCCTCGAAGAACGGGTAGACGAATCCAACCAGCAGGAAGGTCGCCGCGAGTTGGGGATTGAACCGGGCACGCTCGGCGATGCCTCCCGAGACGATGGCCGGGATGGCTGCGGCGAATGTGAGCAGGAAAAAGAACTTGACCAGTTCGTAGCCGCTCTTCTGCGCTAGATCCTCGGCCCCGGCGAAGAAGTTCGCGCCGTAAGCGATGCCGTAGCCGATGAAGAAATAGGCCAGGGTCGACACGGCGAAATCCGTCAGGATCTTGACCAGCGCGTTGACCTGGTTCTTCTTGCGCACGGTACCCAGCTCGAGAAACGCGAAGCCGGAATGCATGGCCAGCACCATGATGGCGCCGAGCAGAATAAACAATACGTCACTAGAGGTTTTCAGAGTTTCCACTTTGGCGCTCCGGATGCACAAACTCTGCGCGCCGTGCAATTAGCGTTCCAGAAAACGCCGTCACGACAAATCAACGTCTTGCGATTCGACACAGAACAAAGGGGTGACAGGGCGCACCGGCGCGATGCATTTCACGTCGCCGATCGCACCTGGGCGGTGCAGAGGCGGTTCGCTACTTCGGCGATGCGTCGCGGGGCAGCAGCAGCCACATCCGGCCGGTCTGCCGCATGCGGCCGGCCTGAACACCGGCCTCGGGGCCGGAGCCCCAGTAGAAGTCGGCCCGGACAGCGCCCTTGATGGCGCCGCCGGTATCCTGGGCCAGCATCAGGCGGTTGAGCGATTTGCCGTCCGACGGCCGCGTCGTTGCCAGGAACACCGGCACCCCCAGCGGCACGGTGCGCGGATCGACCGCCAGGCTGCGCCCCTCCGTCAGCGGCACGCCGAGGGCACCAATCGGTCCCTCGTTGCCGTCAGGCAATTGGCGGAAGAAGACGAAGCTGGGATTGGCGTTGAGCAGCTCGTCGAGGCGCTTGGCATTCACCCGCGCCCACGCCTTGATGCCATCCATCGACGCCTGGTCCATCGTGATCTCGCCCCGGTCCACCAGCCAGCGGCCGATGGACTGATACGGGTGGCCGTTCTGATCGGCGTATCCGACGCGCATGCGCCCGCCGTTGTCCAGCTCGACGCGGCCGGAGCCCTGTACCTGGAGAAAGAACAGATCGATCGCATCCGCCGCCCACAGCAGCACCTTGCCGGCGAGCTGCGATTCGCGCTGCGATAACTCCTCCCGGGAGTAGTAGGGGACCACCTTGCGGCCGTCCAGGCGCCCGCGCAGCCGCATGTGCTTGAGCTCGGGAAACAGATCGCCGAATTCGATCGTCAGCAGATCGTCGGGGACAGTGTAGAGCGGGTAACGATAGGCTGCGGAGCGCGTGCGGCTGCCGCGGATGAGCGGCTCGTAGTAACCGGTGATCAGGCCCTCGCGCGTGTCGTCGGGATTGACCACCTGATGGGGCACGAGCCAGGTTTCGAAGAACGACCGGACCTGTGCACCGTCCTTGCCGTTGAGGCGCTGGGCGTCGGCGCAGACCGGCGCCCAGGCCGGCTGCTTGCGCAACGTCTGGCAGGATCGCAGGAAGGCGCCCCAGGCGGCGCTCGGATCATCCTCCAGCCAACCGGGCAGATCCAACCAGCGCGCCGCCTGCAGCGGCTTGGCGCCGGCACTCGGGGCAGGCGCGGGGGTGCCCGGGCAGCTCGGACAACTCGGGCAGGGGGGACAGGTTCCGGGGGCGCTGACCGGCGCCGGCGATTGGGTTGCACACCCGGCGAGCGCGACGGCGGCGAGCAGCGCGATCCCCGCGCCGTGGCGGATTGCCATGATTTTCGCTACATTCGTAATTTTTCGAGGGCGCCAGTATACCCTGCGCCCCCTCGCTGCCCGGCACGGACTCGCCGCGCCCCGAACCTCATGTGGATTCTCTTGCTGGAAGCCGGCGTCGCGTTGTGCCTGTTGCTGCTGATCGTGTGGTGGACCTGGCCGCGCAAAAAAGCTCCGGAGAAGAAGAATGACCAAGCCTAGCTCCGACCTGGAGCGCCTCATCGCCCGGGCGGACGGCGTGCTGTCGCGCCTGGAAAACCTGTTGCCGGCGGCACCGACAGCACCCGACTGGAGCGCCGCGGTCGCGTTCCGCTGGCGCAAACGCGCCGGCGCGGCAGGCGGCGGATGGCTTCAGCCCGTCACCAAGCCTCATGCCATTCGGCTCGACGACCTGCGCGGCGTCGACGAGCAGAAGCGGCGCATCGACCAGAACACGCGCCAGTTCGTCGCCGGCCGCCATGCCAACAACGTGCTGCTCACTGGTGCTCGGGGCACCGGCAAGTCGTCCCTGGTCAAGGCACTGCTCAACCGCTATGCATCCAAGGGGCTGCGCCTGATCGAGGTGGACAAGAGCGATCTCATGGACCTGCCGGACATCGTCGATCTCATCGCCGCGCGCGCGGAGTGCTTCGTCCTGTTCTGCGACGATCTGTCCTTCGAGGCCTCCGAAGCCAGCTACAAGGCGCTGAAGAGCGTGCTGGACGGCTCGGTGGCAAGCGTACCGGACAACGTGCTGCTCTATGCCACGTCGAACCGCCGCCATCTCATGCCCGAGTACTTCGACGAGAACCTGGAAACCAAGCACGTCGGTGGCGAGATCCACCCCGGCGAGGCGGTGGAGGAAAAGGTCTCGCTGTCCGAGCGTTTCGGGCTGTGGCTGTCCTTCTACCCCTTTGACCAGGACGCATACCTGAGCATCGTCGAGCACTGGCTGAAGGAGTTCGGCGTCGGCGCCGCGGCGGCGGCAAAGGCGCGGGAAGCCGCCCTGCAATGGGCGCTGGTGCGCGGCGCGCGCAGCGGCCGGGTCGCCTGGCAGTTCGCCCGCGACTTCGCCGGCCAGCATGCGGGCCGCAAAGCTTGACCGCGGTGGTTCGACGGCGCGCGGCTGCGCAATGGCCTGATCGGCGCATGGCCGCCTGGGCGGGCCGCACCGCAACCTCGGCCGCAGCGCAGATGCCGTCATGACCAAACGGGTGGACGTGGCATGTGCCGTGATCACACGGCCGGATGGCGCATTCCTCCTCGGTCAGCGGGCTGCTGACACGGTTTATGCCGGCTACTGGGAGTTCCCCGGCGGCAAGGTGGAACCCGGCGAGACGCCGCGCTCGGCGCTGGCACGCGAGCTGCGCGAGGAGCTGGGCATCGCGGTGACCCGGGCCTACCCCTGGATCACGCGCGAGTTTACTTACACCCATGCTTCGGTGCGCCTGCACTTCTTCCGCGTGCCTGGCTGGCAGGGTGAGATCCGCGATTACATCCACGCCCGGCTCGCTTGGCAGCACGTGCAGCAACCCTGCGTCGAGCCGATGCTGCCGGCCAATACGCCGGTGTTGCGCGCCTTGGCCTTGCCCGACTTCTACGGCATCACCCGCGCCGGTGAGATCGGTGTCGACGCCCAACTGGCCGCCCTGGACCAAGCGTTGCACCAGGGGCTGCGCCTGATCCAGATTCGCGAACCGGGGCTGGACGCCGCTGCCACGATCGCCTTCGCGCACGAGACGATCAGGCGGGCACGTCGCCACGGTGCACGCGTGCTGGTCAACGGCGACCCGGACCTGGCTGCAAGCATCGGTGCCGACGGCGTCCATCTTACGGCGCGGCGCCTGCTCGGGCTGGCCGTCCGGCCCGAACTGCCCCTCGTCGCCGCCTCATGCCATGACGCCGCGGAACTCGCCCACGCCGCCCATCTAGGGCTGGACTTTGTCGCGCTCGGTGCCGTGAAGCCCACCGCTACTCACCCGGGATTGGCGGCAATGGGCTGGACGCGCTTCGCTCAGCTCGTCGAGAACTATCCGCTGCCGGTGTTCGCCCTGGGCGGATTGAGTCGCGACGACATCGAGGATGCGTGGAGCGCTGGCGCCCAGGGCGTGGCGGCGATCCGCGCCGCCTGGGGCGTCGCGCCGGCAACCACGTCGCGCTAGGGAGAGCTACTCGGACTGCTCGGGGCTTGGCTTGGACGGCTCGGGTACCCGGTATTCCTCCGCAGCCCAGGCGCCGAGATCGATCATCCGGCAACGCTCGGAGCAGAAGGGGCGGAAGCGGTTGCCCGCCTCCCATAGCACGGGCTTGCCGCAGGTCGGGCAGGCCACGGTACGCGCCGCGGCGCGGGGCGCTTCGCTGCTCACGGGTCTGCGCTCAGAGATTGCAGAAGGTCAGTTCGAAGGGCACGTCGACGCCCACCTGACGCGGACGCAGATCGCGGTCCTGGAGCGTGAAGCGGATGTTGAGCATGTACTTGTTGGCGCTAAGCTCGGGGATGTAGGGCTCCGTGCGCTCCAGACGCACCCGCGCCAACTGCGCGGAGCGTCCGCCGAGCATAAGCTGAAAGGCGCCGTTGCCGGCCACCTGGTTTTCCCCCCGGCCACTGGCGCGCAGCAGCCGCAGGACGATGGCCAGCCCGTCGCGGATGGGCAGCATCGGATTGAACCAGGCACTCAGATCGTGACGCCGAGCGGCCGTGTCCCGGTTCAGCCAGTAGTGATAGGACGGCACATCGAACTCGCACACCCCGCCGGGAATCGCAGCGCGGTTCTTGATGCTCATCAGCCATTCGTTCTCGCGCAGGTAGTGGCCAATCTTACCCGCCATCGCCAGCAGCGCGGCGCTCGCCTGCTCGATCTCGTACAACGCGCCAGACAGCGCCTCCTCGGAGATCTCCGGGTTGTTGCGGAACGACAGCAGAATCTGGCGCTGGCGCTCCAGCTCCTGCACCAGATCCACCTTCAGATCGGCCCGGCTCGCCACGTCGAGAATCTCGAACAGCGTCACCAGCGCCACGTGATGTTCGAGCGGACCCTCGCAGCGCAGAAAATGCACGGCCTTGTCGAACAGGTCTTCGAGCCGCAGCAGGGTGCGGATGCGCTCGCTCAGGGGGTACTCGTAGGTAATCACGCGTTGTGGTGCACCATGACTTCGGTCAATTCTGACCGATCGCCATTCATATGACAACACGGGCCGGCAGCCGGGCACCCGTGCCGCCGGGCATTCGCGTGCGCGACGAAGAAAGGGATACCTTTCTATCGACCACTGCGCGCCTCACCGCCGATGCACCGTTTCACGTCCTGTCCGACGGGAAGCACGTGTTCCTCTTTCGCCAGGCGGTGGCCGCCACGCACCCGGACAACGTCGTTAACAGCGGTGTGCCGATGGACGACGCGACCCTGCTCGTCGATCGCTTCGTCATGGTCGGAACCGGACTCAGGCCAAAAATGGAGGTGCGCTACCAGCGCAGCCGGAGCAAGTTCCGGCCCCAGAACCGCAAGGACGGGCTCAATGCCAATGGCATGGAAGGACAACCCTTCTTCGAACCGACGCAAGAACTGAGCTTCGTGCGCAATCTGACGAACTCGCTCATCTCGTGTGCACGCGCGAGGCGTCCGGGCAGACGCGCTTGTATCTGAACGCGGTCGAGATTGCCGCGCGCAAGGTCGCCGGCGACTTCTCCAACTGGGATGCCGGTCTTAAGCTAACCCTCGGCGGCGAAGTCTCGGAACCGAACGCGCAACAGTCGCGCCATGCCTGGCTGGGTGAATACCACCTGCTTGCGCTCTACAGCCGCGCCCTGCGCCCGGAAGAAATCCGGCAGAACTTCGCCGTCCAGGCAGACACCAACCTGGCGCCCGCCGTCGAAGCCGGAGCCGACCAGGTGATCGACCTGCCCGCCACGGCGGATCAGGTGGAGATCAGAGTAATCGGGGGTGGCGCTCACGGACGCGGATAGCTGCCGACAAGCAGACGGGGAAATGGCCGATTGCCTGCGCCGGGCGGAGCGCAGGTGCCGGGTCAGGTGCCGAGCACCGCTTTCAGCATCAATGCCGCACCGCACTGCTTGCTCGGCGCATTGGGGTCGAACTTGCCGTCGGCGACGAACTTGCCTTTCTCGTGATGGTTGGACAGGCTCCACAGGTAGGGCGTGTTGATGCCGTAGCGGCGATAGCCGAAGCCGTTGTAGCCTTCGAGCACGTAGAGCATGCGCGGCAGCGACCAGTCGGTTTCCTTGTCCAGTTTCCTGAGTCGCAGGGCGTCAGCGGCACTGTCGCGCCAGGTGAACGGCGCCGTGCCGGTTAGCGGCCGGCCCTTGGGCACGTGGGTCGTGCGCGCGGTGAGCGGGTCGCCGTTGTGCAGATGCAGATCCAGCCGGAAGCTGCATTCGAGTCCGTGAATGGCGCCGATCACGGGCCACGGGATACCGCCCAGATCGGCGCCGACCGCCTCGTACAGTCCGCGGTTCTGCTTGAGGATGCGCAAGTAATAGGCGACGACGCCTTCCTGTCCCGCGCGTGTGTTTACCGTGTCGTAGAGGCGCTGATAGCCGTCCTTCAGACTTGGGAAATCGGTGGCCGGCGCGGCCAATGCCACAGTGGTAGGCGCCGCACCGCGCGAGGCCCCGCGCGCCGGCGCTCGCGCGCGCGTTTGCGGGGCACCGGCCCTGGCGCGCGAGCGGGCCGCCTTCTCCAGCGGCGCGGGCGCAAGCGCTTCGCGCGCCAGCACGTCGCCGCTGAGGACGTTGATGTTGTGAAGGTGGTTCTCCACCGCCGCGAGATAGCCGTCGAACGGTCCCTTGCGCGCCGCGGCGATGGCGCGCTCCAGTTCCTCCGTTGCCGCGCTCAGGGTTCCCACCGCGTCGAGCAACTCGCCTTGGTTGAGTCCGTCGAGTTCCCCGTTCAGTCCATCGATCGCCTCGCGGATGGCGGCACGTTCCGCCTCGTCCGTCGTCGCGGCGAAACGCCGCGTCAACGTGTTGATCGCGCGGTTGAGCTCCCGGCGCATGTCGGCGATGCCCATGGCATTCTCCCTCGATTTCAGCGCAGGCCGGTGCGCAGGCCGGCGAGCGTGCGGCGCCAGGCGTCGGCGCGCACGCTCAGATCGGCGGAACGTTCGGCCAGCTGCGCCAGGCGACCGCCGCGCGGTTGGTCATAGACGGTGCCGAGCTCGCGCAGCAGCAGCGCGTACTCGTCCAGCAACACGACGTAGTTCGACACCGCGACGCGATAGCCCTCGATGCGCTGCGCCTCCGCGCGTGCTACCTCGGCGTTCGCCAGGCCATCGGTGGAAAAGCGCGCCAGCGCCGCGCCCGTCGGGGTCGTGAACAGCGCCGGCGCACCGTCGCGCAACGCCAGCGCTAACCGTTCGACTTTCGGCGTCTCCTCACGCACGAGGCGCCGCAACTCGGCAGCGTCGGCGTCGCGCGCCGCCAGTTCGACCAGCGGATTGAGCGCCTCCAGCAGCGACGACGCTGGCGCCGCCGAGCCCGCTCGCCTCCAGCGCCATGCCGACGTTCCATGCCACCGAATGCAGTTGCGCGTTTGCCTCGTCGATGTTGCGCCCTTCGGCGAGCATCAGCAGCAGCTGCGAGTAGTCGCCGATCGCCGCCAGCGAGCGCCGGAAAGCACGGGTAGCAGGCGGATCGACGAGATCGGAATAATAGCCGGCGTCGGGCGGGCAGAATCCCGCCTGGACACTGGGCACTGCCGCGCTGGCGCCTCGGCGCAACACGACGCCGGGACAGGGATTGGCTTTCGGCGACGCGCCGTCGGCTGTCGCGCTGGCGCGCGCGACGGCGTTGCGCCTGCCCTGCTCGCGCTCGGCCAGGGCGAGATCGTCGAGCAAGGGCTGGCTGGCGGCGTTGAGATCGTCGAATGCTTTGCCTACCAGACGAACTTCGGCAACCGGCAGCCTCGCGGCACAGCCGATGGCTCCCAGTGCAAGCACGGAGAGGCTACGGCGCGCCCAGGCGGATGGCATGTTCATGGCATTCGATTCTCCGTTGCAGGCGAACGAGGCAGGTGCACCGCAGCCCCGCCGAGACGCGCGGATGCCTTGCCCGAGCCGACAATATCGCGGCTCAATTGACACCGACAATCTCGTAGAGCGCCCAGCGCTTCCCGGTCTTGCCATCCTGATACATCACAACACGCTTGGCCAGGTCGAGCTGGATAGCGACCTCGCGCGATCGGTCGACGAGATAGATGGAGGAATCGTCGCGCCCGCGCTCCTGAAACTTGAAGCGGATGTCGTTACCCGCGGGCCCGGTTTCGACCCAGTTGCCGGAACCGGCAAAGCGAAAGTACCCCGTCGGCTTCCCCGAGCCGTCGGAGAATGCCACCCGCTTGACGCTGTGCGCGTCCGCACTGGCGCTGCTGCTGGTGGTCGGTTTCGTCTCCGTGCCGATACGCACCGTAATCGGTGCCGCGGCGCCCACTGCTGTGGCCACCTGACGTTGGGTGGCGGAATCGCGCACGATCCAGGCGTGATTGACACCGGTCGCCTGGTCGTAGGATTGTCCCGGCGCCAGCTTGAAGTAGAGCTGTTCCTTGCCTTCGAAGGTGATCCAGTAAACACCGACGGTACGCTCGCCGACATTGCTGAAGGTGATCGTCGTCGCCGGGGTGCCGGGGATAGAGCGCAGCCCGGAGGGATGGGCGCCGGCACGCACCGCCTCCGCCTTCTTGCGCTCTTCCTCGGCAAGGCGCGCAGCTTCTGCCTTCTTGCGCTCCTCATCGGCAAGGCGCGCCGCCTCCGCCTTCTTGCGCTCTTCCTCGGCAAGGCGCGCAGCTTCTACCTTCTTGCGCTCCTCGTCGGCACGCCGGGCCGCCTCGGCCTTCTTCCGATCCTCCTCCGCGAGACGTGCGGCTTCTGCCTTCCGGCGTTCGTCCTCGGCCGATTTCGCGCGTTCCTCTTCAAAGCGCAGGCGTTCCGCTTCGAGCGCCTTCTCCTTGGCGGCAAGTTCCTCCGCCGCCTGCTGCCGGGCAAGTTGCTCGGCCTGCGTGCGGCGCTCATCCTCGGCCTTGCGTTGCGCCTCCGCCTGCCGCTCGGCCTCCGCCGCCGCGGCGGCGGTGCGCTCGGCGTCGACGCTGCCGGCGACGACTTGCGTCGTCTGCTCCGGCCCGCCGTCGTCTCGGAACACGAAGTAGCCACCACCGAGACCCAGCAACGCGACGATCACGGCACCGACGATGAGCTTGCCGTGGGACGACGATCCCGTCGTTCTGTCGACGACGGGTGGTGGCGTGGCAATGGCTAGCTCCCGCGGTGGCGCGCCTGCCGGAGACGAAACCGGCGGGCGTGCCTTCGGCATGTAGGGTTGAAGCGCCTTGGCCAGCACGTCGACGTCCGAGCCCCAGCGTGCATGCCTCAGCTCGACGGCATTGCGAAAGGCGAGCTCGCTCAGCTCTGCCGGGAGTTGCTCGGCGCGCGGCATGCTCGCCCCCTGCACCAGCACGGGCACGACGGGGATGTCACGCTTCAAGGCGGAGGAGGTTTCCAGGCGGACGAAGTCGGCCGGATCGTCGATGCGGCGCTTACCCGCCTCGTCCTTCGCGTCCAGCCAGCGCTTTCCGATGACCGCGAGCAGCACGGAGCAGTTGGCAACGTTGGCGTCGATGACCTTGCGGAAGTCGCGCCCCGGCTCGATCCCGGCGACGTCCATGAACACCGATTCGGCGCCGAAGCGCTCGACCAGATCCTCGAACAGCCGACCGGCATGACCCTCGGAATCCTCACGGCGATAGCTGATGAAGATGGCGCCCATGTGCTTGTGGTTCCCTTCGTCTCTTGGCGGGTACGTGGAACGATGGCGGATGATCGCTCAACGGCGAACCCCGACCTCTACCGCCAGACCGGGCAAATACAGAATAGATAAGGCCGCAACAAAGAGCAAGCCGAGACGCGCCGCAGGCCGTCACGCGGCGCGCGCAAGCCTCAGGTACTCGCCGTGCAGATGCTCGACCTGCGCGCGCAGCCTGGCAAACTCCCCGTCGTTGTCGATGATGTCATCGGCGACCGCAAGCCGGGCAGCGCGCGTCGCCTGGGATGCCATGATGGCGCGCACCTCGTCGGCAGACAGGCCGCTGCGTTTCATGACACGGGCAACCTGTGTCTCTTCACGGCAATCGACCACGAGCAGCCGCTGGACGCGGCCGCGATAGGAACCGGTTTCGATCAATAGCGGCACGGCGAGCACCACGTAGGGGGCGGTGCTGACGGCGCAGCGCCGGGTGCTCTCGGTGCCGATCATCGGGTGAAGAATGCCTTCCAGGCGCTGCCGCGCCTGGGCATCGGCGAACACCCGCCGGCGCATCGCCGCGCGATCGAGGGCGCCGTCGCCGGCAATGACATCGTCACCGAAGGCGGCACGGATGGCGGCAATCGCGGCACCGCCCGGCGCCGTGAGCTCGTGGGCGATGGCGTCGGTGTCGACCACTTCGGCGCCGAGTTCGGCGAACAGCGCCGCCACAGCACTCTTGCCGCTGCCGATGCCGCCGGTCAGACCGACGATAAAAGGCATTTCAGTTGCCGACTGGGCACTCGCCCGGCGACAGGTCGGCGAACTCGCTGGCGATCTGCCCGAGCAACTCGTTGACCGCCTCGCCCGGCCCGCGGAACTCGACGACGCGCTTGGCATCGGGTGGTAACCGCGGCCCGGAACGGGCGAGCGTCACGCCGCGACGCTTCAGCGACTGCAGATAGTCGGCGGCCGCCTGCTCGGTCTTGAACACCCCTAGCGAGACTGCGAAGCGATTCGGGCCGTCCTCCTGGATCAGGAAGAAATCGGCGATACCGAGCCGGCGCAATTCCGCGACGCGTTCGTCGGCGGCGCGGCGATCATTCTGCGGCGGCACGAACACCCACCAGGACGTTGGCTCGTCGAGCGCACGCTCCGTGTAGCGCACGCTATTGGCGGGCCGTTGCCTGACGAGCTCGCCGATGCGCTGCACGCGGCTCGCTGTCAACCCACTGAGCATGCGGCAGATGTTGAGCGCTGTCGGCGCCGCCTTCGCCGGCCGCCCTTCAGGTACGGCGGCGGGTGGTGCAACCGGGCGCTCGGCGCTGACGATGCGGATTCTCTCGGAGTTCAGTTGCTGGCCGAGCCGCTCCGGCTCGCCGCCGCCGACATGGCCGAAGTAACCGCGGCTGTATGCGAACAGCAACAGGTTCGCCATCAATGCCAGGAGGAACACGGTACGCAGAAACGTCGTCATGCCGGGCAATTCCGTCGCCGCCATCGACTGCCGTCGTCAAGCCACCTTGGGCAGGCGATGCAGAGCGGCATCGATCTCGGCCTCGGGATAGGAGAAGTCCTCCAGCTCGCCGGCGAAGTATTTGTCATAGGCGGCCATGTCGAAATGGCCGTGCCCGGACAGGTTGAAGAACAGCGTCTTCGGTTCGCCGCTTTGCTTGCAGCGCAGCGCCTCGTCGATGACGGCGCGGATGGCGTGGTTCGACTCGGGCGCGGGGATGATGCCCTCGGCCCGGGCGAATAACACACCGGCCTCGAAGGTGGCAAGTTGCGGCACTGCGACGGCTTCGATCAACCCCTCGTGGTGCAGTTGCGAGACGAGCGGCGATTCGCCGTGGTAGCGCAAGCCGCCGGCATGGATGCCCGGCGGCACGAAGTCGTGTCCCAGTGTGTACATGAGCATGATTGGCGTATAGCCGGAGGCATCGCCGAAATCGTAGGCGTAGTGCCCCTTGGTGAGCGTCGGGCAGGACGTGGGCTCACAAGCCACCAGGCGCACGTTCCGCCCCGCCGCCTTGTCGGCGAGGAAGGGAAAGGCAGCGCCGGCGAAGTTCGAGCCGCCGCCACAGCAGGCGAACACCATGTCGGGATAGGCGCCGATCTTTTCGAACTGTTTCTTCGCTTCCAGCCCGATCACGGTCTGATGCAAGCAAACGTGGTTGAGCACCGAGCCCAGAGCATAGTTGGTGTCGGCGCGGGACGCCGCCTCCTCCACTGCCTCCGAGATGGCGATGCCCAGCGAGCCGGGCGTATTCGGGTCCTTGGCGAGCGCATCGCGCCCGGCCTGGGTTGTCGTGGTCGGACTGGCCAGCACTTCGGCGCCCCAAGTGTGCATCATGGAACGGCGGAAGGGCTTCTGGTCGTAACTCACGCGTACCATGTACACCCGCACCTCGAGCCCGAACAACTGGCCCGCAAGCGCCATCGACGAGCCCCATTGGCCGGCGCCGGTCTCGGTGGCGATGCGTTTGATGCCGGCTTCGTGGTTGTAGTAGGCCTGGGGCACGGCGGTGTTCGGCTTGTGGGAGCCGGCGGGGCTCACCCCCTCGTACTTGTAGAAGATCCTGGCCGGTGTGCCCAATGCCTGCTCGAGGCGCACTGCCCGGCACAGCGGCGAGGGGCGCCACAGTCGATAGATCTCACGCACCTGCTCGGGTATCGGGACCCAGCGCTCCCGGGACATCTCCTGCTCCAAGAGACTGCCGGGAAAAATCGCCAGCATCTTTTCCGGGCCAACCGGCTGGCCGTCCGGTCCCAGGGGCGGCGCGGGCGGATTAGGCATATCGGCGACGACGTTGTACCAATGGCGGGGAATCTCCGCTTCATCGAGCAGGACACGAATATTGGACATGGGACCCTCTTCTTCGACGATGGTGTGCAACGCTTTGTCGGCACGACGCCGGGTCGGGGAGCGGCCTCGGCGTCGCCGGGAGAATGCGCAGTATAGCCGGGGGCGGACCGGCGCGGTTGAGCGCCGTCAATCGTCAATGTCACGAGCATGAGCTCGCAGTCGGCCGCAGCGCAGTTGTGAGGCCGCTCGCGGCGATGCGCTCACGCCCCGCGGCCGGCAAGCGCCTCCATGCCGATCCGGGCTAGTCCCTCGAGCACCAGATTGGGAACCAGCCGCCGGGGCAGATCGATGTGCTCGAACAATATCCGGCCGGCGCCGCCGCTGATGAGGCACTGCGCCGCCGGATCGTCGCCCAGGTGCCGAAACATGCGCTGCACGGCGCCGAGCTGGGCCTGCAGGCAGCCGCTGGCGATGGCGTCGGCGGTGTTGTGCGGCAACGCCCGCACGCTGCCCGGTTGCTGCTTGAGTTGCGCCGTGTTCCGGGCGAGCGACGTGTGCATGAGTTCCAGCCCGGGCAGAATCAGGCCGCCCTGAAAAACC
The DNA here is from genome assembly GCA_036824005.1 of Rhodocyclaceae bacterium. Taxonomy (GTDB): domain Bacteria; phylum Pseudomonadota; class Gammaproteobacteria; order Burkholderiales; family Rhodocyclaceae; genus DAITBA01. The sequence goes on from DAITBA010000001.1 coordinate 36,929, forward strand.
CCGTTGGCGTCGAGAACGTCTATGGTGGTGGCAGTCCCGGAATTGACCACGAGGCTCGGCCCGCGGTGCAGATACCAGGCACCGATCAGTGCCGCCCAGCGGTCGGCACCCAGTTGTTCGGGATCGTCGTAGGCGCTGGTAATGCCGCACTGCTGCCGCCGCGCCGTCACCCAGCACGCCGGACCTGCCAGGGCGGCGACGACGTCCTGCAGAGCCTGGGCGACGTCGTCGCCGGCGACATTGGCAATGACGGCCAGATCAGGCCGGTCGGGCAGCAGACCGGGCAGGGTGACGATGTTCTGTAGCGGCAGCGCGTCCTGGACGAGCCATCGCTCGTCCTGCGCAACGCCCCACTTGAGCCGCGTATTGCCGGCATCCAGGGTAAGCAGCTTGGGCCCGCTCATGCCGGCCGCAGGGAAACGTCGCCGCCGAGGATGCGCTTGAGCCCCCCCTCGGTGGCCACCAGCAGCGCGCCGTCATCGTCTACACCGACGCAGCACCCGGTGATGGCCGGGCCGTAATCCGCATCGAGGCGAACAGGCGCCTCCAGGTGGGCACAGCGCGTCAGCCACTCCTCGCGCAGGCCGGCAAAGCCCTGGTCGGTAAAGCGCGTCAGCGTATCGTCGAGCTGAATCAGCAGCCGCGCAAGAAACGGCGCAGCCGCCGGCGGTCGGCCGCTGGCGGCGGCCAGATCCGCCGCTTCGAACCCGGCTTCGGCGGCCAGTCCATCAGGCAGGTGAAGATTGATGCCGATGCCGATCACTGCAGCCGGCGCTGCGGTCACGCCCGCCACCAGTTCGATAAGGATGCCCGCCAGCTTGCGCCCGTCGTACAGCACGTCGTTGGGCCACTTGAGGGAGATATGCGTCGCGCCCTGTTGTTCCGCGGCCCGCGCCACGGCCGCGCCGACGGCAAGCGACAAACCCAGCGGCGCCGACGCCCCCGGCGGGAAGCGCCAGAGCAGGGAAAAGGCGAGACTGGCGCCGGGTGGCGCCAGCCAGCTTCGCCCGCGCCGGCCACGTCCGGCCGTTTGCTCAGCGCAGACGACGACGCTGCGGTGAGCCGCGCCCGCGGCGGCCCGTTCGACGAGCACGGTGTTGGACGATGTACAGGACGCGAGCACGTCGATGCCGAACAGTGGCGCGCGCGCGCCCAGTTCGTGGGCGATCAGCGCCGGATCAAGTCCGCTGGCGTTGTTGGAATGCAGTTGCGCCACACCGAAGCTCGAATGGGAAATGGCTGCCCATTATCCCTCATCGCCCTCGGCATCCGCAGATTTCGCATCATCGAGCCCCAGCTCCTGAATCTTGCGCGTGATCGTGTTGCGCCCGATGCCCAGCCCCTGGGCCGCCTCGATGCGGCGTCCACCCGAAGCCATCAGGGCACGGCGGATGAGCGTGCGTTCGAACTCGCGCGACAACAACTCATGGACTTCGCCGCGCCGCCCCACCAGCAGCCGGTCCACTTCGATCGCGAGCGACGCCACCCAGTCCATCTGGGCGTCGCGTGCCGGGTGTTCACGCAGCTCCGCCGGCAGATCCGCAAGGTCGATGCTCTGCCCGGGCGCCATCACGGTCAGCCAGTGGCACAGGTTTTCGAGCTGGCGAACATTGCCCGGAAAATCCAAGGTAGCCAGGTAGTTGAGCGTGGCATCGGACAGGCGCTTCGCTTCCACACCGAGATCCTGGGCGCTCTTGTGCAGGAAGTGCCGCGCCAGCAGCGGAATGTCATCGCGCCGCTCGCGTAGCGGCGGCAGGCGCAGCCGAATAACGTTCAGGCGATGAAAGAGGTCTTCGCGGAATAGCCCCTGCTTGACCCGCTCCTCCAGATTCTGGTGCGTCGCGGCGATGACCCGCACGTTCGCCTTGATCGGCTGATGGCCGCCCACGCGGTAGAAGTTGCCGTCGGAGAGCACGCGCAACAGGCGGGTTTGCAGCTCGGGCGGCATGTCGCCAATTTCGTCCAGGAACAACGTTCCGCCTTCGGCCTGCTCGAAGCGACCGCGGCGCTGGGCGGCGGCACCGGTGAAGGCGCCGCGCTCGTGGCCGAATAGCTCGGATTCCAGCAGGTCGCGCGGAATGGCCGCAGTGTTGATGGCGATGAAGGGCGCCTCGCGGCGCGGGCTGTGGCGGTGCAAGGCGAGCGCCACGAGCTCCTTGCCGGTACCCGATTCGCCGTTGATCAGCACCGTTGCGTGGGACTGGGACAAGCGACCGATGGCGCGAAAGACTTCCTGCATCGACGCCGCCTTGCCCAGGATTTCCGGCGCCATGTTGTTCGCTTCCGGCGCACCTTCCTGGTGCATCCCCGCTTCCACGGCTCGGCGCACCAGTCCCAAGGCGTGATCCACGTCGAAGGGTTTCGGCAGGTACTCGAAGGCGCCGCCCTGGAACGCAGCCACGGCGCTGTCCAGGTCCGAGTAGGCGGTCATGATGATGACCGGTAGCTGGGGGTAGCGCTCCTTTACCTTCTGCAGCAGGGACAGGCCCGATTCCCCCGGCATGCGTATGTCGGACACCAGCACTTGGGGCGCGGTGCTGCCCGCATCCAGCGCTGCCAGGGCCTCATTCGCCGAGCCGAAGCTTCTGAACGGGATCTGTTCCCTGGCAAGTGCCTTCTCGAACACCCAGCGTATCGAGCGATCGTCGTCAACAATCCAGACTGGATTCATGGGGTTGCCGTCTTTGCAATATTCATTTTTCTCTGCCTGTCTGCCACCGGTTCAGACGCGTCGCGGCCCCGTCACTGCGCCGCCCTGCCCTGTTCCCGATCACCGCCGTACGGCAGCAAGATGGTGAAGCAGGTGTACCCCGGACGGCTTTCCGCCTCGATGCTGCCGTGGTGCTGGTGGATGAAGCTCTGCGCCAGCGTCAGCCCCAGTCCGCTGCCGCCCTCACGACCCGAAACCAGCGGATAGAACATCTTGTCGCGGATCTCCTCGGCGATGCCGGGACCGTTGTCGATCACTTGCAAGCGCAATGCCAGGCGATAGCGCCTCTTCGCCAGCGTCACCTGGCGGACTGCCCGGGACTTCAGGATGATCTCACCCTTTCCCGTCAGAGCCTGGGCGGCATTGCGCACGACATTGAGGATCGCCTGAATTAGCTGCTCCCGGTCGCCGGTCAGCTCCGGCAGGCTTGTGTCATAGTCCTGGCGCACCTGCACTTCGGGGAATTCCGCCCCGACCAGCCGCATCACGCGCTCGAGAATTTCGTGGATGTTGACGGGCGCTGGCCGCATCAGCCGGTGCGACGTGAGCAGTCGGTTCATCAGCTCCTGCAAGCGGTCCGCTTCCTTGATGATGACTTGGGTGTATTCGCGCAACTGGGCATTGTTCAGTTCGCGCTCCAGCAGCTGGGCCGAACCGCGGATGCCGCCCAGCGGGTTCTTGATCTCGTGGGCGAGATTGCGGATCAGCTCCTGGCTGACCATCTGCTGCTCGATCAGCCGCTCTTCGCGCACGACTCTGAGCTGCTGGTCGATTGGGCGGAATTCCAGCAGCAGGCGCACACGGCCGACCTCCACAGGCGTCACCGTGCAGTCCAGGTGCAGGACCTGTTGCTCTGCTCGCTGCACCGACAGGTTCTGGCCGGTGTAGCTCCAGTTGTTGCGCAGCGCATTGTCGAGCGCCCCGGCAAGTCCCGCCGACTCGCCGAGCAGGCGCGACAGGGGTTGGTGCAGGAATTGCCGCGAGCTGACGGCAAAGAGATTCTCCGCCGCCGGATTGAGGTACTCGATGGCCAGCGCGCTATCTACGAGAACGACCGCTGACGAAAGCAGGTCGAGGCCCGCGAATGCCGAACCGCCAGACAGGGAAACCGCCGGAGACTTGGATGCCATCTTGGCAAGGCAGCAAGAAGCGCGCCAGTCGCTTCCGCCGTCGCCGCTGCGCTTACCGCAGATTGGTGAGTTCCTTCTTCAGCGCCTCGACGTTGCGCTCGTGCAGGGCAACTTTGTCCTTGTAGGGCTGGAGGCGGTCGAGCACTTTCTGGTAGTTGCGCTCGTCGCCGAAGCGCACGGCTTCCTGCTCGGCCAGTTCCTTTTTCGCCTGATCGAGGCTTTTCTCCTCGTTGGACAGTTCCTGCTCGAGGATCTTGCGGCGATCGCTGTCGCGTTTGCGCTGCGTGTCGCCATCGACCTTGGGAAAACCCGGCAGTGTCGGCGTTGCCGCTGCAGGCTTGGCAGACGGCGATGACTTGGGCCCCGGGATGGTCGATATCGGGTCCAGATTCATCTTCTGGCAGCCGCGCGTCTCCACGTTCGAATAGGTCACGCGCCCGGCATCGTCCACGCACTTGTAGATGTCAGCGTACGCCGGCACGGCCGGCAGCGTGCCCAGAAGCAGAATTGCACCTGACAGTTTGATTTTTTGCATCATGCGATTGGACCCATCGGCACGAGTCGAAGTTTATGCAATGCCTATTTTGTTTTCAAATGGGGGCGCTTTCCCAAACAAAAAGGACGGGATGCATCCCCGTCCTTCCTTAACGGCCGGAATCCGGCAAAGCTTACGGGTGCTCGCGCACCCGCGGCCGCCGCGACTACAGGCTGTAATACATCTCGTACTCCACCGGATGGGTGGTCATGCGGAAGCGTGTCACTTCCTCCATCTTCAGCTCAATGTAGGCGTCGATCATGTCGCTGCTGAAGACGCCGCCGCGCGTCAGGAACTCGCGATCCTTGTCGAGGCAGTCCAGCGCTTCGTCGAGCGATGCGCACGGGTGCGGCACCTTGGCGGCTTCCTCCGGCGGCAGATCGTAGAGGTTTTTGTCCATGGGGTCGCCGGGGTGGAGCTTGTTCATCACACCGTCCAGACCGGCCATCATCATGGCGGCGAAGGCCAAGTACGGGTTGGCGGTGGGATCCGGGAAGCGCACTTCGATGCGGCGTGCTTTCGGGCTGCTGACGAAGGGGATGCGCACGGCCGCCGAGCGGTTGCGGGCCGAATACGCCAGATTGATCGGCGCCTCGAAGCCCGGGACGAGGCGCTTGTACGAATTGGTTCCCGGATTGGTAATGGCGTTCAGCGCCTTGGCATGCTTGATGATGCCACCGATGTAATACAGCGCGAATTCAGACAGGCCGGCGTAGCCATTACCGGCAAACAAGTTCTGGCCATCCTTCCAGATGGACTGGTGGCAGTGCATGCCGGAGCCGTTGTCGCCAACGATGGGCTTGGGCATGAAGGTGGCCGTTTTGCCATAGCTGTGGGCGACGTTGTGCACGGCATACTTCAGACGCTGCAGCCAGTCGGCACGCTGCACGAGCGGTGCGAACTTGGTGCCGATCTCGCACTGGCCCGCGGTCGCCACTTCGTGGTGGTGCACTTCGACTTCCACGCCCATCTGCTCCAATGCCAGGCAAATCGCGGAACGGATGTCCTGCAACGAATCGACCGGGGGAACCGGGAAGTAACCGCCTTTGACGCTCGGCCGGTGACCGATGTTGCCGCCCTCGAATTTCTCGCCCGAGGCCCAGGCCGCTTCCTCGGAAAACACCTTGCAGTAGGACCCGGACATGTCCACCGACCATTCGACGGAGTCGAAAATGAAGAACTCGGGCTCGGGGCCGAAGTAGCAGGTGTCGCCGACGCCGGAGGACTTCAGGTAGGCCTCGGCACGCTTGGCGATGGAACGCGGATCACGGTCGTAGCCCTTGCCGTCGGCCGGCTCGATGACGTCGCAGGAGAGCACGAGCGTCGTCTCGTCCATGAAGGGATCGACGAAGGCCGAGGCGGGATCGGGCATGAGCAGCATGTCCGAGGCCTGGATGCCTTTCCAGCCGGCAATGGACGAGCCATCGAACGCATGCCCCGATTCAAACTTATCGGCCTCGAATGCCTTGCTTGGAACGCTGACATGCTGCTCCTTGCCGCGGGTATCGGTGAAACGAAGATCAACGAACTTGATCTCCTTGTCTTTGATGAGTTTGAGTACGTCTTGAGCGGACATGATGTCTCCTAGCGAATTGGCGCAACGAAGGTCAGCAAAATGCGGAAAGGCGATGAATTACGTGCGTGCTGCTTAGCAGTTTCCGTGCCATGAGGCGCTCACCGATTGTGCATTGTGCCACAAGGCAACGCGAGAACGGAGAAAAGCCGGCGCGCACCAACATGGTGCAAGTTGCCGCAAGTGCCCCTACTTTGGTGCAATCCGGCAGTTGATCGAGATCGCACTGAATGCCGAGTCCGTAGGTAGCCGTGCGGCGATACGCTGCTCCAGACGCGCGATGTTCGCCGGCTCCAGGCAGTAGTCCTGGGGTAGAAAAATTTCCGCCTCGACCCGGTTGCCGAGATAGTGGAAGACCGCCTTCTCCACTTGCGGCACATCCTCGCCCAACAGACCACGCAAATGGCCCAGCAGCGCGGCGCGATCCGGGAGGTTGGCAACACGCGTCTCCTGCATCCTGTCGTCTTCTGCATCCACGTGCACCAGCACGTCCAGCACCTCGGGATAGGATCCCACGACCCGGCCGCGTGCCGCCTCGGCGATGCGATGGCCCTCCGACACGCTGATGCGCGGATCGACACGGACGTGGGCATCGACCAGCGCGCGGTGCGCCATGCGGCGGGTGCGCAGTTCGTGCAGGTCGATCACGCCCGGCGTGCCGAGCAGTGTTGCCCGGATGTGCTCGACCTTCTCCGCCGAGAGGCTGGTGTCCACCAGCTCCTGCATCGCCTCGTAGGCGAACTTGAATCCCATGCGAATGATCATGAAGGCGACCAGCGCCGCCGCCAGCGGATCGAGGAAACGGTAGCCTGCCAGCGACGCCCCGATCCCCACGGCAACGACCAACGACGAGGCAGCGTCGGAACGTGCGTGCCAGGCATTGGCAATGAGCATCGGCGACCGGGTGCGCTCGGCAATGCGCAGGATGTAGCGAAACAACAGCTCCTTCGCCGCCAGCGTGACCAGTGCCATCCATAGCGCCATCTCCCCGATCGGCGGCAGCGCGTCGACGTTGCGGATGCGGTCGGCCGCCGAGAGCAGGATGCCAACCCCGACCACCATCAAACCGCTGCCGAGGATGAGCGAGGCCGCCGTTTCGATTCTCCGGTGGCCGTAGGGATGGGCGCTGTCGGCGGGATGACTGCTCTGACGGCTGGCCCATAGGACAAGGAAATCGGCGAGCAGGTCGGACAGGGTGTGTATTGCGTCGGCGATCAGGCTCTGGGCGTGTGCCGCGATGCCGACGATGATCTGCGCCACCGTCAGCACCAGATTTACCGCCACGCTCACGCGCCCGGAGCGACGCAGCTCGCGGTAACGCCCGGCATCGTCCGGCGCGCCCGATGCGCGCACCTGTTCTTCGCCAAGCATGGGAAGCCGAGAAGGAAGTGCCTTATACTTTGAGGCCGGCCATTCTATGCCTTTTGCCACTTCATGGGAAAACTGAGCGACATCCTGACATTGGCGCAACAGCGCGCGCGGGAGCTGAATCTGCCCTACGAAGGGGCACTGACACCCCGCGAGGCGTTCGAGCTCTGGCAGGCCGCGCCCGGTGCCAAACTTGTCGATTGCCGGACTCGCGCCGAATGGGACTGGGTCGGACGCATACCCGGCGCCATCGAGATCGAATGGCAAAGCTATCCCGGCAACCAGCGCAACGCCAGTTTCCTGACTCAGCTTCGTCACCAGATCGATCCCGAGTCGCTCATCATGTTTATCTGCCGCAGCGGGCATCGCTCCCATCACGCCGCGGCGGCGGCAACCGAAGCCGGTTTCCCGGATTGCTACAACGTCCTCGAGGGGTTTGAAGGCGACAAGGACGTGCACGGCCAGCGCAACCGGGTCGGCGGGTGGCGCGTGGCCGGATTGCCCTGGACGCAGAGTTGAATCAATCCACATCGGCGCCAACTTCGTTGTCAGCGCCCGGCGCGACTTGCCGTTAATGGGCTCGTTTCCCACCGCCGATTGACAGGAGAGCACATGACCCAGGTGGCCACGATCAACTTCGACCGTTTCAACACCCTGCGTGACGAGGAAGCGCAAGAGCGCATCGCCGCCGCACGCGCCCGGCTCGGCCAGCGCGCGGTCATCCTCTGCCACCACTACCAGCGCGCCGACGTATATCGTCATGCCGACCTCACCGGCGACTCCCTCAAGCTGTCGCGGCTCGCCTCCCAGACCGACGCGCGGTACATCGTCTTCTGCGGCGTGCATTTCATGGCCGAGGTCGCGGACATGCTGTCCAAGCCGGGGCAGATCTCCATCCTTCCCGACCTGGCAGCCGGATGTTCGATGGCGGACATGGCGAACCTGGCCAAGGTTGAGCGCTGCTGGCGCGAGTTGGGCGAGGTTGTGGGCAATCCCGACGGCACCCATACGCCGGTGACCTACATCAACTCCTCGGCGGATCTGAAGGCCTTTTGCGGCGAGCACGGCGGCATCGTATGCACTTCGAGCAACGCCACGCGGATTCTCGAATGGTCATTCGGCCAGCGGCAGAAGGTGCTGTTCTTTCCCGACCAGCACCTGGGCCGCTGGAGCGGGTACAAGATGGGCATTCCGCTCGACGAGATGCTGGTCTGGGATCCGGACCTGGAAATGGGCGGACTGACGCCCGAGCAGATCCGCCGGGCAAAGATCCTCCTGTGGAAGGGACACTGCTCCGTGCACCAGATGTTTCAGCCGGCGCACGTCCTGCGCTTCCGCAACCAGTATCCGGACGGCATCGTGATCGCGCACCCCGAGTGCAGTTTCGAGGTGTGCAAGCAGTCCGACTACGTCGGCTCGACGGAGTACATTATCAAGGTTGTCAAGGCGGCGCCGGCCGGCACACGCTGGCTCGTCGGCACCGAGCTCAACCTCGTCAATCGCCTGGCAGACGAAGTCAAGCCCGAAGGCAAAACCGTCCAGTTCATGGCACCGACGGTATGCATGTGCTCGACCATGGCACGCATCGATCCGCAACATCTCGCCTGGTGTCTGGAGAATCTGGCGGAGGACAACGTCGTCAATCGCATCGAGGTCCCCGCCCATGAGGCGGAGTTGGCCCGGCTCGCCCTGCACCGAATGCTGGAGGTCTCCTGATCGCCACCTCTCCGCTCGCCCCGCAGCGGCTGCATATCGCCACCTACAACATCCACAAGGGCTTCTCGCAGTTCAACCGGCGGATGGTGGTCCACGAGCTGCGCGAGCGGCTGCGCAACCTGAATCCCGACATTGCGTTCCTCCAGGAGGTGCAAGGGCTGCACCTAGGCCATTCCGAGCGACTGGGCAATTGGCCGGCGATGCCGCAGCATGAGTTCCTCGCCCAAAACGTCTGGCACGATACGGCCTACTGCGGCAATGCCGTCTATGACCACGGGCACCACGGTAACGCCATTCTCAGCCGCTATCCGATTCTGTCCTCGCACCACCAGGATGTCTCCGACCATCGCCTGGAGCAGCGCGGGCTGCTCCACTGCGTGATCTCCCTGCCCTTCTGGAAAGAGCCGTTGCACTGCGTGTGCGTGCATCTCGGACTGATCGCCCGCAGCCGCCGGCGCCAGATGGACGCCATTGCCGCGCGCATGGAGCGCCTGGCCGCCGACGATTTGCCGCTGATCATCGCCGGCGACTTCAATGACTGGCGCAACCACGCCGACGATCTGCTCGCCGACCGTCTCGGCATGACGGAGGTGTTCGGGGCGGCCGGCGGCGGCCGGCCCGCGCGCAGCTTTCCCAGCACGCTCCCGATGTTCCGCCTCGACCGGATCTACGTGCGGGGCTTCGCCGTGGAGCGGGCCGACGTGCATCACGGACCGCCGTGGTCGAAGATCTCCGATCACGCTGTGCTCTCCGCCCATCTCCTAGCCGAGTAACGACTCCGACGTGAAGGGTGAGTATCTCCCCGGCAACCGCATCGAGTTGCTGGAAACAGGCGGCGAATTTTTTCCGGCGCTGCGCGCAGCGATCGACGATGCCCGCGCGGAGATCTATCTCGAAACCTACATCTTCGAGAACGACGATACCGGACGCATGATCGCCGCGGCGCTGACGCGCGCCTGCCTGCGCGGGGTTACGGTACGCGTCCTTGTGGACGGCTTCGGCGCCCGCGATTTCGCGCAGACGCTCATGCCCGAGCTGTTGCGCAACGGCGTCGAGGTGCAGGTCTACCGCCCGGAGATCGCCCGCTTTCGCTTTCGCCGCCACCGCCTGCGCCGGCTGCACCGCAAGGTAGCCGTGGTGGACGGGCGCACGGCCTTCGTCGGCGGCATCAATATCGTCGACGACGTGGACGCCGCCGATCCGGCGCCGCCGCGCTATGACTATGCCGTCAGCGTGTCCGGGCCGCTGCTGGCGAACATCCATGCATCGACACGGCGCATCTGGGAGCTGGTGTCATGGGCGAACTTCAAACGCCGTTTCCGCACCGCCACCAACGCATCGCTCGTGACCGATTGCTGCGGCGACACGTGGGCGCGGTTCGTCATCCGGGACAATCTGCGCCATCGTCGTGACATCGAAGAAGCCTACCTGGACGCCATCGCCAACGCACGCAGCGAGATCGTCCTCGCCAACGCCTACTTTCTTCCCGGCAGGCGCTTCCGCCGGGCGCTTCTACGCGCTTCACGGCGCGGCGTGCGCGTCATCGTCCTGCTACAGGGCCGGGTGGAATACGTCCTCCTGCACTACGCGACACAGGCGCTATACGGCACATTGCTTGCGGGCGGCATCAGGGTATTCGAGTACCACCGCAGCTTCCTGCATGCCAAGGTCGCCGTCGTGGACAGCCATTGGGCAACCGTTGGCTCCAGCAATATCGATCCCTTCAGCCTGTTGCTGGCGCGCGAAGCCAACGTCGTCGTACATGACGCACGCTTTGCCACCCGGCTGCGCACCAGCCTGCAATCGGCCATGGACTGTGGCGCGGTCGAACTGGATGAAAAACAATGGCAGCGCAAAGCCCTGCTGTCCCGCGCGGCAAGCTGGCTGGCCTACGGCATCGTTCGGCTGATGATCGGACTGGCCGGTCACGGCCGCAAGCACTGACGTGGCCGACACGTACAGGCACCTACACGGTCTCGGGACGGCGTGCAGCGATCAGGCCGCAGTGCGGCGATCGAATCCGCAGGGCGGGCGCTTCGATGAGATGACGCCGGTATTGACGCCAGCCCATCCCAGTCCGCCGAACAGGCGCGCATATTCGATCTTGATGCAGCGGTCCATCACCACTTCCAATCCCGCCGCTTCGGCACGACGAGCTGCCTCGTGGTTGATCACGCCGAGTTGCATCCACAGCACTTTGGCGCCGATGGTAATGGCATCTTCGACGAGTGGCATGACATCGTCTGCGCGGCGAAAGCAGTCGACGATGTCCACCGGCCCGGGCACGACGCGCAGGCCGGCATAGCAGGGCTGCCCGAGCACCTCGCTGTAGGCTGGATTGACCGGCACCACGGTGTAACCGCGGTCGAGCAGATACTTGGCGGCAAAATAGCTCGGTCGATACCAGTTGGCGGACAGCCCGACCATGGCGATGACCCGGCTGGACATGAGAATGCGGCGCAATCCGGCAATGTCGTCCACCATCAACGTATCTCCGACGAACAAAAGGCAACGGGCGCGGGAGCGCAGCGCGTGCGCGGCAGCTTCCCGGCGTCCCAATTAGTCAGCGCCCACGCCCAGACATCGGCCAGACCAAACCGCGCAAGCCCAGCTGGCGGCTCCTGGCCGAGAAAAGCCAGGGCGGCGACGATCGGCACCTGGGGCCGTCGATCGTCGAGTGCCACCGCCAGGGTCTGCTTCGAGAGCTTCTCTCCCGCAGCGTTTGCCGCGACTGGCAGGTGGAGGTATTCGGGCGTGGCCAGCCCCAGCAGTCGCTGGAGATAGATCTGTCGCGGTGTGGAATCGATGAGATCGGCGCCGCGCACGACATGGGTAACGCCCTGTTGTGCGTCGTCGACAACCACCGCCAACTGGTAGGCAAACAGGCCGTCGGCACGACGCAGGACGAAATCGCCCACTTCGCGATCCACGTCCTGGCCGATGCGGCCCTGCAGGCGGTCCTCGAAGCAGATCTCTCCCGGCGCCACGCGCACGCGCAGCGCCCGTGCCGCGCGCCCGTACCGGACGCCGCCGCGGCAGGTACCAGGATAGCGGCGTGGCGCGCCGGCCGCCGCCTTGCCTGCCGGCCACGAATCGGCGATCTCGCGCCGGGTACAGCCGCATGGGTACAGCCAGCCCGAGCGGCGAAGCTGCTCCAGGGCACCCTCGTACAGTTCGCTGTGCCGGCTCTGCAGTACCGGCTCGGCGTCCCATTCGAAGCCGTAGGCCGCCAGGGTGCGCCGGATGGTGTCGGTCGCCCCGCGGACGTTGCGCGGTGCATCAATATCCTCGATGCGCAGCAACCACTGCCCATTGTGCACCCGCGACTCCAGGTAGCTGCCGAGCGCGGCCACGAGCGAGCCGAAATGCAACGGCCCCGTGGGCGACGGTGCAAAGCGTCCGCGATATACTACGTTGGTGCGTATCCGCCCAGTCATGATGTGCGAAGTTTAACGCCCTGCGGCCCCGGGCAGGAGCTACGTGAACGGCATCACTTCGTCAGGAAGCGGCCCGGCGTACTCTGCATTTGAGCATTCCACGAGGAATTCAATGGCAACCATCGAGCTGACGGCAGAGAACTTCGAGGCCACGATCAACGGCAACGACATGGTCGTCGTGGATTTCTGGGCACCATGGTGCGCTCCGTGCCGCGCGTTCGCGCCGACCTTCGAGGCTGCCTCGGAGCAGCATACCGATGTGGTGTTCGCCAAGGTCAATACAGAGGAGCAGCAACAACTGGCAGCCGCCTTCGGCATCCGCTCGATCCCCACGCTGATGGTGTTCCGCGAGCAGATAATTCTCTACTCCGAGGCTGGCGCTTTGCCGGCAGGCGCGCTGGATCATCTCGTGTCCCAGGTTCGTGCAGTGGACATGTCCGACGTGCGGCGCGAGCTGGCCTCGCAACGGGGATCATCGTGACGGCGCAGCATGCCGCCTACGGCCACAGCGGGCGTCTATGCCAGGGCTGCGACCGCGATTCTCGCCCGGGCGGCGCGACAAGACGGGCGCTGTAGTACTCGATGTGATGACGATGAACGACGCGCAGGAAGACCTCACCGTCACCGACATCGCCGCAGGCGTACATGCCGATCGGGTGCGGCTGCTGTTCGAGTTGTCCCGTGGCGCGCTTCTGGCGAGTGCCGCGGCGTCGGTCGTCACTGCTTTCTGGTTGTGGCCTAACACGAGCCGCACGGCCTTTTTTTTCTGGCTGGGCAGCGTCGTTCTGGTGCTTGTCGCGACGGCTTCGTTGAGCTACGGCTATCGCCGTATTCAGCCGCCTGCGTCTGAAGCGGCGCAATGGGAAAAGATCTACGCCCTGAGAACGCTGCTCGGCGGACTGACCTGGGGGTCGCTGGTTCTGATCGCCGGGCCGGTGCGCGAGGGCCCGCAGGAGCTGTTTCTGATCCTGATGCTGAGCGGCGTCAGCCTCGCCGCCACCGGCACCTTGAGTCCCAGCCGCCTGTGCTTCTATGGCTTCGTGTTCCCGACGCTACTGCCCCTGGCGGGCTATTTGTTCGCCAGTCCGCAATCGGCGTTCGCGGCCGCGGGTTGGGCGGTCATCGCATTTGCGCTGCTGCTGCTCAGCCTGCACAGCCTGTTCTATCGTAACCTGCTGGCGACGATCATGGGCCGGTTCGAGAGCGAGGCGTTGGCTCAGGAACAGCAGGTCATCTTCGACACCACTGCCGAGGCGATCGCGTTCATTCGCCCGCACATTCTGATCAAGTGCAATCGCCAGTTCGCCACGCTGCTCGGCTATTCCATGGAGGAGATCGTCGGCAAGCCTGCCTGGATATGGCACAAGAGCTACGAGGACTGGAAGCAACTCGTGGACGACTGCCTCCCCATCATCCGTGCCGGCAAGTCGTACCGGCGCGTCATTCAATTCCGGCGCAAGGACGGGGAGTTGTTCTGGGGCGAGATTACGGGCATGGCGGTGGATCCGGATCATCTCGAACGCGGGTCGGTGTGGATGGGCGGCGAAATCACCGAACGGCTGCGTACCGAGGCTCAGTTGAAAGCCAGCGAGGAGCGTTTTCGTGATCTCGTTTCACTGTCCTCGGACTGGTACTGGGAACAGGACCGTGAGTTCCGCTTCACCCGCATGTCGGGCAATGCGCTGGAGCGCCTGGGCGAGGGCGCCGGCAGCCCGCTCGGCAAGGCGCGCTGGGAACTGGATTTCATCCGCGGCGTCGCTGCCGAGCAATGGCAGGCGCATCGCGACCGGCTGCACAAGCATCTTCCTTTCCGGGAACTCATCTATCAGGTGGAAGGCAGCGATGGCCAGGTCCGTTGGTGCAGCGTCAGTGGCAAACCGGTGTTCGACGAGGGGGGCAACTTCGCCGGCTATCACGGCGTGGGCAGCGACATCACCGAGCGCGTTCGGGGCGCCGAGCGCTACCGGCACCTCGCCCATCACGACACCCTGACGGGGCTGCCCAATCGGCGGCTGCTCACCGACCGCCTGGAACAGGCGGTCGCCCAGGCCCGACGCAAGGGTAACCGGGTCGCCCTGATGCTGCTCGATCTCGACGACTTCAAGATCATCAACGACACGCAGGGACACTCGGCAGGCGACAGTGTGCTGGTCATCATCGCCCAGCGGCTGCGCGCCAGCGTGCGCGAGAGCGACACGGTGGCACGCCAGGGCGGCGACGAGTTCGTCGTGCTGCTGCCGGAGGCGGCGCATATTCGCGACGCGATCACCGTCGCCGAGAAGATCATCTCCGCCGTGCGCGAGCCGGTGACGATCGGCGACCGTCAGTACGTGCTTGGGGTGAGTATCGGGTTGGCGATGTTCCCCGACCACGCCGCCAGCGCCGAGCGGCTCATGCAGCACGCCGACATCGCCATGTACAAGGCGAAGCGCTCCGGCGGGTCAAGTTACCAGATCAGCGCCGGCGCCCAGGACGCGAACGGCAAGCCGTCGGCGCCCCAAGCGGACGAGGCATCGACTAGACATTGAAGCGAAAGTGCATGACGTCACCGTCGTGCACGACGTACTCCTTGCCCTCGAGCCGCATCTTGCCTGCCTCCCGGGCGCCCGCCTCGCCTTTACAGCTCAGATAATCGCCGAAGGCGATGACCTCGGCGCGAATGAATCCGCGTTCGAAATCAGTGTGAATTACCCCCGCCGCCTGAGGCGCGGTGTCGCCAACGTGGATGGTCCAGGCCCGTACTTCCTTCTCCCCGGCGGTGAAGAAGGTCTGCAAGCCCAGCAGGGTGAACGCGGCGCGGATGAGCCGGTTCAACCCTGGTTCAGCCAGGCCGACGTCGACAAGAAACACCTGCTTGTCCTCGTCGCTCATGTCAGCGATCTCTTGTTCCAGTGCGGCGCAGAAGGCGACCACCGGCGCCCGTTCCTTGCCCGCGTAGGCGCGCACGCGTTCGAGCAGCGGATTGTCGCCTTTCAGTCCTCGCTCGTCCACGTTGGCGGCATAGAGCGTCGGCTTCGCCGTGATGAGACAGAACGGTTTCAGGTTGGCGCGTTCTTCCTTCGACAGATCGAGGGCGCGTACCGGCTTGGCTTCGTTGAGTTGGGCGCGCGCCTTCTCTAGGACGGCGACGAGCAGCTTGGCCTCCTTGTCGCCCGCCTGCGCCGGCTTGCCGTAACGCGCCAAGCCTTTCTCCACGGTTGCCAAATCCGCCAGTGCCAATTCGGTTTCGATGGTTTCGATATCGGACACCGGGTCGATCTGCCCAGAAACGTGGACGATGTTGTCATTGGCGAAGCAGCGCACGACGTGAATCACGGCATCCGTCTCGCGAATGTTGGCCAGGAACTGATTGCCCAGCCCTTCGCCTTTCGAGGCACCGGCCACCAATCCCGCGATGTCGACGAACTCCACCGTCGCCGGCACCACCCGTTGCGGTTTTGCGATCGCCGCGAGCTGGGCCAGCCGCGGGTCCGGCAGTTCGACGATACCCACGTTCGGCTCGATCGTGCAAAACGGATAGTTCTCCGCCGCAATGCCCGCCTTGGTTAGCGCATTGAAAAGGGTGGACTTGCCGACGTTAGGCAGACCGACGATGCCGCACTTGAGACTCATGACTGGAGAATTGTGGGACGCAAATCAGTGACGTTGGGAAGTCTCGACCCGCTCGCGCCTGCGCATCGATGCGGCCAGTTGCGCCCTGCCATAAGGCGGCCAATGTCCCGTTGCTGGCGGCCGGATCATTGGCCCACGTCCACCTTGCTCACCGTGGGGCGCGCATTGAGCTTCTGCATGGCAGCCGGGTAATCGCCCCGGGCGAGCGCGGGCCATGCCTCGAGCGCACGGTCGAGGGCATTATCGATCGCCTGCTGTTCCTCTCGGCGCGGCGCATTCAGCACGTAGTCGACGACCTCCTGGCGGTTGCCGGGGTGGCCGATGCCTACACGCAGGCGCCAGAAATCCTGGGTACCAAGATGGGCAACGATGTCCTTCAGGCCGTTGTGCCCACCCAAGCCGCCGCCAAACTTGAGCCGCAGCGCACCAGGCGGAAGGTCCAGTTCGTCGTGGATGACGATCATCGCCTCCGGCGGCAGGCGGTAGAACCGTGCCAGTGCGCCAACGGAATTGCCGGACCGGTTCATGAAAGTATCAGGCATGAGCAGCCAAAGCCCCTTGTCCCGAGCATGTGCGACGCTGCCATGGAAACGCGACTCCCGCTTCAAGTCGAGGTTCAGCACGCGCGCCAGCCGGTCCAGGAACCAGAATCCGCAGTTATGCCGCGTGGCGGCATACTGCGGCCCCGGGTTTCCAAGCCCGACTATCAGGCGAGGCGTGTGCATCGGGTGAGGCGCTCGGTGCGAAGGAGGCGATGCGGGAGGTGGAACAGGGCTACCTCTGCGCCGTCATCGCAGGGCGCAATGGCGAGGAGGCAGCCGCCCGGATTATTTCTTCTCCGCCGGTTTTGCCGTCGCAGCAGGGGCAGCCGCAACAGCCCCGGCCGCTTCTTCACCCACGGCGAGTTCCTCGGTGGTCGCCCCGCGGTGGACCAGAATACTTGCCACGACAGGGTTTTCGCCCCGGTGCAGCACGGCCTCCACCCCTTTCGGCAGCTTCAGTTCGGTGACGTGGATGGAGTGGCCGACGGTAAGGTCCTTGAGATCCACCTCGATGAACTCGGGCAGATCCCCCGGCAGGCAGGTGATATCCAGCTCGTTCATGGTATGGCTGGCAATGCCACCCTGCAGCTTCACCCCCGGCGCGATGTCCGCGTTTACAAAGTGCAGCGGTACTTTCACATGGATCTTTTGCTTGGCATCGACGCGCTGAAAATCCACGTGCATCACCTGTGGCTTGTAGGCATGCATCTGCACGTCACGCAGCAGCACCTGTTGCTTGGCCCCATCCAGCATCATGGTGACGATGGACGAATGGAAGGCCTCGTGTTTGAGGTGATGGAAGAGCTCGTTGTGATCGAGATCGATCGGCTGCGCGAGTTGCTCGCCGCCGTAGAGGATTCCGGGCACCCTGCCGGCGCTGCGCAGGCGGCGGCTCGCTCCGGTTCCCTGCTGCGCGCGTTTGCTGGCTTTGACTTCGATTTGCATCGTCTTGCTCCTTGCGGTTGAACCCCCGCCCGCGACCAGGCGGGGAATGAAAAAATCCAGTGATCGTTTGGCTCTCTTGCTTGTGTTGCCTTTGGCTGCCGCTCCCGGGCTGATGCCTCATTTATTCCATGAACAACGAACTGACCGATTCCTCGTTGCTGATGCGCAGCATCGTCTCGGCCATCAGTTCGGCGATGGAGATCTGCCGGATGCGGGGACACGTCTTGGCTTCCTCGCTCAGTGGAATAGTGTCGGTGACCACCAGTTCATCCAGCGAAGAATCGGCGATTCGGCTCACCGCTGCGCCCGAGAGCACCGGATGCGTACAGTAGGCAAGTACGCGCTTGGCGCCGTTCTCCTTCAAGGCGTGCGCCGCTTTGCACAGCGTGCCGGCCGTATCCACCATATCGTCCATTATGACGCAGGTGCGGTCCTTGACCTCGCCGATGACGTTCATCACTTCGGAGACATTCGCCTTGGGGCGCCGCTTGTCGATAATGGCAAGATCGGACTCCAAGCGCTTGGCCAGGGCGCGAGCGCGTACCACGCCGCCGACGTCGGGCGACACCACGAGCAACTCCTCGTGGTAGTGCTTCCAGATGTCGCCGAGAAGGATCGGCGTGGCATAGATGTTATCCACCGGAATGTCGAAGAAGCCCTGAATCTGATCGGAATGCAGGTCGACGGTGAGCATGCGGTTTACGCCCACAGCCTGCATCATGTTGGCAACCACCTTTGCGCTGATCGGCACCCGTGCCGAGCGCGGCCGGCGGTCCTGGCGGGCGTAACCGAAGTACGGAATCGCCGCCGTAACGCGTCCGGCCGAGGCGCGCTTCAGCGCGTCGACGATGATCAGCAATTCCATCAGGTTGTCGTTGGTCGGCGTACATGTCGATTGCAGAACGAAGACATCCTTGCCTCGCACGTTCTCCAGGATCTCGACGGTCACCTCGCCGTCGGAGAAACGGCCGACCGTCGCCCGGCCGAGGGAGATGTTCAGGCGCCGCACCACATCGGCCGCCAGCTTGGGATTGGCGTTGCCGGTGAACACCATCAGGGTGTCATATGCCATGAACGCCTCGCGTGTATTCTTCCGATCCGCAACACAACAAACAAATCGGGCAGGCGATCGCCTGCCCGTTTCTTGGTTTTCTGGCTGGGGAGGAAGGATTCGAACCCTCGAATGCCGGAATCAAAATCCGGTGCCTTAACCAGCTTGGCGACTCCCCAAGGAAATCCTCATTCAGCGAAGTGCTCGAGCGGATGACGATCAAGTCCCCGCGCCATCCAGCCACGCCACTGCCGCGGCAACTCGGCGAGCACCGCTTGGGCTGCGGCCTGGTCGCGGAAGACCGCGAAGACGCAGGCACCGGAGCCGCTCATGCGCGCCGGCGCGAACCGGTCCAGCCAAGCCAGCGCCCGAGCCACCTCCGGATGGCGCCGACACACTACCGGCTGCAGATCGTTGCGCCCGAAAAGTTCGCTGCAACTCGCTGAAAAGTCCGCTATTTTGATGGGTTCGGTGTCCCGTGTCAAATCTTCGGCGGCGAAGATTCCAGCGGTCGATACCGCGACCGGCGGCTCGACGACCACATACCAGGCGGAAGGCAGATCGATCGGCCGCAGCACCTCGCCCACCCCTTCGCCGAAGGCACTGCGGCCGAACACGAAGAAGGGAACGTCCGCCCCGAGCGCCAGAGCGAGGCGCTGCAGGTCGTCGCGACTCATGTGAACGGCCCACAGCCGGTTCAACGCAAGCAGCGTGGTTGCCGCATCGGAACTGCCGCCGCCCAGCCCGCCGCCGAGCGGCAGACGCTTGTCCAGCGAAATGGTTACGCCCAAGCGCGAATCGGCTTCGCGCTGCAGCGCCCGCGCGGCCCGCAAACAAAGGTCGATCTCCTCCGGCACGCCGGGCAGCGCGGTCGCGCGGCAAACGCGCCCATCCTCGCGCGGCGCGAAGCGTAATAGGTCGCCGTGATCCAAGAGCCGGAACGCCGTCTGGAGACTGTGGTAGCCATCGGGCCGGCGCCCGACGACGTGGAGGAAGAGATTGATCTTGGCCGGCGCCGGGAACACGTGCCCCCAAGTCGGCTCGATTACTTGGCCAGCGTCCACGCGTCGATCTTGAGACGCACCTCGATGTCGCCGCTTTGCAGGTGCAGCAGCGTGGGCAGCGCGTCGCCACGCGCGCTTTCGTAGTCGAGATAGTCGATCTGCCACCCCTGCTCGAACAGGCGCTGGGGACGCTGGACCGAATCGCGCTCGATGCGCGTGGCGGCCGCCGACGGCTGGCCCACAATCCAGGCAGGCAAATCGCGCAGGGGCAAGCGTGTGCCGAAGACGCGCTCGCTCAGCGCCTCGACATCGCTCGCCGTGTAGCGCTGCTTGTCGGCTGTTTCCAGCCGCGCACCGGATGCATCGCCGACCAACGCAGCGATGCCCTGTCCGGTCGGCGCCGTTACGAACAGCTCGTCGCGGGCACCGATGTGCGTCCACTCGATGGCGGCGGCATGGTTTTCATTGCCCCGCCGCACCGCGATCCGCCCTTCCAGCGAAAAAGCGCGAATGCCGTCACGCATCGGCCGCGCCGGCGTCTCGTTCGTCTTGGTGTCGAGACCGGCACATCCGGCAAGCACGAGCAACGCCAGGATCCCCGCGCGCAGCAACGCAAATCGCGAAACGCGCATGCCCTAGTGAGAAAACTTCTTCATGACCTCGACCAAAACCTCGTTGCCGGGGTTGGCCGCCGAGGCGTCGCGCCAGGTTTTATTCGCTTCCGACTTGCGGCCCATCATCCACAATACTTCGCCGAGATGGGCGGCAATTTCCGGATCCTTGCGGATGCTGAATGCACGCTGCAGCTGCTCGAGCGCTGCGTTCAAATCCCCCTTGCGATAGAGCACCCAGCCCATGCTGTCGATGATGAACGGGTCCTCGGGGGCAAGCTGCAAGGCTTTTGTGATGAGTTGCTGCGCCTCCTCCAGACGCTCGTTGCGATCGGCGTAGGAGTATCCCAACGCATTGTAGGCGTGGGCATGATCGGGCTTGAGCTGAATAAGCTTGCGCAAATTCGCTTCGAGCACCTCCATCCGACCGAGCTTTTCCGCCAGCAGCGCCGTCTCGTAGAGCAGCTCGGGCTGTTCCGGCTGTCCGGTCAGTTGCTGATCGAGCAGATCGAATGCCTCGCGGGTGCGGCCCGCATCGCGCAGCACCTGCGCCTCGGCGAGGAGCAACTGCATCCGGTCGCGGCTGTTCTTGCCCGCCAGTTCCTGCAAGTGGCGCCGTGCATCATCCACCTTTCCCTGCCGCCCCAGGACATTGGCGTAGCGGATCTGCGCTGGTAAAAACTGATCGCCACCGTCGACGGCGGCATACCATTCCAGCGCCTTGTCGAGATCCTTGCGATCCTCAGCAATCTGGCCAAGGTAGATGCGCGCCAGATTCGGATCTCCCTGATTGAGCTCCAGCAGCCGCTTGAAATTGCTCTCGGCCAGTGCCGGGTCGTTGAGCTGCATCGACAGGACGGCGACCGCCAGAATGACGTCCGGATTATCCGGAAAATCCTTCAGCAGGCGCTGGAACTCCGCGCGCGCCTCGGTGTACATCTTTTCGCCGGCCAAGCCGCGCGCGTAGTGCAAACGGACATCCCGGGCGCGCGGGTAGTCGTTCAAAAAGCGCCGCAGCGAGTCGAGCGCTTTCGTCGCTGATTCCGCCTGCAGTAACTGCGCCTTGAACAAGGCCGCCTGTTCCCAGCCTGCCCGCAACGACTGGGCGGCCTCGACCTCCTCCAGAGCCCTCGGCGAGTCGCCTGCCGCCTGTGCCGCCTGAGCCCGTGCGAACCGCGCTTCTGCGACAGACAGGTAGGGCTGCGTCAGCCTGTCCACCAAAGCCCAGACGGCGCGCTTGTCTTGATGCCGGGCGAACAGCCGGTTCAGTCGCTGCAGCCCGTCGCCCAGGCGGGAGCCCTCCTGGCTGAGCAACTTGGCGATGTGCGGCTCGATTTCGTCCAGACGGTCGGTGCCGACCAGAATGCCGGCCAGCATCTGACGTGCCTGCGGCGATTCGGGGTCCAGCTCGACCCACAAGCGAGCCGACTCCAGTGCCGCTTCGTTGCGCCGCGCGAACAGCGCCATCTCCGCGGCACGGCGCGCCACCCGCGGATCGCGCGTTTCCTTCGCAAGCTCGCTGTACGCGGTGATGGCGAGATCGGTTTCACCGCGCTGACTGGCTATCTCGGCCAGCAGCATCCGGTACAGGATTTCCGGCGTCAGCTCCTGGTCGGGCAGGGGCTCGGCGCGCGCGCCGTCAGCCAGTTCCGCAATCGCAGCTTCCGCTTCGTCGGGGGGAGCCACCGCTGCCGATCTCCCCGGCAAATGCGCGCAGGCGCCGAGCAACATCGCGAGGAAGGTGGCAGTCAGTGCGACAGGTGACCGTAAAGCCTGGGGGCGCGCGACCCGGGATACAAGACAAGAGATGGCCTCGAACACGATGGTTGTGAGTGCTGCATTACAATTTGGTTCGGTCGATCTTATGGAGTTTTGCCAGCCTCGGCAAGCGCGGAAGACGCACCTGCCCGGGCTCCGCCGCTATGCCCGAGTTGCCGGAGGTCGAGATCACGCGGCGCAGCCTGCTGCCGGCTCTGCTGCACAAGTCGCTCACTGGCGCGACGGTGCGCAACCCCGCCCTGCGCTACCCCGTCCCCGGCAATCTCGCGTCGGCGCTTGCCGGGCAGCCGCTGCAAGCGATCGATCGGCGCGGTAAATACCTGCTCCTCAGGTTCCGCGGCGGTACCGTGCTCATCCATCTGGGCATGTCAGGCAGCCTTCGCCTAGTTCCAACGTGCGCGACGGCGGGCGCCCATGAACATGTCGACCTCCTGTTCGGCGGGACGGCGCTGCGTTTATCCGATCCCAGGCGCTTCGGCGCCGTCCTCTTTCATGGCGGTGACAGCGCCAGCCACCCGCTGATCGCAAACCTTGGCATCGAGCCGTTATCGCCGGCGTTCTCGCCGCAGTGGCTCTATCGGGCGACCCGAGGCCGGCGCGCGCCCATCAAGCATTTCCTGATGGACAGCCGCCGCGTTGTCGGCATCGGCAACATTTACGCGTCCGAAAGCCTGTTTCGCGCCGGCATACAGCCGCTCACGCCCGCATCTGCTGTCGGTCCGCGGCGTTGTGCGCGCCTTGTCGCCGCCGTCCGGGAGACCCTGGAGGCAGCGCTCGCCGCAGGCGGCAGCAGCATTCGGGACTTCGTACACAGCGACGGAGCCGGCGGCTCGTTTCAGCAGACGCATTTCGTGTATGGCCGCGCCGGCAAGCCGTGCCGCGTGTGCGCCAGCCTTATCCGCACGGCGCGTCTGGGAAACCGCTCGACGTTCTACTGCCCGCGCTGTCAGCGCTAGCAAGCACTTCGTTCCCCGACGCACTGAATCCAAGGCGCAGCGCGCCTTGCATGGCAGGCGGCTTGTGCTAAAGTTGTCGGGCAAAATGGTCGTCATGTAAACGATTGCGCACCGTAGCCGCCGCGGGGAGATCATGGAGCCGACCAGCCTTTCCCAACAGTTTTCCGCCTACACGAACTGGCGCAGCGAGCTTTCCAAGAGCCTCATGCTTTTGCGCGAGTGGCTCAACCAGAACGAGCTGGGCGACACCCAGAACGATGCGCGCCTCGACAGCCTGCTGGAGCGGCTGCGCGGCGACAAATTGACCATAGCCTTCGTCGCCGAATTTTCCCGAGGCAAGTCCGAGCTGATCAACGCCGTGTTCTTCGCCGAATACGGCCAGCGCATTCTTCCCTCCAGTGCCGGTCGCACGACCATGTGCCCGACCGAGTTGCACTACGATCCGACCAAACCGCCGTCGATCGAACTGCTCCCCATCGAGACCCGCTCCACGCACGCAACGGTCGCTGAGTACAAGCGCTACAGCGAGGAGTGGCGCACCATCGTGCTCGACACCGATTCGGCGGATGCAATGCAGGAGGCGTTGCGCAGCGTCGGCGAACAAAAGCTGGTCAACCGGGAGGAGGCGAGGAAGCTCGGCTTTATCATCGACGCCAAAGGCGAAAAGGGGCTCAAGCCCGATGCCAAGGGGATGGTGGAAATTCCGCGCTGGCGCCACGCCGAAATCAACTTCCCGCACCCGCTACTGTCCCAGGGATTGGTGATCCTCGACACGCCCGGCCTGAACGCCATCGGCGCAGAGCCGGAACTGACGCTGTCCCTGTTGCCCAACGCTCACGCGGTGCTGTTCATCCTTGCGGCAGACACGGGCGTCACCCAGTCCGACCTTGCCATTTGGCGCAACCACGTCAACGCCACAGGCGGCGAAAACCTGCAAAAGGGCCGGCTGGTAGTGCTGAACAAGATAGACGGTCTGTGGGACGGCCTGCGCAGCGACGCCGAGATCGACGCCGAGATCAACCACCAGGTACATAGCTGCGCCGAGGTTCTGGAGCTCGGCGCCGGTCGCATTTTCCCTGTATCCGCCCAGAAGGCCCTCGTCGCGAAGGTCAACCACGACCAGGAGCTGCTGGTGCGCAGCCGTATCGGCGAGCTCGAGGAAGCGCTGACTCAGGAACTGATTCCGGCAAAGCGCGAGATCGTCGCCGAAAGCATTCACGGCGAGGCGCTGGACGTCGTCGGACGCACGCGGGAACTGCTTGATTCGCGGCTGAGCAGCCTGCGCGAGCAACTCCAGGAACTTACCGACCTGCGCGGCAAGAACCAGACCGTCATCCAATACATGATGCTCAAGGTCAAGACCGAAAAGCAGGAATTCGAGCAGGGCCTGCAACAGTACTACGCTGTGCGCAGCGTCTTTTCGACGCTGACCAACAATCTGTTCGACCACCTGGGCATGGATGCGCTGCGCGAGGAAACGCGCCGTACGCGCGATGCCATGCACGCCGCGCACTTCTCCAAGAGCCTGCGCGAAGCCATGGCAGGGTATTTCCGCGGCGTACGCACGCATCTCGATAAATCCATTGCCGAGATTGACGAAATCACCAACATGCTGACGGCGATGTACAAGCGCTTCAGTGTCCAGCATGGCCTGAATCTCGGTGCGCCCAAGTCGTTCTCGGTGCTGCGCTACCAGAAAGAGATCGATCGTCTGGAACAGGGTTTCAATGCCCAGTCCAACACCTTCCTGCATCTCATCACGACCGAGAAGCGTGTGGTGACGCAGAAGTTCTTCGAGACCGTGGCAGTCCAAGTGCGGCGAACCTTCGAGATCGCCAATCGCGAAGTCGAACACTGGTTGCGAGCGGTGATGGCGCCGTTGGAAAGCCAGGTGCGGGAGTATCAGTTGCAGCTCAAGCGCCGTCTGGAGAGCGTCAAGCGCATCCACCACGCCACCGACACGCTGGAGGATCGCATCGCCGAGTTGAAGCAGGCGGAATCCACGCTGGCGACTCAGGTCAAGGAACTGCAAGCCATCGGCGACGCCTTGCGGCGCGCCCTCGAACCTGCGGCGACGGAACAGGAATTGGCGGCCGAGGCCGCGTGATACAACCGCGCCGTGCTCAGGTGGCCTTCTCCGCGGTGAGCTTGAGGAACTTCGCCATCAGCTGATCCTGCGTTTCCACGTGATCGGGATTGATTGGAATGCAATCCACCGGGCATACCTCGCGACACTGCGGTGTATCGAAGTGACCGACGCATTCAGTGCACTTGTCCGGATCGATTTCGTAGATCTCCGCGCCTTGGGAAATCGCCCCGTTCGGGCACTCCGGTTCGCAGACGTCGCAGTTGATGCACTCGTCCGTGATCATCAAAGCCATATGTTGGGTCCTTTCACGACATAGTTTTGATTTTCTTTGCCAGGCGCTCTTCCACTAGCGGCTGGACGAATTTGTCGACGCTTCCGCCCAGGAGCGCAATCTCGCGCACCATCGTCGCGGAAATGAACATGTACTGGTCCGAGGGCGTCAGGAATACGGTTTCGACATCCGGGTAGAGATTGCGGTTCATGCCGGCCATCTGGAACTCGTACTCGAAGTCGGAAACGGCGCGCAGTCCGCGCAGGATGACCTTTGCCCTGTGTTGGTGAAGGAAATCCATCAGCAGACAAGTGAATCCGTGGACCTCGACGTTGGGATAAACGGAGAGCACCTTCGTCGCCATCTCGACCCGCTCGTCGAGACCAAAGAACGGCCGCTTCGATCGGCTGTCGGCCACCCCCACGACCACATGCTGGAACAAGAGAGAGGCTCGACGCACGAGATCCTCGTGGCCACGGGTCACAGGATCGAACGTGCCTGGATAAACGGCGATTCCGTTCATGAGTTGCATAGCCTCACTCGGCGCGTAACAGGTGGTAGTGAACCTTCCCCGCTTTGCCGCGCTTGCAGGTCAGCCAGTTTCCGATCCGCTCGAGGCCGCGCTCGGCCTCGGCGTAGATCACGGCGCGTTCGTCGAGCGCGCGGGGCAACAATTCCTCGATGCGCGTGAGCCAGCCGCACCCATAGGGCGGATCGAGGAAAACCACATCATACCGCCTCGGCGGGCGCGACAAGAATTCCAATGCGTCGGCGCGTACGAGTTCCAGCCGCACCGCGCCCAATGCGTCGGCATTGTGCCGCAGCGCCGCGAAGGTGCGTTGATCTTGCTCAACCAGAGTGACGAGGTTGGCGCCCCGGGAGGCCGCCTCGAAGCCCAGTACGCCGCTGCCGGCGAACAGGTCCAGGCAATTCAGGCCGGAGAGATTCTGCCCGAGCCAGTTGAACAATGTCTCGCGCACCCGATCCGGCGTCGGCCGCAGGCCGCGAATGGCGGCGACACTCAGCAGCCGGCTGCGCCAGACGCCGCCCGTGATGCGTATGCGGCTCAAGTCAGTTGCCGGCGACGACGACGGTGACCAGGTTCTCGGGGCGCACACGACGCTGGAAGGCGTCCCGGATCTGGGCCACGGTCACCTGGGAGACTTTTTTCTGGTATTGATCGAGATAGTCCAGCGGCAGGTCATAGAAACCGATCACGGCCATGTGGTCGAGAATCTTGCGGTTGCTGTCCAGCCGCAGGGCAAAACCATCGATTAGGTTCTGCTTGGCCGCCTTGAGCTCCGCCTCGGTCGGCCCGTTGCGCAAGAACTCCGACAGGGTCGCCTCCACCACCTGCAGCGCCTGATCCGACTGCTCGCGCTTGGTCTGCAGGCCGATCTGGAAGGGGCCGGGTAGCTTTAGCGGTTGAAAGTAGCTATAGACGCTGTAGGCGAAGCCGCGCTTCTCTCGGACTTCTTTGGTCAGGCGCGACACGAAGCCGCCGCCACCAAGCACGTAGTTGCCAACAATCAGCGGAAAGAAGTCCGGGTCGCCGCGACGGATGCTAGGCATGCCGACATAGATATGGCTTTGGGTGGCGGGATGGTCGACGCGGATCGTATCGCGCTTGGGCGTGCCCACCTCGGGCAGCGAAGCGGCCGGCAATGACTTCGGCAGCCCCTGGGTCAGCCTCTCTACGATCGCCTCAGCCTCATTGCGCGAGATGTCCCCGATGATGGACACCACGGCGCGATTGGCGCCGTAGTTGGCGCGGTAGAAACCAAGCAGATCCTCGCGCGTGATGCCGGCAACGCTCTCCGGTGTGGCGTGCGCGCCGTAGGGATGATCAGGGTAGAGCGCAGCGCTAAAACGCTTCGAGGCAATGCTGTCCGGGCGGGTGTCCGCTTCCTTGATGCCGGCGATTGCCCGCGCCTTCTCTCGCTCCATGGCGTCGGCCGGGAAGGTCGGCGACTGCAGCACCTGCCGCAGCAGCTCGATGGCGCCGTCGCGCTCAGTCTTGCTGGACAGGGTGCGCACGCTGATGCTGGCGCGATCCAGGTCGGTCGACCCGGCAAGCCGCGCACCCAGATCCGCCAGTCGCCCGGCAATGTGCTCTTCGTCGAGCTCGCCGGCCCCGGTGTCGAGCAGGCCGCGGGTGAGCGAGGCGAGGCCGGCCTTGTCCCGCGGCACGTATGCCGCGCCGGCAGCGAAATCCACCTGAACGTCGAGGATCGGCAGCACACGGGTCTCGACGAACAGCACTTTCGCCCCCGAAGGGGCGACCCACTGCTGGATCGCCGGCGCGGCGTGGGCAAGCGCGGACAGGCATAGGCCCGCCCACACGAACAGGGCTCGTTTCATTTCTCGCATTCTGGCAATTACTCGCGGTGGTCAGTGCCGCAAACCCGCCGGCGCCTGGCGCGGTGCGGTCGCTTCCGGCAGCGGTTGGGGGTCGAGAACGGCAATAGTCAGCGTATCATCGTTGAAGTATTTCCTCGCCGCCGCCTGGACCTCGTCGGCGGTAACGCTGCGGATCTTGTCGAGCATGCGGTCGATGTCGCGCCAGTGCAGGCCGGCCGACTCGGTACGGCCGATCTCCATGGCCTGGGCGAACATCGAGTCCCGCTTGAACACCTGGGAGGCGATGGTCTGGGTCTTCACCCGCGCCAGCTCCTCGGCGCTCACGCCCTCTTGCTTAATGCGCTCGACCTCGGCGCGCAGCGCCGCTTCCAGATCGGCGACGGTCTTGCCCTCCGCCGGCGTGCCGTCGAGGAAGAATAGCGCCTCGCCGCGCACCGTGGCATCGTAGCCGGCACCGGCGGACACCGCCACGCGGCTGCCGCGCACCAGGTTCCGGGCGAAACGCGCCGCGTCGTGGCCGTCGAGCACCGTCGCCAGGACTTCCAGGGCGTAGGGTTCGCGATCCTTCTCCACGTCGCGCAGCTCCGGCATCTTGTAGGCCATGGCCAGGTAGGGCAGCTTGGCAGGCGCCTTGACGACGACCCGTTTGACCCCCGTCTGCTCGGGCTCGGTCTGCACCTTGCGGGCGGGCAGCGCACGGCGCTTGATGACACCGTAGTGCTTCTCCGCGAGCCGGAATACTTCATCCTTGTCCACGTCGCCAACGACGATGACATAGGCGTTGTTCGGTGCGTACCAGCGACGATACCAGTCCTTCGCATCCTCCGCCGTCATGTTCTCGAGATCGCTCATCCAGCCAATGACGGGACGACGGTAGGGATGAGTCTGAAATACGCTCGCCATGAGCTGCTCATGCACCTTCGACTGGGGATTGTCCTCTGTGCGCAGGCGCCGCTCCTCCATGACCACCTTGATCTCCTTGCCGAACTCGGCTGGATCGACGATCAGGTTGGCCATGCGGTCGGCTTCCAGGGACATCATTTCAGACAGGCGCGCCTTCGGCACCTGCTGGAAGTAGGCCGTGTAGTCCAAGCTGGTAAAGGCGTTGTCGCGACCGCCCGCTTCGGCCACGAGTTTCGAGAACTGCCCGGGCTTGAGGCGTTTGGTACCCTTGAACATCATGTGTTCCAGCACATGCGCGACGCCCGATGTACCGTCTACCTCGTCCATGCTGCCGATGCGGTACCACACCATGTGCGCCACCGTGGGCGCGCGATGGTCCTCCTTGACGATGACGCGCAAGCCGTTGCTCAGCGTCTTTTCATAGGGATTGGCCAGGGCCGGCGTACCGAGCGCCAGCAGTAGCGAGAGCGCCGCGACGGCGCGACAGACCAAGCGTTTCATCGTTGTCGTGATGGCATTCTGATAAAATTGGCAGCAATTTGCGGCAAGGCGGCATCTTAAGACGTTCGCCGCCCGCTTGCCAGCCGGCAACCAGCCAAGCCGGTTTCCGGACAACCCTCAAGAAGACCGCTTCCCTCCATGTTTGGTTTCCTGAAGAAGTCGGACGCACCGGTAGATGCACCTGCCACGCCTTCGTGGACGGAGCGTCTCAAGCAGGGGCTGTCGCGCACCCGCGCCCAGCTAGGCGGACAGCTTGCCGGCCTGTTTCGCCGCGGCAAGATTGACGACGAGCTGCTGGAGGAGCTGGAGACGACGCTACTCATGGCCGACGTCGGCGTCGACGCGACACAGCACCTGCTCGCCGAGTTGAAGGCACGCGTCAAGCGCGACCGGCTGGAAAGCGCCGAGCAGCTCCAGCAGGCATTGGCCGACGCGCTGCTCGCGTTGCTGCGCCCCTTGGAGGTGCCGCTCGAACTGCGCGAGCACAAGCCCTTCATTATCATGCTGGCGGGCGTCAACGGTTCCGGCAAGACGACCTCAATCGGCAAGCTGGCCAAGTATTTTCAGGCACAAGGCAAGTCGGTGCTACTCGCCGCCGGGGACACCTTCCGCGCCGCCGCGCGTGAGCAGCTGGTCGCCTGGGGTGAGCGCAACGGCGTCGCTGTCATCGCTCAGGACGGCGGCGACCCGGCGGCGGTGATCTTCGATGCGGTCAACGCCGCCCGCGCCCGCAGCATCGATGTCGTGCTCGCCGACACGGCCGGCCGGCTGCCAACGCAACTTCATCTGATGGAAGAGATTTCCAAGGTCAAGCGCGTCATCGCCAAAGCCGACCCGACGGCACCCCACGAAGTGCTGTTGGTGCTGGACGCCAACATCGGCCAGAACGCGCTGGCGCAGGTCAAGGCGTTTGACGCCGCAGTGGGTGTCACGGGCCTGATCTTCACCAAACTCGACGGCACCGCCAAAGGCGGTGTCATCGCCGCGATCGCTCGCAGCCAGCCCGCGGCGCATCCCATCGCATTGCGTTTCATCGGCGTCGGCGAAGGCATCGACGACCTGCAGCCGTTCTCGGCGCAGGACTTCGTCGCCGCTCTGTTCGAGCAGCCTGGCCGTTAGCAGGCCACTACCGCATTCATGATCCGCTTCGAAGAGGTCGGCAAGCGCTATCCCGGTGGTATGGAGGCGCTGAGCGAGCTGACCTTCGCCATCGAGGCGGGCGAGTTCGTCGTCATCCGCGGCCATTCCGGCGCGGGCAAGAGCACCGTGCTGAAGCTGGTGCCGGCGATCGAACGTCCGACGCACGGCCGGGTCACCGTCAATGGCCAGGACGTCACGGCGCTGAAGCGTTCGGCGGTGCCGTATCTTCGGCGCAGCCTCGGTTTGATCTTCCAGGACCAGAAGCTGCTCTACGACCGCAGCGTCTTCGACAATGTCATGCTGCCACTGGCGATCATGGGCTTCCCGCCCAAGGACGCAACGCGGCGGGTCCAGGCGGCGCTGGACAAGGTAGGGCTCCTCTTCCACGAGAAGACCATGCCCATTGCGCTCTCCGGCGGCGAACAGCAGCGCCTGGCGATCGCGCGCGCCATCGTGAACCGGCCCTCGATCCTGCTCGCGGACGAGCCAACCGCCCATCTCGACGCCGACTATGCGCACGACATTGCAGAAATGTTCCACTCCTTCAATCAGGTGGGCGTCTCGGTCGTTATCGCGACCCACGACGAAGCACTGTTCGCACCCTTCGCATCGCGTCGCCTGGTGCTCAATCATGGTCGGCTGGTGACATGAACGCCTGGCTGTTTCAGCACCGCAAGGCCTTTGGACACGCGCTGCGGCGCCTGGGCGAAGCGCCGCTGTCGACTCTGCTCGGCGCGCTGGTGGTCGGCATCGCTCTGGCGCTTCCCGCCG
Organism: Rhodocyclaceae bacterium; assembly: GCA_036824005.1. Taxonomy (GTDB): domain Bacteria; phylum Pseudomonadota; class Gammaproteobacteria; order Burkholderiales; family Rhodocyclaceae; genus DAITBA01. The sequence continues at coordinate 67,934 of DAITBA010000001.1, forward strand.
GCGGCGAGATGGTGCTCGCGAATCTGACCACCGTGACTGGACGCCTGGTCGCGAAACCCGAGATGTCGGTGTTCGCCGCGCTCGACGCCGGCAAGAAGGATCTGGCCGAGATCGAGGCGCGACTGCGCCAGAGCGACGGCGTCGAGGCGCTGCAGTTTGTCTCGCGCGACGACGCACTGAAGCGGCTGAAACAAGCGGAGGGGCTGGCCGATGTCCTCGACGGCCTGCCCGGCAATCCCCTGCCCGATGCATTCATCATCACGCTGCAACACGCCGAACCGGCCAAGCTCGAGCAGGTCCGAAGTCTCGTCGAGAAACTGCCCAAGGTCGAGCATGTCCAGTTTGACTCGGCATGGGTGAAACGCGTCGACGCGATGCTGCGCTTCGGGCGCGTCGCCCTGCTCCTATTGGCCGGTCTGCTCGGGGTTGCCTTGGTGGCGGTGACGTTCAACACCATTCGGCTTCAGATTCTCACCGATAGGGAGGAGATTGAAGTAAGCCGGCTGCTTGGGGCGACCGACGCCTTCATTCGCCGGCGCTTTTACTATTTTGGTGTGCTACAGGGTCTGCTCGGTGGCCTGGTGGCGTGGCTGATTGTCTTCGCCGTCGCTCACCTGCTGGCTGGCCCCGTCGCTGAACTCGCCGACGCCTACGGCATTGAGGCGAGTCTGCGGGCGCTAGCGCTGGAAGAGTCGGCGCTGCTGGTCGTTTTTGCCGCCGTGCTCGGCTGGGCGGGAGCCTATCTGTCCGTTGGACAACACCTGCGCGAGAGCGCGACCCGCTGAACAGATCGGTCGTCCGGCTCGGATTCGACCATTGTCAGGGCCGCGCGTGCGAATGGGCCGACCGTCGGTGCCGAATCGTATCGCACCGATCCCTTGGGCGGCCGCCGGGAGAGTTCGCGCCAGACATCGGAACTATCACCCCGGAAGATCATGTCAGCGTCCGGACGAGCCAGTGTCCAGCCGCCGACGGCCATCTCCATTTCCAGCTGATGCGGGGCCCATCCCGAGTAGCCAGCGTAAATCCGCAAGTCGTGCGTGGGCTGGTCCCGGTCGAGTAGGCGCGCAAGCAGCTCGCGATCGCCGCTCAGGTAGACGCCGGGGAGCATTTCGATGGCGTCCTCTGGCGGCGCGTCGGCGCGAAAAACGAATATCAACTTGTTCGGGGCAACCGGGCCGCCGAAATAGAGCTTCTCCGTGGTTGCCTCCAACCGTTTGTTGTTCTTGAAGATTTTCCTCAGCGGCAGCTGGGTCGGGCGATTGATGATGAGGCCAAATGGTCCGCCTTCCGGTCCGTGACGGGTGACCAGAACGACCGACTGACGGAAATTGGGGTCTTCCAGGTCCTCGGACGCCACCAGGAACACGGACCGCGGCTCGCCGGACTGAGCCCGCGCTGCACACGCCGAAGCCAGAAACATCAGTGTAGACAGCACGATACCGAGCCCAAGGCGGAACCGGATGGAGGCAGAAGTTGGCATTGACCCAGTATAGACCAGGCACCGAGCCCTCAAGCGGGAACTTCGCGAACCGTTAGCACTCTGATGTTTAGAGTGCTAAACTAGCGGCCCCAAGGAGGTAGAGTCGTATGTCGCAAGCGGTATCGTTGCCTGTTTCCCTGCCCATCTCGTCGGCCGTTGGCAGCCTGGAGGCCTACATCCACACGGCGAACAGCCTGCCCATGCTGACCGAGACGGAGGAAAGGGCGCTGGCGCAAAAGTTTCGGGACCACGGCGACCTGGACGCGGCGCGCCAACTGGTGTTGTCCCATTTGCGGCTGGTCGTGGCCGTTGCACGCGGCTACCTCGGTTACGGCCTGCCCCATGCCGACCTGATTCAGGAAGGCAACATCGGGCTGATGAAGGCAGTCAAGCGCTTCGACCCGGAGCGCGGCGTGCGTCTGGTGTCTTTCGCCATCCACTGGATCAAGGCGGAGATTCACGAGTACATCCTGCGCAACTGGCGGCTGGTCAAGATCGCCACGACCAAGGCCCAGCGCAAGCTGTTCTTCAATCTGCGCAGCCTGAAGCAGGGCCTGACCACCATGAGCAGCGACGAAGTGGGAGCAGTCGCGAAGCAGCTCGGTGTAAAGCCTGAGGAAGTTGTGGAGATGGAAACCCGGCTTTCGGGACAGGATGTGGCACTGGAAGCCAATGGTGACGACGAGGACGAGCGCACCGCGCCCATCGCCTATCTGGCCGATCCCCACGCGGAACCCTCGGAAGCGCTAGCCCAGCAGCAGCGCCAGCGCCTAGACGAGGAAGGCCTTAAGCGGGCCTTGAACAGTCTGGATGCGAGAAGCCGGCACATTATCGAACGGCGCTGGCTGGCAGAGGGCGACAGCGCCACCTTGCATGAGCTGGCGGCCGAGTACGGCGTTTCGGCTGAGCGCATCCGGCAGATCGAAGTCAAGGCGATGCAGAAGATGCGCGGCGCGTTTTCAAATCTGTCCTGAATAAGTCTGCCTCGACCGACGCCGAGCGGGCCGCCTTCGCGGCCCGCTTCGTTGTTTTTTGGTGTCCCCGTTTCGCCCGTCGCCTGCAACGCCACGAAGCCGCGGCCTCGCGCGGAATTCCGGTAAACTGGCGCTCCCCGGCCCACATTCCGCCACAATGCACTGCGTTGCCCCGTCCCCGCCTGCTCGCCAGCCGCTGAGCACCACCGAGTGGCGCTGGCTTATTCTGGCGCTCGTCTGGGGATGGGCAATCGTCGCCGCGACGATTTGGTGGCACTTCCACGGACGATTCAATCTGAATGCGCAGGCACGCCCGATCACGGCACAGGCCTTCGTCGCCCGCACGCAAGCGATGATCGATGCCCACACCATCGGCAAGGAGGGGGACGTGCCGGTCGTCCGTCCGCCTGCAGACTCGGATGTTTACATTGTCGCGCAGGCCTGGAACTGGTGGCCGATCCTGGAGCTGGAACGAGGCCGCAGCTATCGACTGCATCTGAGCTCGCTAGACTATCCCCATGGCTTTCTGCTGCAAACCGACAACATCAATGCCCAAGTCATACCCGGTTTCGAGCAGGTCATCGAGCTGAAGCCAGCCACTGCAGGTGACGCAATGATCGTTTGCAGCGAGTACTGCGGACTCGGCCACCCGGGAATGACCAGCCGGATCAAGGTCCGCTGATCACCGCTACCCGGCACGAAGGAGCAATCCTGAGCGTCATCTTCGACTCCGCTGCCGCGCCGAACCTGTCGGCGGCGCCGGGCGATTTCCGTCTCGGCGTCACGGCCGACGTACGCCTCGGCCTTGCCCGGGGTTGGTTGTGGCTGGGGTTGCTTTCGCTCATCGGCTCGGGTGTTCTGGCCATCCTGCTGGTGGTGTCCCGCACCCCTGGTGTCGGCGCCATGCTCCCGGTGGCGGACTTCTTCCACGTCGCACTGGTGGTGCACGTGGACCTGTCGGTGCTCGTCTGGTTTGCGTCGATCGCAGGTCTCCTCTGGAGCCTGGCCGGCGGCTCGGGCGCGCTGGCGGCGGCGCGCACGGGGCTGGCGCTGTGCTCGATCGGTACGGCACTTATGGCCGCCGCGCCTTTCCTCGGCCGCGGCGCGCCGATCATGGCCAACTACATCCCGGTGCTGGCCGATCCCGTCTTTCTCGCTGGTTTGGTCGCCTTCGGCGGCGGAAGCGCCGTGCTCGTCGGGCGCGCGCTCCTTGTCGCGCCATTGCTGTCGCGGCCGCTGGACGGTGGCGGCGCCTTGCGGCTTGGATTGACGCTGGCGGCGGTGACGACCGCCGTCGCACTCGCCGCGTTTGCCGCATCATGGTGGCTGACACCGGATACCCTTTCCGGCAAAGCCTACTACGAGGTCCTGTTCTGGGGTGGCGGACACGTCCTGCAATTCGTCTGGACGCTGCTCATGCTCGTGGCTTGGCTGTGGCTGGCGCAAGCGTGCGGCGGACGCGTGGCGATGAGTCCGCGCATCGCCGCCGGTCTGTTCGTCTGTGCCGCGGCGGGCGTGCTTGCGGTGCCGATCGCCTATGCACTTTACGACGTGCATTCCGTCGAGCACCGGCAGTGGCTAACGCTGGCCATGGCCCTCGGCGGTGGGCTGCCCATTCTGCCGGTGGCGCTGGCGGCAATGCGGGCCGTCGCGACCGCCACCGCTGTCACGCCGGCGGCCCGTCCCCTGCGGGCGTCGCTCTACTCCTCGCTGCTGCTCTTCTGCGTCGGCGGCCTGATCGGCTTCGCAATCGCCGGCACGAACGTCAAGATCCCCGCCCATTACCACGGCGTCATCGTTGGCGTGACGCTAGCGCTCATGGGGCTGGTCTACCACCTGCTGCCGCAGCTAGGCTACGCCACGCCGAGCGGAAGACTCGCCACGGCCCAGCCCTATGTCTATGCCGTGGGCCAGCTGCTACACATCGGTGGTTTGGTGTGGTCGGGCGGCTACGGCGTGCAGCGCAAGGTTGCCGGCGCCGGTCAGGTGTTGCGCAGCACGCAGGAGGTCATCGCGATGGGCATCATGGGCTTGGGCGGACTCATCGCCATCATTGGTGGACTGCTGTTTGTCGTTGTGGTCGGCGCGGCGATGTATAAGCGCCGGCCCCGTTAGCCGCAGCGGCGCGCCGACGACGAGCGCGCACGTCGTAGCCTCGCCGGCGCCTGACACGCGCGCCGAACCAAAGTTCAGCGACCCAGGTTCGCGATGTATTCTGCGACGGCGACGATGTCCTGTTCCGTTAGCCGATTGGCAATGTCGCGCATGACATGGCCGACGTCGTTCTTGCGCGTTCCCTGTTGATACGCCTTCAACTGCTTGACGATGTAGGTCTGATGCTGCGAACCCAAGGCGGGCGCAAGCACGGCCGGCGGCGCCGCCAGCCGCTGCCCCCATTCGCGGTTGCCCTGGCCGGTCGCACCGTGGCAACCGGTACAGGCGAGGACCGTCGGACGTTGTTTGCCCTTGGTGTAGATCTTCTCGCCATGGGCGCGCTTTTCGGCGTCGCCGGCGCCAGCCTGAACCTTCTGGCTGCCGTAGTAGGCGGCAAGATCCTGGATGTCCTGCTCGGTCAGGGGCTGGGCCATCGGGCTCATCATCTGGTCGCTGCGCTTGCCCGCCTTGAAGTCGTGAAGCTGTTTGACGAGGTATTCCGGGATCTGGCCCGCGAGCTTGGGCCATTCGGCGTTGACGCTGTTTCCTTCCGGGCCATGGCAGGCGGTGCAGGCGGCTGCCTTGCCGCTTCCCGCCGCCGGATCGCCGGCAGCCCCGGCCACACCTGAGAGAACAGCGCTCACCAGGATCAGGCCAATGCGGGCGCATTCGTTCTTCATGTCTCCCCTCCTTTCTCGCTAACAGATCTTGGCGGACGTCACCCGGTAAGGCATCGGCGCCGACGCCACCCCTTGCACGTTTCTTTATATACCCATTATCATGGTATGGATATTATCGACATTTGACTTCCGCCCGCAACTGGTCAGGACAGGTGCCGACGATCCAACCCGCAAACGCGGGCGGACGCGCACCGCAAGAAACCACCGCGGAAGTCGCCCACCTACGGACCAAGGAGGGAGGAGACCATGTCCGAGCGTTTGTCCGCTCAAGTCGAGTTGGAAGTGCGCTCCCATGATGCCGCGGCGTTCGAAGCAGCGCACGCGCTCCATTGGGAAACCAGCGTCTGGCCCTTGGTCATCAGCGTCGGCATCCTGTTCATACTGCCCTTCGCTTTCGCTTTCAAGTTTGTCTATCACCAGCCGATGACCGCCATCCTGTGCCTCGGCGTGGGCGTACCGCTCACGGTCGCAGGTATTGCCGGTTGGGTCAGCGAGGCCATCGCCGGACACGGCGAAGGTCTGAGCTTTCCGGCCATGGGCTGGTTCATCCTTGCCGAGGCGATGATCTTCGTTTCGCTGTTCGCGAGTTACTGGTTCATGCGGCTCACCGCACCCGGCTGGCCGCCGTCGGGAACGCCGGTCATGCCTACCGTGCTGCCACTCGTCATGACTGCGGTACTCGTTGCGTCGAGTTTCACCATCCACGCTGGTGAGATCTGTCTGCACCGCGGTGATCGTTCACGATTCGTACGCTGGCTGGCGCTGACCATGGTGCTCGGCGCGGCTTTCATCAGCATGTCGTTCTACGAGTGGAACCACCTTTTCCACCAGGGCTTCGACTTCGAAACCAACGCCTACAGCACGATCTTCTACTCCATAACCGGATTCCACGGCGCCCATGTCGCGGTGGGACTGGGCATCTTCGTGGCAGTGCTGATCCCGGCACTCATGGGCAAGACCAACGAGGCGTTCACGAAAACCGCCAGCATTTACTGGCATTTCGTGGACATCATCTGGTTCTTCGTCGTCTCCCAAGTCTATTTCTGGTAGTGCACCAGGAGCGACCGCGAGGCTTGCGCCGGTGAATCGAATCGGGATCACGCTCCAGCGTGCCATCGTGGCTAGCCTGCTGGTTGCCGGGTGCGTGGCGCCAGCCTTGGCGCGTCCGTCCAGCGCGGAATCCACCATCGATCCCAAAGTCATGCAGATCGACGAGCTGCGTTACCTGGGTGCAGCCATGCCACAGGATATGGCGCTCCTCGATGCACGCGGCAACTCGTTCACCCTCGGCGACATGCTGGGCAAGCCGGTCATCCTGCTGCTTTCGTACTACAACTGCGACGGTACCTGTCCGTCGATGAACGTGGCGCTGCGCGAAACGCTGGAGAAAGTCGATCGCTTCCGCCTAGGGCGCGACTTCAGCGTCCTGACCGTCTCCTTCGACCACCAGGACACGCCCGGCGTAGCCGCCGAGTTTCTGCGCAAGGCCGGTCTACCCGACGTCTGGGGCGCGGGTTGGCGCTTCGCAGTGTTGCACGAACCCAAGCGCGACGCCGAACGGCTGGCCGCGAGCGTCGGCTTCCGCTACTTCTGGTCGCGCCAGGACAAGATGTTTCTGCACCCCAACGTGCTCGTTTTCCTGACGCCCGAAGGACGCATCGCGCGTTACCTGTACGGCACGCGCCTGGACGCGGCCGCCGTGGAGCTCGCGTTGGTGGACGCCGACTGGGGACGCATCGCTGCGTCGGCCAATGTCATCGACATGCTGGCGGGCATCTGTTTCAGCTACAACTTCGCCGAGGGGCGCTATCAACCGAACTACTCGCTGCTCGCGGGCGTCGCCTCGCTGCTGTTCGGGATCGCGGCGGTGACGCTGGGCGCAATCGCTTTCAGAAGGAGGATGGGGAGGATGTCGCATGGACACTAGAAGAAGCGGTCGGCCTGGGCTCTGCCGCGCCGGGCTTGCTGCCTGCGCCGCGAGTCTGGCCATTTCGGCAACCACCCATGCCGGCGGGAACGATCCGGCCCGCGGCTGGGACCGGCTGTGGGCCACTGTCATATTCGATATCACGATACTGGGCGTTGTCTTCGCGCTCGTGGCTGCCTACTTCCTGTGGCGCTATCGCAGGCAGAGCCCGGATCAGGAGGGCAGTGCGCCGCGCCTTACTCGCGCCTCGGCGATCGGTTGGGCGCTCATTCCCGCATTCGTCTTCATGGCTGATGATTTCTTTCTCGCCGCCAAGGGCTGGCAGCTGTGGAACGACTATCGTGACATCCCCGCCGACCGGCTAGAGGTACACCTGGAAAGCGGCATGTACAGTTGGGACTACACCTATCCCAATGGCGTGCACACTCAGAACGAACTTCGTGTGCCCGCGGGCAAGCCGGTCTTGCTGCGCATGACCAGCCGCGACACCATTCACAGCCACTTCATACCCGATTTCCGCGTCAAGGAAGATGCCATGCCCGGCCGCGTCACGTATCTCTGGTTCCATCCCAAGGAGCCCGGCGAGCACATCGTCACCTGCGCCGAATACTGCGGCATCATGCATTCGTACATGGTGGGCAAGGTGGTCGTCATGGCGGCGGACAAGTTCGCCGGGTGGTACGAACAGGAAGCCTCTCGGCTGGCGCAGACCAGGGAAAAGGCGACGGGGCAGGAGGGCTGACATGGGTGCTACCCTGAAAGAATGGATCTTCACCACCGACCACAAGCGCGTTGGCGTTCTCTATCTGATCGGTGCCATCGCCGCCTTCGCCGTCGCCGGCGTGCTGGGCATGATGATGCGCATCGAGCTAACCAAGATCGGCCCGACCGTCACCGACAATCCGGGGCTGTACAACGTCTGGCTGTACTTCCACGGCGCGGCGATGATCCTCGGCTTCCAGATTCCGGCGCTGACGGGCTTCTTCGCCAACTATTGCATTCCGCTCATGATCGGCGCCAAGGACGTCGCCTTTCCGCGGCTCAATGCGCTCAGCGTATGGCTGTTCTATGCCGGCATCGTGTTGGCACTGCTCACCTTCGTCATACCCGATCCGCCCGACGTTCTGTGGACCGGCTATCCGCCCTACTCCACCATCACCTCGGGCAACACGGCCTTCTATACATTCACCGTGTTGCTGCTGGGTTTCGCCTCGATCCTTGGCGGGGTGAACTTCCTCACGACCATCGCCTTCATGCGCGCGCCAGGAGTGACGTGGAACAAGCTGAACATCTTCGTGTGGGCGACGGTGGCGGCCTTCATCCTGCAGCTGATCTTCGTGCCGGTGCTGGGCACGGCGGTCACCCTGATCACCTTCGACAAGTATCTGGGGACGACTTTCTTCGACCCGCTCAAGGGCGGCGACGTGCTGACATATCAGAATCTGTTCTGGTTCTACTCCCACCCGGCGGTGTACGTGATCTTCCTGCCCTTCATTGGCGTCGTGTTCGAGATCATATCCACCTTCGCCAAGAATCCGGTGTTCAACTACAAGATGGTGGTGTATGGCGGCTTCGGCGGCATCGTCCTTCTCTCCGGCGAAGTGTGGGTGCACCACCTCTATGTCTCGGGCATGGTGGATTGGATCCGCGTCGGGCAGATGGTGACGACGCTGCTGATCAGCATTCCGGTCGGTCTTGTGGTCATCGGACTGGTCGGGACCCTCTACAAGGGTGCCATCGACTGGAACAAGACGCCGATGCTCTATGCGCTCGGCGTGGTCTTCCTGTTCCTGATCGGCGGGCTGACAGGCATTCCCCTTGCGGTCGCTTCGCTGACGATCCACCTGTCGGACACGTACTATGTGGTGGGGCACTTCCACTACGTCATGGCCGTCGCCGGCACCTTCGCCATCTTCGGCGGCGTCTACTACTACTTCCCCAAGATCACCGGGCGCATGTACAACGAGCGGGTCGGCCGCATCGCGTTCTGGCTCACGTTCGTCGGCACCAACCTGGTGTTCTGGACCATGATGGACATCGGCGTGAAGGGCATGCCGCGGCGCTATTTCGATTACGCCCACTTCCCGCAGTTCGAGCCGGCCATGCAGGTCATGACCGTCGGCGCGATTCTGATCGGGATCGGCTTTGCCATGGCGGTGGCAAACTGGGTCAACGGCGCCATCCGCGGCCGCAAGGCTCCCGACAACCCCTGGGGTTCGAAGTCGCTGGAATGGACCACGGCGACGCCACCCCCGCCGGGCAACTGGAAGGATGTTCCGCAGGTGTCCGAAGAATGGAACCCTTACGCCTACGGCAACCGGTGAATGATACCGAGGGGAAATGGGCGCGCCGCGCGGCGCGCCTTTTCTGTTGCTGTCGTGGGCGGCCTACTTGCCGGCGAGCAGTAACTTGATGTCCGCAGCGAGCGCTTCCGGCTTTTCGCCGTGCTTGGCGTAAAGCCGAAGGCGGCCCATGGGATCGAAGATGTAGGTACCGGCCGAGTGATCGACCGTGTAGGCGCCGGGCGTGCTGCCAGGCTGCTTCTGGTAGAACACACGGAAGTCTTTCGCCACCCTGGGCGTGGTCTGACTGTCACCGTAGAGACCAATGAAATCCGGATTAAACGTGGGCACATACTGCGCCAGCAACTCCCTGGTGTCGCGCTCGGGATCGATGGTGATGAACAAGACCTGCACCCGCTTGGCATCCTCGCCCAAGACTTTCATCGCCGCCGCCATGGTGGAAAGACTGAGCGGGCAGACATCGGGACACTGGGTGTAGCCGAAGAACACCGTCACCACCTTGCCGCGGAAATCCGCCAGCGTGCGTGGTTTGCCATTGTGGTCCGTGAGCGCGAAGTCCTGGCCATAGTCGGCGCCGGTAACATCGGTCGCCGCGAATTTGGTTTGTCCCTGCCCCCCACATGCGGCCAAGGCAAGTGTCAGAATCAGGCAGCCAAGGGCGCGCGCCATAGTTCAGAACCGAATGTAATGATCGACCAGAAGCGCTGCAAAAAGCGTCGACAGATAGAAGATCGAATAACGGAATGTCCTGCGCGCCAGCCGGTCGCTGTAGTCGATGTATAGATACACGGCGTAGAGCAGAAATACAGCCCCGAGCGCGAGCGCCGCGAGGAGATAGATCCAGCCGCTCATGCGTGTCGCGAAAGGCAACAGACTGACTGCGAACAGTATCAGGGTATAGAGTAGAACGTGCAGCCGCGTGTACTCCGGGCCGTGGGTCACCGGCAGCATCGGCAGCCCGGCGCGCGCATAGTCCTGTGTGCGGTACAGGGCCAGGGACCAGAAATGAGGCGGCGTCCAGGCGAAGATAATCAGGAACAGCAACAGCGGCTCGTAGGTGACATCGCCCGTGACAGCGGCCCAGCCGAGCACCGGCGGCATCGCGCCGGAGGCGCCACCGATGACGATGTTCTGGGGCGTGGCCGGCTTGAGTATGACCGTGTAGATGATCGCGTAGCCAACGAAGGTCGCCAGCGTGAGCCACATCGTAAGCGGGTTGACGAGCTGATAGAGCAGCGACAACCCTGCGCCGCCGACCAGGCCGGAAAACAGCAGCGTCTCGCCCGAACCGAGCTCACCCCGCGGCAGCGGACGCCCCCGCGTGCGCGCCATGAGCGCGTCGATCTTCTGCTCGACCAGGCAATTGACTGCGGCGGCAGCGCCTGCCACCAGCGCGATGCCCACGGTGCCGGCCAACACCACATCAAGCGAAGGCAGGCGGTCGGGAACGGCGAGAAACATGCCGATGACCGCGCAGAAGACGATCAGCGACACGACGCGCGGCTTCGTCAGCAGGTAGTACTGGTGCAGGCGGTGGGAGCTCAGATGCCAGTCGGGCTGCAGCACCTTCATGCGCTATCCTCAGCGGGGGTGTCTCGGCGGCAGTCGCGATACGTCATGAGTTTATCACATCGCGTCAACCGATCCGCGAGTACTTCAGGAGTCGTTCGAGGTCTTTTATCACCCGCTTCGGATCGGGATTCGCGGGAAATCGAAGCATCAGGTTGCCCAGCGGATCGACGAGATAGACATGCGCTCGGCGATCGGCTTCGGTGGGAAACACGGACGCCGCCGCCGGTTCGCGCGCCAATGCTATGCGCATGCTGCCGTAGTCGCGCAGCAGTTCGGCATCCGGCACCCGGGCATCCTCGACGATCCACAGACGCTCGACGCGGTCCATGTCCTTGCCCTGCGCCGTGCGCACCTGGCGCATGAGCAGGAGCATATCGCGGCAACGCTGGTCGCATTCGGCCGGGGCGACGTGGATCATGATCCACTTCCCTTTCAGCTCGACGAGTGAAAACGGTCGGCCTGCCGCGTCCTGCAGCGCCAACGGCGGCAGCGGTTGTGGCGACAGCAGCTCACCGTAGTTCATCCGGCTCTGCGGACGGAGGAAGTAATAGGTGACGTAGGACGCCACGACCGGCAGCACGAATACGGCTGCCACAAGCAGCAACGTCTTGCGCCCGTCAAGCTTCATTGCGTTCCTTGCGCATCGACAGGATGACAAAAAACACCGCGACCAGGGCCGACAGGGCATACCACTGGAAGGCATAACCGCGGTGCTTGTCGATTCCAAGGTCTGGCCGATCCCATTCGCGCACGAGCCCGTCATCGGCAGCGCTGGTCTGGAGTATGACGAAGGGCTGTAACTGAAGTTTCGACCACTGCTGATAGCGCTCCGGGGTGAGGTTCTGCCACAGTCTGCCCTCGGCGTACTGACCCGACAACTCGAGAAACCGCGCGCCGGGGATGCGTGCCTCGCCGGAGATCGTCACGCCTGTTGTCGGCGCCGCGATCTCCGGCAAGCGCGACCGGTCGTGCGGGGCTGCGACCCAGCCACGGTTGACCAGTACGTGCATGGCGCTGCCTTCGATGCGCAGCGGCATCAGCACGTGATAACCGGGCGTGCCGCGCCGCGCCTTGTTGTCGAGAAACACGAGGTGCTCGGGTTGCCACCGGCCATGAGCCGTCACATGCCTGTACTCCAGCGTCGCCGCCGGCAACGGCTCGCTGCCAACAGCGATAGCGGCCTCACGATCCAACTGGTCCATGCGCCGCTGCAGATCTTCCTTCTGATGCGCACGCCCCTGCTGCCAGTTGCCGGCAGCGATGCCCACGACAAAGAGGATCAACGCCACCGCCGTCGGCAGGGGTCGAATCACGAGGCGTCGCGTCACCGCACACGACCTTCGTTGCGGCCGTGGCAGGGCGATAGCGCTTTCGCTACACTGTAATTTTGGCTTGTCACTACCATGCGACTGATCGTTATCGCCTTCCTCGCGCTGATCGTCGTCAGCTTGGGGTCGGCATTATTCCATCTCCTGAAACATCACGGCACATCGACGCGGACAGTGAAGGCACTGGCGCTGCGTGTGCTGCTGTCCGTCACGCTGTTCGTCATTCTGATGGCGGGCTATTACTTCGGCCTGATCCGGGACAGACTCTAATCCGGTCATCCCGCTGTTAGGCAGTCTGCGTCGCCGGCGTAGTCCCGGTCAAGGTTTGAACGCGGGAGCTGCGATGTGGAAGAAAAAACGCCGCACTCAGTGCGGCGCCATTTCACATCCGCCTCGTTGAGAGGCATCGTAAGGAGGCGTGGGCCCCTTGCACAAGTAACGGGACCCCTCGCGCCTACAACCAATAAACCGTCACGAACAGGAATAGCCAGACGACATCGACGAAGTGCCAGTACCACGCCACCGCTTCGAACGCGAAGTGATGGTCGGGCCTGAAATGACCGGCGAGCACACGGAACAGAATGACGATCAACATCGTCGCACCGAGCGTGACATGCAGACCGTGGAAGCCGGTGAGCATGAAGAACGTCGAGCCATAGATGCCGGTGCTCAACTTCAGGTTCAATTCGGTGTAGGCGTGAACATACTCGTAGGCCTGGAAGCCGAGGAACGTGACGCCCAGGAGAATCGTCAGCAGCAGACCGAGTTTGAGCTGGCCGCGGTTGCCCTGCAGCAAGCCCCAGTGCGCCCAAGTGATGGTCACGCCTGAGGAGAGCAACAGAAAAGTGTTCAAGGCGGGAATGCCCCACGCCGCCATGGGCGTGAACGGCGCCATCCCCCCCGGCGCCACGGTGTCGGGCCAGCGCGCCGAGAAGTTCGGCCACACGTAAGTCTGACTTTCCAGGCTCGACAGATCGGGCAAGCCGATGGCGCGCACGTAGTACAGCGCACCAAAAAAGCCGGCGAAGAACATGACCTCGGAAAAGATGAACCAGCTCATGCTCCAGCGGAAGGAAGTGTCCACCCGCTTGTTGTACTTACCGCCTTCGGACTCCCTTATGACGGTTCCGAACCACCCGAACAGCATGTAAACCAGGAAGGCGAAGCCGATCGCCAGAACCGCCGGTCCGGCCGCGACCTTGTTCATCCACATCACTGCGCCGCTGGCCATGGCCAGCAACGCAATGGAGCCGAAGATGGGAAATCGCGACGGCTCGGGAATGAAGTATTTTTCGACCTGCTGGATCATCTCGGTTGTCTCCCTTACGAGGCTTTCCTGATCATTGACTGACTACTATGCGCACGACGAGCAGGAGCAAGAACACGAGCAGCACTGCTCCGAGGATGCCGGCGATGACCACATGGTGAGGCTTGAGCCGGGCGGCATCCTCGTGGTAATCCGCCTTGCGACGGATACCGAAGAAAGCCCAGAATACCGCCCGCGCGACATCAAGGAAGCCGGCCGACCGCTCGGTGCGGTCAGTGTGCGATGTCCGCTGACCTGCACTCAACTCCTTCCTCCCCCGGGCGCTGCGCCGCTGCCTGCCGTCGCGCCTTCGATCTCGAAGAAGGTGTACGACAGAGTAATGGTATTGACATCCTTCGGCAACGCCGGGTCGACGACGAAGACAACCGGCATCTGCTTCACCTCGCCAGCCGCCAGCGTCTGGCGGGTAAAACAGAAGCACTCCATCTTTCGGAAATACTGTCCCGCGAGTTTGGGTCCGTAGCTCGGAATGGCCTGACCGCTGACGGCGCGCTCGCGCGTATTGACGACCTCGTATGTGACTTGCGCGAGCTCACCCGGCCGGACGACGATACTCGACTGCAGCGGCTTGAACTGCCACGCCAGCCCATGGATGTTGGCGTCGAATTCCACGGTCACCTGGCGGCTGTAATCCACCTGCGTGCTGCGCGCAGCTTCGTCCGCTGCCAGCAGGTTGTTGATGCCCGTGACTTCGCAGATCTTCTTGTAGAACGGCACGAGGGCGAAGCCGAAGCCGAACATGCCAACGGCAACGAGCGCGAGCTTCGCCAGGAGTCGCCTGTTTTCGAGCCTTGCTGCCGTCATTTCAGGAGCCAATTCTTGACGATGATGCCGAAGAAGAAGACGAGCACGACGGACACGAGCACCAATGCCGTGCGGGTGTTGTGGCTGCGGCGCACCTGCTGGTCAGGAGTCATCACGCGTCACTTCACGACCGGGGCGTCTTCCCAGCTGTGATAGGGAGCCGGCGACGGCAAGTGCCATTCCAGGCCCTCGGCACCCTCCCAGACCCGTCCGTCTGCCCTCTCACCACCGCGGATACAGCGCAGGATTGCAAACAGAAAGAACAGCTGCGACAGACCAAACCCGAAGGCACCGATGGTCGACACGACATTGAAGTCGGTGAATTGCGTGGCGTAGTCGGGGATGCGCCGAGGCATTCCCGCCAGTCCGAGGAAGTGCATCGGGAAGAAGGCGATGTTGAACGAAATGATCGAGCACCAGAAATGCAGCTTGCCGAGTCCTTCCGGATACATGTTGCCCGTCCACTTGGGCAGCCAGTAGTAAGTTCCTGCGAACAGCGCGAACAGCGAGCCCGCGACCAGCACATAGTGGAAGTGTGCAACCACGAAGTAGGTTTCCTGGTACTGGATGTCCACGGGGGTGATCGCACACATGAGGCCGGTGAATCCGCCCATGGTGAAAACGAAGATGAAGCCGACCGCGAACAGCATCGGCGTCTCGAACGTCATCGAGCCCTTCCACATGGTGGCGATCCAGTTAAACACCTTCACGCCCGTGGGCACGGCGATGAGCATCGTCGCGTACATGAAGAACAACTGGGCGGTCGCCGGCATGCCGGTGGTGAACATGTGGTGCGCCCAGACAATGAAGGACAGGATGGCGATCGAGGCCGTGGCGTAGACCATCGAGGCGTAACCGAACAAGGGCTTTCGGGCGAAGGTCGGAATGACCTGGGAGACGATGCCGAAGGCAGGCAGAATCATGATGTAGACCTCGGGATGCCCGAAAAACCAGAACACATGCTGGTACAGAATCGGGTCGCCGCCGCCGGCCGCGGTGAAAAAGCTGGTGCCGAAATGGCGATCGGTGAGCGTCATGGTCACCGCGCCGGCGAGCACCGGCATGACGGCAATCAGCAGATAGGCAGTGATCAGCCACGTCCAGGCGAATAGAGGCATCTTCATCAGCGTCATGCCCGGTGCGCGCATGTTCAGAATGGTGACGATGATGTTGATGGCGCCCATGATCGAGGATGCCCCCAGAATATGCACGGCGAAAATCGCCAGATCCATGCCCATTCCCATCTGCAGGGTCAAGGGTGC
Source organism: Rhodocyclaceae bacterium (assembly GCA_036824005.1). Classification (GTDB taxonomy): domain Bacteria; phylum Pseudomonadota; class Gammaproteobacteria; order Burkholderiales; family Rhodocyclaceae; genus DAITBA01. Next base: position 83,748 of record DAITBA010000001.1, read on the forward strand.
GTACAATGTCCAGCCCGCGCCGGTCGCGCCGCCGGGCACGAAGAAGGAACCGATGAGCAGGATGGCGGCCGGAGGCAGCAGCCAGAAACTCCAGTTATTCATGCGCGCGAAGGCCATGTCCGGCGCGCCGATCATCATCGGGATCTGCCAGTTGGCGAAGCCGACGAAGGCCGGCATGATCGCGCCGAACACCATGACCAAGCCGTGCATGGTGGTGAGTTGGTTGAAGAACTCGGGATTGACCCACTGAAGCCCGGGCTGGAACAACTCCGTGCGGATGACGAGCGCCATGACGCCGCCGGTGAAGAACATGATCAGACTGAACCACAGGTACAGGGTGCCGATGTCCTTATGATTAGTCGTGGTGATCCAGCGCATGATCCCCGACGGGTGGTGGGCATGGGCGCCGTGACCGTGGCCATGTTCGTGAGCGAGCGTACTCATGCAAGACTCCTGTTTAGCAATGCCTGTAGTTCCGAATCCAGTTTCACCGCGCGCGCATCATCCAGCCGGGTTTATCTCGACACGGCGAGCTTCGCGGTCCGTACCGTCGCCGGTGACGGTCGCCGGCGGCCTCATGTTGATGCGCTCGACGGGAACGCCGGCGGCCTTGAGCGCTTCGCGCACGGCCTTTGCGCGCTCTTTGGCGAGCTCCAGGTTCTTCTCCAGGCTGCCGCTCTTGTCCGTGTAGCCGGTGATATCGACTTTGGCGGACGCATTGGTATTGACGTAGTCAACGACGGCCTTGATCGACGACTCGGCCTCGGGCGGCAGCACGTGCTTGCCCGTCTCGAAGTAAATCTTCGCCGGCATCCCCGCCGGTACGGCGGCCTCCTTCGGCGGTTCCGCAGCAGCTGGTGCCGCCGCTGGCGCAGCCGCCGCCACCGTGCCGCCAGCACGCAGCGTCTTGACGTCCGCCGGCTGCAGCATGTCACCTGCCTTGTTACCCCAGGCGTTGCGCTCGTAAGCCACGACGGCGGCGATTTCGACGTCATTCAGTTGCTTGAACGATGCCATCGCTGTGCCGGGCTTGCCGTCCAGTATCAGCTTGACGTGTTCGACGATCGCGCCGAGCGCGACCTTCGAGCCGTCGAGTGCCGGGAAGGCGGGCGGTACGCCCTTACCATTGGCCTGGTGGCACGCCACGCAGTTTGCGGCGTAGACCTTTTCGCCGCGCGCCCTGAGTTCATCTAGGGTATAGGATTTGCTCGCGTCGTCTGCGGCGGCGGCCATTTTCTTCTTCTGCTCACTCACCCAAGCCGAATACTTTTCCGCCGAAATCACGTGAACTTCCACCGGCATGAAACCGTGGTCCTTGCCGCATAGTTCGACACAGTTCCCTCGGTAAATACCTTCCTTCTCGGCTTTGAACCAGGTATCGCGGATGAATCCCGGAATGGCGTCCTGCTTGACGCCGAAAGCCGGCACACCCCAGGAATGTATGACGTCGTTGGCGGTGGTCAGGATGCGGACTTTTTTGTCTACCGGCACGACCAAGGGGTTATCGACCTCGAGCAGATAGTTTTCGCCCTTGGGCGTCTGGTTGCGGATCTGCTCCTGCGGTGTCGAGAGGTTACTGATGAACTTGATGCCTTCCCCTTCACCCTTTATGTAGTCGTAGCCCCAACGCCATTGGTATCCGGTCACCTTGACCGTCAAATCGGGATTCGACGTGTCCTTCATTGCCAGCACGGTCTTGGTCGCCGGCCATGCCATGCCGAGAAGAATGAATATGGGAATGATGGTCCAGGCGAGCTCGAGCGTCGTGTTTTCGTGGAACTGTGCGGCCTGGTGCCCCCTGGACTTGCGGTGCGCGAATACGGCGTAGAACATCACGCCGAATACGATGACGAATATAACGGAACAGATGACAAGCATCAGCGTGTGCATGTCATAGATGTCCGCGGCGACCTTGGTCACGGGCGCCTGGAGGTTGAGCCGGGTGTCGGCATTGGCGAGCCCGGAGAAGATCGCAAGCGTGACCGCCATGTAGCGGGATTTGGCAACATGCGCCATCGTTCCTACCCCTCGTAACGAAATCTCGAATTACCGCGAAGCTACGTTTTCTAGTCGTACGCGGCGTGCAGTCGCCGCCGCAATTCTGTGGTGAGCAGACGGCGTCCGTCCTCGCTTAGATGTCGGCCGATTTCGAGCTCACTGCCGTGCGAGCGCACCGACACGCCTGCTCGCCGACCTGACCCGGCACTGACGATCCGCGCCCACAGCGGATTGAATTCGTAATAGCTGACGTGGCTGGATTCGCGGACTTCCACAGTCAGTTTTCCCTCCCTCAGGCAAATGCGCTCGTAGTCACCCACGTGGCGCGCGCTCCACACCAGCGCAACGGCAAGGGCGGCAACCTCGGCCCCGGCAAACGGCAGGATCAACCAGGCGCCAAGCAGCGCCCAGACAATCGCCAGAACGAGGCTGAACAAACCCGCGGCAAGCAAGCACAGACAGAACGGGAGAGGCGCAATGGAACAATTGCGTCTGGCGGTAATGCAGAAACCATCGGTTCCGCTGGCCTGAACTTCTAGCACTGCCGAACCTCCCCTCCGAGTTCCGCCGAGGCGGTCAAACGCGATTAGTTATGATAATTACGTCGCTTATGAGGTAACAGTTTGCCACACGCAATGCCGCCTTTCAAGCGGCTATGATCTGGATCAAGAAACCTGCTGTTTCCTTCTGCTAATGAGCCGAAGCGAGGGCACGCAGAAGCTTGTCGTGGATGCCGCCGAAGGAGCCGTTGCTCATCACCAAGACGTGATCCCCCGGCTGCGCGAGGCCGGCGACACCGGCAACGATGGCCTCGAGATCGCCCAGCACCTGCGCCTTGGCGCCCAGTGCGCGCAGCGCCTCGCCTGCATCCCAACCCAGTTGGGCGGCATAGCAAAAAACGGAGTCGGCCGTCGCAAGGCTGGCGCTCAACCGCTCTTTCATCAGCCCCAGTTTCATGGTATTGGAGCGTGGCTCAAGCACGACAATGATGCGCCCCCTGCGCTCGCGCTGCCGCAGTCCTTCCAGCGTGGCGGCAATGGCAGTCGGATGGTGGGCAAAATCGTCGTAAACCGTTACTCCACGCTCGATGCCGCGCACTTCCAGCCGACGCTTCACGCCCCGAGACGCCGCTAGCGCCTCCAAGGCAACGGACACCGGCACGCCGGCATGACGCGCTGCGGCAATAGCCGCCAGAGCGTTCGACCGGTTGTGCGCCCCGGCAAGCGGGAGCTTTACAGTACCAAGTCGCTGCCCGACGCACGAGACGGCGCAGAAATCGGCGCCGTCCGGTTCGGCGATGCGCCAACCGTCGTCGGCATTGAACCATTCGATGGGTGTCCACACACCGCGCTCCAACACACGCGCGATATTGCCGTCGCCGGCGTTGGCGACAATCAGGCCGGAACGAGGCAGTGTCCGCACGAAATGGTGAAATTGTAGTTCAATCGCCGCAAGATCCGGAAAAATGTCTGCATGATCGAACTCGAGGTTGTTCAGAACGGCAGTCCGCGCCCGGTAGTGAACAAATTTCGACCGCTTGTCGGAGAACGCCGTGTCGTACTCGTCGGCCTCGACCACGAAGAAGTCCGAGTCGCCGGCCCGCGCGGATATTCCGAAATCCAAGGGCACACCACCGATGAGAAATCCCGGCTTCAACCCTGCGTGCTCCAATATCCACGCAAGCAGGGCACTTGTCGTTGTCTTACCGTGGGTGCCAGCCACTGCGAGCACCCATTTCTCCCGCAACACGTGCTCCGCAAGCCATTGCGGCCCCGAGACAAAGGACTGGCCGCGGTCGAGGATCTCTTCCAGCAAGGGATTGCCGCGGGAGATGGCATTGCCGATCACGAACAGGTTCGGCTTCAGGCCGATCTGGGACGCCTCGTAGCCTTCGATCAAACGCACACCTGCGTCGGCGAGCTGGACGCTCATGGGAGGGTAGACATTGGCATCGCAGCCGGTCACCTGATGGCCTGCTGATCGCGCCAGCAGCGCGATGCCGCCCATGAATGTGCCGCAAATGCCCAGGATGTGAATGTGCATCGGCAATCGCCCGCACCGCTCGGTGTAGAATAGCGGCGAATTGTAGCTTATCTTCCCCGAAAATCCCTCCAGCCGACGCGAAATGCCATCGAACAGAAACGGCGCGCGCCAGAACAGCATGCGCCGCAACATCGCCAGTCTCGCAGCCCGGTTGATGGCTGAAGATGGCATTGCCGATTACGGCCATGCCAAGAGGAAGGCGGCAAGGCAGCTCGGCGCGGAGGACGCAGTCGCCCTGCCCAACAACGCCGAGATCGAGGTGGAGCTGCGTGCTTACCAGTCCCTTTACCAAGGTGAGGAGCAGCCGCAGCGCCTGCGCGAACTGCGCCTCGCGGCGCTTCAAGTCATGGAACTGCTGGGTGAATTTCGTCCCTATCTGACAGGTCCGGTTCTAGACGGCACCGCCGGCCGCTACGCCACGATTGAGCTGGAGATCTATGCCGAGAGCGCGAAGGAAGTGGAGATCTTCCTGCTCAATCGAAAGATCGCATACGACCACGCTGAAACGTCCCGCGCCCCCGGCGACGGGTCTGAAGCAGTACTCCGGTTCGATTACGCGAATGCCCCGGTGTGCGTCAGAGTATTCGACGCCATGGCCGAGCGCGTGCAGCGCCGCAACCCGCGCAACGGGCGAGCGATCGAGCGGGCACGTGCAGAGGCCGTCGCGGCCCTGATCGGCCCAAGCGAAAAATGACCAAGACCGGCCACATTGCCCTGATCGCTGCGGTGGCTATGGCCGCTGCCGCGGCCGGGTATGGGCTGCAACGAACGCAATCAGCCACCCCCATCACGGCGCCGGCCACGGCCGCGAAACTCAACAAGCTGAAGCTCCCCGACGCCAATGGCACAGTCCAGGATTTCTCCCAATGGTCGGGGAAGGTGCTGGTGATCAATTTCTGGGCGACCTGGTGCGCGCCCTGCCGGGAGGAAATACCGGCGTTCGTCAGGCTGAGCGACAAGTTCTCCCAGAAAGGTGTCCAATTTGTCGGGATCAGCATCGATTCTGCCGATAAAGTAACGGAATTTGCTCGCGAGTACTCAGTCAGCTATCCGCTTTTGCTGGGCACCCCAGATACCCTACAGCAGACGGTAGCGTTTGGTAACAAGGCCCAGGCGCTGCCGTTTACCGTGGTCCTCGACACGTCGGGCGACGCCAGGCTGGTGAAGCTCGGCAAGGTCGCGGAATCCGTTTTGGATGAAACCCTTACAAAACTGGTGGGACGCTAGGGGTCGGCCGTCGCGATCCGACGCGCTGAATGGCTCCAAACTGGACAATTTGGGCCCATTTGCGGCAAACTTGCCGCCATGAAGCGCGAAAAATCCAAAAACGAAAGCAACTCCCTCGGATCAGCAACCGAGGTTCGAGTCTTGGTACTGCACGGGCCGAATCTCAATCTGCTGGGTGCGCGCGAACCGGACATCTACGGCCGCACCACCCTTGCAGACATCCACGCCGCGATGGATAGTCGGGCCCGCGCCGCAGGCGTCATCCTTGAATCCTTTCAAAGCAACAGCGAGGGCGAACTGATCAACCGCGTCCAGGCTGCGGCTGTCGAGGGAGTGGCGTTCATCATCATCAACCCGGCCGCCTACACCCATACCAGCGTCGCGCTTCGGGATGCCCTGAGCGCGGTTGCCATACCGTTCGTTGAGGTACACCTTTCCAATGTCCACGCCCGGGAGCCATTTCGGCGGCACTCCTATTTTTCCGACATTGCCGCCGGGGTGATCTGCGGGCTGGGCAGCCACGGTTACGAACTCGCCTTGGAGTACGCGCTCAGGCGGCTCACCGACAAGCGCTGAAATTCAACCCCACCGGGCAGTTCGTCCGAACCGCCAGGGAGAAATCATGGATCTGCGGAAGCTCAAGAAACTGATTGATCTCGTTCAGGAATCAGGCATTTCCGAGCTCGAGGTGACCGAGGGCGAGGAGAAGGTGCGCATCGCCAAACACGCCGCAGCACCGTCTCCGGCCTATGTGGCGCAGCCTGCCGTCGTGGCCCACGCAGCACCGACGCTGCCCGCAGCAAGTCCCAATGCACCTGGCACGACCACCGAAGTGTCAGCCGCACCTGAACCCGACGGCCACATCGTCAAGGCCCCCATGGTCGGCACCTTCTATCGCTCGTCGGCCCCGGGCGGCAAGCCATTTGTTGAGCTGGGACAAGCGGTTGCCGTTGGTGAGCCACTGTGCATCATCGAAGCAATGAAGCTGATGAACGAGATAGAAGCCGACGCCGCAGGAACCATCAAAGCCATCCTGGTGGAAAACGGGCAACCCGTCGAGTATGGCCAGCCGCTTTTTGTCATCGGCTGAGTCGGCCGCGGATTGCCCCCGAGCTTGCTGTCAATCACTCCCAATTTCGGCGAACGCGGTGCTAAATCGCCGATAGCTACCCATGTTCGAGAAAATCCTCATCGCCAACCGGGGTGAAATCGCCCTGCGAATTCAGCGTGCCTGTCGCGAACTCGGGATCAAGACTGTCGTCGTGCATTCCGAAGCCGACACCGCAGCGAAGTACGTCAAGCTCGCTGACGAGTCGGTTTGCATTGGCCCGGCGCCGTCGTCGTCCAGCTACTTGAACATACCGGCCATCATCAGTGCCGCAGAGGTAACCGACGCCGAGGCGATTCATCCGGGGTATGGCTTTCTTTCAGAGAATGCCGACTTCGCCGAGAAGGTGGAGCGAAGCGGCTTCGTTTTCATCGGTCCCCGCCCGGAAACCATTCGCCTGATGGGTGACAAGGTGACGGCCAAGGATGCCATGAAGGCGGCCGGCGTGCCGTGCGTACCTGGCTCGGACGGCGTCCTCCCCGAGGACTCCAAGGAGATCGTCAAGGCCGCCCGGGCGATCGGCTACCCAGTGATCATCAAGGCTGCCGGTGGCGGTGGCGGGCGTGGCATGCGCGTGGTGCATACGGAGGCGGCGCTGCTCAACGCCGTTCAGACCACCCGCGCCGAAGCCCAAGCCGCGTTCAGCAACCCGGCGGTATACATGGAGAAATTCCTCGAGAATCCGCGCCACATCGAGATCCAGGTGCTGGCTGACAGCTACCGCAACGCCGTCTATCTCGGCGAGCGGGATTGCTCCATGCAGCGCCGCCATCAGAAAGTGATCGAGGAGGCCCCCGCCCCCGGGCTCAACCCGCGCATCAAAGCCCGCATCGGTGAACGCTGCGCGGAAGCCTGTCGCCGGATCAACTACCGTGGCGCCGGCACATTCGAGTTCCTATACGAGAACGACGAGTTTTATTTCATCGAAATGAACACCCGAGTCCAGGTCGAACACCCGGTGACCGAGCTGATCACGGGCGTAGACATCGTGCAGGAGCAGATTCGCATCGCCGCCGGCGAAAAGCTCCGCCTGCGCCAGCGGGACATCATGCTCAAGGGCCACTCGATCGAGTGCCGCATCAACGCCGAAGACCCGTTCAAGTTCACGCCCTGCCCCGGGCGCATCACGGCCTACCATCCGCCCGGGGGGCCGGGCATCCGCGTCGACTCCCACGCCTACCAAGGTTACACCGTACCGCCGCACTATGACTCGATGATAGGGAAAGTGATCGCTTACGGCGACACCCGAGATCAGGCCATTCGCCGCATGCGTATTGCCCTGTCCGAAATGGTAGTTGAGGGCATCAAGACCAATATTCCGCTCCATCAGGAAATGCTGCACGACGCCTTGTTCGTCAAGGGCGGCACCAGCATCCATTACCTGGAGCGCAAGCTCGCGGCCCGGGAGGAAGTCAGCAAGGGCAAGTAGGCACGCCGGGTCCCCACGACGCCATGTGGCTCGAACTTTGCATCCTCACCGACGCAGTCCATGCCGAAGCACTCAGCGATGCGCTGCTCGAACGCGGCGCGATTTCGGTGAGCATCGAAGATGCCGCAGCGGGCACGGAGCGCGAGAAGCCCCAGTTCGGCGAACCGGGAAGCGCGCCCTTCGCCGGCTGGGAGGCGAGCCGCCTGGTCGCCCTGTTCGGGGCCGAGGTTCCGCTCCAGGACATCGTCGTCGCCAGCGCCGCAGCCGCTGGCCTTGCGAGCACGCCGGCCTATTCCGTGGCAGAAATCGCAGAGCAGGACTGGATACGCATCAGCAGGGACCAATTCCAGCCCATCCGCATCAGCGACGCGCTGTGGATCGTGCCTTCATGGTGCGCGCCACCGGATCCCGACGCAATCAACCTCATCGTTGATCCCGGGCTGGCGTTCGGCACGGGTAGCCACGCCACCACACGACTGTGCCTCCAATGGCTGAGCGAAACCGTTCGCGGCGGCGAGAGCGTGCTCGACTATGGCTGCGGCTCCGGTATATTAGCGATTGCTGCCGCCAGGTTCGGGGCAGAGGACGTCGTAGGGGTCGACATCGACAGCCAGGCGCTGGATGCCGCAGCCGACAACGCAGCGCGCAACGCAGTCGCTGTGCGCTTGCTCCCTGTCAGCGCGAAGATCGAGAAGAGATTTGACGTAGTGGTCGCCAACATCCTCACCAATCCGCTGTGCGCGCTCGCGCCGCTACTGGTGGCGCATCTCAGTGCGACCGGACGCATGGCGCTGTCAGGCATTCTCGAAACACAGGTCGATCAGGTCGTGCGTGCCTACCGGCCGTTCCTGTCGCTGCAGGTGCGCGCAATGCAGGAGGGCTGGGTTCTGCTGGAAGGATCGCGCGCATGAACCTGACCCGCTGCCCGGTCTGTGCAACTGTGTTCCGCGTCCTACCGGACCAACTGAAAGCACACGGCGGCAAGGTACGCTGCGGCAATTGCGGAAAGGTTTTCGATGGTCGCGCCGCCATGCTCGACTCCTCATCGAGCACCACGACCGCACCGACGCCCGCTCGGGCGGGTGCCGCCGCCCGTCGTGAGACTGCACCCACGCCCGCCTCGTCTGTCGCCGAGGGCGCAGCCACGGACTTCGACTTCGAACCGGAGTTCAATGACGGCGATCTCAGCGTGCCCGGATCGCGGGCAGAACCGGAGCCCGTCATCGTCGACGCGCAGTTCGACGCGAACGCCGATGAGTACGCCAGTCCCTACTTCCAGTTCGAACACGAAGAGCTTGCTTCCGGACCACTCGAGGCCACGGCTAGGTCCGAGCGGGGCGAGGAGCTGGTCTCTTCCGACGAGGACGACGCCCTGGCCGAAGCCGAGAAGGAGACCGAGCCTCCGCGCAAGCGCTACGCGGTGTGGCTCTGGGGACTCGCGGCGTTGCTGATGCTCCTCGCCCTGGGCGCACAGGCCGCCTATGTCTTCCGCAGCGATCTGGGCCTGCACTATCCCGAGCTTCGACCGCGCATGGTCGAGTTCTGCGCTGCACTCGGCTGCGAGGTGCCTCTGCCGCACAAGGTCGACCAGGTCGGCATCGAAGCGTCCGATCTCCATCCCGACCCGCAACGCAAGTCCTCTCTGGTGCTGGCGGCGACGCTTAAGAACCGCGCCCCGTTCGCCCAGGCCTATCCGCACCTGGAACTGACATTGACCGATGCCCGCGATCAAGCGATCGCGCGCCGTGTCATAGAACCGAAGGAATATCTAAGCACTGGAACGAACATCACGACCGGCTTCGCCGCCAACCAAGAACTTGCCGTGCATGTGCTCTTCGAGGTCAGCGGCCTCGACCCGACGGGGTACCGGGTCTACATCTTCTATCCCTAGCCGGACGGCGGTGCGCCTTATGGCACCGCCGATCGTCGGGCGCGATTTACGTTATCCTATCCCCTGCCGATTTCGCATCAACACAGGAGAACAGCATGGCTACCGTCACTCTCGCGGGCAATCCGATACACCTTGGCGGCCAGTTTCCCAAAGTTGGGTCCGCCGCCCCGGCGTTTTCGCTGGTGACGACCGAGCTCAAGGACGTCACGCTCAAGGACTTCGCCGGCAAGCGCAAAGTGCTGAACATCGTGCCCAGCCTCGACACTCCGGTCTGCCAGACCTCGACGCGCAAGTTCAACGAGGAGGCGGGCAGTCTACCCAACTGCGTCGTGCTGGTCGTCTCCGCTGACCTTCCCTTCGCCTCGAAGCGGTTCTGCGAGACAGAGGGACTGAAGAACGTGGTGGCCCTTTCGACCATGCGCGGACGCGAATTCATGACCAACTACGGCGTCGACATCGTGGACGGACCGCTTGCCGGCGTAACAGCACGCGCGGTAGTCGTCATCGACGAGAACGACAAGGTCGCTTATACCGAGCTCGTGCCCGAGATCAAGCAGGAGCCCGACTACGCCGCGGCACTGGCCGCACTCAAGTAAGCAGCGGCCCCGTTTCGGGCGCATTCGCGGTGCCGCGCCGGCAACGGCGCGCGCACCGCGGCGGGCCGCCAATCTGCCTTGATCTATCATGACAACGCTCATCTGCGGGTCGATCGCCTACGACACGATCATGGTGTTCCATGACCGGTTCAACAACCACATCCTGCCCGAGCAGATCCACATCCTGAATGTGTCCTTCCTCGTTCCGGACATGCGCCGGGAATTCGGCGGCTGCGCCGGCAACATTGCCTACAACCTCAAACTGCTCGGCGGCGAACCGCTCATCATGGCCACGGTCGGCGAGGATTGCGGACCTTACCGGCAGCGGCTGGAGCAGGTCGGGCTGTCCCAGACGCATGTGCGGGAGGTGCCGTCCACCTACACGGCGCAAGCCTTCATCACCACGGACCTCGACGACAATCAGATCACGGCCTTTCACCCCGGCGCGATGAATCACTCGCACCTGAATCATGTCCACGACGCCAACGGTACGCGCCTTGGCATCGTGTCGCCCGATGGTCGCGAGGGCATGTTGCAGCACGCGCGGGAATTCCACGAAGCCGGGATTCCGTTCGTGTTCGACCCCGGACAGGGCCTGCCGATGTTCAGTGGCGAGGAGCTGCTGCAGTTCATGCAGTTGGCAGATTACTGCACCGTCAATGATTACGAAGCCAAACTACTTTGCGGCAAGACGGGCAAGTCATTGGAGGCGCTCGGCGAACTCGTGCGCGCGCTGGTGGTCACACTTGGCGCCAACGGCTCGCACATTTATGCCGAAGGCAAGCGGTTGGAGTTCTCCAGCGCGACGCCGGAGGAGTTGGTGGACCCGACCGGCTGCGGTGACGCCTACCGCGCAGGTCTGCTCTATGGCATCGCTAACGGCATGGACTGGCGCACCACAGGGCAACTCGCGTCCCTGATGGGCGCCATCAAGATCGCCCACCGCGGCGGCCAGAATCATGTGCCGACGCGCGGCGAGATCGAGGAGCGATATCGAACCGAGTACGGCACCAGCTTCGTCTGAGAACGCGCAAATGAAACCAAACTGCGGTGTAACGCGCTCGGCCATCGAAATGGCGAATGCAAGTCGGCATGGATGAGCCGCCGCGCACCAGGCTGACGCAAGACTGCCGCAAAGCGCGACTGCTGCGTCTTGGATCGCCCGTTTACTGCCAGCCGGCCGGCTCCACGGCCCGTTGGCAGCGCAGCTGAAACACCTTTCTGTCCTCTAGGCGCACCGCGGTCAGGGCGCCGCCCCAGAGGCAGCCCGAATCCAGGGCGAGCAGGTTCTCCTCCACGCGCAGACCAAGCGCCGACCAATGGCCGCAGATGATGGTTCGGTGGCGGCTGGCGCGCCCAGGCACGGCGAACCAGGGTATGAATCGCTCGGGCGCACGCTCGACCGGCCCTTTGACCTTGAACTCCATCACACCATCGACGGTGCAGAAGCGCATGCGCGTCATGGCGTTGACGATCACCCGCAGCCGATCCCAGCCGCGCAATTCGTCGTGCCATGACGCGGGCTCGTTGCCGTAAAGGTGGGCGAGGAAGGCGCGGTAGTTGTCGCTGCGAAGTGCTTCCTCAACCTCGCATGCAAGCTCCTGCGACTGCGTAGCGCTCCAGCGCGGCAGGAGCCCGGCATGCACGAGCAGGTACTCGTCCTCCAGATGAAGCAACTTCTGCCGCCGGAGCCAAGTCAGCAATTCCTCGCGGTCCGTTGCGGCGAGAATCGGGTCCAGGGTGTCCTCGCGATGCTTGCGGCCGAATCCTTCCGCGACCATGAGTAGATGCAGATCGTGGTTGCCGAGCACGGCAATGGCCTGTTCGCCCAGACTCTTGACGAAGCGCAGCGTCTCCAGCGACTGGGGACCACGATTAACGATGTCGCCGACGAACCAGAGACGGTCTCCAGACGGGCTGAAATCGAGCTGCGTCAGCAGCGCACGCAGCGCGTCGTGGCAGCCCTGGACGTCCCCGATTGCGTAAGTCGCCACGCCTCGCCGCTCGTAGCTACCGGCCGCTCAGCTCGCGTGGCCGGGCTTGGCGCTGCCCACGGCGCGCAGGGGCGGCCTCGTGTCCGGTGCGTATTCAGGCACCCAGCGCCGCAAATCCCGGCGGACCTCGCCATCTTCCAGCACACGATCCTGCTTGAGCCAGCGCAGGAGTTCCTCGATCCAGCCCGGTTCGACCTCGCGCGCCTTGGCGATGCGCAGTTTGGGATGCGGCGTGGCACGCGTGTGCTCGTCGTCGGCCAGCAATTCCTCGAAGAGCTTCTCGCCCGGCCGCAAACCAGTGAAAGTGATCTTGATCTCGTCCTCGCTGAAACCCGAGAGCCGGATCATGTCCCGAGCCAGATCGACGATCTTGACGGGCTCGCCCATGTCCATGACGAAGATCTCGCCACCCTGTCCCATGCAGCCTGCCTGCAAGACCAATTGTGCCGCCTCGGGAATGGACATGAAGTAGCGGATGATCTCCGGATGCGTCACGGTGATCGGCCCGCCCCGTTCGATCTGCTCGCGGAACTTCGGGATCACGCTGCCCGTACTGCCCAGGACATTGCCGAAACGCACCATCTCGAAACGCGTGTCCGAGGCCTGCTGCAGACTCTGGCACACCATTTCCGCCAGGCGTTTCGTCGCACCCATTACATTGGTGGGATTAACCGCCTTGTCGGTGGAAACTAAAACAAACTTCTGTGCACCGTGCTTGATCGCTGCGTGTGCTACGACGTATGTGCCCATGACGTTGTTCTGGACTGCTTCCCAGGCATTGATTTCCTCCATCATGGGTACGTGCTTGTAAGCGGCGGCGTGAAACACCACTGCGGGGGAAAACTGACGCATCACCTGCCCGACGCGCCGCAGATTCTTAACGTCTCCGATTGCGCTGACGATTTGTGTGCCCGAGAAGTGCTCCCGGAATTCCTGCTCGATGTTGTACAGCGCGAACTCGTTCGCTTCGAAGAGGACCAGCAGGCTGGGCTGGAATGCGGCGATCTGCCGGCACAGTTCGGAGCCGATCGAACCCCCTGCGCCGGTTACCATCACCACCTGCCGGCTGAGAAACGTGTGGAGCCCCTCCGTATCGAGACTCACCGGCTCGCGACCAAGCAAGTCCTCAAGCTGGACCTTGCGCACCTGAGAAATTGACACTCGCCCATTGAGAAGGTCTACCAGGGCTGGCACGGTCAGAACCGAGACCCCAGCCTTTGCTGCACGCTCGATCGCGTCCCGGCGGACCGCAGTGCTCGCGGAAGGCATGGCGAGTATCACGTGCTCGACCTGGAGTTCCCTGACCCAACGGTCGAGGTCGGCAATGGCACCGAAGATGCGCGCCCCCATCAGGTGCCTGCCGTGCTTGGAAACGTCGTCATCAAGCAGGCCGATAACCCGCCAGTCCCGGCTGCGCTCCAGTTCTCGCATCAACATGACTGCTGCATCGCCCGCACCGAGAATCAACACCGGCTTTCCCGAAGTGCGAAGGGCGCCATAAAGCGTATGCTCCTTCCACGCACGGTAGATGATGCGGCTGCCACCCATAATCAGGACGAGCAGCACCGGGTGTAGAACGACCACGGTGCGCGGTGCTCTTGGAGCGCCAAGCATCAGAATAAGGGCCGGGAACAAGATCGCAGCAATCCCCACTGCAAGTACTATCCGCTGGAGATCCCTGAGACTGGCGTAACGCCAGATACCGCGGTACAGGCCGAAGCGCACGAAAACAACGGCATACAGAGGCACTACCCACCAAAGCGCTGACAGAGCTCCTTGCAAATGCTCAGCGGGTATATCAAGGTTGAACCGCAGCCAATACGCGGCCAGCCAAGCAACTGCCGTTGCTGCGACATCGTGTGTGATCGCGACCAGAGTACGAAGCTGCGGACTCAGCATTGCCTCTCCCGAAATCGATTCCAGCGCATATCGATGGCAACCATCGCCACGCCGAATACAGATAGCCACAAGGTAATCATGATCCACTGCAGGGCCGGCGCCAAACTCAACGCGGCTACTGCCGAGGCGCCCACCAGTATCATCAATGCATACTCTGCGTACGCCGTGTGGCGATGTCCCCAACCCATGCGCACCAAGCGCTGGTAGTAGTGCTCCCGATGGGCCCGCCAAACTCGCTCGCCCCGAATCATTCGACGCAGCAGGGTGATGGTCGCGTCGAATACGAATGGCGAAAAGACCAGAACCGGAAACCACCAAGGCCAATAGCCTCTATGCCAACCCCACACACCCAATGCGCCCGCAAGAAACCCTATCGGGATCGATCCGACGTCGCCCATGAACACACGCGCCGGAGGAAAATTGAACATGAGAAACGCGCTGGCAGCTGCAGCGACGCTCAAATTCAAGATGGCGAAGTCCGTATCACCAGCCAGCCAAGCCGCCAGCGCGAAGAAGACAAACCCGAAGAGCGTCATCCCGCCGGCGAGACCGTCCGAACCATCCATGAAGTTGTAGAGGTTGGTCATCCATGCGGTCCCGAGCACCGCCGCAAAGATGATCGGGTCCGCGTCCGGCATCGCCAACAACGCGAAAACCAATGCGGTGGTGCAGTGGACTGCAAACCTGAGTACCACGGGCAAATCATATCGGTCATCCCAAAAGGATGCAGCGGCCAACAGGGCAGTCAGGCAAGCCACGCCCAGAAACCGGGGATAGAGGTAAAGCCACGCGAACGCCAGTCCAAGTTGTATCGCCAAGCCTCCGATTCGAGGCACCGGATTGCTGTGAAGCGACCGCTCATTGGGGTGATCCAGTGCAAGTTTCGACGCCATCCCGCTCTTGAGCATGGCTGCCAAGGCAACGAGGGTGATCAGAAAAACGGTCGCTGGAACGAGCAGAACGCGGTAAAAGTCGGACGGCATCGCACGGGTTCGAGGCAGTCGATTCGCAAATCCTAAGAGTTCGTAGAATACGTCGACGCAGCGGCTTCAGCCGACATGCTTCTCGTGTTCATCATGCTCGCGGGAACGCGATTCGTACCGGTAGTAATTTCGCAGCCATTCGAGAAACCGTTCCAACCCTTCCACGAGCGGGGTATTCGGTGCGAAACCTACCGCCTCATGTAGTGACGCGATGTCGGCCTGTGTAACCTTTACATCCCCAGGCTGCATAGGGAGCAGATTCATGACCGCTTTGCGTCCAATAATAGACTCCATGGTGCGGGTGTAGTCCAGCAGCCCGACCGGATGGTGGTTTCCAATATTGTGAACGCAATATGGCGCAGCGCTTGTAGCTGGGCTGGGGTCGTTGGCATCAAATTCCGGATCCGGCGTCGCCGGTCTATCCACGACCCTCACTACGCCCTCGACGATGTCGTCGATGTAGGTAAAATCCCGCTCCATATCCCCATAGTTGAATACCTCGATCGGCCGTCCTTCAAAGATCGCCCGCGCGAACAGCGTCGGCGACATATCCGGCCTCCCCCACGGCCCATACACCGTGAAAAACCGCAACCCCGTGGTCGGCAGCCCGAACAGATGGCTATAGGTATGCGCCATCAGTTCGTTCGATTTCTTCGTCGCCGCGTACAGGCTGATCGGGTGATCGACGTTGTCGTGCTCGGAATAGGGCACCTTGGTATTGCCGCCGTAGACGCTCGAACTGCTGGCGTAGACCAGGTGCTCGATGGCGTTGTGCCGACATCCTTCCAGGATGTTCACGAAGCCGACTAGATTGCTCTGCACGTAGGCATGCGGATTGACGAGCGAGTAACGAACGCCGGCCTGTGCCGCAAGGTGCACGACCCGGGCGAACTTCTCCTCGTGGAACAATTTTGCGACGGCTTCGGTATCGGCGATGTCCAGCTTGATAAATCGGAATCTCGGGTAGGGGGCCAGTTGTTTGAGCCGGTCCTCCTTCAGGCGGACGTCGTAGTAGTCGTTCAAGTTGTCGACACCGACCACCTCGTCACCGCGCTCCAGAAGGCGCTGCGCGGTGTGCATGCCGATGAAACCGGCCGCGCCGGTGACGAGTACCTTCATCGCGTTCTGTCCCTGCCCTGCAAATCGAATATTTTCGCATACTTGATGAAGCTGTTCGAACAGCCGATCAGCGTATGCACCAGCCCCGGCACACCATCGAGCAGCCCCAGGCGAAAGAAGAAGAACTTGACGAACCGCACCCAGGGGCTGAACAGGAGATGGCCGAGGTGTGCCGTCCTGCCCTGGGCGACGAAGGCCTGCGCGGCGAGCGACGTGTACCGGTTCTGCTTCGCCAGGTAGCCATCCAGGCTGTCGGCGCTGTCATGCAGCAGGTCGCCGTGCAAGCGCCCTACCGGCGTCTCCGTCATCACTTTCTCGTGCACCGGGTCGTTCGACCAGCGGGCCGCCCTGCGGTCGAACAGGCGCAAGCTCCAGTCCGGGTAACCCTCGCCGTGGCGCAGATAGCGGCCCATGAAGCGGTTGCAGCGCGCGAATTCATAGGCCCGGAAGCGCGGCGCCGCCAGCGCCAGGACGATGCTCGCCCGCAGCTCGCTGCTGAGTCGCTCGTCAGCGTCGATGCACAACACCCAGTCGCAGCCCGCCTGTTCGACCCCATGCTGCTTCTGAGCGCCGAACCCCAGCCACTCCCGTTCGATGACGCGTGCGCCGCGCCGCTGCGCCAGTTCCATCGTGCCGTCGTCGCTGCCCGAGTCCACCACGATCACCTCGTCCACCGGACCGAGGCTGTCGAGGCAGGCCTCCAACTGCCGGATGCAGTTGAGCGTGATGATCACCGCCGACAGCGGCAGACGGGCGACGGACATGGCTGGGCTATAATTTGCGCCTTTCGAGCGCGCCATTCTACTATGCCGGCGAGGAGCCCCCGGCGCTGGCCGCGTCCCGTACTCGTCCCCATGTCCATGATCCTGCTGGTAAAGACCTCGTCGCTCGGGGACGTGATCCACAACCTGCCGGTCGTCAGCGACATCCATGTCAAGCGCCCCGACGCCCGGATCGACTGGGTGGTCGAGGAAAGCTTTGCTGCGATTCCGCGCCTGCATCCGCATGTTCGCAATGTCCTTCCGGTGGCGCTGCGCCGCTGGCGCCGGGCGCTGCTCGACAGCGCAACCCGGCGCGAGGCCGGCCAGTTCCGGCAAGCCCTGCAACGCGAAAGCTACGACGTGATTCTGGACACCCAGGGACTCATCAAGAGCGCCCTGATCAGCCGCCTGGCCCGCGGCCGGCGCTGCGGTTATGCCGCCGAAGCTGCCCGCGAGCCGCTGGCCGCGCGCGCCTACGATGCCAGTTTCGCCATCCCCAAGACGCTGCACGCCGTCGAACGCAACCGCTGGCTGGCGGCGGCAGCACTGGGTTACGAGCCGAACCTGCCGCTCGACTATGGCATCCGCGCCGAACCACTGGTCGCCGACTGGCTGCCGGCCGCTCCGCACCCCTCCCACGCCGTGCTGCTCACCGCCACCAGCCGCGCCGACAAGCTCTGGCCGGAAGAACACTGGGTCGAGCTGGCTGCAAATTTGAACGGCGCGGGCATTGCTTGCGTGCTGCCGGCCGGCAGCGCGATCGAACGCGAGCGCGCACAGCGCCTCGCCGACGCCATGCGGCATGCCGTCGCCGCACCCCCGTTAGCGCTGGAGCCGCTGGCCCGCCTGCTCGCCGGCGCGCGGATCGTCATCGGCGTCGACACCGGCCTCACCCATCTTGCCGCCGCGCTGGGAAGACCGACCATCGCGCTGTTCGCCGGCTCCGACCCACGGCTTACGGGCGTTCATGCCGGGTCAGGAGCTATCAACCTTGGCGGTGCGGGCAACCCGCCGTCGCCCCAGGATGTCGTCGCGGCCGTCGCAAAACTGCTCCCGTGATGGTACGCGTTCTCTACTCACTGGCGCTGTATCTCCTGCTGCCCTACGTCGGACTGCGCCTGTGGCGCCGCGCCCGGCGCCAGCCAGAGTACCGCGAGCACCTGGGCGAGCGCTTCGGCGCCTACGATCAAGAGCCGGGCGCGCCCCTGGTCTGGCTGCACGCAGTTTCCGTGGGCGAAACCCGGGCGGCCCAGCCCCTCGTCGCCGCCCTCATGGCGCAATATCCCCGGCACCGCATCCTGGTTACCCACATGACGCCGACCGGGCGACAAACTTCCGCGGACCTGTTCGGCGACCGCGTCTCGCGCGCCTACCTGCCCTACGACTTCCCGTTCGCCGTCGCGCGCTTCCTCGACCGCTTTCGTCCCGAGATCGGGCTGATTATGGAAACGGAGCTCTGGCCAAACCTGGTTGCCGCCTGCGAGTGCCGTCACGTCCCGCTCCTGCTGGTGAATGCGCGGATGTCGGAGAAATCGGCGCGCCGCTACGCCCGTTTCCCCGGGCTGGCGCGCGACACGCTGCGCCGCCTGTCGGCCATTGCGGCGCAGACGGAAGACGACGCCATGCGGTTGCGGGCACTCGGCGCACCCGAGGTCGCCGTCACCGGGAACGTGAAATTTGATATCGTGCCCGCCGGGGAACAGCTCGAGAAGGGTCGCGCGCTGCGCGCGCTCATCGGTCCGCGGCCGGTGCTGCTGGTGGCGAGCAGCCGCGAGGGCGAAGAAGCGCTCGTCCTGGATGCCCTCGCGCGCCAAACGCTCGGCGATGCCTTGCTGCTGATCGTCCCCCGCCATCCCCAGCGCTTCGATGAGGTCGCCACCCTGGTCGCGGCGCGCGGCTTAGCGCTGCAGCGGCGCACGGCCGGCGGCACGATAGCGGCCCAGACCCGGGTCCTGCTTGGCGACACCATGGGCGAGCTGTATGCCTACTACGCTGCCTGCGATGTCGCCTTCGTCGGCGGCAGCCTGTTGCCCCTGGGCGGACAGAACCTGATCGAGGCCTGCGCCGTCGGTACGCCGGCACTCGTCGGCCCGCACACCTTCAATTTCGCCCAGGCTACCGAGCAGGCGGTCGCCGCAGGCGCGGCCCGGCGCGTGGCCGATGCCGGCGAGTTGTTGCAGATGGCCGACGCGCTACTGAGGGATGCGCCGGCGCGTGAGGCGATGAGCGAAGCAGGCAAGACTTTCGCCGCCCGGCACCGGGGTGCGACCATGCGCACGATGCAGATCGTCGCCCGGGCACTGGCGGGCACGACACGCCGGCATACGCCTACGTAGCCGCGGCTGTCGGTGAGGCTTACGGCTCGAGCAGGCCGTTGATCTGTTTTACGTCTTCCTCGCCCAGTTGGCCTGCGGCGGCGTTCAGGCGCAGCTGGGAGAGCAGCGTGTCGTAGCGTGCCTTGGCCAGATCGCGCCGCGTTTGGAAGACCTGCTGCTGGGCATTGAGCACGTCGATGTTGATGCGCACCCCCACTTCGTAGCCGAGCTTGTTGGAATCGAGGGCGCTCAGGCTGGAGACAAGGCCCGCTTCCAGCGCCTTGACTTGGGCCATGCCGCTCGTCACTCCCAGATACGCCTGGCGCGCGGACAGCGCGGTGGTGCGGCGGGTGGTTTCCAGATCCTGCAGCGCCTTTTCGCGCAGGGCGACTGCTTCGCGCTCGCGGGACATGACGAGGCCGCCTTGGTAAATCGGCACGGCCAGTTGCAGGCCAATGGTGTTCGTGGTCGAGTCGCTGCCGATGCCTTGCGAACTGCTGCCTTGGGTGTTCTTGCCGTGGGTTGCGACCAGGTCCAACGTCGGATAATGGCCGGCGCGATTGCGTTCCACTTCCTTGGTGGCGATATCCAGCGCCGCCTGCTGCACCTGGACGACAAAGCTATTCCCCTCCGCCGACTCCACCCATTTCTGCATTTCGGCCGGTCGAGGCTGCTGGATTTGAACGTCTTGCCTCAGCGGCTTCAGGGCCTCCGGCTCGCGCCCGATGATCTGGCGCAACGCGTGGCGCTTGACCTCCAGATCGTTCTGGGCGGCGATTTCCTGGGCCGTGGTGAGGTCGAAGCGTGCCTGCGCTTCATGTGTATCGACGATGGTCGACGTGCCCACTTCGAAGTTGCGCTTGGCCTGCTCGAGTTGCTCGCCGATGGCTTTCTTCTGGGCCTGCGCGAAGGCCAACGCATCCTGGGCGAGCAGAACGTCGAAATAGGCTTGGGCAACGCGCAGGACGAGATCCTGCCTGGCATTGGATAGGGTCGCCTCGGCCTGGGCTACCTGCAGCTTGGCCTGGTCGTACTGAATCCAGTTCTGCCAGCGGAACAACGGTTGCGACAGCGTCACCGTGTAGCCGTGGCTGTTGTATTGGCGCTTGCCGCCGGCAAAGGTGGTCGAGCCTCGAAAGGACACGTCCTGATCGTTCCACGTCGTATTGGCCGACAGGCTGACGATAGGCAGCAGCCCGGCACGCCCTTGCGGAAGCCTCTCCAGGCTGGCGTCGCGCGCCGCCCGGGCGGAGGCAAACTGCGCGTCGTGGGTGACCGCGTCGCGGTACACCTGCAGCAGATCGGCGGCCTGCGCTGCACTCCCGGCCGAAGTGGTAGCGATCAAAAAAAGCAGTGCATTTCTCATGACAATTACCAGTCGAAGGGGTCAGTATTGGCGCATGTCGGTTTCCACGTCCCGGGCCCACGCCGCCATGCCGCCCTGCAGATTGATCACGCGGCCGAAGCCCTGAGCCTCCAGAAACATCGCAACCTGGAAACTGCGCGCGCCGTGATGGCAAATCACTACCGTGTCGGAATCCCGATCAAGCTCGACGTAACGTGCCGGCACAGTTCGCATCGGCATGTGCCTCGACCCCGGTATGTGGCAGGCGTCGAATTCCCACTGCTCGCGCACGTCCAGAAGCACGGGCTTGGTGCGGCCGCCGTCCCGTAGCCAGTCATCGAGCTGACGCGGCGAGATCTGCTGCATCCGCCGCTCAGAAAACGAAGCGCTCGCGCTGCTGCGCGTTCTTCAGCGGCGCGACACAGGTTTCGAACAGGTTTGCGGTTCGAAAGCTGTTATCGCCGACACAGGTGACGAGCTGCGCCTCCATGACAGGCGGCTCGCCGACAATGGCCGCCAACCGGCCGCCCGGCTTGAGCTGCTGCAGGAATTCCTGGGGCAGCACCGGTGTGGACCCAGAAATGACGATCACGTCATAGGGCGCATGCATGGACCAGCCGCGCGCCCCGTCGCCCAGTTCGACGGTGGCATTGTCCACCGCATTGCGCTTCAGGTTTTCCCGCGCCATGGTCGCCAAGTCGAGATCGATCTCGACGGTGTAGACATGGTCGGTGCGCGCCGCCAGCAGCGCCGCCATATAACCGGAGCCGGCGCCGATTTCCAGTACCTTGTCGGACTTGCGCAGCGCCAAGGCCTGCAGGATCTTCGCCTCGACCTTGGGCGCCAGCATGGTCGCGCCACGCCCGAGCGGAATCTCCAGGTCGGCGAACGCCAGCTGTCGGTAGGCGGGCGGCACGAATTCCTCCCGCTTGACGACGAACAGCAGATCCAGTACGTCCTTATCCAGCACCTCCCAGGTGCGGATCTGCTGCTCGACCATGTTGAAACGGGCCCGTTCCAGATTCATTGCGATACTCCCGATGATTATTGATTTTGATTGATTTACGGCCTTTGCAGCCAAAAATTAACATTTTACCCGACCTGCGGGGCTTCCGGTCCGACCGAATCCGGGGCGTTTGCGCGGTCTGCATGTCCAGCCCGCCCCACGCGATACCAGGCCGCATACAGCGCCGGCAGGAACAACAGTGTCAGCGCCGTGGCCACAATCAGCCCGCCCATGATGGCCACCGCCATCGGGCCGAAGAAGGTGGACCGGGTAAGCGGAATCATCGCCAGCACGGCCGCGGCGGCGGTGAGGACGATCGGCCGGAAGCGGCGCACGGTGGATTCGATGATTGCTTCCCATTCGCTGCGCCCCGCCGCGATGTCCTGCTGGACCTGGTCCACGAGGATCACCGAGTTGCGCATGATCATGCCCAACAGGGCGATGGTCCCCAGCATGGCGACGAAGCCGAACGGCTTGTTGAACAGTAGCAGAAACAGCGTCACGCCGATCAGCCCGAGCGGTGCGGTCAGCAGCACCAGCACCACCCGGGAGAAATTCTGCAGCTGCAGCATGAGCACGGTTAGCACGACCAGGATGAACAAGGGCATGCCGGCCGCCACGGATTTCTGGCCGCGCTCCGAATCCTCGACCGCCCCGCCCGTCTCAAGCAGGTAACCGTCGGGCAGCTTGGCGCGTACTGGATCGAGCGTCGGGCTGATCTGCGCCGTCACCGTCGGCGCCTGCGCCTCGCCGTAGACGTTGGCCCGCACCGTGATCGTCGGCAGACGGTTGCGACGCCACACAACGCCGGGCTCGAAGCTGTAGCGGATCGTTGCAATCTGCGCCAGCGGCACGCTTTTGCCGGCTTTGGTCGGCACAGCCAGATCGGCGAGCAGGGACAAGCGCTCGCGCTCGATCTTGTCCCCGCGCAACACCACTTCGATCGACTTGTCGGCCTCGCGGAAAGCCGTGATGCCGTAGCCCACCAGCGAGGTGTTGAGGAAGCCAGCCAGCTCCTGGCTGCTTACGCCGAGCAGCCGCGCCTTCGTCTGGTCCACGTCGATCGCTACGATCTTCGACTGCTCGTCCCAGTCGTACTGCACGTTCGAGACATGGGGATTGGCACGCATGATCTCGGCCACCTCCGCCGCAAGCTTGCGCAACGTCGGGATGTCCTCACCCGAAACGCGGAACTGCACCGGGAACCCCACGGGCGGGCCGTTTTCCAGCCGCGTAATGTTGGCGCGCAGGCCGTGAAAGTCTTCGTCGAAAAGCGTAATCAGCCGCGCGCGAAGCGCCTCCCGCGCCTCAATGCTCTTGGTGAGAACGACGAACTGGGCAAAGTTGGTTGCCGGCAGTTGCTGATCCAGCGGCAGGTAAAAACGGGGCGAGCCCGATCCGAGATAGGCGACGTAGTTGTCGATGCCTGGTTCCTGCGCGAGCACGGCTTCCAGTTTGCTCACCTCGCGCTCGACCGCCTTGAGCGACGAGCCTTCCGGCAGGCGCAGATCGACCAGCAACTCCAGGCGCGTCGAACTGGGGAAGAATTGTTGCTGCACAAACTGGAAGCCATACACCGACAGCGCGAACAGCGCCACCGTCACCGCGATGACGATCCAGCGGTGGCGGACACACCACTGCACCAAGCGCCGAAAACCGCGGTAGAAGGCGGTGCCATAGACGTCGTGAGGGCCATGAGCCGCATCGGGTCTGCCGCCACCGAATCGCTGTTTGACGCGCGCGAGGGCAGCCACCAGCCGCGGCAGGCGCCGCGCGAAGAGCCCGGGCGCACTCGCCGCATGGGGATCGGGCAGAATGCGGAAACCAAGATAGGGAATCACGACGACGGCGGCGGCCCAGGACACGAGCAGCGCTATGGCATTGACCTGGAAAATGGAACGGGTGTACTCGCCGGTGGCGGATTCGGCCGTGGCGATGGGCAGGAATCCGGCCACGGTCACCAGCGTGCCGGAGAGCATCGGCCCGGCGGTGCTGGTGTAGGCGAAGGCAGCGGCCTTGGTCCGTTCCCAGCCCTGCTCCATCTTCACCCACATCATTTCCACCGCGATGATCGCGTCATCGACGAGCAGGCCGAGCGCCAGGACAAGGGCGCCGAGCGAGATCTTGTGCAGTCCGACGTCGAACAGCCCCATGAGCAGGAAGGTGACCGCCAGGACGAGCGGAATCGACAGCGCCACGACCATGCCCGTGCGAAAGCCAAGACTGAAGAAATTGACGATCAGGACGATGATCACCGCCTCGGCCAGCGAACGCACGAAGTCATTGACGGAACGACGCACCGCATCGGGCTGACTGGCCACTTCGTTCAGGTCCACCCCTACGGGCAGCTTCGCCTGCAGGCGCGCCACGACAGCGCGCAGCGCGCCGCCCAGCTCGATGATGTCGCCGCCTTTGGCCATGGACACGCCAATGCCCAATGCCGGCACGCCCTTGTAGCGCAAGCGGGGCGAGGGCGGGTCGACGTAACCGCGCGAGACTTCCGCGATGTCGCCGATGCGGAACTGACGTCCGCCGGCACGGACGATCGTCTCGCGCACGCCCGCCACGGTGTCGAACTCCCCACTCGGGCGCAGATAGATGCGATCGGCGGCGGTTTCGAAGAAGCCGGCGCCGCTCACCGCGTTCTGCTGCGCGAGCGCCTGGAACACGGTGTTGATGTCCAGCCCCAGGGTGGCGAGCTTGGTATTGGACAGCTCGATGTAGATCCTCTCGTCCTGCTCGCCGATCAGGTCCACCTTGGCCACATTCTTCACCCGCAGCAGCTCGTCGCGGATGTCGTCGGCGTAGTCCTTGAGTTGGGCGTAGCTCAGCCCGTCGCCGGTGAGTGCGTAGATGCTGCCGAAGACGTCGCCGAACTCGTCGTTGAAGAACGGACCCTGGATGCCGGCGGGCAGCGTGTGACGGATGTCGCCCACCTTCTTGCGCACCTGGTAGAACACGTCGGGGATGACCGAGGCCGGCGCCGAATCCTTGGCGAAGAACATGACCACGGACTCGCCCGGCTTGGAGTAGCTGACGATGCGGTCCACGTGGGGCGCTTCCTGCAGCTTTTTCTCGATCTTGTCGGTGAGTTGCTGCTCCACCTCCCGCGCCGAGGCACCCGGCCAGTGCGTGCGCACGACCATGATCTTGAAGGTGAACGGCGGATCCTCCGACTGCCCGAGGCGCTGATAGGCGAGCACGCCCATCACTGCCAGCGCGACAATGAAGAAACGCACCAGCGCCGCGTGCCGCAGCGCCCAATCGGAAAGGTTGAACCCGCTCACGAGCGTTTCTCCGCGGCGGCGTCGTTCGTGCGCTCTTGGGCGCGGGCCGCGTCCTGTTCGACGGCCCGTACGGCTTGGTCAGGTACAAGCTTGTGCGCGCCAGCCACCACCAGCAGTTCGCCCGGCATCAGCCCGCTGTCCAGCACAGCACCGTCCTCACGGTATTGCCTGACCCTGACCGGACGCTTCACGGCCTTGTCGCCCTCGACCACCCACACCGTCGGGCCGGCACCATTTTCCAGCAGCGAGGACAGCGGCACCACGATCGCTGCGGACGCGTGCGCCGATTGCAGTAGAACGTTGGCGGTCATGCCCAGCTGCACGGCGGGATGCGGTTCGACGATGCGGATGCGCGCCGCGTACGTGCGCGTCGTCGCATCGGCGCCTGGTGCCAGCTCACGCAATTTGCCGGTCAGGCGCAGGGAAGGATCGGCCCAAAGGCTAATTCGGATCGCCGGCGCCGATTTAAGTTCGCCGACTCGGCTCTCTGGCACGTTGATCAGCACGTCCTTCTCTTCTGGACGGGCAAGCTTCATCACTACCTGGCCGGCGCTCACCACCTGCCCCACTTCCGCCTGCACGGCGGTAATCACGCCGGCATGGTCGGCATGCAGCGTCGTGTAGGCGGCCTGGTTGCCGCTCCAGTTGCGCTGCGCCCGCGCCTGCTCCAGCTTCGCTTGCGCCGCCTTGAAGGCGTTGAGCCGGGCGTCGTACTGGGCCTGGCCGATAAACTTCTTTTCCAGCAGCGCGCTGTAGCGCTCCAGTTCGGCCTTGGTGAATGCGTACTCGCTCTCCGCGGCCGCCACTTGCGCGGCTGCGGCCTGGGCGTTGAGCTGCATGTCGGTGGGATCGAGCCGCGCCAGCAGCGCGCCGCGCTTGACCTGGGCGCCGACGTCCGCATTGCGGCCGACGATCTTGCCGGCGACCCGGAAGGCGAGGTCCGATTCGTAGCGGGCACGGACTTCTCCGGAATAGACCATGTCGCCGCCGATGGCCCCGGCCGCCACCTTCTGCACCAGCACTGGCCGCACGGTCTCCTTCTGTTCGGGCTTGGGCGCGCAGCCGAACGCGATTGCGGCCGCCGCAACAACTGAAGCCGATCGGAAAAGTGTCTTCGCCCGCATGGTCACCCCTTGAATGCCGTGGCCGCGCGCACGGACCGCAGCCGGCGCCACCATCCGGCGCGTCCCGTCCCCGTCGCACGGCGCATGAAAAGCCAGTAGAGCAATGGAATCACGAACAGGGTCAGCAGCGTCGACAAGGCGAGTCCCCAGACGATGCTCGCCGCCACCGGCCCCCAGATCAGGGATTGGCCGCCGATGCCGAACGCCAGCGAGAACAGGCCGGCGATGGTCGTGGTCGTCGTGATGATGATCGGCACGACCCGGCGGCGCGCGGCATAGACGGCGGCATGCAAAACGCTCATGCCCTGCTTCAACCTTCCGTTGGCGGCGTCGATCAGCACGATGGCGGAATTCACCGCAATGCCGGTCAGCGCAATAACGCCGTACAGCGTGTAGAGCGAAAGCGGATTGCGCGAGACGAGCAGGCCGTAGGCAACGCCGGTGAAGGCGAGCGGCACCGTGACCAGGATCATGAGCGGTTGCCAGTAGCTGCGGAACTGGGCGGCCAGGATGAGATAGATCAGCCCCACGCCCAGCAGAAACAGCACCTGCATGGCATCGAGACTTTCCTGGATATCGTCCAGCTCGCCGGAGAAGTCGATGTCGGTGCGCGGGAATCGGCTGCGCACTTCGTTCCAGCCCGCCACGATTTGGCGGTTCGCTTGGACTGCGTTGATCGCCTCCTTGTCCAGATCGGCCTCGACAGTGATCGCGCGGCGCAGATTGTAGTTCTTGATGACGCCGCTGCCGGTACGCGTATGCGCCGTGGTCAATGCGGCCAGGGTGGTAGTGCCGCCGTTGGGCAGGGCAATGGTGTCGTCGAGAATCCTCACGATGTCGGTGTTCGGCTCACGGCGAGCGCGCACACGAACCTCCACCTTCTCGCCGCGGTCGCGCATGGTCGCGACGACCTCGCCATCCACATGCAGCCGGATGGCGCGCGCCACGAGTGCCGGATTGAGGCCGGCGCTGCGCACTGCTTCGCGGTCGATGGCGAGCACCAGTTCCGGTCGGCCGGCGACGTCATCGTCGCTCACGTCGCGGGTACCCTTCACTCCGGTGACTACGCCCTTCAAGGCATCGGCGGCAGCGCGCAACTCGCCGTAGTCGTCGGCACGCACGCGCACGCGGATCGGTTTCTGCACCGGCGGTCCGCCGGAGAGCACGGTGAAGGTGATCTTGCCCGCGCCCGCCAGATTCTCGACGTCGCCGCGCATGGATTCGACGATTTCCTGCACCTCGCGCATGTCTGCCAGGTGGGGATTCAGGGAAACCACGAGCTGGCCGTAGGCATCGCCGTAAAGCGGCTCGGTTTCGGTGAACTTGACGCCGGCCATGGAGGCGAGCGAGCGCGCCTCCTCCGGACGAAGGTGTTCACGCACCCGTGCTTCCACCTGCTCGACTCGCGCCAGCGTGTCTTCGATGGGCGCCCCCGCGGGCATGTCCACATTGACGTAGAAGATGCGCAGCGGATCGAAGGCGAAGAACTGTACGCGCACCAATCCGACAGCAAGCGCAGCCAGCGCGCCCGCCACCAGGACAAGTGCGAGCACCGAGGAGCGCTTCGGCCGGCGCATGACCCAGATCAGCAGTCGCGCATATTTGACCCGCAGCCAGTGGGTAAAGGCCTCGCGCCGGCGCTGGATCGGTGACGGCACCGAGTAGTCGAAGCGCATGATGCTGATATGTGTCGGCAGCATCCAGAAAGCTTCGACGAGGCTGATGAGCAGCGCCAGCGTCACCACGAAGGGGATGACGAACATGAACTTGCCGACAATGCCGGGCAGCAGCATCAGCGGCAGGAAAGCTGCGAGCGTGGTCGCCACGGACGAGAACACCGGCGCGGCTACCTCGCGCACGGCTTCGACGATGGCGCTAAGCGTCGCTGCGCCGCGCTGCATGCGGTAGTAGATCGCCTCGACGATCACCACCGCGTCGTCGACCAGCATGCCCAGGGCAATGACCACGCCCAGCAGCACGGAAAGATTGAGGGTGGCGCCTGTCGCATTGAGGATCGCAAATGTGCCTGCCAGCGAGAAGGGAATGCCCAGCCCGACGAGTACGGCGATCCGCGTACCGAGAAAGATCCAGCAAACCGCCGTCACCAGGATCAGGCCCAAGAGCGCGTTCGACTCCATGATGCGGATGGCTTCCCGCGTCGGTACGGTTTGGTCGTCGGTCAGGGTGAGTTTCAGCCCGGCGCCCGCGATGAGTGGGTTTTTTTGCTCCGTGTAGGCGTTGATGCGTTGCACCAGTTCGATGGTGTTGGTGTAGTTTTTCTTGGTGACGGACAGGAGCACCGCGGGCTGGCCCGCGGTGCTCACCAGTTGTTGCGGCCGGGCCCGCGCCCGCTCGGCGCTGGCGATCGTCTCCAGCGGCACTTGGGCGCGTGGATTGGCCGCCGGCGCCAAGCCCAGGCGGGCAAGAAAGCCGGGGTCGGCGTCGGTGCCCAGCACCCTCACCAGCCAGTCGGCATCGCCGGCGCGGGTCTTGCCGGCAAACGTGTCACGGAACCAGGCGGCGACACCGTCGGCCACGTCGGTGGCCGTCAGACCGCGCGCCTGCACAGCCTGGGGCAGGAACTCGACACGCAGTTCCGGGTCGTGCAGCCCGAGAGCGAA
The DNA here is from genome assembly GCA_036824005.1 of Rhodocyclaceae bacterium. Classification (GTDB taxonomy): domain Bacteria; phylum Pseudomonadota; class Gammaproteobacteria; order Burkholderiales; family Rhodocyclaceae; genus DAITBA01. The sequence goes on from DAITBA010000001.1 coordinate 112,494, forward strand.
CACGCGATCCACACCCGCGAGTCGTTCGAGATCATCGCGCACCTCGCGGGCAATGGCGCGCAGACTCTCGTCGTCGGCCTGGCCGGTGAGCAATACTTGGGCGGTGGGAAAGCCGTTAGAGGTGGTGATCTCCATGATCTGCGGATCTTTCGCTTCCACCGGCAGTTCGGATTTGGCCTTGTTCTGAATTTCGCGGCGCAGGTCGTTGACACGCTTGTCAAACACGCGCTCGTCGATGTCCCGGAAGCGCACGAGGATTGAGGAGATGTTCTCGCGCGAGCTCGAGGACACGAACTTGATGTCAGCGACGTTCTTGATGGCGTCTTCGAGCGGTTTGGTAACGCGCTTGGCCACGTCCTCCGCCGAGGCGCCCGGCAGCGTGACGATGATGTTCACCCAGTTGAAGTTGATCTCCGGGTCCTGCTCGCGCGGCATCGCAAGATAGGACAGCACACCGAGCAGAAGGACCACCACGAAGGCGATGTTCGCCAGGGGATGGTTGCCGATGAGCCGGGCGTAGAAGCTCACGGGCGTTGCGCTCCGGCCGGCATCATCGGTGCCACCACCTGACCGTCGCGCAGGGCGAAGCGGCCCTCGGTCACAATGCGTGTCTCGGGTGGCAGATCCACTATCGCCGGCCGGCCTTCCTGCGCCTCGGGCAGGACGATGAAACGCACCTGTTCCGAGTTGAGCACGAAGATGCCGAGCCTGCCCTCGCGCCGGACCATCAGTTCCGCGGGCGCGTGTGGGCGGTGGTCGCGCCAGACGATGCGACCATCGGCGCCCGGGGGAGCGGTCTTGCCGGCGAACCCTAGGCGCGCCTCGACGTTGCGCGATTCGCGGTTGATCGCCGGCGAAATCCGCAGCAGCCTGAGCGGGTAGGCGGCGCCATGAGCGTGCAGACTCACATCCCGGGCGGCCTGCAGGGAGGCGAGGTCCTTGACCTGCACCTGGGCCGCGACTTCTATGCGATCGGCGTCGATCAAGGTAAGCAGCGACGTGCCCTGCACCGCCAGCGAGCCGACATGGGCATCGCGCGTGCGTACGATGGCACGGAAGGGCGCGCGAATGGTCGTCTTGGCGAGGTTGCGCCTCGCTGTGTCCAGTTGGTTGCGTTGCAGTTGAACGTCGGCACGCAACACGTCCACTTCGGTCTGACGCTGGTGCAGCCCCTCCGGCGAGATGAAATTTCGGCTTTGCAGTTCCTGCGCGCGTTTGAGCTGGGATTCGGCCAGCCGGAGCCGCGCCTGGGCCGAGTCCAGTCCCGCTTGGGCGCGGCCCACGGCCAGTTCGAAATCGCGTGTATCGAGGCGGACGAGGATCGCCCCCGTCGGCGCTGTTTGCCCCACTTGGGCCGGCACGTCGACGATGGTTGCCGTTACTTCCGCCGACAGGCGCGTTTCGTTCAGGCTCTGGGCGGCCGCCGCAGCATCGCGCTCGGGGTAGACTGCCACTTCGCTCAAGGCGCGGTATGCCACCGATGGTGCGGCGGGCTCGGCAGCATCCGCATTGGCAGTAGGGCCGGTGAGTAGTGCGACAACAAGAAGTACGGCTCGCGTTGCTGTCGGGAATGTTAGGATCATTATTTTTTCCCCGTTCGTCAGTTGCCTTGCGCAGGCGGGTCAGGGCGCAAACCGCGCAACACGAATTCGATCGCCGTTTCGATGTACGCGTCGGGCGGCAGGGCGGGAGGTGTGCAGCATTCGAGCGAATGCATGAGCACCACGCGCATCAGGAAGGGCGCGAAGGTCAGCCGCTCCAGCGCATCGATGTCGTCGGCGCGGAATTCGCCGCGCTCGACGCCGTACTGCAGGACGCCATTGACCAGCCGGCTGCCGCGCTGGATCACTTCCTCGTGGTAGAAGCGGGCGATTTCCGGGAAATTGCGCGCCTCGGCGATGATGAGCTTGGGAATTCCGCCCAGCGGAGTGCGGCCGATCAGTTGCCACCAGCCGCGCAGCAGCTGGCGCAGCAGCTCCGGGGCGCTGCCCTGGTATTGGGCGATCAGCCGCTCGCCTTCGGCCAGGGCGGGCACCAGCCCCTCGCGCACCACCGCCTTGAACAGCGCTTCCTTGCTGTCGAAGTAAAGGTAGAGCGTGCCCTTGGAGACGCCGGCGCGCGCCGCGACATCGTCGAGCCGCGTCGAGGCGAAGCCCCGCTCCACGAACAGCTCCAACGCAGCGGCCGTCAGTTCCGACGGACGCGCCTGCTTGCGGCGTTGACGGACAGCTTTGATGGTTTCGGACACGGCGGGCTAACTTACTGACTGACCAGTCAGTAAGTTAGCCCGCCGTCCGGAGCATGTCAAGTACTCCTTTGTAACCACTCCCCCGCGTGTTGGCGCGTAGCCTGTACCGGCCGGCTCGCCGGTACGGTGCAACGCCGGGAGGCCGCCCATGCTGCAATTGAGCTTGAATTCCGCTGCCGAGATACCACTGGTGGAGCAGATCGTATCGGCGCTGCAGACGCATATCGACGACCGGGTGCTGCGTCCCGGGATGCGCATACCGCCGATTCGCCGATTCGCGGCGAACCACGGCGTGAGCCGCTTTACTGTTGTGGAGGCCTACGACCGCCTGGTGGCGCTGGGCTATCTGCAGCCGCGCCGGGGCTCCGGATTCTACGTAGCGCCGCGGCCTTCCCGGGTACCCGAGGTGGAAGCACCACGGGTGGACCGTGCCATCGACGCCGCCTGGCTCATGCGCGAGATGGTCAACGAGGCGCCGGGCCGCGTGCTCGCGGGCCGCGGCTGCCTGCCGCAGAGCTGGATGGACGAGGACAGTGTCTTGCGGCAACTGCGTGCGCTGACCCGCTCCGCCGACACCCGCATCACGGGTTATGGCACCCCCGAGGGCTATGCGCCGCTGCGCCAGCAGTTGCAGTTCCGTCTGGCCGAATGGGGCATCTCCGCCCACCCGAAGCAGATCGTTCTTACCCACGGTGCAACCCAGGCTCTGGACCTCGTGGCGCGCTACTTCGTGCGCAGCGGCGAGTGTGTGCTGGTGGACGATCCCGGCTACTGGAACCTGTTCGCCAACCTGCGCCTGTACGGCGCGCGATTGATCGGCGTGCCACGCACCGCCCAAGGGCCGGATACGGCGGCGCTGGAGCGCTTGCTCGAGGAGTACCACCCGAAACTGTTTTTCACTCAGTCGGTGCTACACAACCCGACAGCGTCGAACATCGCTGCTTCGGTGGCCCACCGTGTGCTGCAACTGGCGGAAAAGCACGGCTTGCTGATCGTCGACGACGATGCTTTCGGAGATTTTCAGCCCAGTCCGACAACACGGCTTGCCGCGCTCGACCAACTCGAGCGCGTCGTCTATATCGGCAGTTTTTCGAAGACGGTGTCCGGCAATCTTCGGGTCGGCTATCTCGCCTGCCAGGCGGACTTGGCACAGGCGCTGACGGACGTAAAAATCGTTTCCTGCCTTGCAAGTTCCGAGTTCGCCGAGCGCCTTGCCTACAGAATGGTCACCGAAGGGCACTACCGTCGGCTGGTCGAGCGTTTCCAGGGGCGGCTCGCGGAGGGCACAGCGGCAACGCTGCGCATGCTGGAGCGGCTGGGATTGGTCGTGGATGCGGAGCCGGAAGGCGGGATGTTCGTCTGGGCCAGAGCGCCCAGCCTCGACGACGCCGCTGCGCTCGCGCAGCGGCGTCGTCGCTGAAAGTATCGTCCTCGCGCCCGGCAATGTCTTCCGCCCCCAAACGCAACCCTCGCCCTGGCTGCGATTCAACGTCGCGGTGTCGGCCGACCGTCGGCTCGAGCGGTTTCTGGCGCGATCGCTGGATCAGCAGTAACACCCGCCCGGCCGGCAGCGTCCGATGGGCGCAGCACCGCGATGGGGTCGCTACCTGCCATCGCCGCGCTTCGTTGCCGGCGAGCCATCACGCTGCGCCTGCGCGGCGGCAAGGGATGCCGCATCGGCTATCTGAAGGGCGAGCGCGGAGATTTGGCGCTTTCCTTCCTTGGTCGCGGTCTCTGGCGATCGGGCGAGCATCGCGGAGCCTGTCTTCTCCGCACCCCCCGCGACGGCCAAGGTGGTTGACTCGGGGTTCGTACGTCTGTCTCCCGGAGCCGATTCCTGCCGACTGGTAGCCGAGGCATGTGCGGCGCTTGCCCGGGCCGCCCCATCCGAACCCGCTTTGTGTGGCGTGCAGACCCGGTCGAACAGCTTCTCATCGTAAGTGCCTGCGGGCACCACCGCATGCTGCGGATCGGCGATGCGCTCCTCGCGGACCGGCGCCTGGTCCGTGCCGAGGTAGATCCGACGCACGACGGCGAAGGTGCGGGCAGCGCAATCGTAGTGGTTGAGCACCTCGACGATGGCATAGCGTCGTCCCGATGCCGCCTCGGTGGCCGCGTCGGACATGGCCACGCGGCTCCAGGCCACGTGCTTGCCGCCCTCAAGGCGGCCGACGCGAGCGCGATCGATGTCGACGCGCTTGTCCCGATCCTGGGCCACTGTCTGCCAGTTCGCGGCGTGCGCACACGGAACGAGGAAGAGTGCGGTGGCGATGATCGACGATGTCATGCGCATGTGGGCATCCGGCCTGACTGGCACGGGCAGAGTTCGACTGTTGTTGCGGTACATGGGAGCATTTTCGGAACGGTGGGCCACGCACTTTAGCCGCCGGCAAGCGCCTCGTCCCCCGGACAGTGGCGACTTGCGCCCTCTGCCCGGCGCGTCCCCGGGCTCGCCCTTGCATTCGCGACCGCTTTCCAGTAGCGTGTCCCGATGACGTTGGGGGTCCTGGGGGCGCCGGCTTCGTTTCCGTGCGCCGCCGGGTGAGAGATACCCTTTGAACCTGATCCGGGTAATGCCGGCGCAGGGAAGCGTGAGTCAGTTGCCCTGCTCCCTCCTTGCGTACGATCCCCGGCAAGGAGACACCATGAATGCCCACGAGAAGTTCGTTGCCGCTTCCGCCCACGTGGATGAAGCGGCAATTGCCCCGTTGCCCAATTCGCGCAAGGTCTACGTCGAAGGATCGCGCCCGGACATCCGCGTTCCCATGCGCGAGATCACCCAGTCCGACACACCGGCCGCCATGGGCGCGGAGCGCAACCCGCCGATCTTCGTCTACGACACCTCCGGACCATACACCGACCCAGCCGCAAAAATCGACATTCGCGCCGGGCTGCCGGCCCTGCGCGCGGGCTGGATCGCCGCGCGCGGCGACTGCGAGCCGCTTTCGGGCCTCACGTCCGCCTACGGCCGCAGCCGCGAAGCCGATGCCCAACTCGCCGCCATGCGCTTCGATCTGAAACGCAAACCCCTGCGCGCGCGCCCGGGCCAGTGCGTGACCCAGATGCACTATGCCCGCAGAGGTGTTGTTACCCCGGAGATGGAGTATGTCGCCATCCGCGAAAACCAGCGCGTGGACGCCCTCTCCGCCATGCTGCGCACCCAGCATCGCGGCGAATCCTTGGGCGCGTCGATCCCGAACCCCATTACACCCGAATTCGTGCGCGACGAAGTGGCGCGCGGCCGCGCCATTATCCCGGCCAACATCAATCACCCCGAGAGCGAGCCGATGATCATCGGCCGCAATTTCCTGGTGAAGATCAACTGCAACATCGGCAACTCACAGCTCGCCTCCTCGATCCAGGAGGAGGTGGACAAGATGACGTGGGCCATCCGCTGGGGCGGCGATACGGTGATGGATCTATCCACGGGCAAGAATATCCATGAGACCCGCGAGTGGATCATCCGCAACTCCCCCGTGCCCATCGGCACCGTGCCCATTTACCAAGCCCTGGAGAAAGTGGAGGGACGCGCCGAGGCACTGACCTGGGAAATCTTCCGCGACACGCTGATCGAGCAGGCCGAGCAGGGCGTCGACTATTTCACCATCCACGCAGGGGTTCGGCTCCCGTTCATTCCGCTGACGGCCAGGCGCATGACCGGCATCGTCTCCCGCGGCGGCTCAATCATGGCCAAGTGGTGCCTGGCCCATCACCGAGAGAGCTTTCTCTACACCCGCTTCGAGGAGATCTGCGAGATCATGGCCGCTTATGACGTCGCCTTTTCCCTCGGCGACGGCCTGCGTCCGGGCTCCATCTATGACGCCAACGATGAAGCGCAGATCGCGGAACTGAAAACCCTGGGCGAGCTGACCCGGATTGCCTGGAAGCACGACTGCCAAGTGATGATCGAAGGGCCCGGCCATGTGCCCATGCACCTGATCAAGGAGAACATGGATCTGCAGCTGAAATACTGCGACGAAGCGCCCTTCTACACCTTGGGGCCGCTGACCACGGACATCGCACCGGGATACGACCACATTACCTCGGCCATCGGCGCGGCGATGATCGGCTGGTATGGCACCGCCATGCTCTGCTACGTCACCCCGAAGGAGCATCTGGGCCTGCCCGACAAGAACGATGTCAAGGACGGCATCATTGCTTATAAGATCGCCGCCCATGCCGCCGATCTCGCCAAGGGCCATCCCGGGGCGCAGATTCGCGACAACGCCCTATCCAAGGCGCGCTTCGAGTTCCGCTGGGAGGACCAATTCAACCTCGGACTCGACCCGGACAAGGCCAAGCAGTTCCACGACGAAACTCTTCCGCAGGAAGGCGCCAAGCTCGCCCATTTCTGTTCCATGTGCGGGCCGCATTTCTGCTCGATGAAGATCACGCAGGACGTGCGCGAGTTTGCCGCCACGCAGGGACTGTCGGACCAAGAAGCGCTCAGGAAGGGCATGGACCTGAAGGCGGCGGAATTCGTCGGTTCGGGCGCTGAGATCTATCGCAAGGCCTAACCAAGCAGATGTTTCGTTCATAGCACCAAGAGCACCAAGGACAGGGAGGACGCTCGCAACTGCCCTGAGGACGGGTCACCAGTCGGCAGCTGAACGAATTACACATCACGCATCCTCGCATGCCTTGGTGTCCATGGTGGTGAACAGCCGTTTTGCAGATGCCCGAAACCCTACTCACCATCGGCAAGCTGGCCCTTGCGGGCTATCTGACCGTCATCGCCCTCACCTGGTTGATGCAGGACAACCTGATATTTCTTCCCCAGCCGCTAGAAGGGGATGCGTTGCGCGCGATCGCGGCGCGGCACCCACGCGCAGAGGAAGTCCGACTTGCTGCCGATGGCGACGTCAGCCTGCACGGCTGGCTGCTCAAAGGCGATGTGCATGCGCCACTGCTGATTTACTTCGGCGGCAACGCCGAGGAAGTGTCCTGGCTGCTCGGTGAAGCGCGGCACTTCGCCGGCCACGCCCTGCTGCTGATGAACTATCGCGGCTACGGCGGCAGCAGCGGCAAACCGGGAGCCAATGCCCTGCTGGCCGACGCGCTGCGCGTCTACGATTTCGGCGCCGGGCGGCCGGACGTCGATCCGGCACACATCGTCGTCATGGGCCGCAGCCTGGGCAGTGCCATGGCAGCACACGTCGCAGCGCGTCGCCGCGTCGCCGCCGTCGTCCTCGTCTCCCCCCTCGACAGCGCCGCCGAACTCGGACGTCATCACTACCCCTACCTGCCGGTGTCATGGCTGCTGCACCAGCGATTCGACCCGTTGGCCGACGCACCCCACGTCGATGCCCCGCTGCTGACCATCGTCGCCGAGCGTGACAGCGTCATTCCGGTGGGTCACTCCCGGCGGCTTTTCGATGCCTGGCACGGCCCCAAGTCATGGCACGAGGTTGCCGGCGCAAATCACAACGACCTCTCCGACCGGCCTATCTATTGGCAGGCGATCGGCGAATTCATCGCCAGCGTCGCCAGCCGGTCCGCAAGCGCGCCGACGAAGTAGAATGTCCACTTTGGACCCCGGCCAACCACCATGAGCGCGACGGCGCTGCCCGAACTGTCCCTGATCGAAACCCGCGTGCTCGGCGTGCTGGTGGAAAAGCAGCTCACCGTGCCCGACACCTACCCGCTGACGCTGAACGCGCTCGTCGCCGGCTGCAATCAGAAAACGAGCCGCGATCCGGTGCTCAACACCACCGAAGGCGAGGTTCAGGCGGCGCTCGACGCGCTGCGCGCAGCCGCGTTTCAGCACATCAGTTGGCGCGACGGCACCAACGAGGGGAGGGCGGCGGGGATTCCATCACCATGCGAGCCTGAGCATTACGGCCTACGGCTTTCTGATCGCCGAACGGCTGACCCGCCGTGCCACCGAGGACAGCAAAACAATCCATCCGCAGCGTCCTGCAGCGCGAAGCGCCTGCCCTTCCCGCAGATTACAGCCCTCGTGGAAGTCCGGCGCGCGCAAAGACACATACCAAACTCGACCACCACGCTGCGCCACCAGATCCGTGCTCAGCTACTCAAACGCATGCCACGCTGTCCGTGCTGCGGCCATCAAAACGCACAACTTCACTTATGACACAGTAGTGCTAATACCTGGTCAGTGGCAAGAGCGGCTAACGCTACTGCACTGAGTAACCCCAAGATCTGCTCATCACGCTGTAGCGAGAGGGCACACCGCCCCTTCGCTACATCCAAGATTCACGGCGTTGTCTGAACCATTCAACCGTGCGCCGCAACCCGTCATCTACAGAGTAAGGCGGACACCATCCGAGCGTGTCGCGGATCTTGCTGCTGTCGACACATAGCGAGCCAACTAAACGTTCGACTTCCGCGTGCCTCCCAGCCAACCGACCCGCCAGCTCGATCAGGGCCTCGGGCACCGGTATCAAACGACTTTGCCTGTTCATGACGGTCGCAATCCGGCGGATAAGCTCCGGCGTAGACAGGTCCTCGCCGTCACTCAGGAGGAACGTCTCGCCCGCCGCCGCTGGGTGCTCGAGACAGGTGGCGATCGCATCGCACAGATTGCCCACGAAGAGCAGGCTGCGACGATTCTCGATGCGGCCGAACGGCAGGGGCAGGCCGCGGTCCACGCCGCGCAACAGACGCAGGAAATTCGCCTTCACCTCTGGGCCGTAGATGAGCGGCGGGCGCAGGACGACGACCTCGAGCCCGGTTTCGCGCGCGATCCGGTGCAGGGCCTGCTCGGCCTCCCATTTCGAGACGCCGTATGGATCCGCCGGGGCGGGTACATCCTCCTCGCGGTACGGCGCCCCATGCGTCTGCTCGCCATTCACCTTGATCGAGCTGAGATACACCAGCCGCTTCACGCCGGCCTGCGCGGCCTGCAGCACCAAGCGCTCGGTGCCGGCGACGTTCACTTGCCGGAACGCCGCCAGCGGATCCGCGGCGATGTCGCGCATGACATGCACGCGTGCGGCGAGGTGAACCACGGATTCGATGTCGGCGAGTGCCGCCGCCCAGTCGGTGCGCGCGTCGATATCGCCGACGCAGGCCGTTTCCACGCCCGCCGCGGTGTCGCTTTGGCGCACGGCGGCGCGCACCGCATGGCCGCGTGCCGCGAGGATCGGAATTAGGGCGCGGCCGACGAAGCCGTTGGCACCGGTGACGAGCACGTTCAAGGCGCTGCCCTCAGCGCCGCCACACGGTGCGGTTCACGTAGTCCGTGTAGCTCAGGATCAGCCGCACCACCTTCTTCGAGACGTTGTCCGGGGCGTAGTCGGGCACCAAGCGGAAGGTCTGTCCCTCGCCGTGCTGGCGGCGCACCATCTCGACCGCCTCGAGCACGCGCTCGGCCGTGAGGCCGCACATGACGAGCGTCGCCTCGTCCATGCCCTCGGGGCGCTCGTGCGCCTCGCGCAGCGTGACCGCGGGGAAACCCAGGATCGAGGATTCCTCCGTGATCGTGCCGCTGTCCGAGAGCACGCAGGCCGCGCTCATCTGCAGCTTGACGTAATCGAAGAAACCCATCGCCTTCATGAAGCGCACGCGCGCGTCGGCGGCGCCGATGCCGGCGTCCTGGAGGCGCTTCATGGTGCGCGGGTGGGTCGAGACGATCACCGGCAGGGCGTGGCGTGCCGCGAGCGCCTCCAGCGTCGCGACCAGCTCGCGCAGCCGCGCCGGATCATCGACGTTCTCTTCGCGGTGTGCGCTCACGAGGAAGTAGCGTCCGGGCGCAAGCGCAAGCCGCGCGAGCACGTCGGACGCGTCGATGCCCGGCCGGTAGTGCTCGAGGACCTCGCGCATCGGCGAGCCGGTCTTGATCACCGTTTCGGGCCGGATCCCGGAGGCGACGAGGTACCGCCGCGCGTGCTCGGTGTAGGGCAGGTTGATGTCGCTCGTGTGATCGACGATGCGCCGGTTCACCTCCTCCGGCACGCGCTCGTCGAAGCTGCGGTTGCCCGCTTCCATGTGGAAGATCGGAATCTTGAGGCGCTTGGCGCAGATCGAGGCGAGACAGCTGTTGGTGTCGCCGAGCAGTAGCAGCGCCTCCGGCCTCTCGCGCGCGAGCACCTCGTAGGCGCGCGCAAGGATGTTGCCGAGCGTTTCGCCGAGGTTCGCTCCGGGGGTGTCGAGGAAGTGATCGGGGCAGCGGATCTCGAGCTCGCGAAAGAACACCTCGTTGAGCTCGTAGTCGTAGTTCTGGCCGGTGTGCACCAGCACGTGTTCGACGCAGGCATCGAGCTCGTGGATCACGCGCGAGAGCTTGATGAGCTCGGGCCGGGTGCCGACCAGTGTCATGACCTTCATCGCGTTCTCCCGGCCGCTAGCGCAGCAGCTCGCCCGCTTCGGCGAGATCCACGTCCTCGATCATCAGCCGGTGCTGGCGCAGGAGCGCGATCGTGCCCGCGAGATCGAGCACCGTGTCGTCGGAGCTGAACTCCTTCGTGAGCCCGCCCGGTTCGTCCCAGGCGCCGTCGCGCAGCTCCGGCAGCATGGGCCGGATCGCGTAATAGTCGCCGCGGCGCACGGTGTGGTGGATCTCTTCCTCCGAGACCATGATCTCGTGCATCTTCTCGCCCGGGCGGATGCCGATCACCTTGAGGGCGATGTCGCGGCTGCCGATGAGCGCCCGAGCGAGGTTCTCCACCGTCGCGGCGGGCGCGCGCGGCACGTAGGTCTCGCCGGCACGCGCCTCCCTGAGCGCCGTGAACACGGTATCCACCGCCTGCTCGAGCGAGAGCAGGAAGCGCGTCATCTGCGGGTGGGTGAGCGTCACCGGACCGCCGCTGCGGATCTGGTCGTGGAACACCGGAATCACCGAGCCGCGCGAGGCGAGCACGTTGCCGTAGCGCACGCAGACGAAGCGCGTGCGCCGGTTGAGGATGTTGGCGGAGACGAAGATGCGCTCCTGCAGCGACTTGGTCATCCCCATGACATTGACCGGCTTGCACGCCTTGTCGGTGCTGATGCCGATCACGCTGTCCACCGGGTAGCCGTTCTCCTCGATGGCGCGCACGATGTTGAAGGCGCCGACGCAGTTGGTCTGGATCGCCTGCATGGGGAAATACTCGCAGGTCGGGACCTGCTTCAGCGCCGCGGCGTTCACCACGATGTCCGCGCCGCGCACCGCGGAGCACATGTCCTCGTAGGCACGCACGTCGCCGATGCGAAACTCGAGCACGTTCACGAAGTTGTTGTAGATCACGTCGTCGGTGCTCACGCGCCGGTGCAGGTAGTCGAGCCGCATCTCGTGCTGCTTTGCCTCGTCGCGCGAGAGCACGATCACCTTGCGCGGCGTGCCGAGCTCGCCGCCGAGCACGCGGCGCACGAACGTCTTGCCCATGGAGCCGGTACCGCCGGTCACCAGAATCGTCTTGCCTTCGAAGATCATTGCGGGTTTCCTCTTTCTCGTATTTCTTGCGCGAGCTCGTCGAGCATGGCGTCCCAGGACGGCGGGGCGTAGCCGGTGCGCGCGTTGAAGCGGCTGCCGTCGAGGCGGCGATCGCACACGAAGCGCTCATCGCGCTCGATCGCGAGCTCGCGCCGGCCGAGCTTCGCGGTGAGCTCGGTGAGCAGGACGTACTTGGAGATCGGCGCCGACGCGACCTGCCACACGCCGGACAGGTCCACCCATTGCGTCAGCACGCGCTCGATGATGCGCGCCATCTCCGTGGTGGTGAAGCCGGTGTAGAGCGCGCGGTCGAAGCCGCGGATGGTGCCGCGCTGGGCGAGATACCACTCGATCAGGCTCGCCTTGCGCGCGAGCTCCAGCCCGATGATCGAGGTGCGCAGCGTGACGCAGCCCTCGTCGCCCACTTCGCCCAGGTACTTGCTGATGCCGTAGAGATCCGTGGCATCGGCGACGTCGTCCTCGGTATAGCCGCCGCGGGTGCCGGCGAAGACGCAGTCGGTGCTGAGGTGCACCAGGCGCGCGCCGAGCATGCGGCAGGCGAGCGCGAGCCGGTGCGGCAGCAGCGCGTTGATCTCCAGGCTCGGGATCGACTCCTTCGCCGTGGCCCGTTGCTTCACGATGCCGACTGCATTGATCACGGCCTGCGGCCGAAACTCCGACAGCACTTCGATCAGCCGGTCGGTCGCGCGCACGTCGATGCCGGCGTAGCTGTTGCCGGCATGGAACAGCCCATATGCCGCATAGGCGCCGAGATCCTGGCGCAGGGTGACACGGGCGTCGTGGCAGGGCTCGAAATGGCGCAGCAGCCGGTGTCCCAGCATGCCGTCGCCGCCCAAGATCAGGATGCGCATGCGAGCCTCTCCTCCGCGATCTCGCGCAGCCAGCCGTCGAGCCGGTCCACCAGCATCTCGCGCTCGAAGTTGGCCTCGAAATAGGCGCGGCCGCGCGCGCCCATCGCCTCGCGCTCGCGCGGCTGCAGGCAGGCGAGCGCGAGCACCGCATCCGCGAGCGCCTGCGGGTCCTCCGCCGGCGCCGTGAGCCCGGCACCGGCCTCCTCCACCACGCGCGCGCCCTCGCCGTCCAGCGCCGCGACGATCGGCCGTCCGCAGGCGAGATAGGACTGCACCTTGGAGGGAATGGTGAGCGCGAAGATCGGCTCCTTCTTCAGCGTCACCAGCAGCGCATCGGCCATGGCGAAGAACTGGGGCATGGACTCGACGTGGTGACGGCCGAGGAGGTGCACGTTGCGCAGGCCACGGGTTCTCACCTGCTCCTCCACCCACGGCAGCATGCGGCCGTCGCCGACGATCGCCCAGTGGATGTCGGCCTGCGCCTTGAGCTGCTCGGCGGCGGCGAGGATGGTGCCGAAATCCTGCGCGGCACCGATGTTGCCGGCGAACATGACGACGAAACCCGATGGCAGGCCCGCCTGCACGCGTGCATCGGGCGTCGCCCGCAGCGGCCGGTACAGCGCCTCGGCGCTGTTCGGATAGTAGAGGATGCGCTCCCGGCTCACGCCGAGCGCCTCGATCGGCGCGAAGAACGCGCGCGACTGGGCGAGGATGCGGTCGCAGCCGTCGTAGATCAGCCGCACCAGCTTCTCCACCCAGGCGAGCACCGTCGGCGAGCGCACCGCGCCGGTGGCCGACAGGCTTTCCGGCCACAGATCCTGCACCCAGAAGAGGATCGGCGCCCGGCGCAGGCGCTTCAGCCACAGCGCGGGCAGCCCAACGGTGATCGGCGAGGGCTCGTAGACCAGGATCGCGTCGTAGCGCCCGCGGCACAGGAACGGCCCGAGCAGCGTCGCGCTGCACGCGAACGAGAGGTAGTTGAGCGCGAGGGGCAGCGCGCCGCCGCGCCCGCGCGGCACGAGCGGCACGCGCCGCACGCGCGCGCCGTGGTAGTCCTCCGACGCGCGGCCGAGCAGGCCATAGCCGGGGAAGAACGCACCGCCCGGATAGTTCGGCTTGCCGGTGAGCACGGTCACCTCGTGGCCGCGCTCCATCAGCCCCCGCACCAGATCGTTGATGCGGAAGCTCTCGGGCCAGAAGTACTGGGTGATGATCAGGATGTTCAATGCTCTACCACGTCCTCGCAGTGCGCCGCCGCGCCCGCCGTCGCGCCCGGCCGCGCGACGAGGCGCCGATAAATGGCGAGCATTTTCGCGGCATTCGCGGCGATGTCAAAGTTCTCCATGGCGAGCCGGTAGGCCGCCTCGCCCATGCGCTCGACCTCTTCCGGCCGGGTGCAGAAGTGCTCCACGGCGTCGGCGAGCGCCTTGGGGTCGCGCGCCGGAATGCACAGCCCGGTTTCGCCGTGAACGATGGTGTCCGGCTTCGGATCGGAGACGGCGACGATGCTCGGCACGCGCGAGAACGCCGCCTCGAATACCGGCCGGCCGCATGCGTCGAGGTGCGAGGGAAAGCACAGCACGTCGAGCCCGTCATAGACTGCCTTCACGTCGGCCGTGAAGCCGATGAGCTTCACCCGACCTTCGAGCGCGTGCTCGGCGATGTAGCGCTCGAGATCGGCGCGCACGTCCGCCGCGAAATTGAAGCGCTTGAGCAGATAACCCTTCAAGCCGCGCAGCACCCGGGCGTTCTCGCCGGCGATCACGAACTCCACGTCCAGGCCGCGCTCTGCGCAGAGGCGCGCCGCCTCGATGAACTCGTAGATGCCCTTGAGCTTGAGCAGCAGGCCGACGAAGCCGATGCGCAGCCGCCGCCGGCCGGTGCCGGCGCGGGCCGGGCACGCGCGCGCCGCTGCCGGCGCGCCGGGAAAACCGTTATGCACGATCGCGACCGGCAGATCGGCCGGCAGGCTCTCGCGCACCGTGGTGTCGATCGCCACGAGCTGATCCACACAGCGGCCGACGAGCTCGCGCAGCAGCCGGCCGCGCAGCCCGATCGCCATCGGACGCTGCACCGAGCGCACGTGCATCACCACCGGGGCGCCGAAGAGCTTCTTGGCGAGCAGCGCCGCCGGAATCGCCGTCAACTCGTTGACGTGGACGATGTCGGGCCGGGGCCACTCGGCCTGCGCGGCCTGAAGGGCGCGCCGCATCGACCACCAGAAGGAGAGCTCGCGCAGCAGCACGAGCCAGCGCAGCCCCCGGTAGTAGCCGTAGCGCGTGTTGTCGAACTGCGCGATGCCGCGCGTGGCGATGACCGGAACTCCTTCGCGCGCGAGCATCTCCGGCACGCGTCCGCGCTGGCTGATCACGCGCGCCGCGACGCTCCCCGCCTGAAATGCACGCAGCATCTCGAGCAGGCTGCGCGAAGCGCCGCCGAAGGTACCGCTGGGGTGGATGTAGAGAACGGAAAGAGGCACGGCGGCACGTCCCTTTGCTACGCGGTGCCCGGCGCTGCGCCCGACGCAGCCCGCGGGGCCGCTCGGCGCCGAAGGATCCGGGGCCTGCGCACGCCGGCGATGCCGGCGAGCAGCAGCCAGGTCACGAACAGCGCGACCCACACGGACAGGTGAAAGAGCTGGATGATGCCGCCGCCGTTGAGCCAGGGCAGCGTCGCGAACGCGAAGTAGGTCGTCGCCATGGCGCAGATGATGGCGCGGCCCCGCTCCAGCGATGCGCGCATGAGCCGGTAGTTCCAGGCCACGACGAGCCCGGCGACGACGCCGGCGAGCAGGAAACCCGGCGAGCCGAAGGCGATCAGGCCCTCGGAGAACGGGGTGCCCGTGACCGTGTGACCGCCTTCGATGCCCTCCACCGGGTAGCCGACGAGCTGGGTGAGTAGGAGATCGTAATGGTAGGCGATCCATTCGACATAGTTTTCCTTGCTCACCGCGGTGAGCGCGGTGAGCAGCCTGTCGCCGATGGCAGGGAGCAGCGTGATCCAGTAATTGGGGAAAGGCTCGCCGTTGCGCTGCATGTCCCAGACCAGCCACGACACGTCACCCTGGATCACCGTGGCGCGGATCCAGAGCTGCTCGAGCACGTCCAGGAGCGCCTCGCCGTCGCGGTCGAAGAGCATGAACATGCCGACCAGCAGGGCAGGTACGCCGAGGGAAAAGCCTGCGGCACGGCGCACGGGCAGCCGCCAGTAAAGGATGATCAGGCTCGGCAGGACGATCCAGATCGCCGTCGTCTTGAAGCCCCACCCCAGGCCGAGCGCGAAACCGATCACATAGTTGAGCAGGAGCAGGGCGCGGTGACGCCCGGATCTCCCTTCCCGGACGTACAGAACGGTGAGATAGGCGAGCAGCGCCGGCGCGAAGAACTTGGTTACCAGGTAAGCGAGCGCACCGCCCGCACCCAGCGTCGCACGGAACTCGCCCTTGCCCACCGCGGCGGTCAATACCTGGTATCCGCCGAAGCCCCACATGATCGTCAGCAGGAAGGCCATGTTCAGGGCGAGCACGAGGACGGCGGCGGTGCGGAAATCGGCCTGAAAAGCCGCGCTGCGCTGTATCTGCGGGGGCCGCGTGCGGCTGGACCGGGTCGCGAGGGCGAACACCGCAAGAAACGCCGCGGCGTAGGCAAGGTAGGCCGCCGAGGCGCCGTTCTCGTAGCCGAACTGGGCGACGGACACGCCGAAGGCGCCGTTCTCCATCATGATCAGCCCGGCGAGCGGGGAGAGCACGAAGAAGCCGAGGATGTACTTGACCATGCGCTCGAATGGGAGACCGGTGCTGTACGAGGCGTCGCCACCGCCAGCGAGCCGGTCCTGGAGCTCGCTACAGGAACGTGGCGAGCAATTTCCGGATGCTCTTCAGCCTGTCGAACGTCCGGTACTGGTTCGGATAGTCGAAAAAGGTGCGCGTCGGCAGCGCCATGATCTCTTCGAATTCACGCGGCGTGAGGGCCAGCTTCTTGATCACGTACTCCTTGTCCTGCGCCATGCGGTCGGCGGGGAAGGTGTCGGCACGCAGCATCTCCTGGGCTTCGGCGCGGGCGAGCTGGCCGGAGCAGATCAGGTTCGAATAGTGGGCCTTGCGCTTGTCGATGTCGAACTTGCGCGGAAGGATGTAGGCCTGGAAGAAGCGGGTGTAGATGGATTCGTAGTGCTTGCCGCCGTAGTACACCCAGCCCAGCTCGCGCTCGATAGTCGCCATCGCCTCGGTCTTGTCGTAGTGGATGTAGTTGAGGATCGACACCGGGCGGATGCGTTTCACCGCCATGTAGTAGAACAGCTTCGCCAGCCCGAAGCGCGGATAGGTGCGCAGCGGCACCTTGCCGAAGCGCTTGTGCACCGCCTTGATGTACTTGAGGTCGTAGTAGCCGTAGCCCCACTTGAGCGGCATGGTGGCTTCGCTGATCACGTTCGTGCCCAGGAGCACGTGGCGGATGCCGTGCCGCGCGGCGACCTGGTAGAGGATCGCGAGAATGGCGTGATCGGTCGGCACCTCGCCGTCCGGCGTGCTGGCGTGAAGAAACGCGAGCTGCAGGTCGCGGAACTCCTCCCAGTCGATGACGTAGGTGTAGAGGTCGATGTCCAGCGTGCGCAGCGTCTTCTCGATGTTGGCGACCGCGAGCTCGGAGTTCCAGCCGTTGTCGAGATGCACCGCAAGCGGGCGCAGGCCGAGCTGCTTCACCACGTAGGCGACATAGGTGCTGTCCACCCCGCCGCTCACGCCGATCACGCAGTCGTAGGGCTTGCCGGCGCCCTCGGCCTTGATCTTCGCCACCAGGGCCGCGCGCGCCCGCTCCGCCTCGGCGCCCTCGAACAGCCGCGCGGCGACGAGCGCCTCGTAGCGGTGGCAGTGGTTGCATACGCCCTGGTCGTCGAAGACGATGTCCGGGTCGGTGGTGTCCAGGAGGCAGCGGGTGCACACCCGGGTGTGCGTGCCCGCCACGGCCTCGTGCGCGGATACCGGTTGCGCTTCTAGTGTTTCCATAACGGTGGCAGGAGGTCCTGATCGAATTGCGGCGGAATGTTCAGCCCCTCTCGAGCCGCCGGCGGGGAGCGCGCAGGCACTGGCCGAACAAGGCAAACGCCTTGCAGGATGACGAGAATGGTGAAAACCGGGAGTATACCCGGAGTCCCGGCTCCCCGGTCTGCCGGCTGCCCCGAGCGCGTCGCCGGACGCTAGCGTGCCCGCGCGCACGATACGCCGCTACGGCAGCGCCTTCTCCAGCTCGGCCCGGCTCGGATAGCTGATCAGCACGGCGCGGTGCTTGCCGTGGAAGACGAACATGCTGCCGGCGGCCACCGCCGAGGCGCCGCCCTCCTTCACGGCGGCGGCGAAATCCTCGACCTTGCCCGCCCCGCCGCAGGCGATCACCGGAATCGAGACCCGCGCCGCGACGCGGCGGATGAGCTCGATGTCGTAGCCCTTCTGGGTGCCGTCACGGTCGATGGCATTGAGCATGATCTCGCCGGCACCCTTCTTCTCCATGGCGGCGGCAAATTGGGCCGGATCGAGCCCGGTCGCCTTTCTGCCGCCGCGGACATGGACCTCGTATTTCCCGAACAGGCTGCGCTTGACGTCGATCGAGGCGACCACGCTCTGGCTCCCGACCGCATCGGCGGCGCGGCTCACCAGATCGGGATCCTCCACGGCCGCGCTGTTGATCGACACCTTCTCGACGCCGAGAGCGACCACCGCCTTGATGTCGTCGATCGTGCGCAGTCCGCCCCCATAGGCAAGCGGCATGAAGCACTCCTCGGCAATCTCGGCGAGCAAGCGCATGTTGGGCCTGGCGCCCTCGAGCCCGGCGGCGATGTCGAGGAAGACGAGCTCATCGACCTCCTTGTCGTTGAAGATCCGCACCGCGTTGATCGGATCGCCGACATAGGTGGGGTCGCGAAAGCGGACGGTTTTCACCAGTCCCTGGTTGCGCAGCAGGAGGCAAGGGATGACGCGGGTCTTGAGCATTGAGCATTCCTGTAGCGACTTTCACTGTCGCTTAAAGGCGAGTCCCATTTCGGCCGCGATGGCAGACAGGCGCTTATCGCGTGTCCACAGCAGCGCCGGGGCGGCTATCGCCACGGATGCGAGCAAGTGGGCATCGATGTAGGCGATGCCACGGCCCATGAGGCGGTGACGCTCGATCAGGAAAAGCACCTCGTCGTCATCTGCGGCCGGCAGGCGGGGCAATGCTCGCATCAAAGAAAGCACGGTATCCCTGTTCCCGAGGTTGCCGCAGGCAAGCTCGCCGATGACAAAGGAGTGGGTGGCCACGCGATCTGAGTTGAGCGCGGCGGAAAGTTCCGCATCGGCGGAGCGCAGATGATCCACCCACACCGACGTATCCACAAGGATCACGGCTCGCGCCGGCGCACGATGTCCCGCAACTGCGGTTCCGTGCCCCCAAGCTGCGCCAGGCGCCTGGCGCTTTCGCGCTGGATCAAGGCGTTGAGCGCCTCGCGTAGCAGCGCGCTGCGCTCGGTGAGCCCGCTCAGGCGCTGAGCCTGATCCAGCAGTGCATCGTCCAGATTGACAGTGGTACGCATAGCCATCCCCCTTCGTCTGATTCAATCTTATCACCGTTTGATGCGCATATCGGTGCTACGACCGCGCATGGACGTGCCTGGGTGACGTTCTCGGCAGGGGTGGCTCGCAGCTTGCTCCAGGCTCTCGGCGGCCGGGTCGGATCAAGAAAGCGCCGGGTCGCGGGTGGACGGGGTGCGAAGCACGACGTCTCGCCTCACGCCGCCGCCGCCCGCAGCCGACGCGGCGTCATGAAGCGGCGCTCATAGTAGCGATAGACGAGAAGGGAGACCGGCAGCGTGATCGCGATCGTCCACACGACCCTCGCCTGGTCGTCGCTCACCCGGCGCGCCACTTCCTGGAACACGATGGGGTGCAGCAGGTAGAGGGCATAGCTGGCGTTGCCCAAAAGCTCGCAGCCGCGCCGGTACCCTTCGCCGCCCGCCGGCAGCTGCGCCGCGAAGCCGACGAGGCCGACCGTCGCCGGCATCAGCACGAGGAACGGCAGGCCGCGCACGATCTCGGTCTGGTCCGCGGGTAGAGGAACCGCGAGAAGAAAGGCGACGATGCAGGCGAGGCATCCGGCCAAGGCGGCACGGGCGGACAGGGCGTGTGTCCGGGCGAGGCTCGCGAGCCAGACGCCGGCGAAGAAATACACGGCGTAATAGACCGGCGAGACGAAATCGCCCCATTGCTCGCCCAGCCTGCGCTGCGGATCGAGCACGAGCTCGCCCCACAGCAGGCTGCACAAGAAGGCGAGGAGGGCCACGACGCCCAGGCGTCCGCGCCGCCCGCGTCCCCAGATCAGCACCAGCGGGAAGAGCAGGTAGAAGACGAACTCGACGCCGATCGACCACCCGCCGGTCACATAGGACGTCGATCCGGGTCGGAAAAAGCCGAACATGAGCGAGGCGTTGAGGAGCAGCGTGCCGAGCGCGCTCGTGCCTTCCGGAAGCCCGACGTTCGCGACCTTTCGCGCTTCCCACAGCGTGAGCAGGATCGCGACGTAGAAGAGTGGCGCGATGCGCAGCCAGCGGCGCTGCAGGTATTCGGCGATGCCCGATTTCGTGAGGCGCTCGCCATAGGTCCAGTACAGGCTGTAGCCGCTGATCACGAAGAAACCGCACACGGCATAGATGCCGGCCTTCTTCAGCATTCCGGCGACGAGGGGCCACGGCACCCCGCCGCTCCAGTTGCCCAGGTGATAGAGCATCACGGCGAGCGCCATCAGCCCGCGCAGGCCGTCGATCGAGTGGAGGCGGCGGCGCGCGCTCACGGTCCCTCAGGCGGCCCAGCTGCGCCGAGCGCTTGCGCGAAGTTGTGCATCAGCCGCATGCCGAAACGATGGCTCTTCTCCGGGTGGAACTGCACGCCGAAGATGTTGCCGAGCGCGAACGCCGAGGCGAAGTCGTGGCCGTAGTGCGTCGTCGTCAGCACGTCCTCGGCGCGCTCGCACACCACGTGATACGAATGCACGAAGTAGAAGCGCGGCTCGGGGCCGAGCTCCTCCAGCAGCGGACAGGGCTTGCGCGCGGCGATCGTTTTCCACCCCATGTGCGGCACGCGCAGGCCCGCATCCGGCGGGAAGCGCACGGTGCGCGCCTTGACCCAGCCGAGTCCCGGAAGAGCGCCCTCCTCGCTCGCTTGCGTCATGAGCTGCATGCCGAGGCAGATGCCGAGCACCGGCGTGCCCTGCGCCAGCACCTTCTCGCGCAGCAGCGGCACCAGCCCCGTGTCCTCGAGATGGCGCATGCCGGTGTCGAAGGCGCCGACGCCCGGCAGCACGAGCCGGTCGGCCGCGGCGACATCCTCGGGCCGCGACGAGATGAGGGCCTGCGCGCCGACCTTCTTGAACATGTTGCGGATGGAGCCGAGGTTGCCCATCTGGTAGTCGACGATGACGATCACGGGACGGTCCATGTGTGATGCTCAGGCGGCAAGCGCGGAGGCAATGGTGCGCGGCGCACAGCGCGCATCGGCGAGCAGTGCAGAGAGCGCCTCGTCCTCGCGCCGGTTCGGTACCGACGCGCTGGCGCCAGCCGGGGGTCCGGCGGTGAGGAGGCGACGCACCGCGGCGCCGATCGCCGCGGCGTCGAAGGCCGGCGCCAGGTATGCATCGTCCACCTGACTGTGGAAGAACTCGACGCCGTAGGCGCTGGTCACCACCGAGGGCACACCGAACTCGCGCGACTCCAGCACGGTGCTCGAGCTGTGCGTGACATGCGCATGCATGTGGCGCAGCAGGGCGTACAGGGGGATGTCGGTCGCCGCGTCGAGCTCGAACGCCGGTACCCCGAGCGCGGTGAGTGCCCGGCGCACGCGCTCGCGATCGCCGAGCGCGAACGGGTGGACCCTGAACCACCACAGCCAATTCGGATCGCCGTCGCGCGCCGCCTCGAAGATCTTCGTTTCCTCCTCGGGCGCGAGCCCCCACTGCAGCGTCACCAGGACATGCCGGGCGCCGGGCGGCCGGCGCGCGGCGATGGCGGCGATGCGCGCATCGTAGTCGCGCGCAAAGGCGCTCGCCTCTCCCTGCCAGGCGGCGAGCCAGAGATTGCCGCCGGCAAGCGGCCGATGCCACGGGGGCACCGCCTCGCTCCAGCGGCCGATGGCCGCGGCCTCCGCCTGCCCCCAGACCCAGAAGTGCGAGGGCAGGAGCGCGTAGCCCTCGCGCGGCAGGCGCTGCCAGCGGCCGTAAGCGATGTGGTGTTCGCCCTGCACGCCATGCTGGATGTCCGCCACCGGGATGCCGTAGCGGCGGCACGCCAGGTTGAAGGCCATGCCGTCGGTCGCGTAGTAGCTCACGTTGAAGGCGAGGCGGGGCGTGATGCGCACGAAAAGCCGCCCGTAGAACGCGGCCACCGTCTCGACCCGACACGCCTGTCGCACGATCTGCTCGCGCGACGGAAAGGGCAGCGGGAGCGCGAGCTCCCGCAGATACGCCACCGCCTCATCATAGCCCGGCAGCCGCGCTTCACCCCCGCGAGTGCGGCGCAAGGCGCTGCGCAGGATGAGCGCGTCGAGGCGGGGCTGGATGAAGACGGAAGGCGTGCGCCGCGGCACGTAGCACGCTTGCAGCGGCGAGAGCAGCAACGTCGTGAGGCCGCGTGCCTCGAGCCGGTCGATCAGCGGATCGCAGAACTTCTCGTACCAAAGGCCCTGGACGTTCGTGTAGGAGATCCCGTCGCTCAGGAACACGACGTCGGCGTGTCGATGGAGGGAGGCGTTGCGGCGGCGGTCGGCGAGCGTGGCGCGGCAGTAGCGGGCGAGGCCGCGCAGGCGCTTCGAGGCCTGCTGCTCGAGGCGGGCGAAGCACCCGGGTGCCGCCTCCGGCACCAGCCCCTGGGCGAGCAGCGCCGTGTAGAAGCGCACGCGCACCAGCGGCCAGACGCGCAGCTCGCCCACCGACCACTGGTCCACCGGGTAGCGCGCCTCGAGCGCGTTGATAAGATCGATGACGTCGGAGGATTTCACGCCGCCCTCATCGCCGATCCGCGGCCTGGCGCAGCGCGTGCAGCGCGAGCCGCGGCAGACGCCACGGCTCGCCCCAGGCGATCAGGCCGACCGTCGCCACCGCAACGACGAAGGCCGCGAGCTTCACCGCTAGCGCCACGAACCAGCCGTCGAACGCGCTGTGCGCCACAACCAGCGCCACTGCGAAGCACACGCCGACCACCCCGGCCATGCGCGTGTAATCCCAGGGCAGCGGCTCGTGGCGGCGCGCGATCCAGCCGATGAAGACCGCGGTCAGGCTCTGCGACGCCAGCGCCGCCACCGCCGCCCCGCTCATGCCCCAGTGCGGAATCAGCAGCAGGTTGAAGACGACGTTGGAGCCGGCGCCCACCAGGGTGCCGAGGGGGATCAGCCGCGTCGCGTTCGGGGCGAAGAAGAGCACGTTGACCAGCAGCAGATAGATGCCGTTCGCCACGCCGCCGAAGGCGATGTAGGGCACGACCACGTGCCCGTCGTGGAAGGCGCGGGCCGTCACCAGGGCGATGATCTCGGGTGCGAACAAGGAGAGCAGCAGCGCGAGCAGGGCGTAGCCCGCCACCAGCATCAGGCCGGCACGCTGCAGCTCGCGCAGCTCGGCCTCGGCGTTGCCCTTGAGGGCGCGCATGGCGACGGGGACGTAGGCGCGGTTGATGCTCTCCGTCACGATCATCATGATGCTGCCGAACAGATAGCCGACGTTGTAGATTCCGGCGGAGGCGGTGCTGATCAGATTGTTGATCAGGAGCTTGTCGGCAATCGCCTGGATCTGGCCGGCTAAGGCGTGGGGAATTATGGGCAGCGAGTAGGCGAGCGAGCGCGACAGCGCGCCGCGATCCAGATCGACCACGGCATCCCGGCGCAAGCCGTAGATCGTCACTCCGAAGAACACCACGGCGGTGAGCAGCGCCGCCATCAGCGGTCCCTCCGCATGCCAGCCCAGTCCCACCACCAGCAGCAGGATGAGGCCGAGGTTGAGCAGGAACTGCAGGACCGAGAAGAAGGCGTAACGGCCCGGCTGCTCCTTCACCTGCAGCACCGCGAGCAGCGTCTGGAAGAAGGGCTGGAGCATCGCCGCCGCGATGCCCAGCGCGACGTAGGGCAGGAACGGGATGTCGCCCAGCAGCGGGCGCAGGAGCGGCTCGCCGAACAGGAGCAGCAGCGTGCCGGCGCTCGCCGACAGCAGGAACATGAAGGCGAGGATGGAGCCGCAGAAGCGCCGCCACGCCGGCGGATCGTCGCGCAGGTCGAAGTAATGGCGCGTGATCGCGCTGTGGCTGGAGAGCGTGAACAGGATCGCGAGCACACCGGTGAGCGCGGTCACCACGGTGAGCGTGCCGTAGTCCTCCGGACTCAGCAGACGCGTATAGAGCGGCAGCAGGAAGAAGGCGAGCCCGCGCGGCAGCACCGTCGCGACGAGATAGATGACGGAGCCGCGGCCGAGGCGGCGCGCCAGGGTCACGGCGGCGCATCCCGGAACTTCCGGTCGAGGAACGACAGCCCGTTGGGCGTGACCTTCAGCTGCGGATAGGCTCCGACCACCACGCTGTCGTCGGGGATCGTGGCGTTGAGCAGGAAGGCGTTCGCGCCCACCGTCACGTTGCGCCCGAGGCGCGAGCGGCCGATCACCGCGGCGCGCGCGTACAGGATCGCGCCGTCTCCGAACTCGGGGTAGACGCCGTCCTCCTCCGCGCCCACCGTACAGTTCTGATACACGGTGAAGTAGTCGCCGTAGCGCGCGTTGCCGAGGATCGTGCCGATCGGATGCACGAAGAGGAAGACCTCGGGCAGCTGCACGGCGTAGAAGGCGTCGATGCCGTGCAGCGCCTTGTTGAGCAGGAAGGCCTTGGTCGCCACTGCCTCGGCCCCCGCCTTGCCGGCCGTGTTCGCCAGCATGTAGAGGAACATGGCGTACTGGTCGGAGTGCAGGTGGCTGAAGACCGGCGCACCGTCCTCGTGGAAGTACTTCTTGCGGATGGCGCCGAAGCAGCGCTCCACCCAGCCCAGCGTGTGCGGAAGAAGGGCGACGACGTCGTCCGCGGCGAGCGGCGCCGGATCGGGGAAAAACGCGTTCGCCTGGGCGGCGACGTAGGCGCCGAGCTCCTTCGCGCCGAGGGAGGTCTTCATTTCACGTTCTTGACGTCGATGCCGGCGTTCTTGAGAAAGGAGCGCGCGCGGATCGGATTGTTGTCGCCGAAGTGGAACACGCTCGCGCAGGCGACCGCCTGCACGCCGGCGTCCTGGATCGCGGCGACGAGATGAGCGAAATGTCCCGCCCCGCCGCAGATGATCACCGGCAGGCTGGTGCGCTGCCGCACCGTCCTCGCGAGCTCCAGATCGTAGCCATCCATCATGCCGTCGTGATCGATGGAATTGAGGAACAGCTCGCCGGCGCCGAGACGCTCCATCTCGGCCACGTGCTGCAGCAGGTCGACCCCGGTGCGCGTGCGCGCGCTGTGCGTATACACCACGTGGCGTCCGTCCTCCCGGCGCACGTCGATGCCGACGACGATGCACTGCTTGCCGAAGAGGCCCGCGGCCTCCGCGATCAGGCCGGGGTTCTCCACCGCCGCCGTGGTGATCACGACCTTGTCGGCCCCGGCGCGCAGCAGCTCGCGGATGGTGTCGGTGTCGGCGATGCCGCCGCCGACCGTGAGGGGCATGAAGCACTCGCGCGAGACGCGCTGGATCATATCGACCAGCGTGCCGCGGCCCTCGGCGCTCGCCTCGATATCGAGAAACACCAGCTCGTCGGCATACTGGGCGTTATAGATGCGCGCCGCCGACACCGGGTCGCCCGTGTCGCGGAAGTCGCGGAACTGCCGGCCCTTCACCATGCGGCCGTTCCTGAGCAGCAGCACCGGGATGATGCGCGTCTTCAGCATCGGCCGTCCCAGTCGCAGAAGTTGTCGAGGAGCTTGAGCCCGCTCTCCTGGCTCTTCTCCGGATGGAACTGGACGCCCACGACGCTGCCGCGCGCGACGCAGGACGCGAAGTCCTCGCCGTAGGGCGTGGTGCCCAGGACATCGGCCGCATCGGCGGCGCGGAAGTGAAACGAGTGCACGAAGTAGAAATCGATGTGGGTCTTGATGCCGGCGAACACCGGGTGCTTGCGCTTCAGATCGACGTTGTTCCAGCCCACATGGGGAATCTTGAGCTCCGGCCTCGCCTCGAGCGGCACTACCTCGCCCGGGATCACGTCGAGCCCCGCGGTCGGGCCGTGCTCGGCGCCCGTGGTCGACAGGAGCTGCATGCCGAGGCAGATGCCGAGGAAAGGCTTGCCCTCGGCGATGTGGTCGCGGATCGCGGCGACGAGATGGGCGCGGGCGAGATTCGCCATCGCCGCGGCATAGGAGCCGACGCCCGGCAGGATCAGGTGCGAGGCCTCGGGAATCTCCTCGGCACGTGCGAGCAGCCGCGGCGCGTGGCCCAGGTAGTCGAGGGCGTTCGCCACCGACCCCAGGTTGCCCATGCCGTAATCGACGATCCCGATCATCTCGGCGTGCGGTTGCCTTCCCGATACCACTGGACGAAGTCCCAGGTGGGCTCGGCGCGCGTGTTGTGCCCGAAGTCGTGCGCGTACGGCGGAATCGCGGTCGCGACGACGGTCTTGTTGAATTCCTCCTCGGTGAGGCCCATGTATTCGAGGAACACGTCGAGCGAGGGCGGACGCTGGCCGTCGTGGGCGGCGTTGATCGCGCGCGCCTCCTCGGTGCTCATGCGGCCGTTGCGGATGTGGAAGGCGTTGATCTGCGCGACGCGGCTGTAGCCGCGCTTGATGAACTTGATGTAGTCACGCGCCCCCTGCATGAAGCACTCGATCTTCTCGCCATGACCGTTGATCTCGCGCGGCACGCCTTCCAGCACATCGAGCTTCCAGCCGAGCTCGCGCTGGATGATCTCGGAGTTGCGCACGTAGTCCCAGGGAATGAAGCTGCCCAGACAGACCGAGCAGTAGTTGATCTCCTTGAGCTCCTTGAGCGGGGGGTAGGTGTAGGGAATGAGGTCGCGCCGGTCGATCGGATCCTCGGGCCTGTTGATCATCCCCCACATGTCGTCGGCGGAGATGCCGAGGTTGCGCACCATGTTGAACTTCTTCTCGTCCTCGTACTCGATCTCGTCGTTGAGATAGTCGTAGTAGGCCGAGATTTCCGACAGCGGCTCGCCCCAGAAGAGCAGCGGCGTCTTGAACTTGATGGCGATGCGCAGCGGATAGGAGTAGATGCCGGTGTGGCAATGCCAGCAGAAGTCGGTCTTGCGCGTGAAGGACTCGAGCATGAGCTTCTTGACGATGCGCCAGTTGGGCGTGAACTCGAGGACATCGACGCCGAGCTTCTTCAGGATGCGCTGGTTGTTGTCCTGGATCGTCGGCCGCATGAAGCCGTGGTTGAAGCGCACCACCAGCGGCTTCAGCCGGTATTCCTTCATCAGGTAGTAGAGCTGGAACGTGCTGTCCTTGCCGCCGGAGAAGGGCACGATGCAGTCGTAGTCGCCCTTGCCGCGGTATTTCTCGATCAGCCGGTCGAGCAGGCGCTTGCGCTCGTCCCAGTCGACCTCCTTCTGCTTGTGCTCGGTGCTGCGGCAGATGTTGCAAATGCCTTCGGCATCGAACTCGATTGTCTCGTAGGTCTCGGGCAGCAAGCAGCGCTTGCAGCGGCGCAGGGTGTCGGGAAACATTGGAAGTCCTCTCTGAAGCGATGCGGGCGGCGCTGGGCAGCGCGTCCTACCAGGCGCTCAGGCCGCCATCGACGATTATATTCTGGCCGGTCACGTAGCTCGACGCGTCGCTGGCGAGGTAGAGCAGCGCCCCCACCATCTCGTCGCCCTGCGCCATGCGGCCCAAGGGCACCCGGTTGGCGTAGCGTTGCTGGAAGGTGTCGTTCTGCCCGCTTTCCACGCCGCCCGGGGTGAGGGTGTTCACGCGGATGCGCTGCGCCGCCCAGTAGGTGGCGAGATACTGCGTCAAGCCGACCACCGCTGCCTTGGAGGCCGAATATACCGCCGGCGTGTTGATCTGGCGCCCGAGGTAATGCGAGCCTTCGTAGATGCGCTGATCCGGGCCGAGAATGCCGTAGATCGACGAGGTCTGGATGATGCTGCCGCCCTGGCCCTGGCGCACCATCTGCGCCCCCACTTTCTGCGCCACGAGGAACATGCCGTCGATATTGACCGCCATGATGGCGCGCCACTGGTCGAGCGAGTAATCCTCGAACGGCGCGAAGAATGCGTCCAGGTCGGCGGACTTGCCGGCGGCATTGTTGTGCAGCACGTGGATGTCGCCCAGGGTATCGACTACGCGCGCGACCATCGCCTCCACCGAGGCCGGATCGACGACGTCGCAGCCGACGCCGAGCGCCTTCACGCCATGATCGTCTGCGAGACTCGATGCATAGTCGGCCGCCTGTGCCCCGTCGAGATCGACCACGGCGACATTGGCACCGAACTCGGCGAGACCGGCGCAGAAGCGCCGTCCGAGGATGCCGAGTCCGCCGGTGACGATCGCGGTCTTGCCTTCCAGCCGGAAGCGTCTCGCGTAGTGATCCATGTGCGGCCTGCTCAGTTGTACGGGCGGAACACCGGCTTGATCGCCGGACCGACGAGATGATCCTCGAGGCGGCCTTCGAGCGCTCGGGCGTAGACCTCGAGCGCCGCCCGCACCGCGTCCAGCGTGCGCGAAAGCTCGTCGTCGCCGTGAGCGAGGCTCACCGCCACCCAGGGCATGAGCACGCCGTTTCGGATCATCTCCTGCGAGAACAGGGTACGGAAGCCGAGCGAGGGCTTGCCCTCGCGGTCGCGCGTCACGTAGTTGAGCGAAGGCGGCACGCCCTCCATCGCAAAATACGCGCCCAGGCCGAGCAACTCCGCGAGACGATTCACGCCGTCTATGAGGCGCCGGCCGTACGACCACAGGTGCGCGACCACGTCGCGCTCGCGGTAGATGCGCATCGTCTCGACGAAGGCCCCGAGCCCCGGCATCTCGGCGCCGTGGGTGGTGGAGACGAGGAAGGTGCGCTCCATGCCCGGCTCGTCGATGCCGCCGGCGCGCATGAACTCGCGCTTGCCCGCAAGCGCCGCCACCGAGAAGCCGTTGGCCATGCCCTTGCCGAAGGTCGAGAGGTCCGGCTCGACGCCGAAGAAGGTCTGGGCGCCGTTCAGATGCCAGCGAAAGCCGGTGATCATCTCGTCGAGGATGAACAAGGCGTCCTGCCGATGGCACAGCGCGCGCACGCCGTGCAGGAAGTTGCGCCCGTTGTCGGGGCAGGCGGAACAGGGCCGCTCGAGCGTGAGCGGTCCGCACGCTGCCGGACAGGGAACGACCGTGGTTGCGGGCTCCATCAGCACTGCCGCGATCTCGCCCGGGTGGGCGTCGAACAGCGCCTGCAGCGAGGCGAGATCGCCGTAGTCGAAGAGCAGCGTGGTGGCGTAGTGCTCGCCGGGAATGCCGCGCTTGATGGGCGTGGTGCCGATGAACCAGTCGTCGAAGGAGAAGAACGGATGCTGGCGCGGGATGCACACGTACTTGCGGCCGGTGCACGCGCGCGCGATCTTGACCGCCGCCGTCGTGACGTTAGAGCCGTTCTTGGCGAACTTCACCATGTCCGCGCCGGGGATGAGATCGACGAGCAGTTCGGCCGCCTCGAGCTCAATCAGCGACGGCCGCGTCAGATTCACGCCATTTTCGATTTGGCGCATCGCCGCCGCATTCACGCGCTCGTCCGCGTAGCCGAGGGTCACCGCGCGCAGCGCCATGCCGTAGTCGAGCAGGCGATTGCCGTCGGCGTCCCAGACGTAGGCGCCCTTGCCGCGCGCGAGGATGGGCGGCGCGTTGCACGGATACTGGTCGTCGCCGCGGGAATAGGTGTGCGCACCACCTGGAATGACCGCATGCAGGCGCCGGCTGTATTCGTTTGTCACTGCAGAACTCCCTGTGTGCGCGCCGCCATCAGCGCTTCGACGACGATGAAATCGGCGAGCTCGTCGATCTCGAACGACTTGTATTTCGGCACCACGTAGGGCAGCGTCGCCTCGTGGTAGAAGCCGCGCCGGCGGCGCAGCGAATCGGTGTAGGCAGCATACACGCTGCCTTCGAAGAAGAACACCTCGTCCAGCTCCTGGCGCCGCTTCACGCCGAAGGCCTCCGGCGCGTAGGGCCGGATCAGGCCGTTCTCGACCTTGACCAGGAACGCGGGATGCGCGGACTCGACGCGCGCCACGCCGACGATGCTCTCGGCCTCGGGCCGGGCGAGCAGCGCCTCCAGCGCGGCATCGATGTCGCGCGCCTCGCGCAGCGGCGAGGTGGGCTCGAGCAGGACCAGGATGCCGAAGATGCGTCCCTGTGCGGCGAGAAAATCGAGCGCGTGGACGATCGCGTCGATGCTCGGCGCCGTGTCCGAGGCGAGCTCCGCCGGGCGCAGGAAGGGCACCTCCGCGCCGTGCTCGCGCGCGGTCGCGGCGATCGCCGCATCGTCGGTGGAAACGACCACGGCGTCCGCGTAGCGGCTCTCGCGGCCCTGCTCGATGCTCCAGGCGATGAGCGGCTTGCCCAGGAGCGGGCGCACGTTCTTGCCCGGCAGACCTTTGCTCCCGCCGCGTGCCGGGATGAGCGCAAGCACCGATTTCCCGCCGATCACGACTCGAACTCCCCGGCGAAATCGCCCTGTGCCTTGTCGAAGTCGGCGTGGCGGCCGATGTCGAGCCAGTACTCGCGCAGGGGGAAGGCGGCGGTCTGCTCGCCGCAGGCGATCAGCTGACCGAAGAGCGCCGGCATGTCGAAGCAGCGTCCCTCCGGCAGCAGGTCGGGCACCTCGGGCTCGAGCACGTAGATGCCGGCATTGACGAAGAAGCGCTGCACCGGCTTCTCCTCGATCTCGACGATGCGGTGGTGGTCGAGCTTGAGCACGCCGTAAGGCACCTGGAAATCGTATTCGCGCACGCACATCGTCGCCCGGGCACGATGCGAGGCGTGGAAATCCAGCAGGTGGTCCAGGTTCACCTTGGTCAGCAGGTCCCCGTTCATGACGATGAGCGGCGCGTTCGGGCGCTCGGGCAGCAGGCCGAGCGCACCGGCGGTGCCCATGCGCTCGCGCTCGCGCAAATAGTCGATGCGCACGTCCCAGTGGCTGCCGTCGCCGAAGTGGTCGATGATCACATCGGCGCGGTAGTTCACCGAGAAGTAGAAGCGGCGGAAGCCGTACTCGATGAAGCTCAAGAGGATGGTTTCGAGGATGGGACGCTCGCCGACCCGCAACATGGGCTTGGGGCAGTCTTCGGTGAGCGGACGCAGGCGCGTCCCGAGCCCGCCCGCCATGAGGACGACGACATTGTCGCGTGCGGCCGGCTGCAGCAGCTCGCTCAGCGTCTCCAGCCCGAGCAGCGTGCCTTCGTGATCGACGATCGGGATCTGGCGCAGCTGCGTCTGCTTCATGAGACCCAGGATCACCGCGCGGTTCGAGGCCGGGCCAACCGTGGTCGGGCTCCCATTCATGACGCTGCTCACCGGTGCGTCGAGCGCGACACCGCGCAGGATGCCACGGCGCACGTCACCGTCGGTGACCGTGCCGAGCAGCCGCCGGCGCGCGTCGACCACCAGGGCGAGCTGGGCCGCGCCGCTATCGATACGCGCAATCGCCTCGCGAATGCTCGCTTCCGGCCCGACGCAGATCTCCGTCCAGAACTTCAATGCCCCCCCCCTTCTCTCCACACGCCGAGCGCCTTGGCGCCCGGAGGCACGTCTGCCAGGATAAGCGCGCCGGCACCGATCAGCGCCCCGGCGCCGATATGGACGCCCTGAATCACGGTCGCGCCCGTGCCGAGATGGCAGCCGTCCCCGACATGGACCGCCCCCGAAAGCGTGACGCTCGGCGCGATGTGGCTATGCGCGCCGACGACGCAGTCGTGGTCCACCGTCGCGCGCGTATTGATGATGGCGTTGACGCCGATGCGCGCGCCCGCCTGGATGACCGCGCCCGCCATGACTTGCGCGCCCTCCTCGATCAGCACTTCGCGCCCGATCACGGCGGCGGGGTGGAGGACGCTCACGAAGCGATAGCCGCGCGCGCGAAATCGCTCGAACAGGGCGAGGCGCAGCTGCGGCTGTGACACCGAGCCGACCCCGACGGCGAGCTCGACGTTCGTCGGCGCGTACCGGGACACCACAGCGTCGTCGCCGAGCACCGGCCTGCCGAGCACTTCGGCCGTGGCGCCGTCCGGGGCCGTAAGCCCGAGCACCTCGACGCCCTGCGCAAGCAGGGCGTCGACCACGACCTTGGCGTGGCCGCCTGCGCCGAGCACGATCACCCGCTTGCCGCTCATCGCTCGATCGGCTCCCCGGCGGCGTAGGCACGCGCGGCCGTCCGGCCCAGCCAGTCGAAATACTCGATGGGCGAGATGCCCCCGCCCGGGCGGCGCACCGCCAGGTTCTCCGTCGAGTAGGGCTCGCCGGCGGCGATCGTCCGCGCCGCAACCAGGCTCTTGCGCGCCACCGCCGCGTTCGCCGCCTCGGAGGGCGCCGGAATCTTGCGTCCGGCGCCGAGCGCCTGCGCAGTCTCGCGGATGCCACGCACCATCGCGGCCAGCTCGTCCGGTTCGAGCGAGGCCTTGTGATCCGGGCCGGGCAGGCTGCGGTCGAGGGTGAAGTGCTTTTCGATCACTACCGCCCCCAGCGCCGCCGCGGCGATCGGGATGGCGATGCCGGCGGTGTGGTCCGAGAAGCCCACGGGCAGACCGAAGGCTGCACCGAGCGTATGCATGGCGCGCAGGTTCACCTCCTTGTACGGGGCCGGATACTCCGTGGTGCAGTGAAGCAGCGTGACGCACTCGCGCAGGCGGCGCTGCCCTTCCCCGGAGCAATAGGCGGCGTGGAATGCCCCGCGTCCCGGACGGCCTTGCGGCTCGTCGAGCAGGCCCCAGGCGATCACGCCGAGCGCCGCCTCGACCTCGGCGAGCGTCGCCATGCCGGTGGAGACGATCAGCGGCCGGCCGCTGCGCGCGGCGGCGAGCAGCAGCGGCGCATTCGTAAGCTCGCCTGAAGGGAGCTTGAGGCGCGCCACATGCATCTCGCGCACCAGGAAGTCCAGGTTGTCGAGGTCGAAGGGGGTGGACATGAACTCGATCCCTTGCCTGGCGCAGCAGGCCGCGAGCAGCCGGTGGGCGGCCGCGTCGAGCTCGAGGCGCCTGAGCATGTCGAACTGGGACTCGTCCGTTCCAGTGTTGCGCCGCTGGTAGTCCGCCATCGGCGCCTTGCGCGCGACCAGGCTCTCGGCGCGGAAGCTCTGGAACTTGACCGCGTCAGCGCCGGCGCGGGCGGCGGCCTCGACGAGCGCGGGCGCCAAGGCAGCATCGCCGTTATGGTTCACCCCGGCCTCGGCGATGACGAAGACGTGCGTCTCAGAGGTCATGGAAGCGCTTCACGTCTAGTTCGTCGAGCCGCACATCGCGCAGCACGTCCTTGATGCGCGCGGAGGCGCCGCCAGCGCCGTAGGGGGGCACCGTGTCCGCGAGCCGGGCTCGGAAATCTGGGGCCAGGGCGCGCCGGATCGCATCGGCGATCACCGCGGCGTCCTCCGCACAATCGATGACCGAAGCGCTGCGCAGGCGCCCCTGCTGGCGGTCGCCGATGTTCACCGTTGGGCGCCTGAGCGCCGGCGCCTCGATGAGGCCGCTCGAGGAGTTGCCGATCACCACGTCGCTTGCCGCCATGGCGCTCAGGTAGTGCTGCTGGCCGAGCGACACCGCGGCCATCGCCCGCTCCGCGTGGCGCGCGACGTAGCGGTCGACCATCCCGATCAGCACGCGCCCACCGGTGTCCGAGTTCGGCTTGGTAAAGACGATGCGCGCCTCGGGGAAGGCATCGAGCGCCTCGAGGAGCGCGCGCATGCCTTCTTCCGGCGTCCGCTCGGCAAGGGTCGCCGGATGATAGGTGACGAGGAAATTGAGGGTGCCGAACCGGAAGTCGAGCGCTTCTTCGAGCTCGGCACGCGGCAGCAGACGGATGCGCTGGAGCTGGTCCAGGCCCGGGGCGCCGAAATCGAACACGCGCTGCGGATCTTCGCCAAGCTGGATCACGCGCCGCCGATACGGCGCCGCGGCGACGAAGTGCAACTGCGCCAACTTCGTGACGGCATGGCGGATCGACTCGTCGATCGCGCCCTCGGTGAGCTCGCCGCCGTGCAGGTGGGCGATCGGGATGCGTGCCACGAACGCCGCCTCGGCCGCAGCGAGTATCTCGTAGCGGTCGCCAAGCAGCACGACGATGTCGGGGTGCAGGCGCTCAAAAGCGTCGGCGAAGCCGATCACGCCGAGGCCGATCGACTTCGCGATGCCGACCGGGGTATCGCTCGAGAGGAGCATCTCCACCCTGGCGTCGATCGTGAAGCCGTCGGCCTCGATCGTGCGGTAGGTGAGGCCGAACTCGGGCGAGAGGTGCATGCCGGTGACCACGACCTGCAGGGCGAGCGCGGGATCGCCGGCAATCTCCTTCATCAGGCAGGCGAGCAGGCCGTACTCGGCGCGGCTGCCGGTGACCACGCACACCTTACGCACGGCCGCGCTCCTCGAGGACGGCGCTGCTCGGCAGGTTCACCAGGCGCCGCTCCAAGTCCTCCGCCGTCGACAGGTCCATGCGCGGGCAGCCGCGGAACATGGGCAGGCGGTGCATCAGGGTCCACACGGGGCGCGTCATGATGCCAGCGTCGTTGGTGGCGGCGAGCAGGGCGTCGCGCGCGTGCGCCTGTGCCGCGTCGAGCAGCAGGGCGTTCAGCCAGTAATTGCTGCGCGCCTGCGGCGGCTCGGCGAAGAAGCGCACGCTGGGCACGGCGGCGAAGGCTGCGGCGTAGCGCTGCGCGAGCGCGCGCTTGCGTTCGACGAAGCCGGCGAGCTGCTCGAGCTGCGCGCAGCCGAGCGCCGCGTTCACGTTCGGCAGGCGATAGTTGTAGCCGACCTCGTCGTGGATGAAGGACCAGCGGTGGGCGACGCGCGCCGTGGTCGTGAGGTGCTTGGCGCGCTTCGCGAGCGCGTCGTCGTCTATGAGGATCGCGCCGCCGCCGCCGGTGGTGATGACCTTGTTGCCGTTGAAGCTCAGGGCGCCTAAGCGCCCGAAGGTGCCGGTGTGGCGGCCCTTGTAGTACGAGCCCAGCGATTCGGCGGCGTCTTCCACCAGCGTGAGCCGCCAGCGCGCGCACAGCTCGACGAGCGGATCGAGATCGACCGGATGGCCGAAGACGTGCATCGGCACCACGGCGCGGATGCGCGCGCCCGTAGCGCGGTTGTAGCACGCCTCGCCGCGCAGCTCGGCGATCTCGTCGAGGTAGGCGGCGAGTCTGGCCGGATCGAGGCCGAGCGTCGCCTCGCTGCTGTCAGCGAGGTGCGGGGTCGCCCCGAGGTAATGCACCGCGGCGGCGGTCGCGATGAACGTAAGGCCGGGGATCAGCACCTCGTCGCCACGCTCGACGCCCGCGAGCTGCAGGCAAACGTGAAGCGCCGCCGTGCCGTTCACCACCGCGACCGCGTGCCGGGCGCCGGTATATTCGGCAAGATCGCGCTCGAAGCGGTCCACGTAGCCGCCGACCGAGGACACCCAGTTGGTGTCCAGACAGTCCTTGACGTAGCGCCACTCGTTGCCGGCGAAGCACGGCTCGTGCAAGGCGGCCGGCTTGTCGCCGAGCACTGCCCGCAGCGCGGCGAGCACGGAATCCATTGAGAGGTTGGCCATCAGAGATTGTACCGGTCGGCCTTGTAGAAGCCGAGGTGCGCGGGATGCGAGAACCAGGCGACCGTCTCGGCGATGCCGCGGCGGAAGCCCTCGCGCCCGCCGTAGCGGGGCGCCCAGCCGGCGAGCTCGCGCGCCTTGGTGTTATCTGCCCACAGGCGGTCCACCTCGCTCTTCTCCGGGCGCAGCCGCACCGCCTCCTGCGTAATCTCGACGTCTACGCCCATGATTTCGGCGATCAGGTGTGCCGTGTCGCCGATCGAGATCTCGTAGTTGCTGCCGATGTTGATCACCTCGCCCACCGCCTGCGCCGAGCGCGCGACGGCGATGAAGCCCTCTACCGTATCGGCGACGTAGTTGAAGTCGCGCGTCGGGTACAGCGCGCCGAGCCGGATCTCGCGCCGGCCGGCGGCGATCTGGGTAATGATGGTCGGGATCACCGCGCGCGCCGACTGGCGCGGCCCGTAGGTGTTGAACGGGCGGATCACCGCGACCGGCGTGTCGAAGGCCGCGTGGAAGGAGAGCGCGATGTGGTCGGCGCCGATCTTGGTCGCCGAATAGGGCGACTGGCCCTGCAGCGGATGTGCTTCGGTGATCGGCACGAAGCAGGCGGTGCCATAGACCTCGCTGGTCGAGGTGTGCACGACCCGCTCCACGCCCAGTTCGCGCGCCGCCTGCACCACGTTGAGCGTGCCCTTGACGTTGGTGTCGACGTAGGTGTCCGGCGAGTGGTACGAGTAGGGAATAGCGATCAGCGCTGCCAAGTGCATGACGACTTCGCAGCCGCGCATCGCTTGGCGCACCCCATGCGGATCGCGGATGTCGCCGGCGAAGACGTGGAGCGCCTCGCGGATCTCGCGCGGGGAATGGTCGAGCCAGCCCCATGAGTTGAACGAGTTGTAGAGCACGAAGGCGCGCACGTCGCAGCCGCGGCGCACCAGCGCCTCGGTGAGGTGCGAGCCGATGAATCCGTCGGCGCCCGTGACGAGCACCTTGCGCCCGGCCAGACCGAGCTCAGCAGGCATCTCTAACGCTCTCCGCGATGAATTCCAGCGTGGCCCACTCGAGGTAGGGATGCATCGGCAGGCTCACGACCTGCTGCGCCAGGCGCTCGGCCACCGGGCAGGAGACCGTGCCGCTCAGCTCGCGATAGGCGGGCTGCAGGTGCATCGGCACCGGATAGTGGATCGCCGTCGGGATGCCCTTCGCATTGAGGGCGGCGGCGAGCCGGTCACGCTCCGCGGCGACCACCGTGTATTGGGCGTAGACGCTGGTGCGGTCGGGCCGCAGCGCGGGCACCCGCAGCCGCGGTTCGAGGCCGCCGAGCAGCGCCGAGTAGCGGGCGCCGAGTTCGCGCCGGCGCTCCATCTCCTCCCCGAAGCGCTCGAGCTTGGCGAGCAGGATCGCGCACTGCAGCGTGTCCATGCGCCCGCCCACACCGATGCGAGTATGAACGTAGCGGCGCGCCTGCCCATGCACGCGGATCTCGCGCATCGCCTGGGCGAGCGCGGCGTCGCCGGTAAAGATGGCGCCGCCGTCGCCGTAGCAGCCGAGCGGCTTGCTGGGGAAGAAGCTGGTGCAGCCGATGCTGGAGAGATTGCAGCTCTTTCTTCCTTTGTACTCGGCGCCGAAGCTCTGGGCCCCATCCTCAATCACGGGCACGCCGTGGCGCGCGGCGATGGCGTTGATCTCGTCCATGTCCGCCGGCTGGCCGTACAGCGACACCGGCATGATAGCGCGCGTGCGCGGCGTGATCGCCGCCTCGATCAGGCGCGCATCCAGGTTGCAGGTGTCCACCTCGACGTCCACGAACACCGGCTTGGCGCCGACGAGGGCGATCACCTCCGCGGTAGCGATGAAGGAGAACGGGGTGGTGATCACCTCGTCGCCCGGACCGATGCCGAGCGCCATTAGCGAGATCAGCAGCGCCTCGGTGCCCGAGGCGCTGGTCACGCAGTGCGCGGCGCCGGTGTATTCCGCCAGGCGCTTCTCCAGTTCGCGCACTTCCGGCCCGAGGATGTACTGGCCGTGGGCGAGCACGGCCGCCATGTGCGCATCGATGGAGGGTTTGAGCAGCGCGTACTGCGCCTTGAGATCGATGAATTCGATGACGGGCTCAGACTGTCTCACAGATTCCACCCCTCAGTCGGTAGGCGTCGCCGCAGCGGCAACGGGCGGCGTTCGTGTCGGAAAAATCCAGATGCAGGCCGCAGCGGCAAATCCAGCCTGTCTGGCGCGCCGGCGCGCCGATCACCAGCGCGTGGTCCGGTACATCGCGCGTCACCACCGCACCCGCGCCGACGAAGGCGTAGCGGCCAATCACCCGGCCACATACGACGGTAGCATTGGCACCGAGGGTCGCGCCGCGCCTCACGAGCGTCGGCACGTACTCGTGCTTGCGCGAGACGTGAGCGCGCGGATTGACGACGTTCGTGAACACCGCGCTCGGCCCGCAAAAGACGTCGTCCTCGAGCGTCACGTCGTCATAGACCGAGACATTGTTCTGGATCTTGACGTTGTTGCCGATCACCGCCCGGTTGCCGACGAAAACGTTCTGGCCGAGCGAGCAGCCGCTGCCGATAACCGCGCCGGCGCACACATGCGTCCAGTGCCAGATGCGCGTGCCGGCGCCGATGCGCGCACCCTCGTCGACGATCGCCGTGGGATGGACTTCGAATTCCATGGTCATTCAAGCCCTTGGCCGCCGCGGCACGGACTCCGTCCCTGCCTGCACCGCGCGCTCCAGCGTTCGCTCCATGCCGACGGCCTCAATATTCGAGGGGCAGCGCGACGCGCTGCCCATCGCGCGCCGCGAGATAGCAGGCGATGAGCACCTCGAGCGAGCGCAGGCCCTCGCGTCCGTCTGTCTCAGCCTCGGCCTCCCCGCGCAGCACGTTGATCACGTTGTCGTAGTAGAGCGGGTGGCCGTAGCCGTAAACCGAGGTCGTCTGGTAGCTCGCGTCGCGCACCTGCCCGTCGTCCTCGTCGGGCTCCGCGAACTCCCAGTGTTGGATCTCGTTCACCGCGACGCCACCCACGCGCACGGTACCCTTCTCGCCGATGATGGTGATGCTTCCCTCGAGATTGCGGGGATAGGTGAGCATCGTCACGTTGACCGAACCGAGCGCGCCCGAGCGCCAGCGCACGCTCATCACACCGCTGTCCTCGACCTCGATATTGCGCGCGAGGGTCGCAGTGTAGGCCTGCACGCTCTCCACCGGGCCGATGAGCCAGTCGAGCAGGTCGACGTAATGGCTCGCCTGGTTCATGAAGGCGCCGCCGTCGAACTCCCAGGTGCCGCGCCATTTCGCACTGTCGTAGTAGCTTTGCGGGCGCGACCAGAAGACGTTCACGGTGACCATGTAGACGCGCCCGAAACGTCGCTTTTCCATGGCGCGCTTGAGCAGATGCAGGGTCGGGTTGCGGCGGTTCTGCTTTACCACGAAGAGATGTACGCCCGCGGCATCGCAGGCGGCCACCATGCGCTTGCCGTCCTGCCAGCGTGTCGCCATGGGCTTCTCGGTCATGACGTGGCGGCCGCTTTGCGCGATCGCGACTGCCTGCTCGGGATGCAGCCCGCTCGGCGTCGCGAGCACGACGATGTCCGCCGCGCAGTCCTGCAGCAACGCATCGAGGTTGCGATAGGGCTTGACGCCAGTGAGCGATACGGCGGCGTCGAGCGCCGCCGAATCGACATCGCACACGCCCACGAGCTCGGCGCGTGGGCCGTGGTCGGCGATCGCCCGGAAGTGATTGCGCGCGATCCGGCCGCAGCCGGCGAGCGCAAAGCGGATGCGGCGATCGGTGATGGGGGTTGGGAACGTGATCATCTATGTGGTTTCCTCGGTGATTGCGCCTGGGATGGACAGCCTTGCCAAACCCCGCCTAACGCTCACCGCTCCATGCCTGCCTGAGCCGCTGCCAGGCCCCGCTCCCGCCCCGTGCCTCCGCTTTTGCGCCAATCCATTCGACCGCGAAGACGAGTCCACAGGTCAGAACGAAAGCCATCGCGGCGCTCACCGCAACAATTACGCTACGTTGGGGTTTGGACTTCCGGTCGGGCGGCACGGCCGCAGAGACCGGGCGGATCTCGATCGCCTCGTTGGCGCCGACCAGCTCGATCTGGCGGTCGAGCTTGGTGCCGAGCGCCGTCTGGAAGGCGAGCTCCTGATAGCGCTGCTGCTGCTCCAGCGAGACCGCAGTGCCCCGGAGCGATTTCACCTGCTGCAATTGGCTCTCGAGCCGGGCGACGGCCTCCTGCATCCGCGCAGCGTCCATTCGCATGCCGTTTGGATCGCTTGGGGCGAGCGCGATCTCCGCCCGCAAGTCCGCCAGGAGACGAATCAGGAAACGCGCGCCGGCGGGTATCGCTATCTCGGCGTCGTCGTTCGTCAGCGCAGCGGCGCGCTTGTCGGCTCGGGCACGATGCAGCACCAATGCGCGTCGCACCTGTGCACTCTCCGTAAGATGGCGCTCCGCCGCCATTTTCATGAGGTGACCGACAAAGCCTTCTGCCAG
Source organism: Rhodocyclaceae bacterium (assembly GCA_036824005.1). Classification (GTDB taxonomy): domain Bacteria; phylum Pseudomonadota; class Gammaproteobacteria; order Burkholderiales; family Rhodocyclaceae; genus DAITBA01. The sequence goes on from DAITBA010000001.1 coordinate 152,238, forward strand.
GTTTGCAGCAATGTGAGGATCGGTGTCGTCGACCTCCAACAGCACAAGCCCGTCCTTACCGGCCGTAAAGCGGGTGCGCCCCTTCAGCGTTCGTCGTGCATCGGTGCGATCGCCGTCGCCATAATGGGCGGCAAGCTCGAAGCGATCGACAATGGCGTAGCCCATCTCATCGCTCTGTAGGGCGGCGACGAACGGCCCCGGGCCGCCCTTGGGGACGGCCACCTTGAGGCTCGCGGTATAGATGTCGGGCAGCGTCCAGGCATAGGCGCCAGCGGCGAGCGCGGCGAACGCGGTTAGCCCGAGAATCAGCCAGCGGCGGCGCACCAGGACGACCAGCATATCGAGCAGCGTCGCGCCCTCGTCGACGACGTCGTCCGGCTCAGGGGCGAGATGCTGTTCCAACGATGAGTTCCTGCGTAGGGCTCGAGTCATAACAACCATGGCCCGAGCAGCCCCGCCCTGGGGTCGGCTCGGCGCACGCGGTGGAGTGGGTCAATCAGTAAGGTCGAAGCCGGTCCTCACGCGCGATATCTCAAGCGATCAAAACGGGTTCGGCGTGCGCCATGGCAGCGCGCGCTCTGCATTCTTTGGTTTGACACGGGTGCACGCTGTGTCGGCAGCGGATCTCCATGCTGGTTCGACGTTGCAGTGCGGCCGAAGATCGCGGACGTCCTGATTTGGCTGATTCGGACCAGACGGCCGGCAGGCACCGTGGGTTGCTCGCTCACGACCACCCCAGATAAAGGGGCAAGAGCGCAGTATATCACGGCTTGTAGGCGTGCCATGGAGCGACCGGCAAAGCAAGGGCAATCGCATGATTTGCCCCTGTCCGAAGAGATGGGCGCCGTAGTCGTCGGGGGTCGCGGCGACGCGGCGCCGAACCTTGACGCCGCCTGTGCGCGGGACCGGATCGAGGCGGATCAGGTTCATCGTGATGTGCCTGAGCAGCGCAAGGTTGTGAGCGGCATAGCCGGTGCGCGCGCGCATCTGGTCGTCGGCGAAGACGATGTCCATGAACCAGTGAAGCGGTTTCTCGACCGGCCAATACTGACGCATGGCGCCTGAGGCCCGCTCGGCATCCGGGGGCAGGGTGCTGCGGTAGTAGCGCTGCTCAACGGTGGTGTTGCCCTTGACGGTGCGCTTGAACTCGATGACCACAAAGGAGTTCAGATCGGGCCATTGCGCCGGGCGGTGCAGGCAGTCGAGTTGATCGTAGGCGAAGCAGGGTCGATGCTCGATGCGGCCGCGATTCTTTCCGATGGTCTCGAAGAAGCCGTGCGGCGTCTTGTGCGTCGGCGGCAAGCTAAACAGGGCAAAGAAATCTCGCATCGACTCGGCGCGCCGCGGCCGGTTGTCCTTGACCGCGAGCACATGGTCGGCTTTCCTGTCGCGAATCGCCGGGGCGATGTTGGCCTACGTGCCAATTGCGTCGATCGTGACGACACAGGCCGACCGCACCGCCTGGGCGACCAGCGCGATATCGTCGGGGTCAAGATCCGGATGCACCGTCGGGCTCACCACCTCCCGCGCCAGCCGCTCGCCGACGCCGTGCGGGTCGACGTGCCGCTGCTGACCATCGTCGCCGAGCGTGACAGCGTCATTCCGGTGGTTCACTCCCGGCGGCTTTTCGATGCCTGGCACGGCCCCAAGTCATGGCACGAGGTTGCCGGCGCAAATCACAACGACCTCTCCGACCGGCCTATCTATTGGCAGGCGATCGGCGAATTCATCGCCAGCGTCGCCAGCCGGTCCGCAAGCGCGCCGACGAAGTAGAATGTCCACTTTGGACCCCGGCCAACCACCATGAGCGCGACGGCGCTGCCCGAACTGTCCCTGATCGAAACCCGCGTGCTCGGCGTGCTGGTGGAAAAGCAGCTCACCGTGCCCGACACCTACCCGCTGACGCTGAACGCGCTCGTCGCCGGCTGCAATCAGAAAACGAGCCGCGATCCGGTGCTCAACACCACCGAAGGCGAGGTTCAGGCGGCGCTCGACGCGCTGCGCGCGCTGAGTCTGGTCGTCGAGAGCTACGGCGCGTCGGGTCGCGTCATGCGCTATGCCCAGAACATCGATAAGGTGATGCACGTACCGGCACCCGTGGTCGCGCTCCTGGCAACGCTCATGCTTCGCGGGCCCCAGACCCCCGGCGAGTTGCGCGGCAATTGCGACCGCCTCTATCGGTTCCCGGATATCTCGGCGCTGGAGGCCTATCTGGAAGAAATGGCCGCGCGCCCGTCCGGCGCGCTGGCGGTCAGGCTGCCCAAACAGCCGGGCTCCCGCGAGCATCGCTACGCCCATCTGCTCAGCGGCACGCCCGAAGCTGCGGCAGCAATGACCGATCCGTCGCTGCAGGGCAGCGGCGAGCATGCCGACCTGCAGGCCGACGTCGCCCAATTGCGCGGTGAAGTCGCCGAACTGCGCCGGCTGGTCAACCATCTGTTCGCCGAGCTCGGTGTCGAACGCTCCCCGGATGGACAAGGCTGAGCCCGAACCCCCTCGCAGCTGCCGCCCCGGCTGCGCCGCCTGCTGCATCGCACCTTCAATCAGCTCTTCCATTCCCGGCATGCCCAAGGGCAAGGCGGCGGGCGTGCGCTGCGTTCAGCTCGACGACGATGATCGCTGTCGCCTGTTCGGAAGACCGCACCGGCCAGCGGTGTGCGTCGCCTTGCGACCCGCGCCGGAGATGTGCGGAGACTCGCGCTTGCACGCCCTGGCGTGGCTCGCCGCGCTGGAGCAGCGCACCGCGCCGTAGCCAACACGCCCGCCCCCGCCCAATGGGCGTAACCCCTCGTCCCCCGGACCGTCCGCAACGAGGCGGCGGGTATAATTTGATTTTTTTCACCGGCCCGTCATGGACCTCCTGCTCCTCGCCAAAGCCCTCGTTCTCGGCATCGTCGAAGGTCTAACCGAATTCCTGCCGGTGTCCAGCACGGGTCATCTGATCCTGGCCGGCGACCTGCTCGATTTCAACGACGAGCGAGGCAAGCTGTTTCACATCGTCATTCAATCCGGGGCGATTCTCGCCGTCTGCTGGGAGTACCGCGCCAAGATAGGCATCGTTGCCCGAGGCTTGTTCTCCGACGCCAACGCTCAGCGCTTCGTCGTCAACTTGGCGATCGCCTTTTTACCCTTGGCGATCCTGGGCCTGGCGTTCGGCAAGACCATCAAGGCGCATTTGTTCCAGCCAATTCCCGTGGCATTGGCATTCATCATCGGCGCCTTCATCATCATCTGGGCCGAACGGCGCGAGCACACGATCCGCATTCATTCGGTGGACGAGCTTCGCTGGCAGGATGCGCTGAAGCTCGGCCTCGCCCAGGCATTCGCTTTGATTCCCGGCACCTCGCGCTCCGGCGCGACGATCATCGGCGGACTGTTTTTTGGTCTGTCGCGCCGCGCCGCCACCGAGTTCTCCTTCTTCCTTGCCATCCCAACACTAGGCATCGCGACGTTGTACGAGTTGTACAAGGAGCGGGCCCTGCTGCACCACGACGACGTTGGCATGTGGGTAGTGGGCTTCGTCGCCTCCTTCGTGTCGGCGTTTCTGTGCGTGCGCTGGTTGTTGCGCTTCGTCAGCAGCCACGATTTCACGCCCTTTGCCTGGTATCGCATCGCCTTCGGCATCGTCGTGCTAGCAACAGCCTTCACGGGACTAGTAGACTGGACCCAGCCGTGATCGTCTATCTGCATGGTTTCTGCAGTTCGCCGGCCTCGCACAAAGCGCAGCAACTCAAGGCACATATGGCGGCGCGCGGGCTGGGCCGGAAGTTCTGGTGCGAGCAGCTTCCGGTCAGTCCGCGCGAGGCTGTGACGCTGGTCGAAGATGCGTTGCGGCGCAGCTCCTCGCCGGTGACGCTGGTCGGCAGCTCCCTGGGCGGCTTTTATGCCACCTACCTTGCCGAGAAACATGGTCTGTCGGCGGCGCTGATCAATCCCGCGGTCCTCCCTCACACCTCCCTGAAAGCACTCGTTGGCCCGCAGCAGAACTTCCACACCGGCGAGCGCTTTGAATTCACGCCCGCTCACGCGGCCGAATTGGAGGCTCTGGATGTGCCACGCATTTCCTGCCCCGAACGTTATTTGCTACTGGTCGAGACGGGCGACGAAGTGCTGGACTATCGTCAGGCAGTCGCCAAGTATGCGGGCGCGCGACAGATCGTCATCGAAGGCGGCGATCACGGCTTCCAGCACTTCGGCGAGCACATGGACACCATCCTGCGCTTTGCGGAGCTGATCGCCTGAGGCGGACCGACGGCAACAGGGGCTCTTTGGCTTCACGGCAACCGATCCAGATCCCGGCATGAATGTTCTGTTCGAAGAGGAAGGTGCGTTCAAGGCGGGCGCGGTGCTCGCCGACAACGTCACCTCGCTGCAGGTAGAGCTGCCGTCCGGAAAGCGGACGAAGGTCAAGGCGGCACACGTGCTGCTGCGCTTCAAGGAGCCGGCGTCGGACTTGTTGGACAGGGCCGAGGCGGACGCCGAAAATCTGGATGTCGAGTTCCTGTACGAAGTGTGCGGCGACGACGAGTTTGGCTTCGAAACGCTCGCTCAGGAATATTTCGGTCACCTGCCGGCGCCGGCGGAGGCCACGGCGATCCTGCTGCGCTTACACGCTGCGCCCATCTATTTCCATCGCAAGGGCAAGGGCCGGTTTCGCAAGGCGCCGCCGGAGATCCTTAGAGCCGCCCTGGCAGGATTCGAGAAGAAGCGCCAGCAGACACTCGCGATCGAGCGTATGGTGGCGCAGTTGAAAGCGCATCAACTGCCCGAGGAATTCGCGACCGCACTGCCGCAGCTGCTGTATCGGCCCGATCGCAACCGCGTCGAGACCAAGGCCCTGGAGGCAGTGTGTGCCGACACGGGATTGACGGCTGCGCACGTGCTCCACCGCTGCGGCGCTCTGCCCTCGAGTCACGACTATCATTACAACCGCTTCCTGTTCGAGCACTATCCCCACGGCACCGGCTTCGGCGACTATGAGGACGCACGCATACTCGATGAGCTGCCGCGCGCCGAGGTGACCGCGTTCAGCATCGACGATGCGACAACGACCGAGATCGACGATGCGTTCTCAGTCATGGCGCTGCCGGCGGGTGGCTGGCGCATCGGCGTACATATCGCCGCGCCGGGATTGGGTTTCCTGCCCGGCTCGGCGCTCGATGGCATTGCCCGCTCCCGTCTCTCCACCGTCTATATGCCGGGACGCAAGATCACCATGCTTCCTGATGACGTCGTCGAACGCTTCACGCTCAGCGCCGGCCGCGAATGCGCTGCCATTTCACTCTACCTGGACGTTTCGCCCGAGTTCGTCGTCTCAGCCTCGCGCACCTGCATCGAACGTATCCCGGTCGTTGCCAATCTCCGCCACCACGAAATCGAACCGATCTTTAACGAAACGACCCTGGCCGAAGGCGGGCCCGATTTCGAATTCAAGCCCGAGCTGACGCTGTTGTGGCAGTTGGCGGAGGTGTTGGAAGCAGGCCGCGGCAAACCCTCAGCGAATCAGTTCCAGTTCGATTACAACTTTTATGTCGATTGGAACGAGGCCGAAGACGACGGCCGGATCACGATCGTCAAGCGCCACCGCGGTTCGCCGCTAGACAAGCTGGTGGCGGAGTTGATGATCGTCGCCAACAGTACCTGGGGCAAGCTGCTGGCGGACGCCGACCATGCGGCGATCTATCGCGCCCAAGGTGCCGGCAAGGTGCGCATGACCACCGTCGCATCGCCCCACGAGGGGCTGGGCGTCGAGCAATACGCCTGGTCGAGTTCGCCCTTGCGCCGCTACGTCGATCTGCTCAATCAGTGGCAGTTGATCGCCTTGCTGCGCGGGGAGCCGCCGTGCTTTGTGGCGCGCTCGGAGACCCTGCTCGGCGCCATGCGCGATTTCGAGCTTACTTACGCCGCCTACAACGAATTCCAGCGCCAGATGGAGCGGTACTGGTGTCTTCGTTGGCTGCAGCAGGAAGAGCGCACGCAGATCAGCGCGCGTGTCGTGCGCGAAAGCCTGGCGCGTATAGAAGAGGTGCCGTTGTACTTGCGGGTGCCATCGCTCCCGGCCTCTGCCCCCGGCACACGCGTGGCACTCGAGATCGAGGCGGTCGATCCGATCGAGCTCGAAGCGCGTTGCCGGTACGTGGAGATGCTGCCGCAGACAGCGGAAACTTCCTGCGAGCCGCCTGAGGTTCCAGAGTAGAATTTCCTCTCATGCCGAAGGATCACAAAGCCGTCAGGGAACAACGGGTCGCGAAAAGCCCGCCACCGAAGAGCGCGTCCGCAAAGCGCCCCGCCGCCAAGCGCCCAGCATCCAAGCGGCCGACCGGCCGTGGCCGATCGCGCGCCGTGTGGCCGGCTTGGTTCGCGGACATGGACCCTGCGAACCGCGCCCTGTCGCTGGGCATAACCGCATCGCTGATCCTGCACGCCTTCCTGCTTGCAGTGCATTTCAAGATGCCCGACGGCAAGCTGTTTCGCCAGAAGGACTCGCAACTGGAAGTGGTGCTGGTCAATGCCAAGAGCGCCCGCAAGCCTGACGACCCCCAGGCCCAGGCGCAGGCCAACCTCGATGGCGGCGGCAATACCGAGGAAAACCGCATCGCCAAGACACCCCTGCCGCCCACGGCGCACACCCAGACGGGCAACGACCTGGTGCAGGCGCATCGGCGCCAGCGCGAGGTGGAGGTGCCGCGCCAGGCGCTGCTGACCCGGCCCGGCAGCGAACGCACGGTGCAGCCCGAACCGCAGAAAGCCGAGCAGCCCGACGAGCCGGTGCGGGTCTCCGGCCGCGATCTGGCCGAAAGCGCGGTCGCCATGACGCGCATGGAAGCGGCCATCTCGCGCAGCATCGACGAGTACAACCGGCGGCCGCGCAAGAAGTTCGTCGGCGCGCGCACGGTCGGCACCGTCACCGCTCAGTACATCGAGGACTGGCGGCAGAAGGTGGAGCGTGTCGGAAATGTGAATTACCCGGAAGCGGCCAAGGGCAAGATCTACGGCTCGCTGGTACTAACGGTGTCGGTACGTTCGGACGGCGAGGTGGACGACATCGAAGTCTATCGCTCATCGGGTCACAAGATACTCGACGATGCCGCCAGGCGAATTCTCAAGTTGGCCGCGCCGTTCGGGGCTTTCTCGCCAGAGCTCAAGCGCGAAGCCGACATCCTCGTCATCACTCGAACCTGGAGCTTCACCAGCGGCGACCGACTGCAGTCGGAATGATCGGGGTCCAACGTCATGACCGACCGCTACGCCGTCTTCGGCAATCCCATCGCCCACAGCAAGTCGCCGCAGATTCACGCCGAATTCGCCCGGCAGACCGGGCAGAATCTGAGCTACGAGGCGATCCTGGCGCCGCTCGACGGCTTTGCCGCCGCGGTCGCCGAATTCCGCGCTGCGGGGGGCAAAGGCGCCAACGTCACCGTGCCATTCAAGCAAGAGGCCTTCGGGCTGGCGTCGCGCCATTCGGCCCGCGCTGCCGCCGCCCGGGCCGTCAATACCTTCGTGTTTTATCCTCACGGCATTACTGGCGACAACACCGACGGCGTCGGCCTGGTAGCAGACTTGACGGCAAACCTTGCCTGCGCCATCACTGGACAGCGCATCCTGCTGCTCGGCGCCGGCGGCGCCGCCCGCGGCGTGATTCTCCCCCTGCTGCAGGAGCGGCCGGCATCGCTCATCATCGCCAATCGCACAGTCGCCAGAGCCGAGGAACTGGCAGACGAGTTCGAACGCGTGGCGCGCCACGACAATGTCCTGACCGGTGCGGAGCCTGCGATCGGCGGCTGCGGATTGCCGGAACTCGCCGGCACAGATTTCGATCTGGTGATCAACGCCACGGCCGCCAGCCTCGCCGACCAGGCGCCCAAGCTGCCGGAAGGCGTTTTCGCGCCCGGCAGCCTTGCCTACGACATGGTGTATGGCAAGGGACTGACACCCTTCCTAGCAATGGCGCGGCAGCAAGGCGCCGCGCGGCTCGCCGACGGCCTGGGCATGCTGGTGGAACAGGCCGCCGAGTCGTTTCGCATCTGGCGTGGCGTGCGACCGGACACGGCGTCCGTGCTCAAGTTGATGCGCGGAGCATGAACATACTTTGGCGCTGGACCAAACGTGCCTTGCTGGCGTTTGTCCTGCTGGTCCTCGCGTTGCAGTTGTGGTTCCTCGGTCACATCCTGTTCTGGAACCATTTCAACCCCGGTCGCACGAGCTTCATGGACATCCGTCTAGCCGAGTTGCGGCAGAAGGACCCGCGCGCCAAGCTGAAGCAGCATTGGCAGCCCTATGGCCGCATCGCGACCCATCTCAAGCGCGCCATCATTGCCGCCGAGGACGCCAGATTCGTCGACCACGAGGGATTCGACTGGGACGGCATCCAGAAGGCCATCGAAAAGAACCAGAGGAAAGGCCGCCTGATCGCCGGTGGTTCCACCATTTCCCAGCAGCTGGCCAAGAACCTGTTCCTGAGCCCAGGTCGGACACCGTGGCGCAAGGGTCAGGAGGCGATCATCACGCTGATGCTGGAGAGTGTGATGAACAAGCAGCGCATTTTCGAGATCTATCTCAACGTCGTCGAGTGGGGCAACGGCATTTTCGGCGCAGAGGCCGCCGCCCGCCATTACTTTGGCATTGGTGCGTCGCAGCTCGGACCCGAGCAGGCGGCGCGCCTTGCCGCCATGCTGCCCAATCCGCGCTTCTACGACCGCAATCGCGACGCGCCCGGCCTGGCGCGCAAGAGCGAAATCATCCTGGCACGCATGCACGCCGTCGACACGCCCTGAGTCGCCGCGGCGTGCGCGTCTTTGCGAGGCGCGATGCCCGTCGTCGCGCGGCAGTCTCGAGCACCGTGCGCCGCCTCGTGCGGCGGCGTCATCGTTTCATCGCCTTGGGCGGTTAAATCCCCTACAATCGCCCATTCGTTTGGCGCCCGTCGCGCCAGGCACCGCAGCCATGGCCGAAACCGAGGAAGTCCATCACCAGGAGGATCTGCAGCAAGGACTGCGCGACGTGCGCGAGCTCCTGTCGCGCCACAAGCTGGTGGAGGAGCTCGTCCATCGCCAGGCGATGCCGCGTCACGATCTGGTAGAGAACCTGGTGCACCGACAGCATCTCGCCGAGTTGCAAGCCAAGCTCGACGCCATGCACCCGGCGGATATCGCCCACATCCTCGAGGCGCTACCGCTGGTCGATCGCCTGTTCGTCTGGGATCTGGTCAAGGCGGAGCGCGACGGCGAAATCCTGCTCGAGGTCTCCGACGCCGTCCGGGAGAGCCTGATCGAGGCGATGGAGCCGAAAGAGCTCGTCGCCGCCGCCGAACAACTCGATACCGACGAGATCGCCGACCTTGCGCCGGATCTGCCGCGCGAGGTGATGCAGGACGTCTTCAAAGCCCTCGACGTGGAGGAGCGGGAGCAGCTGCGCGCCGCCATGTCCTATGCCGAGGATGCAGTCGGCGCGCTGATGGACTTCGAGATGGTGACGGTGCGCGAGGATGTGACCCTCGAGGTCGTCCTGCGCTACCTGCGACGGTTTGAGGAGCTGCCTGACCACACCGACCAGTTGTTCGTGGTGGACCGGCATGAGCACTTGCGCGGCGTGTTGCCCCTGAACCGGCTGCTGGTATCCGACCCGGAGGCGGAAGTGGCCTCGATCATGTCCATCGATATGCTCGCCCTGCACGCCGAGGACAAGGCAGACACTGCAGCCCAGGCCTTCGACCGCTACGACTTGGTGTCGGCGCCGGTGGTCGACGCTCAGCAGCGATTGATCGGGCGCGTCACCGTGGCCGCGGTGGTGGACTTCATTCGCGAAAAGTCCGAAGCCGAAGCGTTGTCGAAGGCCGGTCTGCGCGAGGAGGAGGACATCTTTGCATCGGTTTGGAATTCGGTGCGCAACCGCTGGGCGTGGCTGGCTATCAACCTGGTCACGGCGTTCGTCGCCTCGCGCGTGATCGGTGCGTTCGAGGGTTCCATCGAAAAGCTGGTGGCGCTGGCAGCGCTGATGCCCATCGTCGCCGGCATCGGCGGCAATTCGGGCAACCAGACGATTACGATGATCGTGCGCGCCATCGCCCTCGGCCAAGTACAGCCGGACGCAACGCGCAAGTTGTACCGCAAGGAGCTCGGGGTCGCTGCCCTCAACGGTCTGCTTTGGGGCGGGCTGCTCGGCCTGATCGCCTGGTATCTCTACAGCAGCATCTCTCTTGGCGTCGTGATGACAACGGCAATGACGCTCAACCTCATGCTCGCCGCCACCGTCGGCGTCGCGATTCCGATGACCATGCAGAAGCTTGGCCGCGATCCGGCAATTGGATCGAGCGTGATGATCACCGCCGTTACCGACAGTGGCGGATTCTTCATTTTCCTCGGACTCGCCACTTTGTTCCTGCTCTGACAGGGGCGTAAGGTTCGAGACGCGATGCGGTCGACTTCAACCTTGTGGCTAAGCACTAGGGATGATTTACATGCCGGTGTGGCGCGGATATCGTACGCCCTGACGCGCGCACCCACTCGCTGTTCGGCTGGCAAAAAGAAAAGCAGCCAGCGCAGGAGGCAGGTCAGCCACGGAGATAACAACTAAGATCCGGGCGGCGACGGGTGTGGCGCGACTCCCCCAAGACATGGTTGTCTCTCCCAAGGCGCGCGCCAGCGCGCCTTTCACTTTCATTTTCCTGATTACCAATGAGGCTCAGTTGGTGAGCCAGTAGGGTGCGCATACTGGCATCGCTTGATTTTCCAAGGAGATAAGCGATGCCGAAGAACAAGGTGCAATTTCAGCGGAGCATGAGTTTGCGCGAATTCATGGCGAGATACGGAACGGCCGAGCAGTGCGAGCAGGCGCTGTTTGCCTGGCGCTGGCCGCAGGGCTTCGTCTGCCCCGAGTGCGGCCACAGGGGCTACTGCGCGATCAACACCCGTCGCTTGTTCCAGTGCAACGCTTGCGGGCGGCAGACTTCCGTGAGCGCCGGCACCGTTTTCGCTGGCTCCAAGCTCGCGCTCAACGTCTGGTTCCTGGCCATGCATCTCATCACCCAGGCCAAGAACGGCATCTCGTCCTTGGAACTGTCGCGCCAATTGGGCATCTCCCAGAACAGCGCCTGGCTCATGAAGCACAAGCTCATGCAGGCGATGTTGGAACGCGAGAGCGCCCGGCAGTTGGCCGGCCTGGTGCAGATCGACGACGCCTACTGGGGCGGTCGGCGCCGCGGCTACAAGCGTGGGCGCGGCACGCGTGGCAAGACGCCGTTCGTGGCGGCGGTGCAAACCGACGACGAAGGGCGCCCGCACACGATGAGCCTCAATCGGATCAAGGGCTTTCGCTCGAAGGAGATCGCCCGCTGGAGCCGCGCCAAGCTTGCCGCCGGCACGGCGGTGCACTCTGACGGTCTGGCTTGCTTTAGCGCCGTAGCCGCAGCCGGTTGCCAGCACGCGCCCACCGTCATGAGCGGGCCGGGCATCGCCCGGCGCCGGCAGGTGCTCAACTGGGTCGATACCGTGCTCGGCAATGTGAAGAACGCGATCCACGGCACTTACCACGCGATCCAGGGGAAGCATCTGCCGCGCTACCTGGCTGAGTTCAGCTATCGCTTCAACCGACGATACGACCTGGCGGGCATGCTCGCGCGGCTGGCCACCGCCGCCGCGCACACCCCGCCTATGCCCTACCGGCTCGTAAAGTTGGCTGAGGTTCATTGGTAATCAGGTTCATTTTGGCGCCCTTTGCGCTTGAGGCGTAGCGAGTCCCGCCGAAGGGCTCGCGTGGCGAGCGCGCCCAGACTCGTGTCTTCGAAGCGAAGCGCGTCCGGCCGCACTTTAGGAACCGTCAGCGAGCCCAGCGAAGACCGCATCGGCCGCAGCCAGCGTCGCCGCGATATCCGCGTCGCTGTGCGCGGCTGAGACGAATCCGGCCTCGTACGCCGACGGGGCAAAATACACACCCTGCTCAAGCATGGCGTGGAAAAAGCGATTGAAAACCGCCTTGTCGCACTCCATCACTTGGGCGTAGCTGGACGGAGGTGTGCCGCGGAAGTAAAGCCCGAACATGCCGCCCACGCTCTGCGCGCTGAAGGCAACACCATGCTTCCGGGCGGCAGCGGCGAGCCCGTCCGTCAGGCTTCTCGTGGTCGCGGCGAGGCGGTCGTAGAAGCCGGGTGACCGGATCAGGCGCAGCGTCGCCAGCCCCGCCGCAACGGCCACCGGATTGCCCGACAGCGTACCAGCCTGGTAGACCGACCCCAATGGTGCGATTCTCTCCATTATGTCGCGCCGTCCGCCGAACGCTCCGAGCGGCATACCCCCGCCAATCACCTTGCCCAGCGTGGTCAGATCCGGAACGATGCCGAAGAGTCCTTGGGCGCCCGTGAGCCCGACGCGAAATCCGGTCATCACCTCGTCGAAAATCAGTACAGTGCCATGCTCGCTGCACAGGCGGCGCAGGGCCATGAGGAATTCCTGCGAGGGCATGATCAGGTTCATGTTGCCGACCACCGGTTCGACGATGACTGCGGCAATGGTCGCGCCTTTGGTCGCAAAAGTCGTCTCGAGTTGCCCGGTGTCGTTGAAGTCGAGAACGATGGTGTGGGCAGCCAAATCCGCCGGCACGCCGCCCGAGCTTGGCTGGCCGAAGGTGAGAGCGCCGGAGCCCGCCTTCACCAGCAGACTGTCGGCGTGGCCGTGATAGCATCCTTCAAATTTGACAATGGCATCGCGGCCGGTGAACCCGCGAGCCAAGCGGATCGCGCTCATGGTCGCCTCGGTGCCGGAGCTCACCAAGCGGACTAGCTCGATGCTGGGCAGAATACTGCGGATCTGCTCCGCCATCTCGATCTCGCGCTCGGTCGGCGCACCGAACGACAGCCCGAGCGCCGCGACCTCCTGCACGGCACGCACGACATCGGGATGGGCATGGCCGACGATCAACGGTCCCCAAGAACCGACATAGTCGATGTATTGCCGGCCGTCGGCATCGCGTACACGGGCGCCCTCGCCAGCGACGAAGAAGCGCGGGCAGCCGCCAACCGAACGGAAAGCACGCACCGGGGAATTCACGCCGCCCGGAATGCTTGCCTGGGCGCGGGCGAAAAGCTGTTCGTTTCTCGTATTCATCGGGAATCCACTGTTTCGGAAAAGAGACGCCCGTAGGCGCGAGCGCGGTCCGCAACATCCGGCGCGTCGAACAAGTCCGAGATGACAGCGAGCAGGTCGGCGCCGGCTGCGATGACCGCGGGCGCACTGTCAACCGTGATGCCGCCGATCGCGGCGACCGGCAGCCCGAGCTCGCGCTTTGCCTCAGTCAGTAGGGCAAGAGGGGATCGGACGGCGCCGGGCTTGCTCGGCGAGGCGAAAACGCTTCCGAATGCCACGTAGTCAGCTCCTTCTCCGGCCGCCTCGCGCGCCCGCTGCAGTTGGTCGTAGCACGAAACCCCCAGCATGCGCCCATCGCCCAGGCGGCTACGGGCCGCCGCGATTGCACCATCGTCCCGGCCCAAGTGCACACCGTCGGCGTCGACCTCCAGTGCCAAATCCAGGTCGTCATTGATGATAAGCACAACGCCAAGGTCGCGACATAACGCGAGCAGCGCCTGCGCCTGGAGTCGGCGCAAAGCCGGATCGGCCGCTTTGTTGCGATACTGGACCAGGCGCACGCCGCCTCGCAGCGCTTGCCGCACGAGCACGATCAGGTGACCCGTGTCTGCCGTATCCGGCGTAATGGCGTACAAGCCCCGGAGCGCTTCAGGTCTCGTCATCTTGCTCGCGCGCCCAAAAGAAGCGGTCGGGAATGAACTGGCCCATACCCGGGCGGAAGCCGCTGGCCAAGGCATGCCAAGTGTAATCCTGGGCGTCCTTCACCGACTCAACGACATCAAGGCCGTGGGCAAGATTCGCGGCAATGGCGGAGGCGAGCGTGCAGCCGGAGCCGTGATAACTACCGGGAAGCCGTTCCCAGGCATCAACGCGCACGCGCCCCTGCTCGCCTACGAGGATATTGATCACCTTCGGGGTATTCTCGTGGGTTCCGGTGACGAGAACATATTCGGCACCTGCGGCGATCAGCCGGCGGGCGCACTCGTCGAGATCCGGTTCATCGTCGTCATCGCCGTCGTCGGCGGCGAGGCGGCGCGCCTCCATGCTGTTGGGCGTGAGAATGGTGGTCTGCGGCAGGAGAAGCTCGCGCATCGCCGCGAGCATGTCCTCGCTCGCCAATTCGTCGCCGCGGCCCGAAGCGAGCACGGGATCCAGCACCAAGGGTATGCCCGGATAATCGGCGACAACTTCGGCGATCGCCGCGATGTTCTCGACGCTGCCCAACAACCCGATTTTGAACGCTGCGACCGGCATGTCTTCCAGCAACGCCCGCGCCTGATCGGATACCCAATCTGCCTCGATGGAAAAAATTCCCTCAATTCCCACTGAATCTTGCACAGTAACCGCCGTTAATACTGAAAGCGCGTGGCAACCCATGCTGGACAGGGTCATGATGTCGGCCTGGATTCCTGCACCGCCAGACGGATCGGAGGCGGCGAAGCTCAGTACGATGGGCGGCAGATCCCGGGCGTCGTGTTCCATGTCTGATGGACGGCGGCGCCCGGCCGGGAACAGTCGGGCTCGTTGGCTGGCGCGGCGCGATTCAGTTGCGGTAAGATGCGTCGAATTTTAACTTAAAAAGAACGACTTCCCATGGGTTCGAAGGTCGATGCGCCGTACAAGACGTATATGTGCCTGATCTGCGGCTTCATCTATGACGAAGCTGCCGGCATTCCCGACGAGGGAATCGCGCCGGGAACCAGATGGGATGACATCCCGCCGAATTGGACCTGCCCGGAGTGCGGCGCGCGCAAGGAAGATTTCGAGGTCGTGGAAGTTTAAGCTGATGCGCTTCGCGCCCTAGGTTGGCGGGCACGAAGGCAGCGTGTTGGAATTCACGATTTTTGCGTGCTTTTTTGCGCTATAGTGCGCGAGTTTTCTGCCTAGAAAGACATTGACGCCCTTACAGGGCGCTGCCTGGCAGGCAGGGGAGACAAGACAGTGGGGGAGCCCGTCAACCTCAACGGCGTGAAGGTCATGGTGATTGACGATAGCAACACCATCCGCCGCAGCGCCGAAATCTTTCTCGTCCAATCCGGTTGTCAAGTCGTCCTTGCCGAGGACGGGTTCGATGCCTTGGCAAAGATTGCCGACCATCATCCCGACATCATTTTCGTCGACATCATGATGCCGCGCCTGGACGGTTACCAGACGTGCGCGCTGATCAAGAAGAATCCGCGCTTCGGCACGACGCCGGTCATCATGCTGTCGAGCAAGGACGGCTTGTTTGACCGGGCGCGCGGCCGGATGGTCGGTTCCGACGAGTACCTGACCAAGCCGTTTACGAAAGACAGCCTGCTTAGAACAGTCGCCACCCATACCGGGCAGCGCACTGCCTGATTCAAAAGGAAAAACCATGTCGATACACAAGATTCTCCTAGTCGAGGATTCCCCAACAGAGCGTTTTGCACTGAACGAGTTCCTGACCAAGAACGGGTTTTACGTCATCACAGCCGAAACCGGGGAGGAAGGCATCACCAAGGCGAAGTCGGAGCAGCCGGACTTGATACTGATGGACGTCGTCATGCCCGGCATCAATGGCTACCAGGCTACACGCACCATCACCCGCGATGACTCGACGCGTCATATTCCGGTGATCATGTGCACCAGCAAGGGCCAGGAGACCGACAAGATCTGGGGCATGCGCCAAGGCGCCCTGGACTACATGGTGAAACCGATCGACCGCAGCAAGCTGTTGGAGAAGATCGCCGCTCTGGGCTGAATGCGCGCATACCCATGGCAAAGCGAATCAGCCTACGTGAGTTCCAGCAGAGCCTGGTCGAGCGCCTGACTAGCGCCCGACGCGGCGAAACGTCACGCGCGTTGTTGGGCGTACAGGCCGGGCGTGAATACTGGTTGCTCGACCTCGCGGACTCGGGCGAAGTCGTGCCTCTGCCCACGCTCACGCCGGTGCCGCTCACATCCTCGTGGTTCAGCGGCATCGCCAACATTCGCGGCACGCTTTATTCCGTGATCGACTTCTCTGCCTTCCAGGGCGGCGAGCCGATCGTACCAGCGAGTGACAACCGTCTGCTGTTGGTCGGCAGCCGGTTTGGTATCAACAGCGCACTGCTAGTCAGTCGCGCGCTGGGGCTGAAGAACCCTGATGAACTCGAAGTGCAAGCGCGGGAGCCAGATGCCCGTCCCTGGGTCGGGGAGCAGTTCGCCGACCCCCAGGGGCGCACCTGGAAGATGCTGCGACTGAGGAATCTCCTCGCTCAGCCGCAGTTCCTCGAAATCGGAGTATGACCGGCCGGTATCCATTGAGGTTGGCGGCCGGCAATTGACGTTAGTGTGGAGCATGGACATGCCATTCAAATTTGCAGGCAGCAAAGCGGCCGCCGATGCCGACAGTGCCGCCGGTGGGCCGACCACCATCATCGAGGGCGCGCCGAACGCAGCCCCGAGGTCCCCAGCCGGACTGCCGTTCATCGGCAGCAAGCCAGCCGTCCAGCAGATGCAGATCCTGGGCATTTTGCTTGTCTTCTTCCTGGTGTGGGCCGCGTTCTTCGTCTGGATCAACAACCGTGCCGCCACCCATGGCACGGCGTACGTGTCAGCCGCCGGCCAGATGCGCATGCTGTCGCAGCGCATTGCCAAATCTGCCCAACTCGCGCTCCAGGGGCAATCCCCGGCTTTCAAGGAACTGATCGAGGGACGTGACACGTTTACCGGTCTGCTGGATTCGCTGTCGAAGGGCGGCCAGGTCGGCGACGTGGCCGTGCCCGTCAGCCCAGAGCCGACCCAGCCGGCATTGCAAGCACTGATCAGCGAGTGGGAGAAGACCGAGAAGAACGCCAGCATCGTACTGCAGCAGGAGAAGAACCTCGTCGCCCTGGGCAAGGCGGTATCGGAGATTACTCAAAAGAACCCGCAACTGCTCGAGCTCTCCGAACAGGTTACCGCCCTGAAGCTACAGACTGGCGGCTCGCCGAGAGAAATCGCCGCGGCCGGCCAGCTGGTCATGTTGTCGCAGCGTATTGCCAAGAACGCAAACGCGCTGCTGGTCGCTGATGCCATTGATCCGGAGGCGGCATTCCTGCTGGGCAAGGACACGAATGCCTTCCGTGACGGTTTGACGGCGCTGACCAAGGGATCAGAAACGCTGCGCATTGCCGCGGCCAACGACGCCGACACGAAGCAGCGGCTGGCGGAACTCGACGCCTCCTTCAAGGAGTACCAGAGCGCGATCTCGGGCGTGCTGAGCAACATGGCGAACCTCGTCCAGGCCAAGCAGGCGGGAGGACGCATCTTCCGTGACAGTGGCGCGTTGCTCGAGGCCAGTGACAAGCTGAGCGCCGCCTACGACGAGTCGTTGCAAGGACGTACCGCCATGACCGTCGCCATCATCGCGCTGGGCGTGTTGAGTCTGCTGACCCTAGGGTTGATGGCCAAGGTACAGAACGATGACGCCTCGCGGCGGCGCGAAGCGGCCGAACACCAGCGTCGGATTGCCGAAGGCGAAAAGGAAGCGACACAACAAGCCATTTTGCGCCTGATGAACGAAATGGGCGATCTGGCCGACGGCGACCTGTCGGTGCGCGCGACGGTGACCGAGGACATCACCGGCGCCATCGCCGACTCGGTGAACTACACCGTGGAGGAGCTGTCCGTGCTGGTCAAGCGGATCAACGACGCCGCCACACGCGTATCCAGCGCCACGCAATCAGCGCAGAAGACGTCAGCCGAACTGCTCGCGGCATCGGAGCGGCAGTCACGGGAGATTCAGGAAGCCGGTCATGCGGTTCTAGTCATGGCCCAGTCGATGAATCAGGTTTCGACGAGCGCCGCTCAATCGGCCCAGGTCGCGCGGCAGTCGCTCGAAGCAGCGAAGAAAGGATCGTCGGCGGTGGAGAACTCCATCAAGGGCATGAACGAGATCCGCGACCAAATCCAGGAAACGTCAAAGCGTATCAAGCGACTGGGTGAGTCGTCCCAGGAGATCGGTGAAATCGTGGAACTGATCTCGGACATTACCGAACAGACCAACGTGTTGGCGCTGAACGCGGCGATCCAGGCCGCTTCCGCCGGCGAAGCCGGCCGCGGTTTCACGGTCGTTGCGGAAGAGGTACAACGACTCGCGGAGCGTTCCGCAGAAGCCACAAAGCAGATTGCCGCCATCGTTAAGACCATTCAGACCGACACGCAAGACGCCGTCAGCGCGATGGAAAACAGTACCCGCGGCGTGGTCGAAGGGACCAAGCTGTCCGATGCTGCCGGTCAGGCTCTGGCCGAGATCTCGGCTGTGTCGAGCAACCTGTCCCAGCTGATCGATTCGATTTCCACCGCCACCCAAAAGCAAGCCGCGTCCGCAACACACGTGGCCGAGAGCATGAAGGGGATCTTGCGCGTCACCGAGCGCACAACGGCAGGCACCAAAGAAACAGCGATCTCCATTGGCGAACTGGCAGACCTGGCGAGCGAACTCAAGGGTTCGGTGTCCGGGTTCAAGGTCTGAGGCGTTTTAGGCATTCTGATTGATTGCGAGCATTCATGAGCTTCGCGGCTGACATCGACCTCGGTCCCCTCATCTGGGTGAAGGGGGAAATCGACCTCGCCTTTGCCCGTACGAGTGACGCACTGACCCGGTTTGCCGCCTCGCCCACGGAAACGGCGCAACTGCGTTTCGCCCACACCCATTTGCACCAGGCGCGCGGCGCCCTGGCGATCGTCGGACTCGACGGCGTCACCCATGTTGCCGAAACCCTGGAGCTGTTCATCGCCGAGCGCGAGCGCAGCGAGTCGATGGCCGACACCGACGTCGAGTTGTGTCAGCGCGTGCTCGCGACGATCCGGCAGTTCCTCGACGAACTTGTTGCCGGCGGGCCAAATCAGCCGTTGAAGCTGTACCCTGTGTATGAGCAGTTGCAGCGCGCGCGTGGGCAGGTGCAAGTCAGTCCGAGCGATCTTTTCTTTCCAGACCTGTCACTGCGGCCGCCCAAGCGCGAGGCCGAGTCCAAGCCGTTGGCGCCACACCAGCTGCGGCAGCACTTGCGGATCGAGAGGACACGGTTTGAACGTGGCTTCCTGCAATGGCTGCGGGCGACCGATGGCACGGCAGGACTCGCCGACATGCGGCGAGCCGTGGCGGCAATCGAGTGCACGCAAGACTTGCCGACCGCGCGCGCCTTCTGGTGGATCACGCTAGGCTTTCTCGACGCGCTGTCCGAGCGGGTGATCCCCCTGGACGTCGGCGTGAAGCGTCTGTGCGCGCGTATCGACGCCCAGATGCGGCGCCTAGTCGAAGGCTCACGCACCGTCGCCGAGCGGCTGACGCGTGATGTCCTCTATTACGTCGCCATCGCCGAAGGCGGCAGCGAACAGGTGCGCCGAGTCCAGGACGTTTACCGCCTCGAAGGGCTTCTGCCCAAGGCCGCGCCCGGCGATGCGGACAAGGCCCTGAGCGCTTCCCAGGTGCGAGAGCTGCGCGAGACTCTCGCCGCGGCCAAAGAGGCGTGGGACCGATTCTGCGCCGGCGCGGCAGTCGGTTTGCCACAGTTCGAAGATCAGGCAGGCGTACTGGCCAGTCGGGTCCAGGCATTGCACGAGCCGCGGCTGACGCAACTGGCGGTGGCGGTCCATCAAGTGGCGCAATGGCTGCGCAAAGACCCTCTGCAGCACAATGAGGCTGTGGCAATGGAGGTGGCGACCTCCCTGCTGCTGGTCGAAAACATCGCGGAAAACTTCGAACAGCGCGACGACCAGACCGTCAATCAGGCCGACACGATGGCCGGACGCCTGGCCAGACTCCGCGAAGGTGAGCGGCTGACTCCGCTGGAAGCCCCACTGCTTGGTGAGATCTCGCGCCGTGCCCAGGAACGGCTGCTCATGAGCCAAGTGGCGCGCGAGATCCAGACCAATCTGGCGCAAATCGAACAATCGCTCGACGCCTTTTTCCGCGACAACGGCAGGCATGCCGAACTGAATCAACTGGCGACGCCGCTGCGGCAGGTCAAGGGGGCGCTCACCATGCTCAACCAGGATGGTGCCGTCGGTGTCCTGCGCGAGTGCGAAGCCCAGATTGCCCGCTTCGCCAGCGGCGAGGGCGTGCCCTCCGATCAGTTCGAGGACGTTGCCCACAAGCTATCGGCCCTCGGGTTCTTCGTCGAAGCCCTGCAACACGGCCGCGCCGACCTCAACGCGTTGCTGCAGCCGCAGCCAAAGACGATCGAGGCTGAGGTCGAGGAACCTGCCGTCCAGGCAGCCACGGTGGAGCAGGAACTCGAGCATCAGCGGCGGGATACGCAGGCGCTCGTCGAGGCGTTGAAAGACAAGCCCGAAGACGACACGCTGCGCCGCGAGCTCAAGCAAAGCCTGGAAACGATCCGGCAGGACGCCAGCCTGCTGGCCGACGCCAAGCTGGAGCAGCAAGCGCGCGACGCCCTTGCCGCGTTGGCGGCCGCACCGGGCGCGAGCAGCGAGCTGGAGCAGGCCGTAGCCAACATCGTTCCGGAGGCAGGCCCGGCGCCGGCACCTTCGCCCGAAGCGAGCCGCCTGGCGGCGTCGAGCAGCGAGGAGATCGATGCTGAGCTGCTCGAGATATTCATCGCCGAAGCGCACGAAGTGCTCGGCAGTATCGGCGAGAACCTCGAGCGCTCGCGCGGCGAGCCGCACAGCATCGAGACGCTGACCACGATCCGGCGTGGCTTCCATACCCTCAAAGGCAGCGGCCGCATGGTCGGTTTGAAGGATTTCGGCGAAGCAGCGTGGGGCATCGAGCAGGTGATGAACCGCTGGCTGCAGCAGGAGAAGGACGCGACGCCGGCGCTGCACAAACTGATTGGCGACGCCCATAGCCTGTTCTCGGCCTGGGTTGCCCAGCTCGAGTCGGGTGGCAGCGCCTGGATGGATGCCACCGAGTTGCTTGCCTTCGCCGAGCGCATCAAGGCGGGCGACGAATCGGTGGTGCTTGCCGTGGATGAAACGATCACCGTTGCCGAGCCTGCCGCGCCAACCGAAATGGCGTCGGCGATCGAGGCACCGTCCACCGTGGAATTCCAGCCCGTCGAGGAAGAAGCGCCGGCACAGCCTGTTACAGAGCAGTCCGAGATAGATGAACTGATCGATGCGACAGTAACGGAGGTGCCCCTGCTCACTGAGGCGCTTTCGCCACCGGCAGAGTTCCTTCCGGCGGCCGCTCTGGCAGCCAACGACGAACAGGAACGCGCGGAAATCCACCTGGAACCCGAGCCGGCGCCCGCCGAGGAGACCGTCGCCCTCGGCGAGCTGACGTTGTCGCGCGGGCTGTACGACATGTTCGTCAACGAGGCGCGCAGCCACGTCGCAACCCTGCGCCGCGAACTCGCGCGCATCCACCTCAATCCCGCGTTGCTGCCTTCCCCGCCGACGCTGCGAGCCGCCCATACCCTTGGTGGCATCGCCGGCACGATCGGTCTGGAACCGGTCAAGCAACTGGCACGAAGCCTGGAGCAGGCGCTGGCGCGATTGGCCGAGGCAAACGCCGGAGTCAGTGCGGACCATTCCGAGACACTGAATGCCGCCGCCTCGTCCCTGGAAGCAATGGTCGGCGCCGTAGCCGAGAGGCGTGCGCCCCAGCCCGCTGAGGAAATTGTGGCGCGGCTGGACAGGATCTTCATCGTTGCACCAAGTTCGGCAACTGCGCCCGAGGTGCCGGCCGAGATATCTGCCGCCGTGCCGCCTCCGGAGCCGGCACTCACGCCTGCGTCAGTTTCTGTCCTGGAGGCGCCGGCGGTGGTGGCCGAGGCGAAGCCAAAGGCACCGCCCCCCGCCGAGCCGGAGGAACGGCGCGTCCTGCGCTTGCAGGACGACATCGACGAGCAGTTGCTGCCCATCTTCCTCGAAGAAGCCCAGGACCTAGTGCGCGAGATCAGTGCAGAGTTGCGCCAGTGGCACGCCGATCCCAATACGACCGAAACACCGAAGGCCCTGTCGCGGCTGCTGCATACCCTCAAGGGTAGTGCGCGCATGGCCGGCGCAATGGGACTGGGCGAACTGGTCCACAGCATGGAAACGCGCATCGACGACGCCTTGTCGCGCGCCGGGGTAACCCCCGTATTCCTCGACGAGTTCGACACGTCATTCGATCGCGTGACGCAGATGTTGGAACAATTGCGCACGCGCGGCACACCCACGCCTGCCGTGGTCGCCATGACTGCGGCCCCGGAGACAGCGCCCGCACCTAACGCCGCCCTGGCCGTGCGGCCCGCGGCGGCGCCAGCCGTGGCGCCCCAGCCGAACCTGCTCGAAGAAGGCGAGGTTGAGCTCGCGCAGCAGCGCGCATCCCTGCGCGTACGCGCCGATCTGATCGATCGCTTCGTTAATGAGGCGGGGGAGATGAGCATCGCACGCGCGCGCATCGAAGGCGAAATGCGCACGCTGCGCACCTCTCTGCTCGATCTGACGGAAAACGTCATTCGCCTGCGGCGGCAACTGCGGGAGCTTGAGATCCAAGCGGAAACCCAGATGCAAACCCGCATGGCGCAGGCGGAGGAATCGAACATCCAGTTCGATCCGCTCGAGTTCGACCGCTTCACGCGGCTACAGGAATTGACGCGGATGATGGCCGAGAGCGTCAATGACGTGAGCACCGTCCAGCACAACCTGCTGCGCAACCTTGACGGGGCGGACGCAGCCCTCGTCAGCCAGGGCCGACTCAATCGCGATCTTGCCCAGGCCCTGATGGGCGTGCGCATGGTACCGTTCAACAGCATCGCCGAGCGACTGTACCGGGTCGTTCGCCAGACCGCGAAGGAACTGGGCAAAAAGGCGAACCTGGACATCCGGGGCGGTCAGGCGGAACTGGACCGCAGCGTTCTGGAGAAGATGGTCGCGCCACTCGAACACCTGTTGCGCAACGCGATCTCCCACGGCCTGGAGGCGACCGCCATCCGTCACGCCTTGGGCAAGCCGGAGATCGGACAGATCGTGGTCCAGGTATCCATCGAGGGCACTGAAGTTGCGATCGAGCTAGCCGACGACGGCGCCGGACTCGATTTCGAAGGCATTCAGCGCAAGGCTGTTGAACGGGGTCTTCTCGTCCACGGCGAGTCCCGCGACGAGCGTACACTGGCGGAGTTCATCTTTGCGCCGGGGTTCTCGACGGCAGAGGAGTTATCCGAAGTAGCGGGCCGGGGCATCGGCATGGACGTCGTCAAGAGCCAGACGGTGGCGCTCGGCGGCCGCATCGATGTGACTTCCGAACGACGCAAGGGCGCACGCTTCCACATCTATCTGCCGCAGACCCTGGCGGTGACTCAGGCGTTGCTGGTGCGTTCCGGGGCGGCGACCTACGCCATCCCGTCAACGATGGTCGAGCAGGTGCAGGAACTGAAGGCGGAGGCGCTGGCCAAGATTGTCCGCGAGGGCAAGGCGGAATGGCTGGGTGCGAACTACCCCTACCACTACCTGCCGCGCTTGCTCGGCGATTCCCACAGCCTGCCGCAGGGCGCTCGTTACTCCTGGGTTCTGCTCCTGCGCAGCGGTGCGCAGCGCATCGCCCTGCACGTGGACGAACTGGGTGGCAATCAGGAAGTCGTGCTCAAGAATATCGGCCCGCAGCTGGCACGGGTGGTCGGCATTACCGGCGCGACCGTGCTCGGAAACGGCGAGATCGTCCTGATCCTGAACCCGGTCGCCCTTGCCGGCAGACAACTGGCGGCGGCGCGCCCGGTGCTCGCGCCCGTGCCCCGCGTTGCCGAGGAAGCACCGGGGCTCGCTGTGCCGGGAACGATCATGGTGGTCGACGACTCGCTTACGGTGCGCAAGATCACCGGCCGCCTGCTCGAGCGCGAAGGCTATCGCGTTGTGACCGCCAAGGACGGCGTCGACGCGCTCGAGCAACTGCTGGACGTGGTGCCCGACGTGATGTTGGTGGACATCGAGATGCCGCGCATGGACGGCTTCGATCTAACGCGAAATGTGCGTGCCGATGCGCGCCTGGCTCATGTGCCGATCATCATGATCACCTCGCGCATTGCCGAGAAGCATCGCGCCTATGCCCGGGAGATCGGCGTCAACTACTACCTCGGCAAGCCCTACCAAGAGGAAGAGCTGCTGGCGCACATCGCCGAGTTCGTCAAGAAATAGGCTTGAGCCGACCGTAGCGCGCCAGCGTGCGCTCGCGCGCCACGGCATGGTCCACCAGCGGCGCAGGATAGTCGCGTCCGATTCGTACCCCCGCCGCCTCCTGCGCCGCGCCGCTCATCTGCCACGGCGCGTGGATCTGCCTGGCATCGCAGCCAGCCAGTTCGGGAACATAGCGCCGGATGAATCTACCCTCCGGGTCGAATTTCTGCGACTGCGTGACGGGATTAAAGACGCGAAAATAGGGCTGCGCATCGCAGCCAGTAGAGGCGACCCACTGCCAGCCGCCGTTGTTGGCCGCGAGATCGTAGTCATTGAGCTGCGCCGCGAAATATCGCTCCCCCAGCCGCCAGTCGATTCCCAGGTCCTTCACCAGGAACGAGGCGCTTAGCATGCGCAGTCGATTGTGCATATAGCCGGTCCGGTTGAGCTGGCGCATGGCGGCGTCCACCAGCGGATACCCGGTGCGCCCCTGGCACCAGGCAGCAAACCACTCGGGTCGATCGTCGAACCGAATGCCGTCATATTCCCGGCGAAAGGCGTGATCGACGACATGCGGGAAGCGCGACAGGATCATCTGATAGAAGTCGCGCCAGATCAGCTCGCCGAGCCAGACTTCGGCGCCCTTGCTTGCCGCCATGGCCGCGCGCCCGTAGGCTTGGGCGACGATTTCCCGAATCGAGATCGTGCCGAAGCGCAGATGGACCGACAGGTAGGACGGACCTTTCAGCGCCGGGTAGTCGCGTCGCTCGTGGTAACGATCGATGCGCGTCAGGAAATCATCGAGTGCCCGGCGCGCGCCGGACATGCCACAGGAAATGCCGATCCGGGACAGTCCGGCGGGTTCGAACCCCATCTCGTCGAGGGAGGGTATGCCGGACGTAGTATCCGGCCGAGCCAGATGCCGGGCGTAGCGCCGGACCGGATAGGCGCGAAGGTAGTACGGTTCGAGCTTTGCCAGCCAGGCGTTCTTGTAGGGCGTAAAGACGCGAAACGGCTCGCCGGCGCGGGTCTGCACCTCGGCGCCGTCGAATATGACTTGGTCTTTGAAATCCAAGACCGGCACGCCGCGCACGGCAAGCCCTCGTCGCACCTCTTCGTCGCGATTCATCGCCGATGGCTCATAGTCACGATTGGCGAACACAGCGGCGACACCGAGTTCCCCGGCCAGGCGCACGATTTCCTCCCGGGCAGGGCCGTGGCGAACGATCAGGGCGCCGCCATACTCGCGCAACCGCGCCTCCAGTTCCTGAAGGCTTTGCCAGATGAACTCGACACGCCGGTCGGCGCGTTCGGTCAATGCGTCGAGAATCTCGGTGTCGAAGACGAACGCGCAATACACCTGCCCATACGCCTTAAGTGCGTGATAGAGCGCCGCGTTGTCATCAGTGCGCAAATCCCGTCGAAACCACATGAGCGCAGATTCGGACATCGGTTCGGCGAGCTGCTGACAGGGGAGGATCGGACGCGGGGCGGGATGCAGGCAAAATTGTGCCGCCCCCGCGACGCGATTACAATGGCAGCGTGATCAGCCAGGAAGTCAATCTTACGCGCCATTTTCTGATCGCCATGCCGAACATGGTCGATCCGAACTTTTCGCGCACCCTGACGTTCATCTGCGAACACAACGATCATGGCGCGCTGGGAATCATCGTTAACCGCCCGATCGACATGACGCTCAACACCCTGTTCGATCGCGTGCAGATCTCGCTCGAAGCGGCGGCCCTGCAGAGCATGCCGATTTACTTCGGTGGCCCGGTACAGACCGATCGTGGGTTCGTCTTGCATCGCCCCTTAGGCAGCTGGCAATCGACGCTGACCGTGAGCAGCGACCTAGGGCTGACGAGCTCCCGGGATATCCTCCAGTCGGTGGGCAGCACGGGACAGCCATCGGAAATCCTCGTTACCCTGGGTTATGCCGGGTGGGCAGCCGGGCAACTCGAATACGAGCTGTCGCAGAACGCCTGGCTCACCGTCACCGCAGATGAAGAGATCATCTTCACCCTGCCACCGGAGGAGCGATTGCCGGCCGCCATGCAGTTGCTCGGCATCGACTATGCCAAGTTGTCGGAGGTCGCCGGACATGCCTGAGCCCGGCGCGGCACAGATGCCCCCAAGCCGCGCCGAAGGCCATAGCCACCGTCTATCGGCATGCTTGCCCGAAGGCACAGTGCTGGCATTCGACTTCGGACTTAGGCGCATTGGCATCGCCATCGGCGAGACCGTAGCCGGTAGCGCGCGCCCGCTTACCGTCATCGACGCCCGGGACAACGCGACGCGCTTCGCCGCCATCGGGCATGTAATCGCGCAGTGGCAGCCGGTGCTGCTGGTGGTTGGTCTGCCCTTTTCCCTGGACGGGCAGGCGACGGACATGACGGCTCGCTGCCGGCGCTTCGCCAACCAGTTGCATGGCCGCTTCGGCTTGCCAGTGACCCTCGTGGACGAGCGTATGACCTCGGCCGAAGCGGAAACACAGTTGCGCCAGCACAGCCACGACTGGCGACAGCGCAAACCGCTGCTCGACGCCACATCGGCGCGAATCATCCTGCAGAACTACCTCAATGCAGCTGCCTGACCCGGAAATCCTGGTTGACGAGTTAGCGTCGCAGATGCGCCGCTGCATCACGCCGGAGACAGCATTGGTGGGGATCCACACCGGCGGCGTGTGGCTGGCTGAGCGTCTGCACAACGTGCTTGGACTGAACCAACCGCTCGGGACCATTGATATTTCGTTCTACCGCGACGACTACAGCCGCAAGGGGTTGCATCCCGGCGTCAAGCCCTCGTCCATCCCCTTTGACGTCGAGGGACGCAGCATCATCATCGTCGATGACGTCCTGTACACCGGGCGTACGATCCGCGCCGCCATGAACGAGTTATTCGACTATGGGCGGCCCGGGCGCATCGATCTCGCCGTATTGATCGATCGCGGCGAGCGCGAACTGCCGATCTGCCCAAAGTTCTGTGCGTTGTGCTTGTCGGCGCCGCTGCGGCGCAACCAGACTCTGCAATTGGCGCGTGACGACACGGGTTCCTTCAGCCTGCGCGTGATCGATGCATAACCTGCAATTGAACAAACACGGCGAGCTACGTCACTTGCTCACCATCGAAGGGCTCCCGCGAAGCATTCTGGCCACTATTCTCGACACGGCCGAGCCGTTCACCGCGGTGGCGGAGCGGGAGATCAAAAAGGTGCCGCTGCTGCGCGGCAAGTCGGTATTTAACCTCTTTTTCGAGCCAAGCACGCGCACGCGCACAACCTTCGAAATCGCGGCGAAACGGCTGTCCGCCGATGTCATCAACCTCAACATCAGCACATCGTCCCAGACGAAGGGCGAGACGCTGCTCGATACGGTGGACAATCTGTCCGCCATGCAGGCTGACATGTTCATCGTGCGCCACGCCCAGAGCGGCGCGGCGCACCTGATTGCCCAGCATGTCGCGCCCCATATCCATGTCATCAACGCCGGCGATGGACGGCATGCGCATCCGACCCAGGGCCTGCTGGACGTGTACACCATCCGGCACTACAAGAAGGATTTCACCGCCCTGCGTGTCGCCATCGTCGGCGATATCCTTCATTCCCGGGTTGCCCGCTCACAGATCCATGCCTTGACCACCCTCGGCGTACCGGAAGTGCGCGTCATCGCGCCCAAGACGCTGCTGCCTGGCCACGTCGAACGACTGGGCGTGCGCGTGTTTCATGACATGCGTGCAGGGTTGAAGGATGTGGATGTCGTGATGATGTTGCGGCTGCAGAACGAGCGCATGCAAGGCGCGCTTCTGCCCAGCGCCCAGGAGTATTTCAAGGTCTTCGGCCTGACCGAGGATAAGCTGGCGTGCGCCAAGCCTGACGCCATCGTCATGCACCCGGGGCCGATGAATCGCGGCATCGAAATCGACTCCGCGGTCGCGGACGGGCCGCGCGCGGTCATCCTGCCCCAGGTAACGTTCGGTATCGCCGTGCGCATGGCGGTGATGAGCATGCTGGCCGGCGCATAGCGGACGGGTATCGCCGATGAAGATCCAGATCAAGAACGGGCGCGTGATCGACCCGTCCAGCGGCTTGGACGACCGGCAGGACGTGTGCATCGCCGCCGGCAGGATCGTCGCCATTGGCCGCAGCCCTGACGGCTTTCACGCCAATCGCGTGATCGACGCCGAAGGTCTGGTCCTGTGCCCGGGGCTCATTGACATCGCCGTTCGCCTGCGTGAACCGGGCTTCGAATACAAGGCGACGCTGGAATCCGAACTGGAGGCTGCCGCCGCTGGCGGCGTGACTTCGCTGGCATGCCCTCCGGATACGGACCCACCCCTGGACGAACCGGGGCTGGTGGAGATGCTGAAGCATCGCGCGAAGAGCCTCAATCGCGCCCACGTTTACCCCATCGGTGCGTTGACGGTCGGCCTCGCCGGCCAGCGCATCACCGAGATGGCGGAGCTGCGCGAGGCAGGATGCATCGCCTTCGGTCAGGCAATGCGCCCCATCGTGGACACCAAGGTGCTGTTCCATGCCTTGCAATACGCCGCGACTTTCGGTTTTCGCGTCTGGCTGTGTCCGCAGGATCCGTTCCTCGGACAAAGCGGCGTTGCCCATGACGGCGAGGTCGCAAGCCGCCTCGGCCTGGCCCCGATCCCGTCCTGTGCGGAAACCGTGCGCATCGCAGCCTTGCTGCAGCTTGCCGCGGCAACGGGTGCGCGTCTCCACATCACCCGGCTTTCCAGCGCCGCGGGTCTCGCCATGATCAAGGACGCGCGCCAGCGCGGCATCGATGTCACGTGCGATGTGTCGATCAACCACATCCACCTATCGGAGATGGATGTGGGTGACTTCAACCCGAACTGTCACCTCCAGCCGCCGCTACGTGCCACTTCCGATCGCGAGGCTCTGCGCCAAGGCCTCAAGGACGGGAGCATCGAGGCGCTCTGCTCCGATCACACACCAGTCGACGACGATGCCAAGCAGCTGCCTTTCGCGGAGGCCGAGCCCGGTGCCACGGGCGTGGAGTTGCTGCTGCCACTCGCGCTGAAGTGGGCAACGGAGACTGGCACGCCGCTGTCGCGGGCACTGTCCCGAGTAACGGTTGATGCCGCGGCCATGCTAGGCCTGGAAGCCGGTCGCCTGGCCGTAGGCTGCGCCGCTGACATCTGCATATTCGACCCGCACGTGCCGCTGCGCGTGACGCGCGAGACCCTGCGCAGCCAAGGCAAGAACACCCCGTTTCTCGGCTTCGAGCTGAGCGGCCGGGTTCGGTACACGCTTCTGGACGGACACGTCGTGTACGAGGCGCGCTAGCCTAGTCGGCGCCAAGTCGACGGAGTTCTTCCAGCGCGGAAACCGCCGCTCCCGTCACGCGCACGAGCTTGCGCCGCGACGCTGCGCCGGCGATAAGTGTCACGTCCGCGCGCGGCACATCCAGCAAGATGGCCAGATATTCCATCAGGCAGGCGTTTGCTTTGCCGTCCGCAGGTGGGGCCGCCAGCTTCACCTTAAGTGCATCACCGTGGCGCCCGACGATCGCCGTTCGCGCCGCGTTTGGCTGCACGTGCAGCGCGAGAACCAAATTGCCCGCGGCGTCAGTCCGCAGCCAGGGATGTGCGGACGGAGCCACTCAGGCAAGGAGTTGCACGACGCTTGCCCGCAGGTAGGCGACCAGCACCAGAATGACCTGCAGAATCAGCAGCAGGACGAGTGGGGAGAGGTCCACATTGGCGATCGGTGGAATGACGCGCTGCACGGGCGCGAGGAATGCCCGCGTCAACGCATTGAAAATCGGTGCCACGGGCGAATACGGGTTCACCCAGCTCAACACGGCGGCAATGATCACCGCACCGATCAACACGTACAGCATCATCTTAATCGTCGCGATCACCCCAAGCAGGGCGACGACGAGCACTGCCGCGCCGGGCGCATTGCCCACCGGCAAGTCGCGAAGCCAGAACTCGACGAGCACCAGCAAAGTCTGCGCAAGCCACGCCAGCACGAAGCTCGAGAGATCAAGCCCGAACAGGCCGGGAACGACGCGTCTCGTTGGCAGTACCGCCCAATCGGTTGCGGCAACGATGAACGCACCGAGCTGATTGCGAAACGAAACGCGCTGCCATTGCATCATGAAACGCGCAATGAGCAGTATCGAAAAGAATCCGATCACGGCATCGAGGATGAACAGGATCAGTTGGGTGAGCATCGTTTTATTGGTGCGCCAGGTGTAGGGTGGGTTGTCAACAGTTGGTCGAGATATGTCGGCAGCGGCGTCCTGACGTCAGCTCTACGAGATGGCTTCAATCCCTACCCAGCGAGTCGCCGAGTTCGCGACCACGGACATTCGCAGCATGGACGGCCCTAACTATTGCCGCCTGGATGCCGTCGGCCTCGAGCGAGCTGAGCGCGGCTTCCGTCGTGCCGCCCTTTGATGTCACTCGCTGGCGCAGCACACTCAAATCCACATCGCTGGCCGCGGCAAGTTTCGTCGCGCCTAGGAACGTCTCGACACCCAGCATGCGCGCCTGCCCCTCGGTAAACCCGAGTTCCCGCGCGGCGGCGGCAAGCCCTTCGATGAAGTAGAAAACATATGCGGGACCACTACCAGAGACTGCCGTGACGGCATCCATCAGCTGCTCGTCGTCAATCCACATCGTGCGCCCCACGGCTGAGAGGATGCGTTCGGCAGCCGCACGCTGCGCCGCAGCAACGCTTTTATCGGCAAAGAGGCCAGCAATGCCGGCACCGATCAGCGCGGGAGTATTCGGCATTGCGCGCACCAGACAGTGGTAACCGCCCAGCCAACGCGACAGGTCTGCCAGCCGTATGCCCGCGGCGATGCTGACCACGAGTTGATTGTTCAAGAAACCCCGCAACGCTGAAACGGCCTCGCGCATCTGTTGCGGCTTAACGGCAAGCACCACGACGTCGCTGTTCAGTGCAGCACGGTCGGCCGAGGTACGGCAGAGTACGCCATAATCGCGGCTCAAGCGCTCGCGGGACTCGGAAAGGACTTCCACGACAACCAGGTCCTGGCTCGTAAAGCCCCGTTGCAGCAATCCTCCGATCAAGGCGGTAGCCATGTTGCCGCCGCCGACAAACGTTACTTTCATGCATTTCCCTCTTTGACTGCTCGATGTCGCCCACACCGTGGGGACGACATGCTGCGGGGCTCCCCGCCACCGCCTTGTCGCCGGTCACTGCGCAAGTCCTGCGCCCAAGCCGGGCCGACGGCCGAAAATTGCCGTGCCTACGCGCACGATTGTGGCACCTTCCATTATCGCCGCTTCCAGGTCGTCCGACATGCCCATGGACAGGGTGTCCAGGTTCATCCCGGCTTGGCAAAGCTGCTCCTTCAGGCGTCGCACGGTGGCGAATCTGCGGCGCAGTAGAGCCATGTCCTGGGAAGGTTCGGGAATTGCCATTAACCCCCGCAGTGTCACATTGGGCAGCGCGGCAACGGATTGCGCCAACGAGGGAAGGTCCTCCGCCGCAACCCCCCCTTTCGTGCGCTCACCGCTGACGTTTATCTGAATGCAGACCTGCAGCGGCGGCCGGGAAGCGCCTCGTGCTTCGGACAGCCGCTCGGCGATCTTCTGTCGATCGATGCTGTGCACCCAGGCGAAGTGCTCTGCCACAGCGCGTGTCTTGTTGCTCTGGAGCGGTCCGATGAAATGCCAGTCGAGACGCAGATCAGCTAGCGACGTGACCTTTTCCACAGCCTCCCTGACGTAATTTTCGCCAAACTCTCTCTGCCCGGCGGAGGCTGCCTCACGTACGGCTCCCGCCGGCCAAGCCTTGCTGACTGCGAGCAGGCGTATGTCCATCGGGTCGCGGCCAGCCTTGAGCGCGGCCGCAAGAATCCGCGATTTCACAGCTTGCAAGTTGGCAAAGATTGTTGTCATAATGCTTTAAGGCAGGGCGCCAACTAGACCCGCGCCAGTATAGCATCGGGCCTTACGGCTGCGCCCCCGTGCCCTGCGTCCCGGGATGCTTCTATGGATATCACCGAACTGCTCGCCTTCGCCGTTAAGAACAAAGCGTCCGACCTGCACCTCTCGGCCGGGTTACCGCCCATGATCCGGGTGCATGGCGACGTTCGGCGCATCAATCTGCCAGCGATGGCGCACAAAGACGTTCATGGCATGGTCTATGACATCATGAACGACATGCAGCGCAAGATTTACGAGGAGCACCTGGAGTGCGACTTCTCATTCGGTGTCCCAAATCTGGCGCGCTTTCGGGTAAATGCCTTCGTGCAAGAGCGCGGCGCGGGGGCGGTATTCCGGACCATTCCGACGAAGGTGCTCACCCTTGACGAGCTCGATGCGCCGAAAATCTTCAAGGAGATCGCCAGCCAGCCGCGCGGTATCGTGCTCGTCACGGGCCCGACCGGTTCCGGCAAGACAACAACGCTTGGAGCAATGGTCGACTTCGTCAACGAGAACACTTACGCGCATATCCTCACCATCGAGGATCCGATTGAGTTCGTCCACACCAGCAAGCGCTGCCTGATCAATCAGCGCGAGGTCGGCCCGCACACCCTTTCCTTCAGCAATGCCTTGCGCAGCGCGTTGCGTGAGGACCCGGATGTCATTCTGGTGGGCGAGATGCGCGATCTCGAAACGATCCGACTCGCGCTTACGGCAGCCGAGACGGGTCACCTCGTGTTTGCCACGCTCCATACCAGCTCGGCGGCGAAGACCATTGACCGCATCGTGGACGTCTTCCCGGCGGCGGAAAAGGAAATGGTGCGGGCGATGCTTTCCGAGAGCTTGCGCGCGGTAATTTCGCAGACTCTGTTGAAGACTAAGGACGGTCAGGGACGCGTCGCCGCCCACGAGATCATGATCGGCACGCCGGCCATCCGCAACCTCATTCGCGAAAACAAGATCGCGCAGATGTACTCTGCGATCCAGACCGGCCAGAACTTCGGAATGCAGACGCTCGATCAGTGTCTTGCCGATCTCGTCAGGCGCAATATCGTGGCGCCGGCCGAAGCTCGGCTGCGCGCTCAGAACAAGGACAATTTCGTTGGCTAGTCGAACAGCGCTGACGGCCACGCCGATGATTGGCGCCTGCCGTTTCGCATACTCGTTCCGGCCAGGGCGCGTGGCTGCTTTGCCGTCAAGTCGCGCCATTCCCTCGGAGCGGGACGGATTCGTCCCGGGTTGCGTCGCCACAGCAGCAGCGGCGTAACGAAAGGCAGGAGAACACCATGGAGCGCGATCAGGCACTGAGATTCATGCACGACTTGTTGCGACTGATGGTCAACAAGAAGGGCTCGGACCTCTTCATCACCTCCGGCTTTCCGCCTGCGATCAAGATTGATGGGAAGATCAACCCGCAGTCGAATCAGGTGCTTACGGCACAGCACACGGCCGAGCTTGCCCGGTCGATCATGAATGATCGCCAGGCCGCCGAGTTCGAAGCAAGCAAGGAGTGCAATTTTGCCATCAGCCCGGCAGGGATCGGTCGTTTCCGCGTAAATGCGTTCGTCCAGCAGGGTCGCATCGGCGTCGTCCTGCGCACGATCAACATGACGATTCCAAAGTTCGCTGAGCTCGGGTTGCCGCCCGTGCTCAAGGATATCGCCATGACAAAGCGCGGGCTGGTGATCTTCGTCGGCGGGACGGGCACAGGCAAGACGACATCGCTGGCGGCGATGGTGGACTATCGCAACGAGAATAGCTACGGCCATATCATCACCGTCGAGGACCCGATCGAGTACGTGCACGACCATAAGAACTGTATCGTCACGCAGCGCGAGATCGGCGTGGATACGGATTCCTGGGAAGTTGCACTGAAGAACTCGTTGCGACAGGCGCCAGACGTCATTCTCATGGGGGAGATACGCGACCGCAACACGATGGACTATGCGATCGCATTTGCTGAGACCGGTCACCTCGCTCTAGCCACGCTTCACGCCAACAGCACAAACCAGGCCATCGATCGCATTATCAACTTCTTCCCCGAGGAAAGGCGCCAGCAGTTGCTCATGGATCTGTCCCTGAACGTGCGCGCCATGATCTCGCAGCGCCTGCTGCCGATCAAGGACGGCAAGGGTCGCGTACCCGCCGTGGAGGTGATGCTGAACTCGCCGCTGATTTCGGAACTTATCTTCAAGGGCGAGGTTGGAGAGATCAAGGAAGTCATGAAGCGCTCACGCGAGTTAGGCATGCAGACTTTCGACCAATCGCTGTTCGACCTGTACGAGGCCGGGCGTATCACCTACGAGGATGCGCTGCGCAACGCCGACTCGGTCAACGATCTGCGACTGCAGATCAAACTGCACGGCAAAGAGTCGAAAGACCGCGATCTGACGGCGGGCATCGGACATCTGGACATCGTCTGACCGGCGAACGGTCAGGCGCCTTTCGTGCATTGCGTCGCTTTGTCGCGGCGCATGGATCCGGCGACGATCCCGTATTCATACAATCGGCATTCGAGCGCCCCGTTGTAAAGGGGCGTTTTCCGTCTGGCGCGCAGTCCGATCGATCTCGGTAGCTGAGGGTCCGCGGAGAACAGATAACAACGCCAACCGGCGAATCTCCGCTTGAGTGCGTCGCCCAAACTGCGGTAGAACTCCTCGTGTTTCAAACTGCCGGTCATGCGCACGCCATACGGCGGGTTGGCAACCATGACCCCTCGCTCCGCAGGTGGCGGCAACTCGAGGACGTTCGCTTGCTTGAGGTGCACGACCTGCGTCAAACCCGCCGCTGCCACGTTGTGCCGCGCCTGCTTGAGCTGATCGCCGTACAGATCGCTGCCGTAAATCGCCAGCGGCGCGATCGGGCGCTGACGCATCGCGGCGTCGGCCCTGACGCGCGCCAAGAGCGAACGGTCGAATATCCGCAGCTTCTCGAACCCGAACGACCGGCCAAGGCCGGGCGCAATGTCGAGGGCAATTTGCGCCGCCTCGATGACGAACGTGCCGCTGCCACACATTGGATCGAGCAGGGGTTCAGTCGGCGTCCAGGCGGTAAGGCTCAGAATGCCGGCGGCAAGATTCTCCTTCACCGGCGCCTCGACGGCCGCGCGCTTGAAGCCGCGTTTGTATAGCGGATCGCCTGACGTGTCTAGATAGAGGATCACGTCTGCCGCGGTCAGGAATGCGTGAATCCTTACCTCCGGTGCAACGGTGTCGACGCTGGGCCGCGCACCGCCGTCAGACCGGAAACGGTCGCACACAGCGTCCTTGATACGCAATGTGACAAAATCGAGGCTCTTCAGAGGGCTGCGAATTGCTGTGACATACACGCGCAAGGTGCGCGCCACATCGAACCACTCTGGCCACGGCAGCGAACGCACTAGCTCATAGATGTCGTGCTCGCTCCGGTACGCACCCTCGCCGACGCGCCACAGGATGCGCGTGGCGATCCTGCTATGGAGATTGGCACGGTAGGCGACCGCCCAGTCGCCGGAAAAGGACGCTCCGCCAGAAACGATCGAAACCGGGCCCGCGCCCGCCAAGCGCAGCTCTTCGGCGAGTGGCGCCTCGATGCCGCGCGGACAGGTAGCGAAGAACTCCGGCATCAGGAATAGCAGACGATGATCAAAACGGCTTCAGCACGACGAGGAACACGGTACCGAAGAGCACGAGTACCGGGAACTCATTGAACCAGCGGAACCAGACGTGGGACCGCGCGTTGCTGCCCAAAGCCAAATCCTTCAGCAACCTACCGCAGTAGAGGTGATAGCCGATCAGGATCAGCACCAGTGCCAGTTTGGCATACAACCAACCGCCCACGGCGAGCTGATCAGGGAAGCCAAGCCACAGCCAAAGCCCGAAAACCACGGTCAGGATCCCGCCCGGTGCCATGATGCCGTAATACAGCTTGCGCTCCATCACCGTGAAGCGGGCGCGACTGACCTCATCCTCGCTCATGGCGTGGTACACGAAGAGTCGCGGCAGATAGAACAACCCCGCAAACCACGTAACCATGAATACGATGTGCAGAGACTTGACCCAAAGCATGGCTACCATTTCTCGGCCAGGAATTCCTCGCGGGCAGCGGATATGCCGGAGAGCACCGTCGGGTAACGCAGAGTCACGCCTAGCTCTTCCTTCATGCGTCGATTCGACAGACGGCGCGATTCTCCCATGAAAGACAGGCTCGTGACCGACACGTTGCCTTCCATCTGCGCGCGGGCCATGCGCGGCGGGCGCGCCAGATCGAAGGCGTCGGCGACGAGGTCGAAATACTCGCCCATGCGCAGTTCAGAATCGTCGCTGACGTTAAATACGCGGCAGCTTCCGCCGCGTGTCAGCGTCCGGCAAACCCCCCGGGCCAGATCGTCGGCGTGGATGTGATTGGTGTACACGTCTTCCTCGGCTGCCAAAACCGGGACTGCGCGGCGCAACCGCTCAAGCGGCAGCCGATTCGCAGCGTAGATTCCCGGCGCGCGCAGGATCGTCAGCGCCACCCCTTGCCGTATGCAAAATCGGCGCAATACCCGTTCGGCATCGATGCGCCGCTTGGCACGCGACGTGGTCGGATTGAGCGGTCGCGTTTCGTCTGCGCGCGCGCCGCCGCAATCACCGTATACCCCCGTCGTGCTAATGTAGGAAATGCGCTGTGGTAGAATGCGGCCCGCCGCGAGGGCGGCAAGAAGATGGCGGGTACGAGTGTCCCGGACTCCGCTCGCCGGCGGCGGCGCAAAATGCAAAACCAGCTGCGCGATGCCCCCGATGCGCTTTAAGCTGGCGGCGCAATCGAGGTCGGCGAGAATCGGCGTCACGCCCAGTGCGCGCAGCGGTGCTTTGTCACCCTCGACACGCACCACCCCGTAGACACGGTAGCGGCGTGTCAGCCACGGCAGCGCGCGCCGTGCCACGTCGCCGCAACCGATAATCAGCAATCTTTGCACGCATTCATTATCGCACGGCGGGATCGCCATGGCGTTGAAGATCACCATCCTACCTAGCGGTCACGCCTACGAGGCGGACCCTCAAGCAAGCATCCTGCAGTCAGCGCTGGATGCCGGCATCAGTCTTCCGTACGGATGTCGCAATGGCGCCTGCGGCTCCTGCAAAGGGCGCGTGCTTTCCGGCAGCGTCGACTATGGCGCTTACCAGACGGGCGCGCTCAGCGACGTAGAGCGTGAGTCCGGACTGGCCCTGTTCTGCTGTGCCAAGCCGCTGTCGGATATCACAATTGAATGCCGCGAGATCAGCGCGCTCAAGGACATACCTGTCAGGACACTGCCCTGCCGGGTGCAGAAGATGGAGCAGCGGGCCGTGGATGTCATGGTGCTGTACTTGAAGTTGCCGGCGAACGAGCGTCTTCAGTTTCTCGCCGGCCAGTACATTGACATACTGCTGAAGGATGGCCGGCGCCGCAGTTTTTCTCTTGCGAATGCGCCGCACGACGACGAGCTATTGCAATTGCATGTCCGCCGCGTCCCGGGTGGGCAGTTTACAGACCACGTGTTCCGCACAATGAAGGAGCGCGACATTCTGCGTTTCGAGGGACCGCACGGAGCATTTTATCTGCGTGAAGGGAGCAGCAAGCCGATCGTCCTCGTTGCGGGGGGAACGGGTCTGGCACCGATCAAGGCGATCATCGACCATGCTATCCACAACCGAATCGAGATCCCGATGGCATTGTACTGGGGAGTCCGATCCGTGGCGGACCTCTACATGCCCGGACTTGGCGAAGCATGGCAAGCACAGCGGCCGGACTTCCGATTTATTCCCGTGCTGTCCGAACCCAAGCATGAGGATTGCTGGCACGGTCGCACCGGCCTGGTGCACCGGGCAGCCATGGAGGATATCCCCGACATGTCGGGACATCAGGCATATGTGTGCGGTGCCCCGGCGATGGTCGAGGCGGCCAAGCGCGACTTCACGACGCAGTGCGGTCTGCCGCCGGAGGAATTCTTTGCAGACGCATTCTCCTTCGCCGCAGATGCGACGCCGGCGTCGTGATCCGCCGTATGGCAAAAGAGGCGATCTTGTCGCGGCGGGACAATCCGGCGCCGACCATCGCATAAACAGGGGCGCTGACGTACTCGGGTTGGCGCCCCGGCGAGTCCAGGGGCTAAAGATTCGCGCCTTGCGGCCGTTACAGTCAGCGCTATGCTGCTCAGCCATGAACCTCTTTTGAACCGGCAGCGCCGGATCTCGGCCACCCGCCTGGTTGTCCATGTCGATCCAGGCGCCGATTCGCCGGCCAAGGCGGCCGGCCAGGAACTCAACCGCCTTGCGGACGCGTGGCCCAATGAACGCACGGTCCTCGTTGCCTTCAATGGAATCGCCCCCGATCCAGGGCTCCTTGAGTGGCAGGTGCCGGAGAACGCCATGGTCGAGATCCCAGCGGCCAAGCTCGGCGCCGCGCCCACCGTCGAGCTCATGCACGCCTTGCAGGAGAACGGTGTCCCCCTGTGTGTCGGCGGTTACACGCCGCAGCTTGTTCTGCCGCAGAACGTCCAGGCCAGATTTCTACTTGTGCAGCAGTTCGCCGCGCCGGCTACGAAGGGGGCCCCGGGTCTGGTGATCGCACAGAACCCGCCTGACAATACGGCGTTCGAAAACTGTCTCAAAAACAACTACGACGGCGCAGCCGGCTGGTTCTTCCTCAACAGCATGCCGGCCAAACCGAAACCGTTGGCGCCCGCCCATGCGCAACTCGTGCGCCTGCTAAATCTGGTGCGCAACAACGCCGAGGTTCGGGACATCGAAGCCGCCCTGAAGCAGGATGTCGCCATCTCGTTCAAGCTGCTGCGCTATATCAACTCCGCCGGATTCGGACTGTCATGCGAAATCCAGTCGTTTCGACACGCGGTGACAATCCTCGGATACGAGAAGCTCCATCGCTGGCTGTCGCTGTTGCTGGTCACGGCGAGCAAGGACGCCTCGGCGCCCGGACTGATGCAGGCATCGATCGCCCGCGGCCGGATGATGGAACTGGCCGGCAAGAGTTATTTCGACAAATCCGATCTCGACAATTTGTTCATCACCGGCGCGTTTTCCGTGCTCGATGTGCTGCTTGGCGCCCCCATGGCCGAGATACTCGAACAGATGCATCTTCCGGAGCCGATCACCGAGACGCTGTTGCAGGGTGAAGGGATTTACGCGCCGTTCCTGGAGCTGGCGAAGGCCTGCGAAGGCAACGACGTAGGCAGGCTCGCCAAGCAGGCAGAAACTCTGCAGCTCACTGCCGAGGCTGTCAACCGCGCGCAGCTTTCGGCGCTTGCCTTCGCCGACGCCCTGCAGTTCGACTGACCTCCTGCGACAAGACCACGAGCGGCTACCTCGGCAGCTGCGTCCTACTCTCCCAGATACGCTTGGCGCACCCGCTCATCATCGAGTAGGGCCTTGGCGTCATCGCTCAGCGTGATGGCGCCGCTTTCCATGACGTAGCCACGCTGCGCCACCGTGAGCGCCAGCTTCGCGTTCTGTTCCACGAGCAGGATCGTCACGCCTTTTTCGGATACCGACCGGATCACCTCGAAGACCTTCCGTACCATGATCGGCGCCAGCCCCATGGAAGGCTCATCTAGCAGTAGCAGGCGCGGCCGGCTCATCAGGGCACGGCCGATGGCGAGCATCTGCTGCTCGCCGCCAGAAAGGGTACCGGCTACCTGACGCGCGCGCTCCTTCAGCCTCGGCAGCAGTTCGAAAACGTGGTTGAGATCCGCGGCGATCTGCGCGTTGTCAGCCCGGGAATAGGCACCCATCGCCAGATTCTCTTCGACCGTGAGACGGGCAAAGATGCCACGCCCCTCCGGCACCAGGGCCAGACCGTCAGCGACCATGCGGTGCGCAGGCCGGTGCAA
Source organism: Rhodocyclaceae bacterium (assembly GCA_036824005.1). Lineage (GTDB taxonomy): Bacteria > Pseudomonadota > Gammaproteobacteria > Burkholderiales > Rhodocyclaceae > DAITBA01. The sequence continues at coordinate 192,141 of DAITBA010000001.1, forward strand.
GATCTCCTCGCCGCGGTAGCGCACGCTGCCCTGGCCGGGGACCAGGCGCGCCAGCGCCTTGAGCGTGGTCGTCTTGCCGGCGCCATTGGCGCCGATCAGACAGACCAATTCTCCCTCCGCAATGGACATGCTCACGCCCTTGACGGCCCGGACACCGCCATAGGCGACATGCAAGTCCCTTACCTCGAGCACGGCTGCCTCATGCCAGTGCCCCGCCAAGATAGGCCTCGATCACCTTCGCGTCCTTCTGCACGACGTCGGGCACGCCCTCGGCAATCTTCACGCCATAGTCGAGCACGGCGACCCGATCGCACAAACCCATGACTAGCTTAACGTCGTGTTCGATGAGCAGAATGGTCACCCCGCCCTCCCGGATCGATTCCATGAGTGATCGCAGCGCCATCGTTTCCGTGGCGTTCATGCCTGCGGCGGGCTCGTCCAGCGCCAGCAGCTTCGGCTCGGTCGCAAGCGCGCGCGCGATCTCAAGCCGCCGCTGGTCGCCGTAGGATAGGTTCTTTGCCAGCGTATCGGCCCTGCGTCCAATGCCGACGTAGTGGAGCAGCTCGTGGGCGCGACGCTCGGTTGCGCGCTCCTCCGCCATCGTGCTCGCCGTTCGAAAGATGGCTCCGAACGGACCGGCACGCGTGCGCACGTGGCGACCGATCATGACGTTTTCGACCGCGCTCAGGTTTCCGAACAGTCGAAGATTCTGGAAGGTTCGGGCAATGCCCTGCTCGGCCACCTGGTTCGGCTTGAGCCCGGACAAGCTCCGCCCAGCGAGACTGATCTCACCACTGTCCGCAGCGTAAAGTCCCGTCAATACATTGAACAACGACGTCTTGCCGGCGCCGTTGGGGCCGATCAATCCATAGATCTCGCCGCGCAGGATGGTAAATCCGACGTCGGCCAATGCCTGCACACCACCGAAGCGTTTCGAAATGCCGCGCGCTTCGAGCAGGACGTCCGCCGTCGGCCCGTCAGTCATGCTCGGCAAGTTCGCGCTTGCGCACGCGCGACGGCCACAGACCGGCCGGACGATAGCGCATCATCAGCACCAGCGCCAGTCCGAACAGCAGCATGCGAATTACCTCGGGTTCGACAATCAGCCGCCCGAACAACGATCGCTGCACCGGCTCGACGGTGTAACGCAGGATCTCGGGCACGAAGGAAAGCAATACGGCGCCGAGGATGACGCCCCAGATGTTGCCCATGCCGCCGAGAACCACCATTGCCAGCACCATGATCGATTCCACCAGAACGAAGCTCTCCGGACTGATGAAACCCTGGATGGCCGAAAACATACCACCGGCGATACCGCCGAAGGAAGCGCCCATGGCGAACGCGAGCAGCTTGACGTTGCGCGTGTTGATGCCAATGGCACGCGCGGCAACCTCGTCCTCGCGTATGGCTTCCCAGGCGCGGCCGATGCGCGAATTCTGCAGACGCAGATTCACAGCGATTACGAGCAACAGCAGCATCAGGAGCAGGTAGTAGTACTTGATCGGCCCGCTGAAGTCCAAGCCGAGCAGCGTTTCCTTGTTACTGAACGAGAACGTGCCAATGCGAAACGGATCGATCAGGGTGATCCCCTGCGGACCATTGGTGACGTTGAACGGCTGCGACAGATTGTTGAGAAAGATGCGGATGATCTCACCGAAACCCAGCGTGACAATAGCGAGATAATCGCCGCGCAGCTTGAGCGTCGGCGCGCCGAGCAGCACGCCGAAAACGCAGGCCAGCAGCGCGCCGATTGGCAGAATAATCCAGAACGGCAGGTGCAGACCGAAGTGCGGCGAGGCAAGCAGCGCATACGCATAAGCGCCGACGGCGTAGAAGGCGATATAGCCGAGGTCGAGCAGGCCGGCAAAGCCGACCACGATGTTCAGACCGAGGGACAGAAAGACGAAAAGGATCGCCAGGTTGGTGATACGCACCCATGCGGTGCCGACGGCAGCAAGAGCAAACGGCAGCGCGACGAGCGTCACGGCGATCAACGCCACGCCGCCCCAGAAGAGCGTCGGCTGCCTTTTCCGATCGATGCCCGCCACCACGACGCCGCGCCTCACGCCCTGTCGCCGACCCGCTCGCCGAGCAATCCCGAGGGACGCAACACCAGCACGGCGATGAGGACCAAGAATGCGAACACGTCCTGATAATTGCTGCCGAAGAGGATCAGATGCTGATCGGCAGTGCAACGCTGCGTCAGGGCATCGGAGAGAAAGGGAAAGCGACATAGGTCGGTGAGGTCGCCGATATACCCTGCGCCCAGCGCCTCAACCAACCCCAGCAGCACGCCGCCGAGCATAGCGCCGGCCAGATTGCCGATGCCGCCGAGCACCGCCGCCGAGAAGGCTTTCAGCCCCAGCGTCGCACCCATGGTGTAGTGGGCAATGCCGTAGTAGGTGCCGACCATGACGCCAGCAACCGCACCGAGCCCGGCGCCGAGCACGAATGTCAGGGCGATGACGCGATCGATGTCGATACCCATCAATCCCGCCACCTGCGCATTCTCCGCTGTTGCGCGCATAGCCACACCGAGCTTGGTACGATAAACCATCAGGGTTAGGCCCGCCATCATGACAACGGAGATAATGATGATGGCGATCTGAACGCCGGTGATCGTCGCCCCGGCGATCTCGAACACCGGATTGCGGATGATCTGGGGAAAGGCGCGCGGATCGCGGCTCCAGATCATCATCGCCAAGTGCTGAAGGATGATCGACATGCCGATGGCGGTGATCAACGGTGCCAGGCGGGGCGCGTGACGCAGCGGTCGGTAGGCAATGCGCTCCAGCAGGTAGCCGATAACCATGCAGGCGGGGATGGCGGCGATCACGCCCAGCACGACGATCGCCAGCGGCGGCAAACCGACGTTCGCGCCAACCAGCGTCGTGATGACAGTGAAGGCGACCATCGCGCCAACCATCACGACCTCACCGTGGGCGAAGTTGATGAGCTGAATGATGCCGTAGACCATCGTGTAGCCGAGCGCGACGACGGCGTAGATGCTGCCTAGAGTCAGGCCGTTGATTATCTGCTGCAGTAGGATGTCCATCGCCTGATAGCAAAACGGCACCCGAGGGTGCCGTCGCGTCTGTGCGTGCCTGCGCGCTTGCCTACTTCTTCTCGACCGCGGCCTTTGCCTTCTCGGCCGTCTCCTTGACCGCCTCCGCGGTTTCCTTGACCGCGTCAGCCGCTGCTTTTACACCTTCCTTGCCGGCTTCCTTGGCCGCTTCGCCCGCTGCCGTTGCCGCCTGCGTCGCCGCCTTCACTGCCTCGCCCGCCGCCTTGGCCGCATCCTTGGCCGCGTCTTTTGCCGCGTCCATCGCCTCGGTCGCAGCGCCCGCAGCCAACTTCATGTAGTCGTCGACGCTCATGGTCTTGCCGCTCTTGACGATGGCGATCGGCTCGATCTTGCCGCCCTTCATGGTGAAGATCGTCATCTCGGCGTCCTTTCGGTCGCCTTTGTCGTCGAACTCGATGCGTCCGCTTGCGCCTTGATAACTGATCGTCGCCAGCGCGGGGAGATACTTCGCCGGATCGGTCGATTCGGCCTTCTTCATCGCCGCGATCAGGAGGCCGGCACTGTCATAGGTGAAGGGGCCGTACAGAATCGGGTCCATATTGAACTGCTTCTTGTAGTTGTCGAGGAAAGCTTTCGATGCCGCCTGCACCGGGATACCGGCCTGGGAGCAGATCAGCCCCTCGGCGGATTCGCCGGCCAGCTCCTGCATTTTGTCTGTGCAGGCGCCATCGCCGTAGGCGAACGTCGCCTTGATGCCGAGCTCGCGCGCCTGCTTGAGCAGCGGGCCACCTGTCGCGTCCATGCCGCCGTAGAAAACGGCGTCCGGCTTCTTGCCCTTGACCTTGGTGAGCACCGCCTTCCAGTCCGTGGTCTTGTCGGTGCCCTTTTCCCGCGGCAGCACCGTGGCACCACTCGACTTGAGCGTCTTCTCGACTTCGTTGGCAAGCCCCTCGCCATAGGCCGTGGCATCGTCGATGACGGCGATCGTCTTCGGCTTGAACTGCGCCATCAGATAGCTGGCGACGGCCGGTCCCTGCTGGTCATCCCGTCCGACGGTGCGGAAGATGTTCTTGAAGCCCTGCTCGGTTAGTTTCGGATTGGTGGCCGAACCGGAGATCATGGGCAGACCTGCCTGGTTGTAGATCGCCGAGGCAGGGATGGTCGTGCCAGAATTAAGGTGGCCGACGATGCCGGCCACCTTGGCGTCTACGAGCTTCTGTGCCACCGTGGTTCCGACCTTGGGATCCGCCTGATCATCCTCGGCAACCAATTCGAAGCGCACCTTGGCGCCGCCGATTTCCATTCCCTTGGCATTAGCCTCGTCGAGTGCCAGCCGGGCGCCGTTTTCGTTGTCCTTGCCAAGGTGGGCGATGCCGCCGGTGAGCGGTGCCACGTGACCGATCCTGACCACGACTTCGGGCTTCGCCGCCGGTGCGGCGGCCGGTGCGGCCGCCTGGGGTTTCGGTTCCTCCTTCTTGCCGCAGCCGAAAAGGGCAACGGCAGCGGCAATCGAGAACGTCAAGGTCTTCATCGGCATATTCATCGTCTTTGCTCCGAGAATGAATGGAAGGCTTGCAAGGGGGAAGGACGGGAGGCGGAAATCGCGGCGGATTGTGCGCGCCGGTCATGGTGATGTCAATAAGGCCGGCACGCGATGCGCTGCCCGGTAAACGGAAAAAGCCAGCCGCAGCGGCTGGCTTTTCGTACAACGCGGCGGGCCGTTACTTGCCGCCGCCGAGAATCCAGCTTACGAGCGTCTTGATATCGGCATCGGAAACCTGCGGGTTGGGCGGCATGGGCACTTGGCCCCATGCACCGCTGCCGCCTTTCTTCACCTTGTCGATGAGCTTCGCTTCCGCGTCCTTCTGACCTTTGTATTTGTTGGCAACGTCCTGATACGACGGACCGACCAGCTTCTTGTCGACCGCATGGCAGGTCATGCACTGTTTGGCCTTGGCCAGTTCCAGGTTGGCAAACGCCGGCGCTGCGCCGACCATGCCGACCGCCACGACGGCGGAAATAACGAGAGATTTCATCAACGCTCCTCGGTGTGTGGGTAGGGTGGTGAAACAGGCGCGAATACTACTCTAAAGCCTCTGGTTTGAGAATCCGCTCCAGTTCCGACCATTTGCCTATCGGCGCCAGACATGTAACGCCAGAGCATACCCAGGCGTTGACCGCCGACCCATAAGGTTTGTCGAGCACCGGCGGGAGACCTGACTGTGCGCCCGACAAGGGCAGCATCAGCACGTCCGGAAGGTAATACCGCGCCAGACGCCGCCGCCACGCTTGCGTGTCTTCCGCCGGGCCGCGCAGAATCACCAGGCGCGGCGGGGCCAGCAACTCGTCCAGCGCCAGCGCCATCGTCGCCGAGCCGCCAGGGTGACTCGCGAGCTGCGCGTAGTAGAGCTGCAGTGTACGCTCGGCAGCGTCCAGGTAACGCGTCTCGCCGGTAATATGTCCGAGCCGCTGCAGGGCGAAGGCAGCCACCGCATTGCCGCCGGGCGTGGCATTGTCGAAGCCCGGTTTGGTGCGGTGGATGAGCCGCTCGTGGTCATGGCTGGTGAAGTAGAACCCACCGGCGGTCCGGTCCTCGAACTGCTCCAGCAGCACCTCCGCCAGGTCTTCCGCCCATTCCAGGTCGTCGCGACGGAACTCTGCCTGCATCAGCTCGATCAGCGCGTTGAGCAGGAAGGCGTAGTCATCGAGATAGGCATTGAGATGGGCGCGACCGTCCTTGCAGGTGGCGAGCAACCGGCCGGCGCGCCACAGGTGCGCGCGGGCGAAATCCCGGGCACGCCGCGCCGAAGCCAGCCAGTCGGCGCGGTCGAAGACTGTCGCTGCACGTGCCATGCCTTCGATCATCAAGGCGTTCCAGCTGGCAAGAATCTTCTCGTCGCGACCCGGCCGCACGCGCTGCTCACGGGCAGCAAGCAGCTTGGCGCGGGCGGACGCCAGCAGGCGCTCACATTCAGCTTGCGGCACGCCTGCTGCTGTCGCCACTTCCTCGGCGGACACTGCGACGTGGAAATGCCAGTGCCTGCCCTCGAAGTTGGCCGGCCGGTCGAGCCCGTGGTGCGGCGCCAGCACTGCGTATTCCTCCTCCGACAGCAGGGCACGTACCTCGGCCGGCGACCAGACGTAGAACTTCCCCTCCTCGTGCTCCGAGTCGGCGTCCAGGGAGGAATAGTAGCCGCCCTCGGGCGACTGCATCTCACGCATCACCCAGCCGGCCGTCTCCTCTGCCACCTTGGCGAACAGCGGCGTGCCCGTCAGCGCCCATGCCTCGGCGTAGAGCCTCAGCAGCGGGCCATTGTCGTAGAGCATCTTCTCGAAGTGGGGGATGCTCCACTGCGCATCGACGCTGTAACGACAGAAGCCGCCGCCCAACTGGTCGTAGATGCCGCCTTCGGCCATGCGCGTCAGCGTGGTGAGCGCCATCTCCCGGGCGCGCCCGTCGCCGTTGGCAGCATAGCGACGCAGCAGAAACGTCAAATCAGTCGGATGGGGGAACTTCGGAGCGGCGCCAAAGCCGCCGAAGCGGCTGTCGAAGTTGGCAACCAGCAAGTCCACGGCGGCCTCCAGCGGTGCCGCCGAAAAGTTGGACCGATGAGTGCCGCCTTGGGGCGTCGAGCGCGACAGGGTGGCGATCAGGCTCTCGTTCTGCTGGGCGATTTCGGCGCGACGGTTGCGGTAGACCTCGGCCACGCGATCGAGCAGTTCCGGGAAACCCGGCAGGCCGTAGCGGGGGGATTTCGGGAAGTAGGTACCGCCGAAAAACGGCGCGCCATCGGCAGTGAGGAACATGGTCAGCGGCCAGCCGCCAGGACGCTGGGCGAGCATCTGGTGAGCGGTTTGGTAGATCTGGTCCAGGTCCGGACGCTCCTCGCGATCCACTTTGATGTTTACGAACAGCCGGTTCATCACCGCCGCCACCTCCCCGTCTTCGAAGGACTCGTGGGCCATCACATGGCACCAGTGGCAGGCCGAATAGCCGATCGACAACAGGATTGGTTTGTCCTGGGTGCGCGCCATCGTAAGCGCTTCCTCACCCCAGGGGAACCAATCCACGGGGTTATCGGCATGCTGCTGGAGGTAGGGCGAGGTTTCGTCGGCGAGACGGTTAGGCATCGTGCCTCTCCTGGAGCGTGGAATCCCAGTCTAGCACGGCGTGCGGATTAGTTGATCAAATTTGTCAACTATGGCGGCCACCTGCATTTCGGCCCCATCCCGGGCTGCTCACCGATCCAGGCGAAATGCAATCGGGACCGCCACCCAGCCGTCCACCTTCTCCTCGCCGCGGCGGGCGGGTACAAACCGCCAGTGCTTCACAGCAACCCGGGCCGCTTCGTCCAGTTCCTCGTGTCCGGAGCTGCGGGCGATCTTCACTTCCTGGGGTAGACCGTTCGCCGCCACCAGAACCTCCAACCGCGTTTCGCCCTGCAGTCCGCGCCGCCGCGCCGCGGCCGGATAGGACGGTTTCGGGTTGTCGAGGTAATCGGCGTGAAAGCTGGGCGGAAAAATGGGCGCCGCAGCAGCCGTCGGCGCCACCGCAACGACGGTCGATGCCGCAACGGGCGATGAGGTCTCGGCAGCCGCGGGCAGCGATTCCGTCATCTCGGTCGCTGGCAAAACCATGCCTGGCGCGTTCGTCGCGGCAAGGACGGGGATGGATCGCGTCGGCTGCGCCTGGCGCACCGCTTTCCGCGGCGTCGCAATGGGGGTGGATTTGTCGACGGCGCGGGGCTGCTCAGCTAGCGCGTCGGCACGGGGAGCTTCGGCTGCGCGCTCTCGCGGCGGCGGCAACACGAGCTCAAGTGCCTGCACGTGCGCCCTGTCATTGACCGCAAGCACGCCCACCGGCCCAATCCACGACGCCGCGAGCGCGTGCAGACTCACCGACGTAAGCAGTGCCCAGGGCAAAGTCCGCGGCGCCTTGGCAGCCATGCTCAGAACGTCGCCCGCAGACTCACGCGCACGGTGCGCGGCTCCGCCGGGTGGGTGTGGAGGTCGGACACGCCGGGACGATCCGCGGCGCCGGCGTCGCATTCCGGTACCACGCCTGCGCCTGCCACTTCCTGCCGCAGGCAGGAGGCGTAGAAGTAGTCGATGTCGCTCACCTTGCGGTCGAACAGGTTGAGTACATCCAGCGTCGCCTGCCAGTTGCGCTGCAGGCGGTAGCCCACACGCAGATTGACCAGCGTCGAGGATGCCGAGCGCACCGAGTTGTCCTCGATCAGCGGTCGGGGGCCGAAGTGGCGCAACCGGACACCGCCGAACCAGGGTCCCCGCCCATCGATACCGACGCCGACCGAAACCACCCGCTCGACGGCGCCGGGGATGCGGCTGCCGGCCGGATCATCATCGCGGAAGCGCGCCCGGGACAGGGATACGTCGGCATCGAGAGTGAGCCACTCCAAGGGCCGATAGAAGTTCGCCCACTCCACGCCGAGGCGTTTGCTCGGGCGGCTGGCCTCGGTGGTACCGGCATCGCCGACGAAGAGCAGTTCCGAATCCAGGTCCAGCCGCCACAGCGCGAGCGTGGTCTGCAGTCCGGGCAGCGGCACGCTGCGCAGGCCCAGTTCGTAGCCCTTGGCGCGCACCAGGGGTGAAACCGAATCCACCGGGCCGAGGAAGCCCGGGTCGCGCGGATCGGGATTGACGCGGATGGTGGCGCCGCGGGCGTCGTTGCTGTGGAAGCCGCGGCCGTAGTTGGCGTAGAACTCGGTCTTCGCCCACGGGCCGAAAATCAGTGCCAGCTTCGGGCCGCCGATTTGGTCGTTGCGCTTGCCGGAGTTTTCGACCCGGTCGCTGGCGACGTCGAAGCGGTAGAAGTCGTGGCGCCAGCCGGCGACGGTGCGCAACTTCTCCGCCCATTGGGTCTGGTTCTGCAGGTACAGCCCGATGCTGGACTGGGTGACGCGGTCCTCGCGGATGGTGGTCAGCCGCTGGCGCTGCGACGTCAGATACAGTCCGACCGGCTTGATGTGATCGCGCCGCGCGACGATGCCGAGGGTGTTATCGGTTTCCCTGCCCGCCAGTTTCCCGTACCAGGTGTGGGCTCCGGCGGCGCCAAACACGGTGCGCCGGTCGGCCTGTTCAAACTGGTCGCCATTGACCGGGTCGCTCAGGAAATAGGTGAAGTTGGAAAACAGGTTGAGCCGGTAGTCGACCAGGTAGGCGTTGGCGCGCGAGAGGCCGGCGGCGTCGCGCCTGGCCCACTCGCCCGAAAGGCTGTAACGCTGGGTCTTGCCGCCGGAGCTGGCGTCGAGCGAGCCGTAGCGGTCGAGCAGTCCGCTGTCCAGCGCTCGCCGCGCCACCTGATCGGTGGCCGTCCACTGCCCGCGATAGGCCATGGCTGTCAGCGCCCAGCCGTTGTCCCAAACGCCTTGGCTGTAGCGCAGCACGGCGTTCACGCGGCCGTAGTTCTCCGGCACCGTCCAGGGGCCGTCGTTTTCCTGCCATTCCAGGGCGTAGAGCAGATTGCCGGTGCCGAACTGCGGCGAGCCCGCGACCAAGCCGCGTCGGTAGCCGTTCTCGCCCACGCCGATCTCGGCGAAGCTGGCCGGCAGGCGGCGGAAGTATTCGATGTGGGCCGCGCCGGCAGCGGCGAAGTCGCCTTCCTCGACCGAGTAGGGACCCTTCTTGTAGCGCACCCGCTCCACCAGCTCCGGGATGAGGAAGTTCAGATCGGAATAGCCCTGACCATGGGCGTGGGTGGGGAAATTGACCGGCATGCCATTGACCGTCGTGAAGAAATCCGTGCCGTGGTCGAGGTTGAAGCCGCGCAAGAAGTATTGGTTGGCTTTGCCGTCGCCGCTGTGCTGGGTGACGATCACCCCCGGGACGATCTCCAGGGTCTCGGCCGGCCGCAGCAATGGCCGCGTCGCGAGCTGCTCGGACGTCACGGTTCCCTCCGTCGCGGTGCTTGCCGTACCGATCAGGTCCTCCGCGCCGGCACGCACCTCGACCACGTCCAGGGTCGGAATGCCGGCCGGCCACGCAGCGCTGCAGCCGAAGCCTAGGCCGAGTGCAAGCCAGCGCGCCCTCGCCGCTGGCGCGAAACGCTGTGATCTGCTCATCGTTCCTCCCGTTATTACGAATTCCGCTTTCCTCATACGCACGGACGACAAAAACGGATTCACGATGTGTTGGCATTCGCCACGGCGGAGCCCCGCACGAGCCAGGTGGCGGCCAGGAAACTGACCGCGACCACGGCAACCACGGCGGCGCCCAAGGCCAGTTCCTTGCCTTCGCTCCAGGCCTCGATCGCGGGATCGAAGTATTTCAGCGCGCCGTACCCAGCCACCAGGAAACTGATACCCGAAACCACGAGCCCCATCACTCGGGAGGCGATGAGCGCCACCTGATCAGCCCGCCGGATCAGGCGCGAAATCCACAGGCCGTTGATGCCGTCGGTCACCAGCATGCCCAGCATGAACAGCAGCCCAAGCGCCAGGGCGTGCTGCCAGCCACCGAACTGCGTTGCGGTCAGGGCGAACAGCGCGGCCTGGCTGACGGTATCGAACGAAAGTGCGAACAGGGCGCCTACCAGCGCAACCAACCCCGGGTGGGCCGTGCGGTTTAACCCGCCCAGCCAGCGCCCTTTCAGGCCGACGGGCGAGACCAAGTGCGCGGGATGGGTCATGAGCACCGTACGCAGATTGACGACGCCGAGAGTGGTGAGAAAGCCGATCGAAATCCACACTCCGGCGTCTTCCAGCCATAAAGGGACGCGCCAGCGCTGGGCCAATGTACTGACGGTCAGCGCGATCGCCACCACTACCGCGCCATGCCCGAGGGAGAACAGCACACCTGCGTAGCGTGCCAAGCGCGGGTTGCGCGCCGCGTTGTAGCGCGTCAATCCGTCGATGGTCGCCAGATGATCGGGATCGAAACCGTGCTTCAGTCCGAGAGCGAAAACCAGCGCCGTGAGTGCCAGCCAGTCGTTCGGCAGATCGGTCATCGGCTTTCCCCTCCCCAAAAGGTGCGGTGCGGCACGGCGATGTTATGAAGAACTTTCTGGAAATCATACATACAAGGGACGTGCCAGTCACCCTAAGCTTTTGAACCCAAGGAAAGGACTGCCCAAACGAGGGGCGCGCGGTGCAATCGGTCCAGCCGGAAGAGCCGACTGACTGGTAAGCCCGCTTACTTCCGGGCCAGAGGCAATTGGAGTGTGAACAGCGCGCCGCCCTTGGGATGATTGGCGGCTGACAGACGACCTCCGTGGCGCTCGACGATGCCGTAGCTGATCGACAAACCGAGGCCGGTACCCTTGCCGACCGGCTTGGTGGTGAAGAAGGGATCGAAGACCTCCGCCAGGTGTTGTGGCTCGATGCCGGGGCCGTTGTCATGAAAAGCGAGTTCCACCGCGTCCTCTGTGAGGCGGGCCTCGATCGCCAAACGGGGCTCGGCCAGCGCAGCCGTCGCGTCGCACGCGTTCTGGACCAGATTCATCAGCACCTGTTGCAACTGCCCGGAGGAGCCGGACACCTGGATTTCCTCGGGCAACTGCAGATCGACGCGGAACTTCTCCGGCGCCGCCTGCGTCACCCAGCGCACTGCCCGCTGCGCCACGGCGATCAGATTGAAATTCTGGTTCTCCTCCCGGTCCACGGCGGAAAAGCGCTTCAGGCCATCGACGATGTCGCGCGTGCGCTCGGCGCCCTCGATGGTGCCGTCGATCAGCGGCTGCAGGTCTTCGATGATGCGGTCGATCCGCAGCTGCCCGCGCAGCTCTTCCAGTTCTGCGGGCATGGCCGGGCGATGCACCGCTTCGAGATACGTCGCCAGCCGCTTGGCATAGCGCTGAAGGGCAAAGACATTGCCCAGGATGAAGCTGATGGGATTGTTCAACTCGTGGGCGACGCCGGCCACCAGCCGCCCCAGGGAGGCCATCTTCTCCGAGTGCAGCAGCTGCTGCTGGGTGCGCTTGAGGTCGTCGTGGGCTTGGCGCAGAGCCTTGTACGCGCGCCGCAGTTCGCCCACGGGCCGGCCGGTGATGACCACGCCCACCATCTTGCCCACGGAGTTGAAGCGTCCCGTGCAGTTGATCGACACCGGCACGCTGCTGCCGTCGGCGGCCCGCAGATTCAGCTCCAGATCATGGACCGTCTCCCGGGTGTGGCCGGGCAGGATCTGCCGCGCCCGCTCGCGCGAGGGGTCGTCGGCGAACAGATCGAATATGGACGAACCGCGCAGTGCCGCCTCGCTCTTGCCGGTGAAGCGCACCAGCGATTCGTTCACCTCGTCGACGACGCCGCTGCGGTTGCAGACGATGAGGATGTCCGAGATCGAGGTCAGGACGCTGAGAATGAACTGCTGGGACTCCTCCAGCGCGGCGTTCTTCTCCTCCAGCGCCACCTCGTACTGCAGCAGGTCACTGTAGACCTCGTCCATCTTCTGGATAACGCTGATCCACACTTGCTCGCCGACGCCTTCGGGGCGCGCCGACGCGGCATCGGGCGCGAGCCCTGCCGAGGGCGTGTGTCTGTCGTCGGCGGCGGACATCTCAGGTGTGCGGCTTGAGGTGCCAGTGGGAGTGGTGGCCCTGCGAATCGGCGCTGGCGGTGATCAGGTTGAGCTGCCCGTGGCGCACACCACGCTCCGCCGAGATCGCATCGGCGAAGCGCTTCACCGCCGCCGTCGGACCGCGGAGGATGACGCTCTCGATACAATTGTCATGATCGAGATGTGCGTGCATGGTCGAGATGCACAGGTCGTGATGGTCGTGCTGCAGGCTGGTGAGCCGTTCCGCCAGCTCGCGCTCGTGGTGGTTGTAGACATAGCTCAGGTTGGCGATGCAGTGCGGCGCCTCGTCACGCGTCAGCCGGAACTTCTCCAGCGCACCGCGCAGGATATCGCGCACCGCTTCGGAGCGATTACCGTAGCCGCGCGCCTCGATCAACGCGTCGAATTCCTGGGCTAGCTTTTCATCGAGGGAGATGGTAAAGCGTTCCATGGGCATGCGGTCGCAATAGTGAGTGTATGGCCGGAACGTGCCTGCGCACCGGCCGCCGAGCCGGCAGACCTACACTAGCAGAAGCGCGCGGACGTGTCCAAGTGCGCCCCAACAAGGGGATCTACAATGGCTCTCTGACTGAACTGGCTGGCCGCGAGCGGCGGCCGGCCATGGCATACCGCATGGAAAAGAGACGGGGGCGCGTCTGGGACCACATGCAAAGCAAATCACCGACGAGATCTACCAAGTCGGCGGGCGCGGACTAACCGCGCCCGAAGACGCAGCCATCTATCTCGTCTGCGTGCCCGGCGCCGCAGCCCTCATCGATTCGGGTTGCGGCCAGGCCACCGACCTGTTGCTCGCCAACGTCGAAGCCGCCGGCGTGCGGCCCCAGGACATCCGTTGGCTGCTCATCACCCACTGCCACTTCGATCACACCGGCGGCGCCCACGCGCTTCGGCGCCGACTGGACTGTCGCGTCGTCGCCCATGCCCTCGATGCTCCCTTCATCGAGCAGGGCGACAACGAAGTGACGGCGGCAAGCTGGTACGGCAGCACCCTCCGCGCCTGCCCGGTCGACCGGCGACTGACACAGCCGCGCGAGGACATCGACATCGGCGGCCGGCCGATCACCGCTGTTCACATTCCCGGGCATTCGCCAGGCTCCGTCGCCTACATGATGTCGTCGTGCGGACGCCGTATCGTGTTCGCGCAGGATGTGCACGGCCCCCTGCATCCGAGCCTGCTTTCCGATCGCAACGACTATCTCGCCTCCCTGCAGTGTCTGCTCGAGCTCGATGCCGATGTCCTGTGCGAGGGCCATTACGGCATCTTCGAAGGCCGGCAGGCCGTCGGCGAGTTCATCCGACAGTTCATGCGCTAGCCCTTGTCCACTGAACCGCGCGCTGCCGCCGGCTCTTACGAGCCCGTCGGTGGGACTCCCGGTTGCACGGTCAATATCGCGCTTCATCGTTGGCGTCGACGTCACGGACTGCTTCGCCCTCGAGGACACGCCCTCCCGGACGCCGCTCGTGGATGTGCTCATGCATCTGCTCGCGCATCCGCCGGCGCAGATCGCGCGTCTTCCACCAGAGGTAGCCGCCGACCAGCAACCCGCCTGTGAGCAATATCGCGAACAGCAGCAGCGAGGCCATGAACGCCGCGACCAGCAGCACGGCGCCGAGCGCAAACGTCAGCACCCTGCCGAGTAAGCCCCGTGACTGCACGCCGCTTCCGATGAGTCTCGATTGGTTTTCGTCCAATTGCGTCACGTCCCCTGCCATCGTTCCCGGCCGTCGGAGAATTCGACGTCGCCACAAGTCTTTAGTGTACCGTGCGCACCATGTAATGGGCATAGGATGCCGGTTTTTGGCGTTATTTCATACTGTTAGACCCATTCCCGGACCTCGGCAAACAGCGCAAAAACCGGCATTCGGCGCACGGAGAATCAATCAGATACACGCTTTTTTCATACTGCATGAAGTACCAAAAACGACCCTGTCGATCGTCGGGAAACGCCCTCTCCAGCGCGCAGTCGTGAGAGCCAGAACTGCCCATTCAGGCCCAGGAGTCCTGGTTCTTGGGCAACGCGCCGGTCGGATCGTGGGCCTCGATTGCATCGGCTTGGCCCAAGAGCTCAGTGTATAGAACGAGGTTAATGCCTGCGGATAAGCGGGACGGAAACAGGATGCCCTTGGCGCCGGCGGCGATCGCTTCGTCGGCGAGCACCCAACTCGGCGGCTCGATGTGTTGATTGAACCAGAGCTCGCGCCAGTCGCAGAAAAGCTCTTCCCACAGCGGCGACCGCTGCGTTGCCTGGTATCCCTTCCGAAAAAACACGAGCGGCGCGACCGTCACGCGATCGCTGATCGGTGTCCCCGGCGGCAGCAGCGTCGAGACCTGCTGGTACTCCTTGATCGCGGTCTCGGTATCCAAGGCCAGATAGAGGGCCGCCACACCCGGGCGATTGGCTCGCCCTCCATGCTCCGCGGCGCCTGCCCCGCTGGTGGGCGCCATCGCCCACTTGGGCAAATGCATGCGGTAGGCGTCGATTCCCTCGATGGCGGTAGGATCATCCGGCGGCGCCCGCCTCGAGCGAGGCGACGTAACGCAGCACGTCCTCCGTGCCACCGACGCGCGCTCACGCGTGCGTGCGCGCCAGGTTGCGAGGTGAGCCTGCACGGTGCGCTCGGGTTGGCGGCGGCGATAACGCGCCGTGCGAGGCGACGCGCAGGGCGCACCGGCAGACATGACCATCCTGATCGGGGAATCGGGATGGATAACTGTGCATCTGTATAGTCCGTGGTGCGCCGAAGCAGTTCATGACGCGACGCACTGCGTAAGCGTCACGGCCCCGGAGAACTGCTTCGGCGTCCGCGATTGCGGCCATTCACACGTCGGCGCTATCAGCTCATCGCAAACGGCCAGACTGGTCGGCCCGGTCGCATCCGAATCGGCATGGGGATGGCGGCTTCGCATCCGACACTAGCCATTGACGGCTGTGGGCTCGCGATGACCGCTTCGGGTCGGACTGAGCCTTCCACCGCCCCAAGCGCAGGCACAGCGCCGATCGACATCCGATGGCGCTGCAACATGAAGTTCGAATATCGACCATACATTACAGATACCGCTTCTTGTAGAAATATTGGAGGCTTCAATTCTTTCAATTATTTCTCAAGACCTTACAACTAGTGCACCGTACACACCATGCACGGATCAAACGACCGCACGATATGCTGGACCGCTAGCGGCGCCTCTTCGCCATCACCGACCGGCGCGCCGACGAGGGCCTGTTCCAGCGCGCCGGGCACACCATCGCCGTCGCGGGGCGAGAAATTCCACGTCGTCGGCGCGACGATCTGATAGTTCCGGATGCGTCCGCCATGAACGTCGAGCCAGTGGCCCAGGGCGCCGCGGGCCGACTCCACGAGGCCAACGCCGCGCGCATCCGGCGGCGTCGCCACATGGTTGCAGAAGGGTTCCCCGATGCGTAGCGCCTGCACCCACTTCTCCATCTGCGGCACGACGACGGCCAGTTCCAGCAGGCGCGCGACGACCCGGCTGTGCACATTGCCGCCGGTTGCATGGACCAGCGCGCGCACCAGCGACTGTCCGTCCACCACCTGCCGCGCCAGCGCCCCGGTTTCGCACACGCGGCCGTTCCAGCGCGGCGCTTTGCACCAGGAATAGGCACCGGGCCTATCCAGATCGGGTAGCGTCATGCCCTCCGCCGGCCGCTGCACCGCCGGTTCGCCCGCCATCCAGGCATGGCTGAGGTCTTCGGCGATGGCGTCGGCATGGATCGCATGCAGCGCGCCATCCCACACGCCGGCGCGGAACAGTTTGCCTTCGGGCAGCGCGTAGTTGCCGTAGCTCAGGAAAACATCGCTCGCCCGACCGAGACGCTCCAGCGCCAGATCCTGTGCCAGATGGAGAAAGAAGCGGAAATCGCCGGCGTCGACCGGGCGCGCGTCCCGCCATGCTGTGAGCGCCGCTTCGGAATCCAATGCCGCCACCGCCTCGAGGCTGTCGCCGAACAGCACCGATTCGAGAAAGCCGCGAAACTGGCGCAGCAGCGCATACAAGCGGATTCTCTCCGATGCGCTGACCGGCCGGGACGAGCCGCCGGGTTGGATCGCCAGCGTGTGCGGCCACTTGCCCGCGAGAAAGCCCATCAGCTCCAGGAATGCCGCGCGCGCCGGCAGCACCTCCCGCGCGGCCTCGCCCTGAATCGCCTTGAAGCGCCGCTGCGCCTGCTCGAACCACGGGCGTTGGCGGTATGCGTCCTTGGCGAAATCGGGCATGAAGAACAGATAGAAGTGACTCAAGTGGTCGGCCAGGTTTTCGTTGGCAAGTATCAAAGCGGTCGCCAGCCGGCCGTTGGCTGGCTGGCCCACGCCGCTGGCGTCGGCCAATGCAGCAGCGGCGGCGCAAGACTGCGACACCGAGCAGATGCCGCAAATACGCGGCACGAACACAAGGGCATCGAGGGGGTCCTTGCCCAGCAGGATTTGTTCGAAGCCGCGAAACAACGGCGAGTTGGCATAGGCGGCCTGCACCACGCCATCCGCCACTTCGAGCGTGACCTCGAGATCGCCTTCGACGCGGTTGAAAGGGCCGACGACCAGGCGCGTCACTTAAGCCCCGTCTTGCGCAGCGCCGGCGCCACCACCGTGTGATCGGCGATGGCGTTTTCGCGCACGCGCCTGGGCGTTGCGGACTTCGACAGCGCAGCGAGTGCCACGAACCATGCCTTCGGCATGTCAGAAGGCAAGCCGATGGGAATGCCGGCGATTTTCGGTGTCTGCGCAAACGGATGGCCGGGATCCTCGAAGCCGGGCTCGGTGCAGCTGATGCAGGCGTAGCCGCCGCGCACACAGGAGCCGGCGCCGTTCCACAGCCGCGTGTTGCAGTCGGCGTGCGCCTGGGTGCCCTTGCAGCCCATGTTCTCCATCATGCAGCCCTGGTCGGAGGGCTTCTCGGCGCTGGCCTTGAATTCGTAGTACTCGTTGCGCGGGCAGCCGTGGTGGACCAGTTGATCGGCATAGAAGCGCGGCCGTCCGACCGCGTCGAGATCGGCCTCGCTCAGGCTGCCCAGCGCCAAGGCAAGCAGGGTATCGGTGATCCAACCGGGATGGGTGGGACAGCCGGCGACATTGATCACCGGCAGCCCGGCACCCGAACGGTAATTCGCTCCGAGCAAACCACCGCGGGCATCGCCGTCGTACTGCAGTCCGCAGGCACTGGTCGGATTGACGCCCGCCGCCGTGATGCCACCGAAGGCAGCGCAGGAGCCGATGGCCAGCGTGTAGCGCGCCCGCCGTGCAAGCGCCGCAACCCATTCGGTCATCGGCTTGCCGGTGCCGGAAAGGACATGGAAGCGTCCGGTGCCGTTCGGTCCGCGCAACAGCGCGCCCTCGATGCACAGCAGGTCGAGCGTCATCGTGCCCGAGGCACAATCTTCGAGTACGCGCAGGGCTTCCGGCGCCGTATGCTCCGAGAGGCTCGGGTGCCATTGCATGCGTATGCCCGCATCATCGAGCAGGCCGAACAGGTCGCGCGCATCGGAGCACAGCAGCGACATGCTGCAGCCGCCGCAGCCGCCCGATTGCAGCCAGACTAAGTTCATGCCGAAACCCTCTTTATCACCACCAAGGACACCAAGAACACCAAGAAACCCTTGAGAATCGGGCCCACGTCGTGCACATGTGCGCCAGTGGACCGGTACGCGCGCTTCTCTCGAACAAGCCCTTGGATCTCTTGGTGTTCTTGGTGTCCTTGGTGGTAAATCGCCTTTCCCAGGCTCATGTCTTCTCCAAGCCATAGCGCGCCAGCTTGCTGCGCAGGCCGACCCGCGACAGGCCCAGCTCCTGGGCAGCGCGCGTCTTGTTCCAGCGGTGGCGGATGAGTGCCTCCTTGAGCACGCGCGCCTCCAGCTGGTCCATGCGCTCCTTCAAGCCGCCGTCCAAACCGGCCAGCAGAGACAGGTCGCGTTCCTCATCCTCGCCAACGGCGGCCTGCAGCACGCGCGGACTCAGATACTCGGCGCCAAGTTTGCGGCCGTCGGCCAGCGCCAGCATGCGCAACACTTCGTTCTGCAGCTCGCGCACATTGCCTGGCCAACGATAGGCTGTCAGGCAGGCGAGCACCTCGGGGCTGAAGCCGTCCGCCTGTCGCCCCAGCGCCGTCATGGCGCGGGTCAGGACCTGCCGGGCGATGAGCGGCACGTCCATCGGCCGCTCGCGCAGCGGTGGTACGCGCACGGTGATCGTCGCCAGCCGGTAGTAAAGGTCTTCACGGAAGCGCCCGTCGCGCACGTCCTGTTCCAGATCGCGATTGGTGGCCGCGATCACGCGCACGTCCACCGAGAGCGAGCGCGAGCTGCCCACCGGACGGATCTCGCCCTCCTGCAGCGCGCGCAGCAGCTTGACCTGGAATGCCGGCGAGGTCTCGCCGATCTCGTCGAGGAATATGGTACCGCCGTCGGCCTGCTGGAACAGGCCGATGCGATCTTCGTAGGCGCCGGTGAAAGCACCGCGCTTGTGGCCGAACAGTTCGCTCTCCAGCAGGTCGTCGGGCATGGCGGCGCAGTTCTCCACGACGAAGGCGCGTTCGGCCCGGCCGCTGCAGTAGTGCAGCGCCCGCGCCAGGAGTTCCTTGCCGGTGCCCGACTCGCCGGTCAGCAGCACGGAGATGTCATAGGGAGCGATTCGGCGCAGCAGATCGCAGATGGCATTCATGGGACTGTCCGGCGCACGCACCAGCCGATCCATGCTGAACAGCTCGCGCGCCCGGTCGCGTTTGACCTCCACGCGCCTGCGCAGCGCCGGCTCGGCCGTGCGCAATTCGAGCGACAGGCGCTGGTTCTCGTTCTGCAGGCGATAGAGCTGCGCCGCGCTGCGCAGCGTCAGCAGCAGCTGCTCCGGCTGCCAGGGTTTGAGCAGATACTGGTAGATGCCGGCATCGTTGATGCCGGCGATAATGTCCTGCGAGTCGGTGTAACCGGAGATGATGATGCGCACGGCATCAGGCCAGTTGCTGCGCACTTGCTTGAGAAACTGCACGCCCGAGGTGCCGGGCATGCGCTGATCCGATAGAACGATCTGAATGAATTCGCGCTCCATGATCGCCTGTGCCTCGTCGGCGCCCGAGGCCGCGAACACTTCGAATTCCTCGTCCAGCGTGCGGCGCAGCGCTTCCTGGGAGCGCACCTCGTCGTCGACGATGAGGACTGTCGGCAGTTTCGTCTTGGTATCCATAGGCTATCAAGCAGCGTCGCGCAGGCTGGCGCTCCAGCCGATGTCGCGGTGTCGCGCGAGGTGGCGCGGCGTCCAGGAGTGCGGTGTCTTGTGCACGAAATGATAGCGTGCCACGTGGTAGCTGGGATCAAAGCCGTAGAAATTGCGCCGCATGTGCTCGAGTTCCTCGGCCCGGTAGGCGGCCAGAGGCTTCGACGCCTCGTCGGCGGCGCGCCGGGCGCGTTTGGCCGCGAGCTGATCGGCGAAATCCGCTGCGCCAGCGAGTGCCGCTGCGCGCCGCCCGACCTCCTCGCGGAAGCTGGCAACATCGGTCGCGAAGGCAGCGTCGATCATGCCCTGAGTCGCGGCCGCCGGTGCCGCCAGCGGCAGCCGGTTGGCCATGATGGCGCGGGCACGGTCCATGCCGATACGCCGCGGCAGCAGGTAGGTCCAGTACTCCGAGCCGTAAAGGTTGCCCATGTTCTTGTAGTGTGGATTGAGTGTGACGCCGGCACGGGCCCAGACGAGATCGGCCGCCAGCGCCAGAAAGCAGCCGCCCGCGCCGGCATTGCCCTGCAACGCGGCGACGGTGAGATGGGAGCCCGTTTCGATGATGGCGCGCGCCAGCTCGTCGATGGCGTTGATATTGCGCCACGATTCGTCGGCGGGACTTGCCGACGCTTCGATCATGTTCAGATGTATGCCGTTGGACCAGAAATCCTCGCCACCGAGCAGCACGATCACTTGGGTAGGCCGGCTGCGTGCATGCGTATAGGCCGCCAGCAGCCGGGCGCACTGTTCGCTGCTCATGGCGCCGTTGTAGAACTCAAAACGGAGAAAGCCGATGGCTGCCCCGCCCACACGACATTCCTCGTAGTGGATTTCGCGATAACTCGGTCCGCTGCATACCGCGTCGGGTGCGAGCGGCATTTCCGGTACGGCCGACGCCTCGGAGGCGAATGCAACCGTCGCCGGCAGTTTGAATGCCGGCGCCTCGCCGGCGGCGGTATGGGCGCGCTTTACGTGCCCGATCCAAAGCGCGCCGTCGCAGGTTGACCGGAGCAGGGCACCGTCGCGTTTGGCGATGATTTCCCCCGGCGTCTCGCCGCGCAGCTCGGCTTCCTCGTGGGCGTCGAATAGGTAGCAGGGCACGCCGAACAGGCTGTCGAGCACGCCAGGAAAACCGTCGGCGGCGCGGATCTTGCGCAGCACGACGGCCGTGTCGTCGCGCTGCCAGTCGATGGCGCGATGGGTCTGCTTCATGAGCGGTCGCAACCGCCCGCGCACGTCGCTGCCGGAGGGATCGAGCGGCCGGGGGCGGAAGGTTCCGGCGGCAAAGCGTTCGACGGCGGCCAGCACCGCGCGGGTCGCCGCCTCGGTCACTTCATTGCGGTAGAGACTGCTTTTCTTCACGCTGCGCATCGGAAAGGCTTCCGTCGCCCAAATGTCGCCGGCATCCATCTCGGCATTCGCCTGCAGCACCGTCACGCCCCACTCGCACTCGTCGTCCATGACCGCCCAATCGAGTGCCGAGGGCCCGCGGTCACCGACGATGCCCGGATGCACCACTAGACACGCGTGCTGCCGCCAGACGCTTTCCGGAATCGCCCGGCGCAGGTAAGGCGCGACGACGAGCTCGGGCCGGAACAATGCCACGGCCTCCTCGGCAACACTGTCGGCGATATCGAACTCCACCGACACCTCGTGGCCGCGCGCCTCCAGCTCCACGAACAGGCGCTGCGTAAGACTGTTGAAGCTGTGGGTCAGAAAAAGTATGCGCACGAAAAGCTTTCACCACAGAGGACGCTGAGGACACAGAGTAAGTACAAAATCGTAACGCCTTACCTCTGCGTCCTCTGTGTCCTCCGCGGTAAATTCCGTTGTCAACATATCCGAGGCAGTTGCTCCCCGGAGAGCCAGTCGACGATGCGCCGGCCGCCGAAGCGGGTTTTCATCTGCACGAAGTGGTGCGGATCCTCGATCACTTCGCCGACGATGGCGGCGTTGGCGCCCAGGGGATGGGCACGCATCGCCGCGAGCAGGCGTGGCGCGTCCGTCCGGGCGCAGATCGCCACCAGCTTGCCCTCGTTGGCGACATAGAGCGGATCCAGGCCGAGGAACTCGCAGGCGGCCTCCACCTGGGGATGCACCGGAAGATTCGACTCATCGAGCATCATGCCGACACGCGACTGCCGTGCGATCTCGTTGAGCGTCGTCGCCAGACCGCCGCGGGTGGGGTCGCGCAAGACGTGGATGTCGCGCACTTGCGCAAGCATCGCCGCCACGAGCCGGTGCAGGGCCGCGGTGTCGGAAACGATCTCGGTTTCGAAGCTCAGGTTCTCGCGCTTCGACATGATCGCCATGCCGTGATCGCCGATCGTACCGGACACCAAGACGGCATCACCGGGGCGCGCCCGATCGCCGGCGATGTCGACACCGTCGGGCACGACGCCGACGCCGGTGGTGGTGATGAACACGCCATCGCCCTTGCCGCTTTCCACCACCTTGGTGTCGCCGGTAACCACCGGCACCTCCGCCTCGCCGGCCACCCGCGCCATGGACTCGACGATGCACTTCAGGTCGGCCAGCGGAAATCCCTCCTCGATGATAAAGGACGAGGCAAGGTAGAGCGGTCGCGCCCCGGACATGGCCACGTCATTTATGGTGCCATGCACCGACAGGCAGCCGATGTCGCCGCCGGGAAAAAACAGGGGCGAGACGACGTGGCTGTCGGTGGCCATGACCATCCGGCCTGTCGTCACCGCGAAGCGCGCCTGGTCGTTCATCTGCCGCAGCCACTCGTTGTCGAAAGCGCGCAGGAACAGCTCGTCGATCAATTGCGCCATTGCGCGCCCGCCCGAGCCGTGGCTCATGTCCACGCGGCCGTGCTTGAAATCCAGCGGCCGGACATAGCCCTTCTTCACTTCGCCCATGGTGTCTGCCGACGAATGATTGTTTTCACCGCGGAGGACGCAGAGGATACGGAGGTGCGCAGAGGAATCCCGGTGTCTGTATTCCCTCTGCGTCCTCCGCGTCCTCTGCGGTGCATATCGTTATTCATCCGCCCTACGCCGCCGCCACGTCCACATCCTTGAACCGCCCGTAGCTGTAGTGGGCGGCGCAGGCGCCTTCCGAGGACACCATGCAGGAGCCGACCGGATTCTCTGGCGTGCACACCGTGCCGAACAGCTTGCAGTCCTGGGGCCGCTTGACGCCGCGCAGAATGGCGCCGCATTCGCACGCCTTGTTATCTTCCACCTTCCTGTAAGCGAGATCGAAGCGCGCCTCGGCATCGAAATCGCGATAGACCGATCGTATCTTGAGCGCGCTGTAGGGCACCTCTCCGAGGCCTCGCCACTCGAAGCTGCGGCGCAGCTCGAACACCTCGGACACCAGCGTCTGCGCCTTGACGTTGCCGTTGCGGGTGACCGCGCGCGTGAACTCGTTCTCCACCACGGCGCGCCCCTCGTTGATCTGGCGCACCAGCATCAGGATCGCCTGCATGACATCGAGCGGCTCGAAGCCGGCGATGACGACCGGTTTGCGGTACTCCTCGGCGAAAAACTCGTAGGGCCGCGAGCCGATGACCGTGGACACGTGCGCCGGGCCGATGAACCCGTCCAGCGGCACGGTGCCCAGACTGCGCACTTCCGGCGACTCCAGAATGGTGATGACGGCCGACGGTGTGAGCACGTGGTTGCACAGGACACTGAAGTTCTTCGCGCCTTGCGCCTGCGCCGCCTTGATCACGACCGCTGTCGGCGGCGTCGTGGTCTCGAAGCCGATGGCGAAGAACACCACCTCGCGGCCGGGCTGTTCGCCGGCGATCTTCAGCGCGTCGGCGGCGGAGTAGACCATGCGAATATCGCCGCCGCGCGCCTTGGCCTTCATCAGCGACAACTGGTTCGAGGCAGGAATGCGCAGTGTGTCGCCATAGGTGCACAGCGTGACGCTGCGATCGAGCGCCAGATGAATGGCCAGATCGATGCGCCCGATCGGCAGCACGCACACCGGGCAGCCGGGGCCGTGGATCATGCGCACGTTCGGCGGCAGCAGATCGCCGATGCCGTAGCGGGAGATGGCGTGGGTATGGCCGCCACAGAATTCCATGAAGCTGTAGCCGCCCAGGCGTGTCGCCTCGCGGTCGATGGCGGCAGCGATGTTGCGCGCCAGTGCACCGTCGCGGAATTCGTCGACGTACTTCATGCCGACGGTTCCTGCATGGTCGCGCCCAGCTCGGCGAACAGCGCCAGCGTCTTCTGTGCCTCCTCGGGATCGAGCCGGGTCAGGGCGAAACCGACGTGCACGATGACGTAGTCGCCGAGCTGCACACCGTCCACGAGCTGGAAAGAGATCTCCTTGCGCACGCCGCCCAGGTCCACCACGCCCATGTCATCGTCGCGCAGTTCAACCACTTTCGCCGGTATGGCCAGACACATGACAATGCCCTCAATCCAAGGTACGTTGCGCCACCCAGGCCTGGCCGAGGCTCAGGCCGCCGTCATTGGGCGGCAACTGCCGCGCTTCGAGCACGTCGATGCCCTGGGCGGCGAGCCGGCAGCGCAGGCTGCGCGACAGCAGGTGGTTGAGGAAGCAGCCGCCGCCAAGCGCCACGACGCCCATGTCGGCACGGCGTGCACCCTCGAGGACCCAGGCCTCCAGTGCCGCCGCCAGCGTGGCGTGGAACAGCGCCGCCCCGCGTGCGGCGTCGGACTCCGCCGCGAGCCGCGCTAACAGGGGCAGCAGATCGAGCGTGCCATCGGCGCCGAGCACAAACGCGTCGAGGTCCGGCGCGATCTCGCCATGCTTTTCCGCCAGCCCTTCGAGCAACATCGCCGCCTGGCCCTCGAAGGCCATCACCTCGCGCACGCCGAGCAGGCCCGCGGCTGCGTCGAACCAGCGGCCCATGCTCGATGTCGGCGGGCAGTTGATGCCACGCGCCAGCATCGTCGTCACGGTCGACGCTGCCGGCTGATGCGCGAAGCGCTCCCCGATCGCGTCACCCTGACCGAGCGCGTGCAAGGCCGCCGCCGCCATGCGCCACGGTTCCCGCGCCGCGCGGTCGCCGCCGGGCAGGGGCAGCTCGCGCAGATGACCCAGCCGTTGGCAGCGTACCCCGTCGACCCGCAGCAGTTCGCCGCCCCAGGCCGTGCCGTCGCTGCCGAGCCCAACGCCATCCAGGGCCAGACCGAGCACCGGTCCATCGTGACGGTGCTCGGCCAGCACGGCAGCGATATGGGCGTGATGATGCTGCACGGCGAGCGCCGGAACGCCGCGCCGCGCCCCCAGTTCGGCCGCCAACCGGCTGCTGTGGAAATCCGGGTGCAGGTCGTGGGCGATTAGTGCCGGCCGCACGTCCAGGATGCGTTCGAGGTGCGCCACCGTCTCGTCGAGGAAGGTGCAGGTGGTGGCGTTGTCCAGGTCACCGACATGCTGCGAGACGAAGGCTTCGTCGCCACGGGTCAGGCACACGGTGTTCTTGAACCAGCCGCCCAGGGCCAGCACCGACGGGCCGCTGCGGGCGAGCTTGATGGCACGCGGCGTGTAGCCGCGGGCGCGGCGGATGAATCCGTAGCGGGGGGTGCCCAGCGCCGCCCCGCCAGCGCCTGCCTCCTCGCTTCTCACCACCGAATCGTCGCAGCGCACGACGATGTCGCGGTCATGGAGCAGAAACGCGTCGGCAATCCCGGCTAGGCGCGCGAGCGCCTCGTCGTTGTCGCGCACCAGCGGTTCGCCGTTGGGATTGGCGCTGGTCATCACCAGCGCCAGCGATTGCGGCTGATCGAGCCAATCCAGTCCTGCCGGCCGGCCCGCTGCTTCATGAAATAACAGATACTGCAGCGGCGTGTAGGGCAGCATCGCACCCAGCCAGGCAATGCCCGGTGCGACACCCGGAAATGCCTCGTCCGTTCCGGCGCGTTTGCGCAGCAGCACGATGGGCCGCTCGCCACCGTCGAGGAGCACCCGTTCGTCGGCGCCGTAGTGCGCCCAGCACGCCGCCGAGACGCCGTTGGCAAACATCAGCGCAAAGGGTTTTTCCTCCCGCTGCTTGCGCGCGCGCAGGCGCGCCACCGCTCGCGCATCGGTAGCGTCGCAGGCAAGATGGAACCCGCCCAACCCCTTGATGGCGAGAATCTCGCCGCGGCGAAGGCGCGCCAGCACCTCGGCGATCGGGTCTTGCACTTCCAGCGGTGCGCCGGAGGCCTCGCGCAGTTCGAGCCGTGGACCGCAGTCCGGGCAGGCGTTGGGCTCGGCATGAAAGCGGCGATGGGCCGGATCGCGGTACTCCGATTCGCAGGCGGCGCACTGCACGAAGCCTGCCATGCTGGTCTGCGCGCGATCGTAGGGCAGGCTGCGCGTGATCGTGTAACGCGGACCGCAGTGGGTGCAATTGATGAAGGCGTAGCGCCAGCGTCGGTCGCCCGGGTCGAACAGCTCGGCGAGGCAGTCGCGGCATACGGCGCTGTCATGGCCGATGGCGGTGACGAGGCGGCCGGCGCCGCTTTCGAGAATATGGAATCCGGATTGTTCGAGGTACGGCGTACAGTCCTCGCGCTCGACGGCGTCCACCCGTGCCAAGGGCGGTGCGCAGACGGCAAGGCGCTCGACCAGTTGCGCGACGCGCGCCGCATCGCCCTCTGCCTCGATCGCCACGCCTTCGGCGTCGTTGCGCACCCAGCCACACAGCCCCAACTGCTGCGCCTCGCGATAGACAAATGGACGAAACCCTACGCCCTGCACCACGCCGCGCACGCGGATGTGGGCACGGACGACGGTCACGCTCGCATCGTGCGGACGGGACAGCGCCGAGGCCGCCATCGTCGAATCGTCCTAGCGCTTGAGCACGGCAAGCTGCGCTTCCAGCTCGGCCACCCGCGCCCGCAGCGCCTCGACATTGGCCTGCCGCCGGTCGCGCTGGGCGGCGACGCCGGCGTCGATCCACGCCAGCCATTCGTCGAGCCCTTCGCCGCTCACCGATGAGGTGCGGATCACGCGCAGTCCCGGGTTGATCCGTCGGGCATAGCCGATGGCACGGTCCACATCGAAGGACAGATGCGGCAGCAGATCGCTCTTGTTGAGCAGCATCAGACCAGCGGCGCGAAACATTTCGGGGTACTTGAGCGGCTTGTCCTCGCCTTCGGTCACGGACAGGATCACCACCTTGTGCGCCTCGCCGAGATCGAAGGCCGCCGGGCAGACCAGATTGCCGACGTTCTCGATCATCAGCACGCTGTCGTCGGCCACGGACAGTCGCTCCATGGCGTGCCCGACCATGTGCGCGTCCAGATGACAACCCTTGCCGGTGTTGATCTGGATCGCCCGCGCGCCCGTCGCGCGAATCCGCTCGGCATCGACGGAGGTCTGCTGATCGCCCTCGATGACGGCCAGGGGCATTTTGTCTTTCAATGCGGCGATGGTGCGCACCAGCAGCGTCGTCTTGCCCGAGCCGGGGCTGGAAACGAGGTTCAGCGCGAACACGCCGTGGTCGTCGAACCAGCGGCGGTTCTGTGCCGCGTAGCGATCGTTCTTGGCCAGGATGTCCTGCTCGATTTGTACCATGCGCGCCTGGGACATGCCCGGCGCATGGGCACCGGCCGGCCCGCCACCGAAGTCGAGGTGCTCGTGCCCATGCCCGTGCTCGTGCCCGCCCGGCCCATGACCGTGTCCGTGCTCGCCGTGGTGGTCATGGCCATGGCGGTGCCAGGTGCCGTCCGCGTGTCGGTGCCAGTGCTCGTGCCCATGGTCATGGCCGTGCTCGCCATCGTCGTGGCGGTGTTCATGGCTATGCACTGTGCCGTCGTCGTGGCGATGCTCGTGCGTGTGGTCCGACGGCGCGCCCTCGATCTTGGTTTCGCCGGCGCCGCATCCGCAGGTGGTACACATGTCTCATCTCCTCCAGTCGAAGCCGCGTGTCAGTCGACTTCCAGTTCCTTCACCCGCATTTCCGTGCCCGCCGTCACCTGCACCTGATAGCTGCCGCAGCGCGGACAGGCATCGTAAAGCGCGGCCATGGGCACGGTGTCGCTGCACTGCATGCACCAGGCGGTACCCGGCGTGTCCACGATGTCCAGCGCGGCGCCCTCGGCGATGCTGCCGCGCGTGACCGCATCGAAGCAAAAGCGCAGCGCGTCCGGTTCGACGCTGGACAGACGGCCGACTTCCAGACGCACCAGGCGCACTCGGGCAAAGCCCTGGTTGCGCGCGGCGTCTTCGACGATCTGCAGCACCCCCTCGGCGAGCGACATCTCATGCATGGCGCACGCTCACGGCATAGCCGACGCAGGGATCGAGCGCCAGGGCGAGGGCTTCGGCGCGCTGCCGTAGCGTTTCCAACGAGTCCGCGGCCACCTCGTTCAACTCCGCCACGTAAGCCCCGCGACGGTGGAAATTCCATTCCGTCGGCGCAACGATGATGTAGCGGTCGACCCGCGCCCCGACCAACCAGACGGCGTGGAGCAGCAGACCGCGCGCGGTTTCCACCGCCGCCAGGCCGGCGCCCGGCCCCAGGGGCGCGGCATCGAGCCAACGGCCCTCGATCAGCCGCTGCGGTGCGCGCAAGCCCTGGACGAGCTCGCTTAGCTCCACCGTTCGCGCCGCCACCCGGGCGGCAATGCGATGACCCGCCTGCAGCAACCTTGCCACCAGCGGCCTGACCCGCTGGCGCGCCACGGCACCGGTTTCGTGGGCTATCCCCGCCAGCGCCGGCCCGCGCACGAATGCATCATCAAGCCCGGCACCCATTTTCTCGCACATCGCGGCCGCCGTCATGGGTGGCAGCAGAGGCGCGGTCGCCTTGCCTGCATCATGGCGCCAGGCCGCGTGCAGCAATGCCTGAAGCAGCGCGCCGACGGATCCGGCAAGACCCTGCCCGTCGCCGCTCGCGAGCCACTCCGGATCCACCTGATCTAGCCGCACGGTGTCCAGACCTGCGAGCAGCTCTTTCGTCACGAAGCCGTCGAGCTCGCGGGCGAGTTGCTCCGCATTGCTCTCGGTGGCGGTCGCGAGCCGCTTGTGCCAAAGCGCGAAGCTGGCGCGCGCCGCCGGCAACCCCAGACGCTCCGGCCAGTCCACCATGAGGCGCCATAGGTGCTCCTGAAGCGCCTCGACGCCCACGCGCAGGGCGGATTTCTGGCGGGTGAAATGACCCCATTCCTCGCCGCGCGCAGCGGTAACCGCCATCGCCGCAGCCACGGCCTGCGCCCGGCCGCAGACGCTGAACAGGAGCGGCACGAGGTTGGCAGCGTCGGCAGCGGTTCTGCCTTCGAGTACGCGACGCGCCGCCAGCGGCCGGCTGGAGTCCACCAACACCGAGGCAACGCGCATACCGTCCCAGGCGACATCGAGCGCGATGCTGCCTTCGATATGCATGCTGGACGGTGCCATCATCGGGTGATCTCCCAGGTCCGCTCGGAACCATCGCAGTTGAGCAATCACTGCCCAACACTAAATCATCCTCGCTCCGAACGCTTCAAAAGTTCTTGATCTTATCGCTGGAAATCGCGCGCAGCCGCGCCGTGCGTGAACCCGCCCATCATCGCTCATCGGCAAACGCGCCGCGCAGGAAGGCGCGCCGGGTGAGTGGTGCCCCCTGCCGCTCGCCGCCGGCATTCGGCAGTTCCGCTCCTGCGACATCGCCGATTTCGAACAATGCCCGCCGCGCCGCCCGTGCCGTCAGCCGTACCGCCGTCTGGTCGGCGAATTCCAACACGGGCGAAAAGAGCGAGCAGCTTGCATAGGCGCCGAGGCGAGGATGATACCCGCCAACGAACTCGAAGACACCGGCGGGAAACCGCACCGCGCGCTTGTCTCCCGGCGCGAGCTCCGGACGATTGCCGCAGCCCGCCGGCAACAGCATGAGGTTGACACACCATGGCGTGATCAACACGCCCAGCCACTGATCCTGCCATACGCCGAAATCCACCGCCTCCACCTCGAGAGCGGCATTGAGCAAGGGAAGGCCGGCCATGCGCGTGCGCGCCAGCTCGGCAAACACGGCTTCGATCCGGCATGACGGGTCGGCCGGACGAGCGGCGGGAAGGCGTGCGTCAGTCATCGGCGACGACCATGAACCGGGATTTCTCGGCGCTGCAGTTCGGGCAGGTCCAGTGCGCCGGCAGCGCAGAAAACGGCGTGCCGGGCGGGACTTGCCATACGGGGTCGCCCAGTGCCGGATCGTAAAGCGTCCAGCATACGCCGCATTCCAGTCGCGTGGCGGCGTCGATCGTCTCGCGGTCGCCCAAGTAGGAACCCTCGAAGGTCATCATCGGCGCGTGCTTATTCGCGCATCCATTCGACCAGTTCGCGCAGACGGGCGGCGCTGTCCGGAAAGTCTTCGGGCGCCGCTAACGCCACTGCAGGAATACCGGTGACCTCGATGATGTCGAGGATGAGCGTGTCCATTGAGTTAAAGTACTGCACGCGCCAAATGCCGCGCAGCGCCGTGGCGGCGATGCGGCAGTTGCCGAAGCCGCGGGACAGGATGGTCACCGGCCCCTGGCCGAGATGCTGCGCCAGCGTCGCTAGGTCGTCGGGCGTGAGCGGTAGCAGAGTCAGATTGATGACGTGGGCCGCACCGGCATCGGTACGCTCGCGCAGTCGATGTTGCAGTTCGTGCAACAACGCCGGCGCGTTCATGGCACCTGCCGGCACCGGCTGCAGCTCAAAGCAGGACACGGTGCCACGACCGAGCGCCTCGCGCACGACGCCGGGCATGGGACCGGCCTCGAGGCAGTCATCGACCAGCCGACCGCGCTGGTCGTAGCCCTGCACCCGCCACAGGCCCGCGAACGCGCTTTCCTGGATGAGCCAGCGCTGCGCCGCAGCCGCCTCGCCCAAGGTGACGATGGCGCTGACATCGCCCTGACCCAGGCTTTCGTTGATAAGGCGCACCACCCGCGAGGCAACGTTGTCCAAGGACAGGCGCGCCTGGACCGGTTCGTCGCCGCCACGGGACATCGGCTCGATCAAACGTTCGATCAGCGCGGCGGCGGCAGCGAGATCGTGCGCGTCTGCTGCGCTCGGTACCTCGGGCATGCGAAAGGTGTCCATCGTCGGCAGCGACGGGTAGGTCAGCTGATCATCATGTCCCGGCTGCGAGCCCGGTCCGAGAGCGACAAGTGGCATTGCGAACGGTTTCATCGCCGGCTCCTCAATGGCAGTGAGCCGTGGCGGCGTCACCCGCCACGGCAATGCCGATACCCGGCGCCCGCCGCGTGGGCGCTGCCAGGATCCGCCCGAGCTCGCCCAGGTAGTCCGCCCAATCGAGCAGGCCTTCAATGACGTCAACATAAGCACCGGTGCGCAGAAACACCAGCGCTGGCCAGCGGCGCACGCCGTAGCGCGGGGCCACCTGTCGCGCGAGTTCCGCCGGCAACACCGCTGCCCGCAAGCGCTGCGGGCTGGACCGGACCAGCTCCGGCAGAATTACCGCCAAATCGAGGGTCTCGCGAACGCGCTGCGGGTCTTCGGCGAAAAAGAGCACGGCATCGCCCGGCGCTTCGACGAAAACGGCGAGGGTGTCGGCGGTGAGCAGCGGATAGCCATGGTCGTGGGTTAGACGCTGCAACAGGGGGTGGACTGCGGAAATGTCTTCGTTCATGGTTGACTCGCTCCGCGCAAGTGCTCGGGCAGTTGGGGCTCCCGTTCTATCAGGTCAGCGAACAGCACGTCGAGCACTGCCGTCTCGCCACGCAGGACCGCCTGCAAGGCATCCAGCGCCTGATCGATACACTGCGCCCGATCAGGTGTCAGGACTTCGCGCGCAACGCCGAGAAAGCTCAGTACCCAGGCACCGATCGGCTGCGGCCCGGTAAGGCTGAGATCGATCCGCCGCCGCTCACCGCGTCCCTCGCACCAGGCGACGTCACCCGCGCATTCGACCACCTGCATCGGAATGCCGACGCACATCAGCGACGCTCCAGGGTGACGGCCGACACATTGGCGAGAACGCGCGCATCGCCGATGCGGCAGGCGTCTTCGGCGCTGGGCCGACCGGCCTCGTAGGCCTCGATGGTGAGACCGGCCTCGACCGGTAGCGCGACGCGGTCGAGGTCAGCGATGCCGCGCGGCTCGAGCGCCACCCCCCAGTCCGCCAGTGCTTGCCTGGCAATCGCCAGCGCTTCCGGCAGCGTGGTCCGAACGGCCTCACTCAGGCTGCCGCCATAGTCCGAAACGTCCGCCGGCTGGACGCCGATGAGCAGCATGTCTTGCGGATGGCGGCCGGTGAGGTAGGCAAGGGAGAGCACTTCCTGGAAGCTCGACTGGTGCAGGCTCATCTTGCGTACGCCCAGGTAGGCGGGGATGTCCGCGTTGCGGACCAGCTTGAGCGTGCCCGGCGGCAGCGCGTAATCCACAGCGTCGAATACCATCATGCGCTGCGCCGCCTGCACATAGGGCAGGAGATAGAGCCCCTGGGTGCCGCCGTCCATGACAGTCACCTCTTCCGGCAGCACGAATGCACGGTTCAAAGCCTCTACAGCGCGCACGCCGAAGCCCTCATCGGCCCAGAGCAGATTACCGATTCCGAGTACGAGGATGGGGGGTTTGATTTCCATGGAAGCTTTCACGGCGGCAAATCGTCTGTGGTTCGAGATCAAGAAGCGTGCCACGGCATGCGGACCGCTGAATTCCCCGTCTGGCGCGGGTTTCCGGGCATGTCAATGCGCAGTGAAGCAAAGGACGCTTGCAAGAACGTTTCAGGGCCGGAAACACAATAACCGTGGGTAGAAAGTGGTCTATACACTTGGCAAGCTGGGCGGCCGGACGCTTTCCGACGCGGCGGAGACTGTGGGCAGACGACCCATCGGCGGGCAAAAAGACCCCTGCGGCGCAGAGCGTGCAGGCGCCGCAGGGGGGACACGACGACGGGGATGGGGGTCGTCAGTCCTTGAACATGCGCCAGCCGCTAACCATGGTGCTGATCAGGCTCTGGCGCGACATGATGTCTTCCCGCACTGCGGCGTAGATGTGGATGATGACGAAGATCAGCGTGACCCAAAGCCCCATGCGGTGCCAGCTATGCACCTGCATGCTGTTGCCGCCGACGGCGCTGATCACCCAGCCGAACAGCAAGTCCTGCCAGCTGCCCTTGCCGGCGCCCTCGCCGTAGAGGGCGAATCCGGTGCAGATCATGTACACCGCGCCGATGGTGAAGAACAGGAACATCATCAGTTGCGCCAAGGGGTTGTGGCCGATGTACTTCTTCGGTTCCCTGACCAGAAACAGGTACCACTTCAACTCGTGCAGCACTTCGCTCCACCAGCGCCGGTTGGTCACCGGCAGCAGGAAGATCTGCCGGGCGTGGTGATTGCCGACGATGGCCCAGTAGATGCGCCCGAGGAAGCTGATGGCGAAGATGTACGCCGCCGAGAAGTGGATGAACCGGATGTAGCCGAGCAGGAAATTGTCGCTCGCCTCGCCCGGCAGGCTCGGCAGGGGCTTGCCGATGAAATAGCCGGTCACGCCCAGCACGACGATGCACAGGGCATTGACCCAGTGCCACAGGCGCAGCGGCGCCTCGTAGACATAGACCGCGGGAACGCGCTTGCCCGGAACGTCCAGGACTTCGGTTTCGACATGCATGGTGGTCTCCCGATCAGCTCACCTTGACCGCCGCCATCTGCTGCCCGTCGGGGGCGATGACGTGGGTCGAACAAGCCAGACAAGGATCGAAGCTGTGAATGGTGCGGATGATCTCCAGGGGCTGGTCGGCCTTGGCGAGCGGCGTGTTCATGAGCGAGGCCTCGAAAGCGCCGATCTGCCCCTGGGCATCGCGCGGACTGCCGTTCCAGGTGGTCGGCACCACCGCCTGGTAGTTGTCGATCCTGCCGTCGCGGATCTTGATCCAGTGGCCCAAAGCACCCCGCGGCGCTTCGGTGAAGCCGGCGCCCTTGGCCTCCTTGGGCCAGGTCGCGGGTTCCCACTTGTCCACGTTGGCCGTGGCTAGATCGCCGGCCTTGATGTTGGCCAGCAGGCGGTCCTGGAAGTAGCGCATCTTGTGCGCCGCCCAGGAGGCTTCCAGGCCGCGCGCCGCGGTGCGCCCCAAAGTCGAGAACAGCGCCGTCAGCGGCAGGCCGAGGTCCTTCAGCACCTTGTCCACCGGCTCCTTGAACTCCGGATTCTTCTGTGCGTAGCCGATGATGTAGCGCGCCAGCGGACCCACCTCCATGGCATGGCCGCGCCAGCGCGGCGCCTTGATCCAGGAGTACTTGGCCGACTCGTCCAGCTCCTTGATGTCGGTCTTGGTGCCCTTGGCGTTCTTGCCCAGCAGGAAGTTGGGCTCGGTCACGCCGTCGAAGGGATGCAGGCCCTTGCTTTCGTCGGCGTACTTGTACCAGGAGTGGGTGACGAACTCCTGCACCTGTTCCGGGTCCTTCAGATCCACCTCGTGCACCTTGGTCAGGTCGCCGTTGATGATGGCGCCGCGGGGCAGCAGCAGGTTCTTGGCCGAGGGATCGTTGGCGCGGTCGGGGATGTCGCCGTAGGACAGCACGCTCTTCGACGACAGCCCGCCGCCGTACAGCCAGTCCTTGTAGAAGGAGGCGATCGCCAGCAGATCGGGAAGGTAGACCTGGTCGATGAAGGCGATGGTGTCGTCGATGATCTTCGACACCATGTTTAGCCGCTCCATGTTGATCGCGCCGACCGCGCCGACCTCGCTGACGTTGATGGCGCAGGGCACGCCGCCCACCAGCCAGTTCGGATGCGGGTTCTTGCCGCCGTAGACGGTGTGGATCTTGACGATTTCCTTCTGGAAATCCAGCGCCTCCAGGTAATGCGCCACCGCCATGAGGTTCGCCTCGGGCGGCAACTTGTAGGCGGGATTGCCCCAGTAGGCGTTGCTGAACGGTCCGAGCTGGCCCGACTCGACGAAGCGCTTGAGCCGGCTCTGCAGGTCGCGGAAGTAGCCGGGCGAGGACAGCGGCCAGGCAGAGATGGACTGGGCCAGCTCCGAGGTCTTTTTCGGATCGGCCTTGAGCGCCGAGACCACGTCCACCCAGTCCAGCGCATGCAGGTGGTAGAAGTGCACCAGGTGGTCGTGGGCCTGCAGGGTGAGCTGCATGATATTGCGGATGATGTTGGCGTTTTCCGGGATCTTGATCGCCAACGCGTCCTCCACCGCCCGCACGCTGGTCAATGCGTGGGTGCCGGTGCACACGCCGCAGATGCGCTCGGTAAACGCCCAGGCGTCGCGCGGATCGCGGCCCTTGAGGATGACCTCCAGACCGCGCCACATGGTGCCGGTGGACACGGCGTTTTGGATGACGTTGTCCTTGTCGAGATTCACCTCCACCCGCAGGTGGCCTTCGATGCGCGTGATCGGATCGACCACGACGCGCTTGCCCGAGTTGTCGAGCTTGAATCCCTGAGTTTCGTAGGCTCCCATGATCATTTCTCCGCGTTGTTCGTTTCCACGCCCTGCTTGAGGCCGGCGCGCTTGATGGCGCTGACCGCCGCGTGCGCCGCCACGGCGGCGCCGACGATGCCGGCCGCCGTGCCGCCCACCTTGTCGGCGTTGGCTTCGACACCGAACTGCTTGATGTCGGTGACGCGGTCGTAGAAGGTGCCCTTGTCCCAGAAGCCTTCCTCGGAACAGCCGATACAGCCATGCCCCGAGCCGATGGGGAAGGACACGCCCTCGTTCCAGCGCACGGTGGAACAGGCGTTGTAGGTGGTCGGTCCCTTGCAGCCCATCTTGTACAGGCAGTAGCCCTTGCGCGCGCCCTCGTCGTCCCAGGCCTCGACGAACTGGCCGGCGTCGAAGTGGGGGCGGCGATAGCATTTGTCATGGATGCGCTGGCCGTAGAACATCGCCGGCCGGCCCTGCCGATCGAGCGGCGGCAGGCGGTCGAAGGTCAGCATGTAGGTCACCACGCCGGTCATCACCTCTGGAATAGGCGGGCAGCCGGGCACCTTGACGATGGGCTTGCCGGTGATGACCTTGTCGATGGGCGTGGCGCGGGTCGGATTGGGTTTGGCCGCCTGCACGCAGCCCCAGGAGGCGCAGGCGCCCCAGGCGATCACCGCCTTGGCATCGGCGGCGACGCGCTTGAGCGTCTCGACGAAGGGCTTGCCGGCGTTGATGCAGTACATGCCATCCTCATTGAGCGGCGGGTTGCCCTCAACGGCCAGGATGTAGTTGCCCTTGTGCTTCTTGAGCAGTTCTTCCAGGGCCTCCTCGGCTTGGTGACCGGCGGCGGCCATCAGGGTGTGATGGAAGTCCAGCGACATCATCGACAGCACCACGTCCTTGGCCAGGGGGTGGGCCGAGCGGATGAAGGACTCGGAACAGCAGGTGCACTCCAGCCCCTCGAGCCAGACCACCGGCGTGCGCGGCTTGGTTTCCATGGCTTCGGCGATCCGGGGCACGACGGCCGGGCCGAGGCCAAGCGAGGAGGCCGTCAGGCTGCAGAACTTGAGGAAGCTGCGCCGGGTAACGCCCTGGCGCCGCATGACTTCGTAGAACGTTTCGACCATGTCTCCGACTCCTTGGTTGGGACGCTGCCACCGCGCCACCGGCGCGATAACGGGCTCAGGAACAAGAGTCGTGCCACGTTCAGATCTAAAATGAATAGGGATAAAGAATCAGCGCGTTGGCGCGAAAGAACGGCTGCCGTCACGGACGGCACGGCGGAAAGAGGAATTACGGAATGAGAAGCAACTTAGCAGTTGCGATTCCACGACTACAGGGGAATCGCGGAATCACAACGTGGGGATACGGCGTCACTGCCCCTTGCGGCGCACGAGGAAGGTCTTCAGCGCGTCTTCGCGGTAGGCGTACTCGACGCGACCCTTGCGCACCACGCCCATGACGAGCATGTTGCTGGTAATCGCTTCGTGGTCTTCCTTGGTGAAGGGTTTGTCATAGGTCGTGATGACGCCCGTTACCGGCCGATCGAGGGTTTCCAGGGCCGTCCTGACCTTCGCCGGTTCGACACTGTCTGCCTTGTACATGGCGTAAAACATGAGCAGCATGGCGTCGTAGCCCTGCGCGGCGGCCATGGGCGAGCTCATGAATGGCACGTTGTAGGTGCGGGTATAGCTGGCGATGAAGGAGTTGCGACGTTCGAAGCTCGCCTGCTCGATGAACGTCTGCACCATCGTCGTTCCCTCGGCGGCGCCTTCGCCCTTGTCCATGAAACTGCGCCAGGATAGCGTCCAACTTCCCATGAGCGGCACGTTCCAGCCCAGCTTCTCGCGGCTCTTGACCAGCACGGCCGCCTCGGAGGCAAGAGTGAAGCTGACCAGGGCATCCGCCTTTGCGGCGCGCGCTTGCTTCAGCTCTTCGGTGAGATCCTTGACGCCGATCGGGAAACGAAGCACGGCGACCGCCTGCATCCCGGCGGCGGCGAGCGCCTTCTCGAAATCGTTCTTGCCCGCCTCGCCGTAGCCGGTGGTGTCGGCAAACACGGCGATGCGCTGGTAGCCGCGCCGCACTGCGTCCGCAACCAGGAATGGCGCCTGCAACTCGTCGCGCGGAGAGATGCGGAAGATGTAATTTTCCGGCGCCGCCGGCGGAGCGAATTTCTTGGTCAATATCGTGCCGGTCGCCACCGGGATCAGCAGCGGCACTTTGGCATTCTGGTAAGTATCCAGCGCCGCCATGCCGACACCGGTGTTGCAGACACCGATGACGGCAGAGACCTTTTCCTTCGTGACCAGCTCTTCGGCCACCTTCTTGCCCATCTCCGGGTTTGCTTGGTCGTCCCGTTCCACTAATTCGATGCGGCGGCCATTCACGCCTCCGACAGCCCCATTGATCTCCTCGGCGGCCAGTCGCACCCCGTTGCGCACAGCGATGCCCATGTCGGCCGATCCGCCGCTGAACGGGCAGACGACGCCGATCTTCACGTTGTCGGCACCGGCGGCATTGGCAGCCAGCGCCATGAGTCCCACGGCGACGAGCCGCTTTGTTGCTGTCATCTTCTTCATGGTATTCCCCACCTTCGTCGAATCGCCCATCGGCCGCCTGGAACGGCGGCCCCGTCACCCGTGAGATATCGGCTGCCTCGGAGCGATCTTGAATGCAACGGCACGATGCCGAGCTGCCCTGCCTGGCAGGCGCTGATAGAATGCCGTCGTCTTTGTCCTGGAGTCCGTCATGACCCGTGCCCGCCGCCTCGCCGCAGCCGCTGTCTGCTCGATCGTTCCCGCATTCGCCGCCGCCCAGTCCAGACCCCCGGTCGCCCAGTTCTGGGCGGACGTCGCCACGAACAATGTGTCCATTCCCGGCATGAGCGAAATGGGGGATATGGGCATGCTCGGCGGTTTCTTCGGCGGCACCAAGATGGCCGGGGGCGCACCGGGCAAGTGGCTCGACACGGCGCTACATACCCGCAACAAGCCCGCTGGCACCCTGGGCACCCACGCCATTCCGCCGAACCTGAACATGGGCAGCAGCCTGCCGCTCGTGCCGGTTCAGGCCAGCCCGGGCGGCGAGCGCGGCCCACGCGAGGACGTGGATCTGGAAAAACCGAAAGGAAAGCTGCTGTTCTACTGGGGCTGCGGCGAGGCCGTGCGCCCCGGTCAGCCACGCGTGGTCGACTTCGCCAAGGCGGGGCCCGAGGAGTTTTCCAAGTTCATGGTCGGACGCTTCGCCCCCGACCGTGGTGCCAAGGCCGTGCCCGGCCGCTCGGTGTGGCCGAACGAACAGGAGCGCAAGCGCGTGCCCAACGACGGCTCGCTGATCGGCGACCACGCGGTCGCCGGCGAGGGCGTGCCGGCCGGTCTGCGTTTCGCCGTCGGTGCCGCCCACGATTTCATGCCCAAGGTGGACATGTCCGCCACAGGCGATGCCAAGGGCGCGGTGCCGGTGCAGTGGCAGCCAGTCGCCAATGCCTGTGCCTATTTCGTCACCGCGATGGGTGCGCGTGGCGAAGACGAAATGATCATGTGGAGTTCGAGCGAACAACCCGACCCGGGGTGGGGACTGATGGACTATCTGCCGCCCGCGCAGATCGAGAGCCTGCTGCGCGAGAAGGTGATACTGCAGCCGACGAC
This sequence comes from Rhodocyclaceae bacterium, assembly GCA_036824005.1. Classification (GTDB taxonomy): domain Bacteria; phylum Pseudomonadota; class Gammaproteobacteria; order Burkholderiales; family Rhodocyclaceae; genus DAITBA01. The sequence continues at coordinate 230,866 of DAITBA010000001.1, forward strand.
GCAGAACTGCGTCATCCCCGCCGGGATTTTCGCCGGCGCCCAAGGCGCCATGGTGCGCATGATCGCCTACGGCTCGGAGTTAAACCTCGCCCATCCGCCGAGGCCGGCGGACCCCAAGGCTCCCTGGAACCCGGAATGGGCAGTGCGCGTGCGCGTGAAATCCACCGGCATGACCATGCTCGGTATGGAGGAGGGCGGACGCTCCGGCACTCGGCGCGCGGCGCGCGGCGAGCAGCCGGCCCAAGAGAAAGAAGAATCGTCGCCGGGCATATTGCCCACCCCTGGCAATATCCTGCGCGGTATTTTCGGCCGCTAGCCAGGCGCGGGTCAGCCGGGGATACGTCCGCGCAAGAAGGCTCGCTTGCTCGGAGATTGCGGGGCCGGCGAGGCATTCGCGACTCCGGGCGCGGCGGCAGCTGTGATCACAGCCGGGCTGAGCAGCGCGCGGCAGATCTCGCCGGCCGTAGCCTGAGCCGATTCGTGATCGGCAAACTGCGACATGGGGGAGAACATGGAGCAGTAAAGGTAATCGCCAAGCTCATCTTCCCAGCCGCCAAAGAACACGAACTCGCCGGCAGGAAAGCGCAGGCGCCGCTTGGCGCCAGTGGCCAGCGGCTGCCACGGCACACCGGCGGCGGGCAGCAGCATCAGATTCATGAACCACGGCGTTACCAGGACTCCCAACCAGCCGATGTCGCTGCAGGCGAAGCCCACCGCCTCGACGCGCAGCGCCGGATTGAGCAGCGGCATGTCGGCGACGTCCTCGGCAAGTATGCGCGAGAAGACCTTTTCGAGCACCGGCGAGGGATCACCTTCGTAGCCGCGGCGCGGCGCGTCGATAGGAACGCTCATCAGCCGGGTCCGCGCTTACGCCGCGGCGACCGCGGAGAACGATTCGCCGTCGTCGGCACTCAGCACTTGGCGCATCAGCGCCAGCGCTTCCCGCGCCCGATCCGCCTCCACGATTTCATAGGCGTAGCCGCCGGCCTGCAGAAGAACATAGTCGCCTGGCTTCACCTCGTCGTCGAGCAGCATTAGGTTGCAGGGGCGCATGACGCCGAAGCACTCCACCGTCGCCGTCAGACCGTCCCGCGAAACGATGCGCGAAGGAATCGCCAAGCACATGGTGTGCGGCTCAAGCGGTCGCGACGGCGACGCGCTCGCGCGGAGTTACGCCGAAGCGGCGCAGTTCGCCTCCGACCACGTCGAGCAACCGAGGCAAAACCGCTTCGACGGTGGGCGACAATTGCATCGCCATGTCCAGCGACGCCGGCTCGACGCCAATGATTACGGTCTCGCCGGGGCTCGCTTCCATCAATGACAACGCGGCGAGCACGTCGCACAGGCCCACCTGGTGCGGCGAGAGCTTGGTGGTGAAAAAGCGCGGCACGGCATCGCCTTCCAACCGGACGATGGTGCCCGGCGGTGCGCCGCTGGCCACCGCATCGATGATGAGGAGGCGATCGGCACCGGCCAGAACATCGAGCAGTTCCATACCGGACGTGCCGCCATCGATCAGCTCCACTTCCGGCGGCAGTTCGTAGCGCCGGGCGATTTCATCCACCGCGCGCACACCGACCCCTTCATCGGTATACAGCACGTTGCCCACACCCAGCACCACGATCCGCACGGGTCACCGCTCCTTTGTGTCCGCAAGCTTACTGGACCTGCACCTTCATCACTTCCCGGTTGTTGGTGTCCACCAGATGCACTGCGCACGCCAGGCACGGATCGAAGGAGTGCACCGTGCGCAGCACCTCCAGCGGTTTCTCCGGATCGGCGATGGGCGTGTTGAGCAGCGACTGTTCGTAGGGTCCGGGCGTGTCCTTCTCGTTACGCGGGGCGGCGTTCCACGTGGTCGGCACGACCGCCTGGTAGTTCTTGATCTTGCCGTTATCGACAACCACCCAATGGGACAGCATGCCCCGCGGCGCTTCGTGGAAGCCGAAACCCATCACTTCGCCCTTGGGAAAGCTCGGCGCGTTGAAGGTTTTTAGGTCCCCCTTGGCGAGATTCTCCATCAGCGCCTTCCATTGCTGGTCGAGGATGTCCACCTGCAGACCGCACATGACGGCGCGCGCCGCATGCCGCCCGATGGTGGAATGCAGCGCCGCCAGCGGCACGTCGAACTTGCCCACGGCCTTGACGGTGTCCGTGATGCGCGTCAGATGGGCAAGCGTCGGCTCATGCTTCGCCGCCACTGCGCAGACGACCCGCGACAGCGGCCCGACCTGCGCCGGCTCGCCGTAAAAACTGGGCGACTTGACCCAGGAGTACTTGCCGTCGTCCTTGAAGTCGGTGTACTCGGCGATGGTCTCGCCCTTGTAGGGGTGCAGCGCGCCGCTGCCGCCTTTGTACCAGGAGTGCTTGACCGATTCCTCGACGCCGTCGCGCATGTACTGGTCGCCGAACTTGGCAATGGGCTTGTACCCGGCCAGATCGCCCGCCTTCACGTAGCCGCCCGGCGTGGCGAACTGCGTGCCCTTGGTGTCGAGGGGATAGTCGGGTGCCGCCAGGTAGTTGAGGCAGCCGGCGCCGATCTTGGTCCACTCCGGATAGAACGCCGCTACGGCCGCCACGTCCACCATGTAGACGTTCTGCACGAAGTCGCGCAGCTCGTCGATCCAGCCCTTGACGGCAAGCAGGCGTTCCACCGACAGCACCGACTGGGAATCCACGGCTATGGCGTTCGACACGCCGCCGACGGCGACGTTTTGGATGTGCGGCGTCTTGGAGCCGAGAATGGACACCACCTTGTTTGCCTTGCGCTGGTATTCCAACGCCTGCAGGTAGTGGGCCACGGCGAGCAGGTTCACCTCCGGCGGTAGCTTCATCGCCGGGTGCCCCCAGTAGCCGTTGGTGAAGATGCCCAATTGCCCGGTGTTGACGAAAGAAGCCAGCTTCTCCTTGACCTTGCGCATCTCGTGCTTGCTGTTGCCGCTCCACGTGGACAGACTTTCTGCCAGCGCGCCCGCCTTGTCGGGATCGGCCTTCAGCGCCGAGACCACATCCACCCAGTCCAGGGCGGAGAGGTGATAAAAGTGCACGATCTCGTCGTGGATGGCGTGGGCGGCGATGATCATGTTGCGGATGTACTGGGCGTTAAGCGGTACCTCCATGTTGAGCGCGTTCTCTACGGCCCGTACCGACACGATGGCATGCACGGTGGTACACACGCCGCAAAAGCGTTGGGTGATCGCCCAGGCATCGCGCGGGTCGCGCCCCAGCAGGATCTGTTCGACACCGCGCCACATCTGGCCCGAGGCCCAGGCTTTGGTGACCTTGCCGCCGTCGATCTGGCAGTCGATGCGCAGATGCCCTTCGATGCGGGTGATCGGATCGATCGTGATGCGTTGAGCCATTTCCAACTCCTCCCTCTATTTCGCAGCGGCGCCTGCGCTCGCGTGGCCTTCCTGCGGCAGTACCGGCAGGGAGCGCACGAAAATGATGTAGGCCAGGATCTCGAAGGCGATCAGGCCGACGGTGACCATGATTTCCGAAAACGACGGGAAATAATGCCACCCCGCCCCCGTGTCGTAGCCGACCAGATAAGCGTTGATACGGTAGAAGAACCCGCCCAGGACCATGCACACGCCGGACACGAACAGCTTTTGCGGGTTGTTACGATTGGCCTTGTTCCACAACAGCACCAAGGGCAGAACATAGAACACGTTCTCCACCCAAAACATGAAACTCAGGAAACCCTGGGTGAAAGCCAGCCCCAGCGCGCCGCGCAGGATCAGGTCGCCGAAACGCAGCACAACGTAAATAATGAGGAAGACGTTCATCACCCCCGCCACTTTGGCCAGGATGTCCGTCTCCATCGGCCGCTTGAACCCCACGGAGGACAGGCAGGCCTCAAAGATGACCATGGCGTAGCCCATCATCAGCGCCGAGATCAGGAACAGCAGCGGCAGCAGCACCGTTTGCCAGAGCGGATTGACCTGCGGCCCGAACACCACCAGCAGCGATCCGAGCGACGACTGGTGCATGGTCGGCAGCAGTACGCCCAGACCGATGAAGAAGAACAGCGTCTTGTTCAGCTTGCGCCGCAGATCGCCCATGCCGAACTTTTCCAGGATTGCCGGCGTGAACTCGATCCACATGACCAGGATGTAGGCGGAAACGCACAGTGCCACCTCGAACATCACCGAGTTCACCTGGGCGTAGCGCGGCCAAAAGATGTGCCAGAAATTCCAGTAGCGCCCAAGATCAAAGATGACCGACATGCCTGCCAGTGTGTAACCGAACATCGAGGCGAGTAGCGCCGGACGCACCAGCGGATGGTACTGGCCCTTGTTGAATATGTAGACCAGAAGCGCCATGGCGAAGCCACCGCAGGCGAGTGCCGAGCCGATCACAACGTCATAGGCGATCCAGATGCCCCAGGGATAGCCGTCGTTGATGTTGGTCACGGAGCCGAGGCCGTAGAAGAAACGCTGCACCAGAAGAACAGCGGCGATCAGGCTGAGAACAGCAAGGATGATCGTCGTCGGCGTGACCAGCCGGCCGCCCAGCGGCGCCGGGACGGGATGGGCTGTGTGAGAAGCGACTGTACCGTTGGCCATGGCTCACTCCTCCCCGTTCTTCATGTTGCGCTTGGCGACGAACACCAGGCCGCCGAGAAACACCAAGGGCGCGATCATGCCGTGGTAGAGCGTGTGCTGCAGCGACTCCGACACCCGGGCTGGCGGCTCGTCCGGCAGGGCCGGTTTGTTTAGCTTCTCGAACGGCACGGCCGACAGATGCATGACCTGGGTGCCGCCGATTTCCTTCTCGCCATAAACGTGATCTACGTACGTGGCTACCTTGCCGACATAGGTATCGCCGGAGCCGAAGCGCCCGCGCGGGAATTCCGTTTCAGTGCCGGGCGGCAGCGACTTGCGCCGCGCGATCTCGGCCTTGATCTCCTTGACTGTGCCGAACAGCGTGGCGCCGGTTGGACACACCTCCGCACACGCCGCGTACTTGCCTTCGGCGAAGCGGTGCTTACAGAGCTGGCACTTGGAGATCTGCGGTAGCGCCTGATCGTAGGTAAAGCGCGGCACACCGAAGGGGCAGGCGGCAACGCAGTAGCGACAGCCGATGCAGGCGTCCTTGCTGTAGCTGACGATGCCATTGACCGGGTCCTTGGTCATGGCTGACACCGGACAGGCTGAGACGCAGGACGGATCCACGCAGTGGTAACAGGAGTACTTAGTGAAGGCAAAGCCGTCCTCGACGTTGCGCTGGTCCTTGTCGCCACCGACGTAGGCCTTGATGACGTTGAGCGTCTTACCCGAGATGTCCAGCGGCGCATCCCACACCGTGCTGCCTTCAATCTCGTTGAACTCCCACGGCATGTCGTTGACGGTCTTGCACGCGGTCATGCAGGCACGGCAGCCGATGCACAAGGTGCCGTCGAACAGCAATCCGACCGCCTCCGGCGGCATCTCCTTGTTGCCGCGCGCCTGCGCGGCGCCGGTGCAGGCGGCGGCCGCCGTTCCTGCGGCGGCCGCCTTGAGAAATTGGCGGCGTTCGGGATTCATGACTTCTTCTCCTGATCGCGCTGTTGTGCCGGATCGGCGGGCTGATTCTTACCGAGGTTGCGGGCAAGCATGGCGGTGCCGCCCGCCGCGGCGCCGGCAATGGCCGCCAGCGCGGCCGCGGCGGCGAAGGACACACCCTTTCCTTGCTCTTCCGCCGGCCGGGCGAAGTGCACCGGCGGCGTCACGGTCTTCAACTCCGCCAGCGCGTGGATCGGTTTGGCAAAGCCGATACCTTTTTCCGTGCAGCCGATGCATGGATGGCCCGTGGCCACCGGCCAACTGGCATTGCCGACGTCGCCGAACAGCACCGCCGGGCAGTTGGCGTAGGTTTCGGGGCCCTTGCAACCCAGTTTGTACAGACACCAGCCTTTGCGATGGCCCTCGTCGCCGAACTCCTTGGCAAAGCGGCCGGCATCGAAGTGCGCGCGGCGTTCGCAGTTTTCGTGGATCAGCCGGCCGTAGGCGAACCTCGGTCGGCCTTTGTCGTCGACTTCCGGTAGTTTGCCGAAGGTAAGGAAGTGCACCACTGTGGACAGGAAGTTGTACGGGTTGGGCGGGCAGCCGGGGATGGTGACCACCGGCTTGCCGAGCACCTCGGCCACACCCGAGGAGCCGGTCGGATTCGGCTTTGTGGACGGCATGCCGCCCCATGAGGCGCAGGAACCGATGGCGATCACGGCCGCGGCGTCGGCCGCGCATTCCTTGGTCAGTTCGACGGCGGTATGGCCGCCGACCTTGCAGTAGATGCCGTTGTCCTTGACCGGTATTGCTCCTTCGACCACAAGCACGTACTTGCCCTTGTTGGCCGCCATGGCACTCTTGCGTGCCGCCTCGGCCTGGTGGCCGGCAGCGGCGAAGAGCGTCTCGTGATAGTCGAGGGAGATGACATCCAGGATCAGCTTGTCGATCGTCGGATGCTCGGCGCGCAACATCGACTCAGAGCAGCCGGTGCACTCCTGGAAGTGCAGCCATATTACCGAGGGGCGCTTGGCCGCCTGCATGGCCTTTTCGATGGCAGCTTCGGCGCCGGCAGGCAGACCCATGGTGGTGGCCATGGTGGCGCAGAACTGCAGGAACTGGCGCCGCGACAACCCGAGCCTATCCTCGACCGGCATCTGGAGATCGTGCGTGCGGTCGAGCGCGTTCAGTTCATAAAGGTCCATGCGATTCCTCCCCAGATTGAGCATGCCCCCGGATCTACGCCGACGGCAGTTGCGGATCACCCCGCGTTTTTTCCGGCCAAAACGCACTGTCCGCTGGCCGGAGATACAAGTGACCTTTATCAAGATCCGTGCCGACACTGTCGCGCAAGAAATGCATGCCAGAACAGACCGTTAATAACATTGACGCCCGATGCTGCGATGCAGCATATCCCAAAGGATAGGGCGAACCGACAACTTACTTGCCAGTATGGGACTATGGTGTTGCCATATTGGGGGGAAGATCAGAACGATTCTTATTGTGACTCAATAGTTTGAGCCTAAAGAATCGCCGACGCGGGGCGGTCGAAATCCGGAAGCCCGCTTATCGGCTCAAGGTGCGGTTCGGTGTCCGATCACATGCGCGCGGGTGTTCGGCTCATGACAAGCTCCCGGCCGCACCGTCGCCCCTCACTGCAGCATGAACGTCTCGTACTCCAGTCGTGACAGGCGGCGATCGAGTAGATACAGACCAAACCCAAGGGTGACCAGCACCGCCAGCGCATAGCCGTAGCCGTAAAAGGGCGCGCCCAGGCGTAACGTAATCGCAGTGAGCACGATGTTGAGCAGGAGAAAAGTGCCGCACAGCCACAGGATGAGCTTGCGCTGGTCGAGGTAGAAAAAGACATTGAGCAGCGCCAGCAGCATCACCTGCAGGCTGGCGCCGATGGTCTGGATGTAGAGCAGCGGCAGGTACAACTCTGAGATATTGAGCGCATTGAGCACGGCCGGCCCGGTGACGAAGGCGAACAGCACGGCCAGGGTCTGGATCTTGGCGATCTCGGCCAGCCCCTGGCGGATGGAATAGACCATCTCGTCGCGCATGTCCTCGATGTACTGCAGCGAGCCGCCGCCGCGCACGGCGTCGTAGAAGCGCTCGTAGAATTCGACAAAGTCGGTTTCGATGCGCACCAGGAACATGGCCATGCCGGGGATGATGGACAGGTAAGCCATGAACACCGGCAGATCGTAGATGACCGAGGCGCGCAAGGGGCCGATGATCGCTTCGCTCGTGTCCGGAAAGTACCAGAACATGAACTTGTCCACCCAGATGCCCAAGTTATAGAGCACGCCGATGGCCATCAGGCTCGGATAGGCCAGCTCCTTGCGCGTGAAATCGAAGGCCATGGCGCGCGGCGGCGCGTAGTGATAGGCGGTAAGCAGCCACATGCCCACGAAGAGTACGAAGTGGCCGATGACGAAACCAAGCAGCAGCCCCTCCAACCCGAAGGGCCGCAGCGCCAGCGCCGCGATCACGGTGATGGCGTAGCCCAGGGCATAGAGCCCGACGATCGCCTTGTACAGTTTCAGTCCCGACAGGAAGATCGTCGCAACCCAGATGCAGCACATCAGCACGAATGCCGCCAGCATCAGCACGCGATAGGAAATAGACAGCGCCGGAAACAGAGCGAACAGACAGATCAGCCCGACGATACCGCTCGCCGCCGTAACAACGAGCAACAAACCGTTGAAGTTCGGCAGCACGACGTCGTTCTTCTTCTCGAACAGGCGGTCGGAGACGAAGCGCGTGAAGGCGAGCTGGACGACGCCGGTGAAGATCAGGCTGGTGGCGATGAGGTAGGTGACCGAAACCTGGAACTGGGTGACGAGAAAGGCCGGCACCACCACCGAGGCGCTGAGCAGACCGATCAACAGGATGCCGACGATGGACAGCACCCAGGGCCCCGAGCCGATCACCCCGGCATAGGCGTAGGCCTGGAACAGCCCGACCAGGCTGTCCTTCTTCAGTAGCTTGCGCAGCTCAAATCCGATGCCGGCCAAGTTGAAACCTCACGAGAAAGAACACTTACCGCAGAGGCGCAGAGACACAGAGGGAATCACAGAGAATTCATTTTCTTTCCTCTGTGCGATCCTCTGTGTCTCTGTGCCTCTGTGGTTCACGTATCACCATCTCCCAATGCATGCCGGTAAACCTCCCGGTAGCGCGCGAACATCAGCTCGTCGGTGTAGTAGGCCTCGACGCGCCGGATGGCCGCCTGCTGCGCCTCGTGCCAGCGCGCCGGATTCTTGAGCAATGCCAGCACCGCATCGGCCAGCCCTTGGGGATCGGCGATGCGCACCACGCCGCCGGCACTGCCCAGCGCCCGGTCTTCGCCGTCCTGGCCCTCGATCAGTTGCCGGCAAGAGCCGACATCGGTGCTCACCGCCGGCACGCCGGCGGCATAGCCCTCGAGGATGACCAGCGGCAGCGCTTCCGAAATGGAGCTGAGCACGACCACGCCAACCTTGGGCAGCAACTCGTCGATCTTCTGCATGCCGAGGAACTTCACCTTGTCCGTTAGGCCAAGACTCTCGGTCAGGTTGCGGCATTCCTCGGCGTAGATCGGGTCCTCTTCCGCCGGGCCGGCGATCCAGCCCTCGGCCTCCGGCATCAGGTTGACCACCCGTCGCATGGCACGGATGAAGGTTTTCACATCCTTGATCGGCACCACGCGCCCGATCAGGCAAGCCACCGGCGGAATCGTCTCCGGCCGGCGCTCTCGCAGGGGAGCGAGGCGCTTCAAGGCGATGCCGTTGGGAATGCTGCGCGTGCGCTCGGATGCCGCGCCATCGGCGATCTGCCGCAGCCGGTTGGCCTCGTATAGCGCGATGATCGGATCGGCGGCGTCGTAACACAGCCGGCCAAGCCATTCGAAGAAACGGATCCACATCTGGCGGAAGTAGGACAACTCGGTCGGATCCTTTTGGAACACGTTGCGGTTGTCGCGGATCCACTCGTTCTGAAACAGGTCGATCTTGCGTTCCTTGGTGTAGATGCCGTGCTCGGAGAGTATCAGGGGCAGGCCGCGCGCGCGGCGCAGCAACGCGCCGAGGAATCCGGCATACCCGGTGGAGATGGTATGGAAGGCGCGAACCGGGATCAGCTTGCCGGCGATCGCCGCCAGTTGCCACAGCGGCTGATGCATGATGCGCACGGTCCAGAAGTAGTCGACGAAGGAGGGATCGGCGCAGTACTTGCGATATCGGTCGGTGATGAAGTGCCACGCCTCCTCGCTGTGTAGGAACTGCTCCAGCGTCAGGCGACCGCCGGGCATCAGCTGCATGGCGATATCGCGAAACACGTCCAGGCCGGCCGCGGTCTGCGCCCGCGCCTTAAACACCTCGTGCAGCTCGGAGACGAGGCCGAAGGCGGTCGCATCGCCTGCCATCGGCCGGATTTCTTCGACCGCGCCCCAGTGCTCGTGCAGATAGTGGTTCTCCAGATGGACGACGTTGTCCGGCAGCGGATACTTCTGCTCGCCATAGTCGCTGCGACGACTGCCGAGAAACACCAGTGCAAAGCGGTATTCGGGAAAGGCGCGGATGATCTGATTGACCCAGCTCGACACGCCACCGCTGACGTAGGGAAACGTGCCCTCGAGCAGGAGCGCGATGTCGGCTTCGCCGGCGCTCGGCGCGTCGCTGTCGGGCGCACGCGCGCCCGGTGCCGCGTCGGCCCGGGCACTCACGAGCCGCTCCAGTAGCGAATCACCGGCAGCAGCCGCGGCAGCCCGCGCCAGTCGTGCAGGGCGGCCATCAGGCGGCGCACCTCCCGGTAGTCCCGCTGCTCGAATGCCAGCTGGGCAAGATAGGGAATGACGCGCGTCGCCGGGATACCTTGACCGAGCGCTTCCTGGTAGGCGTTGCGCGCCTCGCTGCTGGCGCCCTGCAGATGGAGCAGCCGGCCATGCAGCAAATGGAGCGCCGCGTCTTCGTGCGCTGCAAGCACCAGCCGGGTGTAGTGCAGCGACTGCTCGATGGCATGGCGCGCCAGGTCGCCCTGGACGAGATCCTGGTACACCAACTCCCAATACAGCTCCGCCAGGTGACGCGCCGCCTCAAGCCGCAACCCGTCGTCCCTGGCATGATTGAACCGCTGCAGCTCCTCGTGGATGCGCGCGTTAAGGCGCTTCTCCAGCGTCTCCAGCATGCCATAGGCAAGCAGGCGCAGATCTTCGGCCGGGTCGGCGAGCACGCTGCGCAGCAACGGGCTCGCCACCCGCCCGGGCAGGTTCTGCAGCGCCACCAGGGCGCGTAGCCGCAACCCGATCGGTGCCTGGGCATTGCCGAGAAAACCGCGCACGCCGATCTGATTGGACGTTGTCGGACGAGTACGCTCGTGGGGATCGAGTTCGGGCAGGTTAACCGTGCCGAACAGTGCCCGCGGCGCAAAGCGCGGCAAGATGGGCAGCAGGACGGTAGCCACGAGCACGCCGAGGAATCCCATAACCGGCAAAAAGAAGATCAGGCCGAAGATGAGCCCGACAACGCCCGTGCGCGGCCGCGAGAAGCGCGGCGGCAGAAGCGCATAGGCGAAGAAGGCGAGCAGCACGCTGGCGCAGCCGTGGGACATGAAATAGACGACCAGATCAAGGTCGCTGGTGCCGCCGAGCGTCAGCTGCGCCCAGGCGGCAAGCTCAAAGGCCAGCGCGGACAGTCCAAGCTTCGTCTGGGACATTGCACAGTGCCTTGACGCGCTGCAGGAGCGTCACGGGCTCCAGCTCGTCGATCAACAGGACGTGGCGCCCAACGCCGGCATCGTCCAGGCTCTGGTTGTATTGCTGCCTGATCCAGCCGTCGATGCGGGCAAGGTATCCTTCGGCACCCGCCGGTGATGCCAAAGGCATCAAGGTGAGCAGCGCCGCACGCGATGGATGCTCGATGCGCCAGGTGACGTCCAGAGAACGCTGCTGGCGCGCGATCCTCGCCGGCAGATCCTCCAACCCCGGCTGCGGCTGGAAAACCAGTGCGACGATCGCGCTCTGCACGCCCGACTCGTTGCGAATGCGCCACAGTCGTTGCAATTCGAAGGCAAAGGCCAGCGGACAGGCCGGATAGGCCGCCAGGATCGGCGCCGCCGTGGCGCGCGCATCCAGTCCATCGGAATAGTAGCCGAGCAGCAGGTTGAGCGTCTGCAGCATTTCGTCATGAAGCGCAAAGAAGGGGACGCGCTCCACAACGAGAATGCCGTGCTGTGCGCCCAGGCGCGTGGCCAGCGGCGCCGCGATCAGGTAACGCACCTCGCCCATTTGCTCCTCGCCGGTGGTCTGGATGTGGCTCAGGCGATTTTCCTCCAGTGCGAAGCGCACGAGCGGATCGTTGGCGTCGAACCGGAATTCCGAGCCGATGTGGGCCACGGCATGACCCAGCGGCTCGCCGTCGCGCACGACATACAGTGCGGCGCTCTCCAGCTGGCAGTACTGGGCGAGCAGCGGCAGCAATCGCTCGGCACCGGGCAGCGCCGCCTTGGCATCGTCCTCAGTCACAAGATTGCGCAGAGCGCTGAGCGCTTCGCGCATCGCCACCGGCCGAGCGATCATGTCCCGCTCCAGCCGGTCGTGGGAAAGCCGCAGCAGGTAATGCTGGTGGGTGAGATATTCGAGGCGCTGATCGAGGTAGAGCTGCATGGCCTCGGCGCGGCGTACGCGCGCCCGCCATATGCTGCTGAACTCGCCGCAAACCATGGTGACGATCAGCCCGCCGAGAAAGAACAGCTTCGGAAAATCGCTGCGGCCGAACCCCGCCTGCTGAAGGCCGTACCAGGCCAGCAGCAGGAGCAGGGCGGCAAACAGGCCGGAGAAGGGGCCGTAGCGCAGGGCGAGAATTACGGGTGCCAGCCAGGACCAAGGGAAGGAGCCGCGCGCCCAGAGCGGGTCGAGCGGATTAAGCCAGATGCCGATGCCGATCATCAGCAAAGGCAGGAACAGCGACTCCGCGGCCGCGGTCGGGTTCGCCGAGAGGGGGGCGATTAGACGCGCAAGCCGCATGGAGCTCAGGAACTGGCGGCAGGCAACGGTTGCAGGAGATCACGAATCAGCTTCTGTGCCACCGCAGCCAGACCCTCGCGGGCCCAGCCGGTCTTGCCACCGACGGCGCTCCATACGACCGAACCGCTGCCCACATCCACCACTTGCAGCATGATGCCCACCGCCGGCTCGCCATCCACGCCCACCTTGTAGCGCCATTCGTCCACCGCGCCGACGACGGCGTAGCGAGCACCCTGCTCGCGCGCCCAGCCCAGCGCCTGCTCCTGGGCGCGGTTCGCCCCGGTTTCGAACAGGCTGTCCTGCGCCAGACTTGCCGGATAACGCGTCAAGTTGATGCCCCTGCCGCGCAGCAGCGACTCGGTAATCGCCTCGGCACGATTGCCCGCGAGCGGCGTCTCCGTATTGTTGGCGAAGGGCAACAGCACCCAGCGCGCCTTGATGTCCAGCGCCACCGCGGGCGCCTTGCTGTCCACCACCGAGCAGCCGGCGAGAACCGCGGCGACCAGAGCCAGGCCGACGACGATGATGCGTGAGAATCGGTTGCGCATTGCCATCCCCCTTTCAAGACCTCGATTCTAAAAGAACAGCCGGTAACTCAGGACCCATTGGCGCGTACGGTCGAAACTGGCGCTGCCACCTTTGTCTAGCTGCCAGCCCACCTGAAAGTGATCGTTACCCAATATGCTGCCGGCAATGCCGAGCAGTGTCCCATAGCCCGCGCCGGTGACGCTGTTGTGGGTCAGCGAGACGCTGGCGAAGGGACGTACGGCGCGCGTGTAGTCGCGCTGCAGCCGGGTGTTGGTGGACAGACGCACGCCGTACAGATTGAAGTTCGACGGCAGCAGATTTCGCACGGCGGCATCGACGGCCTGTAGATCTTCGGCGCTGGGAGCCGGCTGCGCGAGCAGTGCCTGCGTGGACCGCGGAAGCAGAGCACGATAGCGGGCGAAGCCGGCATCGGCACCGAGGTCGGCGCGCGCGTCGAAACGAAAGCGGCTGGCGAACAACGACGCCTCCAGGTCGCGCAGCTCGAGACGAAAGGCGTGGGCGTACTCGACCTCCCACTGGCTGCCCCGGCCCACCGACGTGCCGTTCTGCAGCGCGTAGTCGAAGCGCGACCATTGCCCCGACAGCCGGTCGTAACGCGACAGGCGGTACTGCAACGCGAGGCTCAGCCCATCGCGCATGCCCGCCACGCGCAAGGCAGCGCTTTCCGGCGCCGGCATGCGCAACCCGAGCGTGGCGGTCAGGCTCATCCGGCGCGACAGCTCCTGCTCGCGCAGGAGCTCCAGCGGCCGATAGCGATCGAAAGACTGCCGCCGTCCGGTGGTAAGCCGCGTTTCGCCCTCGTTGTGGCGCAGGCGCAAGCTCGCCAGGGCGACGCTTTCCGTGCCGGGCACGTTGGCAATCGTTTCCTCGTCGCGACTCGTACCCCCAATGCGCCCCCAATGCAGTCCGAGGCGCACGTGCGGCGTCAGTCGCACTTCGGCCTGCACCGAGCGCTCCGATTCGTCGAGAACGCCGATCGCGCGTCGCGCCAGCGTGAAGCCGGCCCAATGCGCCTGGTCGAGCAGGGCGTCGGCGAGCTGAAAGTGGGTTTCGTCGTCGCGCGGTTGAACCGTCTGCGACTCGAAGGCGTAGCTCGCCGCAAGCGGCACGTCGCCCGCGCGCCGCGCGGCATTGACGCGGTCGTAGCGTGGCAACCGGTCGGCATGGCGCTCGAGCAGCGCGCCGATCTCTGCCACGTCGTCCAGGGCAAGCGCGGCGCTGATCTCGGCCCATAGCGGCCGTGCCATGTTGCGGGCATACTGCTGCCAGAGGAAACCGCGCTCGGCGGCGTGCTCGCCGAGGTTCTGCCACCAGGCGAGCACCAACTCGCGGCTGGCCGGGGCAAGCGCCTGCAGTTCCTGGAAGTCGGCGCGCAGCAGTTCGCGCAGCGCCGCCAGAGACGGATCGCCCGGCTGCTGGGATAGGGCGAGCCGCGTGCGGGCAACGCGCTGTGCCGAAGCCAGGGCCCGCGCACCCTGTTCGTAACCGTCCGTAGCCTGTTCGAGACGCTGCCAGGCGCGCTCGCGCCACAGTTGCTGACGCAGCCGCCAGGCGCGATCCACTTCGGCGTTCTGTTCCAGCGCATCGGCGTAGTTCATGAGCCAGAGAAAGTCGTGGCGGCGCTGCGCCACTTGCGGCGTCAGGTAACGCAGCGCCAGCGCCGGCTGGCTGAGCGCCTGGTGGGCGCCTGCCAGCGCCCCGTGCAAGGCAGGATCGCTGCGCCAGCGGCTCTCGTGGCGCGCCAACAGGGTCCGGAGGCCGACACTATCGTTGCTGTCCACCAGCAGCCAGATGAGCGTTTCGCGCAGCAACGTCGATTCGGGCTGAAGCGCCAGGGCCTGCTCAAGGTCGCGCTGGGCCAGCCGCGGCCTGCCCAGCGCCAGATGATACTGGGCGCGCAGACGAAGGAACTCCACGTCATTCTCCAGCGCCGCCAGCTGCCCGGCATCGAGCGCATCGAAGAGCCGCGCCACGTCGCGCCACTGCTCCTGGCCCGCAAGCAGGTAGAGCGCCGTCATGAGCACTGCCGGTCGCCCGAAGCGCCGCCACGCCTGCTCGGCGAGCCGCGCCGCGCGCTGCGGCTGCGCTTCGCGCACGAGGGCGATGAGGGCATCGTAGTCGCCCTCCTCGAGCACGTTCCGCTCCAGCAGCCGGTCATAAGCCGCGACGGCCGCGTCATCCTCCTGCAGGCCTTGGGCGAGCCGCGCGTAGAGCCGCCAAAAATCGCCGTCGCCAGCCGTGGCGCCATCCCGAGCCCGATCCAGCACGGCGAACGCCTCGCGCGTGCGTCCGTGCACCAAGAGAAGCGTCGCCAGGTGCATGGAGCGCACCGGGCTTGCGCCTTGCTCGCGGATGAGCTGCTGCAGCAACGCGATCGCCCATTCGTCGTCGCCGGCGCGCTCGGCCAATGCCGCCATGTCCGGCAGCAGGGCGGGTGCGTGCGCGGCGTAGGGCTGCAGAAAATCGAGTGCCTGACGCGGTTCGCCCAGCCGCTCATACAGGGCGACGATCTCCTTGACCAGAGCGAGGTCACCCGGGCTGCGCTTGAGTTTGCGCTGCAGGGCCGGCAGCAGCGCCTCGTCGTCGAACAGCCCCGGGGCGAGCCGCAGCACATGGCCCCACGCCTCGTCGTTGTCGCGCCGCCGGGCGATGACCAGCCAATTGTCCAACGCCACCTTCGGCCGGGCGGTCCATTCCGCGACCTTGGCCAGCCGCTCGCGCCATTCCAGGTTGTCCGGCACCTGACGTACGGCCGAGGCGGCCACACGGAAAGCATCCTCGGGCTTGCGGTTTTGCAGAAACACGTCGTAGCCCAGGGCGTAGATCTTCTCGTCGAAAGGCAACTGCGGCCCGGGCGGCTCGGCGGCGGTAGCGCCGTAGGCAACGCGACGCACAATCACCCCGTCCCGGGCCGGATGCGTGACGGCGGCGAGCACGCGCTGCCACTGCTCGGTCATGGACAGGCGCAGCAGCGCGCGCATGTACTTGTCGGCCAGATCGATGCGGCCGGCAGCACGTGCGAGGCCGACCAGGAATAGCAGCGTCTCGCGGTCGTCGCGCAATTCCTTCAGCTCCGCCTCCGCCAGCGCCAGGGCTTCGCGGTTGCGATCGCCGCTCTGCAGCGCGCGCATGGCGAGCAGGAAGTATTCGCGCTTCTTGGCCAGCGTGCCGGCGCGATCGCGTTCGGCCAGGTAGATGAGCGCGGCGCCGCGATAATCGCGCTCGCCCAAGGCCGCCTGGGCCATCTCGAGCGGGCCGCCCTTGCCCGACTGACGCATTCCTTCCGGCAGCGCGGCGTAGCTGCGCAGCGCCAGCTCCCGCTCGTCATAGGCAAGGGCCTTGTCCGCCAGCTCGCGCTTGATGGATGGCGGCAGCGGCTCGCGTCCCAACGCGCGCAGCTCCTGGCGCAGGCCTGCGACCATGCGCACCCGCTCCGGCGCACCGGCCGGCAAGCGCAGCATCTCCCGTTCGCGAATCTGCCACAACAGCCACAAACCGTCACCGCGCACCTCAGAATCCGCGGCCGCGACGACCGGCTGCAGCGTGTCGCGCGCCGCGGCCAGATCGCCCGCGGAGAGCTGCCGCCGCGCCAGCACGAGTCGCAGTTCCGGGTTCTGCGGATCGGTGCGCAGCAAATTGTGCAGATAGCTCAAGGTGAGCGGGTCGTCGCGGTTGGTGGCGATAATCCGCTCCACCAGTGCCTTGAAGGGGAAGATCAGCGCCAGCACCACCAGCAGCAGCGCCGCCGTGAGCATGATCAGCCACGGCGCGATCAGCCGCGGCCGCTCAAGCGTCGCGGCATCTAACTTGGAACGCTGCAGCAGCATGGCGCAACTGGAAGTGGTCAAGGCCGCGCTCGGTCTTGCGCGGCGCAAGCGGCTTGCCGTCGCTGCTGACGCGGCAGCCGCCGACATTGGCCAGCGTCAGTTCCAGGGGCATATGGCCTTTGAGGGCGAAATCGATTTGTCCGCCACGTGCCTGCCAAGAGGCCAAACGGGCATTGGTATTGGCCAGGTAGGGCGTCGTCACACCAACTTTGCTCAGGCGCAGACGGGCCGCGCCGTCGGCGAGATGCACATAGTTGCCCTCCGGGCCCGGCGCGTGTCCAGCCACGTCACGGGAACCCGCCAAATCGGGCACCCCCAGCTCCCCTGGCACCCGCAGCGTGCGCAGATTCCCGTCGCCGCGTATCAGCCAGGCATCACCGGCGCGGGCGATGACCATGCGATTGAAGTCGAGCACCTTGCGGATGAACTCCGAGGCATGCACGGCGTGAATCGGCTGTGCCAGCGCCCAGCCGTAGACCTTGTGTAAGGCGCGGAGGCCGGCGCGCTTGCTGGCCGAGTAGGTGTGGTAGTAGATGTTGATCGGTTTCAGCCGCCGCGGCTTATCGGTCATCTCGAAGGTCTCGATGACACGCTCGAAGCCATAGAAGGGACCGCGCCAGTCATTGGTGTAGACGTTCTCGTTGATGATCGGCGCATAGACCTGAAACAGCTCGCCCCTGTGTACCCCGAGGGGAAAGACCGTGGTCAGGCTGGGGTGGCTGCGTGTGATGGCGGTGCTGCCGCCGTTCATATTGAGCAATCCTGCCTCCTGGGCGATTCTCAGCGACGTCTTGCCGGGGCGCGCATCGCCGCTCCAGAGTATGATGCCGGCCTTCTTGCCCCGTGGCGCAAGCTCGCGATTGATGTAGTCCGCCGAGCCGGCGATCTCCCGCCGCACATCGATCTCGTAGCCCGGAACCTTCAAGGCGAAATAGGCTTCGGGACTGTCGGGATTTGCGTTCGCCTCGGCTTGAGCCCAATCGAACGGATGGGAGTAGGTGTGACTGGCGATTTCCACGTGTGGCAGTGCGAACATCTTGCGCGCAATCGCTTCCAGCTTCGGGCTGATATCCTTGTAGATGCCAGCCTCCCCCACCTCCGCCTCGATCACCGACATGGTCGTCGGGACACGGTACTTCTCCAGAACGTCGCGCAGCAGTACCTCGGAAGCGAAAGGTGACCCGGCCACCTCGGCCCGTGAAGCGAAGCCGTCGCCATCAATATGCACCAGAAGCAGCCGCCGGCCATTCTCCGTGGTGGTATCCGGAACTGGCATCGGCGGCAGGCGCAGCGCCTGAACAAGGAAGGCGAAGGGATCGACGATCCAGCGGTCCTGGTCCAGTCCCGTGACCGTGGCCGCAGCATAGGGATCGAGAACGAAGCCACCCCAACGCGTGATCGCTGCGACGTCGAATCGGTTGTCGCGGGAGTCCGCGAGCTGCAACAGCACTTTGCCCGCTGCGCCGGATGCCAGGCGCAGGGCGCTGGCGGCACGTCGGTCCGGCTCGGGCGACGCTTCGAATCCCATCATGGTATCGCGCCGGGCGAGGACCAGCCTTCCCACCGGCGGAGCGGTCGCAGCAACCAGATCGAATTGCGTTGCCGTCGCTCCGTCCATGCCAAAGCCGAACTGGCCCAGCACCGCAAGCCGCATGCCGGCGGCAATCTGCTGGCGCAGCCATGCGCCCACTACGCTCGCACGGCTTTTTTCAATATTGCCGGTGAACCACGTGACGACGCCGGCGTAGCGCCCCGCCAGCACATGCACTGGTAGCGGCTGCTGCACGTCCACGTACTCCGGTACGTAGCCCAGATGCTGCAGCGGCATGGCGATGAAGCGATGGGCAGGCATCTCGATCAGGGGCAGGCGCTCGCGGCCATCGTAGAGCACCATCACCCTGCGCGGCATGACTTCCACGGTGCCGATGCCGAGCGACTCCAGCGCACCGTCGCTGACCCACGGCGTGAAGCCCAGCGCGCGGATACGCGCTGCCGTTTCGCGCGCCAGCTCGCGGTCGGCTGGTGCGACGTAGTCGATGGCGAGCACCGGCAACCCGTGGACCTCGCGCGCAGTCCTGAGCTGCTCGAGCAGCCAGGCGCGATCGGCCTCACTGACTTCGACATAGCGCTTGGCGCGGGCATCCCAGCCGCGGAACAGGGATTCCGCCGCCACCGCCATCAGCTCGCCCTTGATCATAGGCAGGAGCTCGAAACCGCGGTTAGCAATCAGCCGGATGCCCGGGAAGCGGTTGCGCAGCGTGCGCACGAGCGCGACCAGGCCGCGTTGCTGCGCGGCTGCGTCGGCCTTGTCGCCGGCCAGGCGGTACGAATCCAGGGTGTCGAGAAACAGACCGCGATAGCCAGCCTGCCACAGGGGCGCGACGACCTTCTCGGCGAAGAAGGCCGGCCAGCCGGGCTGTGCCTGGTCAACGACGACTGCGCCCCAAGCTTCATTGACCGCCAGGCGCCAGCTCTCGGGCAAATCCTGGAAGTAGGGGCGCGACGGATTCACCTCGCCGACGCTGACGTAGGCGAACAGCTCGCTGTGCGGTGTGCGGAAGGACACCGGATCGTGGCCATGCCCCGGCTCCACCACGGCGATGTCGAAGGCATGCAGTTCGTCCAGTGGCGCGTTGCGGCCGTAGAACAGCGCAATGCTCGGGAGTTCGGCAGCGCCGGCGATGGCGCAAAGGAAGAAGGTCAGGACCGCCAGCCAGCGCCGGTCGGTCATCCGCGGCGCTCCGACGCCCAAAGCCGCGCCAGGCCATCGTGCAGACTCGTGAACGCTGCCACACCCAGTTCGGCGCGCAGTCTGGAGTTGTCCGCCGCGGAGTCGCGAATATCGCCCATACGCGCCTCGCCGTGGCTGACCTGGGGCGTCACGCCAGCCACCGCGGCCAGGGTTTCGATCAACTGCAGCAACGTCACGGTGCGCCCCGTCGCCACGTTGCACACGCCTTCAGCGCGTCCTTGCAGGGCGGCGACGTTGGCCCGGGCGACGTCGCCGACATAGATGAAGTCGCGCGTCTGCAAGCCGTCGCCGAACACGGTCAGGGGCTGGTCCAGGCCCAGCCGGCGGGCGAAGATGCTGATGACCCCGGAGTAGGGTGAACTCGGATCCTGGCGCGGGCCGAAGACATTGAAATAGCGCAGTCCGAGGGCCGACATGCCGTACAGCTCGCGGTACAAACGGCCGTACTGGTCGTTGATCGCCTTCTCCAGGCCGTAGGGCGAGATGGGCGCGGTGGGCGAGCTCTCGTCCAGGGGCAGTTTCGCCGGCACACCATACACGGCAGCGCTGGAGGCATAGATGAAGCGCTGCACCTGGCGCCTGCGCGCGCCATCCAGCACGTTGAGAAAGCCGCCGATGTTGGTGGCGGCGGAATCGACGGGTTCCTCCACCGACGCCACGACCGACACTTGGGCGGCAAGATGCAGGACATGGGTGATGCCCTGCAGGGCGGCGTCCACCGCCGCACGGTCGCGAATGTCGCCGGAAACGATCTCCAATGCCGGATGGGCATTCAGGTTTTCGCGGCGTCCGGACGAGAAGTTGTCCAGCACGCGCACCCGCGCGCCCGATTCGAGCAGGCGGTCGACGCTGTGGGAGCCGATGAAGCCGGCACCGCCGGTGACCAGGACATGCATGGTGGGGCTCATTTGTTTTTATGGCAGGATTATAACGCGCCAGAAGCGACGGCTACGCGATCGGCGTATCGCGCGACGACGGCCCACTAGGGCAGTTGCGCCAGCCAGATCACGGCAGCGTAGCGCAATCCCTTGCCAAGCGCCATCCACAGCGCGCAGGCCAGCCAATGGAGCCGCAGCCAACCCGCCGCCACACACAGAGCGTCGCCGACGACAGGTGTCCAGGCGAACAGAAGCGCCGCGCTGCCATGGCGTCTGACGACGCCCAATCTGGCGGGCAGTTCCCGCCGCGGCAGTAAGCGCGCCAGGGCATAGGTGCTCATGCCGCCCAAGGTATTGCCGAGCGTCGCCAGTAGCACGGCGGCAGCGCCCTGCTCGGGATGCAGCCGCATGAGCGCGAACAGCGCCGCCTCGGAGCCGCCGGGCAGTAGTGTCGCTGCCAGCAGACTGGACAGGAACAGGCCGGCGAGGCTTGCCTCGGCACCGAAATCAAGCGGCACCAGGCTCACCGCGCGCCGAGCGCCTGGCGCAAATCTTCGATCAGGTCCTCGGGTGCTTCCAGTCCGATTGCCAGCCTGACCAGCCCCGGCGACACACCGGCGCGGGCGATCTGCTCGGGGGTAAGGGAACCTTCCCAGACCGATGCCGCATGCACAGCCAACGTTTCCACACCGCCCAGGCTGACCGCGTTGGCGGCCAGCCTGAGCCCAGCTACCAGCCGCTGGGCGGCAGGGTAGCCGCCCTTCAGCTCCACGCTCAGCACCCCGCCGAATCGCTTCATCTGGCGCATGGCGAGGTCGTGCTGCGGATGGCTTGCCAGACCAGGGTAATACACGCGATCTACCGCCGGGTGACGTTCGAGGAACTGTGCCACCTGCAGCGCGGTGGCGCACTGGCGCTCGACCCGCAAGGGCAGGGTACGCAAGCCGCGCAGCAGCAGCCAGGCATCGAAGGGGCTGGCGGTGGGCCCGAGCACGATGGCCGTCTTCCAGATGCCCTCGACCCTGTCCCGCTCGCCGACGACGACGCCGGCGACCAGATCGCTGTGGCCGCCGAGATACTTGGTGGCGCTATGCACGACGAGATCGATGCCGAAATCGCGCGGCCGCTGATTGACCGGGGAGGCGAACGTGTTGTCGGCCAGGGTCGTGATGCCGCGCGCCCGGGCAAGGGCCGCGACGGCTGCCAGATCGGTCAGCGCCAGAGTCGGGTTCGACGGCGTCTCGACCACAACCAGCTTCGTTTCCGGCCGCAGCGCCCGGGCGAAAGTTTCGCTATCTGTCTGATCGACGAGCGTCGTGGCAACGCCGAAGCGCGGCAGAAGGTCCGCCAGCAAGCGTGTCGTGCCCATGTAATGGCTCGTCTGCGCCACGACGTGATCGCCGCGCGTTACCTGCGACAGCACGGCCGCGCTCATGGCGCCCATGCCGGATGCCAGCAGGAGCGCCGCCTCGGCGTTCTCCATCCGGGCGATTAACTGCTCGCAGCGCGCGTGGGTCGGGTTGCCGTAGCGCGTGTAGTAGCGCGGATGGCGCGGCGCGCTCGCCATGGCTGCGAATTCCTGCGCGCTGCGGGCGCGATAGGTGGACGTGGCGTAGATGGCCGGCGCGATTGAGCCGTCATCATCGACGCCGGCATCGCCGTGTATGACCAGAGTTTCAAAATCCATGCGCGACTCCGGATCCATCGCCAAGCGGTGTCTTCCCAGGGGCCGTCATTCGGCCGGTGCAGCTGGAGCGTAGGTCAGTCTGATTGCTCCCTTGCGGTCGATGACCGCTTTCGTGATGGTGCGTCCAGCGACGTTCTTGTGCGCCCACTCCAATGCCTCCTGCATCTCCTTATTGTTGGACAGGTCACCGAACAGGTGCTTCTCGTGGGGATTGTCGTAGGAAAAAGCCACCATCATCTTCATGCCCTTCATCGCGGCGATGGTCAGGATCGCCTTCATCTCATCGGCGGACGGCGCCTTGCCGTCAAGGTAGCCGAATTCGCTGTTGTACAGCGGCACGTCCTGCCAGCCGGCGGCGTCGAGCGCCGCGCGGATTTCGTCGATCTTCTTCGCCACGCTGTCCGCGCGTATGCCGTAGAAGTGGTAGGGAAAGCCGTCCGGCTTGACGCCCACCGTGTTGCATGCCTGCGCGTACTTCGTCACCAGCCCGGACCAGTCCACCTGCGACGGCGCCAGCACGCGTATGCTCGGGTCGTACGCCTTGACCGCGTCGAACACGACCTTGGTCATTCGGCACCAGACCACTGGATCGGGCGAGGAAAAGAAGTGATGCGGCCCGTCCGCCGCGGTGCTGATCTCGTTCCAGGTCTCGATCACGGGCTCGCACTTGCCCTGGGCCCGCTTTGCCAGTTCGACGGCGAACCGGGCAAGCGCCGGATAAGACGGGATGCTGTTGCCCGCCGGAAAGTTGTAACCCTTCGGCTTGTGCTGCCCGTTGGTGGCGTGGAATGGCGGCGTGCCGTAGATCGTCAGCACACAGGTCTTGCCCTTGTTGGCTTCGATCCAGCGGTCCACCCGAGACCAGTCGAAGACGCCGTCTGCGGTCTCGATCGATGCCCACCACCAATAGTCGTGCAGGCGAATTGCGCCATAGGCAAAGGCCGGCGCCGGCGAAGCTCCCCTTCCCCAGGGGTAGGGCTCGGGCCACTGGTGCGTGGTCAGTCCGACATAGTCGCGGGGCACGCTGACGGTGTCGTCAAAGACCTGGCCACAGGCGGTCAGCGCCGGAACAAAGGCGGCAAGCATGGCAATCAGGCGGCGGGGTAGCAGGCGCTGCATCATCTCTCCCAGTGGCATGGACCGTCCCTCCAGCGGACGATCCGCTCCGGGATGATACCTTCTCTGCACGGTCCGGCCTGTTCTCCTGATAGCGACAATGGGCGACAATTCGTCTTTTGCCCAGCGCCGCAGCGCCCGGAGCCTCAGGCGCCGGCAGACAAGATCGCCGACTCGAACCAGCGACAACATGCCCGACAGCTATCTGGAAAAGATCCTCACCGCCCGCGTCTATGACGTCGCCATCGAGTCGCCGCTCGATTTCGCACCGAATCTGAGCGGTCGCATTCACAACCGCCTGCTGCTCAAGCGCGAGGACATGCAGCCCGTGTTCTCGTTCAAGCTGCGCGGCGCTTACAACAAGATGGCGCATCTGTCGCCCCAGGCACTCAAGCGCGGCGTCATCGCCGCCAGCGCCGGCAACCACGCCCAGGGCGTGGCTTTGGCGGCACAAAAGCTGGGCTGCCGCGCCGTCATCGTCATGCCGGTAACGACGCCGCAGATCAAGGTAGACGCGGTGCGGGGACGCGGCGGCGAGGTGGTGCTGGCAGGCGATTCCTACGACGAAGCCTACGCCCATGCCCGCGAGCTGGAGCGCAACGAAAAACTGAGCTTTGTCCATCCCTACGACGATCCTCACGTCATCGCAGGACAAGGAACTATCGGCATGGAGATCCTGCGCCAGCATCCTGGCCCAATCCATGCCGTGTTCGCCGCCATCGGCGGCGGCGGGTTGATTTCCGGCATCGCCGCCTACATCAAGCGCCTGCGGCCCGAGATCAAGGTCATCGGCGTCGAGGCGGCGGACGCCGACGCCATGGCGCGCAGTCTGGCCGCTGGCGAGCGCGTGACGCTGGCGCAGGTCGGGCTGTTCGCCGATGGCGCGGCGGTCAAGCTGGTGGGCGAGGAAACCTTCCGTCTTTGCCGCGAACACGTCGATGAGGTCGTGCTGGTGGATACCGACGCCATCTGCGCGGCGATCAAGGACGTGTTCGAGGATACGCGCTCGATTCTGGAGCCGGCCGGGGCACTCGCCATCGCCGGCGCCAAGGAGTACGCCAAGCGCCACAAGCTGCGCGAGCGCACCCTGGTAGCGGTGGCCTCCGGCGCAAACATCAACTTCGACCGGCTGCGCTTCGTCGCCGAGCGGGCGGAGGTCGGCGAGCAGCGCGAGGCGGTGCTCGCGGTGACCCTGCCGGAGCGTCCCGGCGCCTACAAGAAGTTCGTTGCCCTGATCGGCGATCGTAACATCACCGAGTTTAACTACCGTTACAAAGACCCGGACCAGGCGCACATCTTCGTTGGCGTGCACGTTCACAACCGGTCGGAATCGCTGCGCTTCATCGAAACCCTGCAGAAACACGGCTACCCGACGCTGGACCTGACCGACGACGAGCTGGCCAAGCTGCACATCCGCCACATGGTCGGCGGCCACAACCCGGTGGTGGACAACGAGATTGTCTACCGCTTCACTTTTCCCGAACGGCCGCGCGCCCTGATGAAGTTCCTCAACAGCATGAGCCACGACTGGAACATCTCGCTTTTCCATTACCGCAACCACGGCGCCGACTATGGGCGTGTGCTGGTCGGCATGCAGGTGCCGCCCGACGAAATGGGCGAGTTCCAGGCCTTCCTGGACAAGCTCGGCTACGACTACCGCGAGGAGACGGCCAACCCGGCCTACCGGCTGTTCCTCGGATGACGACGCGCCGGGCGTACTTGACGTCGATGCGCCTTCGCCCGCCCGGGATACGCAGCGCTGTCCTCAATCCCCGCTGGACAAAGGCATTGGCACCAGCGCGCCGTGTTCGGCACGAAAACAGCCAGCCTCGGTCACCACATAGTCCAACCGCTGGTCGTGGGCTTGCGGCCCGATGGACGACACCCTGGCCAGCTCGAAGCCCACACCCACCGAGAGCGGGCGCGGGGTCAGCGCCGCCAGCGTGCGGTCGAAGTAGCCGCCGCCGTAGCCGAGCCGGTAGCCCGCTTCGTCGAAGGCATTGACTGGCATCAGGATCACCTCCGGGACCAGGGTCGCGCCCTCGCGCGGAATGTGGATGCCGTAGCGGTCCTCGATCACCGCGCTGCACTCGCGCCATTCGCGAAAGACCATCGCCGCCCGCGGCGTTACCATCACCGGCAAGGCGGCGCGGGCGCCACGGGTCATGAATCGGACGATGAGCGGCCGGCAATCGAACTCGGCGCGAAACGGCCAGCAGAATCCGATCACGGTCGGTGCCAGCCCCAACAGCAACCGCTCGAGGCGCCCCTCGATGGCATCGCTCGCGGCACGGTGCTGCGCCGGAGGCAGCGCCTCACGCGCGGCAATCAGGCGCCGGCGCATGGCACCGCGGAACCCATCGGGAGAGCCGCTTTCGGTGCCCTTTTCGTAACTTGGAGGTTGAGGCAAGTGTGCTATTCTCGAAACAGAACGATCGACTTTCGAAGACGAAATTGTCCGCGGATGACGCGGCGCAGGCAGTTGCATGCGGATGCGAGCCTGACCGCCGCATGCCAAGACTATACCCGATGAAGAATCCCCTGTGCGTCGTGGCCCGCTGGCTTGTCGGCATGGTCATGGCGCTACCTGTGGCTGTCACCATCGCCGTCAACGGTGACGATCACATCCTCGCCGCACGCGACGCCTATCGCGCTGGCGACCGGGCCCGAGTCGCGGCGCAGCTGGAGGCAGTTCGTGGCCACGAACTGGAGTCCTACGTCGAGAGCTGGCTGCTGCAGTTGCGCTTGGCCAAGGACGAGACAGCGGATCAGGCGGTGGCCGAATTTCTCGCCCGCCAACAGGACAGCGTGGTGGCCGAGCGGGTGCGCATCGACTGGCTGAAGCATCTCGGCAAACGGCGGATCTGGGATTCTTTCCAGCGCGAGTACCCGGCGCTGCGCCAGCCGGACGTGGAGCTGGTGTGTTTCTCCCTGCAGGGCAGGCTTGCCGGCGGCGATGTGTCTGCCCTCGACGAGGCACGCCCGTACTGGTTTTCCGAGCTGGAGTTGCCCGCGTCATGTCTGCCGCTGGTGGATGCGCTGATCGACGGCGGTCGCCTCTCTGTCAATGAGGTATGGGAGCGCATCCGCCGCGTGTTGGAATCGAAACGCCTCGGACAAGCACGCGTCGCCGCCGGCTATCTGCCTGTCGACCAGATTCCGGAACCCAAGCTGTTGGAGCGCATCGCCGATGCGCCGCAGCGTTACCTCGACAAGCTGAAGCCGAACTTCGCGGTCACCCGGCTCGGCCGCGAGATGGCAATGTATGCGGTTCAGCGCCTGGCCCGCAGCGACCCGCAACAGGCGGCGGCCGAGTGGGAGTCCCTCAAGGGCAGGTTCTCGCCTGCGGAACGCGGCTACGTGTATGGCCAGTTGGGTTTCCAGGGCGCGCTCAAGCATGCGCCGGAGGCGATCGCCTGGTACAAGGCCGCCAGCGAGACACCGCTGAGTGACGAACAACTGCAGTGGAAAGTGCGCGCCGCCCTGCGCGGGCGCGACTGGAAACTGGTCCACGGGACCGTCGAAGCCATGCCGAGCCGCCTCGCCGAGAAGGTTGAGTGGCAGTACTGGCTCGGCCGTGCCCACCGGGCATTGGGCAAGCAGGAGGAGGCACGCGATCTGTTCGAGCGTATCGGCGGGCAGCCAAACTTCTACAGCAACCTCGCCGACGACGAACTCGGCCGGCCGATTACGGTGCCGCCGAAGGCAGCCCGGGCGTCAAAGGAGGAAGTGGCCCAGGTCGCCGCCCTGCCGGCGATACGCCGCGCCCTCGCGCTATTTCGCATCGATCTGCGCCAAGAAGCGGTGCGCGAATGGAACTGGGCCCTGCGCGGGATGGACGACCGCCGGCTGCTGGCGGCGGCCGAGCTCGCCCAACGCAACGAGATCTTCGACCGCGCCATCAGCGCCGCCGACCGCACCCAGGCAGAGCACGACTACGAGTTGCGCTACCTGGCACCCTTCCGCGACGTGGTCGAACCGGCGGCGCGCGAACTGCAGCTCGATACCGGCTGGGTCTATGGTCTGATGCGCCAGGAAAGCCGCTTCGTAATGAACGCCAAATCGAGTGCCGGCGCCCAGGGTCTGATGCAGCTTATGCCCGGCACTGCCCGATACGTGGCGAAGAGGATCGGCCTCAAGGACTTCCATCCGGGGCGCGTCACGGACATGGACATCAACGTCGCTCTGGGCACCAACTACCTGAAGATGGTGCTAGACAATCTGGACCATCACCCGGTGCTGGCCTCGGCGGCCTACAACGCCGGCCCCGGGCGGGCGCGCAAGTGGCGCGACGCCAAGCCGTTGGAGGGCGCGATCTACATCGAGACCATCCCTTTCAACGAGACGCGCGACTACGTGAAGAAGGTGATGAGCAATGCCGTCTATTACTCCATCCAGTTCGACGGCAAATCGCCTTCGCTTAAGCAACGTCTCGGCGTGGTCAACCCGCGCAACGGCGATTCCGACGACGCCTACGGCAGGGGCGACGATCTGCCGTAGGGCCTCACCGCCCGCCCGCGTGGCCGCCCCGTTTGCGGCTACAATGAGGGTAAGGCGGCAAATTCCCACGCCGCATAGCCGACCCGACGGGGCTTTGTCCCGAGCATGGAACAACACAACGTATTGCTGATCGGCGGCGCCGGTTTTCTCGGCAGCCACGTCGCCCACCTGCTATCCCGGCGCGGCTTCCGGATCACCGTTGCCACGCGGCGCCGCGAGCGGGCCAAACATCTGATCCTTCTGCCGACCACCGAAGTGATCGAGGCCGACGTTCATGATTCGGCGCAGCTTGCCGGGTTGGCCGCCGGTCAGGATGCCGTCATCAATATGGTCGGCATCCTGCACAGCCGCGGCGGCGCGCCCTACGGACGGGACTTCGCCGCCGCCCATGTCGAGCTGCCGCGCAAGATTGTCGCCGCCTGCCGCAAGGCGCACGTGCGCCGTCTGCTGCACATCAGCGCCCTGCAGGCCGCCAGGGACGCACCGTCGGAGTACCTGCGCTCCAAGGCCGACGGCGAGGCGGCCATCCAGGAATCCGGGCGGCACGAGGCCGAGGGCGGAGCGATTGCCTGGACGATTTTTCGACCGTCGGTAATCTTCGGACCCGGGGACAGCTTTCTCAACATGTTCGCTGCGCTGCTGCGCCGCTTTCCGCTCCTGCCGCTGGGCTGTGCCGAGGCGCAATTCCAACCGGTGTATGTCGAGGACGTGGCGGCCTGCATCGTCGACAGCCTGATGAACCCGCAGAGCGCCGGTCAGACCTACGAGCTGTGCGGACCCAACGTGTACGCGCTGCGCGAACTCGTCGCCTATGTCGGCGAAGTGATCGGCCGGCCGCGGCCCATCCTCGGCCTGCCCGACTGGCTCGCCTACATTCAGGCAGCTGCCTTGGAGCTAGCTCCCGGCAAGCTCATGTCCCGCGACAATGTGCGCTCCATGCGCATCGACAATATCTGCAGCGGCGATTGCCCGCTGCCCTTCGGTCGCGAGCCGACGCCACTGGAAGGCGTTGCGGCGGAGTATCTCGCGGCGCAACTGCCACGGAGCCGCTTCGTGCGTTTCCGCACCAAGGCGCGGCGGTAACGGATGAACACCGTGCCCACTCTGATCATCGGCAACAAGAACTATTCGTCCTGGTCGTTGCGACCGTGGCTGGTCATGGCCCACACCGGCATCGCCTTCGAGGAACTGCGCATTCCCCTCTACGCACCAGGCTCCCGGGAGCACATCCTGCAGTTTTCGCCGGCCGGCAAGGTGCCCGTGTTGATCGACGGTGACGTCGTGGTCTGGGATTCCCTGGCGATCTGCGAATACCTCGCCGAACAGCACCTGCAGTTGTGGCCACAGGACGTCGTCGCCCGCGCCCACGCACGCTCCATCTGCGCCGAGATGCATTCCGGTTTTACCGAGCTGCGCCGGGCCATGCCGATGAACTGCAAGGCGTCGATGCCGGGGCTCGGACGCATACCGGCAGTCGAATACGATATCTTCCGCATCACCGCCATCTGGCAAGACTGCCGCAGCCGCTACGCCGCCGGCGGTGAATTCCTCTTCGGCCGGTTCAGCATCGCCGACGCCATGTATGCGCCCGTCGTGCTGCGGCTGCGCAGCTACGGCGTCGGGTTGCCACCTGAATCCCAACAGTGGGCGGACATGATCGTCGCCCTGCCGGCAATGCAGCAGTGGATCGCGGCCGGCCGGGCGGAAACCGAAGTGCTGCCACAGTTCGAATTGAGCCCATGAGCAAAGCCATGGAGATATTCGCTGTCGGCGGTGCCGTGCGCGACGAGCTGCTCGGGCTTGCCGTGCAGGACCGCGATTACGTCGTCGTCGGCGCCACGCCGGAGGCGATGACGGCACGCGGCTTCCGGCCGGTGGGCAAGGACTTCCCTGTATTTCTGCACCCCGAAACCCAGGAGGAATACGCCTTGGCGCGCACGGAGCGCAAGACTGGACCCGGCTATACCGGCTTCGTCTTCCACACGGCGCCGGACGTCACCTTGGAGGAGGATCTGCGTCGGCGCGATCTCACCATCAACGCCATGGCCCGCGCCGGCGACGGCACGCTGATCGATCCCTTCGGCGGTGCGGCGGATCTGAAAGCGCGCGTGCTGCGTCACGTCAGCCCGACCTTTGCCGAAGATCCCGTGCGGCTGCTGCGTGTAGCGCGATTTGCGGCGCGGTTTCCCGATTTCATCATCGCCGAGGAAACGCTGGCCCTGATGCGCCGACTCGTGGTGAGCGGCGAGGTGGATCACCTTGTGCCGGAGCGGGTGTGGCAGGAATTCGCCCGCGGCCTGATGGAGCAGCGCCCGTCGCGCATGTTTGAAGTCCTGTGGTCATGCGGCGCCATGGCCAAAATCCTGCCCGAGGTCGATCGCCTGTTCGGCGTGCCGCAGGTCGCGGAATACCATCCCGAGCGCGACACCGGCGTACACATCCTGCTCGTGGTGGACTACGCGGCGGCACAGCGCTATTCCCTTCCGGTGCGTTTTGCCGCCTTCAGCCACGATCTGGGCAAGGGGGAAACACCGAGCGACGAATGGCCCCACCACCATGGTCACGAGGCGCGCAGCGTGCAACTGGTGACCGTCCTGTGCGAGCGGCTGAAGGTGCCGAACGAGTGCCGCGACCTGGCGTTGCTGGCGGCGCGCTACCACCACGACATCCATCGCGCCGCCGAGTTGCGCAGCTCGACGATCGTCAAAATCCTGGAGCAGGGCGACGCTCTGCGCCGGCCGGAACGATTCGAACAATTGTTGCAGGCCTGCGCCTGCGATTTCCACGGTCGGCCCGGTTACGAGTCACTGCCCTATCCGTCACAGGGCATTTTCGCCCAAGCGCTCGAAGCGGTGCAAAGCGTCGATGCCGCCGCCATCGCCCGCGAGGTGTTGGAACCGCAAAAGATCGCGGCGCGGCTGCACGAAGCGCGGGTGGCAGCGGTGAAGGCTGCGCTCCCCCATGCTCGCCCTGATGAGCGCCCGTGATCTCTGGGAGATTCTCAGCTACGTCGTCACCGTCATCGGTCTGCCGGTGGCGATCGGCATCTTCGTCTACCAGGAGCGCAAGGAGCGTGAGAACGAAGAGGAGCAGCAGTACCAGATGCTCTCCGACGCCTACAACGACTTCCTCAAGGTCGTACTCGCTAATCCCGACCTGAAGCTGCGCAGCGCCACGCGCGTGCCGGATCTCTCCGACGAGCAGCGCGAGCGCATGCTGATCATCTTCGACATGCTGATTTCGCTGTTCGAACGTGCCTACCTCGTCGCCTATGCGCCGGACATGACGGCGGAAAACGCGCGGCGCTGGAATTCGTGGGAAGACTACATGCGCGAATGGTGCCGGCGCGAGGACTTCAATGTGCTGCTGCCCCAGTTGCTGCGCGGCGAAGACCCGGACTTCTCCCGTTACATCCGCGGCATCGCCGAGGAGGAACGAATCAGGGTGGCGTGAGCCGTTCAATGCGGGCGTTCGTGCCAGCCCGCGGCATCCGTCGCCGGATTGTCTTTTCAGGCCGCCGGGGCGACACGTTTGAACCTAGAAAAAGCTGTTTACCACCAAGGACATAAAGAACACCAAGGAAACTCAGGTACTTGGAGGGCATGTGGTGCTCACCCGCCGGGTGGAGGCATCCTTCCCGGCAACTATCGAGTTTTCTTCGTGTTCTTGGTGTCCTTGGTGGTGCAAATGCGGTTTTCAGGTTGAATTTCTGTTACACGCCTTGGCCGCACCGCCCGCTGTCCTATATTTCTTCGATTCACCACAAAAGGCGGGCGCAACC
This sequence comes from Rhodocyclaceae bacterium, assembly GCA_036824005.1. Taxonomy (GTDB): domain Bacteria; phylum Pseudomonadota; class Gammaproteobacteria; order Burkholderiales; family Rhodocyclaceae; genus DAITBA01. The sequence goes on from DAITBA010000001.1 coordinate 262,451, forward strand.
GCCGCGCATTCACCATGAACCGGCTGCTTCCGTCGCGCCATGTCCGATGCCTCTTCGCCGGCATGGCCATGGCCGCGCAGGTCCAAGCGGCGCCGCTGCCCGCGTTCGAGGAGGTCAAGGCAGCCTACGTTCCATCAACATCGCTGTTGCTGGACCGCCGGGGCGTGCTGTTGTCACCGCCGGCGCCCGATGCCGCCTCGCGCCGGCCGACGTGGGTGGCACTGCGGGACTTGTCACCGGCGTTGCAGTCAGCATTGATTGCATCGGAAGACCGGCGCTTCTATACCCACGGCGGCGTGGACTGGCAGGCATTTGTCGGTGCGCTGTGGGACAACCTGTGGCGCAGCGCCGGCGGCCTACGGCCGCGCGGCGCGAGCACGCTGACCATGCAGCTGGCTGGATTGCTCGATCCTGCCCTGCAGGCGAGGGGCAGCGCGCGAACGCTGGCGCAAAAGTGGGACCAGGCAATAGCGGCACGCGAAATGGAAAGGCGCTGGACCAAGCAACAAATCATCGAGGCCTACCTCAACCTGGCTACCTTCCGCGCCGGGCTGCAGGGCGTGTATGCCGCATCCGTCGGTCTGTTCGCCAAGCATCCCAGCGGCCTGGACATGGGTGAAGGCGTGCTGCTGGCGGCCCTGCTGCGCGGACCCAACGCGCCGACCGACAAGGTGGCACAGCGTGCCTGCGCCGTCGCCAGACAGTTGCCCCAGGCGCCTGCCTGTGAGGTGCTGCGTACCTTGGCGGCGGGCGCCCTGTCGGGTCGGCAGCGGATCGACACGCAGGACCACCTCGCACCGCATCTGGCGCGCACGCTGCTGACCGCACCCGGAATGACAGTGACAACGACCCTCGACGCCGAGTTGCAACGCTTCGCGCGCGATACGTTGCACAGCCACTTGAGCGCCGCGGCGGGGCGCTCGCTCGAAGATGGCGCCGTCATGGTACTCGACAATCGCAGCGGCGAGGTGCTTGCATACGTCGGCGGCAGCGCCGAACCACGGGATGGTGCTGTGTCCGACGGCGTCACCTCCCCGCGCCCGGCAGGCCCGATGCGTATGCCCTTCCTGTACGAACTGGCGATCGGCCGGCGCCTGCTGACTGCGGCTTCGATCGTTGAAGACGTGCCGGCGGGGTTGACCATGCCCGCCGATTCCGACGTCGCGCACAACGTCGGCCAGGAACTCAGAGGTCCGGTGAGTGTACGCACGGCGCTCGGCGCTTCGCTCGAGCTGTCGGCGCTGCGTACGTTGGCCCTGGTCGGTACGGACACGTTCCAGGAGCGCCTGCGCGCGCTCGAGCTGAACAACGGGCCGCGCGGCGGCGACCTCGCCGGCCATGCACTGGTGGTCGGAACAGCACCGGCAAGTCTCGCGTCGCTTACCAACGCCTATCGGGCGCTGGCCACTGGCGGCGAGTGGCGTCCCTGGCGCCCGACGGCGGATCACACCGGCATGGCGCCCCGTCGCGCCATGCACATTGATGCCGCCTTCATCGTCGCGGACATCCTGGCGGACCAAGGCACGCGTGCGCAGATGTTCGGTGCCCAGCATCCGCTTTCCTCGCGGATTTGGGCGGCGGTCAAGGCGGGCGCGAGTACGAATCTGCGCAATGGCTGGTGCGTCGGCTTCTCCGAGCGCTACACCGTCGGCGTGTGGATGGGCGCGCGCGCCAGCATGCCGGCGCGGCAGGCGGTGGTCACCGGCGCGGTGGCAATCTGGCGCGAGGTCATGCACAACCTGCACCGGCAGCTGTCAAGCACGCCGCCGCGTATGCCCGCCGGCGTGCTCACGCGCACGGTGAGGTTCGAATCCTCGGTGGAGGCAACGCGCAGTGAGTTGTTTCTGGTCGGCACGCAAACGCCGCGGGCGGATGTCGACATCGCGGCGCGGGAGACGCTTGTGGCGCCACGCATCGTCTACCCCGGTGACCGCATGGTCATCGGGCTCGAGCCGGATGTTTCCGAATCACGCCAACGCATCTACTTCCACTCACGACCGGCAATTGCGGGTACGATCTGGCTGCTGGACGGCGAGGCAGTGTCTGACGGCAACGAGCATGCAGGCTGGACGCCGACCGCTGGCCGGCACGTGCTGCAGCTCGCGACAGCAGACGGAGAAGTGCTCGATTCGGTGAGTTTCGAAGTGCGGGCTGCAGCGCGACCAGGGCCGTCAGAATAGTCTGCCAATCGCCACGGCAAGCAAGGAAAGCACGAGCGCCGTCGCGAAGGGAAAGAGATAGGTGCGTCCGCGCACGCGCACGGCGATGTCCCCAGGAAGCCGGCCGAGTCTGAGCCATGTCATCAGCCGTGGCATGACGATCGCCGCCGCGGCGACGGCGATAAACAACGTGAGTAGCCACTTGATCATGTTTGTTCGGTTGCAGGCTCGTGGGAATTAGATCACAGACCCCCTGGACTAGGTACATTAAAGTGCACTTCGCAGGCCGCCCTCGGAAGAAAGGAAAGCAATGGTTGAGCTGACCAGCTGGGGCACGCCGACCGGTCCAGAGATGTCGATCTTGCTTCAAGAAACGGGCCTGCATTCCGTCTCCTCTCCCTGTGCCATCCCTGGCGGCGAGCAATTCGCCGCCAGTTCTGTTTTCGTTCTTTCCTCGAAGGCGAAATGAAGCACGCCCGACTCGGCGACCTGGAAGTGCTTTCGCATGCGCCAGCATCGCCGGCGCGCGCGACGCCGCTGTTATTCGTCCACGGCGCCTACGCCGGAGCCTGGTGCTGGGCGGAGAACTTTCTGCCCTACTTCGCCGAGGCGGGCTATGCCAGCTACGCGGTGAGCCTGCGCGGACATGGTGGTAGCAGAGGGCGCGAAGCACTCGATACGCTGAGCATCGACGACTACGTGTGCGACGTGCGCGAGGTCGCGGCGGCATTGCCGCAGGCGCCGGTGCTCATCGGCCATTCCATGGGCGGACTGGTGGTGCAGAAGTACCTGGAGCATACCGCCGCGCCGGCCGTGGTGCTCATGGCCTCGGTGCCGCCGCACGGGCTGATGACTTCGGCGCTCGAGCTGGCATTCAGCAATCCCGGCCTGATGCGCGATCTCAATCGGCTGCTCGGCGGTGCCCAGGTCGCCCTGGATACGCTACGCGAAGCCATGTTCGCCCAGCCCGTGAGCAGCCAACGGCTGCACAGCTACTATCTTCTCATGCAGCCCGAGTCCCATCGCGCCATCTGGGACATGACCCTGTTCAACCTGCCGCTTATCCACCGCATGCATCGTCCGCCGCTGCTCATCCTGGGTGCAGAGCACGATCATCTCATCCCCGCCGCGCAGGTCGCCGTGACGGCCCGGACCTATGGCGTCGATGCGGAGATCTTTCCCGGTTTCGGCCACGGCATGATGCTCGAACGCGACTGGAGAAAGGTCGCCGAGCACATGCGCCTGTGGCTCGCGCAGCACGGCATCTGATCCCCCCACCGCGCCCATTGCCCGCCGCCCCGGGCGGGGTTAGACTGCCTTGATCATGACAATGCGCTCGCCGCAAACGCGACGGAAAGAGCTCACATGAGCGCTCAGCTCCCCGGACGGCTCACCACCCATGACGTCGTCAACCAGCCACCGGCGTTGGAAGACGTCAACCTGTTCGCCTTGAACCTGCCGCTGCAGGAAGCGCTTGCACGCGAGGGTGCCGGCTGGGCTCACGACGAGCTGATGGCGCACGGCGCGGAGTTGGGCAGCGCCGAATGGTTCGAACGCGGCACCCTGGCCAACCGCTATCCGCCGACACTGAAGCTGTTCGACCGCTATGGTCGGCGCCGTGACGAGGTGGAGTTCCATCCGGCATGGCACGAGTGCCTTGCCTACCTGAAGGGCCACGGTTTGGACTCGGGTCCCTGGGCTCGGCCGCGTGCCGGTGCGCATGTGGCGAGGGCCGCACACTTCATGCTGTTCGCTGAGGTCGAGGACGGGTCGCTGTGCCCGACCACCATGACCTACGGCTGTGTGCCGGCGGTGCGCCGCGAGCCCGATCTGGCACGCGAGTGGCTGCCGCTCATCCTTTCCCGCCACTATGACAGACGCTTCGTCCCGGCATCCGGGAAGACTGGTGTGATGCTGGGCATGGGCATGACGGAGAAGCAGGGCGGCTCCGACGTGCGCGCCAACACGACGCGGGCCGAACCGGTGGGCGGCGGGGAGTACCGGATTGTCGGCCACAAGTGGTTCCTTTCCGCCCCCATGTGCGATGCATTTCTCGTGCTGGCGCAGGCGCCGGCGGGCTTGTCTTGCTTTTTCATGCCGCGCTGGAGGCCGGACGGCAGTCTCAACGACATCCGTATCCAGCGGCTCAAGGACAAGCTCGGCGACCGCTCCAATGCCGGCACGGAGGTCGAATTCTGGGGCGCCCATGCGCGACTGCTGGGCGCGGAGGGGCGCGGCGTGCCCACGATTCTCGAAATGGGCACCTATACCCGGCTCGACTGCGCCTTGGGCAGCACGGGGCTGATGCGCCAGTCGCTGACCCAGGCCCTGCATCACGCCCATCATCGAAGTGCGTTCGGCAAGCTGCTGGTCGAGCAGCCGCTGATGCGCAACGTCCTCGCCGACATGGCGCTGGAATGCGAGGCGGCGACGGCTCTGGCAATGCGCCTGGCGCGCGCCTTCGACCGCGAGGACGACGAGTACGACGGGCTGATCAAACGCATCCTGACGCCGGCGACCAAATACTGGATCTGCAAGCGCGGACCGGCGCTCGCCGCGGAAGCGATGGAAGTGCTCGGCGGAAACGGCTATGTCGAGGACGGCGTCATGGCACGCATCTACCGCCAGATGCCGCTCAATTCAATTTGGGAGGGCTCTGGCAATATCATGTGCCTCGACGTCTTGCGCGCCATTGACAAGACGCCGCGGGTGCTGGAGGTGCTGATGGTCGAGCTGGAGCAGGCGCGCGGTCTGAGCCCCGTGTTGGACGGCTTCGTCGCGTGGCTCAAGGACCAATTGCGTCGCCCAGAGCATGCTGCCACGCGCGCGCGCATCCTCACCCAGAGCATGACGCTGGCCGTTCAGGCGGCGCTGTTGATCCGCTTTGCGCCCCACTACGTGGCGACCGCGTTCTGCGCCTCGCGCCTCGACCAGGACTGGGGACACGCATTCGGTACCTTGCCTCCGGGCACGGATCTGGGAAGCATTATCGCGCGGGCTTGGCCGCAGAGTTAGGAGGGCCCCTGTCGCATTCGACCCAGCAGCTGGCGCTCTGCCTTTGTCGATGACACGAATCTGATCGTCGCGCCGCCGAGCAGTTCAACCCCCAACGCCTGCAAATAGGCAACTGCGCCAGCACACCCGGATATCATGGATAGGCCTACTATGAGCCTTCGGACGCGATCGGTTCCCTGGCTGTGGATTGCCCTGGTTGCCGCGCTCGCTGGCACGGCGCGCTATCTGTTGGTCGAACCAGCGGACATCGCGCACCTGTGCGACAGCGGCGCCGGCCCCTGGTGGTGCGCCGTACGCGCCGGCGTGATTCTGACCTTCGCCCATCATGCTCTGGGCTATGTCGCCTTGGCACTGGGCGCGGTCGCCACGGTGAGTCGTGTGCGCATCGTGGCGCTCGCTGCAGCGCTGACCGGCATGGCCGGGCTGATCCTCTACGAATTCGAATATTCAGCAGTCGCCTCGTTGCTCGGCCTGCTCGTGCTTGCCCGGCACGCGTCTGCTGCAACGTGCCAGGCCGACGCTGCCGGCAAGCATCCAGCATAGCGCCGCCCACGCTAGCGCGTGCTGGTTCGCCAGGCCTTCGCTCCAGACGATGATCGGCGCTGCCAGCGCCATCACGGCGGCCAGCAGCCGCTCCTCGACGCCGTCGCCACCGTCCGGTCTCTCGCCACCCACGCCGGCGATGGCGAGCAGGAGGAAGCCCAGCACCGGCACAGCGAATAGCGCGAGGGGAAAATCGCGATAGCGCGCATCGAACACCAGCAGCAGACAAACCGTGGCGGCACCGAAGAGAAAGGCAAACCGCAACACGCTCAGCATGGTTGCCGTCATGTCTCGAGGGCCATCGGCACCGGAGTCAGTGCGTGCGACGCGCCATAGCGGCGCCGGCCTCGGCGCTTCATCACCCTGCACCCACGCGGCAAGCGCGCGGCTTAGCAACCAGGCTGCGGCAAGCGCGAGTACAAGGTAAGAAAAGCTCACCGCCCATTCGGTCGGCGTGCGATTGGTGAGCAGCATGTTGCGCGTCTGAGCCGCCAGCGCGCCGCCCGTCGCCGCGCCGGCAAACAGGAGTACGGAAACGCTCCCGGGCGACCGTGCCGGCAAGGAGAACGCCCCCAGAATCATGAAAGCCAGAGCCGATACCGCGGCCGCGGCCATGCCCCAGCGCCAGCGCGCCTCCTCCGTCACGGGGCCGTGAAAGGCAAACTTCGCCTCGCCGGCAGCGTCGAACAACCCCCAGTAGCCTCCTGCGGCGCCTTCGAGCTGGCGCTTCCAGGGCTGATCGAAGGCCTCGACGACGTTGTAGGGAAGCTGGTTCGCCTGCACCGCGGCAGAAAACTCGCGAATGAAGCGCGCCTGGTTTACACGGCTGGGTGTGGCGCCCGCGCGGCTGCGGCCGACGCTCGGCCAGCCGGTTTCGCCAATGAGAATCTCGCGGCCCGGAAACGCAGCGCGCACCTTTCCGAAGACCTCGACGACATGGTCGACCGCGTGGTCCACCGGCACCGGCTGATCTTCCCAGTAGGGCAGGATATGCACCGTGATAAAGGAGGTCGCCGGCGCCAGTTCCGGATGCTTGAGCCAAAATTCCCACACGTCGGCGTAGGTGACGGGTTGCGCCACGGCCTTGCGCACACGCTCGATCAGGCCGCCCAACGCCGCGGCCGGCTGCTCGCGGCGCAAGAGCACCTCGTTGCCCACGATCACCGCGCGCACGGTACCGACATGGGCGCGGGCGAGGCCGATTCCCCGGGCGATTTCCTCCTCGTTGTCGGCGGCGTCGCGGCCGATCCACAAACCGAGCAGCACCTCCATGCCAAGTTGCTGCGCGACCGAGGGCACTGCCGCCAGCCCGCCGGCAACGGAGTATGTGCGCACGCAGCCAATGCGTTGCGACAACGTGCGCAGGTCCTCTTCAATCCGATCCCTGGAAATGACGAGATCCTTGTCCCAGGGCGTCTGTCCGGGCATGCGGTAGGGCGCGTAGGAGACACAGGCGAGCCGGTCGGATGGCGCATCGGGCAGCGGCACGGGCACACCGAGCAACCACCAGTACCACAGCGCGAGAGCCGCCGCGCCGCCAAGCGCCGCAACAACGAGCGCACGGCGCAAGGGGTGATCGCGCCAACTGTCGTTTGTCATGGCAGCGTCCTAGGCGTGCGGCCATGGTGCTGGCGCCGCGCAGGTCGTTTGGGCCGCCGGCTGACAGCGTCGGCGGAACCCGCTACAATGCTGCGCGGCAACACAGCGGATCGACGTCCACCAATCCGTGCGTCGTGCGTTAGTCCAAGAAGGCTGTGCCGGTATTGGCACGCGCCGAAACAATTAGACCCCGGAAGTAAGTACGTGCTCCCACCGCAGATTCCTGTTTGCCGGTATTGCCGCGACGGGTCGAATCTGTCGGGTTTCTGAGACGGTTTTTCCGCACTGCGACAAAGCCCCCGCCGGCGCGGTGGCAGGAGTTGTGCATCGACGACTGCCATGGCCCATGCGCGGGCGCGGGATTCGTCTCGATCGTGACCAACAATGGGACTGTTCAAGGAATTCACGATGACACTTTCCTCCGCGTTACGGAAATCGGGTCGCGGCCTCACGGCCGTGCTCATTGCATCCGCCGTGGCGGCGCTGAATCTGGCACTGTGGGCGCATCTTAACCGGCCGGTCGAAATGGTCGACTGGGACGGCCGCGTAAACGGCTTTGCTTACTCCGGCTTCCAACGCGACCAGGATCCGCTCCGGGGCTCCTATCCCACGGACGCACAGATCCAATCTGATCTGACGCTGCTTGCCAACCATACCACCCGCATCCGAACGTATACCTCGGCGGAGAATGAGAAGCTGCCGAGGCTCGCGGATGATGCCGGGCTGCGCGTCGCTGCCGGCGTCTGGCTCAGCGACGACCGCGAAAACAACGAGCGCGAGATGCGCGCACTGACCCGTGGCGTCCTGTCGGCACGCAACATCGACGCCGTCATCGTCGGAAACGAGACGCTGCTGCGCGGCGACCTGATGGTGGATGAATTGATCGACTACCTCAAGAGCGCCCGCGCAAAGTTGAAGAAACTGATGATTCCGGCCACCACCGCCGAGCCCTGGCACGTTTGGCTCAAACATCCGGAACTGGCGCGTCATGTCGATTTCATCACCGTGCATCTGCTGCCGTATTGGGAAGGCGTACCGGTTGAGGCGGCAGTGGAGCACGTGTTCCTGCGTTACGAGGAACTGCAGCGCGCCTTCCCGAAGAAGCGCATCGTCATCGGCGAAGTCGGCTGGCCGAGCAACGGTGACCGCATCAAGCTCGCCGTCGCCTCGAAGGAGAACGCTGCCCGCTTCATGCGCGAATTCCTCGACCGCACACGCATGCGCCCGGTCGATTACTACCTGATGGAAGCCTTCGACCAGCCGTGGAAGATCGGTCCGGAGGGTCGTGCCGGTGGCTACTGGGGCATGTTCGATGCCTTCCGCCAGACCAAGTATCCCTTGCAGGGCGCTGTTGCCGCGGATGCCTCGTGGCAAACGAAAGCGCTCGCTGCTTCGGTGCTGGCGCTGGTGCCGATGCTGTGGTTTGCCGCCGCCTTCCGACGCTTGCGGCTGGACGGCCGCCTGTTCTATTGCGCCCTCATGCAGACCGCAATCTCCGTCAGCGTGTGGCTCGTCGGTGTGCCGGCCGGATTCTATCTAAGCACCGTGGACTCGACGATGTTTGGACTGATGGTGCCGGCGCTGGTGGGGATGATCCTGATTCTGCTAGTCAGCGGCTTCGAGTTCACCGAAGTGCTGTGGAAGCGTCGATGGCAGCGCCACTTCGCACCCCTCGTGCCCGTTTCGTCCAAATTGCAGCCACTCGTGTCGATCCATCTGCCGTGCTGCAATGAGCCGCCGGAGATGGTGTGCCTCACCCTCGACAGCCTGGCGAAGCTCGATTACGAGAATTTCGAAGTGCTGGTGATCGACAACAACACAAAGGACGAGGCGCTGTGGCGGCCGGTGCAGGCACATGTCGCCCGACTGGGTCCGCGCTTTCGCTTCTTCCACCTCGACAACTGGCCGGGCTTCAAGGCCGGCGCATTGAACTTCGCCTTGGGTGAAACCGATCCTCATGCGGAGATCGTCGGTGTCGTGGACGCCGATTATGCCGTGCACCGCGATTGGCTCAAGGCGCTTGTCGGTCATTTCGAGAGCCCGCAGGTGGCCGTGGTACAGGCTCCGCAGGCGCACCGGGACTTCCAGCACAGCTTCTTCCAGCGCATGTGCAACTGGGAGTTCGACGGCTTTTTCCGCATCGGCATGCATCACCGCAACGAGCGCAACGCCATCATCCAGCACGGCACCATGACCCTGGTACGGCGCGCGGCACTGGTGTTCTCCGGCAAATGGTCTGAGTGGTGCATCTGCGAGGATGCCGAGCTCGGATTGCGCCTGATGCATGCGGGATACGAGACGCGCTACGTGGACACAGTGTTTGGCCGCGGTCTGACCCCGGCCGACTTCAAGGCCTTCAAGGCGCAGCGGCTGCGCTGGGCCTTTGGCGCCATGCAGATCCTGCGCCGTCGTGCGGGATGGCTGCTCACGCCGGGGCCGCTGTCCCTGGGCCAGCGCTTTCATTTCCTCACCGGCTGGTTCTCATGGTTCGGCGACGCCGCCCATCTGCCTTTCACCCTGCTGGCCATCGGCTGGACCGCCGGCATGATCCTCGACCCGGCCCATTTCACGCTGCCGGTCACGGTCTTCCTGGTGCCGCTGCTGGGCTTCCTGATCGCCAAGGCATCCTTCGGCCCGGTGCTCTACGCCCAGCGCGTGCGCTGCGGCTGGCGCGACAACCTCGGTGCAGCACTGGCCAGCCTGGCTCTGTCCCATGCCATCGCCCGCGGTGTCTGGCAAGGTTTGTGGGCGAAAGAGGGCGTATTCGTGCGCACCGCCAAGGGCACCCGCCGCCGTCCGCTGCTTGCCCTGTTCGAGTCGGTGCGCGAGGAGTCACTGTTGCTTGCAGCGCTGGCAACGGCGATCTTTGCGATCGACCGGCACTTTGGCCTCGATCATCTGGAAGCGAAGCTGTGGGCAGCCGTTCTCGCCGCCCAAGCCTTGCCCTATGCCGCAGCCCTGGTGACTTCGCTCATCTCGGCGTACTCGGCAACGCGTGCAATCGGGGTGCGCCACGCTGCGGCGACACCGGTCGAGTCTGCCATCGCAACGGGGGAGAGCGCCGAGATCCAGCCGGCCGGCGCCTAAGGCGCGTCGGCGACGACAAAGCCGGGTGGGTGGCGATGGAGTAGACTTCCAACGTCATCACCTCGCCTAGCCCGCCGCCATGAAGCTCAACGACACGGCGCTCCTGCGCAACCGCTGTTACGTCGACGGATCGTGGGTCGACGCCGACAGCCATTCCAGTATTGCCATCAGCAATCCCGCGAACAGCGAGGTGTTAGGCAGCGTTCCCGCCCTGGGTGCGGGCGAGACAAGGCGCGCCATCGAGGCGGCCAACGCCGCCTGGCCGGCGTGGCGCGCCAAGTCCGGCAAAGAACGTGCCGCCGTGCTGCGCAGATGGTTCGAGCTCATCATGGTCAATGCCGAAGACATTGCACAGCTGATGACCTCGGAACAGGGCAAGCCGCTGGCAGAGGCAAGAGGCGAGGTGGCCTACGCGGCATCCTTCGTCGAGTGGTTCGCCGAGGAAGCCAAGCGCGTCTACGGCGACACCATCCCCGCACCGACCGTCGACAAGCGTCTGATCGTCGTCAAACAACCGGTCGGCGTCTGCGCTGCCATTACGCCCTGGAACTTTCCGGCCGCGATGATCACGCGCAAAGTCGCACCAGCGCTTGCCGCGGGTTGCACCGTGGTGGTCAAACCTGCCGAGCAGACACCGCTGACGGCTCTAGCCCTGGCTGAGTTGTCCGTTCGGGCTGGTTTTCCACCGGGCGTGTTCAACGTTATCACCGGCGACCCAATTCAGATCGGTGGTGAACTGACCTCCAATCCGACCGTGCGCAAGCTCTCCTTCACCGGCTCGACCGAGGTCGGGCGCCTGCTCATGGCCCAGTGCGCCCCGACGGTGAAGAAGCTGTCACTGGAGCTGGGCGGCAATGCACCATTCATCGTCTTCGACGACGCCGATCTCGACGCGGCAGTCGACGGCGCCATGATGTCGAAATACCGCAACACCGGTCAGACCTGCGTCTGCGCCAATCGCCTGCTGGTGCAGGAGGGCGTCTACGCCGCTTTCGCCGAAAAGCTCTCCGGACGGGTGCGGCAATTGAAGGTCGGCGACGGCATGGACGAAGGTGTCGTTCAAGGGCCGTTGATCGACGCCCAGGCACTGGCGAAGGTCGAGGAGCATGTCGCCGACGCGCTCGCCAAAGGTGCCAAAATCCTTACGGGTGGAAAGCGCCACGCTCGCGGCGGCACCTTCTACGAGCCGACGGTCATCACCGGCGTCACGCCGGAGATGAAGTGCGCCCGTGAGGAGACCTTCGGGCCGGTGGCGCCGCTGTTCCGTTTCGATACCGAGGAGGAAGCCGTCGCCATGGCCAATGCGACCGAGTTCGGGCTGGCCGCGTATTTCTACTCCCGCGATATTGCGCGCTGTTTCCGCGTCGGCGAGGCACTGGAATACGGCATCGTCGGCATCAATACCGGCATCATATCCAACGAGATGGCGCCCTTCGGCGGCGTGAAGCAATCGGGCATCGGCCGGGAAGGCTCCAAGTACGGCATCGACGAATACCTCGAGATCAAGTACCTGTGCCTGGGCGGCATGGGCTAGCGCTTCACGCCCATTCGTCCGTCAGGACCCGCACCGGCGCGAGCTCGAGCGCCTCCGCACCAAGAAACCACTTCTCCTCGCCCTGCAGCGGATCGACCACCCAGCCCAGGCTGTAGGGGTGTGTAAAGAAGGCGCGCTGGGTGCGCCGATCGGTGTCGCTGAAAAACGCGCCCAGCCCCGGATGGCTGTGGTACCAGCCGACCACGATCCGGCCTTCGGCGAGCGCCGGACGGGCCTGTTCCCAGACACCGCTTTCCATGCGCAGCGCCACGCCCGAGGACGAATACTCGACGCTCGCCACGGCCAGGACGACACGCACGAGCGCGATATCAACGGCCGCCAGCGCGCCATCGCGGGCAAACACTTCGCCGATCAGCAGGCCGCCCCGCTCATCGCTGCTCGCCGCCAGATGCTGCATCACCTGCGCCCGTGCGGCATCCGCGACCGTTACCAGCGGCGCCTGCGCCAGATGCGCCTGCAGCCGCGCCGCGGCCGAGTCGGACAGGCGCGCCAGGAAATTGGACAACGGCTTCGGCTCGAATACCGTCTCCTGGTTGCGCCATTTGATCATGTCGTCGCCTCGAACTCGGCGCCGCAGCGCGGACAGCGTACGACGCCGCGGCGGCCCGCCGGCAGCCGGAGTTTGCCGCGACAGCGGGGACAGTCGATCACGACGCGCTGCGTCTCCTGTTCATGCCAGCGGACATTTCCACCGGTATCCCGCGCATCGAACGTGACACGCTCCGTGGGAAACGCCTCCGGGTGCTGCGCCCGCGCCTGAAGATACCAGTGCAGCGCCGCCGGATTGGCGGCGGAGTGAACATTGACCAGCAGCGGATCGAACGTCATGAGGCGGATCAGCCGCTGCACGAAGAGATCCATCCCTTCGCTCGCCAACCATCGAGTGCCAAGGCACACCAGCCCCGACGGATAGACGTTTGGATGATGGATCGGCGTCAGAAAACTGGCGCTGGGCGGCAAGAACGGATAGCGCTCGCCGAACAGGATTGACACCCGGCTCGCTTCCCGACGGGCAGACGGATAAGCAGGCGATGCGGCGGTGGCGTAGCGCAGTTCCAGCTCGCAGCGGGGGTAAGCCGCTGTCGGCTCGGAGATGATCACGATCCGCCCCTGCGACCCCTGCGCCAGCGAGCGTATGCGCTCCCGGTCGGCCGCCAGCCGCAGCGCGAATGCGTCCACGCGATCGGTGCGCCGCTTTCCGTCAGCCGGCCACGAGCACCGGCTGCACCTCCAGCACGTCGCCCTCGCGCACCGCACCCTCCCTGAGCAGATCGCGCGGCGCCAGCACCTTGCCGGTCGTGGTATTGACCAGCGTGTAGTCGGTGTCGGCGGGCAGCGCCCAGTTGTCCACGGCGCCCTGGATCACCTCGGCGCCAGTGCTGCTCGCGTCGACGGTAATCTCCGCGCGACGCGTCTGATCCGCGGTGCGCACGGTCAACCGCAAGTCATTTGCCATATTCGTCCTCCTCCAGATCAATACAAACGAGTCGGTCGCCGGCGTTCGCCAGCAGATACTTCACGGGCGGCGGGCGCTCACCGAAACTTTCCTTCAACTCCGCCGCGGTGAAACGCTCGCGGATATCGACCCGCATGGAACGCTCGGCGCAGGATTCGCAGCAGGTGATGCGCTCGTCGAAGTCCCGGGCGCGCCGCAGCCGCACCGATTCCGCATCCCGCTCGCTGCCGCAGCGCACGCAGCGGCAGCCGACGATGACCGGATCGGACAGGCGTACGACCACGTTCTCGTCCTCACCGGGCGTGGCGCCGGAGAGCGCGCTCGCCCAGGCATCCCGGGCGCGGATGCGTGTCGGGCGTGCGGCGAAGTTGGAGCATCCAGGGCAGTCCGGGCGCCGCGCCAGCAGGCAGCGGCTGCTCGCGCCGTTGCGGCTATCACAGAAGACGCGAAACGCCCCGTCCGACTGCGCGTCGCCGAGTCGCAGGGCGAGGGAGGCGGCGAAGGCGCCGGCCAGGCTGGCGGTGATGGCCGTCGTCGGCACTTTCCGCTCCTGCCAGGCCGCCTTCCTCAGACCGCCGCAGGAATAGTGCTCGGCCATGCGCTGATAGGCAGACTCGGGCAGGTGGCATTCGTAGCAGGCCACCTCGGTCTGCGACAGGGGGAACAGTTCCACCGAAGCGTGGCGGCTGTCGATGGCAGCGTTGATCAGATCCACGCCGACGATCAGGCACATCTGATTCAGCCGCAGCCGCGCTTCGAAGTTGTCCACGCAGCAGATGACGCAGTCGTAGCCCGCAAGCCGGCCGAGGCTCAGGGTGTCCCAGAAGTCACCGACGATGGCGGCCACACGAACGTTCGGGTCCACCTGCGCCGCACGCTGGGCCACGCTGCGCGCCTTGTCCCGTCCGATGTCATCTTCACGCAGGAAGATGCCGCGCGTCAGATTGTGCGCCTCGACGCGATCGAAATCGAAGACGTCGATGTGTCCGGCGCCGAGCAGGACGAGGTTCTTCAACACCTCGTTGCCGGTCGCGCCAGCGCCGACGACGGCGATGTTCGCCGCCTGGACCTGCTCCTGGGAGAACCAGTCGATCAGACTGTGACGCAAATAGCGTTCGAGCATGCTTCGAGTACTGCGTGGAATCGATTCAGTTGCCGATCACGCGCGCCGGCGCAAGGTCGCTGCTGCCGCACGCCGCACAACAACCGTCGTTGTCCTTGTTAAGCGCTGCCACGCTCTCCGCGTGATAGAAGACAAGACACTCGCCGCAGCGATAGAGTTCGCGCGAGGCGTCGATGGGCGCGCTCGACAGCGCGTCACGCATGCCCGCCAACTCCTCCCGGCGCACCAGGTGCACAAGCCCTTCCTGCCCCGACGCAGACTTGCCGCGCCTGGGGGCGTGCCCCCAGCCACGTCGACGGGGCCGATAGGTGTGGCCGCTGCCAGGTCGTTGCAGTTGGCCAAACATCAATGCCCACGCGGCCCACCCGGCGAAGAGCGCGAAAAGGAAAAGAAGAATCAAGCGCGGCATTTGACCCTCACACTACGCCAGGCATCGAATCCTGGTCAACGCACCGCACCGGCAATAGGTTGAGCGCGCGTGCAACGCATAGCCGTGGCCCGGGCACCTTGTCGCGTCACAGCCATGCGCATATAGTTCCCCAACGGACGCCGGCGCAGCGGCGCCGATAAGACATCTCCTGCCGGGGAAGCAAATCATGTCAATGAAGATTCGTGCTGCCGTGCTCGATGCAATGGGTCGCCCGCGTCCTTACTCGCAGTCTCGGCCGGTAACGGTCGAAACCGTCGAACTCGATGATCCCGGCCCCGGCGAGGTGCTGGTAAGGATCGCCGCCGCCGGCCTATGCCACTCCGATTTGTCCATCGTCAACGGCGACCGCCCGAGACCGATGCCCATGGTGCTCGGCCACGAAGCGGCCGGCATAGTGGAGGAAGTGGGGTCGGGCGTGACGGATCTCCAGCGCGGCGATCACGTTGCGCTGGTGTTCGTACCGAGCTGCGGGCATTGCATCCCGTGCATGGAAGGGCGGCCGGCGTTGTGCGAGCCCGGCGCCCAGGCCAACACCGCCGGCACGCTGGTCGGTGGCCATCGCCGTCTGCATCGGCCGGACGGCACGCCGCTCAATCACCAGGTCGGCGTGTCCTGCTTTGCCGAGTATGCTGTCGTCGCCCGCGGCACGCTGGTCAGGATAGACCCGGATCTGCCGCTGGATGTGGCCGCGCTGTTCGGTTGCGCGGTGCTCACCGGCGTCGGCGCCGTCATCAACTGCGGCCGGGTGGCGCTGGGCAGCACCGTCGCCGTTGTCGGCCTAGGCGGCGTCGGCCTGTCGGCACTGCTCGGCGCCCATGCCTGCGGCGCGCGGGAGATCGTCGCCATCGACAATTTGGACGACAAGCTCGAGCTGGCGCGCGACCTCGGTGCCACGCATGCCTTCAACGCCAACGATCCTGACTTGGTGGCTCGCGTGAAGGAGCTGACGCGCGGCGGCGTGGACTATGCATTCGAGATGGCAAGCTCGATCGACGCACTGGCCCATGCCTACAAGATTACCCGCCGTGGTGGCACCACGGTGACCGCCAGCCTGCCCAATCCGAACCATCACTTTCCGCTACCCGCCGTCAATCTGGTGGCGGAGGAACGCACGCTCAAGGGCAGCTACCTCGGATCGGCCGTGCCGGCCCGCGACATCCCGCACTACATCTCCCTCTACCATGCCGGCCGTCTGCCGGTGGACAGACTGGTCAGCGGGCGCATGTCGCTGGAGGAGATCAATGGCGGCTTCGAACGACTCGCCACAGGCGAGGCGGTGCGACAGGTGATCGTCTTTCCCGACTGACCCGTTGCCGTGCCAGACCGGCGTTCGCGCACACCCGCTGCAGCGCGCCGGCCCGCGCGCCGCCCATGACCGTGGTAATTCCCGAAGCGCTGATCGACGCACTGCGTCACGCCAAGAGGTTGGCCGTCCTGACCGGCGCCGGCATCTCCGCCGAGAGTGGTGTGCCGACCTTTCGCGACGCCCAGACGGGCCTGTGGGCACGCTACAGCCCGGAAGAGCTCGCCACGCCCGAGGCCTTCGCGCGCACGCCGAAGCTGGTCTGGGACTGGTATGCCTGGCGGCGCACCCTGGTCGCCAACGCCCGGCCCAATCTCGGCCATTTCGCGCTGACAAGCATGTCAGCGCGCTATGACCACTTCACGCTCGTGACGCAGAACGTGGACGGCCTGCACCAGCGCGCCGGCAGCGCCAGCGTCATCGAGCTGCATGGCAACATCGCTCGCATCAAGTGCGCGCGCGGCTGCGGCATCGTGACGGATTTCGCCCTGGAGGATACGCCGCCGCGCTGCCGCCATTGCGGCGCATACCTGCGGCCCGACGTCGTGTGGTTCGGTGAGATGTTGCCACCGGAGGCACTGGTGGCGGCAAACGACGCAGCACGACAATGCGACGTGTTCCTCAGTGTCGGCACCTCGGCCCTCGTGTATCCAGCCGCCGATTTGCCGCTGGTCGCCCTCGCCGATGGTGCGACACTCGTCGAGATCAACACGGCGAATACGCCCTTGAGCGCGCGGGCGAGCTTCGTGCTGCAGGGCCCGTCGGGTGCGGTGTTGCCTGCGCTGCTCGATGCTCTAGCAGCCTGACCTGCGACGAAGAACTCGTCCGCGCAGTCATGCGACTTGCCTATGTAGCCTCGAATCTGCCTGACGCACAGCTTATCGCCGACCTGTTGCGCGCGGCCGGCGTAGACACGCGCGTCTTCAACCAGAACGCCCAGAGCGTGGCTGGAGAAATTCCGCCGGCGGCAGCTGGCCCGCAGGTGTGGGTGATGGACGATGCCGAGCTGCAGCGCGCCCGCGAGTTGATAGTCGAGTTCCAGAGCCAACCGGCGCCGGACAGTCGCCGCTGCCCGCGCTGCGACGAAGACAATCCGACGACCTTCCTCAGCTGTTGGTACTGTGGCGCAACGCTGCCTTGATCAGCGTGTCAGGAATCGCTCGGTATACCTGATGCGCACGCGTGCGCGGTGCCGGTCGTACGTTCGACGCGTGCGTGCCTCAATCTACACGGTGGTGTCGAATTCGGAAATGCGGATGCCGTTTTCCGGCCCGAGCACGGTCGAATCGGGATCGTATTTGAATGCGAGCACCGTCGCTTCTGAGTCGAAGGGGACGGCACACGCGTCTTCCTCTGTCGAGCCGCCACTGGCTAACGGTTCCGGCGCGACGGGCGTTGAATCGGGGAGGCTGTCGAGCGTGACGGGACCCTTGGCGAGAATAAAGGACATCATTTGGGCGTCGACCGGTCGCCCGAACAAGTAGCCTTGCAGTTCATTGCAGCCGAGGGAAAGCAGCGCATGGGCCTGCTCCTTGGTTTCGACTCCTTCGGCGATGGTCTTAACGCCCAGTGTGTGCGCAAGATTGACGATAGCCCTGGTGATCTCGAGGTCTCCGGCCTTCGAGCCCAGATGTTTCACGAACGAGCGATCCACCTTCAACGCATCCAGCGGCAACTGCCGCAAGTAGCTGAAAGACGAGTATCCCGTTCCGAAGTCGTCGATGGCCACCGTTGCGCCAAGATTCCGGATGTATTCCAGAGTGTTGCGCGCGGCGTTCATGCTCTTCATGAACAGATTCTCGGTCACTTCCAGCTGCAGATACTTCGGGTCTATGCCGGTTATCTTAATGGCACTGACCACCGCCGCGAGAAGCTGATCGTCCCGGAACTGCAACGCGGACACGTTGACCGCAACCTGCACCGGAGGTAGGCCGGCATCCTGCCAGGCGCGCTGTTGCCGACATGCTTCCAAGAGCACCCACTCCCCGATCTTGGCGATCAGGCCCGTTTCCTCGGCGATGGGAATGAAGTTCGACGGCGCCACCATGCCGTGCAGCGGACTGCACCAGCGCACCAGCGCCTCGACGCCGGTGACGCGAAAACTTCCCGCGTCGACTTTCGGCTGGTAATGCAGGACGAACTGATGCTCCTCGAGCGCCTTGCGCAAGCCGTTTTCGAGGGAAAGCCGGCGAACCGCGGCGACGCTCATCTCCTGCGAGAAGAACTGGTAGCCGTCCTTGCCCTTCGCCTTGGCCCGATACAGGGCCATGTCAGCGTGCTTCAGGAGCACTTCGGCGTTCTGTCCGTCACCGGGACAGCAGGCGATGCCGATGCTGATCTGGGCCTGCACCTTCCGGCCGGCCAGTACGAAGGGTTTGCGGAAGGCATTGATCAGCCGCTCGGCAACCACGGCAAGCGCGTTCGCCTCGGACACATCGCGCAGGAGCAGCACGAACTCGTCGCCTCCGACCCGCGCCACGCTGTCACTGCCGTCACGGTTGACCGCCACATCGTCCTCCCTGCGCAGACAGGCACTCAGGCGACCCGCCGCCTGCATGAGCAGTTCATCGCCAACGCTGTGGCCAAAGGTATCGTTGATGCGCTTGAAATCGTCGAGGTCGAGGAACATCACCCCTACGTGCGAGTCGCGACGCACGGCGCTGGCAATGGCCTTTTCTAGTTCGTTCTTCAGATGACTGCGATTGGGCAGTTTCGTCAGGTCGTCAAACTGGGCATTGCGCAGAGCCTGCTGCTCGAGGGCCCGGCGCTGCTTCTTGGCCTCTTCGAGTTGCGCCTGTGCGGCCTGCAGTTCCTGCGTGTGGCGACGCGTGGCGGCGTCCAGGGATGAGCGCGACTCCTCCAGTTCTCGCGCCACGGCCTCGGCAGAATCCCGCTGGGCGCTGAGTTGCTCCACGGCAGCGCGCAGACGACCCACGAGGTGTACGACCAAGACGCCGGCAGCGGCCAGCAGCGATACGAACAGCATTGCTTCACTGTAGTCAGGGCGTATGACGGCAGCGGCCACGCCTGTCAGCACGACCGCTGACAAGGCGAATGCCAGGATTCTGGTTGGAGACCGCTTCATCATGCATTCCTTCGCGCCGTCGGCGCGCACGTCGCACGCAGGCAGTACGGCCGGGGGGGGTCATCCGGCCGTGTTCTGCGGAGCGTATCGGCGCCGTCGCGGCGCCACATCTCCCCGTTTAACGTGCTGAACTGCTAGTTCTTTAGCATCTCCGGTGGGACGACTGTGCGGGTTTCCTCGTATCGGCAAAATCAAGCTGCCCCCCGGGCCCCCAAGGGCGCGGCGGAACCTTCTCGGCATACCCCGAAACCAAGCGTTGGTGCGGTGCGGACGACCGCGTGGCATTTGTTGCCGGGCGCGCCGGCGCCGCCGGCATATCGTCGCGGTGTGTACTGACACCGGCCCAGACCGACGGACCGTACTTCGTCGACGAGCGTCTAAACCGCGCCGACATTCGCGCGGATCCGGCGGACGGCTCGCCACGCGCGGGCGTCCCGTTGACGCTGACGCTGCGCATCGCGGCGCTCGACGGCACCGGCTGCACGCCCCTGTCGGGCGCCATGGTCGACATCTGGCATTTCGATGCCGATGGCATCTATTCCGATGTTGTCGACGGCCCTTCCGACACTCGGGGAAGCAAGTTCCTTCGCGGTTATCAGATCGCCGACACCGAAGGTGCAGTCCGCTTCACCACCATCTATCCGGGCTGGTAATTTAGTCGGGCGGTACACATACACCTCAAGGTGCGCGCTGGCGGCCGCGCGGGCAGGCAGTACGAACTCACGTCCCCGCTCTACTTCGACGAAGCAGTCACCGAAAGCGTGTATGCGCGCCGAGGCGCGGGCTGGCCGAGGAACGCGAGTGACGGAATGTTCCGTCGCGGCGGCAGCCAACTTGTACTCACGCCCGTCGCCGCCGATGCGGGATATCGCGCGGTGTTCGACGTGGCGCTCCATCTGGCATAAGTGGCCCAGCAGCGCATCTGTGCGGAGCCTGCGCGGGACGAGCATGCCGGAGCCGTATCGCTGTTGGTCTCCTGCCAACCGCGGTGCGGTGTCATGTTTGCACGGCCCCAACACTCCTTAGTGTCGCGTCCGCATCTGGCGCGGGCGCCGGTGGCTCGCGCCGCCGCTTTTCATACTTATATTCAGTGTCTTACACATCATTGCCGGCCCCGTCTGCGGACCTGGCACGCCGCCTGCTAACTAGTCATCGAGCGCAACGAAATGCCTCAACCACACCAACCAACTTTTACTTTTTAGGAGAACGACCATGAGCACCCTGATGATCAAAGACCTCGCCCGTACCGAAGAACTCGACCGCAGCGCCATGGCGCAAGTCAAGGGCGGCACCTTCTACTTCCCCTGGCTGCCGGTCTACGGCTACGAGTACAGCGCGGTGGAGAACGTCTCCTTTGCCGCCTCCCAGTCCATCGGCCAGGTGCAGAACGTGCTGAACAACAACGGCAACAATGTTGCCTTCGCCAGCGGCATCAGCTCCTTCGTCACCCCGGTGCAGAGCGCCAGCAACAACATCAACTTCGTGCGCTAAGCGCCTCGGCGGGGCGGCTGCCGGCCGCCCCGTCGCTCAACCGAGAGGAGAATCCATCATGTCGAGTATCGCCATTCGTGACCTGGCCCCGAGCCGGGAGTTGGATGCGGCGGCGCGCGCGGAAATCCGCGGCGGCAATTCCTGGTTGGCGGGTCTGGGCCCGGTGGCCAATGTCAATGTGGCCATCGACCAGGACATCGTTCAGGTGCAGAACATCGCAGTCAATGCCCTGAACAACGTCGGTGTCATCGGTGCCGGCTTCGTGCTGCCGAGCCTGGCCATCGCCCCGAGCCAGTTCGCCTTCACCAGCGTGGCGTTCTGAGTTGCGCGACGTGCAGAAACGGCGACGGCGGCCTGCGGGCCGCCGTCGCCGTTTTGGGGCGAGGCACGCGGCGCTATTCGGGTCGCACGCTGTCTCGGCATGCCCGCTGGGTCGATCTGATGCGAGCCGGATTCCGCCGATTCATGTCCGGAAGGGGAAACGAAGCTCTCGTGGCCCAGGGTCGGCTCAGTGGCCCGCTGAGGCGCGCGCGTCCTTCCCCTGGAACGCGCTGAAGAACCGCGCAAATATCGATTTGGGACGACGACGATCTGCAATCCACTTCGCATAGTCCTTGTCGCCGCCTCGGATGTGCTTGACAAGCCAGTCGGTCAGGAAGCGCAGCAAATCCAGGCCGAGAAATTCGCCCGACTTGAGTTTTGCCTTGGCGCTGGCGACGAAGTTGATGAATTCCTTGTGCTCGGACCGATGATCCCTGAACTTGGGGTAATCCTCGACCCGCATCAGCGCTTCCTCGGCCGTGAAATGGGCTTGTGTATATCGCTCCAGCTTCTCGAGTATGGCTGCTACTCGTTCGGCGTCGGCACGCGCGACGATTACGTCCCAAAGCTCGTTGATGACTTCAAGCAGTCCTTGATGTTGATGGTCGATTTCGGGAATTCCCAGTGATAACTGATCCGACCATTGAGCAACCTTGTTCATTTCCAGTCTCCGGTTTGATGACGAGCGTGTGCTGCGTCCAACCTCGCGGTCGCGAGTCCTCTTACTACGGCATGCGCCGCGCAGCCTAGAGGTTCCCGTTCTCGCCATCCCGGACGGATATCACACTGAGCACCGGATTCTGTACCGATATCAGCGCGTTACGTGTCCTATTTCACCGCGCGCGCAGTCAGCGGCGCCCGGCCGTGACTTCTTTCCGTGGCCGATCAGAACACCACCCACCACCCCTCCCGCCTGGCCTGCTCCTTCGTGTAACTGACGCCGTCGACCTTCAGACCCTGGGCATCGAGCAACGTGATGATCCCGCCGGCATTGCCGAGTTTGACTGGCGCTGCAAGCTTCGCCTTGACCGCTTCGCCCGCGGGCAGGCGCCCGGAAAGTGGGCACTTGTGTTTGTCGCGGTCGGCGATCTTCCAGCCGCCGAAGTCGATGGTCCTCGGCGTCGGATTGAGCAGGAGCACGGCCTCGGCTTCCGGCTCGCCACCGACCGGATTCACCAGGGCGGCGACAATGCGCACACGCTTGTCCGGCTCCTCCACGCCTTCGATGGCGTGGCCCGTGGTGTCGTCCGTGTGCCAGGCCTGGGACTGGAAAGCGAGGAAGAGGGCAACCCACTGGTCCGCCAAGGGAAAGCGCAGAATCAGGCCACCGTCCTGCCATACGCCATCGTCATTGCGATAAGTGGCAATGTTGCCCTGATTCATGTGGATATCGTGGATGCCGTTGCCGGGGTTGAACTTGAAGATCTTGTCCGGCTTGCCCTGCTCGGGTCCCCAGCGCTCACCGAAGGCGAACACTCGGGCATCCGGCTCATCGATGGCGCGCTTGATGTAATGCTCGATTCGGTCGGACAAATCGTTGTCCGGACCCGGCAAATTGTGGGGCAGCAGCCGCATGTCTGCCCTGTCGAACAGGTTGCCGCGGATGAAATCCAGCGCCAATCCGCCGGGCTTGGGTGCAAGCGGCGTGAACCCTTCGGCGACATCGCGCAGAGGCGCCAGAATGGGATGCCGGAAGCTTTCGTTGATCAGATACAGCAGCTCGGAGGGCGCCTGGTTGGATTTGACGTTGACGGCGATGCGATAGCTCGTCCCGCCACCGCGCACGTGCACCTGGTAGTGGGGCGAATCGTCGCTGTCTTCGCGCCGGGCGGCAATAGCTTTTCCGGCAAGTACGCCGTATTTCTTCAGGGGCATTTTCATCTCCCGCGTGCGCCTGCGCGACCACGACGGCGTGCGTCGCGCAGTTTCGTATCATTGAAGGTCAGGGGCAGGGAAAAGGCAAACCGACCGCGCTGTCCGCGGCCCCGAGGCTCGTCGTAGGTTCCGACAGATTCTCTGGCGTCGGGCGCCCGCGGCTAGGCCTTGCCAGGACGAGCACGACGCGTTGCTTTGGCGTCCCCGGCTCGCGTCCGCCGGTGAAACGATCCGGCGGGTTGCAGCTGCCAAACCTCTTGCAGCACATCCCGGAGCGCCTCGATCAACGGATCGGCAGCGCGCTCCGCCAGGCAGATGAACCACAGCGCCGTGGTCATGCGCGCCGGCTCCCAGATACACAAGGTACCGGCGGCCTGCCGCTCTAGGGCACGATCTTCGCGCATGAGAGACAGGCCGACACCGGATTCGACCAGATTGGTAGCCACGCCTTCGTTGTCGGCCTCGACCAGCTTCACCGGCTGCGCACGATGCTTGCCGAACAGCTCACCCAGCAGCGGGCTGAAGCTGCTGCTCCGCGGCGGCAGGATCCACGGCATGGCAGCGATGGCATCCCAGTCTGCGTGCAGTACGCGTGGCGCCCACTCGGCGGGCGCCACGACGCAAACACTCATCTCTCCGAGCCGCAGGCCGGCGACGTTTTCATGGCCGATGTCGCCAACGTAGAAGCTGGCGTCGAGACTGCCATCGCGCACCTGCTCCATTGCCCCGCCCGTGAACGTGCCGCGCAACTCCAGTTCAAGAAGCGGATAGCGTTCTACGGTGCGCGCCAGGAATTCGCCCAACCGGATGAACTGAGGGTCACTCAACGTGCCGATGCGCAGACGGCCGCTCACATGGCCGTGCAGGGCGCGCGCCGCCTGCTTGAGTTCCTCCGCAGCGGCGAGCACGCGCTGCGCCTGCTCGATGAGCTGGCGCCCGACCGGCGTCAGCTCCATGCCGCTCGCAGTGCGCTCAAACAGGCGCTGACCCAGCGCCTCCTCGAGCATCTTGATCTGATGGCTGACTGCCGGCTGGCTCAGATGCAACCGCTCGGCCGCACGCGTCAGCTGCCCGCAGTCGGCAACGGCGATGAAAGCACGTAAGTGATTGAGATCCATGATCTATTGCTGCGCATGTCCCGTGCGCGGGGCATGCTGCACTGCATGATTGATCGTATCTGACATTCCGGAAATTGATAACATTTTTCTGAAAATTTGATTTGATTTTCTCGGCTGAGATACCGATATTGTCATTGTACAAGGCAGCATTGCGACTGCCTAACAGCGATGCGAGGTAACAACCATGAATGCGGTACATGAAATCCGCCCGGCCGGCGAGCCCGCGTGGCTGCTGCGGAAAGAAGACCCGGCGGCGCGCGCGATTTCCGCCGACAAGTCGGGGCTACTGCGGTACTTCCGGGAATTCGGCGCAGCGATGTGTCGCTTCGTCGATGGAACCGGTGCCAATCAGCGCCAAATCGACAAATACCTGTCCGAGTCGTCGGACCTGATCGACCTCGAACGTCGAGTCCGGGAGCTCGACCGCAACGGCTGGCGGTTCCGCTGACCCTCAACCCCGAGTTCCGACCGCGCCGGGTGCCCGCCACGCGGGAACCTCCTCCTCCCTCTGCCGGAAATCGCCCGGCGCGGACTCGGACCCCCGACAGCCCACGTGGTTTCCCACAGGCGCTGCCATGAATTCCACCGCACCCGCAGTCGCCCGACGTCTGACCTCAGCCGAGCGCCCGGCAATGCTCAGCCACCTGCTCGCCCTGGATGAGACCGACAGGCGTTCGCGTTTCGGCATCGCCGTGAGCGACGAATTCGTGCGTGAATACACCGACGCGATCGACTTCCGTAGCGACGCCGTGTTTGGTGTCTACGACACGGAGTTGGCGCTGCTCGGCGTCGCGCATCTCGCCATCGACGAAGGCGACGCGGAGCTCGGCATATCAGTTCTGCCGTCGGCTCGCGGACGCGGACTTGGCACCGCGTTGCTTGACCGCGCCCGTCTGCACGCCCGCAACACGCGAATTCGCAGGCTGGGGATGCACTGTCTGAGGGAAAACGCAGCGATGATGCGTTTAGCACGCAGGCAAGACATGCACGCCATCACCGAGAGCGGCGAAACCGATGCGTGGGTGCAGGTGCCGCCGCCGGATGCCTCCAGCTTTGCTGCCGAGTTCTTGGCCGAGCAGCTTGGCCTGTACGACCTCGGCCTGAAGACGCAGGCACTGAACCTGCGCCGTTGGCTGACAAGCTGGACGGCGCAGGGCGTCGTAGGGCGACAGCCCGACACGGGCAAAGCGCCCGCGCTGCCCGAAATCACTTCTTAAACAGTCCCTTGAACAATTGCTCCTGAACTTTGTCGCCGCCTTTTTTCTGCAGCAGGTCCTGCGCCTTCTCCTGCAGTTTCGCTTTCGCCAGTTCCTCGGCCAAGCCGCCCAGTTCCAGCTTGTAGCTGAGCGCATCGAAAGGACCGGTCACCCGTACCGGTACCGTCACGCCTTTGAGGGTCGCCAGATCCTTGCCCTCCTGGCCGGCGGATGTCCCAACCACGCTGGCCTTGGCCAGATAATTCATCGCGCCGGCACCGATGTCGATGTCACCGACACCGCTCAACCGCAGGAAGGGCGACTTCGCGGATAGATCCTCATTGTGGGCAACGCCGTTGGCGATGCGAAAGGACGCCGTCAGCTCGCTGAAGTCCGTCTTGTCGGTCTGGTTCGCTTTCTGTACCGCATCCTGCTTGGTACTGGTCAGGGCTTTCAGCTCGCGGAAAGACTTGGCGAGGTTGATGCCCTTCAGCGCACCGTCGCGCAGACTGACATTGCCGCTGCCGGCGAGCGCCTTCTTCATCTGGGTCACGGTCGTTCCTGTAGTGGTCACGTCCAACACCACGTTGCCGCGGCCCTCGATAAGATCCTTGTCCAGGGCATCCCGCATCAGCGGATTGATCGCCACCCCGGTCAGGTTCTGCTTCAGCGCTATCTGGTTTGCCTGGGCATTGACGCTCAGCACACCGGTCACGCTGCCTTGGTAGAGATTCGCCGACAGCGGACTGACATCGAGCTTGCCGTCGGCCGCGCGGATATCCAGCTGAACATTGCTGGCCTTGATGTTGGCGGCCTGGAGTGCGCCGATCTTGACGGAGCCGCTGGCGTTCAACCCCTTCAGCGCCGACAGATCGATGGGTTTCTCCGCCGCGGGCGTCGCGGATCCGCCCGCTGTGTGACCACCACCCTTCGCCGTCACCGGTTTCGGTGGCAGGTACTTGTCCACGTTGATGCGATCGATGTCGATGTCGAACCCGAGCGCCAGCGGACTGAACTTCGGCACGCTCAACTTGGCGCGGATGCTGCTCTCGTCGAAGCGGGTCGCCAGCTCCCCGGCCGCCGACTGTTTGCCCCAATCGGCGCGCAGATTGCCGTTCAGCGGCAGTTTGGCGCTCTTCATCGGCATGGCCGGATGGGTGACGTTCAGCTCGCCGGCAAGCTGCGCCAGTTCCACCGTCTGTCCGGTGATGCTGGCCGCCACAGGCGAGCTCAGGACGGCGTTCAGCGCGGTATCGCCCTGCTTTGCATCCAGATCGAGGGCCAGCTTGGCGACCTTCAGCGCCTCGGAAGATCCCTCGACGCCGGATAGCGTCAGCTTCGCGCCCACACTGCGCGTGACACCCACCAGCTTCACGGCGGCAGCGACCGCATCGCCGCCCGCCTTCCCGGCACTTACGGCCAGTCTCGGTGCTGCCAGACGCAGGTCGAAATCGTCGTCGCCATGCCTGCCCTTGGCGCCGAACTCCAGCTTGTCCACCTCGACCGCGCCTGAGGCAGACTGCAGCGCCAGCTTTGCCGCGTCAAGCGTGACCTCCAGTCCCTTGATGCCGGCGGCATCCCCTTTGGCTGTGCCGCGCAGCTTGTCGAAGGCGAACTGCTTCTGTAGCAGGTCGTATCGGTAGGCGGCGACGAGTTGCACCTGGGCATCCAGCGCCGGCTTTTCGCCGGCAAGCCGGGCGGAAAGATCGAGCGCCCCGTCGGCCAGCAGACCGAGTCGCCCCGTGTCCAGATTGAACTGCGACACGCTCAGCACCTGGCCGGTCTGCTCGTCCCGGTAGCTGACCTGCGCATTGACCAGCTTGACGCCGGCGACGGCAAACTGGATCGGCGTCGTGTCTGCCGTTTCCTGAGCTTGCTTCTTTTCCTCTTTCGCCAGCAAGTCGTCGAAGTTGAACCGGCCGTTCCTATCGCGTATGACGTTAGCCTTGACACCGGATAGTTCGACGCGATCGATGACGACCTGCTTCTTCAGCAACGGCAACACCTCCAGAGACACCCGTGCCGCATCCAGGGCTGCGAACTCCTTGTCGCTATTGAATTCGCTCAGGCTGGCCTTGCCCAGCTTGACACCGATGCTGGGCCAGAACGACAGCGACACGTCGCCCGCTAGCTCGAGGGTGCGCTGCTTCTTCTCCTTGACGACGCGCGTTACCTCGCTCTTGAGCTTATTGGCATCGAAGGTGGCCGCGACGAACGCGGCCACTGCCACCATCACGGCAACGATGCCGCCGAGGACAAACGCGACGACCTTGAGCACTTTCATGGCTGGATCTCTCGTTGGCAACAATCCCTGCGCGACAGCCGGCCGCCCCGGTGCTTGTCAACAATCCCGACAACGGCTGACGATCGAATTGTCATCGTCCTGGAGAGCAACGGTCGCACGGCCATTGTAATCCCCACCGCCGGCGTCGCCGGTCCGGCACCAGTGTGTGCGCGCGGACTGTAACAGATATTCATACTTGGCGCCGCCGCGCCTGACTGTGGCCAGCGCGGGCCAGCGACCGGGCACGCGTCAGGCGTCCTCGCCAGGGCTCGTCCGCGGCAACCTGATCGAAAAACGGCTGCCCTGGCCCGGCATGCTTGCGACATCGACTGTGCCGCCATGACGTTCAACCACGGTCTTTACGATGACCAACCCGAGGCCGGTGCCCTGTCCACCGCTCGCGCTTTTTCCCGGCAGCCGCGCGTAGCGCGTAAACAACTTAGGCAGATCCTCCGGCGCAATGCCGTTGCCGCGATCGACCACGGCAATCTGCCAATGGTCCCCCTCCGCCGACAAACTTACATTGATGGCAGCGCCTTCGGGGCTGTGGCGAATGGCATTGACGAGCAGATTCTGTACCGTGCGACGCAGCAGTTCCGCGTCGCCGCTGATCTGCGCCTCGCCTTCGGCAACGTCGGCCCGCGGTTCCAGCACCAGGCGCCGCGCCTGCGCCAGCGGCCAGACGGCGTCGAGCGCCTGCTCTACCACCTGGCTCAGGTCCACGGGCACGAACTTGCGCGGATCGGCAGCCTCGGCGCGCGCCAGGCGCAACAGGTCATCTGCCATGTCCAGCGACCAGCGTGCCTGGCGTGACACCCGCTGCAGAACCGATGCCGTCGCCTCGGAAGACGAACCCGGCGCCGCCGACTCGATCAGCGTGATAATGGACGACAGCGGCGCGCGCAGATCGTGGGACAGAAAGCGCATCGCATCGTCGCGGCTGTGCTGCACGGCGCGCAGCTCGCTGATGTCGTCGAGACTGACGACATAGCCCATGACGGTGCCGCGGGCGTCGTGTGCCGGCGCCGCCGCCACCAACAGGGCGCTGCCGCTGGCGCTGCGCGCCTCGCCCTGCGGCGGTGCTGCCGCACGCTGGGCCGCCTGAAGCAGCGCCTCCGCCGTAGCGTCGCCCGTCCACTGCAGCGTCTCGAACAGCTCGGACAGTGGCCGGCCTACCAGCGGCGCGCTGTCTCCACCCCCGAGCAGCACCAGCGCCCGACGGTTGGCAAGAATCACCTGCCGCGTTGGTCCTGTGACAAGCACGCCCACGGGCAGGCTGTCCAGGGTCTCAATGATGAAGCGGCGGGTATCCCGGCTGCGTTCCGCCGCCGCGCGCACGGCGGCGATACGCTGCTGCAGCGGGTCGCTGTCGGACGTAGACGGGTCCGCGAGGGCCTGATCGAGCAGTCCCGGCTCGCTGTTCAGGCGCCGCAGTTCCTCGCCCAGGTAGCGCTGTGCCGCCTCGACGCGCCGCCAGCTCCACAGCGGATAGGCCAAGGCACAGCCCAGTATGGCCGAGGCGGGCGGAAACCAAAGCGCGCCGAGGCGCATGGAGAGCGCCGTGGCAACGACGATCGCCAGGCACATCATGGCTGTCAGCAGCAGGCCGGTGCGCGCCGACAGACGACGCAGCCCGAGCAGCGTCGCCAGCACCAGCGCACCGCTCACGGCCGCAGCCTGCGCCGGTGTCAGCGTGGCTAGCACGACGCCGCGGCGCAGCGTATCCACGACATTGGCATTGATCTCGACGCCGGACATGGCACGGCTTTTCGCCGAGACCGGCGTCGGGTAGTCGTCGCCCAGACCCACACCTGTGGCGCCGACGAGCACGATCTTGTCGCGAAAGCTGGACAGGGGCACATCGCCGCGCAGCACGTCGGCATAAGGATACTGCGGCACGTGGCCCGGGCCGCCGGCGAAGAGCACGGCAATCGGGCCTTCCTTGAGCCAGACGTCGGCGCGGCCCGGCCCGCCGTCTTCGACGGCGCCGCGCGGAAACCACGACCGATTCGGGTCCGACACGCGCAGCAGCGCCAGGGCAAAGTGCGGGTGGCGGGCGCGCCCCAGACCCTCGTACGTGAAGACGGTCCGGGCGATGCCATCGGAATCGAGCTCGACGTGCGCGTGGCCGAGCGCGGCCGCGCCCTCGGCGAAAAGCGGTAGCGGCGCGCGCTCTTCGAGCCAGCCACGGCCCCAGGTCATTTGCACGACTGGCAGCACTACCTTGCCGTTGCGCCGGATGGCCTCGGCCAGCGCCGCGTCACTGCGTGGCGCCGCTGCGTCCGCCTCGGTGAGGATAATATCGAAACCGACCGCCTTGGCCTGCGCCTCGGTCAGCCGATTGAGCAGTGTCGCA
This sequence comes from Rhodocyclaceae bacterium, assembly GCA_036824005.1. GTDB lineage: Bacteria > Pseudomonadota > Gammaproteobacteria > Burkholderiales > Rhodocyclaceae > DAITBA01. Next base: position 292,447 of record DAITBA010000001.1, read on the forward strand.
TGCACCGCCCTTCGCCAGGGCCAGCGACCGATGGCGGCGATGCTGTCATCGTCCACGGCAATGATGACGACGTCAGCGGCGGCAGGCCGCCGCCACAGCTGCAGCGCCATGTCATATGCCGCCTGGTCGGCGCGCGCCAGCCACTCCTGGGCGGCACTGGCCGCCGCCAGTGATACCAGCACCAGCGCCAGCATCAACCACTCGACGCCACTGCCGTGGCGGGAGGATTCCATCACAGCAACGGCGCAAGCAGGAAGAGCAGCAGCCAGCGCGGCACCGGCGGCCTAGGAACGTCGACGCGTTGGGTAGCGGTGTAGGGACCGACGAAACCGTCCGGGTCGGTCGCCTTCACGCGCATGTAATACACCCCGGCTTCGGGGCGGGGCAGGCTGAATTCCGGCGCGTCGAGCTTGCGCGCGGCGACGATGTCCACGAACTTATCGTCCCGCGCCAGTTGGAACTCGAAGCTCTGCCCGGGCTCGGCCTGCCACGTGAAACGCAGCGTGTCTTCGTCGATCGTCGGCGGGTCGGGGTTGGCGGGCGCCGGCTTGAGCTCGAAGCCCTGCACATCGCCGAAGGGGCCGCGGTCGCCGTCGGCGCGCACGCTGGCGACGCGCCAGTGGTAAGTGCCGGGCGCGAGCTTGTCCTGAGGCGTGAGCTGCGTATCTCTTATGCCGTCGGCAACGGCAACCAACTGCTCGAAGCGGGCGTCGCGGGCGAGCTGAAAGACATAGCTCGCCGCCTCCGACGCTGCCGACCACACGAAGCGCGCCGAATCGCCGCGCACCTTGCCGCGGTTGGCCGGCTGCGATGCGAACGGCGGTTCTGGCCGTGCCTTGAGCCGGAAAGCTTTGACGGCGTCGCGACCTTCCAGGCCGGCGGCATCGATGCCGCGCGCGCGCAGCCAGTAGGCGCCGTCTTCGAGGTTCGTGAAGCGCGCTTCGGCACCCGTGGTCACGCTCTCGCCGCGCACATGCCGGAACTCCTTGTCCGTAGCAACCTGGGCGCGATAGCCGGCTGCGCCCGCCAGCGCCGGGAAGGCAAAGCGCAGAACGATGCGCTCGTGCAGCTCCGGGGTGGCGGCAAGATCCGGCGCCGGCAGCAAGGCCACCGGTGGCCCGAGCGGCTTGTCGCGCGCCACCACCAGTCCGTAGCCCTCGGAAACAGCGGCGACCGCACCGGGTTGTTCGGGTTTCGCCGCAGCGACGACGCCCTGCGTGACCTCGGTGCGGGCAAGCCCGCTGTCCTCGTCCGCTCCGACGCGGAACTGTGTGCCACGCACGCCGACCACCGCGCCAGGCGTGCGGATCTGCACTCGCGCCGGCCGCCCTTGTTGCTTGGGTGCCTGGGTCTCCACCCGGCCGGCGCCCAGACCAATGCGCGAATCGTGGGCCTCGGTATTGCGATAGCGCTTCAACGCCTCCAGTCGCAGCCGAGTGCGCGGCTGCAAGGTCAGCAGCGTACCGTCGGCGAGCTGGATGGTGACGAAACCGTCACCCTCGGTCTGCAGCTCGGCATCCTCGCCCAGGCTGGCACCCGCCTCGGCCTTGTCCTTGCCGCTGCGCGCCGCCCCGCTGACGGCCACGATACGCGCCGAGGCCGCCTCGGGCTGCAGCAGCGCAACGGGAATGCGCAACGTCGATCCTGATGGCATACGATAGGGGTCGGCGACGCGATTGAGCTTTTGCACCTGCACCCAGTCTCGGGCCTGACGCAGCAGGCGCCGACCGATACCGATGAGAGTATCGCCCGGCCGCGTCACGTACACGTAGTCGGACTCCGCTTCAGCGGCAACAGCCGGTGCGGCCAACAATGCGGCCAGCATCATCGCGGCGACATGACCACGGCGGCGACGCTTGCCCGTCGTACGCTTTACACCGCCAGGGTGCCGGTGTGACGGCCTCCCGTGCCCGGGTGCGGAGGAAAACAGATCGCGAAGATGAGCAAACATTTGTAAATTTCCAGCCGCCGTGCGTGACACATCACAGCCCTGGTGCATATTATGCCGGACTTTGCGCCGCCGAGAAGCCGCGCCCGGTCGGCGCGAGTGCGGCAGCATAACGCCGCGCCCCCGTGCGGGCCCGCCTATGCTAAGGTGTTGACAGGGCGCGCGAGCGTCCGTACTCAACTACCTAAATGTCATTGGGAAGGAGGTAACCATGAGTTTCATGACGGAGTTCAAAGAATTTGCCATGAAAGGCAACGTCATCGATCTTGCCGTCGGCGTGATCATCGGCGGCGCATTCGGCAAGATCGTCGACTCGGTGGTGGGCGACCTGATCATGCCGGTGGTCGGGCGGCTGTTTGGCGGGCTCGATTTCTCTAACTTCTTCATCGCCCTCAAGGAAGTCCCGGCCGGCACGGCTATGACCCTGGAGGCGGTCAAGAAGGCCGGCGTGCCCGTCTTTGCCTATGGCAGCTTCATCACCATCGCCCTGAACTTCGCCATCCTGGCATTCATTATCTTCATCATGGTGAAACAGATCAATCGGTTGAAGCGGGAAGAAGCGCCGGCCGAGCCCGCCGCCCCGCCGCCCCCGCCGGAAGACGTACTGCTGCTGCGCGAGATTCGCGACGCGTTGAAGCGGTAGGCGAGACGCGTGCGTTCAGTGCCCGGATTCGCTGGCGCCCGACGGTGCCAGCGGCTCCAGCCGATAACCGAAATTGTAGATGGGGGTCAGCCGGTAGCCGTTCTCGGCGCGCAGCGCCAGCTTGCTGCGCACACGGCTGACATGGGTGTCGATGGTTCGTGTCGCCACTTCGGCGCTCTTGCCCCAGACGGCTTCCAGCAGATGGCCGCGCGAGATGAGGCGGCCGACGTTGCGAAACAGGAACGCCGCCAGCTCGAATTCCTTCTCCGTCAGTTGCACTGGTGCGCCGGCGACGTGCACCTTGTGGCTGAGAAAGTCGAAGCGATAGGGTCCGACTTCGAGCATCTCGGTGGCATCGTTTGCCGGCCGCGCACGGCGCCAGACCGCTGCGATCCGTGACAGCAACTCGAGCCGGCGCACCGGCTTGACCATGTAATCGTCGGCCCCGGCCTGCAGAGCCGCAACGATGTCCTCCTCGGCGTCGCGATTGGTGACGAAAATGACCGGCGCGTCGCTGCCACGCTGCTCACGCAGCCAGCGCAGAACCTGATCGCCGCCCATGTCGGGCAGCACCCAGTCGAGCAGGAACAGGTCGAAGCTCTCCCGCCCGACCTCGCGCATGAAATCTCTGGCGCGTACGTAAACGTGGGTGTCGTGGCCGGCATCCTGCAGCCATTGGCGCAGGACGGCGGCCTCGTCCTGTTCGTCCTCGAGCAATGCCAGACGCAATGACAACTCCGTTCTTCCTGCATGACGATTCAGCCGATCAACGCGCTGCCCGCCAAAATGATGACGATCGCCGTAGCCCCGCCCGCACGTGCCCTGCGATCGATGGAAATGCGTTGGCGCGCCCGGCGCGAATCGAACGCGCGACCTTCGGCTTCGGAGGCCGACACTCTATCCCCTGAGCTACGGGCGCTGAGAATGGGAGCATATCGGTTTTTGCCTGGACCGTCCATGCGCCGCTTCCCCGCGCACCGCTTCGACGAGCGGGACAGGGCGGCTATAATCAGTGCTTTATCCGCACCCCGGGGAGAACCATGATGTCCGAAGCCCATGACGAACATTCGTCGCCGATCAAGACACCGAAGCAGCTGGTCATCACGGTCATCATCGGCTTCGCCGTGCCCATCGCGATCGCCGTGCTGGCGTCCCAGTTCGCAACTAGCGGCCGCAAGGGCGCTGACGCCTCCGGGGAGAAGACCGCGACGCTGATCCAGCCCGTGGCGCACGTCGTCCTCGGCGCGGCCGGCGGCGGGGCCAAAGCGGACAAAACCGGAGAGCAGGTCTACCAGGCGGCCTGCGTCGCCTGCCACGGCTCCGGCGCGGCGGGCGCACCGAAGACGGGCGATAGCGCCAGTTGGGCGCCGCGCCTGGGCGCCGGGCTGGAGGGGCTGACCAAGTCCGCCATCGCGGGCAAGGGTGCCATGCCACCGCGCGGCGGCAACCCCGACATTTCCGACATCGAACTCGCCCGCGCCATCGTCTTCATGGCGAACCAGTCCGGGGCAAAGTTCAAGGAGCCCGCGCCCGCCGCAGCGAAGTAGTCTGCGACACGCCTCAGGCCAGGGCAGGTGCCGACCCGCCCTTGTCATTCATGAAGCCGGCTTGTTCGCCAGCATCGCCTTCAGATTGGCGAGCCGCGCGGCGCCGGCGGCCTTGTCCGGGACGGCCGTGCCGCTTTGCGCGACGCGCAGTTCCTCCTTGCCCAGCTCGTCGATGAACCGGCTCGGCTGGCATGGGCGTACTTCCTTGCCTGCCTTGCGCTTCTCGCAGTAGCTGATGTGCAGGCTGCGTTGGGCGCGGGTGATGCCCACGTACATCAGTCGGCGCTCTTCCTCCACCTTGCCGGCATCCACGGACTCCCGGTGGGGCAGAATGCCCTCTTCGACGCCGACCAGGAAGACGTGCTTGAACTCCAGCCCCTTGGCGGCGTGCAGCGTGGCGAGCTGCACCGCATCGCTTTCGCGCTCCTTCTTGTCGAGCATGCCCATGAGGGCGACCGTCTGCGCCAGCTCGAGCAGCGTCTTGCCGTCCTCCTCCCCCTGCCGGCCCAGCCAGTCGGCAAAATCGCGTACGTTGGTCCACTTCGCCTCCGCCTCGCGCGAATCGAGGGTATCGAACAGATGCGCCTCGTAGCCGATGGCGCGCAGCAGTTCCTCGAGTAGCGCGCCGGCCGGCTCGCGTCGCGCCCGGTATTCCATACGATTGATGAACTGGCCGAACTCGGCGAGCAGTTCGAGCTGCTTGCCATGCACATGCTGAGCGGCGCCGGCTTCGAACAGGGCCGCGAACAGGCCGAGATGGCGCGTGCCAGCATAGCGCCCGAGCGCCTCCAACGTCGCCGCGCCGATGCCGCGCCGCGGCGTCGTCACGGCGCGGATGAAAGCCGGGTCGTCGTCGTTGTTGGCGAGCAGCCGCAGGTAGGCGGTGACGTCCTTGATCTCGCCGCGCTCGAAGAACGATTGGCCGCCGCTCATGACGTAGGGAATCCGGTGATGGCGCAGTTGTTGCTCGAACGCCCGCCCCTGATGATTGCCACGATAGAGGATGGCGTAGTCGTCGTAGCGCGTGCGATGCTCGAACTTGTGCGCCTGCAACTTCATCACCACGGCTTCGGCCTCGTGCTCCGGATCGCGCATCGCCGCCACGCCGATCGGGTCGCCCAGGCCATGCTCCGACCACAGGCGCTTGTCGAACAGTTTTTCGTTGTTGGCGATGAGCGTGTTGGCGATCTTGAGGATGCGCGTGGTCGAGCGATAATTCTGCTCCAGTTTGATCACCTTCAGCCGCGGATAGTCCCGCTGCAGCGCGCGCAGGTTTTCGATGTCGGCACCGCGCCAGGCATAGATCGCCTGGTCGTCGTCGCCGACGGCAGTGAAGGCGCCGCGCGACCCGGCGAGCTGGCGCAGCAACAAGTATTGCGAGCGGTTGGTGTCCTGATACTCGTCCACCAGCAGATAGCGCAGGCGGTTCTGCCAGCGCTCCAGCGCCTCCGGCTGCGCATCGAACAGGCGCACCGGTAGGCCGATCAGATCGTCGAAGTCCACCGCCTGGTAGGCGCGCAGCGCGCGTTCGTACGGCGCGAATATGCGCGCCGCAAGAACATCCAATTCGTCGCCCGGCCGCACGGACGCCGCTTCCGGTGTCACCATCGTGTTCTTCCAACTGGAGATGCGCCACTGTACGGCGCGCACCCGCCCCTTGTCGGCCTCCTTGGCGATCTCGGCCACCAGATCAAAAGTGTCGGCCGCATCGAGGATGGAGAACTGCGGTTTCAACCCGAGCAGTTTCGCCTCGGCGCGCAGGATGCGCACGCCCAGGGCGTGGAAGGTGGATACGCTCAGCGCAGCGAGAGATCGCTGCGGCAGCAGCCGGGTGGCGCGTTCGCGCATCTCCGCCGCCGCCTTGTTGGTGAATGTGATGGCGGCAATGTGCGCCGGCGCGATACCGCACTCCTCGACCAGATAGGCGATCTTGTGGCTGATGACGCGCGTCTTGCCGCTGCCGGCGCCGGCCAGCACCAGCAGAGGACCGTCGAGATACTTGACCGCCTCGCGCTGCGGGGAATTGAGTTGGGACAGCAAGACGACGACGCTTCGGATGAACGCAAACGGAGGCGGATTATAACCGGCGCACCGCCGCCGCGATGCGCCGCGCAGGATCGCCCGCGACCGTGACTACGCGTCGGCGGCGCGCGCCTCGCCCGCGCCGTTGTTGCGCTAGCGGCCCAAAGCGCCGAAAACCTTCTTGGCGAGATTGCCTGCGGCGCCCACGGGGTTGGCGCGAATCGCCTTCTCTTCTTCCGCGACCATCAGGAACAGGCCATCGAGGGCCTTCTCCGTTACGTAGCTTTCCAGATTCGGCTGCTTGAGACCGAACTTCGAGCCGGCATCGGCAAACTGGTTGTACTTTTCCGCCAGCCGCACCTTCGCTGTCGCCTTCTTGACGATGGGCAGGAAACGCTGACGCAACTGATCCGAGGTGGTGCGCTTGAAGTACTGGGTCGCGGAGTCCTGACCGCCGCTGAGGATGCCCTTGGCATCATCCACGGACATCTTCTTCACCGCATCCACCAGCAGTGCCTTGGCTTCGGGCACCGCCGCCTCGGCGGCACGGTTCATGGCGGTGATCAGCTCGTCGGCCTGCTTGCCCATGCCCAGTCCGCGCATCAGCTTCTCGGCCTGGCGCAGGCCGTCGGGCAGCGGGATCTTGACTTTGTCATTGCCGAGAAAGCCGTCGGTGCGACCGAGCAGATCCACGGCCTTGCCGGCGCCCTGGGTCAGCGCCTCTTTCAACCCGCCTGCCGCGTCCTTGTTGCTGATGTCGCCCAGGCTCAAGGCCAGCGCGGAGGTGGAGATCAGAAGCAACGACAGGAATTTCACAATCGCACCCATATGGCCTCACTGTTTGAGTCGAAGTCGTATCCGGAAGTGGTCGCGCCGAAGGGGGCCGGCGGCGGCCAGTCCAGCTTAAGCCGGTTGGGCGCAAAAGGCCACGACCGCAGATGTTAAATTTCCGCGCAGCGCATCGGCTGCCCGCTCATGTTACGCCGGCGGCATGGGCCTGGCGATCGGCATGGTAGCTGGATCGGACCATGGGCGCGCAGGCGGCGTGGGAAAAGCCGAGCACCGCGGCCTCCTGTTCGAATCGCCGGAACACGTCGGGGTGGACGTAGCGCTGCACCGGCAGGTGGTGGCCCGAGGGCGCGAGATATTGACCGATGGTGAGCATGTCCACATCTTGGGCGCGCAGATCGCGCATGACCGCGATGATTTCTTCGTCGCTCTCGCCCAGCCCGACCATCAGGCCAGACTTCGTGGGAATGTCGGCGTGGCGCGCCTTGAACGCCTTCAGCAGCAGCAGGGAGTGGGCATAGTCGGCGCCCGGTCGCACCTGCTTGTACAGCCGCGGCACCGTCTCGAGATTGTGGTTCATGACGTCGGGCGGATTGCCGTCGAGAATGTCGAGGGCGATGTCGAGGCGGCCGCGAAAGTCGGGCACCAGCACCTCGATCGTAGTAGCCGGCGAGTGCTCGCGCACAGCAGCGATGCAGTCGGCGAAATGCTGCGCGCCGCCGTCGCGCAGGTCGTCGCGATCCACGCTCGTGATGACGACGTAACGCAGCTTCAGCGCGGCGATGGTGCGCGCTAGATTGAGTGGCTCGTTGGCATCCGGCGGCTGCGGCTTGCCGTGGCCGACATCGCAGAACGGGCAGCGACGCGTGCACAGCTCGCCCAGGATCATGAATGTCGCCGTGCCCTGGCCGAAGCACTCGCCGATGTTGGGACAGGAGGCTTCCTCGCACACCGTGTGCAGTTCGTGCTGCCGCAAAATCTGCTTGATCTCGCCGAAACGCGTCGCATCGGACCCGGCCTTGACGCGGATCCACGCCGGTTTGCGCAGCGGCGCCTGGGGCACGATCTTGATCGGGATACGCGCCGTCTTGGCCTCGCCCTTCTGTTTGGTCATCTTGTTGTCCACGATCAGGATCACTCCGTTGTCGCAGAGGTTCCGTCAGTCCGAGTCGTCGTTCAGCATGCGCTGCAGTCGCAGCGCGAGCCTGTCCGCCACCACCGGCAGTGCATCGCCGACGCCGAGATCGGCAAGCTGGGTCACCCGCAATCCTCGATAGCCGCAAGGATTGATCGCCTCGAAGGGCGACAGGTCCATGGCCACGTTGAGCGCCAGTCCATGGTAGCTGCAGCCGCGACGCACGCGCAATCCCAGGGCCGCGATCTTCGCACCGTCGACATAGACGCCCGGGGCGCCAGGGCGCCGCAGGCCGACGATGCCGTAGCCGGCGAGCAGATCGATCACCGCCTGTTCCATGCCGAAGACGAGTTCGCCGACCCTGAGGCGGCGCCGCGGCAGATCGATGAGAAGATATGCGACCAATTGCCCGGGTCCGTGGTAGGTAATCTGGCCGCCACGGTCGATGCGCACGACCGGAATGCCGTTGTCGCGCAACAGATGCTCCGGCTTGCCCGCCTGGCCCAGGGTGTAGATCGGCGCATGTTCGAGCAGCCACAGTTCGTCGGGCGTAGTGCTGTCGCGCTCGGCGGTGAAGCGCTGCATGGCATGCCAAGTGGGATCGTAGTCGACCTGCCCGAACCGGCGCAGGACGAGCCCCGGCAACGCGCGCGCGGGCGCGGGTATGACGTGCGATTCATCGGCCACCACTTTGCGTTCCTCGCCCGCGCCGCCTACAGCACCACCTTCACCAGCGGATGCCCCGTCAGCTCGCGGTAGAGCGCATCGAGCTGATCCCGGGACTGGGCGCGTATGGTGCACGTGAGGCTGATATAGTTACCCTGGCTCGAGCCGCGCATCTCCATGCCCGCGGCATCGAAGTCGGGCGCATGGCGCTGCACCACGGTGAGTATCTCCTGAGCAAATCCCGCCGCCGTGCGTCCCATGATCTTGATGGGAAAGTCGCACGGAAACTCGAGCAGGCTGTCGTCGCCCACCTACGCCGCCACTTCGCCGCGCATGACCGTCGCCTTGAAGGTCTGGTACCAGCCGTGCATCTTCGCCGCGACCGGGCCAGGACGGCCATCGCCGACGGCGCGCCCATCGAGCCGCGTGATCGGCAGCACCTCCTTAGTCGACGAGGTCATCCAGATCTCGTCCGCCGATCGTACCTCCGCTTCGCTGATGTCGCGCACCTCGTGGGGCAGCCCGTGGGCCACCGCTAGCTCGAGCACGACGTCATAGGTGATGCCCGGTAGCATGAGATGGCTCTTCGGCGGCGCCAGCAGCAGGCCGTTCCTGACGATGAAGATGTTGCTCGCCGCGCCCTCGGTGAGAAAACCGTCGCGAAAAAGCACCGTCTCGACGCCGCCGGCATCCACCGCCAATTGGCGCAGCAGACAGTTGGCGAGCAGCGCCGTTGTCTTGAGGTCACAGCGCAGCCAGCGGTAGTCCGGCGCGCTCACCGCGGCGACACCGTTTTCCCGTTGCGCCGCCGGCGGCGTAGTCAAGGGCGAACTCATGACGAACACAGTCGCGGCGACATTGAGAGGAAAAGCGTGATCGCGCTTGGTGTCGGCGCCGCGCGTCACCTGCAGGTAGACCGACTGATCCTCGGGTTCGTTGCGCGCCACCACCTCGCCGATCAGGCGCGACCACGCGTCGACGTCGTAGGGATTGGCGAGACGGATGCCGTCCAGGGTGCGCTGCAGACGCTGCAGATGCTCCGCCAGGCGGAACGGCCGGCGCGAATACACCGGAATCACTTCGTAGGCGCCATCGCCGAACAGGAAGCCGCGGTCCATGGGCGAGATCTTCGCCTCGCCGAGCGGCATGAAGCAACCGTTGAGAAAGACGGTCATCGATGCTCCTACTGTAGCCAGAGGCGGACGGTGTCCCACGCCCGGCCGAAGAAGCCGGCGGCCGGGACGCTGTCGAGCGCGACGACGGAATACTCGCCCAGCGGCTTGTCTTCGATCATGAGTTTCATGGTGCCCACCGGCTGCCCGGCGCTGATCGGCGCCACCAAGGGCTGGGCGCTGACCAGATCGGTCTTGAGCTTTTCCGCTTGCCCCTTGGGCAGCGAGAGCACGAGATCGGTGAGGAATCCGGCCTTCACCGTCTTCGCCTCGCCCTTGAAGACCTTGAACTCGCTCACCGGCTGGCTCTTGGCATACAACTGAACCGAGTCGTAGAACTGGAAGCCGAAGTTGAGCAGCTTCTGGGATTCCTGGGCGCGCACCGAATCGGAGGCGGTGCCCAGCACCACCGAGATCAGCCGCCGCGGACCGCGCTTGGCGGAGGCAATGAGGCAATAGCCCGCCGCCTCGGTGTGCCCGGTCTTCACGCCATCCACCGTCGGGTCGAGCCACAGCAGGCGGTTGCGGTTGGGCTGCTTAATCTTGTTGTAGGTGTATTCCTTCTCGGAGTACAGGGGATAGAAGTCGGGAAAATCGCGGATCAGCGCCGCCACCAGCGTCACCAGATCGCGCGCGGTGGTGTAGTGCTGCGGCTCCGTCAGGCCGGTGGAGTTGGTGTAGTGGGTGCTCTTCAGCCCCAGACGCTGCGCCTCGCGGTTCATCAACTGGGCGAACGCCTCCTCGGAGCCGGCGATGGCCTCGGCCAGAGCGATGCAGGCGTCATTGCCCGACTGCACGATCATGCCGCGCAGCAGTTCCTCCACCGTCACCGGCGTCTTCAGGTCGATGAACATGCGCGAGCCCGGCGCCTTCCACGCCCGCTGCGACACCGGCACCGTCTGGTTGAGGGCGAGTGTCTTCTGCTTCAGGGCGGCAAAGGTCAGATAGGCAGTCATGAGCTTGGTCAGCGACGCCGGATCGATACGCTCGTCCGGACCCTGGCTCGCCAGCAACTGACCGGACGTTTGGTCGTAGAGCAACCAGGACTTCGCCGCCACGCTCGGCGGCTGCGGCACGGACTGGGCGTGAACAACGGCGGACAAGCACAGCGCCGCGAGGAGAACCACGAACTTCATCGGGAAACGGAAGCAGGCGGGAAAGGGCGAATTATAGCAAAGGGCGTAGTGCTTCCCGTCTGTGAGACGGCGGCTTAGACAACTCCCTACGAAGTCTGGACCCTACTCAAATAGGCGCTCGCCGCTGACGCCAAGCCACGGGCAACGCATGGCAGTGCGGGTCGGGTACCGAATTCGGTCGTGAAATCGCCATCTCCTAACCGGGTGACTGACTGCTCTCTTGACCCGGTGCCAACCGCGTCCGCCGCTGCGTCGGTCGACCCTCTTGAAGCATCGCACGCAAACGCTTGCCATCGATCAACTCGATGTTGCGCCCCTCGGCGAAGCCATGGGCTTCCTTGGAAAACGTGCCCGATGTAACCACGAACCCCCCGACCGCGCCCTGCGCCGCCATGACGCCGTACAACTCACGCACAATCGCCACGCCGACCCTCTGCGCGCGCCAGTGCTTGCATTGCACGAGATGCCGTTCGTCGTTTTTGGAAAGCACCAAGTCGATACCCCCATCTGGCCCGTCGGCGCCGGTTTCGGCCACGGCAAAGCCCCGGCGGCGGAATGCCTCACCAATTAGCGCCTCGAACTCGCGCCAGTTCATTGAACCAACAGCGGTGGCACCGCCGCTCGTAGCCAGCGCATGCAAACTCTGGCGTTTCGAACGGCGCGCATATGACACCCCCGCGCCCACCAGGAGCACAAGCGGCACGATGTACTGCAAGACAGAAGCAAACGTCTTGAAGAGCTGCCTTTGCACAAAATCACCCATCTGGCCGGCAGCCGTCGGATTAGGTGCGCTAATCCCGGCGACTGCGTGTAGCCCAAGATAGGAAACCAATGCAAGGGCAACGCCGGCCCACCAGGGAAGACGAACTGCAATCTCCATCAGGTCATCGAGAAGTCCAGTACGGCGTGCCATTTCGTTTCCTCGCAAACAATGGTGACTCGCAATTCGAACTGTGCGCGTCCACGCAAGCATCCTGCGGTGCGCCGGCCATATTCTATCACATGGTCATGCGAGGTCTAACTTGTTTGCATAGAATAGTCGGATACTCAGGGGGCTGCAGAATGTCACAGATCGTTCAGCCGCGAATTCAAATCACCGCTGAATCACCATCGGCTGGACCTTCAGCGCTTCGCGCACCCGATCGGCGATGCTAGTGGCTTCCTGCTTCGTCGCGTAGGGGCCCAGGTGCAGGCGGAACTTGCCGTCGCCGGCGATGACGAGCAGCTTCTCCGCGACGCTGCCCAACTCGCGTAGAACGCGGGCGCGGAAGCTCTCCGCCAGCTCGCTGGTGGAAAAGGCGCCGAGCTGCAGGTAATGGCGCACCGGCGCCGCGGCAGAATCGGCGGACTTCTGTGACGCGCTCGCGTCGTTGGCGAACCCGGCGATGGGGTCGGCATTCGCGGCCCCGCCAGCCTCGGCGACAGGTAACGCAGCGACGGGCGCAGGCGCTGCGCCGACCGGGGCGGCATTCGGCGCGCCCGTCGCCTTGCCCGCCGCGCCCTTCGACCCCGCCGCCGCGGCGATCATGATGTCGTCGGCAACGACGCTCTCGACTTCCACCAGCGTGCTGCCGTTGGCGATATAGCCGAGCTTGTGCGCCGCCGTGTAGGACAGGTCGATAATGCGGTTGGAATGGAAGGGTCCGCGGTCGTTCACGCGCACCACCACCGATTTGCCGTTGGCGACGTTGGTCACCCGGGCATAGCTGGGGATGGGCAGGGTGGGGTGCGCGGCGGTCATGGCGTACATGTCGTAGGGTTCGCCGCTGGAAGTCTTCTGGCCGTGGAAACGCTTGCCGTACCAGCTCGCGATGCCCCGCGCCTTGTAAGGTTTCAGCCCCGTCGCCGGCACGTAGTCGCGCCCGAAGACGGAATAGGGGTTGTTGGCGAACCTGTGCAGGGCCTCGGGCCGCGGCTCGGCGTCGGGAATGGTGTCGAGATTGGCCGGCGGATTGTCGCCCGGGCCGTCGTCCAGGTAGTAGCCGCCGCGCCGCTCCGCGCTCGGAGGGGCGGCGGGCGATGGTGACCGTGTCTGCGTCGTCGCCTCCGGGCCGGAGGCGGGCCGCGGCGGCTGGCTACCGCAGGCGGCGAGCAGCGCCGGAAGCGCCAGGCACAGGGCAGTGCGGACGAGCGCGCTCACTTGGTCACCAGCATCCGCGAACGATGGATGCTCATCAGGATGCCCAATCCGAGAAACAGCGTCACCAGGGCTGTGCCGCCGTAGCTGATGAAAGGCAGCGGCACGCCCACCACCGGCAGGATGCCGCTGACCATGCCCATATTGACGAAGGCATAGGTGAAGAAGATGAGCGTGATGCCGCCGGCGAGCAGGCGCGAGAACAGGGTGGGCGCGTGGGCAGCGATCATCAGCCCCCGCGTGACCAGCGCGAAGTAGAGCAGCAGCAGGAAGACGTTGCCGAGCAGGCCGAACTCCTCGGAGAAGACGGCGAAGATGAAATCGGTATGCCGTTCGGGGATGAACTCGAGGTGCGCCTGCGTGCCCTTGAGCCAGCCCTTGCCAACGACGCCGCCCGAGCCCACGGCGATGGTGGACTGGATGATGTGATAGCCGGCGCCCAGCGGGTCGGAGCTGGGGTCGAGCAGGGTCAGGATGCGTCGGCGCTGATAGTCGTGCAGCATGGTCCACGCGAAGGGCAGGCAGGCCGCGCCGGCGACGCCCAGACCGATGATGACTTTCCAGCTCAGGCCAGCGAAGAATATGACGTAGAAGCCGGCCGCCGCCACCAGCACCGCCGTGCCCAGATCGGGCTGGCGCGCGATCATCGCCACCGGCACCAGGAGGATCAAGGTCGCCAGGGCGAAGTGGCGCAGCTTGAGCGCCGCCTCGCGCTGGTGGAAGTACCAGGCCAGCATCAGCGGCATGGCGATCTTCATCATTTCCGATGGCTGGATGCGCGCCACGCCGAGGTTGAGCCAGCGCCGCGCGCCCTTGGTGACGTCGCCGAACAGCCACACGGCGATCAGCAGCAGCAGGCCCAGGACATACACCGGCAGCGCGAAGCGCTGCATCGTCCGCGGCGGCACCTGGATTGCCAGCCACATGACCAGCACGGCTACGCCGAGATTGATGAGTTGGGCGTTGAAGCGGCCGGGCGTGTCGGTGCTGGCGCTGTAGACCGCCGCCAGGCCCGTCGCCATCAGCAGGGCGACGATCAGCAGCAGCGGGCCGTCGAGCCCGCCGACGAGCCTCGCCCAGATGCGGTTAATCTCCACCGTCGGCCTCCGCTGTTTCGGGCGTTTCGATCTCTTTTGCCGGCTCCTTGGGCAGCTTGCCGAGCAGGTAGTAGTCGAACACCTGGCGCGCGATCGGCGCCGCCGACTGGGCACCGAAGCCGCCGTTTTCCACCAGCACGGCAAGCGCGATGGTGGGCTTGTCCGCCGGCGCGTAGGCGATAAACAGGGCGTGGTCGCGGTGTTCCTTCTTCACGCGCGACTCCACGTACTTCTCGCCCTGCTTCATGCCGATGACCTGGGCCGTGCCGGTCTTGCCCGCGGCCACGTATTCGGCGCCGGCGAAGGCGCGGGCCCCCGTGCCTTCCTTGTTGACGCCGACCATGGCGTTTTTGATGACGGCAATGTGCTCGGGCTTGAGCGGAATGCGCTTGCGCGGCTCCGGTTCGATGAAGGTCTTCACCCCGGTCTTGCGGTTCTCGATATATTTGACGAGATGCGGCCGGTACATGACGCCGTCGTTGGCCAGAGTGGCCATCGCCTGCGCCAGCTGCACCGGCGTGTAGGCATTGTAGCCTTGGCCGATGCCGATACTGATGGTCTCGCCCGGGTACCACTTCTGCTTGAAGCGCTTCATCTTCCATTCCTGCGATGGCAGCACGCCACGCGATTCGCCCTCGATGTCGATGCCCGTCGGGCTGCCGAATCCGAACTGGCCCATGAAGCCGGCGATGGCGTCGATGCCCATGTCGTTGGCGAGCCGGTAGTAATAGGTGTCGCAGGAGACGACGATGGATTTGTGCATGTCCACCGAGCCATGGCCGCCGACCTTGTCGTCACGGAAGCGATGGTTGCCGAAGTCGAAATAGCCCGGATCGCTGATCGCCTGCTGCGGCGTGCGCTTGCCCAGCTCCAGCGCCGCCAGCGCCATGTAGGGCTTGAACGTGGAGCCGGGTGGGTAGGCACCGTTCAGGGCACGGTTGAGCATGGGACGGTCGGGCGAGTTGTTGAGCGCATCCCAGTTCTGCGGGTCGATGCCGTCCACGAACAGGTTGGGGTCGTAGCGCGGCACACTCACCAGTGCCAGGATGCCGCCGCTGGACGGTTCGATCGCCACGAGCGCGCCACGGCGGTCACCAAAGGCCTTTTCCGCCATGTCCTGCAACTTCACGTCCAAGCTCAGTGTCAGATCCGAGCCTTGCACTGGCGCCACGCGCGACAGCGAGCGCAGCGCCCGCCCGCCGGCGTCCACCTCGACCTGCTCGAAGCCCGTGTCGCCGTGCAGATCGTATTCGTACTTCTGCTCAAGGCCCGTCTTGCCGAAGTGATCGGTGCCGCGGTAGTTCGCGGAGAGGCCCTCCAACTCGATGCGCTCCAGATCCTTGTCGGTGACGCGACCGATATAGCCGAGGACATGGGCGGCGACTTCCCCCATGGGATACTGGCGGAACAGCCGCGCCTTGACCTCGACGCCGGGAAAACGATACCGTTGGGCAACGAAGCGCGCCACCTCGTCGTCGCTCAGCCGGTTGCGGATGGGCAGGCTGTCGAAGCTTTTGCCCTCCTCCATCAGGCGCTTGAAACGCTTGCGATCCTTTGGCTGGATGTCGATCAGCGTCGCCAGCTCGTCGATGGTCGCGTCCAGATTCGCCACTTGGTCAGGAATGATTTCCAGCGTGTAGGCCGAGTAGTTGCGCGCCAGGGTCACACCATTGCGATCGACGATCAGCCCGCGCGGCGGCACGATGGGCAGGAGCGCTATGCGGTTTTCCTCGGCGCGGGTGTGGTAGTAGTCGTGCTGATAAACCTGCAGAAAGACGAAGCGGGCGAGCAGGGCGCCGAACAACAGGAACACGAACGTGCCCGCGATCCCCAGGCGGACACGGAATCGATGCAGCTCCTGTTCCGGGTTCTTGAATTCGGACGGGCGCATGTCAACGACGTGAGGGGTACGCCTCACTAAATCGGCCGGTTCTCATCCTTCTCCACCGGCTGGTACTGGGGCAGCAGCAGCACAAAGGTCAACGGCACCCAGAGCAGCGTCGCGGTGAAGCTGGACAGGAAGTAGCTCCAGCCCGGAAACTCGCTGCCGGCGATCAGGCGCACCAGCACCACGACCACCTGCATCCCCAGCAGCAGCGGCAGGATGTGCAGGGCCTGCTGCAGCAGCGGAAACCACAGGATGCGCCGGCTCAGGCTCGCGGCACCGTAGGCGACGAGCACGTAGGCCAAGGCATGCTGGCCCATGAGACTAGCATCGACCACGTCCATGGCAATGCCCAGCACGAATGCCCAGAGCATGCCTACGCGCAGCGGTTCGCGCACGCTCCAGAAGGCCAGCACCAGCGCCACCCAGTCCGGCACCCCGGGCAGGCGTCCAAGGGGAACCATGTTGAGCATCAACGCCGCGGCCAGGCTGAAGATGATGAACCACTGCTTCACCGGCAGGAGGATGCGCTGCGAGCGATGGGTCGGTTGCATCGGCTATTCCTTCGGCCGGCGCTTCTTGCCAGGCTTGGCCGGCTTGGGTTTTTCCTGGACCTCCGGCGGTGCCGGCGGCACATCGCTGCGGTTGAGTACCAGAACCATGCCGTGCTGCTCGACACCGGCGATGGGCTGGCAGACGATATGAGCGAAAGTGTAAGAGGTATCGCGATCGATGCGTACCACCTGCGCCACCGGCAGGCCGCTGACGTACACGCCGTCCAGACCGGAAGTGACCAGGGTATCGCCCGTTTGCACGTCGGCGTTGGCGGCGAGATAGCGCAACTGCAGCTGGCCCGTGCCGGCGCCGAAGAGCACGGCCCGCAAGCCGTTGCGCGCGATCTGGACCGGCACCGCCTGATTCTTGTCGCTGATCAGCGTCACCTCGGCCTGCAGGGGGAAAACGCGCGTCACCTGGCCGAGCACGCCGGCGTCATCGACGACCGCCTGCCCGGCGGCGATGCCTTGCTGCTGACCCTTGTCGATGATCACCTTGCGGCTAAAGGGATCACGTGCGTTGTAGATGATTTCCGCCACCACGCCTTGCGCCGGTTGTCGCTGTTTCATTTCGAGCAGCGCACGCAGCCTTTGGTTCTCCTGAGCGAGCTGTGCCTGGCGCAACTGGTCGCCGGCGGCCTCGACGTGACGGCGTTTCAGCTCGGCATTGTCCTGACGCAGGGCGGTCAGGGAAACGAAGTACTCGCTGGCGCCTTTCACCGACTCGACCGGCAGGTAGGCGAGCCGCTGCAGCGGAAAGGTGAGTACCGCCACACCCTGGCGCACCAGCTCCAGATAGCGGAACTGCAGGTCGACAACGAGCAGGGCCAAGGACATGGAGAGGAAGAAAACCAGCCGCACCAGCGGCGCCGGGCCGCGCCTGAAGAACGGTGGGGGCTGATGACCGACTACCGCCATGCAGGTGTCGCGTGCGCGGAACGGACCGAGCTGCGGCGCACGCGGCCGCCGCGTGTGAACGGCCGGCGGCCTGCGGGTGCGCCACGGAACGAGAGATTGGCGAAGGCGCGACCGGACCCCTCGTTGCTCACTCCTTCGCCCCTACGAATCACTCGCTGGCGAAGATGCTGCCCAGCTTGTCCATCTTTTCCAGGGCGAGACCAGAGCCGCGCACGACACAGGTGAGCGGATCTTCGGCGACGATCACCGGCAAGCCGGTTTCCTCCATGAGCAGGCGGTCGAGGTCATGCAGCAGCGCGCCGCCGCCGGTCAGCACCATGCCCTTGTCGGCGATGTCGGCGCCCAGTTCCGGTGGCGTTTGCTCCAGCGCCGTCTTGACCGCGCTGACGATGGAATTGAGTGGATCGGTCAGCGCTTCGAGGATCTCGTTGCTGGAGATGGTGAAGCTGCGCGGGATGCCCTCGGCGAGATTGCGCCCCTTGACCTCCATCTCCTTGACCTCGGAGCCCGGGAAGGCGGAGCCGATCTCTTTCTTGATCGCCTCGGCGGTGGTCTCGCCGATGAGCATGCCGTAGTTGCGGCGGATGTAGTTGATGATGGCCTCATCGAACTTGTCGCCGCCCACGCGCACCGAACCGGCATAGACCATGCCGCCGAGCGAAATGACGCCCACCTCGGTGGTGCCACCGCCGATGTCGACCACCATCGAGCCGGTCGCCTCGGACACCGGCAGTCCGGCACCGATTGCCGCCGCCATGGGCTCCTCGATCAGGTACACCGCGCTCGCGCCGGCCTCCGAGGCCGCTTCGCGAATGGCGCGGCGCTCCACCTGGGTCGAGCCGCAGGGCACGCAAATGATGATGCGCGGGGAGGGGCTGAACAAGCGCGATTCGTGGACCTTCTTGATGAACTGCTTGAGCATCTGCTGCGTCACCGTGAAATCGGCGATGACGCCGTCCTTCATGGGGCGGATGGCGGTGATGTTGCCGGGAGTCTTGCCGAGCATCTGCTTGGCGGCATGGCCGACCGCCTGGATGGTCTTGCGGGCATTGGGGCCGCCCTCGGTGCGGATCGCCACCACGGACGGCTCGTCGAGCACGATGCCCTTGCCGCGCATGTAGATCAATGTGTTGGCGGTGCCGAGGTCGATCGCCAGATCGTTGGAAAAATAGGAACGAAGAAAACCGAACATTGCGGAAACCCTAGGGTGGTATGCGAGAGGACTTGCGCGCCGCTTCGACCGCGACAAGTCAAATTTATATGATACTCTATAACGATTTGGCGCATAAACCATTTCTTCGTCGCGTTCAGCCCTGCAGCTTGTCTTCTCCCCATGTCACTCAGCCTGGAACAGGTTCAGCGCATCGCCCATCTCGCCCGCATAGAAGTGTCGGCCGCGGAGGCTGAGCGCATGGTGGGCGAATTGAACGGCATTTTCGCCCTGATCGAGCAGATGCAGGCCGTGGACACGCGCGGCGTCGAGCCCATGTCGCACGCTCAGGATCTCGTGCAACGCTTGCGCGAGGACACCGTCACCGAAGCGGATCGTCACCAGGCATTCCAGGAAGTGGCCCCGGAGGTGGAAGCCGGGCTTTATCTCGTACCGAAAGTAATCGAATGACGGATGGGCGCTGGCCAATGGCTGCCCCTCGCGCGCCACACGCTGCACGCCGATGATTAATCACAGCCTCAAACAACTCGCTGCCGCCCTATCGAAAAAGAAGATCTCCAGCGTCGAACTGGCGGAGCTGTTTCTGCAGCGCATCGAGCGCCTCAACCCGGAACTCAATGCTTTCATCACCGTGCAGCGTGAGACGACGCTTGCTCAGGCGCGCGCCGCCGACGAGCGCATCGCCCGCGGCGAGGCGGGTCCGCTGACGGGCATTCCCATCGCCCACAAGGACATCTTCTGCATGCGCGGCTGGCTGACCACCTGCGGTTCGCGCATGCTGTCCAATTTCGTTAGCCCCTACGACGCTCATGTCGTCGAGCGGCTCGACGCCGCCGGTTGCGTGACCCTGGGCAAGACCAACATGGACGAGTTCGCCATGGGCTCGTCGAACGAGACGTCGTTCTACGGCCCGGTGCGCAACCCGTGGAATTTCGACGTGGTGCCGGGAGGTTCGAGCGGCGGCTCGGCTGCCGCCGTCGCCGCGCGCCTGGCGCCAGCCGCTACGGGCACCGATACCGGCGGCTCGATCCGCCAGCCGGCCGCCCTGTGCAGCGTCACCGGCCTGAAGCCCACGTATGGTGTCGTCTCCCGTTACGGCATGATCGCTTTCGCCTCGTCTTTGGACCAGGGCGGCCCCATGGCCAAGTCGGCCGAGGATTGCGCGCTGATGTTGAACGCCATGGCGGGGTTCGATGCGCGCGATTCCACCAGTCTGGAACGGCCCGCCGAGGATTACACGCGGGCACTCGCCAGCCGCGACGCGGCCGCGAGCGCCGGCAAGCCCCTCGCCGGCCTGAGGGTCGGCCTGCCCAAGGAGTTCTACGCCGAAGGCCTGTCGCAGGACGTTGCCCAGGTGATCGAGGCGGCAATCGAGGAGTACCGCAAACTCGGCGCGGTCACCGTCGACGTCAGTCTGCCCAACATGCAGTTGTCGATCCCCGTCTACTACGTGCTGGCGCCGGCGGAGGCTTCGTCGAACTTGTCGCGCTTCGACGGCGTTCGCTACGGCTACCGCGCGCCGCAGTACGACGACCTGATCGACATGTATTGCAAGTCCCGCGCCCAGGGCTTCGGCGCAGAGGTCAAGCGGCGCATCCTCATAGGCACCTACGTGCTTTCGCACGGCTACTACGACGCCTACTATCTGCAGGCGCAGAAACTGCGGCGGCTGATTGCGCACGATTTTGTCGAAGCGTTCAAGCGCTGCGATGTGATCATGGGACCGACCAGCCCGACGGTGGCATTCCCCCTCGGGGCAAAGAGCGCGGACCCGGTGCAAATGTACCTTTCGGATATCTACACCATCGCCGTCAACCTGGCGGGGCTGCCCGGCATTTCTATACCAGGCGGCTTCGGCGCCGGCGGTTTGCCGGTCGGGCTGCAGATCATCGGCAACTACTTCGATGAGGCGCGCATGGTCCATGTCGCGCACCAGTACCAGTTGGTGAGCGACTGGCATCTGAGGGCGCCGGGGAAGGTGGCCTGGCCCGAGGAGGAAGAATGACCCCCACAACGGACGCTGCCCCGCACCGCGCCGCGTCGGCAGTTCCCGTGCGCGCATGGCTGGGTGGTACCGCCGGCCTCGCCGTGCTCGTCGCGCTCACCATCGCCGGCTGCGCCACGCCGGAACCCGAGCGTGCCCCGGCCCCCGCGCCGACACCACCCACGGTCACCAGGCCGACGCCGACGCCGCCGCCCGTGGCGCGGCCGAGGCCGGGACCGCTCCCCGTCAAGCCGCTGAACGTCAAAGCCGACTGCGCATTCCGCGACGAAACCGGGTATCAGGGCGCCATGAAGCTGGACGTCGCCGACGCCCAGGTGCGTCACTTCGAGGCTACGGTGGACATCCCGCGGCGGGGCAACTGTCGCTTTGCGCTGAGGGATTTCCATCAGACCGGCACCATGCCGAGCATCGTTCTAC
This sequence comes from Rhodocyclaceae bacterium, assembly GCA_036824005.1. Lineage (GTDB taxonomy): Bacteria > Pseudomonadota > Gammaproteobacteria > Burkholderiales > Rhodocyclaceae > DAITBA01. The sequence goes on from DAITBA010000001.1 coordinate 313,689, forward strand.
AGTCGCAGCGCTCGCGCTGCGTGGTGCGCATGTGGGAGCAGGGCAGACGGGTCACCGTTGCCTTCGACAGCTGCAGCGACATGTGCACGGGCGATGCCTTCACTTACTTGTGGCCCTTCCTGGCCGACGCTCACAACGGCAGCTGCGGCTGAGTCCGTGCGCGTCCGACAGGTACTGAAGCAATCGACGCGCGCATTGCCTATGCAGGGCTTGGCGCAGGAGAGAAGCAGCAGACGATGAACGCTGAGAGCAACTGGGAAGTGGTGATCGGACTGGAAACCCATGCCCAGCTTTCCACCCGATCGAAGATTTTTTCCGGCGCGTCCACCGCCTTCGGCGCGGCGCCCAACGCCCAGGCCTGTGCGGTGGACATCGCCCTGCCGGGCGTGTTGCCGGTGCTGAACCGCGGCGCCGTCGAGCGTGCCATCCGTTTCGGCCTGGCGGTGGGCGGAAGCGTCGCGCACAAGTCCGTCTTTGCCCGCAAGAACTACTTCTACCCGGACCTGCCGAAGGGCTACCAGATCAGTCAGTACGAGCTGCCGGTGGTCTCTGGCGGTATCGTCCGCATCCAGGTCGGCGACCAGGAGAAGGTTGTCCGTCTGACCCGCGCCCACCTCGAAGAGGACGCCGGCAAGTCGCTGCACGAAGACTTCCACGGCCGCTCCGGCGTGGACCTCAACCGCGCCGGTACGCCCCTGCTGGAGATCGTGTCCGAGCCGGACATGCGTTCGGCGGCGGAGGCGGTGAGCTACGCCAAGACACTGCACTCCCTGGTGCGCTGGATTGACATCTGCGACGGCAACATGCAGGAAGGCAGCTTCCGCTGCGACGCCAACGTCTCCGTGCGGCCGCGCGGCAGCGATAAGTTCGGCACGCGGTGCGAGATCAAGAATCTAAACTCCTTCCGCTTTCTCGAGCGGGCCATTGAGTTCGAGGCGCGCCGGCAGATCGAGGTGTTGGAAGACGGCGGCACCATCGAGCAGGAGACCCGGCTCTACGACCCGGAGCGCGACGAGACGCGTTCCATGCGCTCCAAGGAGGAGGCGCACGACTACCGTTACTTCCCCGATCCGGACCTGCTGCCGCTGGCCATCAGTGCCGACTGGATCGTCGAGGTCAAGGCCGGCATGCCGGAGCTGCCCCAGGCCAAGCGCGGCCGCTTCATGCGCGATTTCGGCCTGACCGCCTACGACGCCGCCACACTGACGTCCTCGCGCGAGTTGGCCGCCTATTTCGAAGCGACGGTTGCCGCGCTCGGCGGTGAGCCCAAATTGTGCGCCAACTGGGTGATGGGCGATGTCGCCGCGGCGCTGAACCGCGACGGCCTCGACATCAACGAGGCGCCGGTCAGCGCGGCGCAGCTCGCCGGCCTGCTGCGCCGCCTGGGCGACGGTACCATTTCCGGCAAGATCGCCAAAGAGGTGTTCGATGCCTTGTGGCACGGCGAGGCGAGTGGGGATGACGGTGCAGACAAGATCATCGCGGCAAAAGGACTGAAGCAGATCTCCGACACCGGCGAGCTGGAGAAACTAATCGACGGCATCCTCGCCGCCAACCCCGGCCAGGTTGCAGAGTACCGTGCCGGCAAGGACAAGGCTTTCAACTTCTTCGTCGGCCAGGCCATGAAAGCCACGAAGGGGAAGGGCAACCCGCAGCAGATCAACGAGATCCTGCGACGCAAGCTCGCGCAGTAAGAAGGGCGAAAGGCGCGTCAGCGCGCGCGCGTGTCGCTGGATGGGAGGATCTGGGCGCGTGGCGCGCCGGCCTTGTCGCGCGTGATTTCGATATAGCGGCGCTTGTCTTCGTCGTACTTCGCTTTTGCCGCCTCGATGTCGCGGTTCCTCATGTCGATGAGGTTCTGCAGAGTCTGAACCTCCGCTTCGTTGTCCTTGATGGCATTGCGCAGCTCGGCCGGCATGGGTTTCTTCTTGTAGAACTCGGCTTCCTCGAGCAGCGTTTTCTGCTTCGCCAACAGCTCGTCCTGGCGCGCCTTGGTATCCGCAATCGAGCGCTCCAGATCCCTGACGGTGCGCGTCCGGAATATGTCAATGTCTCCCACCGTGCTGTAGGTCTGCAGCAGCGCCAGATCCTTGCGCCGCTGCTCCTGTGCGTGTCGTTCCTCTTCCCGCTTCTTGCGCTGTTCCAGCTCGCGTTGGGCACGCTGCTCGGGTGTCAAAGGCGCCTCGATGCGCCTGATCGTAATGCCGCGGTCATTGATCTCGCGATAGGCGCGGCCATAGCACTGCGGCGGCAGAATGTCTGAACAGACCTGACGGCCGCTTTCGTCGTTACAGCACAAGGTGTTGCCGGCAGCGGCAAGCGTTGGCACCGCAGCCAGGGCGGCAACGGCCAACAGCGGCAGCACGCTAGGCCGCATGGGTGACCCCGTACTTCGTGCGGTAGGCTTCGACCGCGGGCAGGTTCGGCGTCAAATCCGTAGCAGAGCGCAGATAGCCAATCAGGTCCGCGAGATTCGCGATGCTGATTACGGGAATGCGCCACTCGCGCTCGACCTCCTGCACCGCGGATAGCGCGCCCTGGCCGCGCTCCTGCCTGTCCAGAGCGATGACAACGCCGCAGGGTTGCGCACCGCCCGCCCGGATCAGCTCCACGGATTCGCGCACCGACGTACCGGCCGTAATCACATCGTCGACGATCAACACGCGACCGTGCAACGGCGCGCCCACCAGAGTCCCGCCCTCGCCGTGGTCCTTTGCCTCCTTGCGGTTGAAGCAGAAGGGCAGGTTGCGCCCGCGCGCCGCCAGGGCGATGGCCGTGCCTGCGACCAGCGGGATTCCCTTGTACGCGGGACCATAAAGCATGTCGCACGCTATCCCGCTCGCAAGGATCGCCCGGGCATAGAACTCGGTAAGCTGCGCCAGCGAGGCGCCGTCGTTGAACGACCCGGCGTTGAAGAAGTACGGCGTCACACGTCCCGCCTTGGTGGTGAATTGGCCAAAGCGTAGCACGCCCCGGTGGCAGGCAAATTCGATGAACTCGCGGCTAAAATCCACGCTATTCCGACCTTGATCCGACGCCACCGACGTGGCGACGACACTCCGCAAAGCCGAGATGTTACGCATCATCACCCTGAATCTCAACGGCATCCGTTCGGCGTACACCAAAGGTTTCCCTGTCTGGTTGGCACGACAAAATGCCGACATCATTTGCCTGCAGGAACTGAAAGCGCAATTGCCGGACCTCTCCGGGCCCATGCGCAAGCCTGCCGGCTACCACGGCTATTTCCACTGCGCCGAGAAGAGAGGCTACAGCGGTGTGGCGATCTACTCCCGCACCCCCGCCGAACGGGTGATCGAGGGACTGGGCATTGCCGAGATCGACTGCGAGGGCCGCTACCTCCAGGCGGATTTCCAACGCCACACTGTGGTATCGCTCTATCTTCCCTCCGGTTCTAGTTCCGACGAGCGCCAAGCAGCGAAGTTCCGCTTCATGGAGCAGTTCCTGCCGCATCTGGAGCGGTTGTTCCGCAGTGGCCGCGAAATCCTCCTCTGTGGCGACTGGAACATCGCGCACAAGGAAATCGATCTGAAGAACTGGCGTTCTAACCAGAAGAACTCGGGTTTCCTCCCCGAAGAACGCGACTGGCTGACAAAAGTTATCGACCAGGTGGGATGGGTCGATGTCTTTCGTCGCCTGAACACCCAGCCGGACCAGTACACCTGGTGGTCGAACCGCGGTGAGGCATGGGCGAAGAACGTCGGATGGCGCATCGATTATCATTTCGCCACGCCGGGCTTGGCCGCGCGCGCCCGGGACGCCTCGATCTACAAAGCCGAGCGCTTCTCCGACCATGCTCCTTTGACCATAGACTACGATTGCTCCCTTTGAGGTACGCAGCGCGGCGCGCCAGCAGGCCGCACGCTTGACGTTGACGGCGTCAGTTTATGGCTGCGGGCCGAAATACAGACCCCTCGCTCGGCACGAAGCTCTGACAACGATCATTGCCTTGGTACCATGAAGGCGCTAGCCTGACTTCGCGGTACAATGAAGCATCCATCATGACAAGAGCGCGCGACGCGCAATCAGTGGAGAATCGACAAATGAACGATATGACGCAAGTGACCAAAGACAAGCTGGTCGCGGATTTTAAGGTGGTGGTTGCCGACGCCGAAGAACTCCTGCGCATGACTGCCAACCAGGCCGGAGATAAGGTGGGCGACCTGCGCAACCGGCTGCAGGACCACCTTGCCACGGCCAAGTCCAAGTTGGCCGACGCCGAGGCGGTGGTGGTGGAAAGAACCCGAGCAGTGGCCCGCGCCACCGACGACTACGTGCACGACAACCCGTGGCGATCTATTGGCATCGCGGCCGGCATCGGATTCATCGTCGGCATGCTCATCGGCCGCCGCTAGACCGCCGCGAGAATGAACCCCACGCCTCAGGGCGGCGGGTTGCTGGTGTCGCTACGCAAACTGCTGGCAACGGCTCTGGCCGTCCTGCAAACCCGCCTTGAGCTGTTCGCCACCGAGGTCGAAGAGGAGAAGATCCGGCTCGCGGCCGTGCTGTGGTACGGCCTGATTGCGTTCTTCTTCGTCGGCTTCGGGTTGGTGTTCCTGGCGATCACCCTGACCGTCCTGCTCTGGGACACGCATCGACTGTTGGTTCTCGCCGTCTCGTCTGCGCTCTTCCTCGTCATCGGTTTCATCGCCCTGGCCGTCACCCGGCGCCACGTTCGCGCCGGTTCCCGATTGTTCGCGTCCAGCCTGGCCGAACTGGCCCAGGATCGCGCCGCGGTCGAGCGGCAGCAGCAATGAACCAGCGGCTCCTTGAACTGGCCCTTAAGCGCCAGCGCCTGCAGCTCCAGGCCGGTGTCCAGCGCCTGCAACTGCAGCAGCAGATCGCCGTGTTCGCCCCGGCATTCCACTTCGTGGATCAGGTGCGCGCGGGCATCGAGTTTGTCCGGCTCCGTCCCCACTGGCTGGTCGGCGTTGCCGTGGCGATCATCGTCGCCCGCCCGCGGCGGGCCTTCCGCTGGCTGCGGCGCGGCTTCGTCGCCTGGCAAGTCTATCGCCGCCTGCGCGTACGCTCGGCGGCGTGGTTGCCGCCCGCACCGCCAGTCGTGTGATTCTCTTCTGATTGCGGGCCGGCGGGATGCCGCTAGCTCGCGCCGTCGACGCGGCGTGCCGAGCATTGCAGCATGTCGCGCACCCATGGCAGCAGCGCGTAGGCCGGAAAGGAAAGGAAGAACGTGAGCAGGAAATAGGGGGCGTAACCCATTTCCTGGGCACCGACACCGCCGGCCCAGCCGGCGATTGAGCGTGAAGCGGCGAAGATCGACGAGAGAAGCGCGTACTCCGCGGCGCTGTGCTCCCTGCGCACGATCGCCATCAGAAACGCCAAGAAGGCAGCGGTACCCAAGCCGCCGGTAAAGGATTCCAGCGCGCTGGCAGAATAGAGCAGCGCGCGATGTTCGGTCAGCGGTATGCCGTGGAGCGGAATCTGCCAGGCTGCCAGGGCGTATCCGAGGTTCGACAGAGCCTGCGCCAAGCCCAGCACCCACAGCGACTTGAACAGCCCGGCGCGGTCGGCGTACCAGCCGCCGGCGAGGCCGCCGGCTATCGACAGTACGAGCCCGATATTGACCGATACCAGGCCAATCTCCGCGGCGGTGAAGCCGGCGTCCACCCAGAAGGGCTTTACCATGAAGCCCATGGAGCTGTCGCCGAGCTTGAACAACAGGATGAAAGCGAGTACCGGCCCGACGCCGGGGCGCCTGGCAAGATCGCTGAGTGCGCCGAACACGGCGCCGTTGGCAAGCTCCGGTGGCGCATTTTCTCGTGCCGCGCCGTTCCGGCGCGCGAGAAACAGCAGGGCAAACAACGCAGCCGCGGCGGCAATCGAGGCGCCAGCCCAGAATCCCGGGACATGTTGCGACCAATGCGCTGCGCCGTCGATTAGCCAGAGCGTGCCCAGCACCAGCAAGAGCATGGCGCCAAGCACGCGCGGCTGACGCAGGATGGCGCGCAGCTCGCGCCCCGGGTGTGCCCGCGCGCTCGGCGGCCTCGGCTGCTCACGAGGTGCGGCAAGGCAGGCACCGGCGCACAGCGCGAACAGCGCCGCCGCACCAAGGAACGCGCCCCGCCAGCCGAGGTAGTCCGATGCCATGAGAACCACGCCGGAGGTGATCATGCCGACGCGATAGAAGCCGATGCGCAGACCGTTGCCCCGCCCGAGCTCGTCCTGGTCCAATAACTCGATAGTGTAGCCGTCGATGGCAATGTCATTGGTTGCCGACAGGAGCGCGAATATGCCAATCAGCAACCACACCCAGGCGCCGAAGCCGGCCTGGGCAGCGAAGGCGATCATCACCGCGCCCATGGCCAGATCCGCCGCAGCCATCCACAGCCGATGATGGCGCCAGTAATCGACCGCCGGTGCCCACAGGAATTTTATGGTCCAGGCCAGCCCGAGCAGGCTGAGTACACCGATGCTCTTGAGGTCGATACCCTGCTGGCGGAAATAGACCGGAAAGATCTCGTAAAACATGCCGAGGGGAAAGCCCTCGGAAAAGTACAGTACGGCGACCCAGAAGAACTTGGACTGGAGTAACGGCCGGCGGCGCCCCAACTCAGCCTCGACAGAAACGGAACACGGCGAGACTGCCGCGCAGGTTGGGCAGCCAATCGACGCGGCGGCCGTCCTGCAGGACGAGCCGCTCGATCACCGTATAGCCGTGGTCAGCGCAAAATACCTGGAAGTCGTCGATGGTGCAGAAATGCACGTTGGGCGTGTCATGCCATTGATACGGAATCTGCTCCGAAACCGGCATGCGCCCGCCTATCGCGATCTGCCAGCGGTAGTGCCAGTAGCCGAAGTTCGGAAAGGTGACGATGGCCTCTCGGGCAACGCGCAGCATCTCGGCGACGACGTACTCGATGCGGTGCATGGCCTGCAGGGTGAGCGACAGGATGACATGGTCGAAGCTGCCGTCACGAAAGGCGGAGAGCCCTGCCTCGAGATCGTTCTGGATCACATTGACGCCATTGCGGATGCTGGCCAGCACTTTTTCCGCACTGATCTCTACGCCATAGCCGCGCACATCGCGCGTGTCCACCAGGTAGCGCAGCAGCGCGCCGTCGCCACAGCCGAGGTCGAGCACTTTCTCGCCCGGCTTGATCCAGTCGGCAATGACAGCGAAATCAGGGCGGCTCAGGACTGCGGCTGCGTTCACAGCTTGATGTTCTCCAGGTAAGCGCGCACCACGGCGTGGTAGTACGGGTCGTCCATGAGAAAGGAATCGTGGCCGGCGGTCGATTCGATCTCGGCGTAGGAGACATTGCGCCCGTTGTCAAGCAAGGCGGCAACGATCTCCCGCGATCGGCCGGGGCTGAAGCGCCAGTCCGTGGAAAACGAGATCACGAGATAACCGGCCTGCGTGCCGGCGAGCGCCGCTGTGAGATCGCCGCCGAAGTCGTGGGCCGGGTCGAAGTAGTCCAGCGCCCGGGTCATTAGCAGGTAGGTATTGGCGTCGAAGAACCCGGCAAACTTGTCGCCCTGGTAGCGCAGGTATGACTCGATCTCGAACTCCACGTCATAGCCGAACTTGAATGCACCCTCCCGCAGGATGCGGCCGAATTTCTCCGCCATGCCGTAATCGGAAAGGTAGGTGATGTGGCCCAGCATGCGTGCCAGGCGCAAGCCACGCTTGGGCACCGTGCGGTATTCGTAGTAGTGACCGGCATGGAACTCGGGGTCCGTCAGGATGGCCTGGCGCGCGACGTCATTGAAGGCGATGTTCTGTGCCGTCAGCTTCGGCGCGGCAGCGATCACCAGCGCATGGCGCACCCGCTCAGGATAATTGATGGTCCACTGCAGCGCCTGCATGCCGCCCAGGCTGCCACCGATGGTCGCGGCGAAGGCGTCGATGCCGAGCCGATCGGCGAGCCGCGCCTGGCTTTCCACCCAGTCGTTCACCGTCACCACGGGGAAATCGGCACCCCAGGGCTTGCCGGTAGCCGGATTGACCGTCGCCGGGCCGGTCGAACCGTGGCAACCCCCCAAGTTATTCACGCCTATGATGAAGAAGCGCTCCGTATCCAGCGGGCGGCCCGGGCCGACGATGTTGTCCCACCAGCCGATGTTCTTCGGACTGTCGGCGTAACAGCCCGCCACATGGTGCGAACCAGACAGCGCGTGACAGACCAGAATGGCGTTCGATTTCGCCGCGTTAAGGGTGCCGTAGGTCTCATAGACCAGATCATAGGCGGGTACGACGGCTCCGCTGCGCAGCCTAAGCGGCTCGCTGAACTGCGCGCGTTCGGGACGAACCTCCCCGACGCCGGCGCTAGTAGCAGACAAACTCGCTCGATCCATTTTGGCGGCAATGCGCTTCGCGCAACGAAGAAAAAACAAAAACCCGGTCGGCTGAAGCCAGGACCGGGTTTGCCCTCGCTTTAGCCGGATTTATTGAGCGCCCGCAAGCTGATGATCAAATCGGCGCTAAGCGGGGAACATACCGGCCCGGACCGGCTTTGTCAAATGCCGCTTTGGGGTTGGGTGCGCACGCGCCGCCTGGCGCGGCCGCCGCGCGGTGTCGGCCGGAGGCTGCTCAGCCTGCGTTGAGCCGTTCCAACTGCTCGCGCACGCGCATCGGGTCGTCGCTGCGCAGCATGCGCGCCACGGCGGCGCGCAGGGTCGGGATGTCACTGCGCAGCACCTCCTGTTTGACCTCCAGGATCTGAGCCGGATGCATGGAGAATTGGCGCAAGCCCATGCCCAGCAGCAGGCGCGTCATCGCTGCGTCGCCGGCCATTTCCCCGCACACTGCCACCGGCATGCTGGCGCGGTTGGCGCTTTCGATGGTCTGCGCGATCAGACGCAGCACGGCGGGGTGCAGCGGATCGTAAAGGTGGGCGACCGCTTCGTCGCTGCGGTCGATGGCAAGCGTGTATTGAATCAGGTCGTTCGTTCCGATCGAGAGAAAGCTCAGACGCTTCAGGAAAACGCCCAGCGCCAGCGCCGCCGCCGGGACCTCGATCATGCCGCCGATTTCCAGACTCTCGTCGAACTTTAACTTGGCCGCGCGCAGTTGCTCCCGCGCCTGCTTGACCAGCAGCAGGGTTTGATCGACCTCGTAGGCATGCGAAAGCATGGGAACCAGCAGTCTGACCTTGCCGTAGTGCGAGGCACGCAGAATCGCGCGCAACTGGGTCAGAAACATCTGCGGCTCGCCCAGGCAGTAACGGATCGCCCGCAAGCCCAGTGCCGGATTCGGCTCGGAGCGGTTGGCGCCGCGCAATGCCTTGTCTGCCCCGACGTCGAGTGTGCGGATAGTGACGACCTTGCCCTTCATGGCCTGCGCCACGCTGCGGTAGGCCTCGAACTGCTCGTCCTCGTCGGGCGCGTCCTCGCGATTGAGGAACAGGAACTCCGTGCGGAACAGTCCAATGCCCTCGGCATCAGCCTCCTTCACCTGCGGCACGTCGCGCGGCAGCTCGATATTGGCCTGCAGGGAGATCGCCTCCCCATCGAGGGTCGCCGATGGCGCGGACTTCAGGCGCTTGAGCTTCGAGCGCTCGATCTCCAGCTCGCTTTTGCGCAGCCGGTACTCCTCCAGCACGCGCTCGTCGGGGTCGACGATCAGCACGCCGCGGGTGCCGTCGACGATCAGCAGATCGTCATCGCGCACGAGCTGGCGCACATGATGCAGCCCGACGACGGCGGGAATGCCGAGGCTGCGCGCCACGATGGCGGTGTGGGAAGTCGCGCCGCCCAGATCGGTGACGAATCCGGCGATCTGTTGCTGCTTGAAGTGGATGGTGTCCGCCGGCGACAGGTCGTGGGCGACGATCACCGAGGTGCCGCCGTCCTTGCGTCGCGGCAAATGGCCGGGCCGGCCGAGCAGAGCCTTGAGAACCCGCTCGACCACCTGGACCACGTCGGCCTTTCGTTCGCGCAGATAAGGATCCTCGATCTCGTCGAACTGCTCGACGAGCTGCTCCATCTGCTGTACCAGCGCCCATTCGGCGTTGCAGCGGCGCTCGCTGATCAGCTGTCGCGGCACACTGGACAACAACGGATCGGCAAGAATCATGGCGTGCAGATCGACGAAGGCGGCCATTTCCGCCGGCCCCGCCGCCGGTGTCGTTTCGCGGATCTCGTCCAGCTCCTGGCGCACGGTCTCGACGGCAGCGTCGAAGCGATCGATCTCCGTCTCGACATGCTTTGCCGGAATGATGTAATGCGACACCTCCAGCGTCGCGTGGGAAACGAGATGTGCATGGCCGATGGCGATGCCATGGGAAACCGCGAGGCCGTGAAGGGTGAAGCTCACGCTATTCGCCTTCTCCGAATTTATCGTTGATGAGCGCCAGGATCGCTTCCAGCGCCTGCGGCGCGTCCGCGCCGTCGGTTTCGACGACAATGGTCGAGCCCCTTCCTGCTGCCAGCATCATCACGCCCATAATGCTCTTCGCATTGACCCGGCGTCCGTTGCGCTCCAGCCAGACTTCGCTGTCAAAACTGCTCGCGATCTGCGTCAGCTTCGCCGAGGCGCGTGCATGCAGGCCGAGCTTGTTGATGATTTCGACTTCAGCCCGTTCCATCGCGGCTCGGCTTCATGTGGATCACGCCGTCGCGGCCTCCGCTCACGGTCTTCGTCACCAGCGTTTCCATGCCCTTTTCGCGGTAGGTCAGTGCACGCATGAGCATGGGCAGACTGACGCCGGCCACAACTTCGACATAGCCGGGTTTGAGCAACCTCCCGGCGATGTTGCTCGGGGTCGCTCCGTAGATGTCCGTCAGCACCAGCACACCTTCGCCGCTGTCCACGTAGCGCAACATCTGGATTGCAAGGGGCAGCACATCACGTGGGTCATCCTCGGCGGCGACGCCGAGTTGAACCAACTGCGGCGGACGCCTGTTGAGCACGTGGCACGCCGACTGGACAAGGGATTCACCCAGTCCGAAGTGGGTGATGAGAAACAGACCGATCATGTTCGTGCCAATGCTGCCAAGGGGGTCATTTTAACCGAGCCCCAGCAGCACCGGGGCCGGGACTCAGAGGAAACAGACGAGCAGCGCAAACGCCGCCGCTCCGCCCCATGCCCAGCGTCGTGCCATACGGGCATGAAGCGCCTCGAGCGTGCGTTCGGCCTCGATCTGCGCGTGCAGCCGGTTCAGCGCTGCGAAGCCGACGCGGCGGCGCACGGAGCGTGCGATGTAGTCGCTGGGTGTAGTATTGCCGGCCATACCATTATGGTTCGACGACCGGCGAAGTGCCGGCATCCAGCATCTTAATCCGCTCGTGCATCGCTGCCGTAACGCGGATCACACCGGCGACGTCGATGTGCATGGTGGCCACCACCCCGAGCCGCCGCGCGTACTCGCGCCACTGCGCTGCTCCGGCAATGAAGAGCGGCTTGCTCGCCGCATCGGAGAGCACGCCGGCACCCTGCTGGGGTGGAATCAGGACCGTCACTGCCTGTGTCCCCGCCGCAGGCCGACCGGTGCGCGGATCGAGCAGGTGGCAATAGCGCTGTCCATCCACCTCGAAGAAGCGCTGATAGTCGCCGGAGGTGCCGATCGCCTCGCCGTCGCGCAACTCGAGCGCGGCGAGCGGCGTACTCGCCCGCGGATGCTGGATGCCGACCCGCCACGGCTGCCCACCCTTGGCTCCCAGCGCGATGATGTTGCCGCCGATGTTCACGAGGGCGTTGCCGACGCCGTGGTCTTTCAGGATCGAGACAGCACGCTCCAGCGCATAGCCCTTCAGATAGCCGCCGAAATCGATCGCCACCTCGCGGTTCGCACTGGTAACGCGCGCGCCGTCCAGCGTCAGGTCGCTCATGCGCGGCTGCGCGGCCGTTAGGGCGGCAATAGCCTGCTCGGCGGGCACTGCGGGCTTGAACTCGTCGCTGTGGAAACCCCACAACGCCACGAGCCTGCCGATGGCCGGGTTGAACAGTTGATCGGATTTCTCCGCCAGCACGGCTGCCTCGCGCAGCAGCATCGCCAACTCGTCGGAGACAGCAATGCTCCTGTCGCCGCGGGCGATGGCCGCGTTCAGCGCCGTCAACTCGCTCGGCTGCCAGGCGTGGTAGGCGCGATGGAGGCGGTCGAACTCGCGCAGCACCGCCGACGCGCCCGCGCGTGCGCGATCCGCTTCGACGCCGTGGATCAGTACCTCGACACGGGTACCGAAAACGAAGGATTCTTGCTGGTACAGCGGCTCGCCGCAGCCGGCCAGAAAAACCACGCCAAACAAGAGGCCGAGCCACCAGCGCACCAAGACGCTGGACGCAGCGCAGTGCCGGAAAGCCCCTCGTCGCCGCGCCCGGGCGCCTAGCGCGCGCCGCATTCTCGTTCGAGCGCGTCCAGGAACATGCCTGCGACATCGAAGCCGGTCTGCTGCGCGATCTCGACAAAGCAAGTCGGGCTGGTGACGTTGATCTCCGTCAAATAGTCGCCTATGACGTCGAGGCCGACGAGGAGCAGGCCGCGCTCGTGCAGGATCGGCGCCAGACCGGCGACGATCTCACGGTCACGGGCGGACAGCGGCTGTGCCACCCCCGCGCCACCCGCGGCGAGATTGCCGCGCGTTTCCCCCGGTTTCGGAATGCGCGCCAGGCAGTGGGGCACGACCTCCCCGCCGATGAGCAGGATGCGCTTGTCGCCCGCGCTGATCTCGGGGATGAAGCGTTGCGCCATGACAGTGCGCCGACCGTGTTGCGTCAGCGTCTCCAGGATGACGTTGCGGTTCGGATCGCCAGGGCGGACACGGAAGATGGATGCACCGCCCATGCCGTCCAGCGGCTTCAACACCACATCGCCGATCTCGGCGATGAAGGTGTCAAGTCGCTCCGGGTCGCGCGCCACCAGCGTCGGCGGTATGAATTCGGGATACTCGGTGATCGATAACTTCTCGGAGTGGTCACGGATCGCGCGCGGATCGTTGAACACGCGCACGCCGGCGGCGACGGCGCGCTCGAGCAGCCAGGTGGCGGCGACATACTCGAAGTCGAAGGGCGGATCCTGGCGCATCAGCACGGCGTCGAAGTGGTCGAGCGGCACGTGCATGTGATCGCGTTGGGCGTACCAGACGCGATTGTCCTGCAGCAGCTCAATGCGCATGGCATCGGCGGCGACGACGCCGTCGCGCCACGCAAGCGCCCCGCGCATGATGGCGAACACCTCGTGGCCGCGGTGCTGCGCCGCGCGCATCATGGCGATGCTGGTGTCCTTGTAGGCCTTGAGATGCTCCAGCGGATCGAGGATGAACGCGAACTTCATCGGTGCACTTCCACTTCGTCGCCCGGTGCCGCGCGCTCCAGCTCGATGCTGGCTGCAAGCAGCGTCAGGCGCGCCACCACGCCGTAGGCGTAGAAGCGGTTCGGTGGCGCATCTGGGGCGCAGCATGGATCTGGCAGCGAGCACGGCGCCTCGAACGCCAGCGGCTCGAAGTGCATGCCCGGGGCATTGAGGTTCTCGTCCCGGCCACGCTCCTTGTGCACGCGGTAAAAGCCGCCGACGACATAGCGGTCGATCATGTACACGACCGGCTCGGCAACCGCGTCGTCGATGGTCTCGAAGGTGTGCACGCCTTCCTGAATGATCACGTCCGTCACCGGCAGGCCTTCCTTGACCACCGCCATCTTGGTGCGCTGCTTGCGATTCAGGCCACGCACATCCGACGGGTCGCGAACTGTCATGATCCCCATGCCATAGGTACCGGCGTCAGCCTTGACGATGACGAAGGGCGTCTGTTCGACGCCGTACTCGGCATATCTGGCGCGGATGCGCCGCAGCAGCGAATCCACGTTCGCGGCCAGGCACTCTTCGCCCCGGCGTTCCTGGAAGTTGATCTCGCCACAGACGGCGAACTCCGGATTAATCAGCCACGGGTCAATGTCGAGCATCGCCGCGAAATTCTTCGCCACTTCTTCGTAGGCAGCGAAGTGGTTCGACTTGCGCCGCGTCGCCCAACCCGCATGCAGGGGCGGGATGACAACCTGCTCGTGAAGTTCGGTCAGGATTTCCGGTACGCCGCCGGATAGGTCGTTGTTGAGTAGCACGGCGCAGGGATCGAAGTCGGCGAGGCCGAGACGGCGGCCCTCCGCGCCGAGCCGCCGCAGCGGCTCGAGCACGAGCTCTTGTCCGTTGGGCAACTCCACCGGCGTCGGCGTTGTGATCTCCGGCAGCAAACTGCCGATGCGCACCGTGAGCCCCGTGTGTCCCAGGATCGTGGCCAGCTGTACCACGTTCTGGAGATAAAAGAGGTTACGCGTGTGGCTCTCGGGAACCAGCAGCAGGTTTTTCGCCTCCGGACAGATCTTCTCGATCGCCGACATGGCTGCCTGAACACACAGCGGCATGAAGGCAGGATTGAGGTTGTTGAAACCGCCGGGAAACAGATTAGTGTCCACCGGCGCCAACTTGAAGCCGCTGTTGCGCAGATCGGTTGAGGCATAGAACGGCGGCGTGTGTTCCAGCCATTGGCTCCGCAACCACTGCTCGATCGCGGTGGTGTTGTCGAGAAAGCGCCGCTCCAGTTCGAGCAGCGGGCCGGTCAAAGCAGTGGTGAGATGCGGAACCATGAAACGTCTTCCGGAACAACAGTGCGGATCGGCGCCGGCCACGACCGAATGCAGGCGTCTGCGCGGCGCACCGATCGTATCTTACATTTTGTTACCAATTCTTACAGCTTTCCCTTGGCGACTTGCCTAGGATGGACACTGAAACGAACAGCAGTCCGGTAGCAAGGCAAGGAGGTCACTATGAAAATGTTGAAGAAGATACTGTCAGGTTTGTTTATTGCGGGCGCGCTCATCGGTGCCAATGGCGCCTGGGCGACGGGTTGGGACCATGGCGGTCACGGCCATCATCGCGGCTGGGGTCACGGTCACCACCATCATCACCACGGCTGGCGTCATGGCCGACACTACGAGCGGCACATCATCCATGAGCGCCGCTACATCTACGACGCGCCGCGGGTCTACTACCCTGCCCCGCCCGTGGTCTATGAGCCGGTACGCGTCTATCCGCGGCGCCCTGCCGTGGTCATCGGCGTCGATGTGCCGCCGATCGTGATTCCTTTCTGAACGGCGAGGTCCTCCTCTCCCTCATCGTTCCCGCCGCGCGGATCGCCCGCGCGGCGTTCCGTCATGCAGCTTCGCGCCGCGGAAGGAATTTCCTGAACGATTCCGGCAGCGGCGCGTTTTCCAGGCTGCGCTGGGAGAACAGGAAGCGGCCGTCGCAGACAAAGCCCAGGTCTTCCCAATCCAGCGCGTTCAACGCACCGCACAGTTCGCGCACGTCCGCGTCCGCATCGTGGGGGAAAATCGCCAGCACCGCGCCGTCGTAGTGCAGACACGGGTGCACGAAGAATGGTGCGCGATTGCGTGTCTTGCCATTGACATATATGCGCGGCCGCTCCGACAGATAGTAGCCCCGTCCCCACTGCCACCAGTTCGATTCGTCGAAGCGACGGATGCGCCGCGCCAGCAAGCGTGCCTTGAATGGCTCCAGACGAGGATGCGGTTGGTTGTAGATCATGCGCCGTAGCTCGCCGGTCTGCGCGGTACGGGAGCAGACAAACTCGAGGTTGCCGTGATCATCGCTGGTAAAGACTTCGTCGTCGCCGGACACCGCTCCAACCTTGACGAAGAACAGGTCGGAGAAACGTAACGGGTAGTGGCCGCGGGTAAACAGCAAATGTCCCGCACACTCAATGTACTCCCGCTCTTCCCACGCGAGTGTCGCCAGTGCCTGATCGAGCGGCTGGCCCGCGCCCACTTCAGCGTAATGGGTCGTGCGAGTGAAGTTGCCAAGCTCGAAGCGCCAGATGGCGCAGTTCGGCATCGCATCCTCAAATACCCTTGCGTCGCCCAGCTCAATGTAGTCGGTGATCGTGCCCTGCTCGTAAAGCCAGCGGTTGAGCCGAACGGCCGAAGTGCTCTTGAGAAAATCGCGGGGTGTGACGAAAATCAGCTCGCCGCCGGGCCCGAGATGGCGAATACACTTCGCAGTAAAAAACAAATAAAGATTAGAACGGCCGTCGAAGCCGTCCTGGCGCAGCAGAATCTTCGTTTCCGGCGCAATATCCTGGAAGCGTACATAGGGCGGGTTGCCGATGACGGTGTCGAACTTCTCGGCCTCCGGGTAGGCGAAAAAATCCATGTTCAGCGCGCCGGGGGGGCAGTGGGCCGAATCGAGTTCTATGCCGACCGCATGCCGCAGCCGGAGGAAAAAGGCGCCGTCGCCACAGGAGGGCTCCAACACCCGTCCGGCATTTCGCCGCAGAGCGAGCATGGCCTCGACAACCGGCGACGGCGTGAATACCTGACCACGGCAGGCGATGTCGCGCTGAGATGTCTCCGTCATGGTGTCTACGACCCGCCCCGGCGCGCCCGTTCTTCCTGCTGGCGGCGATGCTTTTCCGCTCGCTGGCGCGCCCGCTCCGCCTCCTTGCTCCGGCGTTCCGCCTTCTCCGCGTCGCGCCGCGCGCGCGCCTCGGCCTCCCGTGCCGCCCGGACCTTGCCCTCCTCGAGCCGCCGGGCCCGCTCGGCGTCGCGCTGCGCCGCTTCCTCCATGCGCAGGTCACGCGATGCGCGGTTGCGCGCCGCCTCCTGTTCTTCCTCCTGTTGTTTCACCGGCGCCTCTACTGCCTTGCGCGCCGCTTCCGCCGACTTGTCCCGCGCGCGGACATCGCGCTCGATCTCGCGTGCCTGCGCTTCGAGCTTGCGTGCGTCGACCACCGAGGCGGTGTGTTGCTTCTTCGCGTCGTCGAGGCAAGAATTGACGAAGAATTTCGAGTAGCACTCCGCACTCTGCGTTCTCAACCGCGCTTCGGCCTCCTGCCGCAGGGCGCTTGCCTGTTCTTTCAGGCGCTTCGACGTTTCCGTGGTAGCCGGCTGTGCAAGCGTTGCATTCTGGGCGGCAACCGGGAACGTCGCCAAGGCGAGGGTGAATCCGACTGGAAGGAGTGGGCGGCGGATGTTCATGGCAGCGCAAGTTGCGCGGCAAGGATACACGATGGACCGGCGATCAGGTGCGCGCCGCGGCGCCCGTCGTGCGCGCGGGGCTTAAAATACCGCCTCTTCCCGCAACCTCCGCCAACCGGATGATCACGCTGCGCAATCTCACCCTCGCCCGCGCCGGCAGGAATCTGATCGAGGGCGTCGATCTGACCCTGCATGCCGGGCAGAAGATCGGTGTCGTCGGTGCCAACGGCTGCGGCAAGTCCAGCCTGTTTGCGCTGTTGCGCAACGAGTTGCACCAGGAAGCGGGCGACTTGGACATGCCGCCGGGATTGGTCATCGCTCATGTCGCCCAAGATACGCCAAGCCTGCCCGATGCAGCCTTGGAGCACGTGCTCGACGGCGATGCGGAGCTGCGCAACATCGAGCGCGGGTTGGCTAGCGCGGACCGCGCCGCGGACGGTGAATCCCTGGCCCTGCTGCACGAACGCTACGCCCAGGCCGACGGCTACAGCGCGCGGGCGCGCGCGGCGGCACTACTGCATGGGCTGGGCTTCGCCGACAACGATCTGGCCAGGCCGGTGGCCGAGTTCTCCGGCGGCTGGCGCGTGCGCCTCAACCTCGCCCGGGCGCTGATGTGTCGCTCGGACCTGCTACTGTTGGACGAGCCCACCAATCACCTCGACCTCGAGGCCGTGCTCTGGCTTGAGGGCTGGCTCAGGGACTACCGCGGCACACTGCTGCTCATCTCCCACGACCGCGAGTTCCTCGACAACACTGTTTCCCATGTCTGCCACTTCGAGCGCCGGCGGCTCAAACTCTATGCCGGCACCTACAGCGACTTCGAGCGCCAACGGGCGGCGAGCCTTGCCCTGCAGCAAGCAATGTACGAACGTCAGCAGCGGGAGAGCGCACACCTGCACAGCTTCATCGAGCGCTTCCGCGCCAAGGCGACGAAGGCCCGCCAGGCACAGAGCCGCATCAAGGCCCTGGCACGCATGGAAGAACTGGCGCCCGCCCACGTCGACGCGCCTTTCACCTTCGTGTTCCGGCCACCCGAGGACAGCCCCGATCCGCTGCTGACGCTCAACGATGTCGCCTGCGGCTATGGCACTCAGCCGGTCCTTGCGAACGTGCGCTTGATCCTGCGCGCCGGCCAGCGGATCGGGTTGCTGGGTCCCAACGGTGCAGGCAAATCGACCCTGATCAAGCTGCTGGCAGGCGTGCAGGCACCGCTGGCAGGCACTCGGCGCGAGAGCAAGGGGCTGAACATCGGCTATTTCGCCCAGCACCAGCTGGAGCAACTGCGCGTCGACGAGAGCCCGTTGCAGCACCTCGTCCGCCTGTCCCCCCAGAGCCGCGAACAGGAACTGCGCGACTACCTGGGTGGATTCGATTTCGTCGGCGATATGGCAACCACGCCCGTGGAACCACTCTCGGGGGGCGAGAAGTCGCGGCTGGCGCTGGCCCTGCTCATCTGGCAACGACCGAACCTGCTGCTGCTGGATGAGCCGACCAATCATCTGGACCTGGAGATGCGCCATGCGCTGACGCTGGCGCTGCAGGACTATGAAGGCGCGCTGGTGTTGGTGTCCCATGATCGCCATTTGCTGCGCACCACCACGGACGATCTGTTCCTCATCGCGGATGGCAGTCTGGCGCCCTTCGACGGCGATCTGGACGACTACCGGGCATGGCTGTCCCGGCGCGGCGGCCAGGGCAGTGCCGCAGTGGTCGTCAACGACGGCAAGCTGGCGCGAAAGCGGCAGCGCGAACAAGAGGCCGCACAACGCCAGTTGCTGCTCGCGCGGCGGCGCCCGCTGCAGAAGGAGCTGAAGTCGATCGAACATCGCTTGTCAGCCTGGCAGGCGGAAAGAGCGTCGCTCGACCAGCAGCTTGCCGATCCCGGGCACTACGGCGCCACCGATTCCGCTGCGCTGCAGACCCAGTTCAAACGCCAGGCGGAACTAATGCAATGGATCGAAGCTGCCGAGGAGCGTTGGCTGCACATCCACGTCCAGTTGGAAAACCTTGGCGAAGCCTGACAGGCTGATGCAAAACTAATGCGGCACGCGTCCGCGGCGTTCTTGGTCGCCAAAATGCGCGGCGTACTTGCTCGTACTGTCACGCATTTTGGCTCGCTGAAGCCTTGCAGCCCGGCATCCTTGCCACGTTTTGCATCAGCCTGCTGCAACGTTGACGCCGACGCGGCCAGTGGCCCGGCCGTGCGCCATGCCACGTATCGTCCCCCGCGGGGTAGGTTACACTTGCCGCTTTCTCCGCCGCACCCCTTGCCCGACTCGAACAATCATGCACGCCCAACGCTATTACACGCTCATTGCCTCCTGCCCGGACCGCGTCGGCATTGTCGCGCGCGTGGCCGGTTTCATCGCCCAGCATAACGGCTGGATTCTGGAAACCGCCCACCACGCCGACTCGGAGGCGGCGCGCTACTTCATGCGCATCGAAATCAAGGCCGATTCGCTGCCCTTCCATCTGGCGGAGTTCCGAACGCGGTTCCAACCGATCGCGGACGAGTTCCAGATGGACTGGCGCATCACTGATTCTGCGGTGAAGAAGCGCGTCGTCATCTTCGTGTCCAAGCAGGAGCATTGCCTGTACGACATCCTGGCGCGCTGGCAATGCAAGGAGCTGGACGTCGAGATCCCCTGTGTCATCTCGAACCACGAAACCTTCCGCGGTTTCGTCGAGTGGCACGGCATCCCCTATCACTGCGTACCCGTCAAACCCGACGCCAAAGCGCAGGCATTCGCCGAGATGCGGCGGATATTCGAAGAGGTGCGCGGCGATGTCATGGTTCTGTCGCGCTACATGCAGATCCTGCCGCCCGATCTGTGCGAGGCCTATCCCGGTCGCATCGTCAACATCCACCACAGCTTTCTGCCCTCCTTCGTCGGCGCCAAGCCCTATCACCAAGCCTATGCCCGCGGGGTGAAGCTGATCGGCGCCACGTGCCACTACGTCACCGCCGAGCTCGACGCCGGACCGATCATCGAGCAGGACACGGTCCGCATCGACCACGGTGATTCGGTCGAGGACTTGGTGCGCTACGGCAAGGACATCGAGAAAACGGTGCTCGCGCGTGGGCTGCGCTACCACGTTGAAGACCGCGTACTGCTCAACGGCAACCGGACAGTCGTGTTCCGTTGAGGCACAGCAATGCAAGCTGCGCGCCGTTGCAGGCCGGCAGCATCGTTTGGGGGAGCTTTCAGCGCTGAATCGTCTGGCGCGGGCGTAACGCGTAGGCAATCAAAGCCATTGACACGCCGGCAAGGGACAAACTCGCCGGCGCACCGCCGAATTGCAAGGCAACTGCTGCGATGAACAGCAGGATTCCAACTACGTTCCGCATGTCTCCACCTCTTCTGGTTCGTTTGGAAGGACCGCTTCCGCAAACGAGAATGGTTGGAGTTAACGTCGTATCCTGCGCGGAAGTTGATCACAAACGACGCAAATCCCTGACGCGGCACCAGGCCTAGAAACAAAAACCCCTCCGGGGTGTCCCGGAGGGGTTCCAGTCGGTACAGCCGTCGGTCGTCAGTGCGACACGGCCTTGGCTGCGAGTATGCCGGTGTTCTGGCGCACGTAGAGCTCGTCCCACATGTCTTCGGCGCGCTTGTCGCGGTACATGAGCGAACCGAGGAACACGGCCAGGAAGCCGAGCGGAATGGAGATCAATCCGGGGTTCTTCAGTTCGAACAACGGCTTCTCCAGGCCGACGAGGGATGTCGTTGCACCGCCCAGGTCGGCGATCTTCTTCTCGGCACCGGACTTGGCCTTCTTGGCCTTTTCGATCTCGCCGTTGATCTTCGCCTTGGCGGCATCGTCTGCCGCGCTGCCCAGATCGGCGCTCAGCTTGGCGATCTTGTCGTCCGAGGCCTTGATGATCTTCTCCTGCGCCGGCTTCACCAAGGCGGGGTAGGTCATGTTCGGCGACACCAGGACCAAGCCGATGGCCGTCAGGGTGCCGACGATCATGCCGCCGACGATGCCGCCGGTGTTGCAGCGCTTCCAGAAGAGCGTCATGAAGACGCACGGGAAGTTTGCCGAGGAAGCGACGGCGAAGGCGAGCGCCACAAGATGGGCGACGTTCTGCCCCTTGGCAGCGATGCCGAGTACGATGGCGATGCCGCCGAATACGACCGTGGCGATACGGGCCGCCTTGACTTGCTCTTCCTGCGTCGCATGCTCGCCACGGATAACGCCGACATAGATGTCGTGCGCCATGGCAGAGGCAGCAGCCAGCACCAAGCCGGCGACCACCGCGACGATTGTCGCGAAAGCGACCGCGGCGACGAAGGCAAGCATGAAGTTGCCGAGTATGCTGTCAGCACCGCCGCCGAGCGCTTGCGCAAGCAGCGGCGCGGCCATGTTGCCGCCCGGGTCAACACCCATGATGGTCGGGGCGCCGACTTTCATCGCCGCGCCCATGCCCAGGAACAGGGTGAGCACATAGAAGCCGCCGATGATGGCCATTGCCCACACCACCGACTTACGCGCCTCCTGGGCCGTCGGGACCGTGAAGAAGCGCATCAGGATGTGGGGCAGCCCCGCGGTGCCGAACACCAGCGCCATGCCGAGCGAGATCTGGTCGATCGGCGCCTTGAACAGCAGACCGGGCTCAAGGAAGCGCTGGCCCAGTTCCTCCGGTGTCATGTTCTTGGCGGCGTCACCGAGGATGGTGGCGACACGTGCCTGGACTTTGGCATCGTTGATGACGTTGGTCAGGAAATCGCCGAAGAAACCGTACTGACTCCAGACCATGATCACGAGCACGATCGAGGCGGTCACCAGTAGCACGGCCTTGATGATCTGCACCCAGGTAGTGGCAACCATGCCGCCGAACAGCACGTAGCCGAGCATGAGCACGCCCACGGCGATCACCGAAATCTCGTAGTCGATTCCGATCAGCGTCTTAACCAGTACGCCGCCGCCTACCATCTGGGCGATCAGATAGAAGGTCGAGACCGTGATTACCGAAAGGGCGCCGACGATACGGGTTTTCTTCGGATCGTTGCGGTAGGCCAGGATGTCGGCCAGGGTGTACTTGCCGATGTTGCGACAGGGCTCGGCAATCACCAACAGTACCGAGATGTAGGCCACCAACCAGCCCACGGAGTACATGAAACCGTCGTAACCCCAGATGGAGATCAGGCCGGCAATACCGAGGAAGGACGCGGCCGACAGATAATCGCCAGCGATAGCCCAGCCGTTCTGCAGACCGGAAACGCCGCCACCCGCCGTGTAGAAATCCTTGGCAGTCTTGACGCGCTTTGCAGCGACGTATGTCACATACATGGTGACGCCGATGATTGCGGCAAACACGGCGAAGGTCAGCCACTTGTACTTGTCGCCGACGGCGCCCTGGGCCCAAACCGGGCTGGAAAGTACTGGCAGAACTAACGCCGCCAGACCGAGCAGGATTTTGTTGCGCGTGTTCATGTTCTATTACCTCCCGATCTTCTCAGCTTCGCGCACGAGTTCGGCGGCCATAGCATCGAACTGCTTGGCCTTGGCTGTGTAGTAGCCAGCTATTCCCCACGCCACGAGGAACTCGGACAGGGCGAATAGTATGCCGACATTGACCGGCCCGAAGACTTTAATCTTGAACAGATCCTGGAAATATGCCGCGCCGATCGGCAGCAGGAAGTAATAGACGACTGAAAGGATCATCAGGCCCGACAAAAACGCCACCTTCTTGGCGTGCAGGCGCTGAAAGCGCGGGTCGGCGTCGATCGCCGCCCAATTTAGTGTTCCCTGAGCCATGGCTCCTCCTCGGTTGTTGAACATCCAAGCCAGGCATTTTTCCCCAGCTTGATTGCGCAGTTTATTGATGCCAGCTTTCTCCCCGCTTACGGCGTGCTGACGCTTTGCTTACAAACGCAGGCTCGTGTTCCCCACATGAACGGTGGCTACGGGGAACCAAGGGGCAGAGGATATACCCGTTGCGCAATGGCTGTCAGCCTTGACCGGCTTTCGTCACTCGTCTGACCGGTAGCGCACCCGCCTCCAAGGCTGTCTGCACTGGCCCAACGTGGCGACGGGGAAAGACTACCTGGGCCAAGGTTCCGGTGCCACCCGGATTGGGTTTCAGCAGCACGTTGGCACGATGGAGGTCGGCGATCTCGCGCACGATGGGCAGGCCCAGACCGCTACCCTCAGCGCCGGAGCCGAGCACGCGAAAGAAGCGTTCGAACACCAGCTCCCGGTCGGCCTCGGCGATGCCGATGCCGGTGTCCTCGACCTCCACGACAGCGAACTCCCCGGCCTTGACGCGCACTGTCACCTTGCCGCCCTCGGGGGTGTATTTGATCGCGTTGTCGACGAGATTCTTGAGCAGTTCGCGCACCAGCGCCGGCACACCGTCGATCATCAACGGCCAGCCCGTGCCCTCGAATCCGAAGTCGATGTGCTTCGCCATCGCCCGCAATGCCATGTCATGGGTCACATCACGCACCAGTGCTTCCAGGTCGGTGGCTTCCACGGCGTGAATCTTCTCGAAGCTAGCTTCGGCACGCGCCAGCGACAGGAGCTGGTTGATCAGATGCGCCGCGCGGTCGGCGCCCTCGCTGATCTGCTGCAGGGATCGGTGAAGCTGATCCGGGTCCGTTTCCGACAGCGCGAGATCGGCCTGCATCTTCAGTCCTGTGAGCGGTGTTCGCATCTGATGCGCGGCATCCGCGATGAACCGTTGCTGCGCCTGCAGGTTTTGCTCCAGGCGCGCCATCATGTCGTTGAAGGCAAGTATCACCGGGCCTACCTCTTCCGGCAGTCCGTGGGTCGAGATGGGTGACAGATCGCTGGGACGGCGGCGCTGGATCAGTCGCTGCAGGCGGTTGAGCGGCGCGATGCCGCGACCGAGCCCGAAATACACCAGAATCACGGCCAGCGGAATGATCGCGAACTGGGGCAAAAGCACACCGGCAACGATGCGATTCGCGAGGTTGCTCCGCTTGGTGCGGGTCTCCGCCACCTGGACGACGATGAGCGGCGCGTCCGCTGCGGCTCCTGCGTGAAGATACTGCCAGGCGACGCGCAGGTCTTCGCCGTTTGCCTCGTCATCGCGGTAGTACACTGTGTCGGGGCGCACGTCCGCCGGCGGATCGACGGAAGGAATGTCACGGTCGCCTGACAGCAATTCGCCGCCAACGCCGAGCACTTGATAGTAGACGGTGTCCTCTTCGTCGGCGTGCAGCAGCGCCCGCGCCGGTGCAGGAAAGTTGAAGGTGACGCGGCTGCTTTCGACCTTGATCAGTCGTGACACGGCGCGCACGTTCTCCGCCAGGGACTGATCGTAGGGTACGTTGGCGATGTTGTTGGCGACGTGATGGGTGACGACGATACTGATCGGCCATAGGAACAGCAGCGGCGCCAGCATCCAGTCTAGGATCTCGCCGAACAGCGAGTTGAACTCCGTCGGCTGGCGCAGAAGGTTCCTGGGCTTGCTAAGCAGCCGCATCGGGCTTTTCCAGGCAGTAGCCCAGACCGCGCACCGTCACAATCCGTATGCCGCCCGACTCGAGCTTCTTGCGCAGCCGATGCACGTAGACCTCTATGGCGTTGGTGCTCACTTCCTCGCCCCAGCCGCACAGATGATCGACCAGCTGCTCCTTGCTGACGAGACGACCGGCGCGCAGCAGCAGCACTTCGAGCAGGCCGACCTCGCGCGCGGAAAGCTCCACGACCTGATCACCGATCCGCGCGACTCGCTCGGACTGGTCGTAGCTGAGGCGGCCGAAGGCGATGCACGTCGGCATGCCAGTGCCACGACGCGTCAGGGCACGCACGCGCGCTTCCAGTTCCGGCAGGGCAAAAGGCTTGACGAGGTAGTCGTCGGCGCCCGCGTCGAGTCCCCGCACCCGCTCCTCGATACCGTCCTGGGCGGTGAGAATCAACACCGGCAGTTTGCTCTTGCGTGCGCGCAGTCGCCGCAGCACCTCGATGCCGTGGAGCTTGGGCAGCCCGAGATCGAGGATCAGCAAATCGAAACTCTGGCTCACCACGGCGGTGTCAGCGTCGGCGCCATTGCCGACATGGTCGACGGCGTAACCTGACTTGCGCAAGGCGCGGATCAGCCCGTCGGTGATGATGGGATCGTCCTCGGCGAGAAGTATGCGCATCGATGGCCAGCGTGGGCGACTGTCGTCGCCCGAATCCGGAGCTGTAAGTTTCCTGTAAGCGAGCCGCCTTAGGATCGGTTCGCTGTTCTCCTTTTACTCGGTCTTTGGAGGCAGGCCGGCCCAGAGGCATCGGGTCTGCTGGCCTCGGGGAGCGCCCAGCCCCTGCAATGGGTTGCTCCCTGCCACTTTTTTCCCGATTCAATATATCACACGGCTTTCGGCGCCGCGGCCGGCTCCCGCGGGCGCGAATCGTCGTGCCGGGGTCGGATACGCCAAAGAAAAAACGGGCGCCGAAGCGCCCGTCAAGGAGGAGGATTTCCTGCAGGTTATTACGTGTGGTAGGCCGTCTCGCCGTGGGAGCTGACATCGAGGCCCTCGCGTTCCTCGTCTTCCGCCACCCGCAATCCGACTACGATATCCACGACCTTGTAGGCGATTACCGAGACGATCGCGGACCATACGATGGCCGTGCCGACGCCCCAGAGCTGGCTGATCACCTGCGCGGTCATGTCGAAGTCGCCGACCTTGTTGGCCACGTAGTCATACACGCCGGTGCCGCCGAGCGACGGCGAGACAAACACGCCAGTGAGAATCGCGCCGAGCATGCCGCCGACGCCGTGCACGCCGAATACGTCGAGCGCGTCGTCGGCGCCCAGCATGCGCTTCAGCCCATTGACACCCCACAGACAGATCGCCCCCGCCAGCAAACCGATGACCAGCGAACCGACGGGCCCGACGAAGCCGCACGCCGGCGTGATCGCAACCAGGCCAGCCACCGCACCGGAGGCCGCACCGAGCATCGAGGGCTTGCCTTTCATCATCCATTCCGCAAAGAGCCAGGACATGGCGGCGGCCGCT
This sequence comes from Rhodocyclaceae bacterium, assembly GCA_036824005.1. Classification (GTDB taxonomy): domain Bacteria; phylum Pseudomonadota; class Gammaproteobacteria; order Burkholderiales; family Rhodocyclaceae; genus DAITBA01. The sequence goes on from DAITBA010000001.1 coordinate 339,625, forward strand.
GTGGCGAGAAGGGTGTTGACGAAGACCAGCGCCGCGACGCCGTTGGCCTCGAGGTTGGAACCGACGTTGAATCCGAACCAACCCACCCACAGGAGCGAGGCGCCGATCATGGTTGTCGTCAGGCTGTGCGGCGCCATGGATTCCCGGCCGTAGCCGACGCGTTTGCCGATCATGTAGGCGCCCACGAGGCCCGCGACACCGGCGTTGATGTGCACCACCGTACCGCCGGCGAAGTCCAGCGCGCCCTTCTGGAACAGGAAGCCTGCCGTTGCCGCTGCCGCCTCGCCTGCCGCCGCATCCGTGTAGGCATCGGGGCCGGCCCAGTACCAGACCATGTGCGCCATCGGCAGATAGGCGAAGGTGAACCACAGCAGGATGAACAGCAGCACGGCTGAGAACTTCGCGCGTTCGGCGAAAGCGCCGACGATCAGCGCCGGTGTGATGGCCGCGAATGTGGCCTGGAACACGACATAGATGTATTCCGGAATCACCACCCCTTTGCTGAATGTCGCCGCCACCGAGTCGGGCGTTATGCCCTTGAGGAACAATTTGTCGAGGCCGCCGAAAAAGGCGTTACCCTCGGTGAATGCCACGCTGTAGCCATATACCCCCCACAGCACGACGCACATGGAGAAGATGATGAACACCTGCATGAGGACCGAGAGCATGTTCTTGGCGCGCACCAGCCCGCCGTAGAACATGGCCAAGCCCGGGATGGTCATGAGAATGACGAGCACGGTGGCGACGATCATCCATGCCGTGTCGCCCTTGTTGGGCGTCGGCGCTGGCGCGGCGGCTGGGGCGGCGCTGTCGCCGCTCATGCCGGCCATGCCAGAGGGTTGCGCCGGCGCGGTCACCGCCGTGGCATTCGGGGCGGGCTTGTCCTCGGCTACGGCGCCGGTGGCGAAGCCGACCGCAAGGACGGTCAGGATTGCTGCTATGAATCGCTTCATGATCGGACCCCCTATAGCGCGTCGGCACCGGACTCGCCGGTACGGATGCGAATGACCTGTTCCAGATCGAAGACGAAGATCTTGCCGTCGCCGATCTTGCCCGTGGCAGCGGATTTCTCGATGGCTTCGACGACCTGGTCGAGCAACTCGGTCTTGATCGCTGCTTCAACCTTGACCTTGGGCAGGAAGTCCACCACGTACTCCGCGCCGCGGTACAACTCTGTGTGCCCTTTCTGCCGACCGAACCCCTTGACCTCCGTGACCGTGATGCCCTGCACGCCGATCGCCGACAGGGCTTCACGCACTTCGTCAAGCTTGAACGGCTTGATGATGGCGGTTACCAGTTTCATGTTTGTACTCCTTAGTCCGGTCGGCGGACTGCCGCCCGCCAACCGCGCGACAACGATCAGAAGGTCTTGCTAACCGAAACCACGAAAATGTTGCGGCCGGCATCCTTCGTCTTGCTGCCGAAATTGATGCCGCCGGTCCCATTGTCGGAGTTGGAATTTGTGAAACAGTAGGGCTGGTATTCCGTCGCGCCGCTGCACTGTCCCTCGGCGTTGGTGCCAACATAGGCAGCACCAAACACCCAACCGCTGATGTCCTTCGTCACGCCGACCTTCCAGTCGGTGTAGTTGCCGTTGTGGATGTTCTTGGCGTTCAGCCGGCCAACATGGCCATTGACGCCCCAGCCGTCGCCCAGATCGAAATTGGCCGAGACATCCAGGTAGGAGGTACCGCGGGTCTTCTGGCCGGTACTGACGCCGGCGGAATCGACACCACGCAGGGAGAAGTAATCGTCGATGGAATAGAAGTACTTGACCGACAGGAACTTCCAACTGCCGCCCAGATACACTTCCTTGTTGGTCACTGCGCCGGAATCGGCGCCGACACCCAAGCCGCGCGCTTCGGAACCCGGGTAGTAGTAGTAGATGGCGCCCACGTCGAGGCCGAAGTCGCCGAAGCTGGCCTTGTAGCCGCCGTAGAAATCCATCTCCAGATTCCCGTCGGGGAACCCGGCGCCGGAGTTGACGTTCGAGTTCCAGTTGCCCAGATAGAAACCGCTCGCATGAGAGTAGTCGATGCCCCCCTGAAGTGCGGCCTTGCCAAAGGTCTGGTCGATGCCGCGGAACCGGTAGCTGCTGAACAGACCGAGGTTGCCGGTGAGCGTATGAGGCGATGCCGGCGCGGCAGCGGGAGCGGATTGAGCATTCGTCACGCCGGGCAGAAAAATGCTGCTTCCGAGGGCGACTGCCAGAATCGTCTTGCGCATGATGTCACTCCGTAAGATGTATAAAGAGAATGCAGGAACGGGCAGTGCAGAATCCGTGCCAAGAAACAGTTACCGCACAGAAACAAACAATTAACAAAGCATGATTTAATGCGCGACGTCTCGACGCACTGTTCTGCACCACGGCGCCCGGTGAATGCACCAACATGGGGCGTCGCGTGGCCGCACATCAAACGAATCCTGCCGGACACTGTGCTAAACTCGTCCGGTAATTCCCATTGCGCCATCTCCCGGGAGTCGGCCATGCTCAATCCCAAGGTCCTGGACGAAATCGGCAACAAGGTGTCGGAGTTGATCGCGGCCAGTCCGGCAAAGGATCTCGAGAAAAACGCACGTGCGTTGATGCTGAGCATGTTTGCGCGGCTGGATTTGGTGACACGCGAGGAATTCGACGTCCAGAAAGAGCTCCTGGCACGCACGCGAGCCAAGCTTGAGGCTCTCGAAGCGCGGGTGGCAGAGCTCGAGGCGCGGCTCGCGGGAAGCCGCGATCCTGGCGAGCGGGACGCCTGACGGGCGCAACAGCCGGGCGCACCTAATCGTCCTTCGGCCGCCGCGGCACTCTCTCATCTGACCGACGCAAGGCCAAAGGGAACTTCGTCTGCACAGTTCGTACTAACACGTACTAATTTTGCTGATCTGTGCCCCAACAATTGCCACGCGAACCTTACCTGCCGATGGTGCGGGAGCTCGCCCGCTGTTACCAGGCGTTCGAATCGCTATCCGCCGCGCACGTACGCTTTCTGGGACTGACGCCGGCGCAGTTCGATATCATCGCCACCCTTGGTGACACACCGGGGATGAACTTCAGGGAACTCGGCGAGAAAACCCTGATCACCAAGGGAACCCTGACGGGCGTGATCCACAGGCTGCAGGCGCGCGGTTTGGTTTCGTGTGAGCGCTCGCTCACAGATCGGCGCAGCCACATCGTCACATTGACGGCGCAGGGCGAGGCACTATTCCGGCAGGTCTTCCCCGCGCATCTGGATTACCTGAGGGGAGCGTTCGCAACGATGAGCGTCGCGGAACTAACACAGACCGAAACCACCCTGCGGCACCTGCGCGCGGTTCTGCAGGGGGGACGAAACGTCAAGGGCGCGACGAAGACGCGTCGTACCCCGGCACGCGTGCCGGCCCGGCTACCCTGATCGGAAGCTCGATGAACGCACCTTCGGCGACTTACACGCGATCCGCGATCGCCCTGCACTGGCTGGTGGCGCTGATCATCCTGTGTTCGTTCCCGGTCGGCTTGTACATGGTGGAACTGCCGCTAAGTCCGCAAAAACTGAAGATCTACTCGTGGCACAAATGGGCCGGCGTGACCGTCTTCCTACTGGCGCTGGTGCGGGTTGCGTGGCGCCTGAGCCATCCCGCTCCGACGCTACCGCCCACCATGCCAGACTGGCAACGCCGCGCGGCGCAGATCACGCACGTCCTGCTCTACGCCTTGATTGTGGTCATTCCGCTCACCGGTTGGCTCATGAGTTCCGCCAAGGGCTTTCAGACCGTGTATTTCGGCGTCCTGGCGATTCCCGATCTGCTCGGCAAGAACAAGGAATTGGGCGACGCGCTGGCCCTCGTCCATCGCGTGCTCAACTACACTCTGGCCGCGCTCGTCGTCGGGCACGTCAGCGCTGCCATCAAGCATCACATTGTCGATCGCGACGATGTGCTCGTCCGCATGCTTCCGTTTCTGAAACGACCCTAGGAGTCTCCATGCGCTTGATTGCCACGATCCTCATCCTGGCCAGCGTCGCGGCGGCGACCGCTGCCTCGGCCGCCGAATTCAGCAACGTCATCCACGACAAGAGCTCGATCGTCTTCGTATCGAAGCAGATGGGCGTCCCGGTCGACGGCAAATTCCGCAAGTTCACCGCCCGGGTCGCCTTCGATCCGTCCAAGCCCGAAGCCGGCAAGGCGCAGATCGAAATCGACAGCGCCAGCATCGACACGGGCAGCGAGGAGGCCGACGACGAGGTGGTCAGCAAGAACTGGTTCAACGTCAAGGCCTTCCCCACCGTGAAGTTCGTTTCCAGCGGTGTCACGGCGCTCGGCGGCGGACGCTACGAGGTTGCCGGCAAGATGACCATCAAGGGCAAGACGCGGGACGTCGTGGCGCCGTTTGCGTTCAAGCAGGAGGGCAACAACGGTCAGTTCGAGGGCGCCTTCAGCCTCAAGCGCCTGGAATACGGAATCGGCGAGGGCCCGTGGTCCGACACAGGCACCGTCGCCGATGAGGTGCAGGTGAAGTTCCGTTTCGTCGTCGCCACCGCCGTCAAGGGTTGATCATGTCACGACCAATTGCCAAGAACGTCAGAATCATTGTCAGCGCACTCGCCGGTGCCGCTCTCGGAACCACAGTCGTCGCGGCCGACAGCTATACCATCGACCCGCAGCACACCTATCCGCATTTTGAAGCCAGCCACCACGGTTTCTCGACCCACCGCGGCCGCTTCAACAAGAGCAGCGGCAAGATCGTGCTCGACCGGACGGCCGGAACAGGCAGCGTCGACATCGTCATCGACGCGACAACCCTGGATACCGGCCTGGAGCTCATGGAAAAGGTGCTCAAGGACGAGAACTACTTTAACGTTGCCGTCCATCCGACCATCACCTTCCGCTCCGACCGGCTGCGCTTCGACGGCGAGAAGCTGGCCGCGGTGGAGGGGCCCCTCACCCTACTCGGCGTCACGCGCCCCGTTACCCTGACGGTGACACACTTCAAATGTGGATTGAATCCGGTCCGCAAGCGTGAAGCCTGCGGCGCGGATGCCATCACCTCGATCCGCCGCTCCGAGTTCGGCATGAAGGGCGGGTTGCCCGGCGTCGGCGACGAGGTCCGGCTGCTGATCCAGGTCGAGGCCTTCAAGGATTGACCCAAGCGCTGCTGCGCTCAATGGAATGTGCTGCCAACAAGAAAGGAGCAACGCATGAAACGAGTCGTTCTCGCCCTGTCCGTCGTCGCCACCGCGGCACCCGCCATCGCGGCCGAGAGCTACACCGTCGATTCCCGCCACACCTGGCCGGTTTTCGAGATCAACCACCTTGGCTTCTCCACCCAGCGCGGGCGCTTCAACAAGACGACGGGGAAGATCGTCCTCGACGCGGCAGCCAAGCAAGGCAGCATCGATATCGCCATCGACACGGCGTCCATCGACATGGGTCTCGAGGACTGGGATAAGCACATGAAGTCCGACGAATTCTTTAATGTCGAGAAGTTTCCGACAATGACGTTCCGATCGGACAAGCTGAGCTTCGACGGCGATAGGCTGATCGGTGCCGACGGTAACCTCACCCTTCTGGGCGTCACCAAGCAAGTCAGACTGTCCGTCAGCAACTTCCGCTGCGGGACGCACCCGCTCAACAAGAAGGCCGTCTGCGGTGCCGACGTCGCGACGCTGATCAAGCGTTCGGAATTCGGTATGACCAAGTATGTGCCGGCGGTTGGCGACCTCGTCAAGGTCACCATCCCCGTCGAGGCCTTCAAGGACTGAGATCCGCCTGCGGCCGCGGCCGGCTCGCGTCCCGCCCCTGACCGGCGCCTGCGCCGCACGCAGCCCGCCGTGATGCAGTTCGACCCGTCGCGGCAAGAGCTTGGCTAAACTCGGGATTTCCCCTTCGGCCTGCTCTCCTGTCATGTCCCTCGCCGTACTCACCACCCGCGCTCTGGCGGGCATGACCGCGCCAGAGGTCACGGTGGAAGTCCACCTCGCCAACGGCCTGCCGAGCTTCACGCTGGTGGGACTGCCGGACACGGAAGTCAGAGAAGCGCGCGACCGCGTGCGCGCGGCGATTCAGAACGCCCGCTTCGAATTCCCTGCCCGGCGCATCACTGTCAACCTGGCGCCCGCCGACCTGCCCAAGGAGGGCGCCTGCTTCGATCTCGCGATCGCCGTCGGCATTCTCATGGCTTCGGGGCAGATCGACGCCAGGCATGCGGGTGGCATCGAACTGACGGGCGAGCTCTCGCTCGGCGGGGAGTTGCGCCCGATACGCGGTGCGCTGGCAATGGCCCTGCATGCCGCGCAGGCGTCGCGGGCCTTGATCCTGCCCGCCGGCAATGCCGCCGAAGCCGCCCTGGTCGAGCACGCCTGCATATTGCCGGCGACTTCCCTGCTTGCCGTCTGCGCCCATTTGAACGGCCAGCAGCCGCTTGTCCCCTACCATGGCCAACCGCAGTTCGCCCACCCGGAGTACCCGGACCTGGCCGACGTCAAAGGTCAGGCCTTGGCGAAACGTGCGCTGGAAGTCGCTGCAGCGGGTGGCCACAGCCTGCTCATGTCGGGTCCGCCAGGCACCGGCAAATCGATGCTCGCTGCGCGTTTCCCCGGCTTGCTACCACCCCTGAACGACGAACAGGCTTTGGAGAGTGCCGCCGTGCAGTCGGTGAGCGGCATGTTCCGCAGCGAGAATTGGAAACGTCGGCCTTACCGCGCGCCGCACCACTCGGCTTCGGCGGCGGCACTGGTCGGCGGTGGTGCCAATCCCCGTCCCGGCGAGATCTCGCTCGCTCATCACGGTGTGCTCTTTCTCGACGAGTTGCCCGAGTTCGAGCGTCGGGTGCTCGAGGCACTGCGCGAGCCTTTAGAATCGGGCTACGTCAGCATCGCCCGTGCCGCAAAGCGCAGCGACTACCCGGCGCAGTTCCAACTCGTCGCCGCCATGAATCCCTGCCCCTGCGGTTATCTCGGCGATCCAAGCGGCCGTTGCCGGTGCACGCCGGACCGGATCGCGGCCTACCGCGCCAGGCTGTCGGGCCCGCTGCTCGATCGCGTCGACATGCTGATCGAGGTACCGGCACTGCGCGAGCCGGAACTGCAGCAGTGCGCCGACGGCGAGCCGAGCAGCGCGGTTCGCCGTCGCGTGGAGGCCGCCGACAGGCGGCAGCGCGACCGCCAAGGCAAGCCGAACTGCCGCCTCACACCGAAAGAGATCGAAACTCTGTGTGCGCCCGATGCCGCCGGCGCCGCGTTGCTCAAGCAGGCGATCGCCCGCCTGCATCTGTCGGCACGCGCCTATCACCGTATACTGAAGGTGGCTCGCACCATCGCCGATCTGGCCGCGGCGCAGGACGTCGGCAGCGCGCATATCGCCGAGGCCGTCCAATACCGGCGCAATCTCGGCGACAATTAGCGGGACATCGATCAGAGGAGAGTCCGTCGTGGCAATCGAAGCATCCGTGTCCGGTGCGGGAAAATCTCGTTGGGGCCTGTGGCTGGTCCTGTTTCTGTTTTTCGGCGCCGGGCTGTTCGCACTCTACACATGGTTCGTGCTCACGTGGGACTACTCCAATGGCGAACGGGCAGGCTACGTGCAGAAATTCTCCAAGAAAGGCTGGGTATGCAAGACCTGGGAAGGCGAACTGGCGATGGTCTCCATGCCAGGCACGCTGACGGAGAAGTTCCAGTTCACCGTACGCGACCCCGCCGTCGCCGAGCGCATCAATAGGACCATGGGCAAGCGCGTATCTCTGGTCTACGAGGAGCACGTCGGCATACCCACCAGTTGCTTCGGCGAGACCGGCCATTTTGTCGTGAACGCTAAGCCGGTCGATGGCGACGTCGCTGCCCAGCCACCTGCTGCTGCACCTGCCTCGACCCCTGCCGCGACGTCCGCAGCGCCACCACCACCTGCAGCGGCAGCCCCCAAGTAACCCGCGGAGCATCGCATCGACACCACGGAACAGCGCCAGCCGGCCGTTGCGACGCGACTGCTGGTGCCGCTGCTTGCGGCGCTGGCGGCGATCGGTCCGTTCACCATCGATGCGTATCTGCCGGCGTTCCCCGCCATCGCGCACTCACTGGGCGCCACCCAGCTCGAGGTGCAGCAGACACTCACCGCCTTCTTGTTGCCATACGCTTTCATGACGCTGTGGCACGGCGCGATCTCCGACACCTTCGGACGGCGCCGCGTCGTGCTCGTGTGCTTGGTGCTGTTCGCGCTGGCCTCAGGCGCCTGCGCATTCGCCACGCGTATTGAACATCTGTGGCTGGCGCGCGCGCTGCAAGGGTTGACCTCCGGTGCCGGCATCGTCGTCGGCCGCGCGGTCGTTCGCGATCTGCTGCAGGGTGCCGAGGCGCAACGACTCATGTCCCACGTGGCCATGGTGTTCAGCCTTGCGCCGGCCATCGCACCCATTGTCGGCGGCTGGGTCTTCGCCGCGTTTGGCTGGCGCGCGGTATTCGTAATGCTCGTGTTGTTCGGCAGCGCGCTGTTCGTCGCCTGTCATTACCTGCTGCCAGAAACGCTGTCGCCCGGCCAGCGTCACAGCCTGCATCCGGTCTCGTTGAGCAAGGCGTACTGGCGGGTATTCACGCGCCTGGAATTTCTGCTGCTCGCCGGCGCGCTGGCGCTCAACTTCAACGGCTTTTTTCTCTATGTTCTGTCGGCGCCAGTGTTTCTTATGCAGCATCTGGGCGTCACGCCGCAGGCTTTCGCCTGGATGTTTGTGCCCACCGTCGCCGGTACCATGGCCGGTTCCTACCTCTCGGGAAAGCTGGCGGGCCGGCTATCCCAGCGCCGCACGGTGGCGCTCAGCTTTGCCATCATGCTCGCCGCCGCCGTTGCCAACGTAGTGGTCAACATCTGGCTACCGCCGGGGCTGCCGCGCTCGGTGCTGCCGCTCATGCTCTACACTGTTGGCATGGCGCTGGCGATGCCCAGCCTGTCGCTGCTGATCCTCGACCAATACCCGGAGCGACGTGGGCTCGTGTCCTCGTGTCAGAGCTTTGTTCAATCCGTGGGAAACTCGCTGACGGCGGCGATCATCGCGCCGCTACTGTGGCAGACGACCGTGATGCTCTCGTTTGGCATGGCGGCGCTGCTCGCACTCGGGCTGGTCGCCTTCGTGCTTTACCTGTTGCACCGTCGCATGGCCAAAGCGCCAGGGTAACGACGGCCTCTCAGGCACTCTGCTTGCAGTTGGTTTCGCGGGTAAGCGAGATCAGGATCAACGACACCACCACCCAGCCGAACATGAGCATAAAGCCCGCCTGGTAGGCGTCGTAGTGGTAAATGCGCACGCCGCCGCTCGCGGCGCCCTGCCAGTGGCGATCGAGCATCCAGCCAACGGACGGCTGAAGCACCATGCCGCCCAGCATGACACCCATATTGGTGACGCCGGAGGCGGTACCTGCCAGGCGCAGGGGAACGGATTCCTTAGCGTAGGCGAAGCCGATGATGATACTGCCCGAAACGAATCCGAGCGCCAGCAGCAATGGGAGCAGCGCCATCAGAGGCAGCGGCGGGGCAAATACCAGCACCGCCCACGCCATGACCGCCAGGGCGCAGGTCAGCACGTACAGCGGCTTGCGCCGGCGCATGCGCTCGGAGGCCGTGCCGAGCAGCGGCCCGCCCAGCGCCCATGCCACAAGCATGGCGGAGGTTATGGCCGCCGCCTGCTTCGGCGCCAAACCGTGGATCTGGATCAGATAGGGCACGCCCCACAAACCTGCGAACGTAAGCATGCCCCCCGCGGGGCCGCCGGGCGTGAGCAGCAGTAACCAGGTATTGCGATAGGAGAGCACCTCCATCAGCCCGCGCAGAATCGAGGTCTCGTGAATGGCGCGATGATCGCCGGCGTAATGGCTGGTGTAACCCGCATCCTGCGGATCGTCGCGCACGCGCAGCCAGATCGCGACGCACAGCAGCGCCGTGAGCAACGCCGATGCACCCATCACGTTGCGCCAGCCGAAGGCCTCGACCAGCCAGCGCAGCGGCACGCCGGCGACCACGCCGCCGACGACGCCGACGAACAGGGCCATGCCGGAGGCAAGGGTGAACTGGCGCGGCGTGAACCAGTGCGTGGCGAGCTTGAGCATGGAAACGAAAGCCACCGCCACCGAGCCGCCGATGAGCAGTCGTCCGGCATTTGCCCACCAGACGTTCGGCGCCAGGGCGAACAGCGCGCTGCCAACGGCCGCCACGCCGGCGCCGAGGGTGAGCAGCTTGCGCGGCCCCCAGCGGTCGGCGATGACGCCGGTGGGAATCTGCATCGCCACATAGCTATAGAAGTAGAACGCTGAGAGATTTCCGAGCGCTGCGGCACCCAGCGCGAATTCGGTCATCAGCTTGTCGGTAATGACCGCCGGCGCCACCCGTTGATAGAAGGCGATCAGGTAGAGCAGCGCGCCCAAGCCCCAGACGCTCCAGGCGAGTATGGCAGGGGGATGATTCGTGGTGCGCATCACCGATTGCGCGGGCGTGTGTCAGCCCGTTAGCGATCGCAGCCCCGCACCGTGGTATCGAAACGCAGCACCCTCGCCGGCCCGTCCGGTACGGATTTCGCCGCCAGTTGCCACAACGCCCGATCGAACTCGCCCTGCAATCGCTGCATCGTCTCGGCGCCCCGATGATTGTAGTAGACCGCCTCATAGGCAACCGGCTGGTCCAGCGCGGTGCGCGCCCGCGGCTGGAAATTCTGCCAGGCGATTTCGATCAGCGACTTGCGCTCGCCGTCGACGAAGACGAATTCCTGCGCATCGAGCACGGCGAGATACTGCATGCTGCGGATCGGGACATAGACGCAGCCCGTGTCGCTGCGCGAGAGCAACTGCTGCGCGAGGTTGTAGAGTGGCGCGGGCATATGGCGCGCCACACGCGCATGCTCCGAGTCGCGGAACAGGCTGAGCTTCACCGCCGGCGGTCAGCCGCGCTCAGCACTGTTCCCAAGGCAGGCCGTCGAAGCGCCAACCGGTGAGCGAGTTACGCTGATGATGGTCGTTCAGCTCGCCCTCGAAGCCGTGAAGCACGTTGAACACCTGGGTGAAACCGGCCTGCTCCAGTGCGTGACCGGCATCGCGCGAGCGGTTGCCGCTGCGGCAGATGAGCACGATCGGCCGATCCACACTGGCAGCCTTTTTCACATGGGCGACGAAGTCGGGGTTGATTTCCCAGTTTGGCCCGTCGTTCCACGGAATCATGATGGCACCCACCGGATGGCCGACAAACAGAAACTCCATCTCGCTGCGGCAGTCGATGAACAGCGCATTCGGGTTCTCGTGCAGGAACTGATAGGTTTCTTTGGGCGTCAGGTGTTTCATGGCATGATTCACCGTCACAGGGGCGAATGCTGATTGTAGCGCAACTCGGCGTTCAGCCCACCGTGTCGCCCCGCGCCTGTGCGGGTCGGCGGTTCGTGCGCGGACCGGCTGCGATCACCGACGTCACGGATCGAACAGGGGAGGAGTGATGGGTCGAGTACTTGCGTTGCTGTGCAGCTTTCTCGCTGCGCTCGGGTTGTCCGCCTGCGATGCGATCGGTCTCAGGGAGCTGAAGCCGGGCGCGTCCACCGGTTACGACGTGCGCGACAAGATGGGCAAGCCGACCATGGAATGGACCAACGGCGACGGCAGCCAGACTTGGGAGTATGCGCGCACGCCCGAAGGCAAGGTGAATTACATGTTCACCATCGGCCCGGACAACGTCCTGCGCGAGATCCGGCAGGTGCTCACCGAAGAGAACTTCGCCAAGGTGACAAAGGGGATGACGCGCGAGCAGATCCGGCGGTTGCTCGGCAAACCCGGCTGGGTGACGCAACTGGACCTGAAACAGCAGGAAGTGTGGGAATGGCGCTTCGAAAACCCGCACCAGGCCGACATGCGCTTCGGCGTGCATTTCGACCGCAGCGGACAGGTGGTGGACACCAGCCGGCGCGAGGAGCAGCGCCACTGAACGATACGCCGCGCGCGGTTGACACCCGCCCCGCTGCCCGCTATCGTCCGAGCATCGCGCCGATTTGAGCCTCAGCTTGCGGGCGCCATACAAATACCGCTAAAGCGAGCCAACCCGTCTTGGCTGAGAGGCCGAGCGGGTTTTTTGTTTTGTCATGGGGCCTCGAAACTCCCCGACACGGACATCTGCGATCACTGCCATGCAACCTGACCGCACCGACGAACTGCGCAATCTGCTCGAGCGCCGCATCCTGATTCTCGATGGCGCCATGGGCACCATGATTCAGCGCCTCGGACTGACCGAGGCGGATTATCGCGGCGAGCGCTTGCGCGATCATGGCCGAGAGCTGAAGGGCAACAACGATCTACTCCTGCTGACCCGGCCGGAGGCGATTCGCGCCATCCACGACGCCTACTGCGAAGCGGGCGCCGACATCGTCGAAACCAACACCTTCAACGCTACGTCGCTGTCCCAGGCGGACTACGGGCTGCAGCACCTCGTCTACGAACTGAACGTTGCCGGTGCCCGCGTCGCGCGCGCCGTGTGCGACGAGTGGAGCACGCGTACGCCCGACAGACCGCGCTTCGTCGCCGGCGTCCTCGGGCCGACCTCGCGCACGGCGTCGATCTCGCCCGACGTCAACGATCCCGGCTTGCGCAACGTCACCTTCGACGAACTGGTTGCCGCCTACACCGAGGCGATCCGCGGCCTCACCGACGGCGGCGCCGATCTGCTTCTCGTAGAGACCATCTTCGACACCCTCAACGCCAAGGCGGCGCTGTTCGCCATCGAGCAGTTCTTCGATCACCAGGGCCGCCGCTGGCCGGTGATGATCTCGGGCACCATCACCGATGCCTCCGGCCGCACCCTGTCGGGACAGACCACCGAGGCATTCTGGAATGCGCTCGCCCACGCCCGGCCGCTCACCTTCGGCCTGAACTGCGCCCTGGGTGCGAAGGAGCTGCGCCAGTACGTGGAGGAACTGGCGCGGGTATGCGACACCTTCGTCTCCGCCCATCCTAACGCGGGGCTGCCCAATCCGCTGGCACCGACGGGCTACGACGAGACGCCGGAGATGCTCGCCGCCGAGTTGCGCGACTGGGCAAAGCACGGTCTGATCAACATCGCCGGCGGCTGCTGCGGTACAACGCCCGATCACATCCGCGCCGTCGCCGCTGCCTTGAAGGATGTCGTACCCAGGCGCGTTGCGGCGATCGAGCCGAAGCTGCGCCTGTCCGGGCTGGAGCCGCTCAACATCGGCGACGATTCGCTGTTCGTCAACGTCGGCGAGCGCACCAACGTCACCGGCTCCCGGGCCTTCGCGCGGCTGATTCTGAACGGCCAGTTCGCCGAAGCGGTGGCCGTGGCGCGCAGCCAGGTGGACAACGGCGCCCAGGTGATCGACGTCAACATGGACGAGGCCATGCTCGACTCCAAGGCAGCGATGGTCCGGTTCCTCAACCTGATCGCCGTCGAACCCGACATCGCCCGGGTGCCGGTGATGATCGACTCCTCGCGCTGGGAGGTGATCGAGGCAGGGCTCAAATGCCTGCAAGGCAAGGGGATCGTGAACTCGATCTCGCTCAAGGAAGGCGAGGCCGAGTTCCTGCGCCAGGCGCGGCTGGTGCGGCGCTACGGCGCGGCGGTGATCGTCATGGCTTTCGACGAGCACGGTCAGGCCGACTCCTACCGGCGCAAGATCGACATCTGCGCCCGCTCCTTCAAGCTGCTCGTGGAGCAGGCCGGCTTTCCGCCCCAGGACATCATCTTCGATCCAAACGTCTTCGCCATTGCCACTGGCATCGAGGAGCATGACAACTACGCGGTAGATTTCATCGAAGCGGCGCGCTGGATCCGCCACAACCTCGCGCCGGCCAAGGTGAGCGGCGGCATCTCCAACGTCAGCTTCAGCTTCCGCGGCAACGATCCGGTACGCGAGGCGATCCACACGGTCTTCCTCTACCACGCCATCAAAGCCGGCCTGACCATGGGCATCGTCAATGCCGGCCAGCTCGGCGTCTACGAGGAGATTCCGGCCGAGTTGCGCGACAAGGTCGAGGCCGTCGTACTCAACCACGATGCCAGCGCCGGCGAAGCCCTGGTCGAGTTTGCGCAGACAGTGAAGGGTCAGGCAAAGGCGCAGAGCGAAGATCTTGCCTGGCGCGCCGCGCCAGTCGCCGAGCGCCTCGTCCACGCGCTCGTGAAGGGCATCACCGAGTACATCGTTGCCGACACGGAGGAGGCACGAGTGGCTGCCCAGGCCGAAGGCAAGGGGCCGCTGGCGGTGATCGAGGGGCCGCTCATGGATGGCATGAACGTGGTCGGCGACCTGTTCGGCGCCGGCAAGATGTTCCTGCCCCAGGTGGTGAAGTCGGCCCGGGTCATGAAGCAGGCGGTCGCCCACCTGCAGCCATTCATCGAGGCGGAGAAGACCGCCGGCCAGTCCAAGGGCCGGCTCATACTGGCCACCGTCAAGGGCGATGTTCATGACATCGGCAAGAACATCGTCGGCGTCGTGCTCGGCTGCAATGGCTACGACGTGATCGACCTGGGCGTGATGGTGCCGTGCGACAGGATTCTGCAGGCGGCGCGCCAACATGATGCCCACGTCATCGGCCTGTCGGGACTCATCACACCCTCTCTGGAGGAGATGTCCCACGTTGCCGGGGAGATGGCACGCCAAGGCTTCGCCCTGCCGCTGTTGATCGGCGGCGCGACCACCTCGCGCGCCCACACGGCAATCAAGATCGCGCCGCATTACGACCAGCCGGTGGTCTATGTTCCCGATGCCTCGCGCGCCGTGGGCGTGGTCACCAGCCTGCTCTCGCGCGACCAAGCGGCCGCCTACCGCGCCGAGATCGCCGCCGATTACGCCAGAATCCGCACGCAGCACGCGGGCAAGAAAGGCGCCGCCCTTGTGTCCCTAGACGCAGCGCGCTCGAACCGCTTCAGGACTTCCTGGGCGAAACCCACCGAGTCTGCTTGCTGCGCGGCGCATGGACGTGCCGGCGACGTCTACGTGCCGCCGCGGCCGCGCCAGCTCGGCGTGCAGGCGCTTGCCGACTACGACCTCGCCAGGCTGACTCCGTACATCGACTGGACGCCCCTGTTCCAGGCCTGGGAGCTGTCTGGCGCCTACCCGAAAATCCTCGACGACGAACGCATCGGCGGCGAGGCGCGCAAACTGTTCGACGATGCCCAGGCGATGCTTCGGCGCATCATCGACGAACGTTGCCTCGAGGCGCGCGGCGTGTTCGGCCTGTTCCCGGCCAACAGCACCGGGGATGACATCGAGATCTACGCCGACGAAACACGCAGCCGCGTGTTGGCAACCTGGCACAACCTGCGCCAGCAGAACGAGCGTCCGGCCGGCAAGCCCCACTATTGCCTGGCCGACTTCGTGGCACCGAAGGAAAGCGGCATTCCCGACTACATCGGCGCTTTCGCCGTCACCGCAGGCATCGGCATCGAGCACAAACTGGCTCAGTTCGCCGCCGCGCACGACGATTACAGCAGCATCATGCTCAAGGCGCTGGCCGATCGCCTGGCCGAGGCCTTCGCCGAGCACTTGCACGAACGGGTGCGGCGCGAGTTCTGGGGTTACGCGCCGGAGGAGCGGCTCGACAATGCCGGCCTGATCGCAGAAAATTACCGCGGCATCCGACCGGCGCCTGGCTACCCCGCCTGTCCCGATCACACCGGGAAGGCGGCGCTGTTCACCCTGCTGGATGCGCCGGCCAAGGCAGGCATTACCCTGACGGAAGCCTTCGCCATGCTGCCGGCGGCGGCGGTGAGCGGGTTTTATCTCGCCCATCCGGCCGCCCGCTATTTCGCTATCACGAAGATTGGCCGCGACCAGTTGGAGGACTATGCAACGCGCAGAAATATGTCGATCGCCGAGGCGCAGCGCTGGCTGGCCCCCGTCCTGGGATAAGGCAGGCGTGCGATTTCTGACCGCTCTCCTCGTTTCGATCCTCGGCGGCGCGGCCGGCACTGCCGTCGCCGCCGGACAACCCACCCGGTCCGCGAACGCCGAACCCGTTTCCATCGAGCCGCTGCCGGCAGAGTTCGTAACGCCCGGCTGCGGCTGCACTTTCTATTCCACGCAGCGGCCCACCGCCGACAGCAAGGTGCTGCGCTGGACCCGTGCCGAGAAGACCCACGCGATCATGAAGCTGGACGGCGAAGTGCGCTGGCTGAAACTGATCCAGGAAAAGCGGCTGCCGACCGCGCGCGAGCACCCGCGCAAGGGCGACCGCCTGGTGCTTATATTCCGCGGCGAGAACTACATCGTGGACGTGCCCGCTTCGGTGGTTCGCGCCTGCTGGGGCGGCGCGCGCGGCTGCAGCGCCACCGGCTACGGCACCCGGCTGATCGTCCGCCGCGGCACCGACGCGCCGCGCGAGCTGCAGGGGTGGGGCGAGTGCAGTTGCTGACAGCCGCCTAGGCGGAACGCCATCCGGCTTAACGCCGGCCGTGACGCGACCCGCCGACCCAACCTTCCCGCCGCGCGCGTAGAAAATCCGACTTGAGCAGGCGCGTCAGTCGCGCCGCCTCGGCATAGATGTCCGGGTGCGGCAGAAACATGTCGCGCAGTTGCTTTGCCAGGGGCGAGTTCTTGTGCAGGATCTCGTGCACGATGGTGTCGAGCAGGTCCAACGCGCGAGCGTCGTCGAGCGGCGCCAAATAGCGTGGATGCAGGCGCATGGTGTCGCTCAGCCAGCGGTATTGGCCGACGTGCCGCGCCTGTGGCTTGATCTTGCGCGTGCACACCCGTGACGGCTGGCGCAAGTGAGGCAGACGCTCGGCGATCAACCGACGCGCCAGTTCGATATCGCGCTCACTCATGGCAATGTGTCAGCTCACACGCCCCACGTCACCGGCACGGCGTGCTTCAGTGCGCGCTCCAGCAACTCGATCAGCGGCACCGCCCGCTGCGCCAGACTCACGGTGACTTTGGCCGGTTCCTCGTTTTCCTTGTCCGCCGGTTCGGCGCGTCCCCGCGCGCGATCTGCTTCCACGGCGTGTTTCAGCCGCGCCAGCGCCTCGGGCAGTTGCTCAACGGTGACGATGCCCTGAGCGCCCGGCTCCTTGCCCATGATCTCCAGCATGCGCTGGGCGACATCACCGAACATCATGATGTCGCCGACGTCTCTGGCCTTGAAAGTAACGAGCATGCGTGCATCTCCATTCGGTCGATCGGTCGCTCATCCCGGAAACGGCAGCGCACCACATAGGACACCGAGGATGTGGAGGGCGGTCAATGGGGCGCGAACAATCAACCGCTCACCCAACGCGCAAATGGCGAAGGAATTCTGCGACTCGCCTTGTCTCTGCGTCCTCTGCGTCCTCCGCGGCGAAGTAAGTTTCTCCCGTTCACACGATGATGCCGACAATCGCTGCAGTCAGGCAAGTGGCCAGCGTGCCGGCGAGGATGGACTTCAGACCCAGCGCGGCGATTTCGTGACGGCGCTCGGGCACCATGGCGCCCATGCCGCCAATCATGATGCCGAGGCTGCCGAAGTTGGCAAAACCACACAAGGCGTAGGTCATCAGCAACTTGCTGCGCGCCGACAACTGCGCTTCCGGCAAGCTCGCCAGATCGAAATAGGCGACTAGCTCGTTGATCACGGTCTTGGTACCCAGCAGCGCGCCGGCGCTCTGTGCCTCCTGCCACGGCACGCCGATGAGCCATGCCAGCGGCGCCATGACCCAGCCGAACAGCCGCTGCAGCGACAGCGCGGCACCATCCACGGACGGCAGCAGCCCGAGCAGTGCGTTGACCAGCGCTACCAGCGCGACGAACACAACCAGCATGGCGACGATCTGGATCAGCAGTTCCACGCCCTCGATGGTGCCTCGGGTGATGGCGTCCATGCTGCTCTTGTCGGCAGCGGCCGGCAGCGTGTCGCCGTGGGTGAGGTCGCCGCCGGGCGGCACCATCAGGGCGGCAATCACGATCGCCGCCGGCGTGGCGACGATGGAGGCGATCAGCAGGTGCGCCAGCGCGTCGGGCACCACCGGCCGCAGCGTGCTGGCATAGAGTACGAGCACCGTGCCGGCGATGGTCGCCATGCCGCAGACCATCACCATGAACAGCTCGCCGCGCGTCAGCACCTTGATGTAAGGCTTGATCACCAGCGGCGCCTCGACCATGCCGACGAAGACGTTGGCCGCCGCTGACAGCCCCACCGCGCCACCCAGGCCCATGGTGCGCTTGAGCAGCCAGGCGAAGGCGCGCACGATTGCCGGCAGCACGCGCCAATAGAACAGCAGCGCCGACAGGGCACTGATCACCAGCACCAGGGGCAAGGCGCGGAACGCCAGGATGAAGCCCGCTGCGGGGTTCGTCACTTCGAATGGCGCCGCGCCGCCGCCGAGGTAGCCGAAGACGAAGGACGTGCCGGCCTGGGTCGCCTGCTCCAGCGCGGTCAGCGCACCGTCGAGCCGCGCCACCGCCGCGCGCATGCCCGGCGCCCTGAGCAGCAGCGCTGCGAGGGCGAAGGTTAGCGCCAGACCGCTGATGACCTGACGCCACGCCACGCGGCGCCGGTCCTCGCTTACAAGCCAGGCCAGGAACAGCAGCACGCCCATACCCAAGATGTTCTGAGCCATGCCGCGATGATAGCGGAAGCAGATCCCGATCTCGCATGCAGTCAGGACGGCGGCGCGGCGCGGCGACCGGTGTATGATCGCGATTCGTCGCTGCGCCCCGGGTCCGCGCATGAGCCCTCGGCAACAGCAGCACGCCATCGCCACGACGAGACGGAACCTTTCATGTCCAGTGCACTTCTCGGCATCGACCTGGGCGGCACTAAGATCGAGATCGCCGCCCTCGATGACGCCGGCAACGAGCTGTTGCGTCGCCGCATGCCCACGCCTCAGGGCGACTATCGCGCCACGCTGGCGGCAATCGCCGAGCTTGTGCGCGACGCCGAACAGGAGCTCAAGATGCCGGGCACGGTGGGCATCGGCGCGCCCGGTGCGGTGTCCACCGTGACCGGCAACCTGAAGAACTCGAACTCCACCTATCTCAACGGCCGGCCGCTCAAGCAGGACCTCGAGGCGATGCTCGGGCGCGAGGTGATAATCGCCAACGACGCCAACTGTTTCGCCCTTTCGGAAGCGGTGGACGGTGCCGCCGCGGGCGCCGATATCGTTTTCGGCGTCATCCTCGGCACGGGTGTCGGCGGCGGCATTGTCGTGCGCCATCACGTGCTGACCGGCGCCAACGCCATCGCCGGCGAATGGGGCCACAATCCGCTGCCGTTCCCGCGCCGGGGCGACGATCCGCCGCCGCCGTGCTATTGCGGCCGCCATGGCTGCATCGAAACCTACCTGTCCGGGCCGGGCCTGAAGCGCGACCACCACGCTGCCACGGGCACGGCTTGGGATCCGCCGCAGATCGCCGCCGCCGCCGCTGCCGGCGACGCGCAATGCGAGGCAACGTTGCAGCGTTACGAGGACCGGTTGGCGCGCTCACTCGCCAACGTCATCAATCTGCTCGACCCGGATGTCATCGTCCTCGGCGGGGGCCTGTCCAACCTGGACCGGCTCTACGACAGCGTGCCGCGCCTGTGGCAGCCCTACGTCTTTTCCGACCACGTGGCCACGCGCCTGGTGCGCAACAAACACGGTGACTCCAGCGGTGTGCGCGGCGCCGCCTGGCTCTGGTCCTGAGCACGCCTAGATGCCCAACCCGGTAGCGTTGCCGCGGCGGTGAATACGCGCATCGCCCACGTTTTTGTCGGCGGTCTGTCGGCGCTGGCGCCCGAGGGCCAGCCCACCGGCATATTCAAGGCAGCCGTCGGTGGTCCGGTGCGCCTAGGTCCAGAGGGACTGGAGGGCGACACCCAGGCGGACCGGCGCGTGCACGGCGGGCCGGAAAAAGCCGTGCACCACTACGCCGCCGAGCACTACCCGCTGCTGGCGGCGCATTTCCCGGTCGCGGCCGCTGAGTTCGTCCCCGGCAGCCTGGGCGAGAACCTGTCGACAACCGGGTGGACCGAACAGGCCGTGTGCATCGGCGATGTCTTTCGCATCGGCACCTGCCGCGTCCAGGTAAGCCAGCCGCGCTCGCCGTGCTGGAAGATCAACCACAGGTTCAGCGAGAGCAGCCTGTCGCGGTTCGTTGCCGAGCGCGGCATCGTCGGCTGGTATTACCGCGTGCTGGCGAGCGGCATCATTCAGGCCGGCGACGAGTTCGAGTTGATCGAGCGCGATGCCACGCCCGTGTCGCTGCATCGCCTGTGGCACTCGAGCCTTGCCCATCGCCCCGAGCCAGAAGAATTGAGCGCGCTCGCCGCGACTCCCGGGCTGGCCGCCCCGTGGGTGCGAAAGCTCAACGAGCGGCTGGAGTGGCTGCGCGCTAATCCGGAGCTGCCGCGTTGACCCCGGCCGGTACCATGACGTTGTGGCGGCGCGTGTTCCTGCCGTTCGCGGCAGGCTACTACTTCTCCTATCTGCTGCGCACGGTCAATGCGGTGATCGCGCCCGAACTCACGCGCGAACTCGGGTTGTCGGCAGCGGATCTGGGGCTGCTCACCAGCACCTATTTCTTCACCTTCGCGGCGTTTCAGGTTCCGCTCGGCATGTTGCTCGACCGCTACGGACCGCGCCGCGTGGAAGCGGCACTGCTGCTGTTTGCCGCCGCCGGCTGCGCGCTGTTCGCCTTGGGCCAGAATCTCGCGCAACTTGGTGCGGCGCGGGCCCTGATCGGACTGGGCGTGTCGGCCTGCCTGATGGCCAGCTTCAAGAGTTTTCACCAATGGTTCGCGGCCGAGCGCCAGCCCTCGCTCGTCGGCACGATCATGGTCGCCGGCGGGCTGGGCGCGCTCACCTCCAGCGTCCCGCTGGAGCTGGTGCTGCCGGCGGTGGGCTGGCGCGGTGTGTTCTGGGCTGTGGCGGGGCTCGGCGTGCTCGTGGCCGCCCTGGTGTTCACGGTGCCGGATCATGCCGCCGGCATCGCCAGCGAAACTCTCGGCGCCGCCTGGCGCGGTGTCGTGCAGGTATTCCGCAGCCCGGTGTTCTGGCGCTACGCGCCGCAGAACTGCATTACGGTCGGCGGCTTCATGGCTGTGCAGGGGCTATGGGCAGTGCCTTGGCTGATGACCACCAGCGGTTACACGCGTGCCGTCGCCGCCCAGCACCTGTTTCTCATGAGCGTCGCCATGCTTGTCGGTTACCTTGGCATCGCCATCCTGACACCCGCGCTCAGCCGCCGCGGCGTCAAACCGGGATTGCTGTTCGCGGCCGGCGTCGTCCTGGGGCTCGCCTGCGCCGCGTTGATTCTGTTCGATTTCGGGCCAACCCAGCTGCTTTGGGTGCTCTACGGCTTCGCCGCAAGCAGTGGCAATCTTGCCTATCCGCTGCTGACCGCGGCGTTTCCCGCGCATCTGGCCGGCCGCGTCAACACGGCCTACAACCTGATGGCATTCGTCGGCGCCTTCAGCGTGCAGTGGGGGTTCGGCGCCGTCGTCGATCTCGCCCGGGCCGCGGGCAATGACCCGACGTCGAGCTTCCGCGTCGCGTTTGCGGTGCTCACGACCTTGCAGGCAGCAGCATTCGCCTGGTATGGGTGGGCCGGCCGGCAGCGCAGCGCCGCGTCGGGAGACGGCATTTGCTAGCGTGCTGCTTCGTCCGCTTTCCAGGTGGCGGCCTTGCTGATCATCATGCGCAGCCGTTCCGCTTGGGCGTTGGAGAACTCGTGCAGCACCAGAATGTCCGCCGGAGATACGCCCGGCTTGTAGTAGGTCCGGTTCCACGCGTCATTGACGCGCACGGCGGTTCCGTCGAGGTTGAGACCCCCGTAAATCCCCTTGGCATGACTGAAGGCGACCAGGTCGGCGCGGATGTTGGAGCGTGCGCCGATGCCCACGGGACCGGCGGCGATGCTCGCCTCGCCACCCATCTTGAACGAGGAGCCGAGCAGCGAACTCAGGCCGCGATCGGTCATGACCAGCGTCACCGCCTCGGAGACCTCGATGCCGGCCTGAAAGCCGATGCTGCCCGTGATCAGCGTATAGAACACCGGACCGTACCATTTGACACCCTTGGGATCGCGCGCGAACAACACCGCTCGGCCGCCAGACCCACCGAGGATGAATCCGGCCTTGATGACTTCCGGCGCAATCAGCAGCGCCTTCGCCTTGCCAATGTTTTCCTGGAACCAGTGCATCTGCGGATTGCGCTCGAAATTGGCGAACGTGGCTTCCGCTGCCGCGACCAGCTCCTCCTGCTCGCTCTGCGCGCGGGCGGCTGCCGCATGCAGCAGGGTCAGCAGCACGAGAACACAACAAAGGGCAAGAAAGCGAAAAGAAGAAAACATGATCTGACCTCGTTATCGTATCCGGCGCCACTGTCGGGCTGCCTGCACCACCACGTGCCGCGCTCACACAAGCGCCGCCATGCAGATTATCGTCACAAACACGGCATCGGCGCCATGACGAAACGCAATGCCGCGACGCGCCAGCATATGCACAGGACAACACAGGTCAGCGCTTGCCTGCTCTGGCGATCTCGGCCCGCAACCGCGCGGCGCGCACGTTGGCCTTATCCGGACGGATGAGAATTTCGGCGGCGGAAAGCTCGTCCCTGTAGTACGCCCGGTTCCAGACATCGCTGGTCCTGACGATCGTGCCATCGAGATTCAACCCGCCGTAGATCCCCTTGCCGCGGCTGTAGGAGACGAGATCGGCCTGGATGTCAGTGCGCGTTCCAGCGCCCACGGGGCCAGCGGCGATGCTGGCGTCGCCGCCCATCTTGAATGCGTTGCGCAGCAGGGACTCCAGCCCCTTGTCGGTCATGACGAGCGTCACGGACTCCGACACCTCGAGGCCCGCCTGGAAGCCGATGCTGCCAGTAGCCAGGGTGTAGAACGCCGGACCGTGCCAGACACCCGTCTTGCCGTCGCGTGCGAAAAGCACCGCCCGTCCGCCGGAGCCGCCCAATATGAATCCGGCTTTGACGATCTCCGGCGCGATCAGCACCGCTTTCGCCTTGCCGATGTTCTCCTGGAACCACGCCATCTGCGGATCGTCGAGGAAGTGGTTGAATGTGACCTCGGCGCCCAAGACCAGTTTCTCCTGCTCGCTCTGGGCCTGCGCGCACACCACCGGACGCAGCCACAAGAGGCCAGCGACGGCGATCATGCCTATGCGACGCGCGACCAACGGAAAAGCCATCGACAAACCCGATCAGTGAAAAGTCCAGCCAGGGAGCGGTTCGAACGAAGAGACTCTGGGGTGCGGCAGTAAGCGCCGGCCCACAATCACGGGACGATACCCTCTTTGGCGCGGCGGCGCCAGAACCGGCGGCGCCCGGCCATCGCGTCAACCGGGTGCTGTCTCCGTCTTCTCCGTGTTGCAGATTATTGATCGCTCGCGGCACCAGGCGAAGCTCCGGGTGGTGGCTCGCCGGACACCCGCCGCGCGTCGACGCCGTGCTGCGTCGAGATGTGAATCATATGCTCACTAAGCCAGCGGCGCCAGCGGTCTCGGCCGGATCAATGTCGTCGCCCTGCCAGCCAGAACGGCACTTCGCCGACCCAGCCGGCCAGAGCTCGACGCGGCCGTGCGCGCGGCCCGAATATCTGCCATTCTGCCCATCATGTCTGCCGACTGGACAGAGCGCTTCCATCGCCTTGGCACGCTGCTCGCCGACCATGAACACCTGTGGCGGCCCGCGCCGTTCCACGTGCCGCGGCCGGCCTGGTGCGACGCACAACCGACCCTGGCCGCCCACTTGCTGCGCTTGCCCGACGCGACGGTCACGGCGCTTGCCGATGACAATGACGCACTGGTCGAGCTGCTGGCGCGATTCGTGCCCGCGCTGGCTGAATTGCCGGCGCTGCTCGCGTTGCCCCGTGCTGGGGCACCGGGCATGGCGTTTCCGGACCGGCTGCTGGCCCATGTGCCGGGGCGCAAGCGCGCCCAGATCGAGGCCTTCGCCGCCGCCATCGGCGAGGTGCGTCACCCCCTGGTCGAATGGTGTGCCGGAAAGGGCGCTCTGGGTCGCGCCCTCGCCCATCGCAGGGGGCAGCCTGTCGTCAGCCTGGAGAAGGACGCGACCCTGGTCGATGCCGGTATCATGCTGGCGCGCCGCGCCGGCGTGCGCCAGGTGTTCATCCGCGGCGACGCGCTCGCCGCCGAATCGGCCATGCACCTCGCGGGGCGCCACGCCGTCGCTTTGCACGCCTGCGGAGACCTGCATCTGGCATTGCTGCACGGTGCGGTGGCGCAGCGCACGCCGGCTCTGGATCTGGCGCCGTGCTGCTACGACCGCATCGCCGCACCCACCTATCGCCCGCTCAGCGCCGATGCCGTGCTGCGGCTCAGCCGCGATGAGCTGCACCTGGCCGTTACCGACACGACCACTGCGGGCGCCCGCGATCGGCGCCGCCGCGACACGGCCATGGCATGGAAACTCGCCTTCCTCGAGTTGCGCATGCAGCGCAGCGGCACGGCGCCCGCGGTGCCATTTCCCCCCGTGCCCGCGGGCTGGCTGGCGGCGGGATTCGGCGGCTGGATGCGGCCCCTGGCCGTGCGCGAAGGGCTCGCTCTCGATCCCGAGCCGGACTGGCAAGCGCTGGAGCGCTTGGGCTGGCACCGTCAGCGCGAGACGGTACGGCTGGATCTGGCGCGGCTCGCCTTTCGCCGCGCCCTGGAAATGTGGCTCGTGCTCGACCGCGCGATTTTCCTTAGCCGCGCCGGCTATGACATTCGCCTGATCGAATTCTGCCCGCGCGCCGTCACCCCGCGCAACCTGCTCATCTCGGCGCGGGCATAGACGACAGTCGATTGACTAACCAGGGAGACACAGAGAGCTGAGCACAGAAGACAACACGAGTCTTCTCTGTGCCGTCCTCTGTGCCTCTGTGCCTCTGTGTCTCCGTGGTGAAGCATTTGCCGCGGCGCCCATCAGCGCTGCGCACGGTTCGCCGGGCTCGCCGGCTGCTCGACGGGGTGCGCGATTTCGTCGGCGAGAAGCTGCTGGAGATCGTCGCGGCCCTTCTCACTCAGGGCGATCAGGCGCTTGACGTCACCGCGATGGGGCGCGAGCTGGGCGATGAGCGCCTCGTCGTGATCGCGGAAGCGACGGGCGATTCGATGCGCATCGTCGGCGTCGTGCCCGAGCATGACCAGCGCCCGCTCTGCCGTGTAGATCGCCGAGCCGAAGGTCTCGCGCACGGCCGGCACGCCTAGTTCCGCGAATTCGTAGGCGTCGGTGCGGCTGTGGGCGCGGGCGAGAATCTGCAGCTCGGGAAAGCGGCTGCGCACGAGTTTGACCGTGCGCATGGTCGCCTCGGCGTCGTCGATTGCCAGCACCAGCAGCCGCGCCTGCGCCGCCCCGGCGGCGGCCAGCACGTCGATGCGCGTGGCATCGCCGTAGTAGGCCTTCCAGCCAAAGCGGCGCACGGTCTCGATCTGGTTCGGATCGTGATCGATCAGCGTGGCCTCGATACCCAGCGCCCGCAGCACCCGCGCCACGATCTGCCCGAAGCGCCCGAAGCCGGCGACGATCACGGCGTTGCGTTCGGAGATGGCGTCCGGCGCGCGCCGTTGCGGCATGCCTTCCATGCGCGGCGCCACAACCCGCTCCCACAGCGTCATCAGCAAGGGTGTGGTAAGCATGGACGCAGCCACTGCGGCATTGAGCACGTCCACCGTCGGCCGCGGCAGCAGCCGCTCCGTGCCGGCGACCGCGAACAGCACGAAGGCAAACTCGCCGACTTGGGACAGGGCCAGCGCGAACAGCGTCGAATCCGTGCGGCCGCAGTAACCGAACAGGTAGGAGATGGGATACAGCAGCGCTATTTTCAGCGCCACCACGCCGCACGCCAGGCCGAGCACCACAAGGGGTGCGCGCACTAGCAGGCCGAGGTCCACCGACATGCCGACGGCGATGAAGAACAGTCCGAGCAGCAGTCCCTTGAACGGCTCGATGTCCAGCTCCAGTTCGTGGCGATATTCCGAATCGGCGAGCAGCACGCCAGCGAGAAAAGCCCCCAGGGACATCGACAGACCAACGGTTTCCATGAGCAGCGCGATGCCGATCACCAGCAGCAGGGCGAAGGCGATGAAGATCTCGCGCAGCCCCGTACCGGCGATGAAGCGCAGCACCGGCCGCAGGGCAAAGTGGCCCGTGGCGATGAGCAGCGCGATCAGGCCGAGCGCCTTGCCGGCATCCGACCAGCCTAAACTCCCGGCGTCGGCGCCGGGCGCCAGCAGCGCCAGAACCAGCATGAGCGGAATCACCGCCAGGTCCTGAAACAGCAGCACGGAAAAGGAAGCCTGACCGCCCGGCGTGGGCAGCAGATTCTTTTCCTCCAGCGTGGCCAGAGCGATCGCGGTGGAGGACATGGCGAAACCCATGCCGGCCACCAGCGCAACGAGGAACGGCTGGCCGATGGCGCGACCGATCGCCGTCACCGCGAGGATGGTCGCACCCACCTGCAGCGCGCCCATGCCCAGGATCGGACGGCGCAGCTGCCACAGACGGCGCGGATCGAGTTCCAGCCCGACGAGGAACAGCAGCAGCACGACGCCGAATTCGGCAAAGCTCAGCACCGTCTTCGGATTGGAGATCAGCGCCAGCCCCCAGGGGCCGATGGCCACGCCCGCGGCGAGGAAGCCGATGACTGCCCCTAGTCCGAGCCGTTTGGTGAGCGGCACGGCGATCACGGCCGCAGCAAGATAGACGAGCGCCTGTTCGATGAAGCTGTGTTCCGTCATGGATCAGTGATAGGACAGCGGATCAGACGCGCGAGCATACGCATGCCGGCGGCGCATGTCCAACCGGTGTCGGCGCCAATCCAGTCCTGGAAAGCAACACGGGGCGCCGCAGCGCCCCGTGTCAGCCTGGCCCGTCGGCACTCAGTACCGGAACCGCCCCACCAGTTGCCGCAGTTCTTCCGAACATGATTGCAGCCGCTCGGCGGCGCAGGCAGTCTCCCGCGTCGAGGCGCTGGTGCGCTCGACCATCTGCGCCACCTGTTCCACCTGGGCAGCCAGGTTGTTGCTGGCCTCGCTCTGCTCGCGGGTAGCATCGGCGACGTCGCGGATGCGACCCAGGGTCACGCCCGCGCCTTCGCGTATGCTGCGCAGCGACTCGGCCACGGTCTCTGACAGATCGACGCCGCGCTGCACCTGCGGCACCGCCGCTTCCATCGCCGATACGGCGCCGGCGGTGTCGCCCTGGATGGTCTCGATCATGCGCTCGATCTGCACCGTCGCCGTCGCGGTACGCTCCGCCAGCGCACGCACTTCGTCCGCCACCACCGCGAATCCGCGGCCCTGTTCGCCCGCGCGTGCCGCCTCGATGGCGGCGTTGAGGGCCAGCAGGTTGGTCTGGGAAGAGATGTCCTTGATCACCGTCGCCGCCGAGCCAATCTCGCTCACGCGCGAGACGAGCTGACGAATACGCTCGGTGGCG
Organism: Rhodocyclaceae bacterium; assembly: GCA_036824005.1. Classification (GTDB taxonomy): domain Bacteria; phylum Pseudomonadota; class Gammaproteobacteria; order Burkholderiales; family Rhodocyclaceae; genus DAITBA01. Next base: position 366,970 of record DAITBA010000001.1, read on the forward strand.
CCGTCCACGCTTTCGGAAATGCGGCGAATCTCGGCCACCGATGCCACCGTGCGCTGCTCGCCCTCGCCGGCGAGATCCGCAGCGTGGGAGGAGTTCGTCTGGGTTTCGCGGGCGCTCTCGGAGATGTGATTGATGCTCACCGTCATCTGTTCCATGGCCGCGGCCATCGCCGACGTGGCGTCGGACTGTCGCGTGGTGTTCTGCGCCACTTCCGCCGACTCGGCAACGATACGCTGCGACTCCTGGGCGACTGACTGGGACGCCGCCGCGATGTCGTGCACCATCTTGCGCAGGCTGCCGAGCATGGCATCGAGCGAGCCGAGCAGGCTGTCCTTCGAGCTGGCACGCACGGGAACCGTGAGATCGCCCGCGGCCGCCTTCCGCATCAGCTCCGCGGCATAGGCAGGCTCGCCGCCCAGTTGGCGCAGCACGCTGCGCGCCACCAAGAAGCCGACGCCCAGGACCAGCGCCAGGGCGACCAGGCAGACGGTGGCCGCTTCCGCGATCTTGCGTTTGAAGATGGCATCCACGTCGTCGATGTACACACCGGTGCCGACGATCCAGCCCCACTCGTTGAAGCCGGCCAGGTAGGCGAGTTTCGGCAGCGGCTCCTTGCCGCCGGCGCGCGGGAACCAGTATTCGACGTAGCCGCCCCCCTTCTTGCCGGCCTCGACGAACAGATCCCACAGCTTGGTGCCCACGGCGTCGGTCTTGCCGAGGAAGTTCTTGCCCTCCATCTCCGGCTTGGCGGCCACCATCACGGCATTGCCGGCGAAATCGTAGATGAAGTAGTAGTCGCTTTCGCCGTAGCGCACGCCGCGCAGGGCTTCCTTGGCGGCTCCCTGCGCCTGTTCGCGGGTGAGCTGCTTGCTCTGTTCCAACTTGTGATAGTGGGCTACGACGCCGGCGGCCGACTCCGACAGGTGTTTGACGCGATTGCGGTGATCCTCCACCAGCGACATGCGCAGGCTGAGCAGCAGCAAAGCAGTGACGGTGAGGAAGCCGACGCCGACGACGGCGAAGATGATGGACAGGCGGTGGGATACGCGCAAGCCATCGAAACGAAGGAAGTTCATGGAAGTCTCGGAGTGTGCTTGATTGCGACTACTACGGCAGTCACGGCGTCCGACTTGAATGTCGCACGCCCGATCGCATGGACGACGGGGCGCCAGGCGGCGCCACTGGTCGGGATCGGCCGCGCGCGCAGCGCGGCCTTGGACAGAGACGGGCGGAGCGCCGAACGCGTCGTCGTTCGGCCCCGCCGGTGGATTCAGCGCTTGTCCATTGGCGGCACGTCGCGGCGCGGCGAGCCCGTGAATAGCTGCCGCGGCCGGCCGATCTTCTGGTCGGGATCGGAAATCATCTCATTCCAGTGGGCGATCCACCCCACGGTGCGCGCCATGGCGAAGACGGCGGTAAACATGGAGCGCGGAATGCCGAGCGCATTAAGCACGATGCCGGAATAGAAATCGACGTTGGGATAGAGCTTCTTGGACACGAAATAGTCGTCCTGCAGCGCGATGCGCTCCAGCTCCAGCGCCAGTCTGAACCGGCGGTCGTCCTGCAAGCCCAGTTCGGCAAAGACCTCGTGGCAGGTTTCGCGCATCAGTTTTGCGCGCGGATCGTAGTTCTTGTACACGCGATGGCCGAAGCCGGCGAGGCGGAAGCTGTCGCGACTGTCGCGTGCGCGGGCGACGTAGCGGGCAATACGCGAGACATCGCCGATTTCGTCCAGCATTTCGAGCACCCGCTCGCTGGCACCGCCGTGGGCAGGTCCCCACAGGCAGGCAATGCCCGAGGCGACGCAGGCGAACGGGTTGGCACCCGAGGAGCCTGCCAGACGCACCGTCGAGGTGGACGCACCCTGCTCATGGTCGGCGTGGACGATCAGGATGCGCTCCAGCGCGTGCGCCAGCACCGGATTCACCACGTAGGGTTCGCACGGTACGGCGAACATCATGTGCAGGAAATTGGCGCCGTAGCCGAGCTCGTTGCGCGGGCGCATAAAGGGGTGGCCGACGTTGTACTTGTAAGCCATGGCCACGAGGGTCGGGAACTTGGCCAGCAACTGCTGCGCGGAAATGTCGCGCTGGCTCTGGTCCCGGAAATCCATGACGTTATGATAGAAGGCCGACAGCGCGCCGACCACGCCCACCATCACCGCCATGGGGTGCGCGTCGCGCCGGAAGCCGGTATACAGCCGCGACAGCTGCTCGTGGGCCATGGTGTGATGCTGGATGGTCTCGACCCACTCCCGCTTCTGCTCCACGTTCGGCAGCTCGCCCTTGAGAATCAGGTAGCAGACCTCCAGGAAATCGCATTCGCGCGCCAGTTGGTCGAGCGGATAGCCACGATAGAGCAGCACGCCCTGCTCGCCATCCACGTACGTGATCGCCGACGTGCAGGCCGCCGTGGATTGGAATCCCGGATCGAAGGTGAACAGCCCTGCCTTGGCGTACAGAGCCCGGACATCGATGACATCCGGACCCATCTCGCCGCTCAGAACGGGAAGCTCGAGGCTCTCGCCGTCGAGCGTGAATGTTGCCGTGCGTTGCGTCGCCATGCTTGCTCCACTCAGGTTATGTAATCGTCTCCTTCGCCCTCCCTGTTCCTGGCGCGGAGCCTCGCAACGGTTGCCGCATCGTGCGAGTTGAATTTCATATTGTCGGCCAAGCGGTGGCAATCGGCAAGGCAGACGACTGGCCGGGTGGATGGCGTGGTGCGCGAGCGCACCCTACGCGCAGTAGGGTGCGCGCGCGCGCCGTCGATGCAGGCAGTGCATCCCCGCCCGCGGCGGGTTAGCCGTTTTGCTCGCCGGCGAGATAGCCCAGGCGCTGGAACAGACTCTCGCTGTCCGGTGCGGACTTGATCGGGCCTTGTGCGCCGCGCGTGTGCGTGGCAGATGTGACGGAGCCGCGAATCGGCGCGTTCTGCTCGCCAACCAGATAACCCAGACGTTCGAAGACGTTGTCGCCCTCGCCGGCCATGGACTTGATCGGGCCGGCAGCGCCGCGCCCGACCGGGGCCGGGTCTGACAGGACGTTCTGCTCGCCGGCGAGATAGCCGATGCGATGGAACGGGTCGGCAGCGTCACCGGCAGCCTGGCTCGAGGCAATCGGCGCCAAGACAGTCAGTGCGACAAGGGCGATGCGGCGGAAATTGAATGTGGCTTGCGATTTCATGGTGTGTCTCCTTTTCACGGTCTCAAAGTCGGGTGCTGCTGTTCAGATGCGTCTGCGCACCGGCTGGTGCGCCGTGCGCGCCCTTTGCTGCTCTCGCGTTCCGCGGCGTCGTAGGGTGCGCTCCGGCTCCGTACGAGCGCTGCTCCGGTCTGCTCCTGCATCGCGCAGACCATGCGATCTGCGTGTGAGTGATTCTCCTGAAATGGCCCCTGCGTTTCTGCGACGCATTGCGACGCGGTTTTGTGACGAATTCACATTTCTGCGGCGGCCTCCCGAGGGCGCGGGGTGCGGACGGATTGACGCGAGGCCACACACTGCCGCCGGCACGGGCCGTGCCCGCGAACTACAATGAAGCGTCCCGCCAGATAGACGCCACCATGAACGACACGGCAGCCCGATATCCGGTTGCAGCAAATGCCGACGCGCTGGGCGAGCGAGGCACGACATCGAAGTCGGGGCCGGAGCGCTTACCCGCCCGGGTCGTGCGTGCCATTGAGGCGCAACGCGCGGGCAGTGAGATCCTCACGAGCTGGGTGCAGGCGCTGATCCTGGCGGCGTTTGCCACGTTGTATGCCGTGGCGCCCAGTACGGCACCGCCGGATACACCCTTCCTACCTGTGCCGTGGGCGATTGGCGCCTACGCCGCGTTCACCGCGCTGCGGCTGCATCTCGCCTACCGGCGGCGGCTGACGGGAGTCCTACGCGCTCTGTCGGTGCTGGTGGACATGGCCGTGCTCACCGTCTTGATCTGGAGCTTTCATCTGGAATACGGCCAGCCGGCAGCGTTCTACCTCAAGGCGCCGACGTTCACCTATTTCTTCATCTTCATCGCGCTACGCGCGCTATCCTTTTCGCCTGGTTATGTGCTGCTCGCCGGCGCGGCGGCCGCCGTCGGCTGGCTGGTGCTGCTCGGCTATGCGTTGGTCGAGCCTGGGGGCATGGGGTTGCTGACGCGCGATTATGTCGCCTACATGACGTCGGCGAAGATTCTGATCGGCGGCGAAGTGGACAAGATCGTTTCGATCCTGCTCGTGGCGGGGCTGCTGGCGCTGGCGGTGGGGCGATCGCGTCAGTTGCTCGAGCGCGCGGTCGCCGAGCAGGCAGCCTCCGCCCAGTTGGCGCGTTTCTTCGCACCCGAGATCGCCGAGACGCTGATCAATGCCGACGAGCTACTTCAGCCCGGACAGGGCGAGGCCCGGGAAGCAGCGGCGATGTTCATCGATCTGCGGGGGTTCACCAGACTCGCAGCAGTGCTCGAGCCCCAAGCGCTGATCACGCTGCTCATCGAGTACCAGCGCGTCGTCGTGCCGGTTGTGCAGCAGCATCGCGGCGCCATCACGACCTACCTTGGCGACGGGATCATGGTCAGCTTCGGGGCGCTGCGCCCGAGCGCGACCTACGCTGCCGACGCGCTGCGCTGCGCCGAGGCGCTGCTCGATGCCTTTGGCAAGTGGGGCGAGACCCGGCGCGGGCGGGGCGCGCCCGCGCCCGGGGTCGGCATCGGCATCGAGGTCGGGCAGGTCACCTGCGGGGCGATCGGCGAGGAAGGTCGGCTCGAGTATGCCGTCATCGGCGATGCGGTCAACCGCGCCGCCAAATTGCAGAACCACACCAAGGTAGAGGGCGTGCGTGCGCTCACCACGGTCCCGGCGCGCGAGATGGCGATCGCGCAGGGGTACACGGCGGCCCGGGAGCAGGAGGTTCGTTCCGGCTGCGAGGTGGCCGGCGTCGCTACGCCGATCGATGTGGTGGTGATCGCTTAGGCGGCATATCTGCGGAATTGGCGGCGCGCGACAGCCCCGGTGCACGGGCGGCATCGCAGGGCGCGCTGCTGCGCTGACGCACCCGCCGCCGGATGGTGCGTGGAACGCGCCCTACGTTCTTGCCCCTGGGGGCAAGCTTTGTAGGGCGCACGCGCGCCAATCGGTGCTGTTACGGCTGCGGCGGATTGTTTCGGTCGTCCGGATCGTACGAGGGCGTTGGCGCGGTCGGCATCGCAGCAACCGCGTTGTCGTCCCCTTGCATTGCCGTGTCCTCCGCCACCGCCGCGACGGACTTGATCGGGCCTTCCACGCCGCGCGCGAGCCGAGTGCCCTCGGTCGAGAGGTCCGACGTGGTGTTTTGCTCGCCAATGAGATAGCCGAGACTGTGGAATGGATCGTGGGTCTCGCCGGCGGCCGGGCTCGAGGCGAGCGGAGCCAGTGCGGCCAGAGCGACGACGACGATATGGTTGATTTGGAACATCGATTTCATTTTCATGGTGTGTCTCCTTTTCGTGGTATCGAGTATGCGGGGTCAGTAACCAGTAGGGTGCGCTTGCGCACCAATGCCGCTCAGGGGTTCAGCCACTCGAAGAAATAACCGGTGTTGCCCGCGTCGCGGACATTGCTGTCGCGCTCTTCCTGCCTGGCGGCCTTCTCGTCGGCGGCAGGTGGCGCCCGGCGGCCTTCGACGCCCTGGGTCGATTTGGCGACGCGCTGCTCTGCCGCTTCTTGAGTGCTCGCGGCCTTGATCTGCCCGCCGAGTGTCTCCCACATGGTGTCGTCCGCCGCGGCCGGGGGGACGGCCACGGCGAAGATGGCAAGCGAGGCGCTGGCCAGGGCAATGGTTGAAGTTTGCTTGAACATTTGACTCTCCTATGGCTGGCATTCATGGAATAGCCGGACCTGTGCCGGCATGGGTGCGCAGCGACGCTCGGTTCGGAACGACGTCATCCCATGGGGATAGGGCACCGGACCCCGATTGCCGTTCGCCATCCGCGTGAGAGCCATTGTCCGCACGCGTTGGGTGCGGTTCTGTAGTGCAGTACAACGGGATTGCGTGAGAAATTCACACAACGGGCGCTTGGAGCGCCCGTCGGTTACCAGCGCGGCGGCAACTGCCTGTGGAGGGTGATGTGCTTGCGCTCGATGCTGACGTAGCCGCCGGCGACCAGGTCCTTGAGGATGCGGCTGATCATCTCGCGCGAGGCGCCGACGCGGCTAGCGATGTCCTGCTGGGTGAGCTTCTCGGCGATAACGAGACGACCGTCCTGCTCCACCGCCAGTTCGAGCAGCAGCCGCGCCACGCGGCCATAGACGTCCATCAGCGCCAGGCTGCGCACGTTCTCCGTCAAGGTGCGCACGCGGCGGATGAGCTTGCGGACGAGATGCAGCGCGAAGCCCGGGTGCTGAGCCAGAAACTGCTTCACCTCGCTCTTGGGCACGACGACGAAGCGGCTACGCTCCAGGGTCATCACGGACGCCGAGCGTGGCCCCTCGTCGAGCACCATTTCGCCGAAATACTCGCCGGCGCCCTGCACCCCCAGCACCACTTCCTTGCCGTCGGCATCGGCGACGAATACCTTCACCTTGCCCGAGACGATGATGTACAGGGAATCGGTCTGGTCGCCCTCGCTCATTACGATGACATTGCGCGGCAGGGTCTTGAGCAGCCCGTGCTTCGAAAGGGCGCGCAGTTCCTCATCGGCAAGAACGGTAGAAAAGTCGTGGGACTCGGTATTGGTCATGGCTTTGTGGTGAATTGCCGTCTCGGGCGTCAACCAAATCGGCTGACGTCACCACAGAGGACGCGGAGCAGGATCGATCGGTGGCATCGACACGCTAACATGCAAAATGAAGTGTATGGCGACGTACTCCTGCAGCCCGTTTTCTCTCTGTGTCCTCTGTGTCCTCTGTGTCTTCTGAATCTTCTGTGGTGAGCTACGGCGTCTCAACAGCCGACGCCGCACGCGCGCGCGCCTGCGAGCAAAGCCCTCGCTTGCTGCAGGTCCTGCATGTCGGCGCCCTCATTGAAGCTGTTGCACAGCGGCTCGAGCAGCTCACCCAGGAGTCCCGCGCGCTGCGACGCGTCGGCCAGCCGGCACAGGCTGGTTGCGCTGCGCAGTTCGAACAGTCTTGCGCCCTGGCCCTTGGCAACGCCGATCGCTGCGCGCAAGCATTGCTCGGCGGCCGGGTCACCTGTGCATGCCAGCGCCTCGCCCTTCAGCCGCAGCAGCTCGGCCAGGTAGAAGCGCTCGCCAGTTCGCTCGCTGGTGGCCAGGGCGCGATCCAGGGTTGCCAGCGCCTCGTCGGGTCGGCATGCGACGAGCAAGGCTTCTGCGAGCAGCGCCAATCCGAACGACTGGTAGGCTACAGCCTCCATGGCAGTGTGCGCCTCGATGCCCTGGTAGACTTCGTCGAGACCACGCTCGTGCTCGCCGCTCGCCGCCAGCGCAGCGCCGCGAATGATGCGCGGAATGGCGATCCAGGTGGCAAAGCCCTGCTCCCGCGCCAGTTCGAGAGACTCCGTCGCGCGGCGCAGCGCCTCGCCCATGCCGCGACGGAAGTAGTGCGTGGCGGCCAGATAGCACAGGGAGTAGTCGATCGTATGCAGACCGCCTAGTTCCCGGGAATGCTGGAGTCCGCTCTCGGCCGCGCGCAGGCCGCTGTCCGGATAGCCCAGCGCGGTAAGCGTCAGCGCCAAGTAGCAAAGTCCGGTGGACTTCTGATCCTGGACGTAAAGCACCTGTCCGCGCCTCGGCGGCGTCCCGGCCTGCCCGTAAATGGCGATGGCTTCCTCCAGTTGCTGGCGCGCCACGGCCAACTCGCCAGTCAGGAACAAGGTGCCGCCAAGGAGAAGGTGCCCCATGACGAACGGCGATCGCGACGGCTGCTGTGCCGCCCGCGCCAGGCACTCCTGGGCAAGCTCCTTGCACTTGGCGAAGTTGGCGCGCGTGATCTCGTAGGCGCCGACGCCGGAGAGTACGGGGAAGATCTCCGCCGCGTCACCCAACTGATGACACAGCCCGAGCGCCGCGTTGAACGCCGCGCCACAGGGCGGCGAGGAGAAGCCTTTGATCTCGGCGTAGATGCCGCCCAGCGCCAAGTGGGCACGTATCTCACGCTGCATGCGCTCGCGCGTGCGTTCCTGCGCGCCGAGCAGCGCCAGGGCCCGCTCCAGCTGGGCGATTGCCTCGACGAAGCCGGAACGCCGCGCCGAGAGCTTGGCCGCCTTGATGAGGTAGTGGGCGGCGGTGTCGACGTCCTTCGCCGCCTCGAAATGATGGGCCAGCACGTCGGGCTGGGACTCTGCCGTTTCCGGAAAGTCCTCGACCAGAACCCTGGCGATGCGCGCGTGCAGCGCCGCCTGCGCCTTGTTGAGCAGGCTGGAGTAGGCGGCATCGCGCACCAGCGCATGTTTGAACGCGTAGCTCGGCGCCGCCATCGAACGGCGGCTGATCAGCAACCCCGAGTCGACCAGGCGGTAGAGCTCCTCCTTGAGCTGCTCCTCCGGCAGGTCCGCGACCCGGGCGAGAAGTTCGTGCGAGAACTCCCGGCCGATGACGGCGCCGATCTGAGCGACCGCCTTCGCCGATCCCAGCCGGTCGAGGCGCGACATGAGGGAGTCGGTCAGCGTCGTCGGGATGGCCATCGGCATGCCGCCGTGCCGGGGTTGCATCCCCGGCTGCGTTTCCTGCGCGGCTGTGATCTCCAGCACGTCCTTGGTCAGATCCTCGATGAACAGCGGCATGCCATCGGTCTTGTCGGCGATCTGTGCGATGGCGGCCTCCGAGATACTGCCGCTGCCGCACAACAGCCCGATCATGGCAAGCGCATCCTGCCGCCCGAGCGGGCTCAGCGCCATATGATGCAGGTAGGCGCGCTCCTCCCAGTGCGTCTTGAACTCCGGCCGGGCGGTCAGCATCGCCAGAACCGGGAGCGCCTGCAGCCGGTCCATGAAGGTGCCGAGCAGTTCGTCGGAGGACGGGTCGATCCAGTGCAAATCCTCCACCACCAGCAACACGCGCCTGCGGGTCGCGACCAGCGCCAGCAGCTGCATCAGCAGTTCGAACAGGCGCTGCTTCTGGCGCTGGTGCGACATGACCGGTTGCGGGTAGCGCTGCTCGCAAGGGATGGACAGGAGGTTGGCGAGCAGCGCCACCAATTCATCCCGATTCGCCGCCGTTGTTGGAATCAGGCGCGTCAGCTTGTCCAGTTTGGCATCGTCGTTATCCTGGTCGCTGAAGCCGGCGGCGATCGCAAGCTGGCGCACCAGGGGCGCCAGCGGGCTGCTCTGCAGGTGGGGCGAGCAGTAGTACCAGAGACAAAGCGTGCCCGGACCTGCTATGCGCGTGGCAAGTTCTTCCGTCAGGCGCGACTTGCCCACGCCCGGCTCCGCCGACAAGAGCACGGCCCGCCCCTGCCCGCTGCGCACCGAGTCCCACGATTGCTGCAATTGCTGCAGCTCCGCCTGGCGGCCCACCAGCGGCGTCAGCGCAGCGGCACGCAGGGCGTGAAAGCGGCTTCGCACGCGGCTTTCACGGACGACCTGCCAGGCCTGCACCGGCGTCTCGAAGCCTTTCAGCTCGTGACGACCCAGGTCGCGGTATTCGAAGATGCCGCCGCTCAGCCGGCGCGTCTGCTCCGACACGACGACCATGCCCGGCCCGGCCAGCACCTGCAGGCGGGCAGCGAGATTCAGGGCACTGCCGACGGCGGAGATGTCTTCCCGCGCCGCAGTAATAACGCCCGTCGCGGCCGGCTGCGCACCCTCCCCCGAGAGGTTGCCGACGACGACGATGCCGGTGGCGATGCCGATATGCACGTCCGAACCGGCGACGGTCGGCGCACTGCGCTCCGCCGCCGCAATGGCAAGTGCCGCCCGGATTGCGCGCTCGGAGTCGTCCTCGTGGGCGCGCGGATAGCCGAAGTAGGCGAGAACGGCGTCGCCCACGTACTGCGCAACGATGCCGCCGTGGCCGGCGATGATTCCCGCGCAGCGCTGGCGGTAGGCTTGCACGACTTCGGTCAGCTCCTCCGCATCGAGACGCTGGGACAGCGCCGACCAGCCGACCAGATCGCACAGCATGACGGTGAGCTGACGGCGCTCGGGCACTCGGGCAGCGTGCATGGTTCGCGGGTGAGCGGGCGACGATGACTATTTATCGTGCGGGCAGGGCGGCCGATACTTGTCCATCCGGGCCAGCTCGCTCTGCTTGTACACCGCCAGCCGCGCGCGATTCAGGCTGCCCAGGGGTTGGTGGGCCTTCAGTCCGTTCCAGGGGTTGAAGGCCAGACACTCGCAGCTCTGCTCGTCCATCGCCTTCGATCCCTGCTCGATCGTCACGCGCGCCACTTCCCGGAACTCCGAGCCCGGAGCGCCTTGCGCGGTGCCGGCCTCGGGCCAGCGCACCGTCGCATCATCCAGGGGATACGCCTTGTCGATGGCGGCTCTCTCGTCATCGGAGCCCGCCCGCGGACGGGGCTGAATCTCCATCACGTAGCAAATGGCATTGCTCTCCAGTTCCTGCGCGACGACCTTCGACTGGTAGTCGCTGTCGAAGCGGCTGAACTTTGCCACGCGTCTGTCGTACTCACGACAGGGCTTGAACCGGAACTTGACGGCTTCATTCCCCCAGGCGTAGGGCACGAGGCTGGAGAAGGTCGTCTCCAACACGATGGGCGCGGCGCCGGGGCTCGGATTGACGAAACGCAGCAACGGCTCCTTGAAGAATACCCAGTACGCATCGGGATGCTGATCGATTATCTGAAGGGCGTTGGTCACCGGGTGGATGCGCCGGCGGAAGAGATCGGCGTACGTGGAAATGCTCGGCGAGACGAACTTGTCGAGCCCGCCAGCGACGAAATCCTGCGCACCGCTGCGCTCCAACAGGAACTCATCCTGCGCAGGCCGCGCCGGATCGAGCATGACCTTGACCGCCAGCCCCACCGTCGCCGAGCGAAAATCCGAGACGTCCCTCGGTTCGGAGTTGGACAGGCGAACGATCGCATCGAATGTCTTGCCGAGGTTGTCCGCCCTGGCGACGCCAGCCTGATGCTCCGGCCGAACGGCATCTGCGCCGGAAACGGTGAATTTGGCCGCGTAACAGCCGAGTGCTTTGCCGTGATCGCCGCGGCCGATGATGTCCTTCGCGCGGCTCTGTACGACCTCGCTGGCCGCAGCAATGGAGTCGCGCACGAGTTCGACCTCCTTCTCCTTGTCGACGAGCGCCTCGCCCAGGTCCTCCCGCAGCGCGACGAGCGGGTATCGCTCCAGCGCCAGCAATGCGGCGATCGGGTCGCGTTGCGCGGCGCCGCCGTCAGGCGGCCGGGACGTGTCCGGCTGGGCCAATGCCGCGGTCGCGCAGCTTCCGGCCACCATCCACAACACCAGGTGGGAGCATTTCATCGCCGTGCCTCCTCGCACAACCGTCGTAGTGTCGGACGACGGATTGCCGTTGCCCGCGGGGGCGCGGGCCGGATGCGACCTCTGCCGGGCCGTGTTCCGCTACCGCCGCAGGCAATACCACGGCAGGTGCCACTGCATGCATTCTAGTCGCGAATCGGAGGCGGTGCAGGACGCATGCGGTCATCGCGCCGCGCTTCAGCAAACCGAGGCAGTCACGATGCTCAGCCGGCGCACAGGGCGCGTTTCCGGGACACTCGTCGTGCGTTACTCGGTTGCCGACGTGTCGGCGTGGATCGCATCGGCAGCCTTCTCACTGATCATGTACGTCGGCATGACCAGGAAGAAGCCGGGAATCCTGGGAAACACCGAGGCGTCGACGACCCTGAGCCCCTTCACTCCGCGAACCCGGAACGAGGAGTCGAGCACGGCTTTCTCGTCATCGTCGCCGCCGATTTTGCACGTGCACGAAGCATGGTGTCCCCAGGCACGGTTCTCGACGAATGCGTCTATCCCCGCGTCGCTATCAAGATCGACGCCTTGCATGATCTGCGGATGAAGCGTCAGGTCCTCCCGGGTGGCTTCGATCAGACTGTTCACAAACCGTACCCCTTCCCGCATCGCCTCCAGGTCGGCCGCCGCATCGGGTGTCAAGGCCCCGGTTGCATCGCGCTCGAAATAGTTGAAATGGACTTCCGGTGGATCGAGGGGATCCTTCGTGCGCAGTGTGACCTCCCCCCGAAAACGGGCGTGCGCCTTGAGCAGCAGCCAAGTCCATTTGTCGTGGGGTGGCTTCACCGAGTCGCTCGACCAGTCGGTGTAATAGCCGTCGAAACTGCCGGGCACACCGAAGACGAAGAGGTCGGGTTCATCGTTACTGCGCTTGGCGACGGTCGACTTTTTGATGAAGCCGAGCACGACACCGTTGGTAGCGTAGAGACCCTTGCCGCCGCGCCACTGCTCGAAGAGCGGGTCGCCCGTTGCCTCGGCCGGAACAGGGCCCGCGAACGTGGCCTCGGACAGGATGCCGAACGCCTCACGCGCTTTGGTCACGATGCCCACTTCGTAACGATCCTGCAGGTTGGCCCCGACGCCAGGCAGGTGCCTTCTCACCCGGATCCCGAACGAATTGAGCGTGTGCTCCGGCCCGATCCCGGAAAGCATCAGCAGTTGCGGCGTAATGAAGGCACCAGCCGAGAGGATCACCTCCCGCTCGGCGAACACCTCTACGTCGGGCCCGCTGGAGTTTCCGAATCTCGCCGGATTCCTGTCGGCCCGATAGAGCCGGACGCCGGGTCTGTAGCGAACACCGACAACCCGTTGATCGTCATTGGCGTCGAACAGGAGTCCGGTAACATGGCAATGCGGCCGTACTTCCAGGCGTCCTGTGCGTTGCGCGGCACGAATGCGCTCGCGCGTGCCGGCCCGCCGTCCATCCTCGTCGATCGCCATCGGAACCCTCAGTGGAACGATGTCTTCCCCGAGCAAGCGCACGTCGTTGGGGTCGAAAGGATCTGGAGCGTCCAGGAGTCGCGGAATGCCGAACGGATCGATATGCGCGTCGAGCTCTGCCGCAGGAGCCGGATTCTTTTTCGCCGCCCTTCCACTGACCTTACGCAACAGGTCACGCTTGCGCAGCCCAGCCCCGAGTGCCGACGCCAGTGCGATTCGTCCGATGGCTGCGTCATGATTGCGAATAGCCTCGCCGACGAGGTCGAAAGTATCCGCGAACCGGGTCGGCAGCCACCCGTTGTTGCCATGTCCGCCACCGGAACCGGGTGGGAGATATAGGCAGCGTTCTACGCGCTCGAAGTATTTGTTCATGGCTTCCGGATCCCAGCTCTTGTCCCCGGTTGCGTTGGCGATCGCTCGCCACGCGCTGTCGTGGGGCCGGACGATGATCATGGCATAGTGTGCCGTGCAGCCTCCCAGCGTACGGGCTCGCGGATAGAAGACCCCGAACCGACCGGCATTGCGCTCCCTCAGGTACTTCGGGTCCCGCTCCTGGCGCGCTTCGTCCTTGTAGTGGCGAACGTAGTGATCGAGGCGCATCGCCTCGTCCTCGGTGGCGCGTCCATGAAACACCGGTACCTGATAGGTCCAAGGCTCGTCCTCACCCCCAGCTTCTAGGAGCAGGACGCGATGCCCGCGTTCGGCCAGACGCGCGGCGACCGGTCCGCCGCCGGCGCCAGATCCGACGACTATGTATTCGGGACTTGCCATTGTCGACTCCCCGGTATGGAAGGCGTTGCCTCAACGGAAGTGGAGAGAATTTCTGAGCTCGCGTCTGTCGCTGATACTGCAGTCGATCCCGCCAGCAGGTCTTCTTCAAGCGTACCGTATCGACGACAACCCAATGACGGAGGCCATCGACCGAGTGATCTCATTGCCTCGTCGGTCTTGTTACCGCCGCAATGTCCCTGCTGGCATACCTTGATTGCATTCAAGGTCAGCTCTGGCGAAAAAGCAACTGGAGAAAGAGCAACTGGATCGTGCGCAAAGGACGGGCCGCAAGTAGGTTAGGTCGCGAGGTACGGGCAGCGGCCCCTCTCCGCCTCAGCGTGTTTCGATCTACGGGTCTTCTCGGGCGCCGGTACTCGTTTTCGGTAGTGGACTCTGCGAGATTTCGGGTCGCTGCGGCATCACTGGCGTTGCGAACGGCTGTCCGCGCCCGATGGCACCGTTGGCGCGCAGGAGAAAGTAGCGGTAGATGCCGTCGATGTTGTCCGCGACCCGGGGCAGGTGGCCGTAACCGGGCATGCCGCGCGGCGGATCGCCGTCGAGCATGATCCGGTCGAAGCGTTCGCGGCTTTGGCTGCGGACAAATTGCAGCACCGACGGGGCGGCAAGACCGTCGTGGTCCCGGCCGTGGCAGCGCGCGCAGTCCAGTTGGCGCACGGTCCGCCAGGCCTCGGTGACGGCTACCTCATCTTCGCGGGAGAGCGGCGCGTCGCCGGCAAACACCGCGGCAGGCAAGGTGCCGGCGGCAATCGACGCCGAAACGAGCGCCCGCCTGAGTGCCCTTGTTGCGCGAGTGCCGTCCGCTCTCATGGCAACGGCGAGCACAGCGCCTGGATGCTTGAGCCTGCCGCGTAGCGGTTTGCGTGCGCTCTTTCAGGCCTAGTGCGCTGACGCCGGATCGACATCGTGCTTCACGGCGGCGACGGGCACGTACCCTGCCGGTCGGTCGAGCGCCATGCCGGGTTCCGCGGGCAGGGCCGCCTTCGCCCTCGGCAGGAGCGCCGGATGCACTGCAATCTTCGCCGTCGTCTCGGGGCCGCGCTCGCTCCACGTCGGGGCAACCAGCACCGCCGGGTGGTCTTCCATTTCTCGCGGCGGCACGGACTCCAGAGCCAGCCTTGCAGGATGCAGATAGAACTTCGAGGCAAAGTCATAGCCGCGTTTGTCCCAGTTGCGGAGAACCAGCACCGCCGGGTGCTCGCCCATTTCCCGCATCGCGGTGTCTGCGGGCGATGTCCCGGCGCGCGAACAGGCCGTGGTGTCGTCGGCCGCCGCAACGGGCAGGGCAGCGGCGGCCAGCAAAACGTGCATCAGTGCTCTCATGAGATTGGCATTCATTTGTCGTCTCCTCGTCAGGGCCTCCGTGGGAATACGCACCCCGCATGCGGGGCCGCACGACTACGCGATCGGGGCCGATGCGTAAGCGCGGGGAACTATCGATCAGCGTGGAGAGCATTCTCCGCAGACGGGAGACGCGGTTCTGCGGCGGACTGCGGCGCGCATTTGTGACGGATTTCACATTCGGCGCGCGCCGGCCGAAATCCGCGGAATGCCGCCTGCCAGGAGAGGCGGCGCGGGCTGAGCGGCCGGATTCGTCGGCTTCGCGCACCAACCGCATGCCGAGCAGGGTGTAGCGTGAGGCAGGTGTATTCCAGTTGCGAAACGCGCAGCGGGCATACAATGCCCAAGTGTGCCAGGAACCGCCGCGGCGCACGCGCACGTTGCCGGTCGCGGGACCCTGGGGATCGTCGGTCGGCGCGCGCGCGTAGTAGTTCTCGTCGTACCAGTCGGCGACCCACTCCCAGACGTTGCCATGCATGTCATGGAGATGGAATGCGTTCGGCGCGAAGCTGCCCACGGGTGCGGTGAATTCGAAGCCGTCGTGGCCGGCGAGCGCGAACGCCTGCCAGCGCGGCCAGTGCTGCATCGAATCGACGTCGAAGGTGTTGGCGACCGCCGTCAGCGTCTGCGGATCATCGCCGCCGTGATAGCGCGTGCGGGTGCCGGCCCGGCAGGCGTATTCCCATTCGGCTTCGGTGGGCAAGCGATATTTCTTCCCTTCCTTCGCGCTGAGCCACTCGCTCATCGCCACGGCATCGTTCCAGGTGACGTTCACCACCGGATGGTCGTCCGACTGGGGAAAGCCGGGGTTGCGCCAGGAGTACTTCGGATGCCTTCCGTCGAAGGCGTCGCCGCGCGCCGAGGTCGCCGGATCGTAGCTGGCGTTGTAGCCGTAGCCGCCCGTGCCGTCGGTCTCGGCCTCCGGCACGTAGCCGGAGGCTTCGACGAAACGGCGGAACTGGCCCACCGTCACCTCATGCTGGCCGAGGTAGAAGGCGCGGGTGATGCGCACGCGATGCACCGGCGCCTCGTCGCCGAGCCGCACTAGGCGCCGGCGCTCGTACTGGGGATAGGCCGCGGCCAACGCCTCGGGACGCTCGTCGCTGCCCATCAGGGACGTGCCGGAGGGGATCAGGACGAACTTCATGCCGAGCGAGTTCTCGACCACCGGCGGCAACGTCCTCCCCGCGTCCTCGGCCGAGGCTGGCAGACTCGCTAGCCATGCAAAGAGAACCATCGTCGCCCGCGCGCGGATGTGACGCACGTCGACGCTCACCCCCCGCCTGCGCGCGCCGGCTCAGCGCCGCTCGCGCACGACGAAGGGCTCGATCAGGGCCTCCTGCACCGAGGGCGGCTGATTGCGCGCGCCGCTGAAATTGGCATTCCAGACGTCGGCATTGGCGAGATCCGCCTGGGCCATGTCGGCATCGGTGAAGACCGCCTGACGCAGGGTTGCCCCGAGGAGTTTCGTCCCCACCAGGCGCGCTTTGGAGAAGTCGGCGCTTTCGGCCGCGGCGCCTGTCAGATCGGCGCCGGAAAGATCGGTGCCGACCAGCTTGGCGCCGGAAAGCACGCCGCGAAAGGTATAGCACCCCTTCATCGAGCCGCCGGAGATGTCGATGCCTTCCATGAGGATGTCCTTGAGATAGGCACCGCCGAAATCCGCCCGCGGCGCGCGGGTGTTGATCAGATTGGCGCCGAAGAGATTGGCGCCGCCCAGGCGCGCGTCGGACAGATCGGCATCGTCGAAGGTGGCATGAAAGAGATCGGCGTCGCGGAAATCCGCCTTGGCAAGCTGCGCCCCGGTGAAGTTGGCCCACTTGGCATTGCTGCGGCTGAAATCCGCCCCGTCCAGACGCGCCTTGCGCAGGTCGGTATTCTCCAGCTTGGCGCCGGCGAAGCGTGCACCACGCAGGTCGCGCCCCGCCAGCTTGGCCCGGCTCAAGTCGCACGCCGACAGGTCGGTGGCCGCCACCGGGCGGGCGCAATCGCCCTTGGGCAGATCGGCTGCCAGCGCCGGCAGGGCAGCGGCGAGCACAATCAGCGCGCACAAGCCTTTCATCGTCGTCCTCCTCCCGTGTTCCCCTGCGCGCGGCGGCGGGCGCGTGGTCGCCGGGGATTCACTTCCCTTGAGGCGATAGCTTGCACCAGTTTGCCCGACTTCGATAGCCGGTGCACGCCCGGCCGTCGGTTTGGGCGCTGATCGCGGCCGCGATACGCGCTACACTTCGCCCGGAAACATGACCGATGCAAGTGCGACGGTGCGGCCGCGGCAGGACGGTCGGCCGAGATGTCGAACAAGACGAAGGGAAGGCAAGCGACGATGCGTCGAAACCGTTGGCTGTGGTGGACGGCGGCGGCCGTGACCGTTGTGCTGGTCGTCGTGCTGCGCTATCTGGTGCCCGACGACGAGGGCGAAGTGGTCCTGCATCCCACCGCCGGCGCAAGGACGCTGGTCGTGCTGGTGCATGGGCTGAGCGGGCGCGAGGGCATCGACCCCGTGGTCGCGCTGGCAAAGGAACTGTTTCCGGGCGCGGACCTGCTCGTGCCCCGCTATCCCGTCGGCCTGTTCAGCAACAGCGATCCTTACGGCATCGCCAATCAGCTCGAGCGCGAGATCCACGCCGCGCATACCCGCAACGCCTATGCGTCCATCGTCATCGTCGGCCACAGCATGGGGGCGATGATCCTGCGCAAGGCGTTGCTGTGGGGCTACGGCCTGGAAGAGGATCGTGCCCGCTTCGGTGCCCGCGGCAAGCGCGACTGGGTGGACCGCGTCGAGCGCTTCGTTTCGCTCGCCGGCATCAACCGCGGCTGGTCGATCGAGCCACGGCCGCGGGAGATGACACTCGGCAAGTACATCGGCATCTGGGTGGGGGAGAAATTCGCCCGCCTGACCGGCACGGGTCAACTGATCCTGTCCATGCAGCGCGGCGCACCCTTCATCGCCGACTCCCGGGTGCAGTGGATCCGG
Source organism: Rhodocyclaceae bacterium (assembly GCA_036824005.1). Taxonomy (GTDB): domain Bacteria; phylum Pseudomonadota; class Gammaproteobacteria; order Burkholderiales; family Rhodocyclaceae; genus DAITBA01. The sequence continues at coordinate 384,874 of DAITBA010000001.1, forward strand.
CTGGCGCGCAACCCCGAAGTACTGGAGGGCCGGCGCACGTTGCCCGTCGTCCTGCAACTGCTGGGCGATCGGGACGACATCGTTTCGCGCGAGGACAGCGTCGACCTGGCGGCAGCCAAGGATGTGCGCTTCGTCACCCTGCCCAACACCGATCATGCCGAGATCTCCCAGGTGCTCGCCGCGGCCGCGACCACCAGCCACAACAGCCGCAGCCAGTCGGTGCGCTGGGCGCTGCTGGGCGCGCTGGACAAGCTGGACATCGACAAGGTCGAGCGCCCGGCCGAGGACCTGAGCATTCGCCGCATGGTGTATCTGATGCACGGCATCCGCGACTACGGCGAATGGACCGAGCCGCTGCGCGAGGCGATCACCCGCGCGGCGCCGCCGGCGCAGTCTGGCATCGCCGTGGTGCCGCCGAAGTACGGCTACTTCCCCATGCTGCCCTTCCTGTTCTACTGGGACCGGCAGAGGAACGTGCGCACCTTCATGGACGAGTACACCGAAAATCTCGCCCACTATCCGCGCGCCGACGAATTCGACTTCGTCGGCCACAGCAACGGTACCTACATCCTTGCCAGCGCGCTGCAGCAGTACGCGACGCTGCGCGCCGGGCGCGTTTTTTTCGCCGGCAGCGTCGTGCCCAAACACTATCCCTGGCGCGAGCTGATCGACGAAGGGCGCGTACGTCAGGTGCGCAATTCCGTGGCCTCGGGCGACTGGGTGGTGGCGATTTTTCCCAAGCTCTTCGAGCAGGTGGCCGACTGGCTCGGACGCAAGCCGACGACAGGCTTCCTCGATCTCGGCTCCGCCGGCTTCCGCGGCTTCCAGGACGCTTCGGAGGCGAGCGGACGGATCCGCAATCTGCAGTTCGTTGCCGGCAGTCACGGCGCAGCGGTCGATGTCGGCAACGGCGACAAGCTGCGCGCGCTTGCCGCCTACATCGTCGCCGGTGACGAGAGCGGCCTGGTCGTGTTCGAGGACGCGCAACGCCAGTCGGGCCTGCTGAGCACGCTGTCGAATGTGTCCTGGTCGGTATGGCTGGGGTTGGGGGTGGTGTTCGCAGCGCTCGGTTATCTCGTCTTGCGCCTCTGGCGATGGAAGGGCGGTGTCGCCTACGCGCTGCTGCTGCTCGCGCTGCTCAATTCGTTTTGATTGTGCTCACGGGCGCCGGTCAATGCTCCTCGCATCCCACGCGCAGCATGGAAACGCCCACCGGCTGATAGACGCCGTAGCGGTGCAGGAACTCGCGCTGCACGGCATAGGCCTGGCGCTCCATGTCGATGGCCTGGGTGCACGGCGGCGGCTCCCCGAACGCGGCGCCTGTTCCTGACGCAATGCCCTCGTGGGCAATGCCCTGCAGGTAGTGCACCATCTCGTGCACCACCACCGAGGCGGCAAGCAGATCGCGCTCGGGATCCATGCGCTCGTCCAGGTAAAGCTCCCGGCCGCCGGCGTACCAGCCGAAGACCTTGCATTCCTGGCCGCCGCAGGCCTTCTCGACGAAAAAGCGATGGGGCACGCGCACGACTTCCGGCGCCACCTCGGGTGCCGGATAGCCCGACAGCGTGACTGCCCAGGAAAGCAGAACCGCAAACAGCTCGCTCATCGTCTTCTCCGTTGCCCGTGGCACCGCACCGGCGCTGGCCGGGTGGCGTGTTCAACGGGAGATGAGCAAGGTTCGGACCCGGTACGTTTACGGCGCTCGATAGTCCCCGGAGGGCCCGGGCTTGACCTGGATCAAGCGAAAACAGCCACTTGTACCAACTGCTGTTGCAATTCGTGACAGCGCGGCAGTAGCGAGCAGCCACGACGCGCCGGCCGGCATCGACGCATGCCCCGCCATGGTGCGGCCGGGGCGGCGGCGCGGGTCGGCTCAGCGCGCTGTGGCAGCTTCCGCGAGACCGGCCAGGGCCTTGGTAAGCCCTGCCACCGCGGGACACTCGGCGGCGCCATGCCGCCGCGCCAGATAGGCGGGATCGTTGTAGCCGAGCCAGACCTGGCCCTGGGCGTCCTCCCACACCAGCGCCTTGAGCGGCAGGTCGATGCCCACCGATTGCGCGCACTCCATGAACGGCGTCCCGCCCTGGGGATTACCGAAGATCAGCACTTCCGTGGCGCGCAGGGTTTTGCCCACCTTCGCCGCGCCCGCCGCGTGGTCGATGCGCGCAAAGATGTTCAGGCCCCTCTGCTTGGCGGTTTCCTCGAACCGGTTCATCGTTTCCTTGGCTGGATGCGGGCTCTTGACGCCCACCAGACCATCGGCGGCCAGCACGGCCGAAGACGCGCAAAGCGCCAGCACGGACACCACAGGAAGCATGCGTTTCATGGGCGGACCCTCCATTGCCAAGACGGTAGACGCGTTGCCGTGCCCGTGCCGATCGGCGGCCCGGCAGCACGCCGGCTGCCACGGTACGGGTTTTGGCGGTCGCGTGCAACCGCGCGGGCGCGCTGCACGGACGGCGCCGGGTTCGTGTTCCTGAAGCGATGGACGAGACGCGCGCCGGGAGATCACCGGGTGCGGCGCACGTCGTCGCGCCGCGCCGCCGTAGGCCGCTCAGCTCGCGGTGTCGAGGAGTCGTTCGTGGGTAAAGGTTTCGAGCAGCGCCGGATCGTCGCTTTCGAGGTCGATCACCTGCAGTTCCTGCGGCGGTGGCAGCGCGTCGGCACGCAGGTGCTGGGCGGCCCGCTCCAGCGCCTCCTGCTCGGAGGCGAACATGTGGCCGAGTTGGTATACGGAGCCGGAGCGCGTCGTCACACGCCCGTCCTTGAGTGCCACGACGCCGCTGGTCGTGACGAGTGTGCCGTCGCGGACGCATTCATGGTTCCAAACCAGCCCGCGGTAGCGCGGACCAGGAAGCACCGGCCAGCACGGGTCGAGCCGATAGATGCGTCTGTTTTCGTTGTCGGAACCGTCACCGCTCATGGCCTGCCTCGCTTGAATTGCGTCCAGCCCGAGTTAACGGCCACCGTGACAAAAGCTGAAGGATATGCGTGATCGGGATCACGCCGGTCGCACGGCGCGACGCATGTGCCACGATGCGCCGGAGCAGTGGCGATTTTCTCCACGACGTGACAGGTTGATCTGCTTCCGATCGGTATGGCCGGCATAGGGCAGGTCAGTCGCTGTCCTGATCTTGCGAAGCCGCATCGCCGCCGGCCCCAGACGCGCCGCAGGACGCCGCAAACGGCACGTTTGCGGGGCTCTGCCCCACGGCGTGGTCGGGCGGCATCAGTCCTTGGTCACGACAGCGTTCAGCATCGCCGCGGACGTCACATGTTCGCCACGCTTGCGCAACTCCTCGGCCGCGCTGATGCGATCACGTTGCTCACGGTTTTGGCTGAGCTTCCACTTGCCGATCAGCTTGGTGATCGCGATCTCGATACCGACGATGGCAGCCAGCATCTGATCGATGTACTCCTTCGAGGAATCGGTCATCTTCCAGGGCCTGTCCGACCCGGCACGCGCCTCATGCACGCGCGTCAGGCGCGCTACGACACCGCGTACGAACCGCTCGTCGTCGCGGATCTTGATCCGTCCATGGACATGGACGGCCTGGTAGTTCCACGTCGGCACTTGCCGGTGCAGCTCGTGCTTGCTCGGATACCAGTTCGGCGAGATGTAGGCATTCGCAGCGCGAAAGATGACGAGAGCCTCGTCGCCATCTTTGGCCTCCTGCCACAGAGGATTCGCGCGCGCCACATGCGCAAGCAGAGACCCGCGCTCACCGGCATTCGGGTTCAGCTCAAAGGGCAGATGATTGGCATCGAGGCCATGCGGACCATTGAGCACGAGTACGCCAAGCGGGTACTCGGAGATGACGCGGCGAAGCGCCTCGATTCGTGGTTCTTCGAAATGCTGAGGTAGGTACATGCGGCCTCTTCGTTCGCTTCGCAAGGAAGGAGATTGTAGTGCAGCTCGATCGCGCCGCCGTGGTGCCGCCCAGCGCTATACGTGGGAGGCCGCCGCCGCGCTTGTCTTCATCCTGCTTCTTGACCGGCTCCTGCGCCGAGACCGCGCCCGCTGCCAAGGCCTTGCGGGATGTCGCATCGACATCCCTGACATAGAGATGCACGTAACTGGAGACCGCCGGCCAATCGGGAAGTGCGGGATCGGCAAGCATGATCACGGCATCATCGATCCGAACCTCGGCATGCATGAGCTTGCCGGATTCGTCGGGAAATTTGCGCAGCTCGATGGCGCCGAAGACGCCTTTCAGGAAGTCAATGGTTGCATCCGCGCCATTGACGGCCTGGCTCACTTCTTCCTGCGTTTGGGCACCACGGGATAACGTCCGGTGTCCGTGAGGAGCGTCCCGTCCGCCGCGCGCATGGCACGGACCAGATCCGCGTCGAGCGTGACCAGCGTCAGCTTGCGCCGCAGGGCCAGTTCGAGATAGGCGGCATCGTAGGTCGTGAGCTGGTAACGGGCGGCCAGTTCACTGATCTGGGCAAGGGACACCAAGTGCGTATCCACCCCGATGGGCAGACGGCTCGCCTGCTCGATCACCGTGGCCCGCCATTCCTCGGAGATGCGTCCGCGCCGCTGGGCGACGAGGAGGGCATTGGCAAACTCCAGCCGCCACAGCGCCGGCACCCAGGCCTCAGTGCTCGGCAGCAGATCAAGCACGCGCTCCGTGAACGTAGTCTTCTCGTCGTCCAGGTGCCAGGCCAGTGCCACCGAGCAGTCGACGACCATGCCCACCGGCGCCACTGTGGCCGGCATCAGTACTTCCTGCCTGCGGATTTCAGATTGGTAATGGTGGTTCCAGCTGCGGCGCCCCGATCCTTGCCCTTGCGGGACTGACGGATGTCCTCGATCAGCATTCGGATGGTCGCCTGGTCACGCTTGGGCCGCGCGGGAACCAGTTCAGCCACCGGTTCTCCGTGCCGGGTAATGATCACGGTTTCTCCGGCCTCGACCTGATCGAGCAGCTGGGAGAGACGGGTTTTCGCTTCGAACGCACCGATCGTTCGCATGAGACACCTCGAGTACCATTCCGGTTATCAAACTAGACAACCAGCCTAAACATACCACAAATGGGCCCCGCGCATCACAACCCCAGTTCCCCCTGGCCCTCGACCGGCGCGGTGGTCGGATGCAAACGCGGCCGCCGGCGGGCGCGCTGATGAAACGGCACGAAGTTGACCGGCGTCGCCTGCATGCCGTAGTTGGGCTGCATATCAAAGAGGATCTCTACCTGCCGTACGTCCACAGCACTTTGTCGATGTTGCGCGGGGTCCACGTCGAGGTGCCGAAGATCGCGTTGTTCTCGGCAGCCCTTCGCTGCATGATGGTAATCAGGCAAACGCCGTTCGTGATGCTCAAAGAGTACGGGTTCATGCGCGCAATTGTCGCGGCTTCGGGCATGTCTTTGACGCCGCACAGCGCTTTTACGACGAATTGATCAACGGTTCCGAACGTCTCGGGATACAGCAGTGCGAGGAGGCCAGAGGCGCCTGCGGTGCCTAGACCACGAATCTCGCATGCCGCCTTTAGCCCACCCCGAATGTTTGTCGGATCCAGGTTCAGCAACCGTTCCCGGATCGCATCGAGTTCCCTCAGACCGTCGTCGACAAGGTAGCGCCTCAGTTGGCGCGTTGTCGTGGCGTAGCGATTCGGCGCAGTGTACTTCCAGCGGAAATAGTCGGTGAGCAGGAATTGATACCACCAGAAGCATCGAGGCTTAGGACGCGGCGGGCGTCAAGACGCTCCAGAGTGCGTTCAAGTTCAAGATTCCGAGGCAGGATGAAATCCCAGTACCGGGCAAGAGCGGCGTCCCATACAGCGGCATCAGACGACCGCCACAGATCGGCGATCGGCAGGACGGCGCGGCTGTTCTCGATGCGCATCAATATGCGGCCCAACGAAGGTGTAGAAAAACTCCCCGTGGGCCGGGAGCGCACCATTTTTCGGGGTGCCCCGACCCCTCCCGACACTCCGATCGTCGATCGTGGGCGACTCTGAGCGGTCGTCTTCGGACAGTATGCACAAGTAATCTCCCTGACCGGGTTTTTCTACAGCCTCAACGCCGCCGTTCGCCCGGCCGAGGGAAGGCGCGCAGCGCCGCTCCTGAGCATCGGGTGCAACGGCCTGTTGGGCACTCTCTCCAGACCCTCGTTGCTTGAAACACGTGATCGTCGTTTGAGCACGGGCCTAAAAGTTGCCATGAAAAGGGGACCTTTATTCTGTGGCGATTCGCCAAAGCGCGTCGTCCACGACTTGGTGCAATTGATCCGCGATCTTGAATGGCTCCCATGCCAATACATCGATGACTCCGCGGTCGTTGACGCTAAAGGTGTCCCTATCGATCCTCGAACCATGCATAAGTGCGTCACGAAATCTTCCGGCAACAGCAATCAAGTCGAATTGAATGTGCGTACCCCTAAACTCTACTGCCCAATGTTGACCCGCGGTGGCGTTTAACATTTGGCGTACAGCGTCCCTTGAACCGACGCCGTCCGTCTTGTAATTCGAAGCGAGGCATTCAAGTACGTTATAGAACTTCACTATTCTGAACTCTTCACTGCCTTCATTCGCGGAATCCAAATACATCTGAAGAGCCAGCGCAATTCTTGAATCTGCTTCTGACCGCTCAGCAAGGCGTACAACCGTCTGTTGAAAGTTAAGCGCCGCCTCTCTCGAAACCCAAAGGCGTTGGCGTTGTTTGCTTCTACGGGGGGACAGCTTGTAGACCTGCCCGTTATCGTGCAGCACTATTGTCCCGACAACATCGAATCTGTCTCCGGTAACTAGGGAGAGATTGCGTTTTGCTCTTGCGAAAGATCTGTCCGCGGATCTTTCCAATTCCTCAGTACTTGCGTCATGTGTCGGATGCCAAACGAGCACGACGCTAGGGGACGTGTCCTTCCAGAGGTGCTTGAATTCCTCCACTTCGTTCACCGAGATATGTATGTCCAAGTCCATGGAGATGTATTCGCCGAAGAGATTTGCGAGATCGCCGCATCCCGAGGCGGAAAGCGGAACCGCAAGGACGTCACTCGCCACAAACAAAGGGTGCTGTAGGTATGCTCCGAGGCAAATGATCTGTACCGAGGGGCGCCGACGGATGTGTTGATCAAGTTGAGCGTCGGTGAAAACCACCATTTTTTGTCCGCGCAATTAAGGGACAAGGCGAAGAAAGGCCCAACGTGTTGTAGCGCGCGTAGGCGCGGCGTTTCGCAGCGGCGTGCGCCATATCCTGGAAACGGCGCGCGCCGGAACCCTTGCATTGACGAGGTGAGAATGCATAGACTGTTGTTATGTACAGTACTAACCAAACCGACAAACGCCGCAGGCCGGTGTTGCCCGCTCCCGACGCGCCGCGGCTGAAGTCCGTCCGGCTGCTCGACCAGGTGCGCGAGCGCATCCGTTATAAGCACGACAGCATACGCACGGAACGGCAGTATGTCTATTGGGTGCGATATTTTATTCGCTTCAATGCGTTGTACGCCCGTTGGAGTGCTCAGGCGCCGCCGCGGGGCGTCTCCTCGCCCGGCTGGCGGCGGCCGTGTGCTCGGCCCGCTGGATGCAATCTGGAGGGCCGGTGCGCCGCTCCGCGCGTCCGCTTGCGGCAACTGCGTCGCGCAGGGGTGCATCCAGACGCGGTGGGCCCATCGCGCGCTGGGACCAGTCCCACGGCCTTTTCCAAGCGCGCCGCGCAGGCGGCGCGATAGGCCGGCAGAAAGAGCACGCGCGAGGATCGCAGCGCGGTAACCGACGAACCCGGCAGGCGCGCCTGCGTCCGGCTTCGAATGAAGCCGTCCCGCCCGACGCGCGCGACAACGGTTACTTCAGGATGGGCTTCAGGTCTTCGAGTTTGTCGAAGAGGTGCCAGATGTAGTTGCTCGTTCCGTTGATCCGATGCGGGTGCAGATCCGCAAGGGCGGGGTCGTTGCAGTAGCTGTCAAAGGCTTCTTTCGATTCCCACTCAACGAGGATCAGGACTGTTCGAGGCTCGATGCTTCCGGCTGCAGAGGCGCAGAACTTGCCGAGAGCGACGACGCGCCCGCCGTGCGCCTGAACCTCCTTGGCAGATCGTCGCGAATACGCCATGTACTCTTCCTTGTTCGATACGTCGAACAGATTCAGAGCATAGACCGGCCGGGACATGGGTTCTCTCCAGGTGGCTAGAAGTGTGGTGCCCAAAACTTTCCGGCTCAGCGGCGCGCCGCTTCCGGCGCGTCCGTTGCAGCGGTTTGCCGGGCGTGATTCAGCACCAGCTCGGCACGTGCTTCGCGGGCAACAAGGACAGCCGAGCGAAGAAACACGCCGCAGATGAGCGCTCCGACCACGATGTCCGGCCAAGGAGAAAGAGTCAGCCACACCGCCAAGGCCGCGAACAACACCGACACGTTTGCTATCAGGTCATTGCGCGAGCAGAGCCAGACCGATCTCATGTTGATGTCCTCGGCACGGTGGCGCCAAAGCAAGGCAAAGCAAACGCCGTTGGCGACGAGTGCAAGAACACCCACACCACCCATCGTCTCGACCGTCGGGAGCTGAGGAAAGATGAGCTTGTACACAAGCTGTCCAAAGACGAACGCGCCGAACAGCCCCATCACCCCTGCTTTTGCCACCGCGGCCCGAGCCTTCCAGAGGGGGCCTCGCGCGACAACGTAAAGACTGAAGCCATAGACGAGCGCATCGCCGAGCATGTCGAGCGAGTCGGCGAGCAAGGCTACGGACCCGGCGAGCAAGCCGGATGCGAGCTCAACGACGAACATCGCAGCGTTCACCAGCAGAACGAGACGGAGAGTCGTCGTTTGGCGCTCGCGCAGCCGTTCGATGGCGCAGGTCTTATCGATGCAGCAATCGTCCATGGTCTCGATCACGCCCAACGTGTCGCGCTCACCCGCGCGCGAGGCAGCGACGCGATTTGCGCGTCAGTGCGCAGCGTGTGGTTAGGGAAACCTGCCCCCAGCTTTAGTGCCGATTGGCGCTTAGCAAAGTCCAAAGTTGTGAATCTATCCGATTTCCTGTTCTGTTGCGCTGTCGGCGCTGCTGTTCCCGTATCGTCTGGTGCCTGCGGCGTAGTCAGCCCCCTGGATGCAATGTAGGGGACCGGCGCGAGGCACCTCGCGACTCCGAGCGGGGGAATGGCGGATCGCAGGGGTGCATCCAGACACGGCGTGCCCACCTCGTTGCTGTCAGCCCGACGGCCTTGCTGACGCGGGCGGAGCAGGCGGCGCGATAGGCGAGGAGAAAGAGCACGTTCGAGGAGCGAAGCGCGATGACCGACGAACCCGGCAAGCGAGCCTGCATCTCGCGCACCCGGCGGTGAATGTAGTCGTCCCGCTTCACGCGCGGGAAATGCTGGAAGACGAGCACGGACTGGCCGTGTGCCCAACCCTCGGTCAATTCCTGCCAATAGACGTACTTCGACGAGTCCTTCTGTCCGATGGACTTGGAGGCGATTTCGACGCCGTTGTCGGGATCGAAGAACAAAAGATCCGAGCCTTTGAGGTGGGCAAGCGCATTCCTGTACCAGACGGCGCGCTGCGCCCTGGAATCGGGAACGAACGCGCCATAGAAGCGGGCATTGGGAATATGACCCCTTGCTTCGATGTGGCGCACATGTCTGCCATCGGCGCAGCCGAGCGTTCGCGACAGATGCGCGAACAGACCGGGATCGTGATGCTTCCAGTCGTCCGGGCGGGACAGATAGCCGACCTTGCCGCCATCCGGACGTGAATCATCGGGCGTGAGCATCCAGCACACGCCGATGCGAAAGCCGGCCTGTGCGAAGCAGCGCAGCAGGCCGTACGTCACGTAGTCGTTCACGTCGCCGAAATATTGATTTTTCACGGGCGGGATGGGCTGGCGGGCGACAATGCAAATGTCCTCATCAGCCAACTTGCCCTGGCAGCCGCCGCCGACGCATCAACTGATACGCCGCCGGGATGACGAACATGGACAGCAGCGGCGCCGTGATCATGCCGCCTACCATGGGCGCGGCGATGCGCTGCATGACCTCGGAGCCGGTGCCGCCGCCCCACATGATGGGGAACAGGCCGGCGAGGATCACCGCCACCGTCATCGCCTTGGGCCGCACCCGCAGCACCGCGCCTTCGCGGATGGCTTCGTCGAGCAGCTCGCGGGTGAGCGGCACCCCGTTCTCCTGACGCGCCTGCCAGGCATGCTTGAGGTAGATCAGCATGACGACGCCGAACTCCGCCGCCACCCCGGCCAGCGCGATGAAACCCACGGCGCTCGCCACCGACATGGAATAGCCGAGGAAGTACATGAGCCAAAAGCCGCCGACCAGGGCGAAGGGCAGCGTGGCCATGATGAGCAGCGCCTCATCGAAGCGGGCGAAGGTGAGGTAGAGCAGTACGAAGATGATGAGCAGGGTGAAAGGCACCACCACCTTCATCTTGGCCGTGGCACGCTCCAGGTATTCGAACTGCCCGGACCAGGACACCGAGTAGCCGGGCGGCAGCTTCACCTCCCTGGCCACGGCCCGCTGCATGTCGCGCACCGCGGAGCTCAGGTCGCGGCCGCGGATGTCCACATACACCCAGCCTGACAGGCGCGCGTTCTCGCTCTTCAACATCGGCGGGCCGTCGGTGATGCGGATGTCGGCCACCGCGGCGAGCGGGATCTGGGCGCCGCGCTCGGTGAGCACGGGCAGGCTGCGCAGCTTGTCCACCGAGTCGCGTACCTCGCGCGGGTAGCGCACGTTGATGGGGAAGCGCTGCAGGCCCTCGATGGTCTCGCCGATGTTGTCGCCGCCGATGGCCGCCGCGACGATACTCTGCACGTCGGCGATGTTCATGCCGTAGCGGGCGGCGCTGTCGCGGTTGATGTTCACGTCGATGTAGCGCCCGCCGGTGAGCCGTTCCGCCAGCGCCGAGCTCACCCCGCGCACGTTCCTCACCACGCGCTCGATGTCGCCGGTGATGCGGTCGATCTGGGACAACTCCGTGCCCGCCACCTTGACGCCCACCGGGCTTTTGATGCCGGTGGCCAGCATGTCGATGCGGTTGCGGATCGGCGGCACCCAGATGTTGGCCAGGCCCGGCAGCTTCACCGTGCGATCCAGCTCCTCCACCAGCTTCTCAGGCGTCATGCCGGGACGCCATTCCTCGCGCGGCTTGAACTGGATGGTGGTTTCTACCATTTCCAGCGGCGCCGGGTCGGTGGCGGTCTCGGCGCGGCCGATCTTGCCGAACACCTGCTTCACTTCCGGCACGCTCATGATCAGCTTGTCGGTCTGCTGCAGCACCTCCTGGGCCTTGCCGGCGGAGAGGCCCGGCAATGCCGACGGCATGTAGAGCAGGTCGCCCTCGTCGAGCGGCGGCATGAACTCGCCGCCGATGCGGCTGGCGGGGTAGATCGTCGCCACGGCCAGCAGCACGGCGGCCACCAGCGTCGTCTTCGGATAGCGCAGCACCCCGTCCAGCAGCGGCCGGTAGAGGGCGATGAGGAAGCGGTTGAGTGGATTCTTCTGTTCGTCGGGGATGCGACCGCGGATCAGCAGGCCCATCAGCACCGGGATCAGCGTCACCGACAGCCCCGCCGCCGCCGCCATGGCGTAAGTCTTGGTGTAGGCCAGCGGCGAGAACAGGCGCCCCTCCTGCGCCTCCAGGGTGAACACCGGGATGAAGGACAGGGTGATGATGAGCAGCGAGAAGAACAGCGCCGGCCCCACCTCGATGGCCGCATCGCCGACGGCCAGCCAGTGCTGCGGACCGGTCAGCGTTTCGCCCGGGTGCGCATGGCGCCAGGCCTCCAGCTTCTTGTGGGCGTTCTCGATCATCACCACCGCCGCGTCCACCATGGCGCCGATGGCAATCGCGATGCCGCCCAGCGACATGATATTCGCATTGACCCCCTGGTAGTGCATGACGATGAAGGCCATCAGCACGCCCAGCGGCAGCGAGGCGATGGCGACGAAGGCCGAGCGCAGGTGGAACAGGAACACCGCGCACACCAGGGCGACGACGATGAATTCCTCCACCAGCTTGCGGTTGAGGTTGTCCACCGCGCGCTTGATGAGGTCGGAGCGGTCGTAGGTGGGCACGATCTCGACGCCTGTCGGCAGCGAGGCCGTGAGCGACGCCAGCTTCTCCTTGACCGCTGCGATGGTGGACAGCGCGTTCTTGCCCGAGCGCATGACGATGACGCCGCCGGCCACCTCGCCCTCGCCGTTCAACTCTGCGATGCCGCGGCGCAGTTCCGGTCCCACCTGCACCCGCGCCACGTCGCCCAGCTTCACCGGCACGCCAGTGTCGCTCGTCATCAGCGGAATCTTGCGGAAGTCGTCCAGGGATTTCAGGTAGCCGCTGGCGCGCACCATGTACTCGGCCTCGCCCAGTTCCAGCACCGAGCCGCCGGTCTCCTGGTTGGCGCGGCTCACCGCCTCGATGACGCGGCCATGCGGAATGTTGTAGGCGCGCAGCCGCTCCGGATCGAGCACGATCTGGTACTGCTTGACGAAGCCGCCGACGCTGGCCACCTCGGCCACGTCGGCCACCGTCTTCAGCTCGTACTTGAGGAACCAGTCCTGGTAGGCGCGCAGTTGCGACAGGTCGTACTTGCCGCTCCTGTCCACCAGCGCGTACTCGTACACCCAGCCCACGCCGGTGGCATCGGGCCCGAGGGCGGGCTTGGCATTGGCGGGCAGGCGCGACTGCACCTGGTTCAGGTACTCGAGCACGCGCGAGCGCGCCCAGTAGAGATCGGTGCCGTCCTCGAACAGCACATAGACGAAGGAGTCGCCGAAGAACGAATAGCCGCGCACCGTCTTCGCCCCCGGCACCGACAGCATGGTGGTGGTGAGGGGATAGGTGACCTGGTTCTCGACGATCTGCGGCGCCTGGCCGGGCCAGGTGGTGCGAATGATGACCTGCACGTCGGACAGGTCCGGCAGCGCGTCCACGGGCGTCTTCAGCACCGCCCACACGCCCCAGGCGCTGACGATGACGGTGGTCAGCAGCACCAGGAAGCGGTTGGCGATGGACCAGCGGATGAGCCGGGCGATCATTTCGGCATTCCCTTCGAGTGGTCGTGCTCAGGCTTCATCTCCGGCTTGGCGATGGGCCGGGGCGCATTTTGGGCCAGCGGCGCGATGCGGGTCAGCTGCAGCTCGCCGGCGCTGTTCAACTGGAACTCGAAGCTCACGATGTCGCCCGCCTTGAGCTCGCGCGGCAACCCGGCGGCCGGTTGCTTGAATTCCATGGTCATGGCGCCCATTTCCATGGTCGGGATCGGGCCGTGGGAGATGATGACGGCATCGGCGCCGACCTGTTCCAGCTTGCCTTGGCCGCGGTGCCGGCCGCCGGGCGGCTCGGCCTGGGCCGCCTCGGCCATGCGCGTGGTCGTGGCCTTGAGGCTCGCTTCGGAGTCGATCAGGAACTGCCCGGACACCACCACCTTCTGGCCCGCCTCCAGCCCCTTGCGGATTTCGGTCTGGCCGCCGGTTTCACGGCCGATCTCGACCTCCACCGGCTGGAACTTGCCCTCCCCGAGCGCGAGGATGACCACCGTGCGGCTTCCGGTCTGGATCACCGCCTCGGTGGGCACCGTCAGGGCGTCCTGCTTGGTCACCGGCGTGAAATCCACCGTGGCGAACATGCCCGGGGTGAGCCGGCCTTCGCGATTGACCAGTTCCACCCGGGCCTTGAGGGTACGCGTGGCCGGATTCACCTCGGGCAGGATGGCGCTGACCCGGCCCTTGAATACGGTGCCGGGCCAGGCCGGCGTGCGCGCCTCCACCATGTTCCCCGGCCTGACCAGTGCCGCCTGGCTCTCCGGCACCTCGGCATTGACCCACACGGTGGCGAGCCCGTTGATGCGAAACAGCATCGCCCCGGGCATGACGGTCATGCCTTCCCGGGCGCCGAGCTCGGCGACGACGCCGTTCACCGGCGAGCGCAGTGTCATACGGGCGTGGACGCGGCCGCTCTCTTCCACCTGCCGCACCTGCTCCTCGCTCATGCCGGCGAGCAGCATGCGCTGGCGCGCCGCCGAGACGAGCGCCTCGACGCCGCTGCCGTGCATACGCCGCACGGAGAAGTACTCCTCCTGCGCCGCCACCCATTCCGGCGCATAGATCTCGGCCAGGGGTTGGCCCTTGCGCACCCGATCCAGCGGCGCGCGGGCGTAGAGCTTTTCGACGAAGCCGGTGACACGCGCCTGCACCACGGCCACATCGCGCTCGTTGTAGGCAACGCTGCCGACCGCCACGACCTGCTGGCTCATCGCGCCCTTCACCGCTTCGGCGGTGCGCACGCCCAGGTTCTGCTGCAGGCGCGGGCTGATCGTGATCTTGCCCTCGTCCGCGGCTTCGTCGGCATACACCGGCACCAGTTGCATGTCCATGAAGGGCGACTTGCCGGGCTTGTCGAACTTCTGGGCGGGCACCATGGGATCGTGCCAGTACAGCACGCGGCGGCCGGTCTTGGGATCGATCTTTTCCCCCGTCGCGGTTACGCCCGCTTCGGTGGCAGCGCCGCCGGAAGCGGTCGCGGTCATGCCCATGCCTTGCTGCATGCCGTACCAATAGGCGCCGTAGCCAACCGCCGCCGCGACGCCTACGGCGACGAGGATGATAATAAGAGGCTTGGCTTTCATTTCGGCTCCTTGATCGGCGCGGCGGACAGCGGGCCCGTTTCCCGGGGCACCAGGAAGTTCAGCTGCGCCCAGGCCCGTGCGATCTCGTTCTCGAGCTGCAGCGCCTCGGTGCGTGTCGCGAGTTCGTCCCGGCGCGCTTCCAGCACCGCGAACAGCGGGCCAGTGCCGGCGCGGTAGGCAGTCAACGCCGCACCGGTGCGCTGCGATGCCAGCGGGATGAGCGAGCTCTCGTAGCGGGCGAGCCGCTCGCGCCCGATCTCCCATTCTGCGAGCATGGCGCGCACTTCCGCCACGTGGGCGCGCAGCGCATCCTCGCGCTGCGCACGGGCCTGCTCCAGCAGCGCCAGCTTGGCCGCCTCCTCCCGGTCCTGCCGGTTCGCCCGCGCAATCTGCAGCGGGATGGCCACGCCCACGGAGATCATGTCGGAGAAGTTCGCGCCGCGCTTGGCATAGGCGACTTCCAGGCTCCAATCGGCCGACTTGTTGGCGCGGGCGAGCCTCGCCTCGGTGTCGGCGACCGCCACCTGCTTCGCCAGCACCTCCACTTGCGGGTGGTGCTGCAGTTCCTCTTCGAGCGCCTGGGTGTCCAGGCGCAGCGCGTGGATGTCGGGCCGGCCGGCGGGCTCGCGCTGCGCCTCGGCGCCGATCCAGCGCGCCAGGGCGGCACGGGCAGTCCTGATCTGGCGCTCGACCTGGCTCGCCCGGTCCTCGAGCGCGACCAGCGCAGCGCGGGCAGCAAAGACGTCGGCCTGGCCGCCGCGGCCGGCGCGATAGGCCGAGTCCGCTGCTTCGATCTGCAAGCGGGCCTCCTGCTGTTGTTCCACGACCAGTGCCTGGACGCGTTGGGCATAGTAACGGTCGAGCCAGGCGAGCGCGGTGTCGCGCTGCAGGTTGGCGAGCACCAGCGTGCGGCTCGTCGCCTCGCGCTGCGCTTCCTGTTCGCTGCGCTGTGCGCGCAGCTCGCGCTTGTCGCTGCGGGTGAGCTCCTGCATGACGCCGATGCGGCGCATGGTCATGAAATCCTGCGCGATGCTGAAGGCGTCGGTGCCGTTGGCAGGGACGTTGTCGATGCCCAAGCGCAGCACCGGGTCCGGCAGTTGGCCAGCGGCTACGGACATCGCGCGGGCGGCGGACACGGCTGCGTCCTGGGCGACGAGTTGCCGTGACTGGGCGGCGGCCAGACGCAGTGCCTCGTCCAGGGTCAGCGCAGCGCCGGATTGGGCCAGCGCCAATGGCGGCAGCGCCGAGAGCACGGCCGAAAGAAGGAGCGCGGATACCATCCGCGTCGAGTGGAAAACGGACATGACAGCCTCCAGGTCAGATCGTCATCCCGCCCGAGCGTCGGGCGGAAGCATTATCCGTGACTGGAGACCGGCTAACTACGATAGACGCAGAAGCGGATTGGGATCGGTGGATCGGAGCACGGCGGCACGGCGGTGTCACGCACCGTGAATTCTGGCGCCGGTCGCCGAGCGAGGTTCATCGGCGGACCACCGGGAAGCGCAGGAACGTCGAGCGACGATCTGTCCGCGCTCTGGGTGGTCTCGTCGCCGGAAGTGCAGTGGGCAAGGCAGAGATTCGCTTCGGTCGGCGCCTGGCCCTGGTCGTGACAGCCGACCCCATCGCCTGCCGATTCCCCTGGAATGACAAACCCCTGGCGCACGCCGTCCGCGGCGGACGGGCAGGCATACGCCGCCACCAGCCCCTGGGCAGCGAGGAGCAGGACGACGAGGGCGCGAGCGAGCCACGCTTTGGCGAATTTGGAACCGATCAGACGCTGCATGACTAAATAGTAGCAGGTCCCGTGAGCTAGTTCCTGCCCGCCGTTCAGCCGCTTTCGCGCATGGCCGGCTTGGGCTGCGCCATGGGGCCGAAGCCGCCGCCATGCACCAGCACCGGGCTGGGTTCGGTTTCGCGATCGAAGCCGAGGATGGTATGCACGTCCATGCACCGGGCATGCAGGTCCACGAGGTCCCGTCCGGGAAGATTGACGATGGCGAAGCGGTGGCTGCCCAGCCACTTCATCTCCCGGGCCAGGCTGGCACCGCGCTTGAGATAGAGCATCAGTTGCGCTTCCGGGTGGCGTGCACGCAGGGCGCACATCTGCTCACCGTTGGGCGGACGACTCACCGGCGCGCCGTCGAACTTGCGGAAGATGAAGCTGCCGGCGCGGCCGAAGCGCTGCCGCTGCGGGGCGTAGCACACCGGCTCGCCGAGGGCGAGATCGATCAGCATCCGGTAGACGTCGATACCGTCCACCCACTGGTAGAGGGAGGCGAACTGGGAGGCGAGCCGGGGATTGATCTCGATCACCTTGATCGCGCCGGTACGCGGGTCGGCGCACAGCTCGACGTTGAAGAAGCCATGACGCAGACCGACGCCGGCGACGGTGCGCATGGCAATGTCGCCGATGCGCTCGCGCAGCGCCGGCGAGAGCAGCGTCGGATATTCAAAGCGGTTAAAGGCATTGGTGCCCGGATACATGATCTCGTCCACGATGCCGATCAGCCGGATGTTGCCGTCTTCCGCGTAGCCGTCCACATTGACCTGCATGCCGTCCACCAAGCCCTCGCCGACGAGGTGGTGGGCGTTGACCGTGTACTGCGGGTAATCGCGCATCAGGTCGTTGAAGGGCTTCACTAAGCGCTTGATGATGTGTTGCTCGAAGGGACGGAAGTTCAGGTGCCGGCGCAGTTGGGCAAAGTTGTCCACGCGCCGCGCCAGCACCGAGAAGGTGGCCTTGACCGGCTTGACGAAAAACGGGAAGGGCAGTGCGATTTCCTCGGCATGGCGCACGGTGTAGGGAAAGGCGGTGAATGCCGGCGTGGCATCGGGTGCCGCCTGCGCCAGCGCCCGGCGCGCATAGTATTTGTGCTGGGCGGTGATGATGGCTTCGGGATCGGCGCCGGGCAGGCCGAGCCGCCGGGCGACGACCGCTGCGATCAGGGCACCGAACTGCTCGTTGGTGCTGAGCACGCCGTCGATGGGCCTGCGCCGCGCCGCGGCGACGAGTCTGTCGACGAAACGGCGGACATCGAAGGTCAGCAGCCGGGCATTGTCGGGAAACTTGAACAGATCGAAACCGGCGCGCACGAACTCGTAGCGTTCCGCCAGTTCAGGCTGAGACAGTGCCAGGTCATCCCATTCCTGGGGAAACAGGACCAGGATTCTTTTTCTTCTTGCCATCGTACCTCCCTCAGGGCTGGTGAGCGATTGACTGCATGGCGTGCTCGGTGCGCACCCGTCCGTAGCCGATGAAACCGATGCCGAACTGCGTCGGATGCCAGGTAAATCGATCGAGATAGGATTGAATCAAGCTCCACGGTTGCGACAGTCCTTCGAACGTCGTCATATAAGGCCGGGCCTTGGCAAGCGCGAAGAGGTTGAGCGGAAACAGCCAGGGACTCGCCAGTTTCATGCCCGCTACCGCTACCCGTGCGCCGGGCCGCGCGCGGGCGAACAGCCTCGCCAGTCCGCCCGGCGAGCGCAGTACGTCGTGGGTGTAGTTGAACAGCGCTGCATCCCATTCGTAGGGTAGCACGGCGTCCTCGGCAGCGGCTTCGATCAAGGTGACATTGTGCCAGCAGGCATCGGCGACGCGCCGGCTCGCCACGTCGAGCATGTCGGGACTGAGTTCCACACCCATGATCCTCCCTTCCGCGCCGATCGCCTGTTGCAGCAGCGGGAAACTCAGCCCCGTGCCGCAGGCCACGTCCAGCACCGTGTCGCCGCGTTGCAGTTGCAGGTGCGCGATGGTGCGCTGGCGCAATGGCATCGTGCGACGGGCCGAGGCATCGTAGCCGGCGGCGTGCGCCCGGTAGCGCTCGACGGCAAGTTGCGGCCGCGGCGCGGCCCATGAGATAGATCGCTTCAATGCCGAAAACCTTACACGAGTATTGCGTCGCGCCTGCCCTCATGGATGAGCGGCACGCGCGCCGTCGAAGCTAACAGAGGAAACGAGCGGTGATTTCGCATTCGCCCTATCCAGGGATGATCTGTCGCCGCGCGCTCCCTCCCGTCTACGAAGCGTCACGACAACTGGATGCAACCGAGCGTCAGAACTCGAGCGGGTCCACGTCGATGTGCCAGCGCAGTGCCCGCGGTGGCTTCAACGCGTACAGCGCGGCGATCCAGTGCTGGAGAAACCCCTGCAGTGCCGGCCGGCGCGGCGATTCCACGAGCAGCTGCGCGCGCTCAAGGCTGGCGCGGCGCGCAAGGCGCATGGGTACGGCATCGTAGATGCTGACCTCATCGCCGGCAAGTGGTCGCGCCAGGGCCGCCGCCTGCCGGAGGAAGTCGATCGCCTCCGCCAGCGCCGGCGCCTCGGCGCGCAGGATGGCCTGGAAGGCGAAGGGCGGAAAGCCTGCCGCCTCGCGCTCATCGAGCTGGGCAGCAGCGAAGCCGGCGTAGTCGTGGGCCGCCAGGCAGCGGTAGAGCGGATGCTCCGGGTACTCGGTCTGAATCAGCACCTCGCCGGCCAGGGCGGCGCGGCCGCTGCGGCCGCCGACCTGCATGAGCTGGGCGAACAGACGCTCAGGGGCGCGGAAGTCAGCGGCGAACAGGGAGGCGTCGGCGCCGAGCACGCCGACCAGGGTCAGGCGCGGAAAGTCGTGGCCCTTGGCGAGCATCTGCGTGCCGACGAGGATGTCGGCCTCGCCGCGTTCCACCTGCTGCAGCAGCGCCTGCCATTTCCTCGGGCTGCCGGCGCTGTCGCGGTCGATACGCAGGATGCGCGCCTGGGAGAAGCGCGCCCGCAGCGCCACTTCGATGCGCTGGGTGCCGCGACCGAAGGGGTGGATGTCCTGGTTGCCGCAGGTGGGGCAGGCGTGGGGAATGGCGTCTTCGGCGCCGCAGTGGTGGCAGCGCAACCGGCGATCAGCCAGGTGCAGCACCATGTGCGCCGAGCAGCCGCGGCAGCCGCTGACCCAGCCGCAGGCCGGGCAGGCAAGCACCGGCGCAAAGCCGCGCCGATTGAGGAAGATGAGGGACTGCTCACCGCGCGCGAGCCGCTGCGCCACGGCGGCGAGCAACGCGGCGCTCATGCCGTCGTCGAGCCTCTCGCGGCGCGTGTCGATGCAGCGCACTTCCGGCAGCGCCTGCGCGACGGCCCGGCGCGCTAGCTCGAGCAGGCGGTAGCGGCCGGCGCGGCCATGGTGATAGCTCTCCAGGGAAGGCGTGGCGGAGCCGAGCAGCACCGGCACGCCGCGCTGCTTGGCGCGGTAAATGGCCACGTCGCGCGCCGAATAGCGGATGCCGTCCTGCTGCTTGTAGGACGGGTCGTGTTCCTCGTCCACCACGATCAGGCCCAGCCGCGGCAGCGGCGTGAACACCGCCAGCCGCGTGCCGAGCACGATGTCGGCGGCGCCGGTCATGGCCTGCCGAAAGCCTCGGGCGCGGGTCTGCTCGCCCAGGCCGCTGTGCAGGCTGACCACGCCGGCGCCGGGAAACCGGGCGTGTACGCGGCTTTCCAGTTGCGGCGTGAGCGCGATCTCCGGCACCAGCATCAGCGCCTGCCCGCCGCGGGCCAGCACGGCAGCGATGGCGCCGAGGTAGACCTCGGTCTTGCCGCTGCCGGTCACCCCGTGCAGCAGGATGGGCAAAAACGTCCCCAGCGTTGCCGTCACCGCGCCGAGCGCCTGCGCCTGCTCGGGCAGCAGCAGCGGACCCGCCGCCGCGCGGCGGTCCGGCATGGGCGCCGCCTGCTCCAGCCATCCCTTGGCCGCCAGTTCGTCGGCAACGCGCGGGGCACGGGGCGATTGGGCGCGCAGTTCGGGGCGTGCCGCTGGCCCGTGTTCGGCAAGCCAGTCCAGCACCCGTTTGGCGAGCGAGCGCGGCGGCAACCCGGGGCGCGCTTCCAGGCCAGCGGCGGCGATGCGATACCAGGGGTGCGGCGCGGCCGCCGGCGCGCCGCCCGTTCGCCGCAGCGCTGGGGGCAGCGCCATGGCCAGCGTCTCTCCCAGCGGATGGTGGTAATAGCGGCTGCAGAACTCGGCCAGCTCAAGCCACTCCCGGGGCAGCGGCGGCACGTCGCGGTCGATCCGGCGCACCGCTCTCAGCTTGCCCGGAGCCACCTCGCTCGCGCTGGGAACATCGACGATGACGCCGGTAAGGCTGCGCGAACCGAGAACGACCTCGGCGCGCCGCCCGACATCGTCGGCGGATGCGTCCTCGGCCAGATAGTCGAACAGCTGCGGCAACGGGATTCCCAGCGCGACGCGGACGATGGCCATGGCACGTTGGAATCAGCGCATCAAGCCCGACGTTTCAGTGGCTTGATCTGACCTCTTGAGCGCCGCATTGAATGGCGTCGCCAAGTCGTTGTCGCAACAACGGCTATTGGCCTTTTGCACCATTGTGGATAACTTTGTGGGTAAACCTTGACCAAAGATCAATAATTCGCAAAATCAACGACCTCTTCTCCCCACGCCGCATCCGACGCACGCCATTTTTTCTCTTTCAAAACAAATGGTTGGAGACTGCGCCCGAAGGGGCCGGAGAGGAGCTGCCGTTTTTCGGCCCCGAACGCCATTCTGTGAATAAGTCAAGGCCTGGAGCACTTTTTTCCGTGACGGGCCGACGCAACTCAGGACGTGAGTGGGCACTTAACAACCGGCACGTGCCGATTTGCCGGTGCTTGCGGCAACCATGCCTTGCAGCGCGTTTGCACCTTTCTTTTTTGGCTGATGCCGTGCACGGAAAGGTCGCCGGGCG
The DNA here is from genome assembly GCA_036824005.1 of Rhodocyclaceae bacterium. Lineage (GTDB taxonomy): Bacteria > Pseudomonadota > Gammaproteobacteria > Burkholderiales > Rhodocyclaceae > DAITBA01. Next base: position 406,160 of record DAITBA010000001.1, read on the forward strand.
GGCGTCCCTCCGCACGCCACGAGCCACGAGTCATTGCCGCGCACCGGCAGCCCGGATCTCACGGCTGTAGTCATGGACGGCGCTGACGAGCGCCGAAACGTGCTCGGGCGGAGTGAACTGGGAAATGCCGTGGCCGAGGTTGAAGACATGGCCGGGGCCGGGGCCGTAGGCGGCGACGATCTCCTTCGCCGCCCGCGCCACGACTTCGGGTGCGGCGAACAATGCCATGGGATCGAGATTGCCCTGCAGCGCCACGCGCTCGCCGACCCGGGCGTGCGCCACAGCGATATCGATGGTCCAATCCACGCCTACGGCGTCGCAGCCGACGGCGGCGATGTCCTCGAGCCAAAGTCCGCCGCCCTTGGTAAACACGATGATTGGCACACGCTGGCCGTCGCGCTCCCGCGCCAGGCCGGCGATCACCTGTTCCATATAGCGCAGCGAGAACTCGCGATAGGCCCGCGCCGCGAGCGCGCCGCCCCAGGTGTCGAAGATCATCACCGCTTGGGCGCCGGACTCGATCTGGCCGTTGAGGTAGGCGCTCACTGCACGGGCATTGACGTCGAGCACATGGTGCAGCAGATCGGGCCGGTCGTAGAGCATCGTCTTGACGCGGCGAAAGTCATCGGAGGCGCCGCCTTCGATCATGTAGCAGGCCAGGGTGAAGGGGCTGCCGGAGAAACCGATCAGCGGCACGGCGCCGTCCAGTGCGCGCCGGATTTCCGCCACGGCATCCATGACGTAGCGCAGGCTGACGTAGGGGTCGGGCACTTCGAGATCGCGGATCTCCCATTCCTCGCGCAATGGCCGCTCGAACTTTGGTCCCTCGCCTTCGGCGAAGTACAGGCCCAGACCCATGGCATCGGGCACGGTGAGGATGTCCGAGAACAGGATCGCAGCATCCAGGTCGAAACGCGCCAGGGGCTGGAGCGTCACCTCCGTGGCAAGCTGGGGATTGCGGCACAGGTCGAGAAAACTGCCGGCGCGGCGGCGTGTCTCGTTGTACTCGGGCAGGTAGCGGCCAGCCTGGCGCATGAGCCAGATCGGCGTGTAGTCCGTGGGCTGGCGCAGCAGCGCGCGCAGGAAGGTGTCGTTGCGGAGCTTGTTCATGGTGGGAGTCTACCAGCAGGACTGCAGGTAGCCTATTTCCGCCAGAAAACGGGAGTGAGGACAACGAGCAGCGTGAAGATCTCCAGCCGTCCTAACAACATGGCAAAGGTGCATACCCAGATCTGCAGGTCATTCAAGACGCCGTAGTTGCTGTCCGGCCCGACCAGGCCAAGGCCGGGGCCGGTGTTGTTGAAGCAGGCCACCGCGGCGGAAAAGGCGCTGAGGATATCGACCCCGGTCGCCGCGAGCACGAGCGTAAAAATGATGGTGCACACCATGTACAGAAATCCGAACCCGAGCACGGCGAGGATGATCTTGTTCGGCACGACCGTGCCGCCGAGCTTGATGTAGGTCGTCGCGTTCGGATGGATCGAGAGCAAGATTTCGCGGAATACCTGCTTGTAGAGGACGACGGCGCGCATCATCTTGACGCCGCCGCCGGTCGAACCGGAGCAGGTGACGAAGCTGCACAGGAATAGCATCCACAGCGGGGCGAAGAACGGCCACTTGGAATAGTCGGTCGAGGCGTAGCCCAGCGTGGTCGCGACCGATACCGTGTTGAACGCCGCATGGCGCAGGGCGGTGGCGAAGTCGACGTAATAGTTTTCGTGCCAAATGTACAGAGCAACCAGCAGTACGCTCGCCCCGAGCACGCCAACGTAGAATCGTGCTTCGCCGTCACGCAGATAGGGGCGAACGCTGCGGCCGGACAGAGCGGCGAAATGCGTCACATAGCTCAAGCCGGAAATCAGGGCAAAGCCGATGGTCACCGTCTCCATTGCCGGCGAATCGAAGAAGCCGAGGCTGGCATCGTGGCTGGAAAAGCCGCCCAGCGCCACCGTGCTGAAGGCATGGGTCAGCGCATCGAGCCATCCCATGCCGAGCCAGCCGTAGGCGAGAGTGCACAGCACCGTCAACGCGAAGTAAATGACCCAGAAGCCCTTGGCGGTTTCCGTCACCCGCGGCGTGATGCTCGTATCCTTCACCGGTCCCGGTACTTCGGCTCTCATCAGTTGCCGGCCGCCGATCCCCAGCAGTGGCAGGATCGCCACCGCCAGGACGATGATGCCCAGCCCGCCGATCCAGTGCAGTTCGGTGCGCCACAGGTTGAGCGAGGGCGGCAGATGGTCGAGGCCTGACAGCGCTGTCGCACCGGTAGCTGTCAGCCCCGACACTGCTTCGAAATACGCCACGGTGAAGCGCAATCCGGGAATGCCCAGCATGAGCGGCACGGCGGAGATCGCCGGCAGCAGCACCCAGCACACCACCACCAGCAGCACGCCGTCATTGGCGCGCAACTCGCGGCGGAAGCGCCGTGTCGCCAGGAAGAGCAGACCGCCGCCGGCGAGCAGTCCGCCAAGCGCCTCGTCGAACGCGGTGAGCGCACCATCGTCAAGCCACCACGACACACCGATCGGAAGCACCATGGTCAGCCCGAATATCGTGGCGATTCGGGCAAAGACACTCAGGACGGCAAGGAAGCGCTCCAACTACTTTCTCCAGAACGCTGGCGAGAACACGACCAGAAGAGTAAAGATCTCCAGCCGGCCGAGCAGCATGGCGACGGTGCACACCCAGATCTGGAAGTCGTTGAGCGACTTGAAGGTGGTGGCGGGGCCAACCTCCCCCAAGCCGGGACCTGTGTTGTTGAAGCTGGCCACCGTCGCGGAAAATCCGGTAACGATGTCCAAGCCGGAAAAACTCATCAGCAGGGTGAGGGAGACGATGATGGCCATGTAGGCGAAGGCGAACGCCATCACCGCGAAGATGATCTTGGTGGTCAGCGGCGTCTCGGACAGCTTGACTGCACGCACCGCGTTGGGATGCACCGTACGGACGATCTCGCGCATGACCTGGCGAAAGACGATGAGGGCACGCATCATCTTGATGCCGCCGCCGGTAGAACCTGCACAGGTGACGAAGCTGCACAGAAACAGCATCCACAGCGGGGCAAAGAAGGGCCAGGTCGCGTAGTCGGTGTTGGCATAGCCGGTGGTGGTGGCGATGGAAACGACGTTGAAGGCGGAGAAGCGCAGAGCGGTCGGAAAATCCGGATAGGTGTCCGTGAACCAAAGGAATGCTGCGATGCCCACTACGCTGGTATACATGACGCCAACGTACCAGCGGATCTCCGGATCCGCCCAGTAAAAGAGCAGCGTGCGCCGACGCACGGCCATAAAGTGCGTGGCGAAGTTCATGCCGGCCAGGGTCATGAAGACAATGGCCACTGCTTCAATGGCTGGCGAGTTGAAGAAGGCGTAGGACGCGTCGTGACTGGAGAAGCCACCCAAGCCAAGGGTGGTGAACATGTGGATGAAGGCCTCGCCCCAGTCCATGCCGGCCCAGCGATAGCCGACCGTGCAGGCGATTGCCATGGCCAGGTACACCAGCCACAGCCCCTTGGCGGTCTCGGCCATGCGCGGGGTGAGCCTGGTCTCCTTGATCGGACCCGGCGATTCGGCCGAGAACAGTTGCCGGCCGCCTACACCGAGCAGGGGCAGAATTGCCACCGCGAGGACAATCAGTCCCATGCCGCCGAGAAAGACCAGAATGGCGCGCCAGAGGTTGACAGAGAACGGCAATGTATCCAGCCCTTCGATCACCGTGGCGCCGGTCGTCGTCAGGCCGGAGACGGATTCGAAGTAGGCGTCGGTAAAGCCCATGTCCGGGAAGAAGAGCAGGAAGGGAATCGCGGCGAAACCCGGCACGAGCACCCAGACCATGGAAACAAGCAGGAAGCCGTCGCGTACGCGCAGTTCCTCAGTGTGTCGGCGCGTCGCGAGCCACACCAATGCGGCCGCGGATGCCGTGATCAGGAACGCAAACTCGAAGGCGCCAACGGCGGAATCCTGCGCGACAAAGGCGGCGGTAGCAGGTACGAGCATGGTGTGCGCAAACACCAGCAGCACGAGCGAGAAGACGCGCAGGACCGCCAGCGGGTTGCTCATGGCCCGTTCCTGTCAGATCCGGCGCGTGCTAGAAGAACCCCAGGCCGACCTGGAACAGTTTCTCGACCTTGGGCACCAGGCGCTTGTTGACGACGAAGACAATGACGTGGTCGTCGGCCTCGATCACCGTGTCGTGATGGGCGATGACCACTTTCTCGTAGCTCTCGATCACGGCCATATTGCTGATTCTGATCGACTCGGGCTGCTCGGTGCGGCGCACCAGCGCGCCGATGGTGACGCCCTTGGGCAGCTCGATCTCGTCGACGCGCCGGCCGACCACCTTCGACGATTCCCGGTCGCCATGGGCCACCAGTTCCAGTGCTTCGGCGGCGCCGCGGCGCAGGGAATGCACCGCTGCGACGTCGCCGCGGCGCACGTGCGCCAGCAGCGAGCCGATACTGGTCAGGGCCGGCGAGATGGCGATGTCGATCGGGCCGCTTTGCACCAGATCGACATAGGAGCGACGGTTGATCAGCGCCAGCACGCGCCGTGCCCCCATGCGCTTGGCGAGCGAGGCGGACATGATGTTGTTCTCGTCGTCGTTGGTCAGCGCCAGGAACATATCCATGTCTTCGATGTTCTCGCTCTCCAGCAGGTCTTCGTCGGTGGCGTCGCCCTGCAGGATCAGCGCCTTCTTCAGCTCGGTCGCGAGATACTCGGCGCGGCGGCGGTTGAATTCGATCACCTTCACCTGGTGGCTGTTCTCGATGGATCGCGCCAGACGAAAGCCGATGTTGCCGCCGCCGGCGATCATGATGCGTTTGATCGGTTTGTCCTGCCGTCGCAACTCGCGCATGATGCGGCGGATGTGCTCGGTAGCGGCGAGGCAGAATACCTCGTCGCCCGCTTCGATGACGGTGTTGCCCTCCGGAATCATGGGCTGGTCGCGGCGATAGATGGCAGCGACACGGGCATCGACGTTGGGGATGTGCTTGCGGATATCCGACAGCGGATGCCCGACCAGCGGCCCGCCCTCGAAGGCGCGCACCGCCACCAGGCTGACGCGCCCGCCGGCGAACTCCAGTACCTGGAGCGCTTCGGGAAACTCGATCAGCTTGACGATGTAATCGGTGACGATCTGCTCCGGGCAGATGCTGAAGTCGACCGAGAAGTTCTGATCGTCGAGCAGCTCAGGATGGTCGACGAAGTCCGGCGAGCGCAGCCGAGCAATCTTGGTCGGCAGGTTGAACAGCGTTGCGGCAATGCGGCAGGCGCAAAGATTGGTCTGGTCGCTCTGGGTGACGGCGATCAGCAGGTCCGCATCCTCGGCACCGGCTTCGCGCAATCGGGACGGCGAGGCGGCATTGCCGACGACGGTGCGCAGGTCGAGCCGGTCCTGCAGGGTTTGCAGGTGCGCGGCATCGGTGTCGACAACGGTGATGTCGTTGGCTTCGGAGACCAGGCTTTCCGCAACCGACGTCCCGACCTGGCCGGCGCCGAGGATGATGATCTTCACAGTTGGCCGAAGTGCTTGTTATTGGGAATCGCCGCCCCGGCCGATCCGGGATGCCGGAGGGTCATTCTACGCCTTTGCGTGCCCGACGCCCAATGACATCCCTCAACGCGCCCGGACAGGCGGTCGCGCGCCTACTCCTCGCCCTTGCGCCCGACCGGCAGGCCGAGCGATTTGAGCTTGCGATACAAATGAGTGCGCTCCAGTCCCGTCTTTTCCGCCAGCCGCGTCATGTTGCCGCTGTCCAGACGCATATGGTGCTCGAAGTATAGCCGCTCGAATGCCTCCCGCGCCTCGCGCAGCGGCAGGTCCAGCGGCAGGGCAAAGGAGGTCACCGGGTTGGCGGGCGCGAGCAGCCGCCGTACATCGTCGTCGGTGATCTCCTCCTCGAGCGTCGCCAGTGCCAATGAGCGCACGGCGCTCTTCAGCTCGGCATATCCGCCCAGCCAAGGCTGATTGCGCAACACGTTCAGTGCCGAGGTGGACATGCGCCGCGGCGGCACATCACCGGCCTCGACGAGATGGGTCAGCACCTGGGTCACGATCTCCGGAATCTCCTCCTTGAGCTCGGCAAGGGAAGGCGTCGGCAGGGAAACTTCGAACAGCCGCCGCAGCAGCAGCTCCTCCCACCCCGATTGCAGCAATTCCGCCAGGCTGTGAGTCGTGGCGACGATGAGCCGGACGCTGAATCGCTCCAGGCGCTCCAGGGCGAACAACAGGTTCTTCTGTTGCGCCCGGGACAACTGTCCCAGCTCCGCCGCGAACAGGACCCCGCCGCCAGCCTTTTCCAGCAGCGCTACGTCGATGGGCGCGGCGTGGGAGGCGAGGTCGATCCACGCCTTGCCCGCCGAGTGCAGCGTTCGCGCGACCACTTCGGCGATGCTGCCCGGCGGCGACTTCAAGAGAATGCAGGCGCTCTTCGCCGCCACCTGCTCGAGGCGCTTTTTCAAATCGCGCAGCGGCGCGGAACGGGGGAACGCGCCAAGCGTCAGCCCCGTCGCGGCATGGGTCGGCGCGCGGCTCAGGCCGCGCTTGACCGCCGAGAGCAATTTCTGCAGGGCGATCGGCTTTTCCAGGAAGTCGAGCGCGCCAATGCGGGTGGCCTCGACGGCAGTATCGATGGTGCCGTGGCCCGACATCATGATCACGGGCATGGTGAGCTGGCCGCCGGCCGACCATTCCTTGAGCAGCGTGATGCCGTCGCTGTCCGGCATCCAGATGTCGAGCAGCACGAGATCGGGGCGCAGTGCGTTGCGCGCCTCGCGCGCCCTAGTGGCGCTCTCTGCCAGCGCAACGTCGTGGCCCTCGTCGCGCAGGATCTCGGAGAGCAGCTCGCGAATGCCGACTTCGTCGTCGACGACCAGTATCTGTGCCATAAAATTCAGTCGCGCAAGGCGTGAGGAGGCTTCCCGCGTGCCGCGTTGGCTTCCTGCGCCCGCGCTGCCGCGCACGCACGGCGACTGCTCAAGGCCTTACTGCTCACTTCTCACTCCCCGTTGCCTTCACGCCGCCAACGGCAGCTCCACGCGCACCTCGGCGCCATGGGGCTCGCGATTGGCGATATGCACTTCGCCGTGATGCTCGTCGACGATCTTCTTGACGATGGCCAGTCCCAGACCCGTGCCGCGCGCCTTCGTCGTAACGTAAGGCTCGAAGGCGCGGGCCAGGATCTGGGGTGGAAAACCGCCGCCGTTGTCGGTCACCACCAGGCGCGCGCCGCGGCCATGGCTTTGCGTTTCGATGCGAATCTCGGCCTGCCGCGTGTCGCCCAGCGCATCCTCGGCATTCTGAAGCAGATTATGAATCACCTGGCGCAGTTGCGTCGCATCCCCGGCCACCGGCGGCAACCCCGGCTGCAGCGCCACCGTCAGGTGCGCCCCGGTGGATTCGTACAGGCCGAGTACCTCCGTCACCAACTGGTTCAGGTCCAGCGGCGCAAGCACGGGCGGCGGCACCCGCGCGTAGTCGCGGAAATCGTTCACCATGCTCTTCATCGCTTCGACCTGGCTGACGATGGTGGTGATCGAACGCGCCAACATGATGCGATCGGCATCGTCGAGCTTGTCCGCAAGCTTGTGCTGCAGGCGCTCGGCGGAAAGCTGGATCGGCGTCAGGGGATTCTTGATCTCGTGGGCGAGACGGCGCGCCACCTCGCCCCAGGCGGCGCTGCGCTGGGCGGCGATGAGCTGCGTGATGTCGTCGAACACCACCACGTAGCCGCCGCCGGTCGCCTCCGGCAGCCGCGAGCCGCGCACCAGCAGCACCTGGGTCATGCCCGATGACGCCTGGGTTTCGAGCTGCTGCTGCCATTGGTCGGGATTGTCGGCGAAGCCGCGCGTGACCGCTTCGGTAAGATCCTTGCGGCGCGGCCATTCGGCGAGGGGCAGGCCGCGCAGTTCGACCAGATCCTCGCCGAGCACCGTGCGCGCACCGCGGTTCGCCGCACGCAGCCGGAACTCGCTGTCGAAGGCGAGCACGCCGGCGGAGAGATTGGCCAGCACGCTCTCCAGGTAGGCGCGCGCCGCCTCGGTTTCGGCGCGGCTGCGTTCGGCCAGGGCGCGCGCCTCGTCCAGTTGCCGTGTCATGCGGTTAAACGACTGTGTCAGCACGCCCAGTTCGTCGCGGGCCGGCAACGCCTGGCGCGGACTGTAGTCACCCTGGGCCACCGCCTGGGTGCCCTCGGCGAGAATCGACAGCGGCGCGGACAGGCGGCGGGTAAGCAGGAAGGCGACAGCGATGGCGGCGAACAGCGCCAGCAGCAGCGTCAGGGTCAGCGTCAACGAGTAGATGCGCCGCAAGCCCTGCCGCGCCAGCGACAGTTCCTGATAGTCGCGATAGGCCGCCTGGACGTTCTCGGCGCTGCCGGCAAGCGGCGTCGGCACCGGTTGCAGCAGTTGCAGGATGCGCGTCTCGGCGGCCAGCGCCGTGCCGCTCACCGGCACCAGCACGCGCACCGTCAGGCCGCTGGTGACATCGCCCTCTATGGCACTGAATTGACGACCCTGGCGCGCCTGGCGCAACTGCGTCGGCGTCGGCAGGTCGGGCACCAGCGTGCCCATCTCGCTCGAGCTGCTCACCAGCACCTGGCCGCTGGCGCCGAACAGCGACGCTGAGGCCACGCCGGCCTGCTCGCGCAGCCGGTTGAGCAGGGCGGGCTTGGGCGTCCCGGTGACCTCGGCCAGGTCGAGCGCCATCCCATTGGCTTTGCCGATGAGCTCCGATTGGAGATGATCGAAAGCGCTGCGGCCGAGATTGACGCCGCCTTCGAGGGCTGCGTCCACGCGCACGTCGAACCACGACTCGATGCTGCGCACGGCGAATTGCATGGAAACGGCATAGATCAGCACGCCCGGCACGATCGCCATGAACGCGAACATGGCGATCAGACGGTACTTGAGGCGATAGCCGAAAACGCGCGCGCGATACTCTCTCCACAGTTTGCGCAACTGAAACAAGACGACGCCGAAGAGGGCGACGGCTACAGCGCCGTTGACCGCCAGCAGCAGGGGATAGTGACGGGCGAACAGCGTCGTGTTGGCGCTCGCCGAGGCGAGCAGGAAGATCATGATGGCGGCAAGCGCGGCGGCGACGATGATGAACGAGTTCATTTCGTTTCCTGTTCCGGCGCAGTGTAGGCCCAGCGCTGCCAGTCGGAGCCGAGGTTCCACTCCTTGCTGCCGATGGCCGTGACCTGGAGCGGCTTGGGCAATTGCGTAAGGTCGACGCGCAAGCGCACGGCCGCGCTGTACGTCTCACCGGCCTTGAGCGCCGATTTGTCGGCGATGCTCCAGTCGCGTACGCGCGCGACGATGTGCAGCGCCTCGTCGAGAGAGTTGAAGCTCTGGTGCAGGGCACCGGTGGATAGCCGGTACTGACGGGTGATGGCGTGATAGGACAACCGATAGGTCTGTGTGCGCACCGCAACCTTTTCGTCGAACCAATACCAGCGCGGCCGTGTCAGCTCGAAGTCGAGCACGATATACAGCGGCACGCCGCGCGAGACGACATCCTCCAGCCGGCTGCTCAGCTCCAGGGTCGCGTCGGCATTGAGCACGTAGGCTTCGTCGCCCGGCGCGATCCATGCATTCGATATGCTCATCTCCGCCGCCGCGGCGCAGGCCAGCCACAGCAGGAGCAGCGCCGCCAGTGCGACGCGACGCGATTGGCATGGCGTGCCTTCAGGCGCGCTTGTGCAGCAGGGCGTAGTGGAAACCGTCATGCTCGGGTCGGGGCAGCAACTGCAGCGCGTTGGGATGCCCTGGCGCGCCGTCCAGCGCCAGCGGCACGCAGTCCTTGTGGCGCGCGCCGAAGGCCGCGACCTGCCCGCTGTTCTCCTCCGGGAACACCGAGCAGGTGGCATACAGCAATTTACCATCGGGCGCGAGCACCCGCCAGAGCGCGTCCAGGATCGCCGCCTGGGTGGCGGCGAAGGCGGCGATATCCGCGTCCCGGCGCAACCACTTGACGTCGGGATGACGGCGCACCACGCCCGAGGCGGAGCAGGGCACATCGGCAAGGATGCGATCGAAAGGGCGACCGTCCCACCATTGCTCGACGGCACGACAGTCGGCGCACAGCACGCCGGCCGTCAGTCCCAGGCGTTCGAGGTTGGCGCTGACGCGTTCCACCCGCCGGGCATCGACATCGAGCGCCGTCAGCTCGATGTCTGCCAGCTCGAGCAGGTGGGCGGCCTTGCCGCCCGGCGCAGCGCAGGCGTCGAGCACGCGCATGCCCGCGCGTACTTCGAGCAGTGGTGCCGCCTGCTGGGCGCCGAAGTCCTGCACGGAAACCAGTCCTTCGGCGAAGCCAGGTAGCCGCTCCACCGGCACAGGCCGCGCCAGCAGCAGCGCCGACTCGGCCAGCGCGCGGCCGTGCATTCCCGCGGCGGCAAGTTGAACGGCATACTCGTCGCGACCGCAACGGCGGCGATTGACCCGCAACGTCATGGGTGGATGGCTGTTTCCCACTTCCAGCACCGACTGCCACTGCTGCGGATAGGCCGCCTGCAGGCGTGCGATCCACCAGCGCGGATGTTGCCAGCGGGCAACCGGATCGGTTGCTGCCTGGGCTTGAAGGGCCGCGCTGCGGCGCAGGAAACCGCGCAGCACGGCATTGACCAGCGCCTTGAAGGCGCCACGGCGCATGGCCGCCGCCGCGTCCACCGCCTGATCGACGGTGGTGTGGGCGTCCTCCGGCCGTGCCTCGAGGCGATACAACGCCGCCAGCAACAGCGCCCGGATCTCGGCTTGCGCTAGCGGTTTGTGCACTAGGCGCGAGAGGAAAAAATCGCCCCGGCCGTAGCTGCGCAGCGTGCCGTAGCACAGATCCTGAATCGCGCCGCGCGCGGCGCCGGCAAGTCCCGGCTGATCGCGCCAGCAGCGCTCCAGGGCATCCGTCAGGCTGCGCCCGTCGAGCACGGCGGCGATGACGCGGGCGGCACGATGCAATGCGCTGGCGAGGGAATCGGGTGCCAATTCGGGCTGTGCCTCGACCATCTGAAGAAACGTTCGCCACCGTCATGACGGCCGACCAGCGGCGATTGTAACCGAGTTCGCTTCGCTTCCCCTACGGCGGCGGCCGGCGTACCATGCAGGTCGATATACCCACGATCAGGTCAATGGCATGAACGACAGGCTTTCCTACGAGACGCCGCCCGCCCCGTTGGATATGGGCGCATCGTTGCCCGATGCGCCCGCGCCGCGCCAGGATTCCGACGTGGAATCCATGATCCTGGGCGAGCAGGTGCGCATGCTCTACCAGCAATCGCCGGTCACTTCCGCCGGCGCGTTCCTGGCGGCGTTGCTGCTCGCCTGGATCATGTGGGACAAGATCGCGCCGGCGATCGTCCTTGCCTGGCTGCTAACTTTGAACGTCACCCAGGTCGCGCGGGTGCTGCTCTATGTGCGCTACCGGCGCACGCCGGCCCGTGGTCTGGATGCGGCGCAGTGGATACGCTATTACATGTGGGCGGTGCTCTCTGCCGGCGTGCTGTGGGGCATCGGCGGCGTCGTGCTGTTCGTGCCGGCCGATCTCGCCTATCAGGCATGGCTGACCATGGTCATGTTCGGTCTGGCCGCAGGGGGTGTGTCGGCCACCTCGCCACACCTGCCGACGATGTACGGCGTGCTTTCCCTGGTTCTGGTGCCGATCGCGCTGCGCACCCTGGTGGAGGGTGGCGTCGTGCCCACGGTCATGGCGACCTTCGATCTGCTGCTGCTGGTGACGCTGTCGCTGTTCGGCCGCAATCAGGGTCAGAGCATCGTCGCCTCGATCCGCACGCGCTTCGAGAACTTGAACCTGATCGAGGAACTGAAGGCGCAGAAGGCGGCCGCGGACAGTGCGCGGGAGCAGGCCGTTCAGGCGAGCCGGGCGAAGTCGCAGTTTTTCGCCGCCGCCAGCCACGACCTGCGCCAGCCGCTGCACGCCCTGGGTCTGTTTTCCTCGGCGCTCAAGGGCGAGCAACCCGGGCCGGGCCAGGACCGTGTCATTGCCAACATCAACAACGCGATCGAGACGCTGGAGGAGATGTTCAACAAGCTGCTCGATATCTCCAAGCTCGACGCCGGCTTCGTCGAGCCGCACGTGCTCAGCTTCCCCGTGCAGATGGTGCTGGAGCGGGTCGATTCGACTTTCGCGCCGGCGGCAGCGGAGAAAGGGCTGGAATTCGCCCTCGAAGAAAGCAAAGCTCTGGTGGTGAGCGACCCGACGCTGCTCGAGCGCATCGTCGGCAATCTCGTTTCCAACGCTATCCGCTACACCCCGCGCGGCGGGCGCATCACGGTCGCCTGCCAGGAACGCGGCGGCGGGCTGTGCCTGGAGGTGGCCGACACGGGCATCGGCATTCCCGAAGACCAGCACGCCCGGGTGTTCGAGGAGTTCTACCAGATCGGCAATCCCGAGCGCGACCGCAAGAAGGGCCTGGGACTGGGACTGGCGATCGTCAAGCGTCTCACCGGTCTGCTCGGTCACCGACTGACGATGGATTCGGCGCCCAAGCGGGGCACGGTGTTTAGCCTTTACCTGCCGCTGGGTGCGACGGACGAGTCGGCCACGGCGGCGGTCGAAGGTCAGATGGATATGCCCGCCGAAACGCTCAAGGGTGCGTTCATCGTCGTCATTGACGACGAGAAGGCAGTGCGTGACGGCATGCAGTTGCTGCTCAAGCAGTGGGGCTGCGAGGCCCTGGCAGCGGGCAGTTCGCAGGAGGCGTTAAAGATGCTCGCCATGACCGGGCGCAAACCCGATCTGCTCATCGTCGACTACCGGCTGCGCGAGGGATTTACCGGCATCCAGGCGATCGAGACCCTGACCGCCTTCCTCGGCGAACAGGTGCCTAGCGTGCTGATCACCGGCGACACCGCTCCCGACCGCCTGCAGGAAGCCAAGGCGAGCGGCTTTTATCTCATCCACAAACCGGTCCGGCCGTCGCGGCTGCGCACGCTGGTCACGCGGGTTCTGAGCGGAAAGGCCTGAGCGGTGCAACCATAGCGCGCGCGCCTCTGGCGTTCGGGGCAAGGACACGGCCAGCACGATGACCCCTTCCACCCGCGCGGGCGATGGCCTGCTGCGCAAGCTGGCGGGCGGCGATCGCCGCTCAATTGGCCGGGTGGCAGAAGTGATCGCGGACGTCGAGGCCAACCCGCGGCTGTTTTCGTCGCTGGTACGCGCCATGGTCGCCACCGATGCCTGCGTTGCCATGCGCGCCGCCGATGCGGTGGAAAAGCTCTCTGCGCGTCATTCCGACTGGCTGGATCCGCACGCCGAGTGGCTGATCGGCAAGGTGTCAGGCAGCGCACTGCAGGAAGTGCGCTGGCACTTTGCCCAGATCTCGCCGCGGTTGAAAATGAGCCGGGGCCAACGCCAGCAGGTGGTGGCGATCCTGGAGTCCTATCTCGACGATCGCAGCGCCATCGTCAAAACGTCTGCCATGCAGGCCCTGACCGATGTGGCGCTCGCCGACGACAACCTACTACCGATTGTTGCGCGACACATCCAGGAACTCACCCAAACGGGCACGCCGGCCATGCGCGCGCGCGGCCGCAAGCTGCAGGTGCGACTGGCGCGGGCGGTGGACGAAAAGGAGGGCGCACCGCGGGAACGGTGCGCCCGGGGGGTGCCCCTGAGGAGGGAGTAGGGGCTAGAAGGAGCCTTGTGACCTGCCGGACGACGGTCGTGCTTTCTGCACCGATTCGTCCGCGTTGCTTTCGTCGTTCGTCTTGGCTGCGGTGGTGTCCGCAACCGGTTCCACGGTGCTCGACGCCACTGAGCGCAGGGGCTGGGCAGCAGGCGTGAGACTGGTCACGTCGCCGGATATCTCGCCGCCCGCCTCGATCACGATCTTGCCGTAGCGCACCTTGCCCGACACCTTGCCAGTGGCGTGGATAACGAGTTGCTTGCGTGCCGTCAGCTCGCCCTCGAAACGGCCGCGGATTTCGGCCACGTCGATGCCCACGGTGCCGACGTAGGCGCCGTGTTCCGCAATCTGGATGACCCGGCTATCCATGGAAGCCTCGACCCGACCTTCGACCACGAGCGTGTCGCAATCCGTGATCTCGGCCCCCTTGAGCTTGATGTCCGGCCCGACGATCAGACAACTGCCCTGCTTCTCGTCTGGCGCGCTGACCGGCGTCGCCTCGGCGCGGGGGTTCGCGTGCGGTGCCGGGCTGCCGGTGCTCGCGGGCAGCGTTGTAGGCGCCCCGAGCGGGGAGGGCATTCTGCCGTCTCGGCGCAGGCTGTCATCTTTCCTGTTGAACATGCTGTCCTTCTGGAACATCGTTTCTCCTGCCGACACGGGCGTCGGGATGTTCGTCGATTCTGTCGCGGTCCTCGTCACGCAGTGCAGCAAAGCGCGTGCCCGATCGAATTTAGCCGCCCATAATCAGCGGCTTGTGCGACAGTGCCCGGTCCGGGCGGGAAGTCGCCGTGTGCTTGCAGGCACGCATTCGTCGCCTCGCGGCGACAGGTTTCCTCCCCGCTCGCCAGTGCATTGTTTTCTCGGTGGTTGTCTTGTCGTCAGCGAACGACGCCAATGCCGCCCCGCTCGCCGGGCCATTGCAACGCGGCCGCGCTTCTTTTATGCTCCGCTGTTTTTCCCTCCCCCCAGGAATCGCTATCGCAAGGTGAAATGAACGGCTACCGCAAAGAACTTGCCTTCCGCGGCAGGGTCGTCATGGTCGGCTTCGGCTCGATCGGTCAGGGGACGCTTCCGCTGCTGCTGCGACATATCGATATGCAACCGTCGCAGATCGTCATCGTCACCGGAGACGAAGGCGGCCGAGAAATCGCCGCAGAGTATGGTGTCGAATTCCACGCCATACCCCTCAAGCCGTCGAACTACCGCGCCACACTTGAGCCGCGCCTCAGCCAGGGTGACTTTCTGGTCAACGTTTCGAATTGCGTGTCCACGGCAGCATTGATCGAGCTGTGCCAGCAACGCGGCGCGCTCTATATTGACACCTGCATCGAACCCTGGGAGGGCGGCTACACCGATGCCGCTGTTTCACCGGAAACACGCTCGAACTACGCCCTGCGCGAGCATGCAATGGCGCTGAATCGCAACGTTCCTGCGGGCGGCGGCCCGACGGCGATTCTCACCCACGGCGCCAATCCCGGCCTCGTTTCCCACTTCGTCAAGCAAGCCCTGGTCAACATCGCCGCCGACACCGGCACACCCGCCGATGCGCCGACCTCGCGTGAAGGCTGGGCCGGCCTGGCTCAGCGCCTGGGCGTCAAGGTCATCCACATCGCCGAACGCGATACGCAGATCGCCCATCCGCGCAAGTCGCCGGGGGAATTCATCAACACCTGGTCGGTGGAAGGCTTCGTCCATGAAGGCTGTCAGCCCTCGGAGCTGGGATGGGGCAGCCACGAAAGGCATTTTCCGCAGGACGGCCGACGCCACGAGTACGGTTGCAAGGCGGCGATCTATCTTAATCGCCCCGGTGCCGCCACGCGCGTTCGCACCTGGACGCCTCTGGCCGGCCCGATCCATGCGTTTCTCATCACCCACGGCGAATCGATCTCCCTCGCCGACTACTTCACCGTCGGCGGCGGCGATCAGCCCCGGTACCGGCCGACGGTGCATTACGCCTACCACCCCTGTGACGATGCGGTTTTGTCCATCCACGAACTGGCCGGGCGCAACTGGCAACTCCAGGAGCGGCGCCGGGTGGTCAAGGCGGAGCTGGTCGCGGGCATGGATGAGCTGGGCGTGCTGCTCATGGGCCATGCCAAGGGGGCCTATTGGTACGGCTCGCGGCTGACGGTCGAGCAGGCGCGCCGTCTGGCACCCCACAACGGCGCGACGACGCTGCAGGTGACCGCGCCGGTGGTAGCTGGGGTGATCTGGGCGCTGCGCAATCCGCAGCAGGGCGTGGTGGACCCGGAGGCACTGCCCTACGACTTCGTGCTCGATTTCTGTCGGCCCTACCTGGGAGATGTCGTTGGCGTCTATAGCGAGTGGACGCCGCTGCTTGACCGGGGCGTGCTCTTCGACGAAGACATCGATCGCGCCGATCCCTGGCAGTTCAAGAATTTCCGCGTCGTTTGATTCTCCCGTCCGCGGGCGACGCGATTCTCTTTGGCGCAGGTGACGACCAAGTCGTTCTGCCCAGCCATCGACTGAAGCGCCGGGCGCGAAATGCGATCCCGATGCCTCCCTGCCGATGGGTGCACGGCCGACTTTGCCCGGCCGCGCCCGCACTCGGTATTCTCCCGCCGCCTTCGAACGCGCGCCCGCGCCCGTCCTTTAGGGGTATGTCGCCTTCCGTTGCGAAATGTCATTGAATTTCGAGTCCCACGACCGGAGAATTTCTTTCACGCGCCGCATTTCGTCGGTACGCGAATCAGGGTGGCGCTGCGAGGGAAACGGCAATGCGGCCAACGTTCATCCGCAAGTCGGCATCGGAGCTTCGGGTTCCGCCCAATCTGCCGCGCCCTGCGGAACGCGAAGCGCCGTTATCCGTGCAGGCAGCGCGCCACGCGCTGGCGGGGCTGCCCGGCGGCGGCCTCAACATCGCGTATGAAGCCGTCGACCGGCACGCAGCCGGGCCCCGCGCCAATCATCCCGCCTTTCGCTGGCTCTGCCGCAACGATGCCGAACAGATATTCACCTACGACGACCTGGCGCTGCTCAGCAACCGCTTTGCCAATGTCCTGAACAGCCTCGGTGTCGGCAAGGGCGCGGGCGTGTTCGTGCTCTGCGGCCGCATTCCCGAGCTCTATGTCGCGGTGCTGGGCGCGCTGAAGAACGGCTGCGTCGTCTCGCCCCTGTTTGCCGCTTTCGGGCCGGAACCCATCGCCACTCGCATCGCCCTCGGCGCGGGCCGTGTGCTGGTGACCACGGACACGCTCTATGCGCGCAAGGTGGCAAAGGTCATGCACGCGCTGCCGACCCTCAAGCATGTGCTGCTGGTCGGCGAGGGCGGCGCCACAACGGACATCCCCGGCACGCTCGACCTGCGCCGCCTGATGGACGCCGCCGCCGATGGCTTCGACATCGTGCCCACCGCCGCCGAGGATCCGGCGCTGCTGCATTTCACCAGCGGCACCACCGGCACGCCCAAGGGGGCCATTCATGTCCATGACGCGGCGGTCATGCACTACATGACGGGCAAGTACGCCCTCGACTTTCACCCGGAAGACATCTTCTGGTGCACTGCCGATCCCGGCTGGGTGACCGGCACCTCCTACGGCATCATTGCGCCGCTCCTGCACGGCGTAACCAGCATCATCGACGAGGCGGATTTCGACGCCGAACGCTGGTATCGCATCCTGCAGGACCATGAGGTGACGGTGTGGTACACCGCGCCTACGGCCATCCGCATGCTGATGAAGGCCGGGACGGAACTCGCGCGCAAGTACCGCTTTCCCGACCTGCGCTTCATCGCCAGCGTCGGCGAGCCGCTCAATCCGGAGGCGGTGTGGTGGGGCCAGGAGGTGCTCGGCCTGCCCATCCACGACAACTGGTGGCAGACGGAGACCGGCGGCATCATGATCGCCAACACGCCGGCCATGGACATCAAGCCCGGCTCGATGGGCAGGCCGCTGCCCGGGGTCGAGGCCATTATCGTGCGGCACGAAGACAATGGTGCGGTCACGGTCATCGACGTGCCCGACGTCGAGGGCGAGCTGGCGCTCAAGCGCGGCTGGCCGTCCATGTTCCGCGGTTACCTCAATCAGGAGGAGCGCTACCGCAAGTGTTTCGCCGGCGATCTCTATCTCACGGGCGATCTGGCGCGGCGCGATGCCGATGGCTACTTCTGGTTCGTCGGCCGCGCCGACGACGTCATCAAATCGGCCGGACACCTGATCGGGCCGTTCGAGGTCGAGAGCGCGCTGATGGAGCATCCGGCGGTGGCCGAAGCGGGTGTCATCGGCAAACCGGACGAGATCGTCGGCGAGGTGGTCAAGGCCTTCGTCTCGCTCAAGAAAGGATACGAGGCAGGCGATGCACTGCGCCTGGAGCTGCTCGGACACGCGCGCAAGCGCCTGGGCGCGGCCGTGGCGCCGAAGGAAATCGCCTTCGTCGCCAGCCTGCCGCGCACCCGCAGCGGCAAGATCATGCGCCGGCTGCTCAAGGCCCGGGAGCTCGGCCTGCCGGAAGGCGATACCTCGACGCTGGAGGGCGGGGCGTGAGCACGAGCACTACTTTTACACCACAGAGGACACGGAGGACGCAGAGGAAAACAAGTGAGAGCAAAGAACCTCTGTGTCCTCTGCGGTGAAACAAACCTTCATGATCGCCCCGCCGCCCACCGGTCCCATTCCCTATTCCCGCGAGTTCGCGCTGCGGCTGCTCACGGACATGCTGCGCATCCGGCGTCTGGAGGAGAAGTCTGCCGAGCTCTACGGCGCCGGCAAGATCCGCGGCTTCCTGCATCTGTACATCGGCGAGGAGGCCTGCGCGACTGGCGCCATGCACGCCCTGCTACCTCAGGACAACGTCGTGGCAACCTACCGCGAGCACGGCCACGCGCTGCTGCGGGGCGTGTCCATGAACGCCATCATGGCCGAGATGTACGGCAAGCAGGAGGGCTGTTCGCGCGGGCGCGGCGGTTCGATGCACCTGTTCGACGCTGCCACGCGATTCTTCGGCGGCAACGCCATCGTCGGCGGCGGGCTGCCGCTGGCGGTGGGTCTGGCGCTGGCGGCGAAGCTGCAGCGCAAGCCGCGGCTGACCGCCTGCTTTTTCGGCGAGGGCGCCGTGGCGGAGGGCGCCTTCCACGAGTCCATGAACCTGGCCGCGCTGTGGCAACTGCCGGTGCTGTTCTGCTGCGAGAACAATCTTTATGCCATGGGCACGGCGCTGGCGCGCTCGGAATCCCAGACCGATCTGTGCGCCAAGGCGGCCGCCTTCAACGTGGCCGCCACGCGCGTCGACGGCATGGACGTGGTCGCCGTGCACGAGGCGGCAAAGTCCGCCGCGGACTACGTGCGCACCGGCAAGGGACCGATGTTCGTCGAGTTTCAGACCTACCGCTTCCGCGCCCACTCCATGTTCGACGCCGAGCTCTACCGCGACAAGGCGGAAGTGGCGCAGTGGAAGACGCGCGGACCGATCCACACATTTTCCCAGCGCATGAAGGAGCAGGGCCAGCTCACGGAACAGCAGTTTCTCGACATCGATGCCCAAGTCATGGACGAGGTGGAGCGCGCCGTCGCCTTCGCCGAAGCCGGCACCTGGGAGCCGGTGGACAACCTGACCCGGGACGTCCTGACGACGCAACCATGAACACTCCGGCGCGCGTTTCCTACCGCGAGGCACTGCGCCAGGCGCTGCGCGAAGCAATGCAGCGTGACCCGCGCGTGTTCCTGATGGGCGAGGACGTGGGCAAGTACGGCGGTACCTATGCCGTGAGCAAGGGCCTGCTGGAGGAGTTCGGCCCCGAGCGCATCCGCGACACGCCGCTGTCCGAACTCGCTTTCGTCGGTGCGGGCATCGGTGCGGCGCTGGGCGGCATGCGGCCGATCGTGGAAGTGATGACGGTGAACTTCAGCTTGCTTGCCCTGGACCAGATCGTCAACAGCGCCGCGCTCTACCGCCACATGTCCGGCGGCCAGTTCAGCGTGCCCCTGGTGATCCGCATGGCCACCGGCGCCGGGCGCCAACTGGCGGCGCAGCACTCCCACAGTCTGGAGGGCTGGTACGCCCATATCCCGGGCATCAGGATCCTCACGCCGGCCACCATCGACGATGCCCGCGGCATGCTCTGGCCGGCGCTCGAGGATCCCGATCCGGTGCTCATCTTCGAGCACGCCCAGCTCTACAATATGGAAGGCGGGCTGACATCGGACGGCCAGGTGGACATCGCCCGCGCCAGGGTGCGGCGGCCGGGTGCGCAAGTGAGCCTCATCACCTATGGCGCCTGTCTGTGGAAAGCCTTGGAGGCGGCAGAGGCGCTTGCCGGCGAGGGCGTTGATACCGAAGTCATCGACCTGCGCGTGCTGCGGCCGCTGGACAGCGATACCATCATGGCATCGGTGCGCAAGACCCACCGCGCGGTGGTCATCGACGAGGGCTGGCGCAGCGGTAGCCTGGCGGCGGAGATCATGGCCCGCATCATGGAGCAGGCGTTCTACGATCTGGACGCGCCGGTGGCGCGGGTGTGCAGCGAAGAGGTGCCGATACCCTATGCCAAACACCTGGAGGACGCGGCGCTGCCTCAGATGCCGAAGATCGTCGCCGCGGCGCGGCAGGTATGTGGCATGGCATGAACGGTCAAGACACTGCGCAGATGATCGAATTCAAACTCCCCTCCCTCGGCGCCGACATGGACGAGGGCAAGCTGCTGGAATGGAAAGTCAAACCCAGCGACCGGGTCAGGCGCGGCGACGTGATCGCGGTGGTGGACACCTCCAAGGCAGCGGTGGACGTGGAGATCTGGTCGGATGGCACAGTGCAGGAACTCGTCGTCCGGCCCGGCGAGACGATTCCCGTGGGCACCGTCATGGCTACCCTGCTGGAGCCTGGCGCCGAAGCGGCTGCGCCGGCCGCGGAGCCGGTGGTGCCGCCGCCCGGCCGCAGGTTGATTTCTCCCGCGGCTCGCCGGCGTGCCGACGAGCTGGGCGTGGCCCTCGACCTGGTCACGGGCACCGGACCCCATGGCACGGTCATACTGCAGGACGTGGAACGCGCGGCAGCAGCGCAGGCAGCGCCGCCCGACCGGCAGGCCGAGATGCGCAAGGCCATCGCCGCGGCGATGGGCCGCTCGAAACGGGAGATTCCGCACTACTACCTGTCGGAAACCATTCCGCTCGCCCAGGCCGCGGCTTGGCTGCAGACGGAAAACGCACAGCGGCCGGTGGCCGAAAGGTTGCTCATGGCCGTCCTATTCCTCAAGGCAACGGCCCTAGCCTGCGTCAAGTTCCCCGACATGAACGGCTACTATCGGGATGGTCGCTTCGTGCCCCAGCCTGCGGTACACGTGGGCGTGGCCATCTCCCTGCGCCAGGGCGGATTGATCGCGCCGGCCCTGCACGATGTGGCGACGAAGTCTCTCACCCGGTTGATGGCCGAGCTCGCTGATCTGGTGGCACGCGCCCGCGCCGGCTCGCTGCGCAGCTCGGAGATGTCGGACCCGACGATTACCGTCACCAACCTTGGCGAAGGCGGCGTCGAATCCGTGCTGGGTGTCATCTACCCGCCCCAGGTGGCGCTGGTGGGCTTCGGCCGCGTACAGGATCGCCCCTGGGTGGAAGACGGACAGATCGTAGTCCAGCCCGCGGTGACTGCGAGTCTGGCGGCGGATCATCGCGTCAGCGACGGCCATCGCGGCGCGCGCTTTCTGGCCGAGATAGGCAATCTGCTGCAGCAGCCCGGGCACTTGCAGGGGGAATGACGATGAACGACAACGAGATCCGCAACGCAGTGCTGGTCACCCTGACGTCGATTGCGCCGGAAATCGACGCACGCGACCTCGATCCGGACAAGCCGCTGCGCAACCAGGTCGACCTGGACTCGATGGACTATCTCAATTTCCTCATCGGTCTGCACCGGCATCTGGGCGTCGATATCCCCGAAGTGGACTACGGCAAGCTGGGGACGCTCAACTCGATCGTTTCCTACCTCGCGGCTAAGCGCGCATGAAAAAGCGCGGCACCGGGCCGCGCTACTCTTACTCTGCTCCGCTGTCAGCGCGCTGCGTTCATCGCCCCCAGGCGACCGACGGCGGCGGCGCCATTTCGCGCAGCCGTGCGATGCGCTCCTCAGTGGCCGGATGGGTGCTGAACAGCCCCTTCAGGCCGCCGCCGGACAGGGGATTCATGATCATCATCTGCGCCGTTTCCGGATGTGCCTCGGCGGTGTGCATGGGGATGCCGCGGGCATAGGCATCGATCTTCGCCAAGGCATCGGCGAGCGCGTGGGGATCGCCGGAGATCTCGGCGCCGCCGCGGTCGGCCTCGAATTCGCGGGCGCGCGAGATCGCCATCTGGATCAGCATCCCGGCGATCGGCGCCAGAATCATGATGATGATGGAGACGATCGGGTTGGGCCGGTTCTCGCCGTCGCGGCCGCCGAAGAACATGCCGAAGTTGGCGAGCGAGGAGATGGCACCGGCGATGGTCGCGGAGATGGTCGATATGAGAATGTCGCGATGCTTGACGTGCGCCAGCTCGTGGGCCATCACTCCGCGCAGCTCGCGTGGCGTCAACAGCTGCAGAATGCCGGTGGTGGCGGCCACGGCCGCGTGCTCCGGGTTGCGGCCGGTGGCGAACGCATTGGGCTGCGCCTCGTCGATGAGATAGACCTTGGGCATGGGCAGCTCGGCCCGCTGCGCCAGTTCGCGCACCATGTTGTAGAACTGGGGCGCGGAGGACGCATCGACTTCCTGTGCGCTGTACATGCGCAGCACCATCTTGTCGGAGAACCAGTAGGCCCACAGGTTCATGGCGCCCCCCAGCAGCAATGCCAAAAGCATCCCCTGGCCGCCACCGAGCGCCATGCCGAGCGCGCCGAACAGCGCCATGATGCCGGCCATCAGTATCGTGGTCTTGAGCCAGTTACCCAACATCGCTTGATCCTCTCTTTCGGGTTTTCAAATTGCACTCCCTTAGATAAGGGGCGACGGGAATAATTCAATCGCCCGGCGACTGGAAGCGGCTGCCCTGCGACAGGGGGAAACCACGCAGGAAATCGGCCGCTGCGAGCCGTTTGCCGCCCGGCTTCTGCAGTTCCGTCAGGCACAGCGCCGCCTCGCCGCAAGCCACGACCACGCCTCCAGCGTCGCTGCGCAGCACTTCGCCGGGCAGACCGGAGGCGTCTGCAACGACGTGGGCGCGCCAGATTTTCACCGGCGTCGATTGCAGCAATGCGACGGCCCCGGGGAACGGATCGAAGGCACGCACGGCGCACGCCAGCTCTCGCGCGGGGCGGCGCCAGTCCAGCACTGCCTCCGCCTTGGCGATCTTGGCGGCGTAGGTCACGCCTAGTTCCGGCTGAGGCACGCCATGCAGCGTTCCGGCTTCGAGCCGCTGCAACGCCGAGACGATCAGCTCCGCGCCGAGGACGGCGAGCTTGTCGTGGAGCGTACCGGCGGTATCTTCGGCGCCAATGGGCAGCGCCTCGGCAAGCAGCATCGGGCCGGTATCCAGCCCCGCATCCATCTGCATGATGGTGACGCCGGTTTCGCGATCCCCGGCCAGCAGCGCCCGCTGGATCGGCGCCGCACCGCGCCAGCGCGGCAACAGCGAGGCATGGATATTGATACAGCCCCGGGACGGAATGTCGAGCACTGCCTGGGGCAGGATCAGGCCGTAGGCGGCGACCACCAGAACGTCGGCAACAGCGGCAGCCAGCGGCCGACGGCTCGCCTCGTCCTTGAGCGAAGACGGCTGATGGACTTCGAGCCGGTGCTCCAGCGCCAGCCGCTTGACCGGACTCGGCTGCACCGCCATGCCCCGGCCGGCAGCGCGGTCGGGCTGGGTCAGCACCAGGGGAACGCTGAAACCGGCGCGCAGAATGGCGCGCAGGGCCGCTGCTGCGAATTCCGGCGTGCCGGCGAAGGCGACGCGCATCAGCTCGCAACCACCTGGATCACGCGGTAATCCTGGCCTGCTTGGCGAGCTTGGCCTTGATGCGCGTCTGCTTCAAGCGCGACAAATACTCGACGAAGACCTTGCCCTTGAGGTGGTCCATCTCGTGCTGCACGCACACGGCGAGCAGCCCTTCGGCATCGAGCGTGAAACTCTTGCCCTCCAGGTCGAGGGCGCGCACGGTCACCCGCTCGCTGCGCGCCACCTTTTCGTAAATGCCCGGCACCGAAAGGCATCCTTCCTCGCACACCCGTTCGCCGTCGCGGGCGATGATCTGCGGATTGATCAGCGTGATCAGATGGGCCTTGTCCTCGCTGACATCAATGACGATCACCTGCTTGTGCACGTCCACCTGGGTGGCGGCCAAGCCGATGCCGGGCGCCGCATACATGGTTTCGGCCATGTCCTGCGCCAGCTTGCGAATCCTGTCGTCCACGCGCTCGACCGGAGCGGCCACCTTGTGCAGTCGCGGATCGGGATAACGCAATATCGGTAGTAAGGCCATAAAAAGCTTGCCGATTTAGGCAATTACATGCAAAAATTAATGCAAAAATGAATGAATTCCGGCGTCCGTGCTAGACTTTGACTGGGCGTGCGGGGAAAGTATCCCTGCCGGGTATCCAGAGTTGCCGTGAAACGCCGTTATTCACCGCACAACCGAACAACGACGCCGTGCGAGGCCACCATGCTCAGACGCATTATATTCCCGCTGCTGCTGTGTTTCTCAAGTGCCCACGCGCTGGCGCAGGCAGCCAAGCCGATTCAGTTGGCCGAGAACGCCCCGGATCGCTACACCGTTCAGCGCGGCGACACACTGTGGGGAATTTCCGGCAAGTTCCTGCGCGAGCCGTGGCGCTGGCCCGAGATCTGGCGCCTGAATCGCGACCAGATCCGCAATCCCCACCGCATCTATCCCGGGCAGGTGATCGTGCTCGATCGCGCCGGCCCGACCCTGTCGATCGAAAAAGTCCAGCCCAAGATCTATGAAGAGAAGGGGGACGAGGCGATTCCCGCCATTCCGCAGCAGGTCATCGCCCCCTTCCTGAGCGAGCCGCTGGTGGTCGAGGAGGGTGCCCTGGACAATGCTCCCAAGATCGTGGCGACCCAGGAAGACCGCGTCTTCGTCGGCGTCGGCAACACCGCCTATGCTACAGGCATCAAGGGTAACGCCAACCTATGGCAGGTCTATCGCAAGACCAAGCCGATCAAGGATCCGGTCACGGCCGAAGTGCTCGGCCACGAGGCGTTCTACCTAGGCAGCGCCCGCGTGGTGCGTCCGGGCGACCCGGCGACGATGGAAATCGTCACGTCCAAGCAGGAGATCGGGCTCACCGACCGCTTGATACCGGCCGCGACGCCCGACGTCGTCACCTACGCGCCGCATGCGCCGAACAAGCAGGTCGAAGGCCGCGTTGTCAGCATCTACGAGGGCGTCAGCGAAACCGGGCGCAATTACATCGTCTCCATCAACCGCGGCAAGCGCGACGGCATGGAAATCGGCCACGTCCTCGCCATCTATCGCCACGGGCGTAACGTCAGCTACGCAGAGGACAAGGCGTCCGGCAGGAAGGAGTTCTACCAGTTGCCCGACGAGCGTCATGGCTTGGTGTTCATCTTCCGCACCTTCGAGCGCTTGTCCTACGGCCTGGTGATGAACGCCTCGCGCCCCGTCACGGCGGCCGACATCGTCCGCACGCCTTGACGCTGGCCGATGAGGCGTCCCTCGCCGCCTGGCTGCGCCTAACGCTTATCCCGGGCGTCGGCGGCGAGACGCAGCGCCTGCTGCTGTCACGGCTCGGCCTGCCCAACGAGATCTTCGACTCCGGGCCGCGGGCGCTGGCTCAACTGGTTCCGGAAAAGCTCGCCCAAACGATCATCACCCATGACGCCGCCGGCGAGATCGCGGCGGCACTCGCTTGGGCACGCGAGCCAGGCAATGCCATTGTCACGCTCGCGGACAGCGCCTACCCGCAGCGCCTGCTGCAGACCCCCGACCCGCCGACCCTGCTCTACGTCAAGGGGCGCCTGGAGCTACTGAATTGTCCAGCATTGGCGATCGTCGGCAGCCGCAACGCCACTGCCCAGGGCATCGCCAACGCCGAGGCGTTCGCCGAAGCGCTCGCCGACGCAGGATTGACGGTCATCAGCGGTCTGGCTCTTGGCATAGACGCGGCGGCACACCGCGGTGCACTGCGCGCCGGGGGCGCCGACCGCTCCTCGACGCTGGCGGTAATCGGCACCGGCATCGATCGCGTCTATCCAGCGCGTAATCGCGAACTGGCACAACAGATGGCGGGCGCGGGCGCCATCGTCAGCGAATTTCCCTTGGGCACGCCGGCCATCAGTGGCAATTTTCCGCGCCGCAACCGCATCATCTCCGGCATGGCGCTCGGTGTCCTGGTGGTGGAGGCAGCGCAGCGCAGCGGCTCGCTGATCACCGCGCGACTGGCGGGCGATCAGGGTCGGGAGGTGTTCGCCATTCCCGGCTCTATCCACTCGCCTCTATCGAAGGGCTGCCACCAGCTCATCAAACAGGGCGCCAAGCTGGTGGACGATGCGCGCGACATCCTCGATGAGCTGGGGTTTGCAACCGGCGTGCCATCGTCGACACCGCATGCCGGCCCCACCGACGCAGCTCCCAGCGGGGCCACCGACAAGCTGCTCGTGGCGCTCGGCTACGACCCGTGCGATATGGACACCCTGGCAGCACGCGCCGGCGTGGCTGCCGAGGAACTTGCCGCGCTGCTGCTTGAACTCGAACTCGACGGCCGTGTCGCGCGTCTGCCCGGCGGTTGGATCCAGCGCCTCGGCTAAATTTCCGCCGCCCCTCGCCGCGCACCGTCGATCATCTGTTCGGCGTATGTATCTTGCCAGCGCCGGGGAATTGTCCTTATCATCCTGCGCTCCCCGACCCGGGTCGAAGTACACCGAAGTGATCGGAATCGATGCTGCTCATGGACAAGTCGTTCCTGCATGCCGAAAAGGCGTCCGTCGCCCGCACCGTGGTGCGCAGCAGCGCGTGCGGTCTCCCTGCCGACCGCGCTGACGCCTTCAGGAGAGTGCAGCCATGACTAAGGCACTCATCGTCGCCGAGAAACCGTCCGTGGCGCAGGATATCGCGCGCGCGTTGGGCGGGTTCACACGGCATGGAGAATATTTCGAGAGCGAGCAGTATGTGTTGTCGTCGGCGATCGGCCATTTGCTCGAGCTCGCGGTACCGGAGGAGTACGAGGTCAAGCGCGGCAAGTGGTCATTCGCGCACCTGCCGGTAATTCCGCCGCACTTCACCCTTGCACCCATCGAAAAGACCGAGGACCGGCTCAAGCTGCTGATCAAGCTGATCAAGCGCAAGGATGTGGCGAGCCTGGTGAACGCCTGCGACGCGGGGCGCGAGGGCGAGCTGATCTTCAATTGCATCGTCGAACACGCGAAAGCGCACAAACCCGTGAAGCGGCTGTGGCTGCAGTCGATGACGCCCCAGGCCATCCGCGACGGTTTCAGCAGCCTGCGTGACGGCGCCGACCTGAACGGCTTGCGTGAAGCAGCCATCTGCCGCTCCGAATCGGACTGGCTAATCGGCATCAATGGCACGCGCGCCATGACGGCGTTCAATTCCAAGAGCGGCGGTTTCCACCTGACCACGGTTGGTCGCGTGCAAACGCCGACGCTGACCATCGTCACCGAGCGCGAAGAGAGAATCCGCAAGTTCGTCCCGCGCGACTACTGGGAAATCGAGGCGACATTTGCCGCTGCAGCTGGCGAATACAAGGGGCGCTGGTTCGACGAGGCATTCAAGAAGGATGAAGTCGACGAGCACGGTCGAGCCGAACGCATCTGGGATGAAGCGAAAGCGCTTGCTATTCGCGACAAGTGCCGCGGCAAGACGGGCATTGTCGAAGAAGAAAGCAAGCCCTCGACCCAGCTCTCGCCGCTGCTGTTTGACCTCACCAGTCTGCAGCGCGAGGCCAATAGCCGCTTCGGCTTCTCCGCCAAGACAACCCTGTCGCTGGCCCAGGCGCTGTACGAAAAACACAAGGTGCTGACCTATCCGCGTACGGACTCGCGCGCCCTGCCCGAGGACTACATCGGCACCGTCAAGTCGACCCTGAAAATGTTCGCCGACGAGGAGGTCGCGCGCGGCAGCGATGTCGAGCTGGTGCATCGCTATGCGCCCTTCGCCCGGCAAGTCCTGAAATCGAACTGGGTCAAGCCGAACAAGCGCGTATTCAACAACGCGAAGATTTCCGATCACTTCGCCATTATTCCGACCGGGCACGCGCCGAAGCACCTGTCGGAGGCGGAACAAAAGCTCTATGACTTCGTCACGCGGCGCTTTCTCGCAGTCTTCTATCCGGCGGCCGAGTACCTGGTGACGACGCGTATCACACGCGTCGAGCTTGAGGCATTCAAGACCGAAGGACGCATCCTGGTCAATCCAGGCTGGCTGGCGGTCTACGGCCGGGAGGCCCAGGAAGACGGCGACACGCCCCAACTCGTGCCTGTCAAACCCAAGGAAAAGGTCAAGACCAAAGACATCGTCATCAATGCCAACCAGACCAAGCCGCCCGCGCGCTACACCGAGGCAACGCTGCTGACGGCGATGGAAGGCGCCGGCAAGCTTGTCGACGACGACGAACTGCGCGAGGCGATGGCTGCCCGCGGGCTGGGCACACCAGCCACGCGCGCCCAGATCATCGAGGGACTCATCAGCGAGCAATACCTGCACCGCGAGGGCCGCGAGCTCGTCCCCACCGCCAAAGCCTTCTCACTCATCACGCTGCTCAAGGGGCTGGATGTCACGGAACTTACTTCGCCCGAGCTGACCGGCGAATGGGAGTACAAGCTGGCGCGCATGGAGCGTGGCGAGCTGTCGCGCCCAGCCTTCATGAAGGAAATCGCCGCCATGGCGCGGCACATCGTGCATCAGGCCAAAAGCCACGAAAGCGACACCGTGCCCGGCGATTTCGCCACGCTGTCGGTGCCGTGTCCGAAGTGCGGCGGTATCGTGAAGGAGAACTACAAGAAGTTCCAGTGCCAGAGCTGCGACTTCGCCTTGTGGAAGATCGTCGCCAGTCGGCAGTTCGAGATTGCGGAAATGGAAACGCTGCTGCGCGAACGCCAGGTGGGCCCGCTGCAGGGCTTCCGCAACAAGATGGGACGTCCGTTCAATGCCCTCATCCGGCTGAATGCAAGCCTGGAGCCGGAATTCGATTTCGGCCGGGCGCGCGAGGACGAGGGTGGCGCCGAGCCGGTGGATTTCGGGGGTCAGGAAACGCTCGGATCCTGCCCGAAGTGCGGTGCCCGCGTGTTCGAGCACGGTTTGGCCTACGTGTGCGAAAAGGCGGTCGGGCCGGGCAAGAGCTGCGACTTTCGCTCGGGCAAGATCATCCTGCAGCAGAACGTCGAGCGCGCCCAGATGGAAAAGCTGCTCGCGACGGGACGCACGGACCTGCTGCGCAACTTCGTCTCGGCACGCACGCGGCGCAAGTTCTCCGCCTACCTCGTGCGCGGCGTCGACGGCAAAGTCGGCTTCGAGTTCGAAGCCCGCACGGCCAAGGCACCGAAGAAGGACGCCGCGCAAAGCGAACCGAAACCATCGGCGGGCGGCGCCCGGGCCAAACCGGCGCGCAAGCGGGCCGCCGGATAGCCACCGTCATGACGGTCGGGTGCCGCCGTTGCGTCGCCTGGGCATGAATTGCACGTCGTCGTCCGCGGTAGAAAACATCGTCGACTTCTGGTTTCTGCCGGAGGGCACGCCCGGCCACGGCCAGCCGCGCAAGGAATGGTTCCGCAAGGATCCAGCGTTCGATGCAGAAATCGGCGAGCGCTTTGGCAATATGGTCGAGCAGGCCCTGGCGGGAGCTCTCACGGACTGGCAGCGCTGGCCTGAGGGCGCGCTGGCGCGCATCCTCCTCCTTGACCAATTCACCCGCAACATGTTCCGCGGCAGCGCCCGCGCCTTCGCCGGCGACGCGCTGGCGCTCGCCGCCGCGCAGGACATGGTCGCCAGACAGGCAGATCTCAAACTCCCGGCCGTGCAGCGCTGGTTCGTCTATCTGCCCTTCGAACATGCGGAGTCGCTGGCTGCGCAGAGCGAATCCGTGGCCTTGTTCGCGGCCCTCAACGGCCATGGCGAGTTCGCCGACGCCTACGACTACGCCCTGCGCCACTACCATGTCATTCGCCGCTTTGGCCGCTTTCCGCATCGCAATGCGCTGCTCGGCAGGCCGTCTACGCCGGAGGAATTGACCTTCCTGCAGCAGCCGGGATCGTCGTTCTGAACGGCCTCAGCCGCCTTGGCAGCGATGCTGCTGCTCGCCCAAGCCTTCGACACCGCCGCGCACGACGTTGCCATGGCGCAGATAGACCGGTGCCGGTTTGAGGCCCATGCCCACGCCCGGAGGCGTGCCGGTGGCGATGACGTCGCCGGGATAGAGCGCCATGAAGCCGCTGATGTAGCTCACCAGCTTGGCGACGCCGAAAACCATCTCGGCGGTGCTGCTGTCCTGGCGGCGCACGCCATTGACATCCAGCCACAGGCGCAGGCGCTGCGGATCGGCGACTTCGTCCGGCGTAACCAGCCAGGGACCGATGGGCGCAAAGGAAGGATAGCTCTTGCCCTTCACCCACTGCCCGCCGCGCTCGAGCTGCCAGGAACGCTCCGAGACATCCACGAAGCCGGCGTAGCCAGCAACATGGTCGAGTGCGTAGGCCTCGGAAAGTGCGAAGGCCTCCCGGCCGATGACGACGGCAAGCTCGATCTCCCAGTCGGTGCGGGTCGATCCGGGAGCGATGATGATGGCATCGTCCGGACCGCTGAGCCGGCACGCTTTCATGAACAGCACCGGCTCCACCGGCGGCGCCATACCGGTTTCCCGGGCATGGTCGGCATAGTTCAGCCCGACGGCGACGATCTTGCCGGTAGGTGCGACGCAAGGTCCGAGGCGCGTGCCGGCCGGCACGCGGGGCAGGGTAGCCACATCGAGACCGCGTAGTGTCACCAGGCGATCAGGATGAAGCGCGCCGTCGCGCAGATCGGCGAGATGCGCCGACAAGTCGCGAATCGAACCATCGCCGGCGACGATGCCTGGCTTCTCGTCTCCCGCGCTACCGTAGCGAACGAGCTTCATCGCTTGCTCTCCCGATTCGTTTGCCGCCTGCCTGTATTGCCGCCGAGCGTGCCACGGGTCACCGCCTCGGCCAGCCCTGCCATTTGAGATGGCTGCCGCAACCGGCGCGGCAGTCGCTGGCGCCGAAGCCAGGGACCAGTATGCGACCGGCGGTGCGTTGATTGAGCGCGCATTCGCCTGCGGCCGAGCGGCGCGTCGCCACAACGCTCACCCCCGGCGCGGCAAGCAGATAGTCCACGTGCCAGTGCAGCCGCTTGTCGCGACGCAGATGGCGGCGCAGACGCGCGTCCACACCGCCTTTCGCCGAGCCGGTGTACAAGTAGCGTCCTGCCGGAAAGTCGTAGCTTCCCAGGCGGCCGATGGCGATGCGCACCGGCGCTGCCACTTCGATGATGAGCTGATAGCTCGTCGGCGCCGGCCTGGCTCTCGCGATCGTCGCCACGGCTGCTTCTCAGTCGGCAACGAAGGGATTGTAGCGGCGCTCCTCGCCGAAGGTGGAGTTCGGGCCATGGCCGGCAACGAAGGCAACGTCATCGCCCAAGGGCAAAAGCCGCTCCCGGATGGAGCGGATCAGCGTGTCATAGTCGCCGCGCGGGAAATCCGTGCGCCCGATCGAGCCGGCGAAAAGCACATCGCCGACGAAGGCAAGGCGGCTCTCCACGTCGAAAAACACGACATGGCCTGGCGTATGGCCGGGACAGTGCAGGACCTGGAAGGAGACATTGCCCACGGTGACGCGGTCGCCATGATGCAGCCAGCGGTCCGGTGTGACGGCGCGCAGCGGCGGAAAGCCGAACATGCCGCACTGCTGCGGGATGGCATCGAGCCAGAAGCGGTCGTCCTCATGCGGGCCCTCGACCGGCACCGCGAACTGCGCCGCCAGATCCGCCGTCGCGCCGGCGTGATCGATGTGGCCGTGGGTAAGCAGGATCTTCTCCAGTTGCACGCCCGCCGCTTCGATGGCCTGCACGATGCGCGGCAGGTCGCCGCCGGGGTCCACGACGGCGCCTCGGCGTGTCTGCTCGCACCAGACGAGCGAACAGTTCTGCTGGAAGGGCGTGACGGGAATAATCTTGTATTTCAGCACGGCGAGCGCCACCTGTAGGGACCAAAGCGACAATTTTCGCAGCTTTGCCCAGGGGCCGTCGAGCGGCGCGCCCCGCAAGTGTAAGGGAATGTAAGTGGCGGGAACTTCGTGCCCTGCGCCGACGTCCACCCGGCCGATTAGGAGGTGCAAACATGAGCAAGACCATTTTCCGTATCGGCGGCGTTGCCGCCATTGCTGCCGCGGTGTTCGCCGGCTGGAGTCTCGATCACCCGTCGGGCGGCCCCGCGCCGCAGGCCATTTCCACTGCGCAGGCAGCGCCGGCGGCCCTTTCTAGCCGTTCGGTAAATCTGCCGGACTTCAGCGCTCTGGTCGAAGCAGTGGCCCCGGCCGTGGTCAATATCGGCACGACCCAGGCAGTCAAAACACGCTCCTTCGAGGGATCGCCCGGCGATGAATCCATGCAGGAGTTCTTCCGCCGCTTCGGCATACCCACGCCACAGGAACGAGCGCCTGCGCGCAGTGTCGGGTCCGGCTTCATCCTCAGCCCGGACGGCTATGT
The DNA here is from genome assembly GCA_036824005.1 of Rhodocyclaceae bacterium. Taxonomy (GTDB): domain Bacteria; phylum Pseudomonadota; class Gammaproteobacteria; order Burkholderiales; family Rhodocyclaceae; genus DAITBA01. Next base: position 438,441 of record DAITBA010000001.1, read on the forward strand.
TCTGACCAATGCCCATGTCGTCGCCGACGCGGCGGAAGTGACGGTGCGCCTGATAGACAAGCGTGAGTTCAAGGCCAAGGTCGTCGGTGTGGATCGCCGCACGGATGTGGCGCTGCTGAAGATCGATGGCAGTGGACTGCCATCGGTGCGTCTCGGCGATGCATCGAAAATCAAGGTCGGCGAATGGGTGGCGGCCATCGGCTCGCCCTTCGGTTTCGAGCATTCGGTGACGGCCGGCATCGTCAGCGCCAAATCGCGCTCATTGCCGGACGAAACCTATGTACCCTTCATCCAGACCGACGTCGCCATCAACCCGGGCAACTCGGGCGGCCCGTTGTTCAATCTCAATGGCGAGGTGATCGGCATCAACTCCCAGATTTACAGCCGCACCGGCGGCTATCAGGGGCTGTCCTTCGCCATCCCCATCGACGTCGCAATTAAGATCAAGGACCAGTTGCAGAAGCACGGCAAGGTTTCGCGCGGCAAGCTCGGCGTCACCATCCAGCCGCTGACGCGGGAACTTGCGGACTCGTTTGGTCTGGACATGCCCGCCGGTGCCTTAGTATCGGCCGTGGAGAAAAGCAGTCCGGCCGAGCGCGCCGGCTTGGCCCCGGGCGACGTCATCGTCGCCGTTAATGGCAGCCGGGTCGAGGAGTCTGCGGACCTGCCGCGCCTGATCGGTGATATGCACCCGGGCGACACGGCATCGGTGCGCATATGGCGGCAAGGCAGCCACCGCGACCTGTCCGTAGCCCTGGGCGAGCTGACGCCGGAAAAGCAGGCGGCACTGGAGCCGGAGAAGAAGGCGACCGGCGGCAAGCTGGGGTTATCGGTGCGCCCGCTCAATGCCCGGGAGGAGCGGCAATTGGGCAACGGCGGCGTGGTCGTGGAAGACGCCGACGGTCCGGCGGCGCGCGCCGGCATTCGCCCCGGCGATGTCATCGTCGGCATCAATAACCAGCCGGTGGCCGATGTGCAGGAATTCCGCCGCCTGGTGGATGCCGCCGGCGCGCGTCTGGCGTTGCTGATCCAGCGTGGCGACGCCCGGATCTACGTGCCAATCCGCACTGGCTGAGGGTACAGACGGCGGCCTGATACAAACGACGATAGCATCCGCCTGGCAAAGGGCGCGCTTGCGGGCCAGGGCATCGACGGCACGCCACCGCCGCGGCTGTCGTCCTCGTCCGGCGCGGCCGTTCCCAGTGGCCAACGACCACCGCGTCAAACGTCGATATTGCGCGCGACCAGCGCGTTCTGCTCGATGAAGGCGCGGCGCGGTTCGACATTGTCGCCCATGAGCGTCGTGAAGATCTCGTCGGCGGCGATGGCATCGTCGATCTGCACGCGCAGCAACCGGCGGGTGCCGGGGTCCATGGTCGTCTCCCACAGCTGCTCGGGATTCATCTCGCCCAGACCCTTGTAACGCTGCTTGGCGAGGTTTTTCTCCACCTCGGCGAGCATCCAGCGCATGGCGTCCGCGAAGCTCGATACGGCCTGGCTGCGCTCTCCACGACGGATCACCGCGCCCTTGCCGATAAGCCCGGAGATGAGTTCCGCGGCACGGCGAATCTGCTTGTAGTCGCCAGAAAGCAGGAACTCTTCGTCGAGCATGCCCAGGCGCAGGTTGCCATGGTGTACCTTTACCACGCGCAGTTGCCAGCGCTCGGTCTTGTCATCGCAGTGCGGCTCGACGCGAATCGATTCGGGCAGCACCTCGCCCAGGCGCCGGGCGCAGGCACCGGCAGCCTGCTCCGAGCCAAGATCGAGCTTGATGTCATGGCCGAGAACGGCGTGCAGCACTTCGGCATCGACGTAGTCGCCCAAACGGGCGATGACTGCCTCCGCCAGCAGGTGCGCGCGGGCAAGTTCTTCCAGCGCTTCGCCCTTGATCGGCGGCGCGTCGCTGCGCGGGGTGAGTTCGGTGCCCTCGAGGGCCAGCCTGAGCAGATACTGGTTCAGCTCGTGGTCGTCCTTGATGTAGCGCTCGCTCTTGCCGTGCTTGATCTTGTACAGTGGCGGCTGGGCGATGTAGATGTGACCACGCTCGACCAACTCCGGCATCTGGCGATAGAAGAAGGTCAGGAGCAGGGTGCGGATATGGGCGCCATCCACGTCGGCATCGGTCATGATGATGATGCGGTGGTAGCGCAGCTTCTCCGGTTTGTACTCTTCCTTGCCGATGCCGGTGCCCAGCGCGGTAATGAGCGTGGCTATTTCCTGGCTGGAGATGAGCTTGTCGAAGCGCGCCTTCTCAACGTTGAGGATCTTTCCCTTCAGCGGCAGGATCGCCTGGAACTTGCGGTCGCGGCCCTGCTTGGCCGAGCCGCCGGCGGAGTCGCCCTCGACGAGGTAGATCTCCGACAGGGCTGGATCCCGCTCCTGGCAGTCGGCGAGCTTGCCCGGCAAGCCCATGCCGTCGAGCACGCCCTTGCGGCGAGTCATCTCGCGCGCCTTGCGTGCTGCCTCGCGCGCGCGGGCGGCATCGATAATCTTGCCCGTTATGATGCGCGCATCGGACGGGCGTTCCAACAGGAACTCGGCTAGCTTCTGACCGACAATCTCTTCGACCACAGGCTTCACCTCGGAGGAAACCAGCTTCTCCTTTGTCTGCGAGGAGAACTTCGGCTCCGGCACTTTCACCGACAGCACGCAGGCCAGTCCTTCGCGCATGTCATCGCCGGTGGTTTCGACCTTGGCCTTCTTGGCCAATTCGTTCTCGTCGATGTACTTGTTGATGACGCGCGTCATCGCCGAGCGTAGGCCCGTCAGGTGCGTGCCGCCGTCCTTCTGCGGAATGTTGTTGGTAAAACAAAGCACTTGCTCCTGGTAGGCATCGTTCCACTGCATTGCGACTTCGACCTGGATGCCGTCCTTCTGCGCCGTGCCGTGAAAGATGTTCGGATGCAGGACGGTCTTGGCCCGGTTGATGTACTCGACGAATCCCCTGACGCCGCCGGCGAAGGCGAAATCCTCCTCCTTCGCCTGGCGCTGATCCACCAGCTTGATCTTGACGCCGTTGTTGAGAAAGGAGAGTTCGCGCAGGCGGCGCGCCAATATGTCGTAGTGGTACTCGATGTTGCCGAACGTCGATGTCGCAGCGAGGAAATGAACTTCCGTTCCGCGCTTGGCGGTGTCGCCGATTGCCTTGAGCGGCTCGACCGGCACGCCGTCGTGGAACTCCATGAAATGGACTTTGCCGTCGCGACGGATGGTCAGGCGCAGCCACTCGGAAAGCGCATTGACGACCGAGACACCGACACCATGCAAGCCGCCTGAGACCTTGTACGAATTGCTGTCGAACTTGCCACCAGCATGCAACTCCGTCATGACAATCTCGGCGGCGGAGCGCTTAAGCTCGTCGTCGTCCTTGATGTCCACCGGTATGCCGCGACCATTGTCGGTCACGGACACCGAATTGTCGGTATGGATGGTTATAACAATGTCGTCGCAGTGACCGGCCAGCGCTTCGTCGATGGCGTTATCCACGACCTCGAACACCATGTGGTGCAAGCCGGTGCCGTCCGAGGTATCGCCGATATACATGCCCGGGCGCTTGCGCACGGCCTCCAGCCCTTTCAGCACCTTGATGCTGCTGGAATCGTAACTGTTTTCTCCGTTTCCGTTTTCCGCCATTAACTGCTCCAGAAAGTTGCTACCGGTATGCCCGATGCGCGGCCGCAGCGACCGCCCGCGTCTACACCTGCCTCACCAGCGCCCCGGTCGGCCGGCATAAGCTCCGGGGAAGGCCGACGGCGCCTACTGCGCTAGATTCGCATGGGCATGACGACGTATTTGAAGTGAGGATTGCCGGGCAGGGTGATCAGCGCACTGCTGTTGGCGTCGGCGAGGTGACACTCGACCTCTTCGACGCTGACGTTGTTGAGGATATCCAGCAGATAGGTGACGTTGAATCCGATATCCAGTGCGTCACCGTGATAGGCGACTTCGATCTCTTCCTGCGCCTCTTCCTGCTCGGCGTTGCTGCTGATGATCTTCAGGCTCCCGTCGGCGAGCACCAGCCGCACGCCACGGAACTTTTCGTTGGTGAGGATCGCCGCGCGCTGCAGCGATTGCAGCAGTTGCTGACGCGGAATGCGCAGAGTCTTGCCGTGGCCGTGCGGAACGACGCGCTCATAGTCCGGGAACTTGCCGTCGATGAGCTTCGATACCAATTCGATCGAGCCGAAGCGAAACAGCGCCTGATTGCCGCTCAAGCGCATCTCTAGCGCATCGTCGTTGTCGGCCAGCAGGCGCGACAGCTCGATGACGGTCTTGCGCGGCAAAATAATGTCGGCGCGCGGCATCTCCTGTTCGAGCGCCTCGGCTACGTAGGCCAGGCGATGTCCGTCCGTAGCGACCGCCCGCAGCTCCTTGCCGGTGACGACCAGCAGCAGCCCGTTCAGGTAGTAGCGGATATCCTGCTGTGCCATGGCGTACTGCACCAACCCGAGCAGGCGTTTGAAGCCCTTCTGCGACAACTGGAGGCGGACCTGCTCGCCCTCGTTCTGCGCCATGCGCGGGTAGTCTGCCGCGGGCAGCGTCTGCAGGTTGAAGCGGCTGCGGCCCGACCGCACCTGTAGGCGCTTGTCTTCCAAAGCGAGACTCAGATCGGCGCCGTCGGGAAGGGCGCGAAGGATGTCCTGCAGCTTGCGCGCACCGACGGTGACTGCGACCGGCTCGCCCGGTACCGCGCCTGGCGCCGAAGTACGGATCTGAATCTCGATATCCGTGGCCAGCAGCGTAACGTTGCTGTCGTTTTTCTCGATCAGAACATTGGACAGGATCGGCAACGTGTGCCGCTTTTCGACGATGCCGCATACGGACTGAAGCGGAGCAAGAATGGCCTCTTTTTGTGTTTTGACAAGAAGCATTTATTTAAATCTCCAATACTAGTTAACCTGGCCGCAGTTCTGTGGATTTGTGAAAAAGTTTTTTCTCTATCAATTTGTTGCAGCGCGGATAAACGTCTGGATAAGGGCCGAAAATCCTGTGACCGAAATGTAGATGAAAGCTGTCGGACAACGAAATTTCGAAGTTATCAACATTTTGTCCCCAGGTTATACACAATTTGTTCAGCCCCGAATGACCTGAGTAAGCACATGAAGGTCGTGGTTGATGCCTGTATCTTTTAGCCGCATTTCGGAAATGGTGCGGCAGGCGTGGAGTACGGTCGTGTGGTCACGGCCGCCGAAGGCCTCGCCGATGGCGGGATAGCTGATCGGGGTCAGTTCCTTGGCCAACCACATTGCCACCTGGCGCGGACGTGCCACCGTGCGCGTGCGTTTCTTGGAGTACATGTCCGCAACCTTGATCTTGTAGTAGTCAGCCACGGTCTTCTGGATTGCGTCGATGGTGATCTGACGATTGTGGGCGCCGAGGAGGTCCTTGAGCGCTTCTTTTGCCAATTCGAGGTCGATCTCGCGCCTGTGAAAGCGGGCAAAGGCCAACACCTTCTTCAAGGCGCCCTCCAATTCGCGCACGTTCGAGCGCAGATTCTTGGCGATCAGGAAGGCAACATCTTCGCTCAGATCGATAGCTTCGGCCTCGGCCTTCTTCTTCAGGATGGCGACCCGCATCTCCAGTTCCGGCGGTTCGATCTGGACCGTGAGGCCCCAATCGAAGCGGGATATCAGCCGGTCCTCCAGCCCTTGGATATCCTTCGGGTAGGTGTCGCAGGTGATGACTATCTGCTTGCGCGCCTCGGTCAGAGCATTGAATGCATGAAAGAATTCTTCCTGGGTCCGGTTCTTGTTGTTGAAGAACTGGATGTCGTCGATGAGAAGCAGGTCCAGGGAGCGGTAATAGCGCTTGAACACGTCGAAGGATTTCTGTTGGTAGGCGCGTACGACATCGGCGAAATAGTCTTCGGCATGGATATAGCGTATGACCAGCTCGGGGTTTTCGCGGTAGACGGCGTTGCCAAGGGCGTGGACCAGATGGGTCTTGCCAAGGCCGACCCCGCCATAGACAAACAGCGGGTTGTAGGAAACCCCGGGATTGCGGGCAGCCTGGATCGCTGCCGCTCGGGCGAGCTCGTTGGCGCGACCGGTGACGAACGTGTCGAACGTGAAATCGGCGTTGAGCCGTGTCTTCTCGTAGGCGCTGTCGGCAGGGCTCGCCGTCGACTTGGCCGGCGGAACCGGTGGAACCACATGCAGCGCCGGCGACGTGCCGGGTCTGAGCCGGGGCGCGGGGTTATTGTCATCGCTGGTGTCCGGCAGTCCCAATGTGATCGACACGGGGCCACCGAAGTAATGACGACCGAGTTCCTCGATGCGTGACATGTAGCGTTCCCGTACCCACTGCAGGATGAAACGGTTCGGGGCGATCAAGCGCAGGTCGCGATCCGAACCACCTTCGGACTCCAGGCGCAACTGCTTTATCCAGGTATTGAATTGCTGCGCCGGCAGCTCTTTCTCGAACTGGCTAAGACACGACGTCCAGAATTCGTTCATGACATGTGGGATCAATGGCGACCACGCGCACGACAAGCGCCCTGCAACGCGCTCGTACGCTTCATGGTATTGATTTTTATAATATTTATTTGATGCTGTCGTACCACATTGCTGCCGCCTGGGGGCAGACGACGGGCGAATTTTAGCGCGTTCCGGAAAAGTTATCCACAGCCCGCATAAAAAACGCGGCTTGACAAGCAACAGGCGAAAAGCTGTAATCACACGCTTTTCCCATTCGCGGGCATAAGACGATGAAACGCACCTTTCAGCCTTCGGTCGTGCGCAGAAAACGCACCCATGGATTTCTCGTTCGCATGCGCAGCCGCGGCGGACGGGCGGTGATCCGCGCCCGTCGTGCCAAGGGCAGGGCGCGGCTAGGCGTGTGATTGGTCGCGACAGGGGGTAGCGCTTACCGCTTTCGTGCGGCGCATCGGCTGAGCAAAACGGATGAATTTTCATCCGTTTTTGCTTTTCGGCGGTCGTTCAAGGGGATGTATTTCCAGCTTTCCTACCGCCCGAACAACGGCCGTGGCGCACGGCTTGGGTTGGTCGTGGCCCGGAAACTTGCCCGGCGGGCAGTGACGCGCAACCTGGTAAAGCGCCTCGCCCGCGAGGCATTTCGCCGTGCCTGGTTGTCGTTACCCAGTTGTGACGTGGTGTTACGGCTTGTGCGGCCGGTGGCCGCCGACGATCGCCCGGCGCTGCACCGGGATGTGGCTGCGTTGCTGGCAAGGCTGACGGGATGAAGTGGTTGCTTACTGGCGCGGTACGGGCCTATCGCTATGCGATCAGCCCACTGCTTGGAAGACGATGCCGGTTTTTTCCCACCTGCTCCGAATACGCGATCGAAGCGCTGGACAGGTATGGTGCAGCGAAGGGGACTTGGCTTGCGGCGAAGCGTGTGTGTCGCTGCCATCCCTGGCATCCGGGTGGATTTGATCCGCTGCCATAGCCGGGCAGGACGCCGAAGAACAACATAGCTCATGGACAACCAACGACTTATCCTATTGCTGATCTTCACGTTTTCGCTGGTCATGCTGTGGGATGCCTGGCAACGTCAGCATCAGCCTCAGCCGAGCGCAGAGCCGGCGAAGGCGCAACAGGCAGCGCCGACGCCGACCACGCCAACCCCGAGCGTGACGGCAGGGGTATCGTCCGTTCCGGGAGCCGCGCCGGCCACGACCCCGGTGTCGTCGCCGGGCGCGAAGGCGGTGGTCAAGACCGATCTCTTCGTGGCGGAAATCTCTGCTCAAGGCGGGGATCTGGTGCGATTGGAGCTGTCCCAGCACAAATCCACCGAGAGCAAGGATAGGGCTTTCGTTCTCTTCGACCCCGGGCAGGAACATATCTATCTGGCGCAATCGGGGCTCATCGGAGAGGGGCTGCCGACGCACAAGACGGCGTTCAAGCTCGATCCGGGGCCTCACGAACTTAAACCGGGCGAAGACAATCTCGTCCTGCGCCTGCAGGCCGAGCAGGCGGACGGTGCGACGGTTGCCAAGACCTATACGTTCCGCCGCGGCAGCTACCTGATCGATGTCGCCTACGAGGTCGCCAACAAGCGCCAGGCGCCGCTGGCCGCTCACGCCTACTACCAGCTGACCCGCGATGGCAAGGTGCCCGAGGCGGGACTGACGACTATCGCCACTTTCACCGGCCCGGCCGTCTATACCGACGAGGGCAAATTCCAGAAGGTGAATTTCACCGACATCGAGAAAGGAAAGGCTAAGTTCGTCCAGAAAGCAAAAGACGGCTGGGTCGCCGTGGTCCAGCACTATTTCGTGGCGGGATGGTTGCCGCAGGGCAGGGACGAGCGCGAATTCTTCATGCGCAAGGTGGGGGAGAACCTGTACAGCGCCGGCGTCATCGTGCCTGTGGCGACAATCGCTCCTGGCGATACGGGCAAGTTCGGGCTGACCCTGTACGCCGGGCCGCAGGAGCAGGCGAAGCTGGAAAAAATCGCACCGGGGTTCGATCTGGTGGTGGACTACGGCTGGCTGACGGTGATTGCGGCGCCGCTGTTCTGGGTGCTGGAATGGCTGCACCGTCTCGTGGGCAACTGGGGCTGGGCCATCATTCTGCTTACGGTGATCATCAAGCTGTTGTTCTTCCCGCTCTCGGCGGCCAGTTACAAATCCATGGCGAAAATGCGCGTGATCACGCCGAGGCTCATGAAAATAAAGGAGCAGTACGGCAATGACCGGGCACGCATGAACCAGGAAATGATGGAACTGTACAAGAAGGAGAAGATCAATCCCCTCGGCGGCTGCCTGCCGATCCTGGTGCAGATTCCGGTCTTCATCGCTCTCTACTGGGTGCTGCTGGGCAGTGTGGAAGTGCGGCAGGCCCCCTGGATCGGCTGGATCACCGACTTGTCCTCGAAGGATCCGTATTACGTTCTGCCCATCGTCATGGGCGTGACCATGCTGATCCAGACCAAGCTCAACCCGACGCCGCCGGACCCCATCCAGGCCAAGGTGATGATGATCATGCCCATCGTTTTCACCGCCATGTTCCTGTTCTTCCCGGCGGGCCTCGTGTTGTACTGGGTGGTGAACAACATCCTGTCCATTGCCCAGCAGTGGCAGATCACCCGCATGATCGAGGGTGGAAAGCCTAAGACCACCTGACACGATCGCCGCCGTGGCGACGCCTCCGGGGCGCGGGGGCATTGGCGTGGTGAGGGTTTCGGGCAAGAACCTCGCCGGGCTGGCGACACGGATTCTGGGTCGGGTTCCCGAGCCGCGCCGGGCGCTCTACGGCGCCTTCCGCGACGGCGCCGGCGAGATCATCGATCAGGGCATTGCGCTGTTCTTCCCCTCTCCCCATTCCTACACCGGCGAGGATGTGCTGGAACTGCAGGGCCATGGCGGCCCGGTGGTGCTGCAACTCGTGCTTCAGCGCTGCCTGGAACTCGGGGCACGGCTGGCCCGTCCGGGCGAGTTTACCGAGCGCGCGTTTCTGAACGACAAGCTCGATCTGGCACAGGCGGAAAGCGTTGCCGACTTGATCGAAGCATCCACCGCCGCTGCGGTGCGCGGTGCCATGCGCTCGCTCAGCGGCGCCTTCTCCGATGCGGTCCATGAGCTTGTGCGTGCCCTGATCGAGCTGCGTAGCCTTGTCGAAGCAACCCTGGATTTTCCCGAGGAAGAAGTCGACTTCCTGCGCGAGACCGATGCTGAACAGCGGTTGGCGGCGCTGACCGGCCTGTTGGACTGGATCGCCGCGCGGGCAAAACAGGGGAGTCTGCTGCGCAGCGGCTTGCAAGTGGTCCTGGCCGGTCGACCCAATGTCGGCAAATCCAGCCTGCTCAACCAGCTGGCCGGGCAGGAGCGGGCCATCGTCACCGAGATTCCCGGCACGACACGGGACGCGCTGCGCGAGGCAATCCAGATAGAGGGCATCCCGCTGCACATCATCGATACGGCCGGGCTACGGGAGACGGCCGACGCAGTCGAGCAACTCGGCATTGCCCGGAGCTGGACTGAAATCGGTCAGGCCGATGTCGTCATCCTGATGACGGATGCGCGCCAGGGCCTGACGGCCGAGGATCGCGCGATTGCCGCCGGGCTGCCGGGCTCGGCGGTACGGGTGATCGTGGCGAACAAGATCGATCTCATCGGCGAACCGCCGGAACGGCAGGAGCACGACGGCGCCGTGAGGCTGGCCCTGTCGGCCAAAACAGGCGCGGGCGTGGACCTGCTGCAGCAGGAACTGCTGCGCATAGCCGGCTGGGCGCCAGCAACTGAGGGGCTGTTCAGTGCGCGGGAGCGTCACCTGCAGGCACTTGCCCGCGCCCGGGCGCACTTGAGGGACGCGTCGGCGAAGCTCGGTCAAGCAGAACTGTTCGCCGAGGAACTGCGCTTGGCCCAGCATGCGCTGAACGAAATCACCGGCGAGTTTGGCGCCGATGAATTGCTCGGCGAGATCTTCGCCCGGTTCTGCATAGGAAAATAGCGAGCTATCCGGCATAGTCCGAAGCCTTCCGCGAAACACCCTCTAAGCCCGCGTAACTGCGGGTTTTTTGTTCCGTCATAGGCTTGCATGTTCCGCGTTAATCCGCATAGAATTGTGCCCATGATTGTGCCCATGGTGGGTTAGTCGATTGCGTAATGGGCACAAAAGCTGTGCCCAACTGCCGGCCTGCCTGGCGGCGAAATCCGGTTTTCATGGGCACAAATGGCGGGCGCGACGTGGCGAAGGCTGGCACCAGACAAGGCTTTTCGGCGGCTGTGCCCATGACTGGCTACTGTGCCCAAGGCGACCCCCGCTGATGGGCACAAGGGAACCGAAAGGGCGGAATCATGGCGCTGACCGATACCAAGCTGCGGAATCTGAAACCCGGCGACAAGCAGCAGGCCGACGGGGGCGGGCTGTTTGTGGAAGTCATGCCCGGCGGTGCGAAGGTATGGCGGCTGCGCTACCGCCTGGCGGGCAAACAGGAAAAGGTGACGCTGGGTGAGTACCCGACCTATACGCTGGCCGAAGCGCGGACATGGCGGGACGATTGCAAGGCGCTGGCCGGGCGCGGCCTGTCGCCGATGGCTTTAAAGCGCGGCGATCCGATCCCCGAAGAGGCCGCCCCCGCCGTCAAGGAAATGGCCCAAGCCTTCATCCGTAACTGGTGCATGAAGGCTGTCGAGAAGGTGAGGGCGAAGGAAGCCGAAGCGAAGGCCGGCGACACCGTGGAAGCCTTTGCCCGGCGCTGGTATGCGGAAATCGCCGAGCCAGCGAAGAGCAACCCGCGCAACGTCAAGCGCATCCTGGAAAAGGACGTGATCCCGGCCATTGGCGCGAAGCAAGTCGCCGACGTGACCGTGACCGACATCCTGGCGATTACCGACAAGATCAAGAATCGCGGGGCCGATCAAATGGCGCTGCAAACCCGCAACGTGCTGAAACGCCTTTTCGCCTATGCGATTGCGCGGGAGAAAACGACATTCAACCCGGCGGCGGCAGTCGAAGCGAAATTCATTGCCAGTGCCAGAAGCCGCGACGTGGCCCTGACACCGGAGGAAGTCGGGCGGCTGTTGCGGGCGATCTACCAATCGTCCATGAAGCGGGCGCACAAGCTGGCGCTGCACCTGCTGATCCTGTGCATGGTGCGGAAATCGGAACTAATCGAAGCCCGATGGGAAGAGCTTGACCTAGAACATGCCGAATGGGCGATCCCCGGCGAGCGCATGAAGAAGGACAAGCCGCACCTTGTCCCGCTGTCCCGGCAAGCGGTGGCGATGTTCGAGGAATTGAAGGGGCTGGCGAGCGGTTCCGAATGGGTATTCCCGAGCCGTGGCGACCTGCATCAACCGATTGCGAAAAGCACCCTTAACGTGGCCGTGCGCGCGCTGGAAATCGACGTGCGGGATTTCGTGATTCACGATTTCCGGCGCACGGCTTCAACGCATTTGCATGAAGCTGGCTTCAATTCCGATTGGATCGAGAAGGCGCTAGCCCACGAAACCAAGGGCATCCGGGGCGTCTATAACCGGGCGCAGTACGCCGACCAACGGCGGGAAATGCTGCAATGGTGGGCCGATTTCGTGGATAGCCAGATTCAGGACAGACGCGGCAAGGTAATCATTGGGCCTTTCGGGAAGGCTTACCAGCCGGCCGCATAATGGATTGCCGCGCCTAGCACTAGGCTGATTCCCAAGGGCGAAAACGGGGAACCCTTGCCCGGCTGGTGCGGCACCCAATTAAGGGCGAGCGTGAAGGGGTGCGACATGCCAACTAAGAAACCTCGGTATGCCGGGAATGGGGCTGGGAAAAAGCTCAGAGACTTCAGCAGCGAGCTTAGGGGCAAGCTCCGCGAATTCTACCCAGACAAGGAAGTCAAATATGACGATGTATGGGGTAATCCCGCTGACGATTTCGTCGAGCGTATCCTGGCCGAAGCACGGTGGGCAAAAGACGAATTGCATTGGCAAGGCTTTGAAGGCACGAAGGCTGAACTACGAGCTGAGCGAGATGATCTGCTTAAGCGCGTGACCGAACTAGAAGAAAGACTGCGCAGTATTTCCCCAGACTTGGATCGACTACTCGGCATCAATGCCAATCCACTTGGCTGTGCAGACAAGCTCGCGGAATTCGCACCAAACATCGAGCAGGCGGGAGATGCGATTGGCAATCTGCCAAGAGTAAAAAGACCAGATGAAAGGCAGCATTGGGTGGCGGTACAGCTTGCAATTCACGTGTTGAACACACTCAAGGAGTACGGCATCAAGCCGGCGGCGACCGGGGATGCCTATTTCGGTTATACATCTGATGCCATTCGTATCCTGAAGTTGATCGGTGACGACATGAATCTCATTCGGGACGAGCAGACTTGGCGAGACATTGTCATCGAAGCAAAGAACGCAGACCCATCTCTTCTTCGGTAGTAGGAAGCACCCGATAATCTGGGTGTATGCCACTACCGTGAATCTTCAAGCTGGGCTCCTATCATGCGAACCATGTGTTCCGGGCAACTCTGGGACGCTTCACCTTCGACAGGAGAAAGCGAAACATGGCCGCACAAATCCAAACTGCGCTAACCATACTTCGGCGCAAGCAGGTTGAAGCCCGCACTGGGCTTTCCCGTTCCAGCATCTATGCCCGACTGAGGCAAAACCCCAAGAGACCGGGAGACTATGACCCGACCTTCCCCAAGCCGATTTCTGTCGGCGCAAAAGCCGTCGGCTGGATCGAGGCGGAAATTGACGCATGGCTGACTGCCCAAGTTGAGAAAAGCCGCAAGGCTTGAAGTGGGCGAGTCATGTCCAAAAACAACAAGGGGTGCGCCCCCACGCGGAACGGGACCCCAAAGACTAGCGATAGCCGCAATCCTACCCCGAGAGCATCCTGCGTCAAAGCCGTGTTTGTGCGGCTTGCCCTGTTGGGAATGCTGCCGGTCAGGCCGGCGGAAGGGGAGCGGCGATGACTGTCGAAGTTCTCTTGGCAAAGCTGGACAAGGTGAAGCGCCTTGGTCCGAGCCGCTGGCAGTCGCTATGCCCTGCGCATGACGACAAGGGGCCTTCTCTGGCGATCCGCGAAACCGACGAAGGCGTCCTGCTTCTCCATTGTTTCGCCGGTTGTTCGGTCCCCGACGTGCTACACGCCGTCGGCATGGACATGGCCGCGCTGTTCCCACCGCGACAGGATGGCAAGCACTCTGCCAAGCCCGAACGCCGGCCGTTCCCGGCGGCGGATATTCTCCGCTGCATCGCTTTCGAGGCGCTTGTCGTTGCAATCGCGGGCACGGCGCTGGTATCCGGGCGTCCATTTTCGCCTGTCGACCGCGAACGCCTAATCCTCGCAGTGGGCCGAATTCAGGCGGCATTGACGGCGGGGGGGCTGGAAAATGGATAGCGGCATCGAGCGGGGAGCATCGTTTCTTGACTCCTTGGCGGAAGGTGCGTTGCGTGGGCAACCTCAACGCAGAGCGAACGCGAGTGAGCCGGATGGGGAAGAGGTTCAAGCCGACGAAGAGCGCGCGCCTGCGGGCGAATATGCGCGGGACGTGAACCTGATCCGGGCCAGCGACGTAATCCCCGAGCCGATAACCTGGCTGTGGAATGGTTGGTTGGCGGCGGGAAAGATGCACGTTTTCGGCGGGGCACCGGGCACCGGCAAAACGACTATCAGCATGGGGCTGGCAGCGACCGTGACAACCGGCGGACGCTGGCCGGATGGCACCCGATCCATTGCCGGAAATGTCGTGATCTGGAGCGGCGAGGATGATCCCGCCGATACCTTGATTCCCCGGCTGGCGCTGTCGGGCGCTGATCTGTCCCGCGCATATTTCATTGCCGACATTCGGGAGGGCAACGAGCGGCGATCCTTCGACCCTGCGCGCGACATGGAGCCGCTGCGGCGCAAGCTGGTGGAAATCGGCGGCGTGCGACTGCTGATCGTTGATCCCGTGGTTTCAGCGGTAATCGGCGAGGGAAACAGTAATCCGCAGGTAAGGCGCAGCTTGCAACCCCTTGTCGACATCGGGAAAGACATGAATTGCGCGGTGATTGGAATAACTCACTTTCGGAAGAGCAGCGCGGGGAGTGATCCGGTTGAGCGCATCAACGGCAGCATTGCCTACGGAGCAATGGCACGTATTGTCTTGGTGGCGGCGAAGCACCAGGAAGAAGGCGACGATGGGCGCACCGTGCGGCTTTTCTGCCGGGCGAAATCGAACATCGGACCGGATGACGGCGGCTTTGAATACGATCTGCACCAAGCCGAACTGAAAACGCATCCGGGCATCTTCGCATCGTCTGTGCAGTGGGGCGAGGCGGTGGAGGGCGCGGCGCGGGAACTGTTGGCGACGGCGGACGCAACCGGCGGCGACGGCGAAGGCGGCACCCTGGCCGATGCCAAGCGATTCCTTGCCGACTTGCTGGCGAATGGGCCGCTACCAACCAAGACCATCAAGGCGGATGCGGATGGCGCGGGGTATTCCTGGGCAACGATCCGGCGGGCGCAAAAGGCGCTTGGGATTGAGCCAGCGAAAGAAGGCGGGCACTTCGGAACGGCAAGACAGCAATGGCTGTGGAAGCTTCCTGCTGAACATGCTCAACGTGAGCACCTTCAGGGCCGGTCACTGAAGATGCTCAAAAGCGCTGAAGATGCCCAACAAAAGGAGGTGAGCACCTTCAGGGAAATTGAGCACCTTCAGCACAATCCGGGCGTGGTCGAGGTGGAGATATGACCCCCGCGATAATCGTCCGCGAGGCGCAAGCGGACGGGGTGAGCCTGACCCTTTCGCGCACTGGAACCATCAAGGCGACCGGCGACGGCGCGGCGGTGAATCGCTGGCTGTCGGTGATCCGCGAACACAAAGCGGAAATCATCGAAGCCCTGAAAGTCGGCGCTGGCGACACGGCGCCGGCTTCCTGCTGGTGGTTGATTCACTACCCAGACCGCGATCCGCTGGAAGTTTCCTGCACCCCGCCTGCGACGAATGCCGAGATTCTGGAACAGCACCCGGACGCGTTAGCGGCGGAACCCCTTACCCCGACCATCCGGCAACCATTTGCACCCCTGACCGCCAGCGAGGAAGCGGCAATCCGGGCATGGCTGGCGCTGATTGAGGAAACCGGCGCGGACGTCATCGGTGACGTGCTAAGCCAGTGCAAGGACGATGCCGAGGCGCGGAATTACTACCTGCGGCGGGCACAAGTGGATTTGCAGGAGGGTGGCGCCGACGCGGCGTGGGATGGCGACCGCCGTTGCTGCAGCCAATGCGCGAACTTATCCCTGCGTAGGGTCTGCGTGATCGCCGGCCCGGTAGGGCTGGACTCGGCACGGCGTAGTCATGAGCCAATCCGGGACTTGCCCAGGCGGTGCGAGGGCTATGTGCCGAAGGCAGATGACCCCGATCAACGTCCGGGCAGGGAACGTTGGCCAGGGCTATCGGAGAACGGAAGATGAGCAAGAAGAATGTCATAAGGCGCTGCGCAATGTGCGGCATCACTGAGGGGAAGCTCACCCGCTGCGAAGGCGGGTACATCTGCGATCCCTGTGTGGAGCGTGGCCATGCAGGGCGAGACACCACTGCCCGCATCGCGAAGGCGCACATGTGGTCGATGTCTGCACAGGCGGAGGCAAATCGCCTGCGCCGGCGCGGCGACATGGAAGCTGCGGCGGTGCAGCAACATCGTGCAGATCAGTTTGCGCAGCGGGCTGATGCTCTGGCGCAGGTGACGCCGCAGGCCGAGATCGCTCTGGGCGAGGTGGTCCCGACCGACAACCCTTACATCCGGGATACTCT
Organism: Rhodocyclaceae bacterium; assembly: GCA_036824005.1. Classification (GTDB taxonomy): domain Bacteria; phylum Pseudomonadota; class Gammaproteobacteria; order Burkholderiales; family Rhodocyclaceae; genus DAITBA01. Next base: position 454,641 of record DAITBA010000001.1, read on the forward strand.
GCGTACTCCGGACTCGGTGGCGCTGGATGCGAGCGCCCAGCGTATCGATCTGCTCGCCCGCCTTGGGACCGACGCCGTAGCGCTGGCGGTGGATGCCGCCAACTCCATAGGCGCCCAGAACAGCCTGGAGAAGATGCTCGTCCACCAGCTTGCCATTGCGCATAAGGCCGCACTCGAAAGCGCTGACAGGGCCTGTTTTGAAACCGGCGCCGCCGAGAAGGCCCGGCTGCTGAATGTGTCGGTGCGGATGATAGAGGCGTTCCAGCGCGGGTTGCTCACCATGCAGCGCCTGCGCACCGGCGGGAATCAGACCATCGTTGTGCAGCGAGTGACGGTGGCGGAGGGAGGGCAGGCCATTGTCGGAAACGTTCAGACTGGGGAGGGAAGTACAAAATGAGCGGTTACCCCATGCACTGTGCGCCGCGCTGTGGTGCACGAACACGAAGAGGTACGCCTTGCCAGGCGCCAGCAATTAAGGGCAAGGCACGCTGCCGTATGCACGGCGGCAAATCGACGGGCCGGCCGCTCACACACGGCCGCCACACGAAGGCCGCAATCGAGAAGAAACGCGAGTGGCGGCGGATACTGGGGGAACTCACCAGACTGCTCAATGAGCTGAGTGACTGAGGTTCTGGCTGCTGACCCGGAGCACTTGGGCGCAGGCACCCCCGGCTTCTTCGGCGTGCTGCACACCTGGGGCCGGCAACTGCAGTACCACCCGCACATCCACTATGTCGTGGCCGGCGGCGTGCTGGATGCCGAGCGGCGCTGGCACGCCGCGAGTCTTGGCTTCTTCCTGCCGGTGCGGGCAGTGTCGAAGATCTACCGCGCCATGTTCCGCGAGGCGATGGCGCGAGCTGGGCTGCTGGCCGAGATTGCGCCTGAGGTGTGGGCAGCCGAGTGGAACGTGAATTGCCAAGCAGTCGGCGCCGACAAGCATCCAGCGACAATCACCAACACGGAGCGACAACCATGACCGAATAACTACCGACAATCATCCCGGCCGACCGGCCAAAATGTTTGTCGGTATACCGGCCATGCTGCTTGACGCTATCTAAGCGAGGGCCTATCCCCGCGTGCGCGGGGGAGCCACGGATAGCGACATCCGTGGCACTTTCGCGCGGGGCCTATCCCCGCGTGCGCGGGGGAGCCACAAACGAAGGTCTACATGGAGGGCGAGCCCAGGGCCTATCCCCGCGTGCGCGGGGGAGCCCCTCGGCCTTGTATTTGCCCGCAATGACGAAGGGGCCTATCCCCGCGTGCGCGGGGGAGCCGCGCCCTGTATTCCCTGCCGCTGGCCACCGTGGGGCCTATCCCCGCGTGCGCGGGGGAGCCGACCGCGCCTAACTGAAAGGATCAATCATGAACGGCCTATCCCCGCGTGCGCGGGGGAGCCGTTCACGTTCGGGACGGGCGGGCAAATCATGACGGCCTATCCCCGCGTGCGCGGGGGAGCCACAGGAGCAGTCATGACGAACAAGTATATTCGGGGCCTATCCCCGCGTGCGCGGGGGAGCCTGAATATGAAACCGTCTGAATTGTGCGCCGTGGGGCCTATCCCCGCGTGCGCGGGGGAGCCTTACGGCACAACCGGGAAAGCCGAGCGGCGGCGGGCCTATCCCCGCGTGCGCGGGGGAGCCATCGGCCAGGTGCTTTACCTGGCCAAGCGTGAGGGCCTATCCCCGCGTGCGCGGGGGAGCCACGGCCATGCCCCCACAATGGCTGTGGCAAGTGGGCCTATCCCCGCGTGCGCGGGGGAGCCCGGACCTTCGCCATAAAGACCGGCGAAGGCCGGGGCCTATCCCCGCGTGCGCGGGGGAGCCTTCCAGCCGCGCCGCAGGATCAAGCCGCAACAGGGCCTATCCCCGCGTGCGCGGGGGAGCCAATTTCACTGAGGCGGGAAACTCGGCCAGCATGGGCCTATCCCCGCGTGCGCGGGGGAGCCAGGAATTTCGATGCGGACGACGCGGCACTCCAGGGCCTATCCCCGCGTGCGCGGGGGAGCCTTCGATTTCGCCCGGACGATTGACGCTGTAGCGGGCCTATCCCCGCGTGCGCGGGGGAGCCGCACAGCAACGCCCGCCCAGTGTCGGCGTCCAGGGCCTATCCCCGCGTGCGCGGGGGAGCCACTTGTTGGCGCTAAGAGTCACCTTGCCGGTCGGGCCTATCCCCGCGTGCGCGGGGGAGCCGAGCGGCGCCACGCTGATGGACGCGCTGACTCGGGCCTATCCCCGCGTGCGCGGGGGAGCCGCCTCCCCGGTGCCGACAGTAGAGGGCGCGTTGGGCCTATCCCCGCGTGCGCGGGGGAGCCAAGCTTACCGCCACGGCGGCGAATGGAACGGCGGGCCTATCCCCGCGTGCGCGGGGGAGCCAGGATAGGCGGCAAAAGTGCCGGATATCATGCGGGCCTATCCCCGCGTGCGCGGGGGAGCCGCAGCTCCAGCCCGGTTTTATAAATCGCCCAACGGCCTATCCCCGCGTGCGCGGGGGAGCCGCTGACGACGGAAATGGGACGCTCGATCTCAAGGGCCTATCCCCGCGTGCGCGGGGGAGCCATCAGTGCGGTCAGGCGCTTGAGCCGCAGCGAGGGCCTATCCCCGCGTGCGCGGGGGAGCCATCTTGCCTGTCCCTGACGAGAACGTGTCGAAGGGCCTATCCCCGCGTGCGCGGGGGAGCCGCGCTCATCCTAAATTGGCGCCGATCTGCTGAGGGCCTATCCCCGCGTGCGCGGGGGAGCCATGGTCAATCGCGGCCTTCATCGTAGGTGATAGGGCCTATCCCCGCGTGCGCGGGGGAGCCGACGCCAAGCCGCCAATTGCCTCGCGCAGCATGGGCCTATCCCCGCGTGCGCGGGGGAGCCATTGACGAGCAGCAACCCACCCAAGATCGACTGGGCCTATCCCCGCGTGCGCGGGGGAGCCATCGGCGAACCCCGCCATTGCCTGCGCGATTTGGGCCTATCCCCGCGTGCGCGGGGGAGCCATTGTTCTGTCACGTCGCAAAGAGATCGCCCCGGGCCTATCCCCGCGTGCGCGGGGGAGCCTCGGCCGTCCGTGGCGCACGATCTATAAGCCAGGGCCTATCCCCGCGTGCGCGGGGGAGCCTCGACCGGTTTGCTGCCCATCTCATCAAATGTGGGCCTATCCCCGCGTGCGCGGGGGAGCCGACAGCTACATCGTTGTCGAGGAATGCAGATAGGGCCTATCCCCGCGTGCGCGGGGGAGCCCAAGATCGCGGAGGCCGGCCTCATGCTCGGCGGGGGCCTATCCCCGCGTGCGCGGGGGAGCCCGGCGTGAGGATGACATGGCACTGACTTTCAAGGGCCTATCCCCGCGTGCGCGGGGGAGCCATAGCGGGGTGGGAGAACGCCAACGGATACCCGGGCCTATCCCCGCGTGCGCGGGGGAGCCATCCCAGGGGCGCGCGACGACGGCGAGCTTGCGGGCCTATCCCCGCGTGCGCGGGGGAGCCGGGAGGCCTGACGCAATCAGAGTGAGCGACGGGGGCCTATCCCCGCGTGCGCGGGGGAGCCAATTCAAGCTATGGAGTGGCAGTGCCTGTTGTGGGCCTATCCCCGCGTGCGCGGGGGAGCCCATGATCTCGTTGTAAATGCGAATCACGTCGAGGGCCTATCCCCGCGTGCGCGGGGGAGCCTACTACGAGGCGGCCGGAGAGACCGAGCGCGCGGGCCTATCCCCGCGTGCGCGGGGGAGCCCCGGTGAATCTGCACTGGCCGGACGGCCGCGTGGGCCTATCCCCGCGTGCGCGGGGGAGCCAGGCATGGTTCAGCTCCTATATCCGGTCAAGCGGGCCTATCCCCGCGTGCGCGGGGGAGCCAGCCTGAATCGACGCGCGGCGGTCCAGGCAGGGGGCCTATCCCCGCGTGCGCGGGGGAGCCAAAATCTACGCCTCCCCAGCGTCTGCCGGGGAGGGCCTATCCCCGCGTGCGCGGGGGAGCCTCGTAGTCAAACGCATCAACGGAAATGTAATGGGGCCTATCCCCGCGTGCGCGGGGGAGCCCCACATGGCGCGATCCTATGGTGCAGTCATGGCGGCCTATCCCCGCGTGCGCGGGGGAGCCGCGTTTTTGACATCGAGCTCTTCTGGCCGCAGGGGCCTATCCCCGCGTGCGCGGGGGAGCCGGGATTACTATCGGGGCTGGAGCATTCATCGCGGGCCTATCCCCGCGTGCGCGGGGGAGCCGCCGCGGCGTCTGATCGCGCGAGGGCGCAGTCGGGCCTATCCCCGCGTGCGCGGGGGAGCCGGTTCCAGCGGCTCATCAAGCCCGTCCAACGGGGGCCTATCCCCGCGTGCGCGGGGGAGCCAACGACATCGAGTGGGAATATGGGTACGGGACGGGCCTATCCCCGCGTGCGCGGGGGAGCCATCATGATCCCCGCGGCGATTGTTGATTTCGCGGGCCTATCCCCGCGTGCGCGGGGGAGCCGGTGAGCGATACAGCCATTGCCGCCGATGCCAGGGCCTATCCCCGCGTGCGCGGGGGAGCCGACGCTTTGGTGATCGAGCGCAGATACTTGAAGGGCCTATCCCCGCGTGCGCGGGGGAGCCGCGCGGGCATCATCGTCAAGCGGCCCGGCGTCGGGCCTATCCCCGCGTGCGCGGGGGAGCCTTTCCAGCGTCTCTCCGAGCAGATCGAGCTCGGGGCCTATCCCCGCGTGCGCGGGGGAGCCATTAGGGGTTGCCATGCCCACCCGTCAAAGTTGGGCCTATCCCCGCGTGCGCGGGGGAGCCCATGAGGACACAGGCATGGGACTAACGTTCAAGGGCCTATCCCCGCGTGCGCGGGGGAGCCCAGTGCGCAGAGGTCATGATCGCCCACGACGAGGGCCTATCCCCGCGTGCGCGGGGGAGCCGCGATACGGGCCATGCCCTCTTCGGCCTCAACGGGCCTATCCCCGCGTGCGCGGGGGAGCCATCCGGTGCGCGTCATTGGTCGCGTCCTCCTAGGGCCTATCCCCGCGTGCGCGGGGGAGCCGGCCGAGATGTAGAACACATTGGAGCCGGCCGGGGCCTATCCCCGCGTGCGCGGGGGAGCCTCGGTGCGCACCTCGTTGTGGACGCTCGCCTGGGGCCTATCCCCGCGTGCGCGGGGGAGCCAGCCGGCGATCGGCGGCCAGCAGATCGCCGAAGGGCCTATCCCCGCGTGCGCGGGGGAGCCCGCATCACGGAATTAGAGGTCGAACTGGAGAAGGGCCTATCCCCGCGTGCGCGGGGGAGCCTCTTGGAGCCAAGGCCATAACTCCAAGAGGAAAACACACAAATCCATCCTTCCGGATTATTAAAGAGCGCGGCCTTACCGTCGAACGCGGGCAACCCACATGCCGTCCATCTCGACCAGTTCCCTTGGCGGTTCGCCCAGGTGGGCGAGGCCGACGCCGCCAGTGAGATTATTGTCGCGCCAGACCATGACGACACTGCCGCGTCGTTCGGCGTCGTGCCACTCGGTGAGTACATTCCAAGTTCGCTCCCGCACGCCCTTGCTCATGCGCGGCGAGACGTAGATGGTCGGGGCAACTTCCAGCATCACCGATGCGAGAAAGCCGCGAAAACGGTCGGCGACGTCACGCGTCACTATTACTGCCAGCGGCATCGGTTTCCTCCATGCGCAAGACAGACTTGATGCTGTCGATCATCGACGGAATTACGGACTGCTTGCGGAACACCGTGGCGGCCTCACGTCGCACCAGGCGGTCGATAGAGTCGGGCGCGCCGTCAAGCGCCTTCCGTGCCGCGGCGAAAGCGATAGGCAGCGTGATCGCATCGCGGAACAGGTCCGCGATGTCGAGGACGAAAGACTGCCCCGAGTCTTCGTGGATGAAGCCGAGCTGCGGAATCGCGGCGAGCGATTGCACGGCGATGGCGGCAGCGGCCTGCACCGCCGTGGCTGCGTGGTTGATGGCCTGATTGGCTTCGTCGGCCGATTCGGGGTCGGCGCGGTCGTAGTGGCGGCCGTTCCACGGGATGCGGTAGCGCTCGGCAGTCAGCCGGTAGAGCGTTTTTACGCGCGAACCTTCGATGCCGCGCAGTGTGTCGAGATCGCGGTGCGGCAGGATTTCGCCCAGGCGCAGGGCGTACATGCGGCGGGCCACGGCGATGCGCCGGCGCGGGTTCCCCCACAATTCCGCTTGGCGGCGCGCGACGTCCGAGCGGTCGGGCAGCAGCGGCGGCGCCGTGTAGCTGCGCACGCCGTCCACGCCGACGGCGGCCATCAGCGTGCCGTGGCGGGCAAGCAGGCGCAGCGCGTCGTGGGTGACGCTGCTGCCGGGGCCGAGCAGGATCATCGATACAGCCTGGTGCGGGATCTGGTCGACGTAGGGCGTGAGGCTGTCCTTGCCGGCCACGAAGTGCAGGCAGCCGTCGATCACGCACAACTCGCCGCGCTCCAGCCACAGCAGGCCGTGGCGGTCCGTGTGCGGGATGCGCGCGGTCTCCAGCCCAAGACGGCCTTTCAGCATGAGGCGGGCGGGCGCAGGAGCAGCATGCCGAAACCGAAGGCGCGATGGCGGCCGACGCCGCGCGCGAGCAAGGCGGCGAAGCCGGTCGGGTCGCGCACTGTAAGCTCGCCGGAAAACAGTGCGTCGGGGCCGGCCACGCGCTGCGCCGGGCGCCTGCCCGCGGCGGCGCTGCCCTTGCGCAGGCTGGCGGTGAGCTTGAAGCCGTCGAGCTGCGCGCGATCCACTTTGGCCGCCTCGCCGCGTGCCAATTCGCGCGCCATCCATTCGGCGTACACAGCCTCACGCGACAGCTCCGCGTCCGGTACGCCCCGCTTGTCGATCTCGGCCAGGAAAACGTCGCGTTCGCGCCCCTCGTGGGTCCGTAGCACCGGGCGTACCCGCAGCTCGAAGCCGAGGCGCCGACCCGCGGCCCAGTCGGTCGGAAAACTGCGCGTGGCAAAGCGCTCCAGGCCCAGCGCGGCGTGCACGTCGGGCGCGGCGGTCTGGGCGGCCAGTTGCAGGCTGTCAGCGTCGTGCGCGGTATAGGCAAGCAGGCCGCGCGCGTCGCCGAAATGCCGGAAGGGCTTGGGTGCGGCCTCGCCGAAGGCCGCTGCGAGCAACGTGTGCAGCGCGTAGCCAAGGTCGTCGCCACCGGCCGTCAGGCCAAAGCGCGTGGCCCAGGCGGCGAGTCGGCGCGGGTCTGGGTGGCATTGCAGTAGGGTCAGGCTCATGCACACGCCTCCCGCTGCAGGCTACCTTCGCACACCGGGCGCCAGCCGCCATGCACGCCGCTGGTCCAATTGCGCTCGTCGCAAAGGTCGACGCGGCGACTGCCGGGTAGTTCGCCTTCGCCGGCCGGCCAGAGCACGCGCGGGCGAGCGTTGGCGGCCAGCGGCGCAGCGTCTCTCAGTGCGGTGAGCACGTTCGGCGCATCGATCCAGCCTGCGAACAGGGGCGCGGCAGGCAGGCAGGGCTTGCGGCCGAGGAAGAGTGGGCGCGCCGGGCGTCGCAGGGCGTCGGCGACGGTGTCCAGCGAGGGCGCTTCGTCGGCGGGTTCGAGGCGCAGTGCGACCAGCACGGCGGCGTCGGCGTGGTGGTCGCGGTAACGCAGGTGCTGGCCCTTGTAAGTGCCCTCTCCGCCTGCGCGACCCTCGGGCTGGCCGCTTGTCGTCCAGCCGCGATCGTCGCGCCCCAATTCGGCGGTCTGGAAATCGGTGAAACGCGAACCGGCACGGTCCAGCCGCGCGCCAAAAACCAGCCGCGCCTGCAGCCGGTCGTGCGCGGCGGCGTCTTCGCGCCGCCAGCCCAGCGCGTTGGCGATCAGCCCAGTCAACATAGACTGCGCCGGGAAGTCGCGGATCACGCCGAGGTTGTCGATGGTCTCGCCGCCGAAGGCCATCAGCGGGCCTTCGAGGCGTAGCAACAAGTGCCGGGCCATCTCAGCACGCGCCGTCGCGGACGATCTGCGCGACCCACTCGCCCAGTTGCGTGAGCGTCGCGCGTTCGGCGGCGGGCACCGAAACCTCGTCCAGCGACAGGAAGCGGCGCGCGGTGGGCATGCCGTAGGCCGCGTCGAACGCGGCGATTTCAGCGGCCAGCTTGCCGGCGGCACGGGCGCGGATGGGTGCATCGCCTTTGAGCGGCAGCGGGTCGTGGAAGGCCGCGGCGAGGCTGCGCGGCTGCCAGTCGCCGGCTTCGACCAGCACGAACTTGGCCCAGTCGTATGGCGCGGTTGAACCCCGCTTGGCACCGGGGCTCACGGTCGCGATCAGGTGCAGCAGGTGCTGCGTGACCTTGCCGGCCAGTTCGCGCTTGTCGGAGTCGATCGCGAAGACTTCCTGCGCGTTCACGCCTTCCAGGTTGGCGACGAGTTGCGGCACGTCGACGACCACATAGCCGTAGTACAAGCCGGAGGCGAGTTCGGTGTCGAAGATGCCGGCCGAGCCGGCGCCGTCCTCCTCCTGGGCGAAGTCGTCGACGACGGTGAAATAGTCGTTCTCGACCTGCGCTTCGTGCACGGTGAAGGCGTGGGCCACCGACACCGAGGCGTCGCGGTTGGCGAGCGCGTCGGAAGTGACCATGCGGCCGAACAGCGCAGATTCGAGGCCGCTGCCGAGTTTCATGGTCTCGATGTTCTTTTTCTCGTCCTTGAGGAACTTCGCGATCTCGGTCTTGAGCGCGGCGGGCTCGGCGAAGTCGCGCGCGATATCGCGACAACGACGGGTCAGGTAGGCGATCTCTTCGTTGCCGAACAGAACCGCCTGGCCGGTCTGAAGCGCCTTGGCGCCCTCCTTCTTCTTGTCGGCTTTGTCGCCGAACAGTGCTTCAAGCAGTGCTTCGGCGGTGGCGAAGGCGCGCGCTTCATCGACCCCTTGCTCGACCAGGCGCTGGCGGATCAGCTCGGCGACGTAGCGCGTGCGTGTGGCCATCGGCTGGCCCAGCTTGGCCAGCGCGAAGGCATCGTCGGCGACACGCCAGTGGCGCTTGAGACACTGCGACGAAATGCGCGTGCGGATGGCGCCGCCATACGGCAGGCGCTTGGCGAGGCCGGCGTCATCGCGGTTGAGCAGGGCGGCCGGGTAGGTGTGCAGGGTGTGGATCTGGATGAAGCGCGGGAGGCTCATGGTGGTGTCCTGTACGAGTTCGATTGGGTGGATTCGGTTCAGCGATGGGTGGCCGAGTAGTAGTTGCCAGCCACGCGCAGGCGCAGCGTCTCGGCGCGTGTTTCGTCGCGGTCGGTGGCGAGGATCAGCGCACCGAACTCAAGCCAGTTGGGCGCGACGCCGCGGCTTGCCATCAGGCGCAGCAGGCGCGGCACCTGCTGGCGGAAAGCGTCGCCACGCGCGGTCAGCAGGCGGGTGATGCGGCTCTCCGATACTTCGGCGCGGGCGAGTTGGGTGCCGAGCCGCGCGGAAGCGTCGTGCCCAGCCAGCGCCATGCCGTGCGCCAGCAGCGCCCAGCGCTGCCAGGTTTCCGGCAGCCAGTCGTCGGGAGCGATGTCGGCGAGCACCAGCGCGCGGGCCAGCGCGCCGACCTGGTGCGGCCGCGGCGCCTCGGGGTCGAGGCGCGCCAGGGCGGCCTGCTCGCCGTTGTCGAGTGCGGCGGTGTCGCCGCGGAAGTGCTGCCGTCGTGCGATGACTTGTGCAAGGCGGACGAGAATAGACGCATACGTTGTCGTGTCGGTGTCGGTGTCGGTGTCGGTCATGATGCGGCCTCCTCTGCCGCAGGCTGTGATTGAAGGTGCTGTGCGAGCAATGGGAAATGCTTGCCGCTGCGCAAGGCGCCGTGGAAGTAGGACAGTGCCCGCGAGCGAGCGCGGTAGCGCCGTTCGCCGCATTGCGGGCCGATGGCGAAGGCGGCGCGCAGCACCGTTTCGGCGCGCCCGGCCAGACCGATCAGCCACGTCAGCCGTTCGGCGTTGGCGTCGTCCGCCTCGATCTCGCGGTTCAGATCGTCGAAAAAGCGCGCATCTTCGGCGCGCTCGAAGGACTGCACGAAGGGTTCGATCTGCTGCTTGGCGGTGCGGCGTTCGAAGTCGATCTTCTCGGTACCGGCTTCGAGCAGGCAGAACAGCGCGGTGCGAAGGATCGATCCGCGCATCGTCGCCACGTCTTTCACCCGTGCGGCGGCGATCGTCGCCGGAACATCGGTCTGCCCGCTGCGCAGAAAGCCGATGGCCTTCTTCGTGATCGGGATGCGGCGCTCGTGGTAACCCTCGGTCTTGCCGTTCCCCCGTACGAGGCCCTGTGCAAGTACAGAGATGCCTGTCACACCGTCTTCCGCGCGCAGAGTTTGCGCGACAGTCTTGCGGTACTTGGTGCCCCAGACTAGCTCGACGGCGACGCTGTAGTTGAAGCCAGCCGCGCCCAACGTCAATGCCTTGTCATCTTCAACAGGCATCCACGCGTCGCCGGTGATTCCATTACGTCCTTCGGCATTCACGCGCTTCGCCTTGCTTGTTGTGTCACTAGCCCGGACACGTCCCGCGGCGTCAATCGAAAGTCGAACACGGCGGCAGATTTCGACGTAGAACGGGTCAAGCGCCTCAAAAGCGATCCCCTTCGTGCCGTCCCATAGGGGCAGCCACAGCAGCGTAGCGCCACCCTCGTGTTTCAAGCCCATCTTGTCCGCGATGTCGTCACGTGCGGCGAGAAGCGCCGCAACATCGCGCTTCCAGCGTGCACCGACACCGCCCCGCGAAGCGATCCCCACGGCCGGTCTGTTTCCATATCCGCTGTTCATCCGCGAGATGCCGTATTTGCCGCTGCCCAATACCCCTTCCTGCGTTTGCAGACTCACCAGCGCAAACAACCAGTCGTCTGCCTCCGCCAGCCGCATCCGCTCGCCCTTCAGGTCGTGGTTCTTCGACGTGACCAGCATGTCGAGCGCATCGGGGGTGGCGATGTCCTTCCACCCGTCTAGCTTGCCGCCCGGCACGGGCGCTTGCAGGAAGGCCGGCTGGTCATGGGGTGCGATCAGGCTGAAAGCGCAGCCATCGGGGTGCTCCGGCGTCAGGGCGAGCAGGGCGGTGCGCCAGTCGGCGGCCTCCCCCCAGGGGCTGTCCTCGCCGGCGGCGTGTAGCGCGAGCGCAGCCAGTTGCACCAGCAGGGCGTGCCAGGGGTGGCGCTGGTGTGGGCGCAGCGCGGGGTAGTCGCGCACGGCGTCACGGCCCAGGGCGACAAAGAGTTCGGGCAGTGATACCCGCCGCGTCTGGCCACTGGGGTCGCGGATGCGGATCAGGGCTTCGTCAAGCAGGTTCAGGCGGGGGCTGTCCATGCGTCCTCCGGGGCGGCGGTTGGCGGGAGTTTTTCGAGGCCGAGGCGGCTGTAGCGGTAATGCGTGTCACCGAGCCGGAAGCGGAAGCCGCCAGGCTCGGTTACGGGGTCTTCGGGCTGTGCATCCGGCGATAGGCCGTGGGGCAGCAGGTGGTGCCGAATCGGCAGTTCGCGAACGGCCTTGCCGAACGGGCCGGCCTGGGGCGGGTCGAAATTCACGACGCGGTCGGCGGCGCCCAGGCGGGTGGCGAGTTTCACTTCATCGGGGAAGCCGAGTTCGGCGAACGCGGTGTCCAGCGGCAACAAGCCGAGTTTCGCGAAGGTGCAACGCGCGCTGGTATCACCGTTGACCTGCCGACCATGGGTCGCCCAGGCTTCGCCCAGTGCTTCGATCGCCCGCAAGGCTTCGGGATGCGTGGCGGACTCGACCAGGCGCCGGTTGTCGGCGGGGATGCAAACTTGTGGCTCGGCGGCGATCAGTCGGCGCGTAGCTTCCAGGATGCGCCCATCGGCATACACGCCCCCTCCATCGCGGAAGCGACCAAGCCCGTGCCGTGGGCGGGCAAGGCAGGGGGAAAGGTCGCCGCCCTCGGGCGTCAACACGAGCACGCGTGCCTCGCGGAACGCGGCGGGGCGCGCCTCGACGGGGCGCACGTGGCGGTGCAGGCGGCCGATGCGCTGCAGCAGTACGTCCATCGGGCACAGGTCGGTGATCAGGAAATCGGCGTCGAGGTCCAGGCTCTGCTCCAGGGTCTGCGTGCCGACCACGATCAGCGGGCCGCTCGGGTGACCCTTGCCGAGCTGCGCTTCGACCTCCGCATCAAGCGTCGGCCGGTCTTCGCGCGAGAAGCGGCTGTGGTGCAGGGTGATCACGCCCGCGTGGCTGAACAGCCAGTTGACGTCAGGTGTGGCTGATTCCAGCGCCGCCAGCGTGGCGATCGCGGTCGGCACGGTGTTGCGTATCACCAGCACGCGGGCGCCTTGTGCGGCCGCTTCGAGCGTGAGGGCGGCGACGCGCTGCGGATCGTCGATGGCGTCCGCGACCTGCCAGGCGACGCGTTTCTCGCGACGTGCGCTGCTTGTGGCACGCAGCCCGGTGGCGTCGCTGATCGCCGGGTAAGGCAGAGCGCTCGCTTGGGCGAGTGTCGGAAGCTGTAGGGGCTTGCGCTTGCCGGCTGCAAGGTAGCGCGCGCGGGCTGTCGCGCCGAGTGTCGCCGACAACAGCAGCGTGTGGCCGCCAAGCGCCGTCTGCGCACTGATCAGCTGTTCGATCAGCACGCCCATGTAGGCGTCCGAGGCGTGTACCTCGTCGATGACCAGCAGCGAACGCGCGGCCAGCGCGTGCCGCAGATGGGCATGCTTGACTTGCAGGGTGCCCAGCAGGGCCTGGTCGACGGTGCCGACGGCCACCGGCGCGGCGAGGAAGCGCTTGGAGGTCTCGCCCGCCCAGCGCCGGCCAGCTTCGGCGTCGGACGGCTCGTCGCTCCACAACACCTTGAATTCGGGCAGCGCCCGCGCCGTTTCGCCATCGACCGCCGCATAGCCTGCGAGCGCCCGTACTGCGATCGGGGCGCTGTCCGGCCAAGTGCGCGCGAGCGCGTCGCGCACGCGTCGGTAGACCTGCGTGGCGGCGACGCGGGTGGGCAGCGCGAAGTAGAGGCTGTCGACCTCGCCACGCGCGAACAGGTGGAAATAGCGCCACAGCGCGGCTTCGGTCTTGCCGCTGCCGGTCTCGGCTTCGAGCACGACGACCGGGCCTAACGCGTCGTCGGCCATCGCGGCCTGAGCGGGATAGGGTGCAGCGGCGTCGAACACGTCACTGAAAGTGCGCGGTGTGTGCTTGAGTTGCTGTCTGAAAGGATCTGCATTGAGGCCGATGTCGCGCACGGCTGAAGATGCGCGCTCGCGGCTTTCAGCAAGGCGGTCTTCGCCACCTTCCGAGAAGGGGAAAAAGCGGGTGTCGGAACCCAGCCAGTCGGACAGTTGCACCAAGCCGGCGAAGTAGTGTGCAAAGCGCGGAGCGTCGGGCAGGGGCAAACCCCCTTCAGAAAATGCATTGGGGACGAAGCGCTTGAGAGCCGCGCCGATGCGTGCCAATTGCTCAGCGGGGTCATAGCCGTGATGCGCAGTCCAATGGACCCGCGCGTTGAACCAGTCGGGTGCGTTCGCGATCGGGCGCCCGTGGTGCGCAATACTGGCGCGCAATAGACCGTTCAGGGTCTCGAGCGTGCCCCAGGCACACACTTCCAGGATGGGCAAGCGCAGCAGCAGCGCTTCGCCTTCTTCGGTGTGATTGCTCGCGTCCAACAGCGCGATCGCCTCGACGCTGTGTCCGGCGGTCAGCCTGCCGCGAGGCCGCTCGTCGTCGAGCCAGCGTTTGGCCTGAAATCCGGCGTTTGCTTTGCCAAGGTCATGGAGGAAAACGAGGGCAGCGAGCCGCGCAATGTCGCGCTCGTCGAGCGCGCGCCCTGCGGCAGCTTCGAGGGAGCGGCGGACAGCCCGGCAGGCGCATACCGCCTCGAAAACCGCTGCGACGTCCGCCATGTGATCGACCAGAGGATGCCATCCGATACCGTTCTGGGAACGATCGAGTTTGCCAAATGCAAATGCTTCAGTCAGATTCTGGCGCATTGGAATTCGGTGACGCGAGCTCGTTGGCTTGCGCCCGCCTTGAGCGACCAGTTGGCTCGGGCGCGTGTTGTGTGGGCGGCTGACCAAGCCCGCCGGACCGAACGAACCGATACTTGAAATTGTTGCAGCACCAACGCTGGTCGTCGTTGCGCGTGGACCAACATATGCCATACGCAAGCTGCACTATCCGCCTTGCGGCCTGACTGCACCGTGACAAATGTCACGATGTCGTCCCCCGAGAATTCCATCGGACAGGTCAGGGAGATCAGGATTCGACCGGTCCTACGCGAGGATTGATCGTGGAGTGGCCCGTTCCCGCATAGGGCAACCTTCGCCGCCTCGCCTTCCAAAATCAATTCGAGGACGCCGCGTGGGGGGCTCACCCAGATGAATGGCGCGTCTTCAGATGCGATGTCTTGCCGATAGACGTTTGGCGGCGATCCGCACAAGCATGCCCAGTGACGGCCCCCGACCCAGGCCCGACATACGATTCTCAAGCTGGCGAATGTCCGGAGCCTGCAGTACAGCTGACATCCGTGATTCTGATCACCCGGGAGCGCGCTACGCCTGGGCCCTACTGCTTGCCCGGATCTATGAGGTCTTCCCGCTGCTGTGACCGAAGTGTGGCGGCCGTAGCATTCGATGATGCGCTCCTCCTTGAAGCTGGCCTTCTGGAACTGTTCCATCGACATTGCTGGTGAATACGAAGCCACCGTGCGCCAGCAGCTCGGCGATGTCGAGCAAGATTTGAAAGCCTTCGTGCGGCTGCATCGCGCGGTAGAGTTGGTGCAGAAGGAGAAAACGATTGACGAGTATATAGTCACGTAACTAGACTCTACAATATATGGTTAACAGCACCGTCAAGCGCACCTTCTTCACGCACGAAGCGGTCGTGCTCACCGGGTTCTCCAAGTACATGCTTGATTACCTTGCGCGCGAGGACATCTTTCGTCCTAGCGTCGGGAAGGAAGGTATTCCAGGTAGCAAGCGCCAATACACTTTCGATGACGTGGTCTTGCTGCGAGCGCTCAAGACGATCTGCGCTGGAAAGGGTAGGATTCGTCACTTCACCCGGTCGCTGAAGACCTATCGTAGGACCTTTGGCCCGTTGCTACCGGGGCAGCAAATTGAAAAATTTCTTGTCGTACAGGGGGACAGACTCTGCGCCTACGATAGTGGAGAAGGCCCCATCGACCTAATCACTGGGCAGCGCACACTTTCGTTTGTGGTGGATTTGGGAATGGTGGTCCGAGACGTAGGGCGCCACGTCGTCCTTGACCCGACGACAAATGCGCTCCGGCTTACGAAGGCTGCTAAGCTGAAGGCGGACGCGGAACGGGAGCGGAATTGGGCGCCGATTCGTGAACGCCGGGTGAAGGCCAAGGCGCAAGCAGCTTAAGGTGAACCGAGTAAGTTCCAGGTTCGCATAGGACATTTGGTTGACGACAGGAGGGCGGCATGAGCATCACTTCCAGCTTCCGGGTGAATGACAGCACCGCATTGGCGAAGCAATTCGCCTCAATGGCCGCGGGGTATGTCGACAATCCTCCCAACACCGAGGCCAACCCCGGCGCACTTGTGCCTTTGGAGAACGTGTTTCGGCTGTTGGAGATGTTCCGATATGACGCTTTCGCGGACGAGAGTCGCGAAAGCGTATTGGCGATGAACGCCCCTGATCAGATCTATCGTATGCGCGTGGAAACGAAGCCTTGGCATGAGCGGATCGCTCAAGCGCTGCAGACTGCTCTCCAGCAAGCCTACGCTGGTCAACGGAAAGAAGCGGCCATAGACGAGCTTCAAGACGGCATTCGCGAACTGGTGAAGAGTCGCCCCCTCGAGGCGAACGTGGCAAACCGGGCTAGGACTTTTTTCACTGCGCTGCACGCGCAGCTAGCTTGACGCGAAATGACCCCGCAAGAGTTCTTGCGGCAAGAATGCCAAAACGTCGCGGCACTACTCGATCAGACTCTTCGTCATGAGTACGGTCTTGACGGAAGTCAGGACTTCTACGATGAATGCATCACGCGCCTGAAATTCATCGAGGGTCAGATCTCAAGCGCCTCAGACGCGAGTGAGCTTGAGCAGTGGGGGTTTGAGCTCAACGAGCTGTCGAAGTTGATCTGCCGCATCGAACGGTCGTCTCTCGGTGAGTACTCGTGGCCCTTCGTTGAGGAACTCAAGAAGATGGCGAACGCCATCTGCATTGAGAACAGCGCATCGGGCAAGCCGTCAAGGATTTACGTACTGGCTGACGGAGGCTTGGATGCGTACAGCATCTTCCCAGAGCCAAAGCGACCGTCGCACCGCAACCGGCTCCTCCTCACGATTGTTTTTCCGAAATCGCTCAAGCACTTCGTGCTGCTTCACTCGATTCTCGGACATGAACTCGGGCACGCGATCTGGAGGTGCTCCAAACACGAATACGCGATCAGGAAGGACGTGCTGGCAAAATTCGTCGGTGTGCAGGGAGTGTTTGCCGATCAAAGCGCCACTGTGGCCCACGTGTTTTCCTCAACTGCTCCCGCTGAGGTTAAGTCGCTGCTGTCGGTCATGGCCACACACGGGATCAATCAGGGAAATTTCTTCCAGTGGGCCAATTGGGAATCGTGGATCGAAGAGATTCTCTGTGACTTGGTTGGGTTGGTGGCTTTCGGTCCCAGTTTCGTGGCTGCTCAGTGCAATCTTCTCCCCAGCATCAATCCGAACACGCACGGATTCGGGCCAAACCACCCTTCGGCTGCATGGCGAATCAACTTGATTCTTCGCGGGGCAGCAATTCTTGGCCTTGATGCCCTCCCGCCTCAGGCACATCCAAGTAGCTCCAAGGTCAAAGAATTTTGGACGAAGATGCATTCGTCGAGAACAGTGGACCTTTGGTTCGACGTCCTCAGCGACGCTCAACTGAGCGATGCGCTGGGCGGTGTATCCGCGCTTCTGCAGAAGTACCAACCCGCAGGTTACACGCACCCGGACGCCGAAACCGTGTGGGAACTTGTCCGCAGTCTGGAACGGGGCGTTCCGCCCGTGGGGTTTGCACTTACAGCGGAAAGTACGCCTGCCTGCAAGCATCGTGATTTCAGAGAAATTCTCTACGCTGGATGGATAGCCTCCGTTCAGCCGGGCGCGCTGCCCTTCGAGCGGGTGAATCGACTGTGCGAACACGCGATCATGCAGCAGAGCGCGATCGACATTTACCTAAACGGCTAGCGAAATGCCCGCCGCTCTTTCGAGAAGTTCGATCGCGAAACGCATCTCCGACGGGGATCTGGTCATTTCTCCGATTCTCGATCGGGAGCAACTTGGTCCCTCGTCAGTCGATCTGCGAATGGGCACGGTGGCTTTGATGTCCCGCGCCGGTGCGCAGTCGCATGTTGATCCGGTAGACTACCTTCCGGGGACCAACGCCCCCCATGCTGACGCGCAACTACGTCAGCAAAAGCATGAGCGCGTCGATATCCCCTTCACAAGGTCATTTCTGCTACACCCGGGCTCATTGATTCTTGCGCCCACCCTCGAGTGGGTGGTTATTCCACCCAATTTGCAAGGAGTCGTCACAGCCCGTTCTTCTTGGGCGCGAGAGGGCTTGAACATTGCAACGGCAACGATCGTGAACCCTGGCTATCGGGGAATCATCACACTGGAACTTGCGAATTTCGGTGAGATACCGATCCGGCTCTACCCCGGCCTGAGAATCGCACAGATCGCCTTCTATTCGCTCGAACAGCGCGACGAGCAAGAAGACGCCATCGGACTTCAGGGTCAGTTCGATATGAGCTTTGAACCAAAGGCTGGCGAGCTATCCAAGGCAGATGAGCCGTTCATCAAGGTGGCAAGGCGGGTGTAGCGTGCGCCATGATGCGCAGGTCAGGGGCTTCAAGGTGTGGCGGTGCGAACCGGGGTACTGGTCGCCGGGCAGTTGATGCTGAGCCTCACGAACGATCCACGAACCTGTGCTTCGCCTCCGTCGCGTACGAACGGTCCCACGACGACGGCGTCGATACCCATCTGCCCACTAAAACGGGCACCTGACCGCCGATAGTAAGCCGCATGACGGGGCGGTACGGGGGTGATTGTGATCGGGCAGAATAGGGGCATGACTTCAAAAAGTGTGCCCAAGATTGTGCCCATGTTCCAGACTGGAACCACAACAACCAAGCAATGGCGCGGGTTTGCGCCTGTTCGCTAGCTTCTGCATAGGATCGAATGTTTCACGTGAAACATTCATGCCCGCTGCTAGAGCTTGGCGCCAGCTGCCAGGACGACAAGGAGATCACAACTGACGCCGCGGAGCGTCCCTTGGCGGCGTGCTTCGTTGCATTGCGTAACCGTTGGTCGGCGCCGCCGGTGTCTGCGTCGTGAAATGATCCCGCTCGATTGGCTGCTGCTATGCGCTGGGGCATTCGTCGCCGGCCTGGTCGACGCGGTGGTTGGCGGCGGCGGGCTAGTCCAGATTCCGCTGCTTTTCAGTAGCTTGCCGAATGCGGCGCCGGCTACGCTATTCGGCACCAACAAGATGGCATCGGTATTTGGTACCAGCAGCGCTGCCTGGCGCTATGCCAGTCGCGTTGTCGTGCCCTGGCGCGCAATTCTGCCGGCGACGGTATCGGCATTCGTGCTGTCCTACGCCGGGGCGATGACTGTGGCGGTTCTGCCGCCATTGCTGCTGCGGCCATTGGTGTTGGTGCTGCTCATCGGCGTTGCCATCTACACCTATGCCCGCAAAGACTTCGGCGCCACGGACCAAGGCAGGCGCCACGGCCTGCGCGATGGGTTCGTCGCTGTGCTGCTCGGTGGCGTCATCGGCTTCTACGATGGTTTCTTCGGTCCGGGGACCGGAAGCTTCCTGATCTTTTTGTTTGTGCGCTTGTTCGGCTTGGACTTCTTGCGCGCATCGGCCGGTGCAAAAGTAGTCAATGCAGCCACGAACGTGGCCGCATTGCTCTATTTCGGCCTAAACGGCAATTGGATCTGGCAGCTGGGCTTGGCCATGGCGGCTTTCAATATGGGCGGCGCCCTGGTCGGCACGAACCTGGCCCTGCGCCACGGGACCGGCTTCGTACGGCGCGTATTTCTGATTGTTGTAGTCGTCTTGATCGCCAAGTTCGCTTACGATACGGTTGTCCTAAACTACGGCTGAAGGACGCATTCCGATGCCATGGCTACTCGGGCGCAGGGAGGAGCGAAGTGATTCAAATATGGACACGAATGGCTTAACGCTTGTATCATGTTTGCAGGCTCGCCGGCGGCGACACGGAAACACCGACGATGACGCGGCGACCCGGCAACTGCAATAACATCAACCAGGAGCAGGAGGAGACCTCATGAAGTGCAGAACACTGGTGGTTGCAATATTCTCCGCCATGGCCGTCACGCTGGCCCATGCGGACATCAATGTCGGCGTCGTACTGTCGGCAACCGGCCCGGCCGCATCGCTCGGGATCCCAGAAAAGAACACCTTCGCTCTAATGCCGACCAGCATCGGCGGCCAGAAGGTAAATTACATCGTTCTCGATGACGCCTCCGACACGACTACCGCCGTGAAGAACACGCGCAAGCTCATCGGCGAGGACAAGGTCGATGTGGTGGTCGGCTCGACCATTACGCCCAACTCTCTGGCCATGATCGACGTGGTCGCCGAGGCAGAGACGCCGATGATCTCCATGTCCGCATCTGCGCGCATTGTCGATCCCGTGGATGCCAAACGCCGCTGGGTGTTCAAGACGCCACAGAACGATATCCAGATGTCCACCGCCATCGTCGAGCACATGCTCGCCAACGGGGTGAAATCGGTTGGCTTCATAGGATTCTCGGACGCGTATGGTGAAGGATGGTGGCAGCAGTTCTCCACCATTGCCGAGGCACGCAAGGTCAAGATCGTTGCCAGCGAACGCTACAACCGGGCCGACACGTCTGTCACCGGGCAGGTACTTAAGCTCACGACGGCAAATCCGGATGCGGTACTGATAGCCGGGTCGGGGACGCCGGCGGCACTGCCGCAGCTAACCCTGAAGGAGCGGGGGTACAAGGGTCTCGTGTATCAAACCCACGGCGTGGCGAACAATGACTTCCTGCGTGTCGGCGGCAAGAATGTCGATGGCACCTTCTTGCCCGCCGGGCCCGTGCTCGTGGCGGCACAGTTGCCGGATTCGAATCCAGTCAAGAAAGTCGCGCTGGATTACGTGAGCAAGTACGAAGCAGTTCACGGCAAGGGCAGCATCTCGACCTTCGGTGCCCACGCCTGGGATGCCGGAGTGCTGCTGCAGAATGCAGTTCCTGTGGCGCTTAAGAAGGCGCAACCGGGAACGAAGGAGTTTCGTGCCGCCCTGCGCGATGCTCTGGAAAACCTCAAGAACGTCGTGGCAGCCCATGGCGTGTTCAACATGAGCCCGCAGGATCATCTTGGACTCGACCAGCGCGCCCGGGTGATGGTCAAGATCGACGGCGGTGCCTGGAAGCTCATTCAGTAGCGCCGGTCGTCCGTAGCGGCTGCTTGGCGGGACCGCCGCGTTTCCCGTCACTCTCCGGTCGCCCCGTGGGGGCGGCCGGGCGGGCCGCAGGCAGTGGCGCCCCCCACCGCTGCATCGAACGTATATCCACTCAATATGAATTTCGAGATCGCGCTCCTGCTGGCGCAGGACGGCATTACCAACGGGGCAATCTATGCCCTGATGGCACTGGCACTGGTGCTGGTATTCGCTGTCACGCGGGTGATCTTTATTCCCCAGGGGGAGTTCGTTGCCTTCGGTGCGCTGACGCTGGCCAACTTCCAGGCCGGAAAAGTGCCGGGCACGATCTGGCTGCTTCTCGGGGCGGGCGTACTCGTGGTGCTCATGGAGGGCATTAGGGCGGGACGCAGCGGCGTGCCGATGCGACCGGCCAGGCTACTGCTTTGGAACATCGCCTATCCTCTGCTCGCGGCGGCCATCGCGTATTGGGCGGAGCCGGCGAAGTGGCCCCTGGTATTGCAGATCCTGCTGTCCCTGGCGCTCGTCGTGCCGCTCGGACCGATGATGTATCGGCTGGCCTATCAGCCGGTGGCAGAGGCCTCGGTGCTGGTTCTGCTGATCGTTTCCGTTGCGGTACATCTTGCCCTGGTGGGGCTTGGACTGCTGTTCTTCGGCGCCGAGGGCTCGCGCACCCCGGCGTTTAGCGAAACTTCCCTGCAAGTTGGTACGCTGCTGATAAACGGCCAGACCCTTTGGGTCGTCGGCTGTAGCCTTGCCCTGATCGTCGCGCTCTACCAGTTCTTCGAACGCACGGTCTACGGCAAGGCGCTACGCGCCACGGCTATCAATCGCACCGGCGCCCGGCTCATGGGCATCAGCACGGTCATGGCCGGGCGGTTGTCCTTTACAGTGGCAGCCCTGATCGGCGCCTTTTCTGGCGTGCTGATCGCGCCGATCACGACCATCTACTACGACACGGGATTCCTCGTCGGGCTGAAAGGCTTCGTCGGCGCCATTGTCGGCGGGCTGGCGAGCTATCCCATCGCCGCCGCCGGGGCGCTGCTCGTGGGTCTGCTCGAATCCTATTCTTCTTTCTGGGCGAGTGCCTTCAAAGAGGTGATCGTATTTACGCTGATCATACCGGTACTGCTTTGGCGTTCGCTCACCACGCACCATGTGGAGGAGGAAGAGTGATGCGCGCCGACCGGGTGCGCCAGGTGCTGGCGGTCTTCGTCGCGCTTCTGGCGCTGGGCCCGCTTTTGCTCGCCGAGTTCTACATCACGCTGCTCAACTACATCGGGCTATACACCATCGTCGCGCTGGGACTCGTCCTGCTCACCGGCGTGGGGGGCCTGACGTCGTTCGGCCAGGCGGCGTTCGTCGGGCTGGGCGCCTATACCACGGCCTACCTGACGACGACGCACGCGGTTTCGCCCTGGATTGCGCTGGCGGCGGGCTTGGTCCTGACTGCGGCCATCGCACTGCTGCTGGGATTTCTGACGCTGCGCCTGTCGGGCCACTACCTGCCGCTGGGCACGATCGCTTGGGGCATCAGCCTGTACTTTCTCTTCGGCAACGTCGAATTCCTCGGCGGCCACACCGGCATCACCGGCATCCCGGCGCTGGAGATTCTCGGCTGGCGGCTCGAAAGGGGGCGCGAATTCTACTACCTGATCTGGATCGTCGTGCTGGCGGCCATGGTGGTGACCCGCAACCTGCTTGATTCACGTGAGGGCAGGGCGATCCGTGCCCTGAAGGGCGGCAGCTTGATGGCGGCGAGCATGGGGGTGGATACGGCACGCTCGAAAATGGTCATTTTCGTCATCGCGGCCCTCTACGCCGGGCTATCCGGCTGGCTGTATGCGCACCTGCAGCGCTTCGTCAATCCGACGCCATTCGGGCTACACATCGGCATCGAATATCTGTTCATGGCGGTGGTCGGCGGCGCCGCCCATGTTTGGGGCGCCTTGGTCGGCGCCGGGCTCATCACCGTGTTGAAGCAGTGGCTGCAGGATCTGCTGCCCAAGGTATTCGGCCAAAGCGGAAACTTCGAAGTCATCGTCTTCGGCGTCATGATGGTCGTGGTCTTGCAGCGGGCTCGCGATGGCATTTGGCCGCTCCTCGGACGTTGGCTACCGCAGGGGCGGGGGGCGACAAGTCTAACGACGGGCGATGCGCTGCCGCGGCGGACGATGCCCCAGCCCGGTACGGCGCTGTTGGAGGTAATCAACGCGCGCAAGGAGTTCGGCGGGCTGGTGGCCAACAACAACATGAACCTGACGGTCAAGGCTGGGGAAGTGCTGGCTTTGATTGGTCCCAACGGTGCCGGCAAGACGACGATGTTCAACCTGATCAGTGGCGTACTGCCTCCCACGGCGGGCGAGATTCGTTTCTTGGGCGAGCCCGTGCAGAAGTGGAGTTCGCGCCAGATCGCCGCTCGCGGCATGAGCCGGACTTTTCAGCACGTGCGCCTGTTGCCGACCATGAGCGTGCTTGAGAATGTGGCCATTGGCGCTCACCTGCGTGGGCGCAAAGGCGTGGTGGCGGCGGCCCTGCGGCTGGATCGCGACGAAGAAGCAAGCCTGCTCGCGGAGGCGGCGCGGCAGTTGCAGCGTGTTGGGCTGGCCGAACAGCGCTACGAACAGGCAGGTAGCCTCGCCCTGGGCCAGCAGCGCATCCTTGAGATCGCACGCGCCCTGTGCGCCGATCCGTACCTGTTGCTGCTGGACGAGCCGGCGGCCGGGCTGCGCTACTTCGAAAAGCAGACGCTGGCCGAGTTGCTGCGCAGATTGCGGGCGGAAGGCATGGGTATCCTGCTGGTCGAGCACGACATGGATTTCGTCATGGGTCTCGCCGACCGGGTGGTGGTCATGGAGTTCGGCGAGAAAATCGCCGAGGGGCTGCCAGAACAGGTGCAGGCTGACCCGGCGGTGCTCGAAGCCTACCTCGGTGGCGTCGAATGACCAAGCTGCCGATTCTGGAAGTGCGCGATCTCACCGTTTCGTACGGCAAGGTGGAAGCCCTGCACCATGCTAGCTTGCAGGTCGAGGCGGGGCAGATCGTGACCGTCATCGGACCCAATGGCGCCGGCAAGACGACCATGCTTTCGGCCATCATGGGGTTGTTGCCCGCCCGGGGGGAGATCGTGTTCATGAACGATGCCAGCGCGAATAACGAGGTGGAACAGCTGGTTGGCCGAGGCATGAGCCTGGTTCCCGAGAAGCGCGAGCTGTTCGGGGAAATGAGTGTCGCCGACAACCTGACCCTCGGTGCCTTTCAGCGCTATCGACGCGGGGAACGTGACTTGGAGGAGACCATGGAGCAGGTGTTCCGCATCTTCCCGCGGCTCAAGGAGCGGCGCGAGCAGGCGGCGGGCACGCTGTCTGGCGGCGAGCGTCAGATGCTTGCCGTGGGACGGGCGCTGATGGCCAAGCCGCGGTTGCTGATGCTCGATGAGCCCAGCCTTGGGCTGGCACCACTGATCGTGCGCGAGATCTTTCGGGTCATTGCCGAGCTGAAGAAGACGGGCGTGGCCATTCTGCTGGTGGAGCAGAATGCGCGGGCGGCATTGCAGGTGGCCGACTATGGCTACGTTCTGGAAACGGGAGAAATCGCCCTGGAGGGGCCGAGCGGTCAGCTTGCGAACGATCCCAAGGTTGTGGAGAGCTACCTGGGTCTCGGGCACAAGCGGTGAGGGGCAGGAGAGCCGTTGGCAGATCGTCGCGTCGGCGAACCGGGGAGGGTCGTGTTCCACGTGGAACGCGAAGGGCAAAACTGTGATTTCCCGGCCATCCCGCGTATCATTGCGCGTTTCGAAGGTTCCGCCCGGCCGTATCCATGCTTTTTCCCTCCCGCTTCGACGTTATCGTGGTCGGCGGCGGCCATGCCGGCACGGAAGCGGCCTTGGCCGCCGCCCGGGCCGGTTGCCGGACACTGCTGCTCACCCACAATATCGAAACCCTCGGCCAGATGTCGTGCAACCCGTCCATCGGCGGCATCGGCAAAGGCCATCTGGTGAAGGAAGTCGATGCCCTGGGGGGCGCGATGGCAGCGGCGACGGACGAGGCAGGCATCCAGTTCCGGATCCTCAATTCGAGCAAAGGACCGGCCGTACGGGCAACCCGCGCCCAGGCGGATCGCCTTCTGTACAAACAGGCCGTCCGCAGCCGCCTGGAGAATCAACCCAATCTGACCCTTTTTCAGCAGGCGGTGGATGACCTGACGCTCGAAGGTGATCGCGTCAGAGGGGTCGTCACGCAGTTGGGCATCCGCTTCGAAGCGCCAGCCGTCGTGCTGACCACCGGGACCTTCCTCGCCGGGCTGGTGCATGTCGGCCTGACCCACTACCAGGCGGGGCGGGCCGGCGATCCGCCGGCCGTGTCGCTCGCCCATCGCTTGCGCGAGCTGAAACTGCCGGCGGGCCGGCTCAAGACTGGTACGCCGCCGCGATTGGACGGTCGTACCATCGACTTCAGCGTCATGACCGAACAGCCCGGCGACGATCCGGTGCCGGTTTTCTCCTTCCTCGGCAGCGCCAGCCAGCACCCGCGCCAACTGCCGTGCTGGATCACGCACACCAATGCCGATACGCACGACATCATCCGCGGCGGGCTTGACCGCTCGCCCATGTTCACCGGCGTCATCGAGGGTATCGGTCCGCGATACTGCCCCTCCATCGAGGACAAGATTCACCGCTTTGCCGACAAGCAGAGCCACAACGTCTTTCTTGAACCGGAGGGGCTGCACACGCACGAGATCTATCCGAACGGCATCTCGACGTCGCTGCCCTTCGACATCCAGTTGGCGCTCGTGCATTCCATCCGCGGTCTCGAGGACGCCCACATTCTGCGTCCCGGCTATGCCATCGAGTACGACTATTACGATCCGCGCGGCCTGAAGTCATCGCTGGAAACCAAGGCCATCGGCGGGCTATTCTTCGCCGGCCAGATCAATGGCACCACCGGCTACGAGGAGGCTGCCGCGCAAGGACTGCTTGCCGGCATCAACGCGGCGCTGCTCGCGCGTGAACTTGCCCCCTGGTGCCCGCGCCGCGACCAAGCCTATCTGGGCGTGTTGGTCGACGATTTAATCACCCGTGGCGTCACCGAGCCGTACCGTATGTTCACCAGCCGGGCCGAGTACCGGCTGAGCTTGCGCGAGGACAACGCCGATCTGCGCCTGACCGAGATCGGCCGCGCCTTCGGCGTGGTGGACGACCATCGTTGGACGTGCTTCGAGCGCAAGCGCGAGGCGATCGCACGGGAGCAGGAGCGGCTGCGAAGTACCTGGGTGAATCCGCGGCTGGTCAGCGAGCCTCAGGCCGTGAGCGTGCTGGGCAAGCCCCTCGAGCGCGAGTACACGCTCTACGATCTGCTGCGCCGGCCGGAGGTCGATTATGACGATTTAATGATGCTGCCCGGCGCCGGCGAGCCGCTCGCCGACCGGCGCGCAATCGAACAGTTGGAGATTCAGGCCAAGTACCAGGGATACATCGAACGCCAGAAGGACGAAGTGGCGCGCAACCAATCGTGCGAAACCCTGCCGCTGCCAGCCGATCTCGATTATCGTAAGGTGCGCGGGCTGTCTATCGAGGTGCAGCAGAAACTAAACCAGCACCGGCCGGAAACGCTTGGTCAGGCATCGCGCATACAGGGGGTGACGCCGGCAGCGATCTCGCTGCTGCTGGTGCATCTCAAACGCGGTGTCATGGCGCGCAATACGCTGCAGGCGCCCGGCCGCGCGGACGCTTCCGAATTCGAGCGGCGCAGTGCATGAGCAGCGCGGCGCAGCTCGAGCGCGGCCTCGCCGCGCTAGGCATCGATTTACCGGCAGCCGCTCGCCAGCGCCTGCTCGACTACTGCGCGCTGCTGAAGAAGTGGAACCGCGTCTACAACCTGACCGCGCTGCGCGACGACGAGCAGATGGTGAGCCATCATCTGCTCGATTCGCTGGCCGTCCTGCCCCATGTCAGCGGCGAATCCCTAGCCGACGTCGGCAGCGGCGGTGGCCTCCCCGGCATTCCGCTGGCCATTGCCTCGCCCGAACGGCGCGTGGCACTGATCGAGTCCAGCCACAAGAAGGCAAGCTTCCTGCAACAGGCCAGGATCGAGTTGACGCTCGACAATGTCGTCGTCCATAACGTGCGCGTCGAGACATGGCAGCCGGGCGAACCGTTCGACGTTGTCATTTCGCGCGCGTTCTCCGATCTGGCCGAGTTCGTCCGCCAGGCGCAGCACCTGCTAGGTCCCGGCGGCCGCATGCTTGCCATGAAGGGCGTCTATCCCCACGAGGAATTGGCACAGGTCCCCGAGCCGTTCGTGGTCGGCTCGGTCATCGGCCTGCGCATCCCGGACGTGGCCGCGGTCCGTAATCTAGTTGTCATAACCAGGAAAGGTTAAACGAACGGTGGCAAGGATTTTCGCCGTAGCCAACCAGAAGGGCGGAGTGGGCAAGACGACGACCAGCGTCAATCTCGCCGCCGCGCTGTGTGCTGCTGAGCAGCGGGTATTGCTCGTGGATCTCGACCCCCAGGGCAACGCAACCATGGGCAGCGGCGTCGACAAGCGCTCGCTGGTACGCTCTGTGTACCACGTTCTGGTCGGCCTGAATTCGCTCGCCGAGGCGCGCCGTGCCTCGCCCAGCGGCGGCTTCGACATCTTGCCGGCAAACCGTGATCTCGCCGGCGCCGAGGTGGAACTGGTTGGGCTCGACAATCGCGAAACACGCCTCAAGAGTGCGCTCGCCGGGCACGACGGCGAGTATGACTTTGTGCTGATCGACTGTCCGCCGTCACTGTCGCTGCTCACGGTCAACGGTCTCTGCGCTGCCCATGGCGTCATCATACCCATGCAATGCGAGTACTACGCCTTAGAAGGCCTGAGCGACCTGGTGAACACGATCAAGAAGATCCACGCCAACCTGAATGCGGACCTGAAGATCATCGGTTTGCTGCGCGTGATGTTCGATCCGCGCAACACACTCGGCCAGCAGGTGTCTGCCCAGCTCGAGCAGCACTTCGGCGACAAGGTGTTCCGCACCGTCGTGCCGCGCAATGTTCGTCTCGCCGAAGCGCCCAGCCATGGCATGCCCGGCATCGTGTTCGACCGCGGTGCAAAAGGATCGCAGGCCTATATGGCGTTCGCATCGGAAATGATCGACCGGGTCAAGTCACTCTAGGAAACAGTCATGACGCCACCGAAACTGAAAGGCCTGGGCCGCGGCCTCGACGCCCTACTCGCCGCCGACAGGGCGGCCGATGCCGGCAGCCAGCAAAGCGTCGCCGTCACCCACATCCAGCCGGGCAAATACCAGCCGCGCACGCGCATGGATCCCGGCTCGTTGGAGGAGCTGGCGGCATCGATCAAATCCCAAGGCATCGTCCAGCCGATTCTGGTGCGCCCGGTCACGGAAGGGCGCTACGAGATCATCGCCGGCGAACGACGCTGGCGCGCCGCCCAGCTCGCTGGCCTGGACGCGGTACCGGTGCTGATCCGCGACATCCCCGACGACGCGGCATTGGCCATGTCACTCATTGAAAACATCCAGCGCGAGGATCTCAATCCCCTGGAGGAGGCCGCGGGCATCAAGCGCCTGATCGACGAGTTCGGCATGACCCATCAGCAGGCTGCGGATGCCGTCGGTCGTTCCCGTCCGGCGGCGACCAACCTCTTGCGTCTGCTGCATCTGGCCAAGCCGGTGCAGGAGCTGCTGATGGCCGGCGACCTGGACATGGGTCACGCGCGCGCCCTGCTGCCGCTGTCGGCGGCGAGCCAGATCCAGCTTGCCAATCGCGTCGTGGCCAGGGGTATGTCCGTGCGCGAGGCGGAACGCCTGGTGCACCACGAGCTCAATCCACCAAAGAGGACCGGCGGCAAGCGAACCGATCGCGATCTGGAGCGGCTGCAGGAGGAACTCTCCGACCAGCTCGGCGCGAGCGTCACTATTCGCGCCAACAGGAAAGGCGCCGGCCAAGTGTCCATCCACTTCTCCAGTCTCGATCAGCTGGATGGCATTCTGCAGCGCCTAAAATCGGGCGAGGGCTGACGCTATTCGCCGCCCGAGGTGGGGCGGAGACGTGACTCAGCCTGCAGGCGGTCGCTCGGGATCTGCGTGATCCGCAGTCGTCTGCCCTGCTTGCGCCGCCATCTGTCGCGATAGCCGCCAGGCCATGGCGCCGAGTGCGGCAACGCCCAGCAGCAGGCTGCCCCATAGCGTCCAGCGTTTGATGTCCAGCGGCTGGCGCAGCGCCGGAGCGCCGGCATGGGTGAACGGCTCGCCCGTGCTTGCCGAGACGATGGGGATCGCCGGCGGCTCGGGCGGCCGACGATATCCCGGAATCAGGCTCTCGATGGGATAGGCGGCGTACTGCGCCTTGGCACTGCCGTAGGCGATCTGGAAGGGCGCCGCGCCGCGTGCGGCGAACACCAGCTCATGGGGCACCCAACCGATCTCGACGCCTGGCGTACCCATGCCGATGCCGTCACCCTGGCCATCGAAGCGCAGCAGCAGCCTTCGTCCCGGCACCGGCAGCACAGCAATGTCCGGGCTGGTTACCTCGCCCCGATCACTATGTAATCGGTATACAACGGTGCGCACCAGCGGTTGCCACGATTCACCTGGTTTGCCGGACGCGAGAATCGCCACCGGCGCTACCGTGTTTGGCTGTGGCAACTGCACTCTCAGACGGTCCACCGGAAATTGGCCGGCTGGCTCGACGATGTATTCGTGCGCCTTGTCCTGCCGCGCGGTCACCGCTTTCCAGTGTCTCTGTGGTTCCGGCCTTGCGGATGCCGGTTCGACTGTGAGAGCGGCCAGTTCAATCGGTGATGTACTACTCGGCCAGGACAGCCGGAGATACTTGGCCGGCTGTGCCGGGAATTCGACGCGCAGCCGCTGCAGCTGCGCGGCACCTGCGGTCAGGCTCAACACTGGCGCCTCGTCCACGAGCACGCGCCAACCGGACAGATCGTCGCTGCCCTCGACGGTCAGCTTGCCGACGAAAGGCCCGGCATCCGCGGGCCGCTCCAGTTCGAGCGCGCTGATCGATCCCTTGTGCGCACTGACATCGGCGATGTACGCAACGAGCGGAGCGCCCGGTGCGCGCGACGCTGAGCCGGGTTCCACCATTATGATCGTGCCATCGGCTCGCGTCTGGATGCGCACACCGGCGCCCTGGGCGCCGTTCAGCGGCTGCGCATGCAGTGCAAACAGCGGCGCGGCCAGACGCGCCTGCGCCTGCGGCGCGGCCACACTGCGCACCTGGAAGGCATGCGGCACCACTTCGCCGGCGCCGTTGAACACGCGCATGTCGCCGAGATCGCTGCGCACCGCACCTTCATATACCGGCGGCGGCAGCGTCACTTGGTGAAAGGCGGCGCCAGCCTCGGTGCGCACCGGCACCGCGTAAGCGAAATCGCCGGGCACCTCGGCGCCGAATACGGCGCCGCTCCATGCGAGCAGAACGATGCTTGGTTTCACCGTCGTTCCCCTTTCGGCGGCACAGGCGAAAAATAGCCGATCACCAGCATGAGCACGCCGACGCCGATGAACGAAACGATGCGCTCGATGCCGCCGACATGCGATAGATCGACCAGGAACAGCTTGGCCACGACCACCGCCATCAGGGCGGCACCGGTCAGCCATACCGCACGCAGCGCCCGCTGCGTGGCAACCACCATGGTGACCAAGGCAAGCACCGTCCAGAAGACGGAGATGGCGCTCTGCACCGTTACCGAGCGCAGCATCGCGTCGACGGCGAAGGGTACGCTGGCGAGGTGGTGCAGGGCCCGCAGCAGCATGCCATTGGCAACGACAAAACCGACGACCGCGAGGATTCCGTAGAGCGCATGCGCGACACTTTCCGGCACCGCCAGCAGCTCGCGCCGGCGCACCGCCATCAGCCAGAAGAGCGGCAGCAGCACGGCCGCAACGACTGCCAGATCGAGCGGATTGAGCAGCGGCACATATGGCAGCGGCGCCGGGTCACCGTCGCGACTCGCCGTAACGAATAGGGCCCACAGCAGCAGAAAGGCTGCCATGGGCG
Organism: Rhodocyclaceae bacterium; assembly: GCA_036824005.1. Classification (GTDB taxonomy): domain Bacteria; phylum Pseudomonadota; class Gammaproteobacteria; order Burkholderiales; family Rhodocyclaceae; genus DAITBA01. The sequence continues at coordinate 484,990 of DAITBA010000001.1, forward strand.
CAACGCCGAAGACCAGATAGCCATGCTCGTGTCGCATCACCGTGCCGCCGAGCATCCGTCCACGGCCAGCCAATCCCATAAGCATTGCGCCGGGGACAAGCATCCAGGCGATCGCCGGCCACACGCCAGCGCCGTCCACGAGCCGGCCGATCCACCAGGCCAACTCGGCGCTGCAAATCAGCGCCAGGAGCCACACACCTGCGCCGTGCAACCATGGCGCCAGCCGTGGCAGCTCGTCGTCGTGGCGGCGCAGCAACCAGAAATGACATACCACCACCGCCGGCCACGCGACGAAGCCCAGCCGCGCGGATGGATGGGCTACGGCGCCAGCCGCGGTCGCTGCCGCAGCCAGCAGCGCTAGCGGTGTAAAAGCGACACATGCCCGAGCGGCCACGCGCCACGCGCCAGCGCGCGCGACCAGGCTGAGCAGCACCGACGATGCGGTCACGTACATGAGAGTAGCATTGTCCTGATAGGGTGCCGCGACATGGCGGTCAATCTGCAGCATTCCGGCGGCCGCCCACCACAGCGCTCCCCAGATGAACAGCGGCACGACGAGCAGGCGCTCCGCCTTGTGGACCTGTGATTCGTTGCGCTCCAGATACCAAGTGCTGAATAGGCCGGCTACCGCGATCAGCACGGCGCCCAGGCAGGCGCTGTTAAGCACCGGCAACTGGCCGCCGGCGGCAGGCACGTCGACGAGGAAGGCGAAGCCGGCCGCGAACTGCAGCAGCACTGCCGCCGAGCGCGCCAACAGCCTTTGCTGCCGCACTCCCACCCAGAAGATCGCCGCGCCCTCCAGCGCCCAAGCGGCGGCAGTCCAGCGCCCCTCGAATGCCAAAGGGATGGCCAGCGTAGCGAAACCGACACCCAGCGCGAAAAAACTCTCGACCAGCAGACGATAGGGAGCACCAGCGCGGCGGTGCAGCCACCATGCGAGCACAAGGTAGAACGCACCCAGTGCCAAGGCGCTGAACGTCGCACCGTACTGCAGGTCATCGACGAGAGCGAGCTGATAGCCGAATGCCACCAGGGGTGTGCCGAAGACCAGCGTCGCGTCCACATAGCTTCGCAGGCGCCGCACCTCGCGCCGGGCGAACAGTAACGGTATGCCGACGTACATGAGGAAGAAGAGCGCCAGGAAGGGCTGGGTAGACGCGTACAGCGCCGGCCGATAGTACTGGAAACCCCACAGCCCGCCGATCAGGAAAGTGAATGCAAAGCCGAGGAGGTTCAGGCCTCGCCAGGCGCGGAACCAGGCAATGGCGAGGATGCCGGCGTCGAGCAGGACGTAGTAGGAAAACAGCATGACATGGCTGCCGCCTCCGGTCGAGGCCAGCACCGGCGCGAGAAAACCACCGCTGGCGCCGAGTATGGCCAGCGCGGCCGAGTTCTGCAGCACCGCGATCATCGCGGAGAACACCGCTAACGCCGCGAGCAGCACCAATGCCGCGCCGGCCGGCAGCAGCGCGTACAGCCGCAAGGCAGCAAAAACGGTCAGGTAAAGCAAGCCGACGCCTCCGCCCTGCAGTGCCAAGGCGTAGCCGGAACGCCGCTGGCGCAGCCGCCAGCCGACGGCGAGCAGTGCTATCGCGGCAAGGACGACGCCCATGAGTCGAATCTCGATCGGTACGGCGACGCGCTCGTAGGTGTAGCGCAGCAGAAACGCGACGCCGAAGAACAGCACCACGACACCGACCCGCACGACGGTGTTGCCGCCGAACAGCCAGCGTGCCAGGGCGCCCTGGCGCGCACCGGCAGGCTGGCCGGCTTCTATCTCGTCCGCGGCACGGCGGGCGGCGATGGCCGGCTCGCCTGCGCTGTCGGTGGGCGCCATCGCCGCGATCGAGGCGGGCGTGGCCTCCTTTGCCGTTGGTGCTGCCGCCTCGAGCGTGTCCAGCATGATCCCGGCAGCCTGTTGATCCTCTGGCGGCACCGGCGCGTCATGGAGCCGGCCGTCCTCGAGCGCCGCTACCCGCTGCAGCAGTCGCTGCTGCTCCTGGTACAGCCAATCAACCTTGGCCTCGAGGCGGCGCACGGTCTCGGCGCCGCCGGCGGCCGAGGCGTCCCCGACCCGCGCCTTGAGAAGCATGCCAACGAGCGCCCCGGCGACCGCTCCGAGAACGGCGAACTCGGGCCTCTCCGTCATGGCACCGAGCACCAACCCGGCAATCGCACCGAGGAACCACATGTTCGATCTCCGTTCTTTAGGGATGGTCCCGCCGCAGCTCGAATACAATCTGCTGTAGCGCTTCCGGCGTTACGTTGGCTGGCGCCACGGCCGGCGCCACGGCGAGTTTGATCTTGCTGAATAGACCGCGGCGAAAGGGCTTGGTCATGGCTGCACCGCCCTTGCGCGAAAAGTAACTGCCCCACAGCCCGCGCAGGGCCATTGGCACCACCGGCACCGGCGTTCGCTCGACGATGCGCTTGATGCCGCCGCGGAAGGCATTGATCTCACCTGTGTCGGTGATGCGTCCCTCGGGAAAAATGCCGACCAGATCTCCCGCCGCGAGTGCCGCTGCGACCTCGTCGTAGGCACGCTCGAGCAGTTGCGGGTTCTCCTTCGCTGAGGCGATCGGAATGGCACGTCCTTCGCGTAAAACGAAGTTCAGGATCGGCAGCTTGAAGATGTTGTGATCCATGACGAAACGTATCGGCCGCCGGCATGCCGCCATTATGACAAGCGCGTCGACGAAGCTGACGTGATTGCACACGATCACCGCCGGTCCCTGCTCAGGCACGTGATCCAGTCCCTCCTTCTCCAGCCGGTAGATCGAGTGGATCAGCAGCCAGACGATGAAGCGCAGGAGAAACTCGGGCACCAGGGTGTAGATGTACATCGCCACTGCGGCGTTGAATAGCGCCGTCACCAGGAACAACTGCGGGATGGTCAGGCCGGCCTTGAGCAGGCCAATGGCGACCGCCGCCGCCAAGACCATGAACAATGCATTAAGGATGTTGTTGCCGGCGATGATGCGCGAACGGTGCGCTTCCTCGGAGCGGGTCTGCACGAGCGCGTACAGCGGCACGATGTACAAACCGCCGAACACGCCGATGGCGAGCAGGTCGAGAAGCACGCGCAGGCTACCGGGCTGGGCGAGGAAGGCAAGCGCGCTCGCGTGCTCAGCCGGGGCGCGCAGCGGGCTGGCGAAGAACAGATCGGCAGCGAACAGCGTCAGACCGATCGAGCCGAACGGTACCAGCCCGATCTCTACCTTGTGGCCGGATAGTCGCTCGCACAGCAGCGATCCGATGCCCACGCCGACCGAAAACACCGTCAGCAGTAGCGTCACCACCTGCTCGCTGCCGCCCAGCACGTCGCGCGCGTACGCCGGGAACTGGGACAAAAAAAGCGCGCCGTAGAACCAGAACCAGGAAATGCCGAGGATCGAAAGAAACACCGTCCGGTTGCCACGCGTGAACTGCAGGTTGCGCCAGGTCTCTGCCAGCGGGTTCCAGTTGATGGCGAGCGTTGGCGCCGGCGCCGGGGCTAGGGGAATGAGCCGGCTGGCGGCATACCCGGCGAGGGCGACCACGAGCACCACGGCCGATACCCACATGGGCCCGGATTCGGGAACGCCGATCAGCACGCCGCCGAGGATCGTTCCGACGAGGATCGCGACGAAGGTACCGCTCTCGACCAGCGCGTTGCCGCCGACCAGTTCCTCCTCCTTCAGGTGCTGGGGCAGGATGGCGTACTTCACCGGACCGAAAAGGGTCGAGTGCGTGCCCATGAGAAACAGCGCCGCGAGCAGCGCATCGAGACTATGGCGGGCAAAGCCCCATGCCGCGAGGATCATGATGGCGACCTCGAAAAGCTTTATCGCGCGGATTAGTGCGGTCTTTTCGTACTTGTCGGCGATCTGACCCGCAGTGGCAGAGAAGAGAAAGAAGGGCAGGATGAACAATCCGGCGCACAGGTTGACCAGCGTCGCGGCATCGAACGACGACCAGCGCGCGGCCCGGAACGTGATCAGGATGATCAGCGCATTCTTGAAAACATTGTCGTTGAGGGCACCGAGAAACTGCGTGACGAAGAACGGCAGGAAACGGCGCGCGGCCAGCAGGCCGAATTGACCGGACGGCTGACTCATTCGGCATTTCTCGCGGGCGCGTGGCGCGGCGCCATGGTGGTTCGCCATGCCAGGGGTATTGTGCGTCCGTCGCCGCGGGGGCCGGCGGACTGTTGCGGAGCAGCAAAAAGCGGCGCGATCATTTCGACCTCAGCATCGGTACGCGAGGAAGTCAGGCCTGGGCATCGAGATAGTCCAAAACACTGCTCAGGCATTCGCGCAAGGAGTCCTTGTCAACCCAGAAGTAGACCTCCTTGCCCTCTTTGGCGCTTTTCAGCACGCCCGCTTCGCGCAGCGTCTTCAAGTGGTGTGAAACGGCTGACCGGCTGAGGGTCGATACCTCGGCTATCTGGCCAACGTTGAGGCGCTCTCCGGGTTCGAAGGTTAGGAGAATGCGCTGGCGATGCTCGTCACCGAGGGCGGTAAACACGCGCGAGGTGCGCCGCCAGGCTGCGGGTATGGTGCGGGAATAGTCTTTTTTCATGTCGATATGTTTACGTATATCGACATAACTAATCAATACAACCTAAGGATGGGGTGAGTCGATCAGAGGCGGTTTTCCGCACTGCAACATCTTTGTTGCAGTGAGGCATAGTTCTCGTTATACTTGAAAAGTTTGCTTTTATCGGCAACCGAATCGGGCGCCGCCCTGAGAGGCCACGTTGCTCCAGAGCAAGTCCATTCGAACGGTAATACGTTGGCAGGTCTATGCCATCGCCGCTATCGCGACTGCCGCGGCGGCACTGGGAGGGTGGCACGGAGCGCTGTCTGCCTTATTGGGAGGCCTCGTCAACGTTGCGGCGACCTTGGTTTTCGCGCTGGTGGTTGGAATCAGCAGGTCCGACAGCCCCACCCTGACGCTGATGACCATGGTTCGGGCCGAGGCAAGCAAGATCGCGCTTATCGTGCTCCAGTTGTGGTTGACGCTGACAATGTACAAGGACATTGTGCCGGCAGCTTTTTTCGCTGCGTTTGTGGTCACGGTGATCCTGTCCAGTATGGCGTTTTTTGTTCGGGATTGACTTGCCGCAGGACTCCGCAATGGCCGCAGGAACTGAACTGACTCCCACCTCCTATATCAACCACCATCTTTCATTCCTGGCGAAGCCGATCGGCGATGGCGATTTCTGGACGCTGCATGTCGATACTCTGGTCACCTCGGTCGTGCTGGGCGTGCTGGTGTTCGGCTTCATGTGGCTGGTGGTGCGCAAGGCGACCTCCGGCGTGCCCTCGAAGACGCAGGCCTTCGTCGAGCTCGCTGTCGAGTTTATCGACGATCAGGTAAAGGGGGTGTTTCACGGCGACCGCAGCTTCGTAGCGCCGCTTGCGCTAACCGTGTTCGTCTGGGTGCTGTTCATGAATGCCATGGACTTCCTGCCTGTCGACATCATGGCGTGGATCTTCGAGAACGTCTTCCATCTGCACAACTGGCGACCGGTGCCCACGGCAGACGTCAATACCACCTTCGCCCTGGCACTGTCCGTCTGGGCGCTGATGATTTTCTACAGCGTCAAGGTCAAGGGATTTGGCGGCTGGATGCACGAGCTGTTCTGCTCGCCCTTCGGCGGCAACCCGCTGCTGTGGCCGGCCAATTTCCTCTTCAACCTCATCGAATACGTGTCCAAGCCGCTGTCCCATTCCCTGCGTTTGTACGGCAACATGTATGCGGGCGAGATCATCTTCCTGCTGCTCGGCCTGTGGGCCGCCACCGGCGTCAGCGGCACGTTCTTTAGTGCCCTGCTGGGCGCCGGCTGGGCGATCTTCCACATACTGATCGTTGTTCTGCAGGCGTTCATTTTCATGATGCTGACGGTCGTCTATCTGTCGATGGCGCATGAAAGCCACTGATTCACCCCTTCGAAAGTCTCATTAATTTGTCGCGATAGAAAGGAAAGCAAAATGGAAAAGCTCCAGTTCTTGGCGATGATCCAGGCCTACACCGGCGTCGGCATCGGTCTCATCATCGGTCTCGGTGCCGCCGGCGCCTGTATCGGTGTGGGCATCATGGCGAGCCGCTTCCTCGAGGGTGCCGCACGCCAGCCCGAGATGATGCCCACTCTGCAGGCCAAGGTCTTCCTGCTTCTCGGTCTGATTGACGCCTCGTTCATTATCGGTGTTGGTCTTGCCATGCTGTTCGCCTTCGGCAATCCGCTGCTCGCCGTCATCCCGAAGTGAGACTCTAGCCTGCCGCCAACCGATACCCGACCGAGGGTGCTATGAATATCAACCTGACTCTGATTGCGCAGGCGGTCGCTTTCGCAATCTTCATCTGGTTCACGGCCAAGTTCGTGTGGCCATACCTGCGCACCGCTGTCGACGAGCGTCAGAAGCGTATCGAAGAAGGTCTCGCTCATGCCGAGCGCGCCAAGCATGACCTGGAGCTTGCCGGCAAACGTTCCGCAGAGACCATTCGCGAGGCGAAGGATCGATCCGCAGACATCGTTGCCCAGGCAGAGAAGCGCGCCCAGCAGATCATCGATGAAGCCAAGGAGGCCGCCAAGGTCGAGGGTGCCCGTATCCTGGCGGGTGCCAAGTCCGAGATCGATCAGGAGGCCATGCGCGTCAAAGAGCAATTGCGCGAGCGCGTAGCCGATCTGGTCGTTGCCGGCGCAGCAAAGATCCTGCGCCGCGAGGTGGATGCCAAGGCGCACGCCGAGCTGCTGACCCAGTTGCAGCGCGAACTTTGAGCGAGCCCTGCCATGGCTGAAGCCACTACCATCGCCCGGCCCTACGCAGAAGCGGTGTTCCGTCTCGCCGACGAGAAGAATGCTCTCGCGGCATGGTCCTCGACACTGGAGGACTTGGCCCGGGTCGCGACCAACCCCGAAATGAAGGCCTGTATCGGCAACCCGCGCATCGCCCGCAGTCACGTTGTCGATTGGTTTCTGTCCTTGTGCAAAGGCGTCACCGACGAGGGCAAGAACTTTGTGCGTCTGCTTGCCGACAACAATCGCTTGGAGGTCCTGCCCGAAATCCGGGAGCACTTCGAGAGCCTGCGCCACGAGCGCGAAGGCGTTCTGGAAGCGCAGATCCAAAGTGCCTTCCCCCTCGACGAGGCACAGAGGTCGCGCCTGGTGAAGGACCTGGAAACGAAGTTCAAGCGCCGCATCACCGCCACGGTCACCACCGATCCGGAGCTGATCGGCGGAGTCAAGATCGTAATCGGCGACAAGGTCATCGACGCTTCCGTTCGCGCCAAGCTCGCCGCGATGCGCAGCGCGCTCCGCAGCTAGGCCGGCGACCACGGGCCCAGGACGTATTAGGAGATATCCATGCAATTGAATCCATCCGAAATCAGCGAACTTCTCAAGAGCAAGATCCAGAACCTGGGCGTCAGCACCGAGGAGCGCACTCAAGGCACGATCGTGTCGGTCACCGACGGCATCTGCCGTATTCATGGCCTTGCCGACGTCATGCAGGGGGAGATGCTGGAGTTTCCCCGCAACACCTTCGGCCTCGCGCTCAACCTCGAGCGTGACTCCGTCGGCGCCGTTATTCTCGGTGACTACGAGCACATCACCGAGGGCGACACCGTCAAGTGCACGGGACGAATTCTCGAGGTGCCCATCGGTCCCGAGCTGATCGGGCGTGTGGTCAATTCGCTCGGCCAGCCCATCGACGGCAAGGGCCCGGTCAATGCCAAAATGACCGACGTTATCGAAAAGGTCGCCCCGGGCGTGATCTGGCGTCGATCCGTGGCCCAGCCGGTGCAGACCGGATTGAAGTCGATCGATTCCATGGTGCCCATCGGCCGTGGCCAGCGCGAGCTGATCATCGGCGACCGCCAGACCGGCAAGACTGCGGTGGCCATTGACACCATCATCAATCAGAAGGGCAAGGACCTAATCTGTATCTACGTCGCCATTGGCCAGAAGGCGTCGTCGATCATGAACGTGGTGAAGAAGCTCGAAGAGCACGGCGCGATGGAATTCACCATTGTCGTCGCGGCATCCGCGTCGGACTCGGCCGCGATGCAATACATCGCTCCTTACTCCGGCTGCACCATGGGCGAATACTTCCGCGACCGGGGCCAGGATGCTCTCATCATCTATGACGATTTGACCAAGCAGGCCTGGGCATACCGCCAGGTGTCGCTGTTGCTGCGCCGTCCTCCGGGACGCGAAGCCTATCCTGGCGACGTGTTCTATCTGCACTCCCGCCTGCTCGAGCGCGCTGCGCGCGTGAACGAGGAATACGTTGAGAAATTTACCAACGGCCAGGTCAAGGGCAAGACCGGATCGCTGACGGCGTTGCCGGTCATCGAAACGCAGGCCGGCGACGTGACGGCGTTCGTGCCGACCAACGTCATTTCGATCACCGACGGCCAAATCTTTCTCGAAACCGACCTCTTCAACGCCGGCATCCGGCCTGCCATCAACGCCGGTATCTCCGTGTCGCGGGTCGGTGGCGCAGCGCAAACCAAGGTGATCAAGAAGCTCGGCGGCGGCGTGCGTCTGGCGCTCGCCCAGTACCGGGAGCTGGCGGCGTTTGCCCAGTTCGCATCGGACCTGGACGAGGCCACGCGCAAGCAACTCGAGCGCGGCCAGCGCGTGACCGAGCTGATGAAGCAGCCCCAATACTCGCCCATGAGCGTGGCCGAGATGGCAGTCACCCTGTTCGCGGTCAACAACGGCTATTTCGACGACATCGAAGTCAAGCGCGTGTCCGCCTTCGAGCATGGGTTACAGCAGTTCATGAAGCAGAAACACGGCGAGCTGATGAACAAGATCGACTCGACCAAGGATCTGGACGCCGAAGGCGAAAAGGCGCTCGCCGCCGCCGTCGATGACTTCAAGAAGAACTGGGCCTGAGCGCAAACGACGGAGCTGAAAAATGGCAGGCGGTAAGGAAATCCGCACCAAGATCAAGAGCGTGCAAAACACGCGCAAGATCACCAAGGCCATGGAGATGGTGGCAGCCTCGAAGATGCGCAAGGCGCAGGAGCGCATGAAGGCGGCTCGTCCCTACGGCGAAAAAATCCGTCGCATCACGGGGCACCTGTCCCAGGCGAACGCCGAGTACAAGCATCCCTTTTTGGCCAAGAAAGACCAACTTTCCCGCGTCGGCCTGATCGTCATCACCACCGACAAGGGATTGTGCGGCGGGCTGAACACCAACGTGTTGCGCATCGCATTGAACCGCATGCGCGAGTGGGAGAAAGACGGCGTCAGCGACATTCGCGTGACTTGCATCGGCAATAAGGGACTGGGTTTCATGCAGCGACTCGGTGCCAAGGTCATCTCCCATGTTGTTGCCTTGGGTGACACGCCGCACATGGAGAAGTTGATTGGCCCGGTAAAGGTGATGCTCGACGCCTTCCAGGCCGGCGAACTCGATGCCGTGTTCATTGCCTACACCCGCTTCATTAACACCATGAAGCAGGAGCCAGTCATGGAGCAGCTGCTGCCCCTGACGGGCGAGAAGCTCGACCGCACCACATCGTCCTGGGACTATCTCTACGAGCCAGATCCCCGGCTGGTGATCGACGAGTTGCTCGTGCGCTACGTCGAGGCGCTGGTGTACCAATCCGTGGCGGAGAACATGGCCTCGGAGCAGAGCGCGCGTATGGTTGCCATGAAGGCGGCCTCGGAAAATGCGGCCAATGTGATCGACGAGCTGACGCTCGCCTACAACAAGGCGCGCCAGGCGGGAATTACCAAGGAACTGGCCGAAATTGTCGGCGGCGCGGCAGCGGTTTAACGGATTTTTCGATTCGGGGATACAACCATGAGTCAAGGTGTAATCGTACAGTGCATCGGTGCGGTGGTGGACGTGCAGTTCAAGCGCGAAGAGATGCCCAAGGTGCTCGACGCGCTAGTCATGGACGAAATCGGCCTGACGCTGGAGGTGCAGCAGCAATTGGGCGACGGCGTGGTGCGCACCATTGCCCTGGGTTCCTCCGACGGCCTGCGCCGCGGAATGACCATCAAGAACACCGGTGCGCCGATCTCGGTACCCGTTGGTCCTGAGACCCTCGGTCGCATCATGGACGTACTTGGCCGTCCTATTGACGAGGCCGGTCCCGTTGGCGAGAAGAAGCGCCTGAGCATTCACCGCAAGGCGCCGACCTTCGAGGAACTGCGCCCGACCACCGAGTTGCTCGAAACGGGCATCAAGGTGATCGACCTGATCTGTCCGTTCGCCAAGGGCGGCAAGATCGGCCTGTTCGGCGGCGCCGGCGTGGGCAAGACGGTGAACATGATGGAGCTGATCAACAACATTGCCAAGGCACACTCGGGTCTGTCGGTGTTTGCCGGTGTCGGCGAGCGTACCCGCGAGGGCAACGACTTCTACCACGAGATGAAAGACTCGAACGTGCTGGACAAGGTGGCGATGGTGTACGGTCAGATGAATGAGCCGCCCGGCAACCGCCTACGCGTGGGTCTCACCGGTCTGACGATCGCCGAGTCCTTCCGCGACGAGGGGCGCGACGTGCTGCTGTTTATCGACAACATCTACCGCTACACATTGGCCGGCACGGAGTGCTCGGCGCTGCTCGGTCGTATGCCTTCGGCCGTGGGCTACCAGCCGACGCTGGCCGAGGAGATGGGCCGCCTTCAGGAGCGCATCACGTCGACCAAGGTCGGATCGATTACCTCGATCCAGGCGGTATACGTACCCGCCGACGACCTGACCGACCCGTCGCCGGCGACCACCTTCGGCCACTTGGACGCAACCGTCGTGTTGTCCCGCGACATTGCCTCGCTCGGCATTTACCCGGCGGTGGATCCGCTCGATTCCACTTCGCGCCAGCTCGATCCCCTCGTCGTCGGCGAGGATCACTACACGACCGCGCGCCAGGTGCAAGCGACGCTGCAGCGCTACAAGGAGCTGCGCGACATCATCGCCATTCTCGGCATGGACGAGCTCTCGCCCGAGGACAAGCTGGTCGTCGCCCGGGCGCGCAAGATCCAGCGTTTCCTGTCTCAGCCGTTCTCGGTGGCCGAAAACTTCACCGGCCAGAAGGGCAAATACGTAGCGCTCAAGGAAACCATAAAGGGCTTCAAGGGCATCGTCGCCGGCGAATACGACCACCTGCCCGAGCAGGCGTTCTACATGGTCGGCGGCATCGAAGAGGTGGTCGAGAAGGCGAAGACCCTCCAATAACGCGCGCAGCCCCGCGCCGGGGCACGGCTCGATGCCGCCGCCTCGCGCCGGAACGGACACTCAGGAGAGCCTATGGCAATGACAGTGCATGTGGATGTGGTAAGCGCGGAAGAGTCGATCTATTCCGGGCTGGCGGAGTTCGTCGTCCTGCCGGGCGAGGTAGGCGAGCTGGGCATTCTGCCGGGCCACACACCGCTGATGACGCGCATCAAGCCCGGCGCCGTGCGCCTCAAAGTGCCCGGCCAGGCGGAGGAGGAGTTGATCTTCGTTGCCGGCGGCATGCTCGAGGTCCAGCCCAACATGGTGACCGTGCTCGCCGACACGGCGATCCGCGGCAAGGACCTGGACGAAGCCAAGGCAATGGAAGCGAAGAAGAAGGCGGAAGAGGCGATGGCCTCGCGCAGCTCCGAGCTTGAATACGCCAAGGCGCAAGCCGAGCTTGCTGAAGCGATTGCCCAGCTGGCGGCTATCCAGAAGCTGCGCAAGCGCGCACATTGACCCGCCCGGCGCGCCCAGCGCGAAGCAAAAAAACGGCAGCCTCGGCTGCCGTTTTTCTTGCCGCCGCTTGACTGGCCTGAATCGCTACTGGGGCCGCCTCAGCGTCAGTGCGCCGCGGATTTCGGCCAAGCCGTAGCCGACCGCCTTGTCATCGGGGTAGAGCTCCTTGAGCTTAGCCTGTACGGCGGGGGAGAGCCGATCCGGCGTGCCGTGGCAATTCAGGCAGAGATCCTGAGTCGGCAGCGCCTTCATGTAGCGATAGACCGACGTATTTCCCTCGGCCACCAGTTCGCCTTTCTCCAGCGCAGTCGGCTTCTCCCCGGCGGCCAGGCGTCGATCGAATTCCTCGAGAACCGCGCGCTCCCAAGCATCCGGCACCGCTTTTGCATTGCGGTTCCTGAGACTGACGCGACGGACGTTCCAGCCGGACTTCTCGGACGCCTCCTTGGCCATCTGCGGCGCCTTGTCCCGGCACACGGCTATGGCGCCTTCGGGCCCACCTTTCTTGATTTCCTCGTCAAGGACGTTCAGCAATTTGGGGGGTACGGCCCCCGCCACCTGCCTGGCTTCGTCCAACAGCCTGGCCTCATCGGCCGCCGCCGCCGCGCTACACGTTGCCGTCGTCGCCAGTGCTATCAGCATCGTTCTCAGCATCGTCTACTCCCTGGTGATCCTACGTGGAATGGTTGCGGCTGCGCGGCAGCGTTGGCAGTCGGGCGATGCGTTTGTCAAGTCGCTCGACATCGTCGCGCAGCGCATCCACCGCATCGAGAAAACCGCGCACATCGTCGCGCCGCGGCAGTGCCGGCTGTTCCTCGCGCAGGTATTCGACGACGTTTTGCGCAAGACTGCGCGCCGCCTGCTGCTGCCGTGCGGCGAAACCTTCCATAGCGCCCGCCAGGCGGTGCGCCGCCGCATCACCGACGATCCGGCTCAGATCCTCTTCGAAATCCCAACGCAGGCCACGAAGCACTGACCCCAGCGCATCGGCGAAATCGGCTGCGCCGACGACGCGCGCTTCGCGCATGAACGCGTCGTGGCCTTGCAAGGCGAGAAGCGGCGTGCCGGGCGGCAGTGCGATTCGAACATCGATCTGTCTGTCAGCAGTGGAGCTGCCAAGCAAGCCGTCCGGCCGGATCTCAAAGTCGAGTGTGATCGGCGCCAGTTCCAGACATGCGCGCTTGCCCGCAAAGGGCTTGAGCCGATCGCGGGCCCAACCGGCGTCCTTGAGCAGGTGGTTTAGCACTGCGATGGCACCGCGATCCAGCATGGCTACGGAAAAAGAATGGGGACTTTCGTCCCCATTCTATCACGACCATCAGGTGATGCTTATATTCACTGCATCTGCTCGATCCCGGCGATCACCCAGCCCGAGCTGCCATCTGCCGGCTTGACCAAGTGCCAAGCCTCGTCGAACGGCATCGGCGCAGCATCCGCCTGTTCTCGGATGCTGCCGTGGAAACGCACGCTCGCTACGTAGCGACCGTCCTCTTGGCTGACATCCAGCATCTCGGCGTCGAGGGCGACGACGTCGGTCTGCTGAAGCTGTGTGCCGCGCTCCTGCATTTGCAGTTTGATCTCGGCGAACATCTCAGGTGTGGTGAAGGTACGGATGTCCTCCAGGTTTCCAGCATCGTTCGCGGCTTGCAGGCGAATGAAATTGAGCTTTGCCTGGCGCAGGAAGCCCTCGCTGTCGAAACCGGCCAGGACATTTCGCTGCGCCGGGGACGATTCCAGCGTCGCGCCGGTGCCGAGCGGTGCCACCGGCTCGCGCCGCAGTTCCGTACCGATAGCCCCCACGCCCGCGCCGGCGTACTGCGACGTGCCGCCCGGCGCCTGCCGCTTGCGCAATAGCAACCGGATGACGAAGAACACGGCGACGACCACCAGCAACATCAGCAGCATTGACGCGAATTCCTCGCCCAAGCCGAGGTGGGACAACATGGCGGCCAGCCCTATGCCGGCGGCGATGCCCGCGATCGGGCCCAACCAGCGGCTCATGCCGCTGGGCTGTGCAGCCGGCGGCGTCGCGGCCGGCTTGGCGGCGGCGGCCGGGGCCGCGCTCGGGGCTGGCGCGGCACTCTGTGTCGGCGCAGCCGGCGCCGGTGGTGTGGCCTCACGCTTCATGACGCTGTCGCGCGTCATGCCGCTGCTGCGCCCTCCGCCGAGCCGTTTTGCCTCCGCGTCGGCGATGAACGTTCCCATGCCGACAGTTGCCGTGAGCAACGCGATAAACAGACGTTTCATGTAGGTTATGCCTCCTTCGGAAAATCAAAACTTGTAGCCGCGGTGCAACGCTACCACACCGGCGCTCAGATTGAAGTATTCGACGCGTTCGAACCCTGCCAGTTCCATCATCTGCTTCAGGCACTGCTGGTCGGGATGAACGCGGATGGACTCGGCCAGGTAGCGGTAGCTCTCAGCGTCGTTGACGACACGCCCGCCCAGCCAGGGCAAGACCTTGAACGAGTAGAAGTCATAAATCGGTGCCAACGGCGGCCAAATGCGGGAGAACTCCAGTACCAGCGCTCGACCGCCGGGCCGCAACACACGCCGCATCTCCGCCAGCGCACGGTCCTTGTCAGTCATGTTGCGCAGGCCAAATGCCACGGCGACGCAATCGAAGTAGTCGCCGGGGAACGGCAGCCGCTCACCGTTACACTGTGCGACCGGTAGCAGCCGACCCTGATCCACGATGCGATCCCGGCCACGGGACAGCATGGCGTGGTTGATGTCGGTTAGCCACACTTCCCCACGCTCGCCGACGCGCCTGGCAAACGCCAGGGAAAGGTCTGCCGTGCCGCCCGCGACGTCGAGAACCCTGTCGCCGGGCTTGACGCCGGAGAGCTCGACGGCAAATGCCTTCCACAAGCGGTGCATGCCGAACGACATCAGATCGTTCATCAGATCGTAGCGCTTGGCAACGGAGTTAAAGACGCCCGCAACGCGCTGCGCCTTGTCGCTTTCGTTGACGGTTTCGTAGCCGAAGTGGGTCCGCTTTTCCACGGCGATGCCTGGCGTCAGTGAGAGTGGCAACCGCCGTGTTTGCTTGACGGTTGCTGGGATACTGCGTCCGGATCGCGACTGGCGCCCGCTTCCTCCATTCGGGCCAGGTACTCGTTCCAAAGCGCTTCCCGGTTTTCGCCCAAGAGATACAGGTAATCCCAGGAATAAATGCCCGTATCGTGGCCGTCGGAAAAAGCAGGCTTGATGGCGTAGCTGCCGACCGGCTCGACGCTCACGATATCCACCTCCTTTTTGCCGACCTGCAATACTTCCTGCCCCGGCCCATGCCCGCGCACCTCCGCCGACGGCGAATACACGCGCAGGAACTCGTAGCTCAACTGAAAGCTCTTGCCATCGGCAAAAGCGATTTCCATCATGTGCGACTTGCGATGCAGCTTGATCTCGGTGGGTATCGGCGTACTCTTGTCGAGGCCGGCCATGTTCGTCTCCAGGCGATCCCGGGGGTGCTCATCATACCGCAGACTGGCGCATGCCTTAACCGCGCCGATTGCCGGGGTATTGACTGCCTGTAATCAAACTGTCACCGAACCGCCATAAACTGGACAGCGTGTCACAAACCCAAAACCGTCCATGCCCGCAACGATCCTGCTTGTCGAGGATGAACCGGCGATCCAGGAGCTGCTCGCCGTCAGTCTGACGCGCGCCGGGTACCACGTGCTGCGCGCCGGCGACGCCGAAGCCGCGCAGAAACTCGTGCGCGAAGCGCTGCCGGATCTGATTCTTCTCGACTGGATGCTGCCCGGAATGTCCGGCATTGAGCTTGCGCGCCGGCTGCGGGCAGAGGAGCGCACACGCGCGGTTCCATTGATCATGCTGACCGCGCGCAGCGACGAACAGGACAAGATCACCGGCCTGGAAACGGGCGCAGACGACTACATCACCAAACCCTTCAGCCCGCGCGAACTTGCCGCCCGCATCAAGGCGGTGCTGCGGCGCCGCGCACCGCAAGTCACCGAAGACGCCGTCGAAATCGGCAGCCTGCGCCTCGACCCGGCAACCCACCGCGTCACCTGCGGCAATCAGCCGATCGCACTCGGGCCGACCGAGTTCCGCCTGCTGCACTTCCTGATGACCCATCCCGAGCGGGTGCACAGTCGCCCCCAGCTCCTGGATCGGGTCTGGGGCGACCACGTTTTCGTCGAAGAGCGCACCGTGGATGTCCATATTCGACGCCTGCGCGGCGCGCTGGAACCGCTCGGTCTGGACGGCGTGATCCAGACCGTGCGTGGCAGCGGCTACCGTCTGTCGCGGCAGACCGACTGAATCGTCGCCTATTCGCACCTGACGCTGACGGCTTCGCCCATTCGCCGGCGTGGGATAATCGCAGCAGTCCGTTGCCTTCCGCCGCACCCTATCCGTGAACAACTTCTGGTTCCGGGCCGTGGTTCCGCTGGTCATGACTGCCTTGCTGGCGCTAACCGCATGGCCAGTGGTCGGACCGATCGGCGCACTGCTCATCGCAGTCGTCATCCTGTTGCTGCAGGTAATCGGACATCTGCGCAATCTCGACCGTTTGATGCACTGGTTGCGGCAGGTTCCCGGCGCACCCGCGCCGCCTGCGGCGGGCATCTGGAGTGAGATATTCTCGGCCCTGCAGCGCCGTGCCAAGCGCAATCTAGCTTTGCGTACCGACTTGTCGATGCGCCTGGAGCGATTCCGCGAGGCCGGCCAGGCTATGCCCGATGGTGTCGTCATCCTCTCCAGACAGAATGCCATCGAGTGGCTGAATGCTACGGCCGAGGATCACTTCGGGCTCAATCCAAGCCAAGACGTCGGCATGCTGATCACAAACCTGCTGCGCCAACCGGACTTCGTTGCCTACCTGAGCAGCGGCCAGTACGGCGAACCCTTGGTCATCCGCTCGATGCGCAGAATCGGACACACGCTGGCGCTGCAGGTGATCAGCTTCGGCGAGGATCAAAAACTCCTACTCTCGCGCGACATCACACAGCTGGAAAGGCTTGAGACCATGCGGCGCGACTTCATCGCCAACGTGTCGCACGAGCTGAAGACACCGCTCACCGTCGTGCTTGGCTTCATCGAGACCCTGATCGACGCGCATCCCAATTTACCGCACGAGGAAGCGGCGACCTATCTCAATCTGGCCATGCAACAGGCGCAGCGCATGCAGCGGCTGGTGGACGATTTGCTAACTCTATCGGCGCTGGAGACCGACAGTCCGCCGCCGAGCGAAGAACGGGTCGACATGCACGCGCTGCTTGCCGAAGTGCGCCGCGACTGCGAGGCACTGTCCGCGGGTCGTCATCGCATCGAAACGGATTTCGGCGCGCCGGCGGTCATCCTCGGCAGTGCCAAGGAGCTGCGCAGTGCCTTCGTCAACCTCGCCAGCAACGCCGTGCGCTACACGCCCGATGGCGGTGTCATCAAACTGACGTGGCGGCTCGACGACGGCGGTGGGACATTCAGCGTCGAGGACAACGGCATCGGAATCGAGGCGCAGCACATTCCGCGCCTGACCGAGCGCTTCTATCGCATCGATCGCGGCCGTTCCCGGGAAATGGGCGGCACCGGCCTGGGCTTGGCCATTGTCAAGCATGTCCTCACCCGCCACCAGGCGGCGCTCGACATCGCCAGCGAACCCGGTGGCGGCAGCCGCTTTACCTGCCGCTTCCCGGCGCGGCGGGTGTTTCCTGTCGTGGCAGCGGCGTAAAGCTGACGCGATCGAAATTGCTGCCCTGGGTGAGAAGCTCCTCCAATCTCACCTGCCTCGACTCCACGGTATAGATCTCGATCACGCGCTCCGGGCGGTACCAGCCGCGTGGCAGCACGAGGGAGTTCTTCTCCTTCAATGCTTCCACGGCCGGCAGGAGAAACGCGCGCACATAGCGTTCCGACGGCGAGACGGCGAGGCCGGTCGGGCGGACAGCGATCGCCTGGGGCGTGCCGGGCAGCACGAACACGCCGGCAAACAGGTTTCCTGTTCCCTGGAACATCAGCCAGCTTACCTTGCACAGCAGGAAGATCTTCGAATCCGGCGGGCGCAGGCCGATGAGTTCGCCATACTCGACACGGCAGCCGGCCTCCGAGCGCTGGAGCCGGAAACCGCTGACGGAGTGATCCACCACCTGCCAGTTCTCGAGCACGAAACCCATCTGCGCGGCATGCACGTGCAGCGGCTGTGCGGGGTCCACCATGTAGCGGAAGGTGACGATGGTGTCGAACTCGTCGCGCGAATAAACCCGGACATGATCCGGCTGAACGAATTCCGTGCCACCGACGTAGTAGTGGATCGCTTCAAACCCGTTGCAGATTTCGGCCACACCGGCGGCCGGGCGCCGGGGAAAGCGCCTCGCTGTCGCGGCCAGACACCAAGGGCGGAAAAGCTGCAGCAAGAGGCGGCCGCAGGCCGGTTCCTGGCAATCATCGCCGAGCCCGAGCGCCGACGGCGCAACCTTCTTTTTCAACTTGGACAGGATGCGCTGGATCTCCTGGGCCAGCGCCGTGCCGTCGAGCCGGCGCAGGGTTTCGCTGCGCGCCTGCTGGTCCATGGGTACCAGGCCGTGATCAAGCATCAGATCCACGCCGTAGGTGCGCGGCGGGTCGCTTTCGTCGGCGGGGGTGACAGCGACGAGCGCAGCGAAGCGCTGTGCCCAGCGACAGATCCACAGAAACTCCCGCGGACTGCGGCCGTAGGGATTGGCGAGATCGATCAGCAGCACCGCCGCGTAGGCCGCCTCGCAGGTTTCGTTCTGGGTTGCTTCATTGAGAGATTCCGGCACGGGCGTCCGGGCGACAGCCAACTCTTCGGCACGGGCGAAGTAGCCGTGCAGGTCCGCCCAGACGCCGCGCGGCAACTCGCGCCGGGCGCGGTAATACTCGACGATAGTTCGCCCGCTGTAATGGATGGAACGATGGCAGACCGTCGCCATGCGTGCCTGCGCGGCAGGGTCTTGCGCACCCAGCCGCGCCAGCTGGGCGTAGGAGCGGGCGACCGCCTGCCACAATCCGACGACGTGCCGCAATACTTCGTCATCGGTGCTGTCGGGTGGCAGAGGCTTGGCGGCGTAGCGTTCGGCCATCTGCTCGTGCACGAAGGCGAGCGGCATGCGCGCCGCCTCGAGGACCTCGAAGTAACCAATCGGCGCGGGCGGCGTGTTCTGCATGCCGCCGATGAGCGCGGAAAGGGTTTCGTATGCCAGCGGCAGGTTGGTGAGAGGCAACTGATCCAGCACCTTCCTGCATTGCTGGGGATCGGCGAAGTTCATGTCTCTGGGTATCATCTCGTACGCTACCCTTTGATCACAAAGGTTCGTATTCGGCGCGTTCGAAATCGGCTCCCCTGAGGAGCAGGCGCGTCAGGCGCAACCGCCGCCGTTCCGCCGCGCTGACCTCGACGATGCGCCCTGGCTGGTACCAGGTGAGCGGCACGACGATGCTGACCGGCGCCCCGCCAGTAGTGAGCGACGGCAGCAGAAACCCCTGCCGGAACCGCTCCTTGTCCGCGCCCGCGCCGACGAGCCGCAAGGCGATTGCGGTCGCCGGTCCAGGGAGGAGTATCACCCCGGCATGCAACTGCGCATCGCTGGATATCTTAACCCAGCGCATCGCACCGAGGAAAAAATCAGTCTCCCCCGCCGGGCGCACGGCGACGATGGCACCGGCGGTGACGCGGGCACCGGCGGCGCCCGCCGGGCGCATCAGCCGCAGCCCATTGGCGCTTTCGTCCAGCCGCTGCCAGGGCTCCGCGCCGTAACCCCTCTGTTCGGCGACCTCCGCGTCGCTGCAGGTGGCGAAATCGCCGAACATGGCGATTTCATGCGCCCGCTGGGATGACAGGGTCGCCGCGTCGTTGGGCGGCCGAAACACGTGACCGGAGACCTGATAATGCACTGCCTCGAAGCCCAAGGCTACCTCACACGGGGTCTCGGTCCTGCGGCGTGGCTCGCCGCGCGGGACACCACCCTGGCAACAATGCTCGTAGATATGGCGCAGCAGCAACTCGCATTCCGCGGCGGTGCAACCTTCGCCCAGGTTGAGCGCCGCCGGCGCCTCGCCGCGGCGCAAAGCCGAAAGACGCTTGCGGATGCTGTGGGCCATCCCTGTGAGCAACAGCCAGCGTGTCGCTTGCGCTTGGCCGGTCTTGGCGGCCGGCCGATCCGAGGTGCTGTCGATCATCAGCAATGATTGCGTTGCCTCCATCGGCGGTGCGGCAAGGATTTCGACCTTCGGACTCCAGCGCCGCAACCAGCGCAGAACGAGCCGCAATTGGCGCGGCGTCAGGTCGTACGGGCTGGCAGCATGCAACAACAGGGCAAGCACGTAGGCGGCTTGGACTTTTGCATCGATGCCGCCGCGTTTTTGCGCCGCGGCGAACGCCAAATGCAGCCGGCGCCAGAAACCGGAGGTCGGCTCATGCAGGGCGCGATAGTAGTCCATCAATTCGCCAGTCATGGCTGCGAGCGCACGTCGCGCCGCCAAGGCGGAATCGAAGCCGCTTTGGTTGGCCCCCGCCGGGCCGTCGTGGAGGCAGGCAAGGTAGCCATCCGCCAAGGTGCGCCAGAGCAGGATATTGGCATCGAGCGCCTCTCGTTCAGCCTCGTTTAACGGCAAGGGCCGGGCGGAGAAACGCCGCGCGCTTTCAGCCTGGGCAAAGCTCGCGGGCTCGCGCAGCACTTCGAGAATGGCGAGCAGTTCGGACGCCGGCATGGCGGCGCCGATGAGCGCAGGGAGGTTGCCGAGAATCACCGCCTGCAGACGCACGGGATTGGCACGTGGCTGCCGCGAGAGCCACTGGCGGCATCCGGCGGCATCCTTAAATGCGAGTGACACGTCTTGAAAGGTCATGGCCGGACTCCTGTCCATCACACCGCCCCCGCCCGATCCTCTGCCAACACCTCGACGATCGCGTCGCGCAGCTGTACCGTTTCGATCGCCGGCCGCGGCGGCGCCGTGTCCCGCTGTGCGGTGCTCCAGACCGGTTTGGGGAAATGGCGGTCGTCGGCAAAGCGCGGAATGACATGCCAGTGCAGGTGCGGCGTGACGTTGCCCAGGCTGGCCAGATTGATCTTGTCCGGGCGATACAGGGCGCGCAGCGCCGCCTCGGTGGCGCATACGACTGCCATGACGTGACGCCGCTCGGCTGCCGACAAATCCGTCATCTCGCGCACGTGGCGCGACCAGATGACGCGACAGAATCCTGGATAGTCCGGGTCGGCGACGCGGACGACGCGACACAGTCCATCCTGCCAGACGATTTCCCCACCGGCATTGTTACAAAACTCGCAGGGCGTCGAGGTCGTGGCCTTGGTCATCGGCGGCACCCTAGGGCAGTTCGGGATGACTACATCTTACGGCTTTCGCCGCCGCCGCTTGAGTGCCTGTGAGCTTTTTGACACCTGGGCGGTCTTCTTCAGCAAGAATTTCGGGGAGCAGGATCGTGATGGTGCCGCGCAGCCGCTGCAGAGTCGGTTTACTTGTCCTTGCCGTGATGCTCTCCGCCGAGGCGCGAGCGACGACATGTTCCGGCCAGAGCGGGCCGACGCGTGCGCTCCTGGTGGAGCTGTATACTTCGGAGGGCTGCAACAGCTGCCCGCCAGCGGACCGTTGGCTGAGCGGGCTGAGGCGGGAGCGGATCGATCCAGTCGTCGCGCTGGCCTTTCACGTGGACTACTGGGACTACCTCGGCTGGGCGGATCCCTTTGCCAACCGCGAGCATGCCCGGCGCCAGCGCGAAGCAGGTGTGCGCAACCGGCTGGCGACAATTTACACGCCGCAAGTTCTTGTCAATGGCCGGGACTTCCCTCAATGGCGCCACGCCGGCGCACTGACCGGCGCGGCCCGAGATAACCTGCCGCCCAAGGCGGATCTGCGGCTGAGCTGGTCTGCGAACGGACGCGGCTTGGCGTGGGACGCCGAAGCACTGATACGCGGCGGCGGGTCGGCAAACGACGCAGCTGCCTATGTAGCTATCGTTGAGCACAACCTGTCGAGCGAAGTCCGGGCCGGGGAAAACCGCGGCGAGCGGTTGCACCACGACTTTGTCGTGCGCGAGTTCTTTGGCCCTTACGCCTTCGACGGCAAAGGCGCGCTGCAGTTGCGGCGCGCTCTCCCGGCGCGGCCGGAGTGGAAGCGTGCCGACCTTGCGTTGGCGATGATTGTGCAGGCACGCACGAGCGGCGAGGTGCTGCAGGCGCTGATGGTTCCTGCCTGCGCCGCCGCACGCTGATTCGGCTTCGACCCGTCGGTCGTCAGCAGATCATGGCGTGGCGCGTGCGCCGTGGTATCGTCACGGCTCGCGTACCGACTTGTGAATGGAGTGCGGGTGATGGAGCAGACCCGGGCCGGCGCGCCGACGGAATCGACCCTGCGCGCGGCACTGTGCCAAGTGATCGACCCCGAGGCCGGCATGAACATCGTCGATCTCGGCTTGGTGTACGCCGTGCGTATGGAAACCAACCGGGTCGAAGTGGACCTGACTATGACCACCCCCGCCTGCCCCATGGGCGCCATGATTGTCGACGAGGCAGGGGCAGTACTGCGCCGGGAAGTGCCGGCCGGCATGGAGGTCGTCGTCAATTTGGTGTGGGAGCCGCCTTGGGTGCCGTCCATGATGAGCGAGCACGCCAGGAAGCACTTCGGCTGGAAGTGAGCGCATGCCCACGAGCCGCGACCTGGCGCCCGGCTGGCGCGCGCCGCTGCTGATCCTGGCGATGTTGTCCCTGCTGGCGGGGGCCGGAATGGGATTGGCTCGGCTCGGTTGGAGCATGCCGCAATCGCTCGGTGCATCGGCGGGTGGGCATGGCCCCCTCATGATCTGCGGCTTCTTCGGCACTGTCATCAGCCTGGAACGGGCCGTGGCCATTGGTTCGCGCTGGGCGTATCTCGGTCCTCTGTGTTCTGGATTGGGCGGGCTTGCCCTGATTTTGGGCGCAGAAGGTGCGGTCGCGGCGGCCGCATTGAGCGCAGGCAGTGCGATTCTGTTGCTCGCCTCCGTCTCGGTTTACCGGCGCCAGCGCGCATTGCATACCTTGACGTTGGTACTGGGTGCGGCCGCGTGGTTCGCCGGCAACCTGCTGTGGGTGGCCGGGCTCTCCATCCACGGCATCGTCTCCTTCTGGCTGTCGTTCCTCGTGCTGACCATCGCCGGTGAGCGCCTGGAACTGTCGCGCTTCCTGCCGCCCTCGCCGACGGCGCGGTTTACCTTCGCCGTACTCCTGGTAATCATGGTGGCCGGCATGGCGGCCTCGCTGGCCAATCTGCCGGTCGGCACGCTGATATTGGCGTTCGCGTTACTCGGATTGGCCTTCTGGCTACTGCGTCAGGACGTTGCCCGACGTACGATCGGGCAGCAGGGGTTGACGCGCTTCATCGCGGTCTGCTTGCTGTCGGGTTACGGCTGGCTGGCGGCGGGGGCGCTGATCGCTTGCCTGGCTGGCGGCATCCTGCCCGGACGCGCCGGTTACGACGCGGCCCTGCATGCGATCCTGCTCGGGTTCGTCTTCTCCATGGTGTTCGGTCACGCGCCGATCATCTTTCCGGCGGTGATACGGGTGCGCGTGCCATACTCGGGGCTGTTCTACGGCCCGCTGACGCTGCTGCATCTGTCCGTGGCAGTGCGCGTGCTCGGCGGACTGGGAGGCGAGGCGCACGTGCGCAACGCCGGTGGTCTGCTCAATGCTGCGGCGCTGCTGCTGTTCGTCGTCACGATGATCGCCGCCGTGCTGCGCGGCAGGCTCGCTCCCGAGCACGTCCGTTGACCTAGCGCGCGCGAACAGCCGTTGTCGTGGGCGCTTGCTAGGCGCTGTAAGCGACCACTTCGAAATCCGTGCCGCGGTGTACCAGTCTGGTCAGACGCACCGATTTCAGATCATCGTCGAAGATTTCGACGATACGACCTTGCCGCGAAAAGGTGGCGGGAATCACGACGCATGCCGGCTGGCGCGCGTGGGGCACCTCGGGCAGGAGGAAGCCGGGCTTGAAATGTTCGTTCGCCGGACCCAGGCCGGTCGGGCGCACGGAAACCGGCTGCGGCGTTCCCGCGAAGACCTGAATTCCCGCCTGCAGCTCGCCCGCGGCGGTCGCCATGATCCAACGCACGACGCCGAGCCGATAATCGCTGTTCTCGGCCGTCCGGAAGGCGATCAGCGTACCCGTCGCCATACGCGCACCGGGGTGATCCAGGGGCCGGGTGAGGCGCAACCCGCCGGGGCTTTCGTCGAGCCGGCGCCAGATCTCCGACAGGTCCACGCTGGATTGCAGGAAGTCCTCGTCGCTGTGGCCGAGCGGCTCGCCGAACATTGCATATTCCTGCCGCCGCCACCAGCTGTCGTAGACCACCGCCTGGTTCGGGGGCGAAAACGGCCGGCCGGTGAGCTGATGGTGGATGGCGGCGTGGCCAAACACGATCCACACCGGGTCGCCGGAGGCTTGGCGTGCCTCGGCTCGGGTGCCGCCCTTGGTGAGTTGCTCGTATAGGTAGCGCAACAGCGCCAGGCAGGTGTTCTCGGAGATGTCGTTGCCGAGACCCAGGGAGGCAGGCGTTGCACCCTCGCGCAGGGCGACGATATTGGCGTGGATCTGGCGCACCAGTACCGACATGTCAAGCCAGCGCACACTTTCGCGGATCACCGCGTCGCGCGTGGCCGGCCCGGTCGTGGCGAGATCGACGGCGAGCGGTTTGACCGGCGCGGCAGCGGGCGGATCGGCGACGACAACGACGGTCTTGCTCCACTCCGCCAGCCAGCGATGGATGGTTTGCAGCAACCGAGCACTGAGCTGAAACGGGCTGCCGGCATGCAGGAGCAGCGGCAGGACATAGGCTGCGCTCATGTCCTGGTCGCGCAGGCCCAGCCACTCCGTGGCGAGATGGTTACCATGCAGGCGCTGCCAGAAAGACGGCGGCGGTTCATGGGCGGCGCTGTAATAGTCAAACTGTTCCGCACCCAGCGTCTCCAGCGCACGCCGTGCAACCAGGGCCGCACGCGGCAGGATGCCCGCTTCGCCGTCGAGACAGGCTTGCAGGCAGAGCTGATAGCCATTGCAGAAGACTTGCCACAGCGTCCGATTGGCTTCGAGCGCCGAGTCTTCACCCGAATCGAGTGGCAGCGGGCGGCCAGAGAAGCGCCGGGCGCAGTCGCGCTGCGCGAACAGCACGCTATCCCGCAGCAGTTCCAGGAGTTCGAAACGCATCAGCGCCGGAAGCTTGCGCTGGTTGAGCAGAGAAAGCTGCTCGATCAGCGCCGCCTGGATCTTCGCGCCATTGGTCAGTGGCAGCGAGGCGAGCCAGCCGCGGCAGCCTGCAGGGTCGCTGAAGGCGAGCGGATCGGGCTCGCCCGAATGCGTCGCGGTGTGATCAAGCATTGCCGTGGGATCCTTTGCTCGTGTTATCGGGCGGGAGCGACTACACCTTTAGGATACCGCCGGACCCCAGCCCGACCAATAAGACTTCGGCGAAGCGGCTTGTAAAATTTTGTCTTACGCCGGTATCGGTGTTTGTCCTACATCCGGCGCCCGACTCAGGCCGTGGGCGGATCTGCTCGCTGCGGCAACGGCTCCGGGGTCACGGCGGTGGGTCGCACGCCCGCCGGCGCCCCTTCGCGGAACAGGGTGAGGGTTCCCGGCGCCATGGTGGTCCAGTTCTCGTTGTCCGTCAGCGCCGTGGTGGCGATGACGGCGACGCGGTCATCCGGCGTCGTCACTTCGCTGAAATCCACGGTCACATCCTGGTCCTTCAGGTGCGCGACGGCAAAGGGCGCCTGGCGCACGATGTACGCCAGCCGCGTCGAGCAATGGGCAAACAGGCAATTGCCATTGGACAGGAGGTAGTTGAATTCTCCGTACTGGCACAGCCCGGCAGTAAGCTCGCTGAGGGTTTCGTGCAAGACCTCAGGCGCGGGCTGGGTGTGGGGATAGCGCCGGCGCAGGCACTGCAGAAGGAAGCAGAAGGCCTGCTCCGAATCCGTCGTGCCCACCGGCAGGCAACAGCCGTCGAGCTGCGGCGAGAAATCCTTGAGGTTGCCGTTGTGGGCGAAGATCCAGTAGCGTCCCCAAAGCTCGCGCATGAACGGATGCGTGTTCTCGAGCGCCACCACACCCTGGGTCGCCTTGCGAATATGGGCGATGACGTTCATGGAGTGAATCGGATACTGGCGCACCAGCTCCGCCACCGGCGAGCTCATGCTCGGCTGTGCGTCGAGGAAAACCCGGCAGCCGACGCCCTCGAAGAAGGCGATGCCCCAGCCGTCGCGGTGCTGATCCGTCAGCCCGCCGCGCGCCTTGAAACCTTCGAAGGAAAAGCAGATATCGGTCGGCGTGTTGCAGTTCATGCCGAGCAACTGGCACATGGCGCGCTGAATCCGGTACGAGGACGGGAAAATGATAGCCCCAGACGCGCGGTCGCGGGAGTGGGGCCGCCGGCTTCCGGCGCGGACTACTCGCCGCTCAGGTGCAGCACCACCTCGCGCCGGTAGGCGGAGACGCGGTGTTCGTAGAGGTAGATGCCCTGCCAGGTGCCGAGCGCCGGCGCGCCGTCGATCACCGGAATCGACAGATGTGTCTGGGTCAGTGCCGCGCGCACGTGGGCCGGCATGTCGTCGGGGCCTTCCAGCGTGTGCTCGAACAAGGGATCGCCGTCCGGCACCAGCCGGCGCAGGAAGCGCTCCAGATCCGACTGCACGTCCGGATCGGCGTTTTCCTGGATGAGCAGACTGGCCGAAGTGTGGCGCACGAACAGGGTCAGAAGCCCGGTGCGAATACCCGACTCCCGGATCCAGGCGCGCACGCGCTCGGTGAATTCATGCAGGCCGCGGCCGCGGCTGGCGATCGTGATGGCAGTAGTAAGCTGGCGCATGGCGGTGATGTCCAATCCTCAGAGCAGCACCCGCTCGATGCCGCCGGCATTGGCCTGGCGTACGTAGTCCTGCAGCCAGTTCGGTCCGAGCAGACGCTGGGCCATTTCGACGACGATGTACTCGGCCTGGGCGGCGGCATCCTCGTCGTAGCGGCGCAGACCCTGCAGGCAGGCGGGGCAGGAGGTGAGGATCTTCAGCTCGCCCTGGAAGCCGTCGGCGCGCAAGCCGGCGGCGCCCTTCTCGATTTCCTCCTGCTTGCGAAACTTCACCTGGGTTGCCACGTCCGGGCGCGAGACGGCGAAGGATCCCGATTCACCGCAGCAGCGGTCGTTGAGATCCACGCGCTGGCCCATCAGCTGGTTCGCCACCCGGATGCCCGGGTAGGTCTTCATCGGCGTGTGGCAGGGCTCGTGGTACATGTAGCGCACGCCATCGATGCCGTCGAGCTTGACGCCCTTCTCCAGCAGGTACTCGTGGATGTCGAGCAGCCGGCAGCCGGGGAAGATGCGGTCGAACTCGTACTTCTGCAACTGATCCATGCAGGTGCCGCAGGAGACGATGACCGTCTTGATGTCGAGGTAGTTGAGCGTGTTCGCCACGCGATGGAATAGCACCCGGTTTTCCGTGGTGATCCTCTGGCCGGCGTCATCGTCGCCACTGGAGGTCTGGGGATAGCCGCAGCACAGGTAGCCCGGCGGCAGCACGCACTGGGCGCCGATGTCGAACAGCATCGCCTGGGTCGCCAGCCCCACCTGGGAAAACAGCCGCTCCGAGCCGCAGCCGGGGAAATAGAACACGGCGTCGGAATCCTCCGTCACCTTCGCCGGATTGCGGATGACCGGCACGATGGTCCGGTCCTCCAGGCCCAACAAGGCACGGGCAGTCTTCTTCGGCAGGCCCTGAGGCATCGGCCGATTGACGAGATGGATCACCTGGGCTTTAAGCGTCGGCCGACCCAGGGTTGCCGGTGGACGCCGGCGGCTGTCCTGGGTGAGCTGCAGCGCGTTGGCGATGCGGTGGCCGAGCCGCTGGGCCGAATAGCCCCAGCCGATCATGGCGGTGCGAATGAGCTTGATGGTGGCCGGGTCGGTGGCGTTGAGGAAGGCCATGGCCGCTGCCGTGCCGGGGTTGAACTTCTTCTTGCCCTCGCGCCGCAGGAAGTTGCGCATGGCGATGGACACATCGCCGTAGTCGATGTCCACCGGGCAGGGATGCACGCACTTGTGGCACACCGTGCAATGGTCGGCCACGTCGGAGAACTCGTCGAAGTGGCGCAGGCTGACGCCGCGGCGCGTCTGCTCCTCGTAGAGAAAGGCCTCGATCAGCAGCGACGTGCCGAGGATCTTGTTGCGCGGCGAGTAGAGCAGATTGGCGCGCGGCACGTGAGTGGTGCATACCGGTTTGCACTTGCCGCAGCGCAGGCAGGCCTTGATCGAATCGGCGATGCCGCCGATGTCCGATTGCTCCAGGATCAACGACTCGGCGCCGAGCAGATTGAACGACGGCGTGTAGGCGTTGCGCAGGTCCGCCCCGGGCAGCAGCTTGCCTTTGTTGAATCGCCCCTGCGGATCGATGCGCTGCTTGTAATCGGCGAAGGGACGGATTTCCTCTTCGGTCAGGAATTCCAGCTTGGTGATGCCGATGCCATGCTCGCCGGAAATCACGCCGCCAAGCCCGCGCGCCAGGTGCATGATGCGCTTCACGGCGGCATTGGCCTCTTGCAGCATGGCGTAGTTGTCGGAGTTGACCGGGATGTTGGTGTGCACGTTGCCGTCGCCGGCATGCATGTGCAGAGCGACAAAGACGCGTCCGCGCAAAACCTCGCTGTGAATGCCGTCAATGCGCTCCAGGATCGGGCGATACAGCGCGCCGTCGAAGATCGCCCGCAACTGCTGTCGCAGCTCCCCCTTCCAGGACACCCGGATCGAGTAGTCTTGCAGGCGGTGAAAAAGCATGAGCGGTGCAGGTAGTGGGACGAGGGGGCGCTCGCCCTCGCAGACAATGCCCAGCTCGGCGAAGCGCGGCTTCGCTGCGTCGAAGGGCAGATCGAGGTTGTCCAGCAGCCACTGCCAGCGGTAGCGCGTGCGCGCCACCAGCTCGAGGGCCGCTTCGCGCCGGTCCCAGATCAGCGCTTCCCGGTCGAGGTCGGCGTCGCCCAGGTGCAGCGGCAGTTCGCCGCGCAGGAACTCCGACAGGGCATCGCAGAGGCGCAGCTTATTTGCAATCGACAGCTCGATGTTGATGCGCTCGATGCCATCGCAATACTCGCCCATGCGTGCCAGGGGAATGACCACGTCCTCGTTGATCTTGAAGGCGTTGGTGTGGCGGGCAATGGCGGCGGTGCGGGCGCGGTCGAGCCAGAACTTCTTGCGCGTCTCCGCCGATACGGCGATAAAGCCCTCGCCATGGCGTGCATTGGCCATGCGCACCACCTCCGACGCCGCGCGCATGACGGCATCCTCATCCTCGCCGACGATGTCGCCGATCAGCACCATCTTCGGCCGGCCCGCGTCCTCGATCTTGCGCTTGGCCTTGGTGGCATAGCCGACAGCCTTGACGTAGCGTTCGTCCAGGTGCTCCAGCCCGGCCAGCACCGCACCCCCGGGTTTGCCGTCGAGGAAGTTCTTGATCTCGACGATGGAGGGCACCGCCTCGCGCACCTGGCCGAAGAACTCCAGGCAGAACGTACGCGTGTGCGGCGGCATCCGGTGCAGGATGAAGCGGGCGGAGGTAATGATGCCGTCGCAGCCCTCCTTCTGCACGCCGGGCAGACCGGAGAGAAACTTGTCGGTGACGTCCTTGCCCAGCCCGGCGCGGCGGAAGCTGTGCCCCGGAA
The DNA here is from genome assembly GCA_036824005.1 of Rhodocyclaceae bacterium. Classification (GTDB taxonomy): domain Bacteria; phylum Pseudomonadota; class Gammaproteobacteria; order Burkholderiales; family Rhodocyclaceae; genus DAITBA01. Next base: position 514,344 of record DAITBA010000001.1, read on the forward strand.
TCTCCAGGATCTGGGCCTCGCCGTAGGGCGTCTTGCCGTCGCGGCGGAAACGCTGGATGGAGAAGCGCGCCAGTTCCGTGTCGTGGATCTTGCCCAGGTTGTGGCCAAGTCGCGTCACTTCCAACGGATAGCCGTTTGTGTCCGCCATGCGCCAGGAAGCGAGATTGTCGAGCGCCGTTCCCCACAGCACCGCCTTCTTGCCGCCGGCATTCATGGCGATGTTGCCGCCGACGCAGGAAGCATCGGCCGAAGTCGGATCACAGGCGAATACGACGCCGGCGGCCTCGGCCGCCTCCATGGCGCGCCGGGTGACGACGCCGGCGCTGCAGTGGATCGTGGCGTAGGGCCGCTCGACGCCAGGCAGCACGACGTACTCGACCGGGCCGAGCGCGTCGAGCTTCTCGGTGTTGATGACCGCGGAATAAGGCGTGAGCGGCACGGCGCCGCCGGTGTAGCCGGTGCCGCCGCCTCGCGGAACGATCGACAGGCCGAGCTCGATGCAGCCGCGCACCAGCGGCGCCACTTCCTCCTCGCTGTCCGGACAGAGTACGACGAAGGGGTATTCGACCCGCCAGTCGGTGGCGTCCGTCACGTGCGTCACGCGCGACAGGCCGTCGAAGCAGATGTTGTCGCGACGCGTGTGGCGCGACAGGGTGCGCACGACATTGCGCCGCAACCGCTCCACCTCGTCGAAGCGGCCGGCGAAGCTGTCTACCGCCTTGTGCGCGGCTCCAAGCAGCAGCGCGACCTTTCTGCTGCGCTCGGTCGGCTCGCCATGGTTGGTCAGGGCGTCGTTGGCGCGGCGGCGCTTCTCCACCTCCCGCAACCGGTGGCGCAGGGCACCGACCAGTGCTTCGCGACGCTGCGGGTTGTCGATCAGATCGTCTTCGAGATAGGGATTGCGCTGCACTACCCAGATGTCGCCCAGCACTTCGTAGAGCATGCGCGCCGAGCGCCCGGTCACCCGCTCGGTGCGCAGTTCGTCGAGCGCCTGCCACGCCTCGTCGCCGAGCAGGCGAATAACGATCTCCCGGTCCGAGAACGAGGTGTAGTTGTAGGGAATCTCGCGCAGCCGCACGGTCATCGGGTAGTGGGGATGGTGAGGGAAAAAGCGCGTATTGTAGAACCGATCGGAACGCAACGGCCGTCCCACGCTGTCCCGTAGACGTCCGATGCCGGTCAATGTTTCCGGTGACCGGCCCCGATCGTTCGTGCCGCCCTTGCGCCGCGCCGGTAGAATGCCGTGAATGACCGGCGATCATCGAGGCCGCCGCGATCCGGAGGTGCCCATGCTCAAGGTTTTCGGCTGTCCCAATACGCGTTCGCTGCGCGTCGTCTGGGCCCTGGAGGAGATCGGCGTCGACTACGAGTATGTGAAGGTCGATCTGCGCAAAGGCGACGGACGACGTCCGCCTTACATCGACCTGAACCCGACCGGCAAGGTGCCCACGCTGGTGGATGGTGCCCTGACCTTGTCGGAGTCGGGCGCAATCTTGACCCACCTCGGCGAGCGCTTTCCCGCTGCGGCGCTAGTGCCCGGCGCTGACCGGCCGCTGCAGCGCGCCGCCTATTTCCAGTGGGCGTTCTTCGTCCTGTGCGAACTGGAACAGCCGCTGTGGACGCTGAGCAAGCATCGCTTCGCGCTGCCGGAGAAATGGCGCGTGGCGCAGATCGAGGATACGGCGCGTTGGGAGTTCGCCGTTGCGGCCAAGGTCCTGGACAAGCACATGCGGGGCCGGACGTTCGCCGTCGGCGAGCGCTTCAGCGCAGCGGACATCCTCATCGCCCACACCCTGCTCTGGGCGCGGTCGGCGAAGGTGACGTTCGACTTCCCGGCGCTGGCGAACTATGCCGATTCCATACTGGCACGGCCAGCGCTGGCGCGCGCCCGGGAACGGGAGGCAACGGCGTAGCGCGGACCGGCGTCAACGTTGCAGCTGCGATAGATCCCGCACCGCGCCCGTGTCGGCGCTGGTGGTCATCGCCGCGTAGGCCTGCAGCGCGGCCGACACCGCGCGCTTGCGATCCTTCGGCTTCCACGCGGCGGTGCCGCGCGCCGCCTGTGCCTGGCGGCGCCGCTCCAGGGTCTGCTCGTCGACGGCAAGGTGGATGGCGCGCGCCGGAATATCGATCTCGATCGTGTCACCGTCTTCGACCAGAGCGATGTCGCCGCCCATCGCCGCCTCGGGCGAGGCGTGTCCGATGGACAAGCCGGAGGTGCCGCCGGAAAAGCGGCCGTCGGTGAGCAGGGCGCATACCTTGCCCAGGTCCTTCGATTTCAGATAGGAGGTCGGATAAAGCATTTCCTGCATGCCAGGCCCGCCCTTTGGCCCCTCGTAGCGGATGACGACGACATTGCCCGGACGCACCTGGTCGCCGAGGATGCCGGCCACCGCGTCCTCCTGACTTTCGTAGACCCGCGCCTTGCCCGTGAATCTCAGGATCGATTCGTCCACCCCGGCCGTCTTGACGATGCAGCCGTTCCTGGCAAGGTTGCCGTAGAGCACCGCCAGCCCGCCATCCTGGCTGAAGGCGTTGGCGCGGTCGCGGATCACACCGTGGGTGCGGTCCATGTCCAGCTCCGGATAGCGGCGCGACTGGGAGAACGCGGTCTGCGTCGGGATGCCGCCCGGCGCGGCACGGTAAAACTCGAACACGCCGACGTCATGGGCGCGCATGATGTCGTGGTCGTCGAGGGCCGCGCCCAGCGTCGCGCTGTGCACGGTCGGCACGTCGCGGTGCAGCAGGCCGGCGCGGTCCAACTCGCCCAGGATGCCCATGATGCCTCCGGCACGATGCACGTCCTCGAGATGAACGTCGGCCTTGGCCGGCGCCACCTTGCACAGGCAGGGCACGCGCCGCGAGATGCGATCGATGTCCTTCATGGTGAAGTCCACGCCGGCCTCGCGCGCAGCGGCAAGCAGATGGAGCACGGTGTTGGTCGAACCGCCCATGGCCACGTCGAGGCTCATGGCGTTTTCGAAACTCTTGAAGCTGGCCACCGACCGCGGCAGGACGCTGGCGTCGTTGCCTTCGTAGTAGCGCTTCGCCAGTTCGACGGCCAGCCGCCCCGCCTTGAGGAAAAGCTGCTTGCGGTCGGCATGGGTGGCGAGCAGCGAACCATTGCCCGGCAGCGCGAGGCCCAGCGCCTCGGTCAGGCAGTTCATGGAGTTGGCGGTGAACATGCCGGAGCAGGAACCGCAGGTGGGACAGGCGGAGCGCTCGTATTCCTCCGCTTCGCCGTCGCTGACCTTGGCGTCGGCGGCTTTCACCATGGCGTCGATCAGATCCACCGCGATCACCTTGCCGCCCCAGTTCACCTTGCCGGCTTCCATTGGCCCGCCGGAGACGAATACGGTCGGGATGTTCAGCCGCAGCGATGCCATGAGCATGCCGGGCGTGATCTTGTCACAGTTGGAGATGCACACCAGCGCGTCGGCGCAGTGGGCGTTGACCATGTATTCGACGGAGTCGGCGATCAGCTCGCGCGAGGGCAGCGAGTAGAGCATGCCGCCGTGACCCATGGCGATGCCGTCGTCCACGGCGATGGTGCTGAACTCCTTGGCGACGCCGCCGGCGGCCTTGATCTCCCGCGCGACCAGTTGACCGAGATCCTTGAGATGCACATGCCCGGGTACGAACTGGGTAAAGGAGTTGGCAATGGCAATGATCGGTTTGCCGAAGTCACCATCGCCCATACCGGTGGCGCGCCACAAGGCGCGCGCGCCGGCCATGTTGCGGCCGTGGGTGGAAGTGCGGGAGCGGTACTCGGGCATAGTGTCCTCACGAATTGGCTGGTCCGGGGCGCAGGGCGGACTGCAGACAGCGGCAAGCGGCTAAAATCGCAATTTTAGTCCAATCCTCAGACAATGCTTGTCCATCCCCAGTTCGACCCCGTGGCGTTCAGCGTCGGCCCGGTCGCGGTGCGCTGGTACGGATTGATGTATCTCGTCGGCTGCGTGCTGTTCGTCGTGCTCGGCCGTTATCGCGCCAGGCGCAACGTGCTGTCGGGCTGGCTGCCGCGGGATATCGACGACCTGTTGTTCTATGGCGTGCTCGGCGCGATTCTCGGCGGTCGACTGGGCGAAGTATTGTTCTTCCAACCCGGCTATTACTTCGCCCATCCGCTGGAAATCCCGGCCGTCTGGAAGGGTGGCATGTCCTTTCACGGCGGGTTTCTCGGCGTGTTGGTGGCTATCACGTTCTACGCCCGCAAGTCGCAGCGGATCTGGCTGGACGTTACCGACTTTGTCGCGCCGCTGATTCCGCTCGGGCTGGCGGGGGGACGCATCGGCAACTTCATCAACGGTGAGCTGTGGGGCCGGCCAGCGGATGCCTCCTTGCCTTGGGCGATGGTCTTCCCGCAGGTCGATGCGTTGCCGCGCCATCCCTCGCAGCTCTACCAGGCCGGGCTGGAGGGGCTGACGCTGTTCGTCATCCTGTGGTGGTATTCAGCACGGCCGCGAGCGCGTGGCGCCGTGTCGGCGATCTTCCTCATCGGCTACGGTGTGCTGCGCTTCGTCGCCGAGTTCTTCCGCAATCCGGACGAGGGGGTCTTCGGCGTGCTGACCTATGGCATTTCCATGGGCCAGTGGCTGAGTGTGCCTATGATTGTTGCCGGCATCGCGCTGTTCGTGTGGTCGCAGCGACGCGCAGGCGCGCCCGGGCCGGGTGGCCGGCCCGCGGCGTGACGTGCCGAGTCGCTAGCAGCAGCTCCGGCTGGCCGGGGCGCTGAGCAGGGAAGTGGGCATGAGCGCCTGGAGAGAGCGGCGCGCAAAGCTGCGAATTGTCGGCAGCAGGGATTTCGAGAGATCCGCGCGGAAGCTCACTTGCTCCGCGCCGCTATGCTTGGCCGCGGCATAGGCCCGGGCATCGCCGTTGTCGGCAAAGACGATGATGGCAGGGGCGTAACCGGCAATGTTCAGCCGCCGGATGACGCTGACGATGTTGCGCGCATCCTCGCTCCAGCCGAGCACGATGACATCGGGCCGGTGGTGGATTACATGCCGCAGGCCGCTGTTGCAGTCCTGCTCCCATGCCACCAGTTCGAGCTGGCGCTGCAGGCCGATGAAGAAAGCCGCTGCTTCGCCGAACTTCCTGTCATGGTCGACCAGAAGCACGCGCAGGGGCGGCTGATCGTGACCGACGTGTGTTAGCACGTTCTTGCTCCAATCTTGTTCTCCGGGATGACCTCACATTACCGTGCGGCAAGGGCGGCGGCTATCCACCGCACGTTGGATCAGGGATGAGACGGGGGCGAATTGGTGCTAATACTTTCGGTGGGGTCGGTTTGCCTGGCTCTGTTCGGACTGACCGGCGTCGGCATGGCGATAGAGTCAACTCGGCGACGGTAGCCCAGGCCGCTTTGTCGGGGCCACATACCGCCTATCGTGCGCAATCAATCAGTCGATCGCTTGGTGTCACGACATCGCATTGCGAGCTAACGGATACCTGCTTGCTCCCCGTCGGGAGACAGTTGACGTTCTGCCGAAATGTCGCAGCGCCGACCTGAATACCCGGGCCATGTTACAGCGGTAATGGACGCTGTGAGCGCCGGAACGTTTTGCCGCGACGAAAGCTCCGAGATTGCCGTCGTCGGCGAATACAATGATTGCTGGTTTGTATTCCGTGTCGCTGAGCCGCCGCAGTTCGCGCACGCTCTCGCCCACGTCCCAGCTCCAACCGAACACGACCACGTCCGGGCGCACGTCTTCGGCATAGCGCACGGCGGAGCGGCAATCCGGCAGCCAGGCGACGAGCTCCATGTTCGGCTGCATGTCCACCAGCAGCCGCGCATCCGCGACGAAACGCCGGTCGTGGTCGATGATCAGCACGCGCTGCATCGGCTCGCTTGTCGGGCCCGGGGAAATCATCGTCTGCCTCTGCTCGAAGAATTGTCTCCGGGGCAACGTTACCCTCGGTGGCGGTGCGGCGATATAGGGGTTCCTCCGTTTCTTCTGTCAGACGAATTCCTACACAGCGACTGGGCGAGTCGGTTAAGCCCTTGGTGGCAGGACGGCGCGCCGCCGACGGAAATCACTGCTCCGGCCACCCGTTGCGTCCGACGGCAGCCGACGGTGGCGACGAGCCGCCGCGGCGCGTATCATGGATGCCGCCTTGTGGCGCAAAAAGGGAGGAAACCATGAGTGATCGACCGTTCAGAGTGCTGGGTATCCAACAAATCGCAATCGGCGGACTGGACAAGACGAAACTGCGCAAGTTCTGGGTGGACACAATGGGCTTGCGGGCGGTGAGCACGTTCAAAAGCGAGCGCGAGAACGTGGACGAAGACATCGCCGTGCTCGGCGGTGGTCCGTACAAGTGCGAGGTGGACCTGATGCAGCCGATTGACCCGGCCAAGAAGCCGGCGGTCAACGATCCGGCGCTGAACCACATCGGCCTGTGGATCGATGATCTGCCGAAAGCCGTGGAGTGGCTGACGGCTCAGGGCGTGCGTTTCACTCCAGGCGGCATCCGCAAGGGCGCGTCGGGTTACGATATCTGCTTCGTGCACCCCAAGGGCAACGAGCAGTCGCCGATCGGTGCCGAGGGGGTGCTGGTCGAGCTGGTGCAGGCGCCACCCGAGGTGATCGACGCGCTGGGCAAATTCGCCAGTTAGACCTCGTGGTTTAGCAACGCCGCGGCACCTGCCGACCCAAAAGCAGGTGACGCGGCGCGTACAATAGCCCCAAAAAGATGGGGCCCAAACCGCCGCAAAGCGGCGCAGTGTAATAAATGTTACGCTGCGGCTATTCAGAGCGGACCGC
>DAITBA010000001.1:521120-739972 GCA_036824005.1 Rhodocyclaceae bacterium
ATATTCCCTTTTTTTCCCTGGGTTTTTTCCACGGCGGGGTCCCGTGCTTACGTTGGGGTTGGTCCCGCGGCGCGTCCTGTCGCCCGTCAGAGATGGGACCGAAACGGCGGCAAGGCGGCGCTGTGTCTTAGAGCTGGCGCGCCTCGAAGGTGTTGCACTGCTTGAGATCCCCCGTTTCCAGGCCGCGTTTGAACCAGCGGACGCGCTGCGCCGACGAGCCGTGGGTGAAGGATTCCGGCGTCACATATCCGCGTGACTGCTGCTGCAGGCGGTCGTCGCCGATGGCGGTGGCGGCGCCGAGCGCCTCTTCGATGTCACCCGCCTCGAGGATGTTGCGCGTGCGATTGGCGTGGTGCGCCCAGATGCCGGCGAGGCAGTCCGCCTGCAGTTCCAGACGCACCGAGAGCTGATTGGCCTGGCTTTGGCCGGCGCGTTCCTGTGCCGCGCGCACCTTGTCGGAAATGCCCAGCAGATTCTGCACGTGGTGGCCGATTTCGTGGGCGACGACATAGGCCTGGGCGAAGTCCCCCGGTGCACGGAATCGCTCCTTCAGATCCTGATAGAAGACCAGGTCAATGTAGACTTTCTGGTCCAGCGGGCAGTAGAACGGTCCCATCGCCGCCTGGCCGACACCGCATGCGCTGCGCGTGCCGCCGGTGTAGAGGACCAGCTTGGGTTCGACGTACTGTTTGCCGGCGCGGCGGAACAGTTCGTTCCAGGTGTCTTCCGTGTCTGCCAGCACCTTGGAGACGAAGCGCGCCGCCTCGTCTTCGGCGCTGTTGCGTGAGGGCTGCACGCCCGCCGGCGCCGGCGCTTGGGCTTCCGGAGCGATCGCCGGCGCACCGCCACCCTGCAGCACGATCGACGGGTCGATGCCGAAATACATGGCGACCAGGGCGAGAATGACGGTACCGATGCCGATGCTGCGACCGCCGATCGGCAATCCCCGGCCCATGCCCATTCCGCGCCGGTCCTCGATGTTCTCACTTTCCCGCCCGTCCTCGATGCGCATGGTCCGGCTCTCCTTTCCGTGAAGCCCCAATGATCAAATTCTGGCACAAGCATGCGCCGGCTGCCCCGGCAACGCCGCGAGGGAGCCCATAGCCCGTCGAGGGCATGGCTAAGATGCTGATTTTACGAACGCCACAACCGTGCCCGTGACAGATATTGACACATCGCTCGTCGGCGGTCGCCGACAGGCGGGGCGCAGATCCGTGCTGGCTCAAGAAATCGCCTGCTTCGCCGCTATTTGAAACGATAGTGCGAAGACGCCGGTCGCCCAACGCACAGCTGCTTTCGTCCCGGAGCCGCTCGATGCGACCACGCCTGCGCACGCACATGAGCATTCCCTATGACCCTGGCAGAAAACGAGAGCAAAGCGCGCGCATTGGTCGCCGACGACGACGAGATGACGCGTCTGCTCGTGCGCGAGACCCTGCTCGGAGTCGGTTTCGACGTCGTCGAGGCGATCGACGGCAGGCAAGCCATCGAGCTCTTCGACGCCGTGGCGCCGGAGATTGTCTTTCTGGACGTGCAGATGCCGTACCACGACGGGTTCGAAGTATGTCGTCATATCCAGTACGCCGGCGGCGTGCCCGTGGTCATGGTGACCGCGCTCAACGACCTCGAATCGATCCGCAAAGCCTACGAATCGGGCGCAACGGACTTCATCTCGAAACCGATCAACTGGCCAATCCTGGGTCACCGGGCACGTTACATCCTGCGCGCAGCGCGCTCGGCGCGGGCGCTGCGCGCGGCAGAAGGACGCAATTCGGCGATGCTGCGGGCGATGCCGGACATGATGTTCACCGTCAGCGGCGATGGTACCTACCTCGACTTCCACGAAGGCATCGACAGTGTACCGTTCGTACCGCCGGCGCATTTCTTGGGCAAGAAGGTGGCCGATGTCATGCCCCCGGACGTCGCGGACCTGCTCAGCCGCAACATCCGGCGCGCCATCGACACCGGCGAAACCCAATCAGTGATCTACTCGTTGCCCGACGCCACGGGCGAGCATCACTACGAGGCGCGGATGGTGCGCGCCGCGCCCAACGAGGTCGTGGCGGTGGTGCGCGACATCACGCGGCAAAGACAAAACGAGGAGAAGATAACCCGGCTCGCCTACTACGACAGCCTGACCGGCATGCCCAACCGCCAGTTCTTCCTGGAGCGTCTGGAGCGCGAACTGCAGCAGGCACGCACGGAGGCGCGCAAGCTCGCGATCCTTTTCCTTGACCTGGACGGATTCAAGCGCATCAACGACACGCTGGGCCACAACGCCGGCGATCATCTCCTGCAAGCCGTGGCCGAGCGGCTGCGCGAGCACCTGCGCGCCACCGATATCGTCTCGCGTGCGTCCACCGGTCTGCCCTCCATTGATTTCGCCCGGCTTGGTGGTGACGAATTCACCGTCATCCTGCCGCACATTGCCGACGTCACGGTCGCCGCCAGCGTCGCCGAACGCATCCAGGCCATCATGAGCGAGCCGCTGAACATTAACGGCCACGAGATTGTCATCACCTCAAGCGTCGGCGTGGCCATTTTTCCCGATGACGGGCAGGACGCTGCGTCCCTGCTCAAGCACGCCGATACGGCCATGTATCACGCCAAGGATACCGGCCGCAACAACTGGCAGTTCTACCGCGCCTCACTCACAACACGGGCGATGCAGCGTCTGGAGCTGGAAAACAGCATCCGCAAGGGCATCGAGCGCGGCGAGTTCTGCCTGCACTATCAGCCGCTGGTCAGCGCCCAGGACAACGTCGTATGCAGCGTCGAGGCGCTGGTGCGCTGGAACCACCCGCAGCGAGGCCTCGTCACGCCGGCAGAGTTCATACCGGTGGCGGAGGAGAGCGGGTTGATCGTTCAGCTTGGTGAATGGGTGCTTCGGCAGACATGCCTGCAGGTGAAGATGTGGCAGGCTGCGGGCTTGGGGTCGGTGCGGGTCTCCGTCAACCTGTCGGGACGACAGTTGCGCGACGCCGGATTCGTTGCCATGGTACTCGGGATCCTCGACGAAACCGGCGTCGACGGCAAGACCGTCAACCTGGAGCTGACCGAAAGTACGCTCATGGATTCCGGGGACGCGGTGCTGGCCGGGCTGCGGCGGCTGCAGGATGCCGGCATCGGCTTGTCGGTGGACGACTTCGGCACCGGCTACTCGTCCATGGCTTACCTCAAGCGCTTGCCCATCTGTACGCTCAAGGTGGATCAGAGTTTCGTCCGCGGCCTGCCCCATAGCGCCGATGACGCCGCCATCACCACGGCCATCATTTCCATGGCGCGCAGCCTCAAGCTCGACGTCGTGGCCGAAGGCGTGGAGACGCCCGAACAGGCGACGTTCCTGCGTCAGGCAGGCTGCGCCAAACTACAGGGTTATCTGTTCGACCGGCCCATGCCGCCGGAAAAACTGGAAGCACTGCTGCGCACCCAGCTCCCGGCCGACACACAGCTGGCGTAACACCGCGCGATTCGCGCGGCGCGAACGCCAGCGCGCCACATCCCAACCGGATCACTGAAAGCGTATGATCGCCTGATCCACGGCCAGGCTTTCCCCCGGCGCAGCGAGCACTTCGGCGACGACGCCGTCCTGCTCGGCCTTGAGCACGTTCTCCATCTTCATTGCTTCGATCACCGCAAGCTTTTCGCCGGCCTTGATCTCCTGACCGCTCTGCACTGCAATCTGCGTCAGCAGACCGGGCATGGGCGAGAGCAGGAACTTCGACAGATCCGGCTTGGGCTTGATCGGCATGAGCGAGAGCAAATGTGCGGCGCGCGCCGTCATGACGATCGCATCGACCTCGCTGCCGTTGTGGAAAACGCGATAGCGCAGTCCGACCCGCTCCAACTGGATGCAGATGTGTTCGCCATTGCAGGTGCCCTTGAATAAGGGCTGACCGAAGCGCCACTGGGAAACGAGATCATAGGTGTCGCCCTTGTGGCTGGCGCGATAGCCGCCGTCGATGGGCGTGAGCGTCAAGGGATACTGCTGATCGTTGATGATCACGACCCATTCCGTGCCGACGCGCCGGTGCAGGCCGCGCGTCTGGTTGCTGATGCGCACGGCGCGTTCGATGTAGCGACGGCGGGCAAAGGCGGCCACGGCAGCGAGAAGTGCCGGACTCTCGTGGGGCACATCGGCGGCATGGAAGCCCTTGGGGTACTCCTCCGCGATGAAGGCCGTCGTGAAATTGCCGGACACGAAGCGCGGATGCTGCATAAGCGCCGCCTGGAAGGAGATGTTGCTCGACACACCGCGGATGTGGAAGGCGTTGAGCGCCTCGCGCATGCGCCGGATTGCCTCGTCGCGGGTGCCGCCGTGCGTAATGAGCTTGGCGATCATGGAGTCGTAGTACATGGAGATCTCGCCGCCTTCGTAGACGCCGGTATCGACCCGTACCTGGCCTGCCGTCTCAGCGGGCGGAATGTACTTCACCAGCCGGCCGATCGAAGGCAGGAAATTGCGGAACGGGTCTTCGGCGTTGATGCGGCACTCCATCGCCCAGCCATTGAGCTTGATGTCCTCCTGGCGAAAAGGAAGTTTTTCGCCCGCGGCGACGCGGATCATCAGCTCCACGAGGTCGAGGCCGGTGATCATTTCCGTCACCGGATGCTCAACCTGCAGGCGCGTGTTCATCTCGAGGAAGTAAAAGTTCCGGTCGTTGTCTACCACGAACTCGACTGTGCCTGCCGACTGGTACTTGACGGCGCGGGCGAGGGCGCAGGCCTGCTCGCCCATGGCCTTGCGTGTGGCGGCATCAAGCAGCGGCGAGGGTGCCTCCTCGATGACCTTCTGGTGCCGGCGCTGAATCGAGCACTCGCGCTCCCAGAGGTAGACAACGTTGCCGTGACCGTCACCCAGCACCTGGATCTCGACGTGGTGCGGGCCCTCGATGAACTTTTCGATGAACACGCGATCGTCGCCGAAGGCATTCTTCGCTTCCGTTCGGCACGAGTCGAAACCCTCTGCGGTCTCCTGGTCGTTGTAGGCCACGCGCAGGCCCTTGCCGCCGCCGCCGGCGCTGGCTTTGATCATCACCGGGTAGCCGATTTCCCGTGCGATGCGCACGGCATGATCGCCGTCCTTGATCACGTCGGAATAACCAGGGATGGTGTTCACCTTCGCTTCCAAGGCAAGCTTCTTCGAGGCGATCTTGTCGCCCATGGCCGCTACCGAATAGTGCTTCGGGCCGATGAAGACGATGCCCTGTTCCTCCAGCTTGCGGGAGAACTCTTCGTTCTCCGACAGGAAGCCGTAGCCGGGATGCACTGCCTCGGCGCCGGTGTTCTTGCATGCCTGAATGATGCGATCCATCACCAGGTAGCTCTCGCGCGAGGGCGGCGGGCCGATCAGCACCGCTTCATCGGCCATCTCCACGTGCCGTGCATCCTTGTCCGCCTCCGAGTACACAGCCACGGTCTGAATGCCCATCTTGCGGGCGGTCTTGATGACGCGGCAGGCGATCTCGCCGCGGTTGGCAATCAAAATCTTCTTGAACATCGTGGAAAACCTTTCACCGCGGAGGACACAGAGGACACAGGAAAACCCGGGAGTTTTCTCTGTGTTCCTCTGCGTCCTCCGCGTCCTCTGTGGTAGAAATGGTTAGAGTGGGATGTTGCCGTGCTTGCGCCAGGGATTGTCGAGCTTCTTGTCCCGCAGCATGGCCAGGCTGCGGCAGATGCGCCGTCTTGTCTCGTGGGGCATGATGACATCGTCGATAAAGCCCCGGGCGCCGGCGACGAAAGGATTGGCGAATTTCGACTTGTACTCGTCGGTCCGCTCGGCGATCTTCTGCGGGTCACCGATGTCCTTGCGGAAAATGATCTCCACTGCTCCCTTTGGTCCCATGACGGCAATCTCGGCCGACGGCCAAGCGAAGTTCACATCGCCACGCAGGTGCTTCGAACTCATAACGTCGTAGGCACCGCCGTAAGCCTTGCGCGTGATCACGGTCACCTTCGGCACGGTGCACTCGGCGTAGGCGTAGAGCAGCTTGGCACCGTGCTTGATGATGCCGCCATACTCCTGGGCGGTGCCCGGCATGAAGCCGGGCACATCCACGAAGGTGATTACCGGGATGTTGAAGGCGTCGCAGAAGCGCACGAAGCGCGCCGCCTTGATCGAACTCTTGATGTCCAGGCAGCCGGCGAGCACCAGGGGCTGGTTGGCGACTATCCCGACGGCCGAGGCGTCCATGCGCGCGAAGCCGACGATGATATTCTTGGCATGGTCGGGCTGGAGCTCGAAGAAGTCGCCGTCGTCGACGACCTTGTAGATCAGCTCCTTCATGTCATAGGGCTTGTTCGGGTTGTCCGGCACCAGCGTATCCAGCGACGCGTCGTCGCGGTCGGCAGGATCGAAGGGTGGGACGGTCGGCGGCTTCTCCCGATTATTGGAGGGTATGAACGAGATCAGCCGACGCACCATCATCAGGCACTCGACGTCGTTCTCGAAGGCGAGGTCGGCGACACCCGATTTGGTGGTGTGGGTGACGGCGCCGCCCAGTTGCTCCGCGGTCACCTCCTCGTGGGTAACCGTCTTCACCACGTCGGGCCCGGTGACGAACATGTAGGAGCTGTCCTTGACCATGAAGATGAAGTCGGTCATGGCCGGCGAGTACACCGCGCCGCCGGCGCACGGGCCCATGATCAGCGAGATCTGCGGGATCACCCCCGAGGCGAGGACGTTGCGCTGGAACACGTCCGCATACCCGGCGAGCGACGCCACGCCTTCCTGAATGCGCGCTCCACCGGAGTCGTTGATCCCGATCACGGGGGCGCCGACTTTCATGGCGTGATCCATGATCTTGCAGATCTTCTCCGCATGGGCCTGGGACAGCGAGCCGCCGAACACGGTGAAATCCTGGCTGAAGACGAAGACCACGCGCCCATTGACCGTGCCGTAGCCCGTCACCACGCCGTCGCCGGGGATCTTCTGTTCGCCCATGCCGAAGTCGCTACAGCGATGCTCGACGAACATGTCCCATTCTTCGAACGAGTCGGCGTCGAGCAGCAGCTCGATGCGCTCGCGCGCATTGAGCTTGCCCTTGGCGTGCTGGCCGTCGATACGGCTCTGGCCTCCGCCCAGCCGTGCTGCATTCCGCTTCTCGTCCAACTGGCGGATGATGTCATACATGGTTTGTTGGCTCCATTTGCTAGTCGAAACTCTGTCTGTGGTGCGCCGTGTCCTCAGCGCAGCACGGCGACGTAGACCCCCGTCAGTATGGCCGTCGTGATCACGCCGCTGATGCTAGCGCCGAGCGCGTGGGGCAGGATCATGACGCCCGGATTGGCCTCGGTGGCGATCTTCTGCACGACCTTGGCCGTGGTCGGTACGCAGCTCACGCCCGCGACCCCGATCAAGGGGTTGTATTTGCCCTTGTACCAGAAATACAGGACATAACCGCCCAAGATGCCGCCCAGGGCGGCGAGGGTAAGGGCAAGGATGCCCAACAGCAGCAGCTTGAGCACCGTCGGATTGAGGATGGTGTTGGCTTCGCACAAGACGCCTAGAGTCAGACCGAGGAAAAACGTCGCGCCATAAAGGAACACGTCGCTCAGCAGGTTCTGGAAGTTGACCAGGCCACTTTCACGCACCGCGACGCCGATGAACAGCGACAGGAACAGCGGCGCCGCTACCGGGAACAGCAGGCAGAGCACCGTGCAGGCAACCACGGCAAACACCAGCTTCTGCCCAGAAGTGATCTTCTTCACGTCCTCGACGGGCATGGGAATGGCGCGCAGGTGCTTCGGTATGAGCAGCTTGATCAGGTAGGGATAACCGCCGTAGGTGAGACCGAGATACAGGTAACCCACGACCGTGATGGGCACGAACAAATCCTTGGCGAGAATGAGCGATGCGAAAAGCACCATCGGACCGTCGGCGCCGCCGATCAGCGCCACCGATGCCGCCTCCCTCGGCTCCAAGCCCAGCCAGATCGCGATGGGCAGCGTCACCACCGTGCCCAACTCGGCGAACAGCGCCAGGATCATGCTCTGAAACGGCCGGGCCATGACAAAACCGACATCGAGCAGAACACCGATGCCCATGAACACCAGGCAGGCGATCAGACCGTTGCTGAACATGAGCGTGTAGATGGGTTGCAGCCAGTCGATCTGCAGAATGTTCACAGTCGCGTCGGTCCCCGTTACCAGAGGATCGACGAACAGCGTGCCCATCTTGCCGCCTTCGAAGAACATGACTCCGGCATTGACCGAGGCCATGCCCAGGCCCATGGGGATCATCAGCAGCGCTTCCAGCACGCCCTTCTTGCCCAGGTAGATGAGCAGGAAGCCGAGCAGAATCAGGCCGATGCGCCCCCAGAAAATCTTCGGTTCGGACGCGGCTAGGGTGGCGATGCCCTGGAATATGTCGAGTA
The DNA here is from genome assembly GCA_036824005.1 of Rhodocyclaceae bacterium. Classification (GTDB taxonomy): domain Bacteria; phylum Pseudomonadota; class Gammaproteobacteria; order Burkholderiales; family Rhodocyclaceae; genus DAITBA01. Next base: position 529,499 of record DAITBA010000001.1, read on the forward strand.
ACTGGATGCCTTCCATGGTGGCCTCCGGTTCAGGCAATCGAAACCAGAGCCTGCCCCGCCTCGACTGCGTCGCCCACCTTGACTGCGATGCTGGAAACCTTGCCTGCGCGATGCGCGACTATTGGCGTCTTCATCTTCATGGCCTCGATGACCGCGACCTTGTCCCCCTGATTCACCGACTGCCCCACCGAAACGACAATCGACTCGACGACGCCGGCGAGCGTGCTGCACACGTCCCCGGCCGCGGCCGGCGCCTTTGCCGCCGGCGCGGACGCGACGGCCGGCGCAGGAGTCGGTGCCGCAGCCGCGGCGGCGCTCGGCACCGTCATGCTCCCCACATCGGGATAGATAAGGCTGCCACTTTCGCTCAGATCTTCCACCGTGACGTTGTACGTTCTGCCGTCGACCGTGATGCGGAACTTCTTTTCCATGATGCGTCCTCCCCGGATCGTGGTTGTTGGTTAGTGCCTCGGATGGTGCGAAACAGTATGCGATGTGTGGTGCGCGATGCGTCCTTCGACCGCCCACTCGCCGTGACGCCGCTCCTTCTCGATGTGTACGATGCGATGGGCGCCGATCAGCGCATACACGGCGGCGGCAATGGCGGCGACGTGATCGGCTTCGACGTCGAGCGCGGGTGCTTCCGGGGCGGCTGCCGCCGGTTTCGCGGCCGTGGCTGGCTTGGGCTCGAACGCGCTCAGCACCATCACGATGACCTTGATGACCGCGGCGATACCCAGGGCAACGATGATCGCCAGTCCATACATCCAGGCGGTCTTGATTATCAGCTCTGACATGTCCGTCTCTCCCGGGGTCGACTCAAAGCGGAATGTTGCCGTGCTTCTTGGCCGGGCGCAGTTCCCGCTTGTTGAGCACCTTGCGCAGCGCTAGCGCGACGGTCGAACGCGTTTCCGCCGGTTCGATGACGTCCGTGATGTAGCCGTGCGAAGCCGAGAGATAAGGCGATGCGAATTCCGCACGATAGCTGGCGGCCAGCTCCGTGGCCTTCGCCCTGCGGTCCTCGGCCTCGCTCAGCTCCTTGCGGTAGAGGATGTTCACCGCGCCTTCGGCCCCCATTACGGCGATCTCCGCCGTCGGCCAGGCGAAGACGAAATCGGCGCCCATCTCCTGGGAGCACATGGCGAGGTAGGAGCCGCCGTAGGCCTTGCGCAGGATCACGGTAATTTTGGGCGTGGTGCACGAAGCGTAGGCGAACAGCATCTTGGCGCCGTGGCGGATGATGCCGCCGCGTTCCTGTTCGACGCCGGGCAGGAAGCCGGGCACGTCCACCAGCGTCACCAGCGGGATGTTGAAGGTATTGCAGAAGCGGATGAAGCGCGCGCCCTTGTCGGCGGCGTTGATGTCCAGCGCACCGGCCATTTCCATCGGCTGGTTGGCGATCAGGCCGACCACCACGCCTTCGATGCGCGCCAGGCCGATGATCAGGTTGCGGGCGAAGCCTGCGTGGATTTCGAGGAAATCGCCGCCGTCCACCAGGTGCTGGATCACCGCGCGCACGTCCATCGGGTCGGAGGAGCTGGCAGGGATGATGGCGTTCATCGCCTCGTCGCGATCCAGCACCAGGTCGGCGCCGAGGTTGTGCGGCGGATCCTCGGTGTTGTTGCCGGGCAGGTAGGAGAGCAACTTCTTGACGATCTGAATGGCATGACGGTCGTCCTCGGCGACGAAATGCACGTTGCCGCTGACGCTGGCGTGCATCTCCGCGCCGCCCACCTCGTCCATCTTCGTGGCGCGGCCGGTCACGGCCTTGATCACCTCCGGGCCGGTGATGAACATGTAGGCGGTGTTGCGCGTCATGATGATGAAGTCCATCAGCGCCGGCGAGTAGGAAGCGCCCCCCGCGCAGGGTCCGCACACGACCGCGATCTGCGGCACCACGCCTGAGCACAGCACGTTGTGATAGAAGACATGGCCGTAGCCGGAAAGGGCGTCGACACCCTCCTGGATGCGTGCCCCGCCAGAATCCTTGAACGCGACCACGGGAATGCCGTTCTTGATGGCGAACTTCATCAGCTCCACCATCTTGTGGGCGTGCATCTTGCCCAGCGTTCCGGCCGAGACCAGGAAATCCTGACTGATAGCAGCCACGAGCTGGCCTTCCACGTAGCCGGTACCGGTGACGACGCCGTCTGCGGGCAGGTCCTTTTTTTCCATGCCGAAGTGGCGTCCGCTGTGGCGGATGTGCATGCCCACTTCCTGGAAGGTGTCGGGCTGGAACAGCAGGGCCAGCCGCTCGCGTGCCGTGAAAACCCCCTTTTCGTGCCGCTCCTTGATCTTGTCTTCGCCGCCGGCGCCCGTTACGGCGGCTCGCCTCTTGCGCAGCTCTTCCAATACCTCGACTCGAAGCGTCATGGTCGTCTCCCCCCAACCTGAGTGCGGACCCGATATCGTCGTCAGCGCGTGTCCGCGGCGCGCTGCACAAGAAACTATCGTTGCATCAGCTCCAACAGCCGTTCCGCGGCGCACGAGGGCGTCGTCGTGCCCTGTTCTACCGCATGGGAAAGCTTGGTGAGCTCGGCATGCACCAGCGGATGCTCGCGAAAACGCAGGCGCAGCCCGCCGTCGATCAGCTCCCACATCCAGGCCAGCGCCTGCCGCCGACGTTTGGCCTCGAACTCGCCGCTGCGCGTCATTGTGTCGCGATAGCGATCCACCTCGCGCCAGAAATCCTGGATACCCTGACCACTGTGGGCGCTGGCGGCGAGCACCGGCGGATTCCAGTTCGGCGATGGATGGCGCAACATCGACAGCGCCGTGCGCAGATGCGCCCGCGCCAGGTTGGCAGCTTTCGGATCGATGTCGGCCTTGTTCACCACGATGATGTCGGCGAGCTCGACCACTCCCTTCTTGATCGCCTGCAGATCGTCCCCCTGATTGGGCAGCTGCACCAGCACGAATGCGTCTGTCATGCCGGCTACTGCCGTCTCCGACTGTCCCACGCCGACGGTCTCGACGATGATGACGTCGAATCCTGCTGCCTCGCACACTACCATGACTTCGCGCGTCTTCTCGGCTACACCGCCGAGCGTGCCCGCCGAGGGCGAGGGCCGGATGTAGGCGTGAGGTGACTGGGACAGCTTCTCCATGCGCGTCTTGTCGCCGAGGATGGAACCGCCGGAGATGGTGGATGAGGGATCCACCGCCAGCACGGCGACGCGGTGACCATGGTCGATGAGATACAGCCCGAGCGCCTCAATGAAGGTGGACTTGCCGGCGCCGGGGGCACCGCTCAGGCCGACGCGGATCGTCGCGCCGGCGTGGGGCAGCAGTGCCTCGACGACCGCCTGTGCCCGGGCGCGGTGATCGCTGCGGCGCGATTCCACCAAGGTGATGGTCTTGGCAAGGGCGCGCAGGCGCCGCGCCAGAACACCCTCGACGAGCTGGTGGTCGGCCGCCAACGGCGCGACCGGAGAATCATGCGGATCCATCAGGCAAGCTCAGCGCTTTCGCGCCGGACAAGGTTCAGCCGCCAACGCTGTGGCGAGGATTGTGACACAGGCCTGGGGCGCGCGCAGCACGCGCGCCCGCAGGCGTCGCTCACGCCGGCACGCGCGTGGCGCGGATTGCCGCCAGCACGTCCTTGGCGGCGGCAGGTATCGCAGTGCCCGGTCCGAATATGCCCTTGGTGCCGGCGGCGCGCAGGAAATCGTAGTCCTGCACCGGTATGACGCCGCCCACAAATACGACAATGTCCTCGGCACCCTGTGCCTTGAGCGCCTGGATGAGCTGCGGCACCAGCGTCTTGTGTCCGGCAGCCAGCGTCGACACGCCGACGGCATGGCAGTCGTTCTCCACCGCCTGGCGTGCGGCCTCCTCCGGTGTTTGGAACAGCGGACCGATATCGATATCGAAGCCGAGATCGGCGAGCGCCGTGGCGACCACCTTGGCGCCGCGGTCGTGGCCGTCCTGGCCGAGCTTGGCGATCATCACCCGCGGGCGACGACCTTCTTCCTTGGCGAAGGCGTCGATTTCCGCCTTCAACTGCTGCCAGGATTCGTCCTGGGAGAACTGCGCACCATAGACCCCGGACACGCTCTGGGTCGTGGCGCGGAAGCGGCCGAACACCTTCTCCAAGGCGTCGGATACCTCGCCCACCGTGGCCCGGGCGCGGATGGCGTTGATGGTCAGCTCCAGCAGGTTGCCTTCGCCGCTGCGCGCCGCTTCCGTGAGCGCGTGCAGACTGTGCTCAACCTTTGCCGTGTCGCGCGTGGCGCGGATCTTCTTCAGCCGTGCCACCTGCGCCTCGCGCACGGCGGAGTTGTCGATCTCTCGGATCGGGATGGCCTGCTCGGACTTCGGCTTGTACTTGTTCACGCCGACGATCACGTCCTTGCCCGAGTCGATGCGTGCCTGCTTCTCGGCGGCGCTAGCCTCGATCTTGAGCTTGGCCCAGCCGGAGTCCACCGCCTTGGTCATGCCGCCCATCTTCTCGACTTCCTCGATGATCTCCCACGCCTTGTCGGCCATGTCCTGCGTCAGCCGCTCCATGAGGTAGGAGCCGGCCCAGGGGTCGATGACGTTGCAGATGTGGCTCTCCTCCTGGATGATCAGTTGCGTGTTGCGCGCGATGCGGGCAGAGAAATCCGTGGGCAGCGCGATCGCCTCGTCGAAGGAGTTGGTGTGCAGGCTCTGGGTGCCGCCGAACACTGCCGCCATCGCCTCCATCGTCGTGCGCACGACGTTGTTGTACGGATCCTGCTCGGTCAGCGACCAGCCCGAGGTCTGGCAATGGGTGCGCAGCATCATCGACTTCGGGTTCTTGGCGTTGAAGCTCTTCATGACGCGCCACCACAGCAGGCGCGCGGCGCGCAGCTTGGCCACCTCGAGATAGAAATTCATGCCGATGGCAAAGAAGAACGACAGGCGCCCGGCGAACGCATCCACGTCGAGGCCCTTCTTCAGCGCCGTGCGCACGTACTCGATGCCATCGGCAATGGTGAAGGCGAGCTCCAGTGTCTGGTTTGCGCCCGCCTCCTGCATATGATAACCGGATATGGAAATCGAGTTGAACTTCGGCATGTGGTGCGCCGTGTACTCGATGATGTCGGCGACGATGCGCATCGACGGCTCGGGCGGGTAGATGTAAGTATTGCGGACCATGAACTCTTTCAGGATGTCGTTCTGGATCGTCCCGGAGAGCTTGTCCTGCGCCACATTCTGTTCCTCGGCAGCGACGATGTAACCGGCGAGAACGGGCAGTACCGCCCCGTTCATGGTCATGGATACGGACACTTTTTCCAGCGGAATGCCGTCGAAGAGGATCTTCATGTCTTCCACGGAATCGATCGCCACGCCGGCCTTGCCCACATCGCCCACCACGCGCGGGTGATCGGAGTCGTAGCCGCGGTGGGTGGCCAGGTCGAAGGCCACCGACACGCCTTGGCCGCCGCCCGCCAGCGTGCGCTTGTAGAAGGCGTTGGATTCCTCAGCGGTGGAGAAGCCGGCGTACTGGCGGATGGTCCACGGCCGCACCGCGTACATCGTGGCCTGGGGTCCGCGCACGAACGGCTCAAGTCCCGGCAGCGTATCATTGAAGCGGAGGTCCTTGACGTCCGCACCGGTGTAAAGCGCTTTGACACCGATGCCTTCGGGTGTCTGCCAGACCAGCGCATCGACATTGCCGCCCGGGGCGGACTTGGTTGCCGCCTTCTTCCAGGCTTCGTGGTTGGTCGGCGGTACCTCTGGGAATTCGGACTGAGCCATTGTTTGCACCTCCCCCTGTGTGACGCTGTCGCGACAAGAATCACTCATGCCAGTATAGGAATAAACATCGGAGTGAGTGTTGACAACTGTCGGTATCAATAATACTGTGCCCATAATTATAAATGCAATACCCAAAACACAAGATTTCCTATGCCAGCGCCCATGGCCATCACCAGTATCGCTCCCACCGCGCTTTACCAGGAAGTGGCCGAACGCCTGCGCCAACGCATCTTCGCCCATGAACTGGAGCCCGGCGCCTGGATTGACGAACAGGCACTGGCCGAGCACTACGGCATCAGCCGCACACCCCTGCGCGAGGCACTCAAAGTGCTCGCCGCCGAGGGTCTCGTTACCCTCAAGCCGCGCCGTGGCTGTTACGTCTCAGAGCTTTCGGAGCGCGACCTGGATGAGATCTTCCCCGTCATCGCCCTGCTCGAGGGCCGCTGCGCCTACGAAGCGGCGGAAAAAGCGCGACCGGAGGATCTGCGCCGTTTGCAGGCGCTGCACGAGCAACTGGAGCGCAGTGTCGCCGACGGTGATGCCGACCGCTTCTTCGACGCCAACCAGCAGTTTCATACCGCTGTTCAGCAACTGGCTGGGAACCGCTGGCTGCAGCAGATGATCGAGGACATGCGCAAAGTGCTGCGCCTGACGCGCCGCGATTCGCTGCGCCTGGACGGTCGGCTGCGCGAGTCCCTGGAAGAACATCGTTCCGTCATGGCGGCATTGACTGACCGCGACCCGGCGCGTGCCGAGGAATCCATGCGCCGCCACTTGATCAGCGGCCGCAAGGCGGTGGCGAAGATCCGCACGGCCCGCGGCGAAAGCGCGGTGCGGTCGCGGCGCTAGCGGGCTGTCGGCGTGATGGCGGACGAAGTCCTATGCCAACGCGGCGGCGTCATCGCCACCGTCACCCTGAGCAACCCGGACAAGCTGAATGCTGTTACCGCGGGCATGTGGCGCCAGCTCAAGGTGGCGATGGATGAGCTATCCGCGGACGAGTCACTGCGCTGCGTGGTACTGCGCGGCGCCGGCGACAAGGCCTTCGCCGCCGGCGGCGACATCGAGGAATTCGTTACCCTGCGCGCCAGCTTCGAGCAGGCGCAGCGCTACCATGGCGAATGGGTAGCCGGCGCGCTCGCTGCCATCGTGGACTGTCGCCATCCCGTCGTGGCGCTGATCCAGGGCGCATGCATCGGCGGCGGCTTGGAGATCGCCGGGCAATGCGATCTGCGCATCTGCGGCGCTAGCGCGCGCTTCGGCGCGCCCATCAACCGGCTCGGCTTTACCATGGCCCACAGCGAACTTGCCGGCCTGCTCGCCCTGGCGGGCCCGGCCGTCGCTTTGGAAATTCTGCTCGAGGGCCGCATTCTCAGCGCCGCCGAAGCCTATGCCAAAGGCTTGGTGACGCGCGTGGTCGCCGACGACCAAGTGGGCGACGAAGCCTATGCCACCGCCAACCGCATTGCCGCTGGAGCGCCACTGGTGGCGCGCTGGCACAAGAAACTGGTGCGGCGCCTGGCCTTCGACGCCCGTCCGCTAAGCGCAGAGGAAATCCGCGAGAACTTCGCCTACCTGGAAACCGAAGACTACCGCATCGGTCAGGCGGCCTTCCTCGGCAAGCGCAAGCCCGAATTTGTCGGGCGCTGACTTCGGCGATGCGCGCGCCTGCGCGTGCGTGGGGTTTCTCACTCCCTGCATTTCCCTGCGTCCGCCGCGTTTCCTGCGGTAAATTGCGAGCTCTGGCACCTTCGTATCGGAGGAAGCGGTCATGCGCATCGCGATCATGGGTTCGGGCGGGGTCGGCGGATATTTCGGGGCACGCCTGGCGGCCGCCGGTGTGGATGTCACCTTCGTTGCCCGTGGTGCGCACTTGGCGGCGATGCACGCCGCTGGGCTGCGCATTCGCAGCGTCGTCGGCGATCTGCATCTCAAACCGGTGCAGGCAACCGATGACACCTCGACGATCGGCCCGGCGGACTTCGTCCTGTTCGCCGTCAAGCTCTGGGATACCGAAAACGCCGCGATCGCCTGTCGGCCCCTCCTCGGCCCGAACACGGCCGTGATCCCTTTCCAGAACGGCGTCGAGGCGGTGGGCGTGCTGACGCGTCACCTCGGCGCGCAGGCGGTGCTGGGCGGCGTCGCCCACATTGCCAGTACGATCGCCGAACCGGGCGTGATCGCCCACACCGGCACGCTCGCCCGTCTGACCTTCGGTGAACTGGACGGCAAGCCGTCGAGCCGCACCGACGCGTTGCTCGCGGCCTGTCAGTCCGCGGGCTTCGAGGCGCGCATCAGCGACGGCATCCAGGAGGAAATCTGGCGCAAATTCGTATTTCTGGTCGGTATCAGCGGCCTCACCGCCGTCACGCGCAAGAGCGCCGGCGAGTTGCGTGCCGACCCGGACATCCGTCCCGTCCTGCGCCGCGCCATGGAGGAGACGCGCCTCGTTGCCAATGCCAAGGGCGTGGCAGTCGCCGCCGACTACGTCGAGCAGACGCTTCAGTTTATTGACGGTCTCGTCCCGGCCATGAAGTCGTCCATGCTCAACGACCTGGAAAACGGCCGGCGGCTGGAAGCACCCTGGCTGTGCGGCGCCGTGGCGCGCATGGCCGCCGAGTGCGGCATCGATGCGCCGGTGAACGCGACCATCTACGCCGCCCTCAAGCCCTACATCGGCGGCCGCGGCGGATGAATCGCCCCGAAATGCCTGTCTGCACCACCAAGCACACCAAGGACACCAAGAAAGACAAGCGACTCCGCCGTAAAGCGCACACTCTCGCTCGTCTGCCGGATGAGCGCTTCCCACGGCCAAGCTGTCAATCCTCTTAGTGTCCTTGGGGTGCTGGGTGGTGAAGTGCTTCGTCGTTACCCGCCCGGTCCGGGCATTCCGTGGCTAAAATATTGCCCATGTCGCCCAAACAGATCGTCCTCGCCAGCAACAACTCCGGCAAACTGCGCGAGTTTGCCGCGCTGTTCGAGCCGCTGAAGATCGAAGTGCTGCCTCAGTCGACCTTCGACGTGTCCGAGGTGGCCGAACCGCACGAGACCTTCGTCGAGAATGCCCTCGCCAAGGCGCGTCATGCCGCACGCATGACCAACCTGCCGGCGCTGGCGGATGATTCCGGCCTGTGCGTGGCGGCGCTGGGCGGCGCGCCGGGCGTGCATTCCGCGCGCTTCGCCGGCGAACCGAAGTCCGATGCACGCAATAACGTATACCTGCTGGAGCGGCTGCGCGACATCGCCGACCGGCGCGCGCATTACGCCTGCGTCCTGGTGCTCGTGCGCCACGCCGCCGATCCGCAGCCAGTCATTGCCGACGGCGAGTGGCACGGCGAAATCCTCACCGCGCCGCGCGGCGACGGCGGCTTTGGCTACGATCCGCTGTTCTATGTCCCGCAACTGGAGCAGACCGCCGCCGAGCTGGCCCCAGCGCTGAAGAACACGCTTTCCCACCGCGGCGCCGCCTTTCGCCACCTCGCCGGACGGCTGACCACGCTTATTTGGTGAGCACTTCCCGCGTCATCCCCCTGGCCGTGGCAGGCGAACAGGCCGTGCCCGTGGCGGCGCCGCGGTTCGCAACCCTGCCGCCGCTCGCGCTCTACGTGCATTTTCCGTGGTGCGTGCGCAAGTGCCCCTACTGCGATTTCAACTCCCACGAACTCCGTGGCACCGGCGCCCTGCGCGAGCGGGAGTATGTCGACGCCCTGATCGCCGATCTGGAGCAGGCGCTGCCTCAGGTGTGGGGACGGCGCGTGGCGAGCATATTCATAGGCGGCGGTACGCCCAGTCTGCTCTCGCCGACGGCCGTCGACGCGCTGATTGCCGCCACTCGCGCCCGTCTGTCCCTGGTGCCCGAGGCGGAGATCACCCTGGAAGCGAATCCGGGTACGGTGGAGGCGGCCAAGTTCGCCGGCTTTCGCGCTGCCGGGGTCAGCCGCCTATCACTTGGCGTGCAGAGCTTCGATGCCAAGCACCTGCACGCCATCGGCCGCATCCACGACGAGCGGGAAGCCCACGGCGCCGTGGAACTTGCTCTGCGACATTTCGACAACGTGAATCTCGATCTCATGTACGCGTTGCCGGGGCAGAGCCTGACGGACGCCCGGCGCGACATCGAGACGGCCGCGGGCTACGCGCCGGCGCATCTAAGCGCCTATCACCTCACCATCGAGCCGAACACGGTGTTCCACCGCCAGCTGCCGCCACTGCCCGATCCCGATCTCGCCGCCGACATGCAGGACATGATCGAGGCGACCCTGGCACAGCACGGCTACCAACACTACGAAACCTCGGCCTTTGCCAAACCAGGGCGGCGCTGCGCTCACAACCTCAACTACTGGCAGTTCGGCGACTATCTCGGCATTGGTGCTGGCGCCCACAGCAAGCTCTCGTTTCCCGATCGCGTCGTGCGCGAGATGCGCCCCAAGCATCCGCAGAGCTACCTGGAGCAGGTCGCCAAGGGCGGCGCGGTGCGGGAACGGCGCGAAGTCAGTAGCGACGAGCTGCCCTGCGAGTTCATGATGAATGCGTTGCGGCTGGTCAACGGCGTGCCGACGCTCCTATTCGCGCAACGCACCGGTCTGCCGCTGGCGATGGTGCAACGCCGGCTGAACGAGGCGGCGCAGCGCGGTCTGCTCGAAGTGACTGCCGAGCGCATCGCGGCCACCGAACGCGGGCGGCGCTTTCTCAACGATCTGCTGCAGTTGTTCCTCGTCGACACGCCGGGCGGCTGACCGGCGATCCCGGCGCCCGTGCCACGCAAGCGACGACGCGGTTCGTTCAGCTCGACATCACCCGCCGCTCAGGGCCTGAACCAGCACCAGCTCGTCACCGGGCGCCAGCGGACGGGCAAGATCGAACACCGGCGCGCCGTTGACGAAGAAGCGGATGTGCCGGCGAATCCTCTCCTGCTCGTCGACCATGCGAAAGCGGATGCCCGGATATTGCCGATCCAGGTCAGCCAGTACTTCGGCGAGCGTCGAACCGTCCGCCTCGACCCAGGTCCGGTCGGTGTAGGAGCGTAGCGGTCCGGGGATCATCACCTTCATGGCGCCGGCTCGGCCGTCTCCACAGCGTAGATCTCCGGCAGATGGGCGGCGATGCACGTCCAGTGCGCGCCCTCGTCGCGGCCGTACCACAGCTCGCCGCTGGTGGTGCCGAAGTACAGCCCGACCGGGTCGCAGGCGTCGGCGGTCATCGCCTGGCGCTTCACCGTCCACCACGCCTGCTCGCGCGGCAGACCGGCGTCGAGGCGCTGCCAGGTCGCGCCGCCGCTGCGCGTGACGTAGGCGGCCGGTTTGCCGTCGGGGCTGGTGCGCGGCCAAACGGTCTGGCCATCCATCGGGAATACCCAGACGGTATCGGGATCACGCGGATGCAGCACGAGCGGAAAGCCGATGTCGCCGACCTCCGCCGGCATGCTGCCGCCGATATGCACCCAGGTGTCCGACGGTCGGTCGAGGCGGTAGATGCCGCAGTGGTTCTGCTGGTAGAGGCGGTCTGGGTTGCCGGGGCACATGCGCACGCAGTGCGGATCGTGGAAGGTCGGGTCGTTCAAGTCGAAGCCCTCGACGACCTCGAGCCCCTTCAACAGCGGCGCGAAGCGCTGGCCGCCGTCGCGCGACTCATGCACGCCGCCGCCCGACATCGCGAAGTACAAGTGCTTCGGATCGCGCGGATCAACGATGATTGAGTGCAGCTTGGGCCCGTCCGGCGTGCCATCCTGCACGGTGCCCATCCACTTTCGGTACTCGGCATCGTCGTTGATGCGGGAGAACGGCACCCAGGTGATGCCGCCGTCATCGGAGCGGAACAGCCCCTGCGGCGAGGTGCCGGCATACCAGGCGTTCGGCTCGTTGGCGTGGCAGGGCGCGAGCCAGAAGGTGTGGTCGACGCTGCGTCCGCTGCCGTCGGCCGCCTTGGCGAAGGCCGGCGGGCGTGCGGCTTCCTTCCAGGTGCGGCCGAGATCGGTCGAGCGAAAGATCGTCGGACCGAGATGGCCGGTTTTCGCGGCGGCGAGCAGCGTGCGCCGGTCGCGCGGGTCGAGCACGAGTTGGCTGATGACGTGGCCGAGGAAGTGCGGGCCATCGACACGCCATTGTTCGCGCCGGTCGTTGCCGTGGAAGATCCAGGCGCCCTTGCGCGTGGCGACGAGCACCAGCAGGGGGTGATCGGTCTGTGCCATGTTGGCCTCCTATCTATGTCTGCAACTGGCGTGCCGCGCCCGCGCGCGCGACGGATTCGCGGATCGGCTTTGTTGGTCCGACCTCGACGCAGCCCACACGCGCCGGCGGAATCCGCGCGGCGATCTGGATCGCATCGTTGAGATCCGTCGCCTCGATCATGTAGAAGCCGCCGAGCTGCTCCTTGGTTTCGGCGAAAGGCCCGTCGGCCACCGAGAGCTTGCCATTGCGCATACGCACAGTCGTTGCGCAGTGCACCGACTCGAGCACCTCGGAGGCGATGCAGTCTTCGTCGGGCAGCCCGCCCGGACGCTGCTCGTCCACATTGACCAGGCAGTGGTACTTCATGACCTGGCCCCTTGCGCCGGTTGCTCGACCAGCACCATCCAGGCGACGCCGAAGCGGTCGGTCAGCATGCCGAAAGCCGGCGAGAAGAAGGTGCGCGCCAGCGGCATTGTCACCTGCCCACGGACGGCCAGCGAATTGAACCGGCGCTCGGCTTCGGCGCGGTCAGCCACGCTCAGCGCGAGCGAAAAGCCCTTGAAGCCCTTGCCCCCGGTGCAATCGTCCGATGCCATTACGCAGGAATCGCCGATGCGCAGGCTGGCGTGCATGACCTTGTCGTCGTAGCCCGGCGGCACCTGGCCCGGCGGCTCAGGACTTTCCTTGTAGCGCATCAACATTTCGACGCTCGCGCCGACGGCGTTGCGGTAGAACTCGATGGCCTCTTCACAGCAGCCGTCGAAAAACAGATAAGGTTGGGCAAGCATGATTGGGTTTCCTCTCTTTCTGCGGTCTCGGTCGTTGCATCACGAAGTGGCGCTTGGTGTGCTGTTTGGTCGAACGGCGCTGCCGGTTTTCGACATCGCTTCCCGGAAGCGCTTCATCCCGGCAGCTCGGCCAGCCGCCGTTCCGGCTCCTTCTTTGCCAGTTCCAGCGCGCCGGTAGGCACGGCGCGCCTCGGTGGCTCGGCCCAGGCGCCGGCACAGGTCCGCCCGGGCCGAGTGCGCCAGGTGATCGCTGTCCAACTCGCCGCGCGCCAGGATGGCCCCGACGAGCGCCAGACCCTCCGCTGCGCCGCGCTGCGGTCGAGCGCGTCCACCGCGTCGCGCACCTGGCGTGCCGGACCGACGCCCATCCCCGGCCTCCTTCATTTGTTGTCGCGTCGATCGCCGGGACCGTGCCGCCGCGCTTTCCGGGCACGCCCCGGCGGTCGGCGCCGCCACCACCCTACCTAGCCGCGGCGCCGAAAGACGATGTCCCAGACGCCGTGCCCCAGCTTCATGCCCCGGCTCTCGAACTTGGTCAGCGGCCGGTAGGCCGGGCGCGGCGCGAAACCATTCGAGCTTGGCTCGGCGGTGTTTTCCAGCAGCGGTTCGGCGGCAAGCACTGCCAGAATCTGATCGGCATAGTCCTGCCAATCGGTGGCGCAGTGCAGGTAGCCGCCCGGCCGCAGCCGTTCGGCGAGCAGCCGCGCCAAAGCCGGCTGGATCAGGCGGCGCTTGTGGTGGCGCTTCTTGGGCCAGGGGTCGGGGAAGAAGATATGCACACCGGCCAGCGAAGCCTCCGCAATCATGTCGCGCACCACTTCCACGGCGTCGTGCTGAACCAGGCGCAGGTTGGCGAGCCCGCGCGCCTCGATTTCCTTCAGCAGGCTGCCCACTCCAGGGGTGTGGACCTCGATGCCGAGATAATCGTTCTCCGGGTGGGCGGCGGCGATGCTGGCCGTTGTCTCGCCCATACCAAAGCCGATTTCCAGGATCTTGGGGGCGGCGCGACCAAACGCGGCGTCCAGGTCGAGCCGTTGGGGCGCATAGGGGATGCCATAGCGCGGCAGCAGCTCGTCGCAGGCGCGCCGCTGAGCATTGGAGACGCGGCTCTGGCGCAGGACATAGCTGCGCACGGGCCTGCGGTGGTCGTGAGTCATGGCGGATTGCACGGCTACCTGGCGTTGGTGCAACCGTGCCCGAGAAACGGTCAGGTGATCAACCCGCCGGTCGGGGAGCTGGGTGACGCCGCATAGTATTTCTTCGGCATGCGCCCGGCGCGGAAGGCCTCGCGGCCGGCCTCCACCGCCTTCTTCATCGCCGAGGCCATCAGCACCGGGTCGCGGGCATTGGCGATGGCGGTGTTCATCAGCACCGCATCACAGCCCAGTTCCAGGGCGATGGTCGCGTCGGAGGCCGTGCCCACCCCGGCATCGACGATCACGGGCACCTTGGCGTTGTCGATGATCAGCCGCAGGTTCCAGGGGTTGAGGATGCCCATGCCGGAGCCGATCAGCGATGCGAGCGGCATCACCGCCACGCAGCCGATTTCCTCCAGCCGCTTGGCCTGGATCGGATCGTCCGAGCAATAGACCATGACCTTGAAGCCCTCCTTCACCAGCGTCTCCGCCGCGCGCAGGGTCTGGGGCATGTCCGGGAACAGAGTCTGGGCATCGCCCAGCACTTCCAGCTTGACCAGGTCGTGGCCGTCGAGCAGCTCGCGCGCCAGCCGCAGCGTGCGCACGGCATCCTCGGCCGTGTAGCAGCCGGCGGTGTTGGGCAGGATGGTGAATTGCGACGGCGGCAGCACCTCCAGCAGGCTGGGCTCGTTCGGGTTCTGGCCGATGTTGGTGCGGCGTATCGCCACCGTGATGATCTCGGCGCCACTGGCTTCAACCGCCGCCCGCGTCTCGGCGAAATCCTTGTATTTGCCGGTGCCCACCAGCAGCCGCGAGGAATAGGGTTTGCCGGCGATGAGCAGGGGATCGTTTGTCATATGCGTAGTGAGGAATGAGCGGTAAGGGGTCGGCGTGCGACGGCGCGCCGGTGGTCTCACCGCAGAATGTCTAACCGCCGCCGACGGCGACGACGATCTCGATTTGATCGCCCGGTGCCACCAGGGTTTCCCCATGCTGCCCACGGGGCACGATTTCGCCGTTGCGCTCGACCGCGACGCGTTTTCCCGCCAGGCCGCGGCGCTCCAGCAATTGGGCGACGCTGAGCGCGGCATCCAGCCGCTCCCGTTCGCCGTTGATGGTCAGTTCGATCAAGGCTGCGACAATGAGATAGCAAATTCGAATTTTATCACGCTGACTACACCGCTCTGAGCGCCGCACGCCAAAGCGAAATTGCCAAGCCCCGGCGCCGCGCCGTAGAATCCGCCCTGCGCGGGTGTAGCTCAATGGTAGAGCAGAAGCTTCCCAAGCTTACGACGAGGGTTCGATTCCCTTCACCCGCTCCATTCCTGCTTCGACCTCACCACCCATACCCCAGCCCCAGCAGCCAGGTCAGATCGGTCGGTTTGCGACCGGCAGTGGGTTTGCGTTCCCAGTCGACGTTGACCTGCGCCGAGACGTTCAGGCCGCCGGCGATGGGCACGCGCAGGCCGCTCTTGGTGCGCAGGCTGACGGCGCCGAGGTCGCTCAGGTTCCAGAAGCCCACCTGGTCGTGGAAGGCCTGCAGGCGGCGCGCCCACAGCCACTGGCTGTACTGAACGCCCCAGCCCAGCGCGGGGTAGGACTCATCCTCGCCGACGATGCGGTTGAGCACCACGAGGTCGGGACCCAGCCGCACAGACAGGGACGCCTCCTCGGTTTCAAAGAGCTGCCAGCCATAGCCGCCGCCGAGGGTGCCGCGCAAACGGATGTCCTTGAAGCGGTCGCGCTCGGCCGAGCCGCGGATGTAGCGGAAATGCTTCTGGCCGTCGAGAAAGCGGTCGTAGTTGGCGTCGGTGCGCGCCGCCGAGGCCACCTCCCGGTTCTGCTCGCGCCGGCGCTCCAGCTTGCCGCCCAGGTGATAGCGCGAAAACTTCTTGCGTGCGTTGAACTCGCCCTCGCCGTAGAGGCTGTCGTTGTGCGAATTGCCCCGTGCTGCAGTCGAGGAGAGCAGGGCGCGGCCGGAGTAGAGCACGCCGCGGCCCGACTGGTCTGGCGTTGGATTGAGGAAAGCGATGTCGCCGAGACGGACCTCGGACCACTGCCTGCCGTCTTCGCTCTGCAGTCCCAGGCGCCCGCCGTCGAGCGGCTCGATGACGGCATCGAGCAGGTCGCCGGTATCCAGGCGTAGCACGGCGACGGTATCGTCAGTCTTCAAGGCGCGCACCATCTGGCGCTGAATGCGCAGCTCACCAGCATAGTCGGTGCGCAGCACCAGCTCGTTGTCGGACATCGATACGATTCTTCCCGACAGGCGGTCGCCGTTCGCCAGCTCCACTTGGTCCGCCTGCGCCGGCGGCAGATTCGATAGTGCCAATGCGAGCGTCAGCAGCAGGCGCAGCGCGTTTCGAGTAAGGGCGCGCGATGCGACGGTGTGAGTGGAGCGATCTGGCGGGAAAAGGGGCATGCTGGGACCTCCACGGATTTTTCATGCCGCCGAGGCGGACAGACGCAGGCTGCGCCGCCATCCGGCGAATCGTTGTCGGCGAGGGGAGCTCTCGGTGCCGGCGTGCCGCGGCGCGCCGTGCTGGACTAGCTGTGAGTTCTTCGGGGATCTACGATATCTGATTCCGGTCTTGCTGCTCGACCGGAAACCAGTGCCGATTTTACACCGGCGCCGGGCAATCGGCCGCTGCGCGCTCGCCGGAACCATCCTGACGCGCCGCCCAGCTACAGTTCCGCCTTGAGAAACGCAAGCACCACCAGGAACAGCACGAATTCCAGCGCGCTGATCCAGATCAGCAGGCGACCAATGCGCCGCTCCCTGGGCCGCATGGCAAGCCAGAAACAGCGTGCCCGGCGGTAGCCCGGCAAGGCGCCCCAGCGCTGCATACCGATGTAATGACGCCGGATGGCCACCGCCCAGGACATCAGGCCGCGGTCCACCTCTTTCGCCAGCACCGCCGGGTCTGCATCGCGGTCGTAGTGTTCGCGCAGGGTCAGCGCCGTGCCGGTGCCGTGGGGCGCGACGCTTAGCGCCAGCGCGCGCTTGGTCCCTTCCGAATAGGCGATGGCAAAACCGTTCGCCTGCGTTGCTTCGACGCGCAGGGTGAGATCGCGTTCGATGCCGGTCATCTCGTTCAGGGCGTGCAGACGGTAGTGCTTGCCGGCGCCGAACGGGCCGGGGGCCTCCTGCCAGGCGCGGATCTCGAGATAGGGGTTGAGCCGCAGCAGTCGACCGAGATCGCGACAGAAGTCGAGAACGTCCGTCGGCGGCGCTGGGATCTCGACGCTCACCCAGGCGGTGTTGTCGTCTGCGGCCGCGGGGGGCGTTTGGGTCATCGTAGGCAAAGCTATCACACCACAGAGGACGCGGAGGTCGCAGAGGAAATCTTCGGCTTACAGCGGGATTCCGCCCAGCCAAGAGGTGGCGCGCGAAAACGCTTCACACCTTTGAGGATCCCTGTGTCCTCTGCGTCCTCCGCGGTGAAATGAGGTTTTCGCGGATCCGATCTACTTGCCGCTGGCGATCAGCAGCGGCGCGCGCAAGCCGCGCACCAGCTTGTCCAGCTCGATGCGGGAGCGATAGCCGGCCATACCCTTCGGCCGCGGTGGCCCGATCACCACCAGCTCTGCGCCCTGGGCGGCGGCCACCTCGATCAGGCAGCGGGTGGGATCGCCGAAGCGCACCAGGGACGCGCAATCGAGCCCCCTCGCGCGGCACGCCTGAGCCACGGCGGCCAGGTGCTGGCGCGCCTCGTCGTCCAGTTGCTGTTCCACGTGCTCGGCGAAGGCATCGCGCGTCCAGGCATTGTTCAGCCAGTCGTCGCCCTGCATGCCAGCCCAGAAATCGGGCACGACGTAGAGATGCACGACGGTGGTCTCGCCGGGCGTGGCCTGACTCAGGGCCAGCGCCTGCGCCCGGCTGGCACCCGCCGTGCCGTGATCGGCGAGCAGCAGGACGCGCGGTGCGTGTTTCACATCCTCGGACAGCGCGGCGGCATCAGCCACTGCGCCCGGGCGCTCACTTGCCGACAAGGAACAGGACGCCTAGCGCGATCAGGAAGGCGGCGATGAGCGCGCCGAAATCCTCCATGCGGTCGCTGACGAAAATCGACAGGCTGGTGCCGCGTTCGAACTGCTTTTCCTCTTCTGCCATGGTGATCTCCTCAAACGAATTCGCGCACGAACAGCAAGACGACGATCAACGAGCCGACAGCCTTGATGGCGCCGACCACGGAGCCGATGATGAGCGGCTTGCCGCCCGCCTGTTTAATGGACTTGGCGGTAATCTGCATGCCCAGGCCGGTCAGGCCGAAGGCGAACAGCCAGGCGATCCAGTCGCGGAAAGCCTTGATGATCTTCGAATCGTGCCAGGCGGCCTTGCTCGCCTTGTCGATGGCATCCTTCAGCGCCTTGTCGTCCTTCTGTACCTTGGCCACGCCCTTGAGCAGGTGGTCCTGGTCACGCGAAGTGAGCTTCTTGTTGGCGATGAGATCCTGCAGGGCCTTCGTCTCCTCGGGCTTGGTCAGTTTCGGCAGCGCCGCCTGCAGCGCGGCGAGATCCTTGTCCTTGAGCAGCTTGTCCTCCTTGATCTGCTCGCTGGAGAAGTACTTGCCCTGATAGTGTCCGGGCGGGGCGAACAGTCCCATGGTCGACAGGGCGAACATAAGCAGGAAGCCGATCACGAACACCGGGAACTTCGACACCAGCACCTTTCCCAGATCGACCTTCTGCGCACCGGCCTCGCGCTTGACGTACCAGGCGGCGAGCCAGACGACGATGATGGGCAGGAACAGCACACGCGTGATATTGAAGATCTCCGCCACTTTGAGCGTCTCGATGCCGTGCGGGTCGAAGGCCAGCGCCGCGCCGGCCACCTGGGCCGAGTTGAGGATGCCGGTGCCGGCCCAGGCGCCGAATTGCACCGGGCCCATGCCGAGCAAATGGCCGATGGTGGGGAAGATGAACATGCACAGCACGCCCCAGAGCAGGATGGTGCCCAGGGTGAAGGCGATGTCTACCGCCTTGGCATTGACCACCGGCGAGGCCGCCACAGCCGCCGAAACGCCGCACACGCCGACGCCCGCCGAGAGCACGCCGGTCATCGAGTTGCTGGCATTGACGCGCGGCCCGGCGAGCAGCACCAGCCAGACGGAGCCGAGCACGAACACGCCGATCATCACCACCGACAGGGCGCCGAGCTGGGCCAGTTCGGCAGCGCTGTAGAGCGTGCCGAGCAGGATGACGCCGGTCTTGAGGAAGAAGCGCGCAGTACGCACGCCGTTCTGTGCCCAGGCCGGGATGCGGAACAGGTTGACCACGATCATGCCGATGACGATGCCGAGCACGACGTAGTTGAGATTGAAGATCTTGGAGAAGTCCCAGCCCAGGGTCGGCTGCGCCGCCTTGCCCCAGTTGGCGAACACCGGGTCCAGGCCCCAGCGCACGATGAACGCGATGAGCAGGATGAAGGCGATGCCCGGGAAGATCGAGATGTAGTAGTCGAGATTGCCCTCCCCGGGCGTCCATAGCAGGATGAGCAGGCCGACCACGGCGAATATGCCGCCGAAAATATAAGAGAACTTCGCCTGTTCCTGCTTCAGGCCGTCGAACTTGCTTGGTTTCACGGGCTTGGCCTCGGGGGCGGGCTTGCCTTCGGCCGCCGCCTTGTCCGCCGCTGCCTTGACGTCGGCGGCGTGCTTGTCGAGCGCCTGCTTGTGCTCCTTGTAGGCGCCGGGGTGCAGCCAGCCTTGCAGGCCATCGACACTGGCGCTCTGATTGAGCCAGCCCCAGACCAGGATGAGGATGCCGATTATCAGCAGCGCCGGCGATTTGTGGGTGTAGACCATCGTTGCTCCTCCTTTGTCGGTTGCAACAACTACCACATGCGCCCGTGGCCGGACGTCTTATGCGAATCGGAGCCGCGCGCGGGGAGGGCCGGTGACGCGATGGTCACGAACGGGCGCCATGCGGAAAGACGAGTCGCGCGCCGCCGTCATGGTGTCTCCTCCTGATGCGCTCGGTGGGGAAAAGTGGTTGTTCTCGGTCGTCCGCCGTCATGCACGCGGTGGCAGGCATGCGGCGGTGTTTGACAAGACTATTACAGGGTCTGTCCGACCCGCGCCATTCAAGTCATTGTATGTGCTGATGCACGGATTCTATCGCCCGGCGCGCCGCCGCGGCCGGATAACGCTGACGGAACAGGGCGCCTCGGCCACGACCCGAGAGGATACGCTGCCCAGGTAGCGGCGCATGGGCGAGGCCGCGCGCGCCCCCATGATGATCCGGTCGGCATGATGGCGGTCGGCGTAGTCGAGCAGCGCCGCCGCCGGGTCGGTGCCCTCGGCGACGTGAAACCGCACGATGTCCGGGGCCAGCGCCAGGGGTCGGGCCCAGTGGCGCATTTCCATCAGCGCCTGGACATGGCGCCCCTGCTGGATCTCCGTGGCCGCGTCCTCCAGCACGAACTGGGGCTCGCACACGGTCATGAGTGTTACGCGCAGGCCGGGCTCCGCCGCCAGCGCCCGCCGCAGTGCGTCGCGCATCGCCTCGGCGAGCGCTTCGTCGCGATGTTCGGGGTCCACGGCTACCAGCACCTGGGGTGCCCGTGCCAGCTGCGCGGCCGGACTGAGCGGCGCTGTTGGTCTGGGCCGCAAACCTGTCAGCCAACGTTTGACGACTGTCACCGGCCCCTGGCGTCGGGTGCGGTTCGCCCGTTCGGTCAGATGTACCTGTTCCGGATGGGCGACATCATGGGCGATCTGGGCGGCCGTGGCGTAGCGCTCCTCGGCTCGCACTTCCAGGCAACGCAGGATGACCTCCTGCAGCCACGGCGGCACTTCCGGATTGAGGGCGCGCGGCGGCAGCGGATCGACGTACAGCCGACGGCGCATGCCGCTGCGGGTAGTCGGTTCGCCAAAGGGTTTGGCGCCCGTGGCAAATTGATAGGCTGCCACGCCCAGGGCGAACAGATCGCTGCGGGGATCGCTGCGGTTGCCGGCCAGCTGCTCGGGCGAGATGTATGCCCCGGTGCCTACTGGGGAGTGGAACTCCTCCTCGACCAGATCGGGCAGGTCGCCGTGACGGGCAAGGCCGAAGTCCACCAACACCGCTTCGCCGCTGGCGCGAAAGATGACATTGGCGGGTTTCACGTCGAGATGAATGACGTTCTGGCGATGCAGATCGTGCAGCGCGTCGGCGACGGTGCGAACCAGCCGTGCCACCTCGGCCGCCGGCAGGGGCGAACGGCGCGCAATTTCCGCCAGCGACGGCCCGTCGATGCGTTCCATCACCAGATACGGTGGGTCGGCCGATGTGCCGCTCGCCACGAGCCGGGGAACGTGCACGCCGGTCAGGGCGCCGAGAATCATCTGCTCGACCTCGAAGCCGACCAGGCAGGCGGGGTGCGTGCCGAAGGCGAGCCGCGGCACCTTCATGACGAGCGGCAGCTCGATGCCGGGTTTGCTCACGGCATAGAGCACAGCCATGCCGCCTTCATGAAGCCGGGCATCGACGCGAAAGCCGTCGAAATCCATCCCCGGGGCAAGCAGGCGCGCGGCGGCCATCAGTGTCCGGTCTCCAGCCTCCGTGCCAGCCGTTCGGGCAAGCCCGCGGCGCGGACCTTGGCCGCCGCGCGCATGTAGTCGTAGGCAACGCGGAAACTGGTCAGCGTGCCCTGCTCCTGGTCATGGATTGCGTAGCAGGCGGCGTTGGTGCCGTCGCGCGGCTGACCGACGGAGCCGACGATGAACAGCCAGCGCCGGCTTGCGAGCAGCGGAATCGGCACACCCGGCACGGGCCTGAACGTCCTCGGCACGCCGTCGGCGCCAGTGTAGTAAAGCAGGCAGTGATGCACATGTCCGACGAATACCAGCCGCGTCGGCACGGCGGCGAGCGCGCTGCGGGCGTCGTGAGCGCCGGTGATGTAGCGCCACAGCTCGGGCACGTGGGGATGGGCATGCACGAGCGTCGCCTCGCCGGCGGCGACCGTGAGCGGCAGTTGCGCCAGGAATTCGCGCTCGCTCGCGCCAAGCTGCTCGCGTGTCCAGTAGATGGCGTCGCGGGCATGAAAGCTCATGGCCTCGCACAATCCCCCCAGGCAGGCCTCATCGTGATTGCCGCGCACCACGAATGCTCCCGGTTGCGCGAGGTTGGCGATGACGTCCAGACAGGCGAGCGGGTCTGCGTTGTAGCCGAGCAGATCGCCCAGAAAGGCGTAGCCGTCCACGCCCTGACGGCGCGCGTGGGCGAGGCAGGCGTTCAGCGCCTCGAGGTTGCTGTGGATGTCGGCGAGCAGGGCAAGCCGCATGAATGTCACCGGCCGGGGAACGCGAAGATCATACACACCTGCGCGGCGTCGCAGGCAAGCGCGGCGTTGAATGCCGGCGTACGCGGCTATACTTCCCGGCCATGGAAGCCGCTGCCGACCTGCGAAGGAAGACGCGATGCCCGTGAGCCTCGAAGGCAAGCTGGTCGTCGCCCTATCGTCGCGGGCACTGTTCGACTTCGAGGCGGAAAACCGCGTCTTCGAGGAGCAGGACGACTCGGCCTACATGGCGCTGCAACTGGAGCGGCTGGAAGCGCCGGCCAGCCCGGGCGTGGCCTTTCCCCTGGTGAAGAAGCTGCTCGCCTTCAATGCCGACGGCGTGCATCGGGTGGAAGTGGTGATCCTGTCGCGCAATGATCCGGTATCGGGGCTGCGTGTGTTCCGCTCCGCCGAGGCGGCGCGTCTGCAGCTCGAGCGCGGCGTGTTCACCCGCGGCCGTTCGCCCTATCGCTACCTCAATCCGCTCGGCGCGCATCTGTTCCTTTCGGCGCGCGAGGACGACGTGCGCGATGCCTTGGCGGTCGGCTTCCCGGCGGCGCGCGTCTATCCCCTTTCGCTCATGGATGCCGATCGCCATCCGGACGAGGTGCGCATCGCCTTCGATGGCGATGCCGTGCTGTTCTCCGACGAGGCCGAACGGGTGTTCCAGCGCGACGGGCTGGATGCCTTTCAGGCGCACGAGGCGAACCATGCCCGCCGCCCGCTTTCGCCGGGACCGTTCAAACCCTTCCTCGAAGCTTTGCATCGCCTGCAGCGCGCCGGCGCGGGCATGTCACTGCGCATTCGCACGGCGCTGGTCACCGCCCGCAGCGCGCCAGCCCACGAGCGGGCGATCCGCACCCTCATGGACTGGGGTATCGTCGTCGACGAGGCGATGTTTCTCGGCGGTCTGGACAAGGGCAGTTTTCTGCACGAGTTCGAGCCCGATTTCTTCTTCGACGATCAGACGCGGCATTGCGACACGGCCGCCGGCGCCGGCCCGACTGGGCATGTGGCAAGCGGCGTTGCCAATTCGGCGGGCGCGTCGTCACAGCCGGGCGAGGCCGGCGGCAGACAGTGAATCCTATGACGGTGTCAGGCTGACGGTTCGGCGTCCGCGGCGAGGCTCGCCGGATTGGCCGCCGTCTGCGGATAGCGTGCCTGCCATAGCCGTGTCGTGGCGTGCTCGATCAAGGTCAGGCCGTAGGGCCCCTCCAGCCAGCGATAGCCGGCACCGGTGTCGATGTGCAAGTGGCTGCGGAACTGCACCGGCAAGGGCAGCACGTTGTGACCGCAGTAGGTCAGCGACAGGCCGCGCTTGACCATCTTGCGCGGCGGAATCCGCTCCGTGGCATCGAGCTGGTGGCGCAAATCGCTCGCCAGTGAGCGGTTCCACAGGCAGTTCTCGATGAGCGATGGCGCCACCGCGGTGCCGGCCAGCTTGTCCAGCCGCTCGTCGGTTAGCAGGCGGTGTCGGTGCGACAGCGCCGCGTGCACGATGTTGAACCGGTCCGCGCTGCCGCGGCCGACGACGATGACATGGGGCAGTCGGGCGCAGCAGTCGGCGAAGGCGAACCATTTCTCCCGGTCCGGGTGCTCGCCCGCCAGGTCGGGAATCGCCCAGTGGCTGTCCATGCCGCCCAAGGCCATGGCCAGCACGCGGGACTTGGCCTCCTCGGAATAATGGCCGCCGCGATCGAGCATCACCTCGACCAGTTCCGCCAGGAAGGCATCGTGATTGCCCAGAACGGCGTGGAACCACGGTGCGTCCAGCAGGCGCAGGCAGCGCTCCGGCTCCGGGCCGCGATCCACCAGATCGCCGACGGAAAACAGGCGGTCCGCCGCGGCGTCGAAACGCACGCGGTCGAGCAGGGCATCGAGATAGGAAGCCTCGCCATGCAGATCGCCGACGACGAAATCGCGCCCCTGCTCGTTCCGCGGCAGGTACTCGACGCGAAGGATCTTGCGGGTTCGGCGTGCCATGGGCCGATTGATTGCGTTGTCCCTGCGCGCACACGCGGTGTCGCGCGCCCTCGGCCTAATGCTACCGCATCGCGCGGCCCGGGCCCGCGCCGATGTCGAACCACTGCGCCGCGCCGGTCGCCGGACTAATGAAAATCATGATTTTTCGGTGCCGTTCCACCGCGCCCCGGGCGCTGGGCTAAACTTTGCCCCGACCCGCTCGTCCTACGGAAATAATCATGAAGATCAAGACCCTCACGGCCGCCTGCGCCGGTGCGTTGGCCGCCTGGCCGGCCGCCGAAGCCTTGTCCCAGGAAGTCGCCGACACTGTCGTCGTCACCGCCACGCGAACCGAGCGGCCGACCTTCGATCTGCCGCTGTCTATCGACAGCGTCAGCGGCGTGCGCATCCAGGAACAGCAGGCGGGCGTCAACATCTCCGAGTCGCTCAACCGCGTGCCCGGCACCGTGGTGCAGAACCGCGAAACCTACGCCCAGGAACAGCAGATCACCATCCGCGGCTTCGGCGCCCGCTCCCAGTTCGGCGTGCGCGGCATCAAGCTGCTTGCCGACGGCATACCGGCGAGCACGCCGGACGGGCAGGGCGGCAGCGGGCTGTTCGACCTGTCTACGGCCAGGCGGATCGAGGTGCTGCGCGGTCCCTTCTCGGCGCTGTACGGCAACCACTCGGGCGGCGTGGTGCAGGTGTTCACCGAGGATGGCCCCGCCGACCCGACCGTAACCGGCAGCTTCGCCGCCGGCAGCTACGACGCCTGGCGCGCGGGACTGAAGTTCGGCGGCCAGAGCGGCGCGTTGAACTATATCGGCAGCGCCACCCGCTTCGAGACCGACGGCTATCGCGACTGGAGCGAGGCGCGCAAGGACCAGGTCAACGCCAAGCTGCGCTACGCGCCCGACGCGAAATCCTCCTGGACTTTCGTCGCCAACTATCTCGACCAGCCGGACAACCTCGATCCCCTCGGCCTGACGGCCGCCGAACTGGCGCAGAACCGCCGGCAGGCGAGCCCCGCGGCGCTGCAGTTCCAGACCCGGCGCAGCCTCGACAATCTGCAGGGCGGGCTGGTGTACGAAGGCGCCATGACGGACATCGACACGGTGCGTGCCATGGTCTATGCCGGCAATCGCAGCAACGAGCAGTACCTCGCCATCCCCACGGCGACCCAGAACGGCCTGACCCACGCCGGCGGTCTGAGCGCCTTCGAGCGCGACTTTTACGGCGTGGGCCTGCGCTGGACGCGCAAGGTCGCCGCCCTGACGCTGACGGCGGGCGCCGACTACGAACGCGCCGAGGACGCGCGCAAAGGCTATCTCAACAACCTCGGCGTGCGCGGTGCGCTCAAGCGCGACGAGACCAACACCGTCTGGCAGGCCGGCGGTTATGCCCAGGCGGAGTGGCAACTCGCGGCCGACTGGAGCCTGTCCGCGGGCCTGCGCTATACCAAAGTCAGCTTCGACTCCAAGGACAACTTCATCTGCACCACGACCCTAGTGACGGCGCCGGGCACCACGGCTGGCCGCTGCAGCGGCAGCACGACGCTCATCACGGCTACGGCGCGCAACCCGGACGACAGCGGCAGCGCCAGCTACGACGCCTGGACGCCGGCGGTCGGTCTACTCTACCGCCTGTCGCAATCGGTGAATCTCTATGCCAACGCCGGGCGCAGCTTCGAGACGCCCACTTTCATCGAGCTTGCCTACAAGCCGGACGGCACCAGCGGCCTTAACTTCGCCCTGCAGCCGAGCAAGAGCAACCACTATGAGGTCGGCATGAAGGCGTTCCTCGGCGCCAACACGCGCCTGAACCTGGCGCTATTCCAGATCGATACCAGCAACGAGATCGTCACGGCCACCAACGCCGGCGGACGCACGACGTTCCAGAATGCCGGCGACACCCAGCGCCGCGGCGTCGAAATCGCGCTGGACGGCAACTTCGGCGGCGGGCTGAGCGGCTATCTCTCGGCCACCTACCTGGAGGCCAAGTTCCAGGACAGCTTCCGCGTGTGCACCGGCATCCCCTGCACCACGCCCAATGCCACTGTCAATGCCGGCAACCGCATCCCCGGCGTGCCCAACTACACAGTCTATGGCGAGCTTGCCTGGCGCTACGCACCGCTGGGCTTCGCCACCGCCCTGGAGGGACGCTGGAACGGCAAGGTCCTGGTGAACGACATCAACACCGTGTCCACCGACAGCTACTTTGTCGCCAACCTGCGCGCCGGCTTCGAGCAGAGGATCGGCAACTGGCGCTTCACCGAGTTCGCCCGCGTGGACAACCTGTTCGACGAGGACTACATCGGCGCGGTTTACGTCAATGACGCCAACAGCCGCTTCTTCGCGCCGGCGCCGGAGCGCAACTACCTCGTCGGCGTGACGGCGGGCTATACGTTCAGGTAGTCAGTCGCGAACCGAATGTCCCTTCTCTGGCGGCGGGCCGCGCGTACAGCGTCGGCCCGCCCCAGTCTTTCAACTCTCGCGCGACGATGGGTGGCGGACTTGCCGTGCCTGCTATTTGACCCGCGAAAAGTGTCCCGAGCGGGTGATCGTGTAGATGAACGGCGCAGGCTGGGAAATTGCCCGGTTCGTCATGCCGGGTAGCACCCGCTGGAACAACTCCGCCATCTCAGGGCCGGTGATGTCCTGCTGAGTCAGAAAGAAGGCACGAACGCGCGCGGCAACAAGCGCGCCGCGTTCGATCCGGTTGCGGCGAATTCGCTCGTCCTTGGATAGCACCACCCAGCCGCGCTTGCCGACTTCCGTCAGCCAGTCGACGTCCGACGTGGTCTGGGGAAAATGATCGTCATGGATTTCGACCTTTGCACCGGCGTCGCGCAGTGCCTGAGCGACATATCTGCGGCCGAGGCTGCGGTCGATGAAGAAGACGAGACCGGTGACTGGCTTGGGCGTCACGCAGCCAGCGGCAATTCGCTGCGGACGATTTCTTCGATCTCGGCCCGAGAGCGGCCGTAGTCCTCGGCGATCGAGTCGATCGTCTCGCCAGCGCTGAAGCGGCCGACGATGACCTCGGTGCGGATGCCGGTGCCCTCGATGACCGGCCGGCCGAAGCCGAGGCGCGGGTCGATTACCACGATGCCGCGCTCGTGGCCCGCGCGCGGGGCGAGATACAGCTTGAGCGGCACGCCGGCTTCATCGCGCATAACGCATCGCAGGCGCGCCTCGATCAGTTCCTTGATCTCAATCTGGCCGTCGCGCGACAGGTTGAGGTACTCGCCGAACTTCTCCACGAAGAGATCGACACCGTTGGTCTGGAACTCATGATCGGCGAGGGCGTGCGGCGAGGGGAAACGCCTCTTCAGGTAATCCAGCGCCCTGCGCACCTGCGGCAGGGCCACGCCGTGCCTGCGGCGGATCGCGGAGAGCACGAACAGCTCCACCAAGTTGATGAACGAAAGCAACCTACCCTGGCGGCTGGCCAGTCCGATCACTGGCTTGAATTTCCGGCTGCCATCCTTGCGGTGGCCTTGGCCGAACGCCCACGCGCGCACCGTCGATACGGGAAGGCGCAGGTAATGTGCCGCTTCGGTAGCGGTATAGAGCGGAACCTCGCGCAGGTCCGCTTGGGGTGCTGTCGTCATGGCGCGAAGTATAGGCGTCCAGCCTGCATCGCATCAAGCCGCTATCGGACGCGGGCGCGTCTTTCTCGCGAACCTACAAATCCACCAACCCCCGATACCGTCCGCCCTGGAACACCAGCGGCGCCCTGTCATGGTGGGCGAACTTTTCTACCAGTCCGACGAAGATAATGTGGTCGCCGCCGGCGTGGCGCACTTCGTTGCGGCATTCGAACCAGGCGCAGCAGCCTGGTAGCAGCGGTGCGCCGCCCACGCCGGGCGAGAATTCCACGCCGGCGAAGCGATCGATCGCCTGCGTGGCGAAACGCTGCGACAGATCCGCCTGGTCCGCTGCCAGCACGTTGATGGCATAGTGGCTGCAGTTCTGGAACACGGGCAGACTAGGCGAATACAGCGACAGACTCCACAGCACGAGCGGCGGGTCCAGAGACACCGAGTTAAAGGAACTGGCGGTGAAACCGGCATACTCGCCGCGCTCCGAGCGCGTGGTGATGACCGTGACGCCGGTCGCGAACATGCCCAGCGCGCTGCGAAATGCTCGCGTGTCGAATCCGCGGCGGGAATCGTTGCTCGCCGCCATGTCAGCGCTCATACGGCGGCATGTCGCCGGCATGGCCGAGGACGGTGCGGCCGTAGATCGACGCGGCGGCATCCCAGTTCAATGCGATGTGGGCGACCGCCGCATGCACGTCGCGAAAGGCGCGCTGCACCGGGTGGCTGGTGAACAGCGCCGCGCCCCCGCTGGCCTCGAACAGACGGTCCACGGCAGCCGTCGCCAGCCGCGCGGCGAAGGCGCAGTCACGGCGCAGGCGCGCCTTTTGTTCCAGGGTCGGCGCCTGCGGCGCGGCGGCCAGGCGCATGATCTCCTCGCAGTTGCTCGTCAGCGTACGCCGCGCGGCGTCGATGCCGGCGGAGGCTTCGGCGATCTTCACCTGCACCGAGACGAAATCCACCAGCGCCCGGCCGGAATAGGAGGCCAGGCGATGGCGGTTCTCGCCGGTGAACTGCTCCAGCGCGCCTTGGGCGATGCCCAGCGGAATGCCGGCGACGACGTAGCCGAAGGTGGGCAGTAGCGGAATGCGGTACAGCGGGCCGGCGTTGACCACGCTGCCGGGCGTGGCGCCGCCCTGGGTGTCGCGCAGGGCGACGGTGCGGTGATGCGGCACGACGGCATCGGCGACGCGCACCTCCTTGCTGCCGCTCCCGGCCAGTCCCGCGACAAACCAGCTGTCATGGATGGTGTAGTCGGCCCGGGGCAGCAGAAACAGGCGGTATTCGCCCTCGGTGTCGGCGAGCCCGGCCTCCTCGCCTTCGACGATGGCGCCGAGCATGATCCAGTCGCAGGCGTCGATGCCGCTGGCGAAGCCCCAGCGCCCCTGCAGCCGGTAGCCGCCGTCGGCGGCGAGCGCCCGCCCGGCGGGAAAGATCAGCGAGGCACCGATCAGCGTATCCCGGCCGCTGCCGTCCCAGATCTCGTCCTGGGCCTGGGCCGGCCACATGCCCAGCATCCAGTTGTGGCTCGCCAGGTTTGCCAGCACCCAGGCGCTGGAGGCGCAGCCGCAGGCGATCTCGGCGCAGGCCTCCACCAGCACGCCGAAATCCAGCTCCAGCCCGCCGGCGCGCGCCGGCTGCAGCACGCGCAGCAGACCCGTGTTGCGAAACGCCGCCAGCGTCGCTTCCGGCAACTGGCGCGCTGCCTCCGTCGCCAGCGCCCGGCCCGCCAACTCCGGTACCAGATCGGCGGCGCGCTGAAGGATATCGTCCCGTGTGATGGCTCGTGTAGGCATGGCGTTGGCAAGTCCTGATAACGATCATTCTACTTCCGAACCCGTTCCGGCTTTCGCGCTTCGGGGCCGGACCGGCGCGGCGATACGCAGGCTAGGCCAATGCCCATTCGTCCCGATGCTATGATTGTCACCAACACTTTCCGGAGGCCAGCATGCGCATCGGCACACCTCTTTCCCCGTCGGCAACGCGCGTCATGCTGCTGGGCAGCGGCGAACTGGGCAAGGAGGTGATCATCGCCCTGCAGCGGCTTGGCGTCGAGGTGATCGCGGTGGACCGCTACGCCAACGCACCGGGGCATCAAGTGGCGCACCGAGCCCATGCCATCAACATGGCGGACGCAGCGACGCTGCGCGCGCTGGTGGAGCAGGAGCGGCCGCAGATTATCGTGCCGGAGATCGAGGCCATCGCCACCGACGCGTTGATTGAAATCGAGCGCGAGGGGCTGGCCGAGGTCATCCCGACGGCGCGGGCGGCGCGGCTGACGATGAACCGCGAAGGCATCCGACGCCTCGCCGCGGAAGAGCTGAAGCTGCCCACGTCGCCCTACGAGTTCGCCGATTCGCTGGAGGAGCTGCGTGTCGCCATCGACGGCGGCAATGGGGAGAAGGGGATTGGCTACCCCTGCGTGGTCAAGCCGGTGATGTCGTCCTCGGGCAAAGGCCAATCGCTGGTGAAAAGCGCCGCCGACGTGGCCAAGGCCTGGGACTACGCAGCGGCGGGCGGCCGCGTGAACCAGGGCCGCGTCATCGTCGAAGGCTTCATCGACTTTGACTACGAGATCACCCTGCTCACGGTGCGCGCCTGCGACGACAGCGGTGCGGTGCGCACGTACTTCTGTGAGCCGATCGGCCACGTTCAGGTGAGCGGCGATTACGTCGAGAGCTGGCAGCCCCAGCCCATGAGCGCGGCCGCGGCGGCGCGCGCGCGCGAAATCGCCCTCGCTGTCACCGGCAATCTCGGCGGGCGCGGCATCTTCGGCGTCGAGCTGTTCGTCAAGGGCGACCAGGTCTGGTTTTCCGAGGTGAGCCCGCGCCCCCACGACACTGGCATGGTTACCATGTGCTCGCAGGCACTCAGCGAGTTCGAGCTGCACGCGCGCGCCATCCTTCGCCTGCCGGTGGATGTGTCGCTGCGCGCCCCGGGTGCCTCGGCGGTGATCTACGGCGGTGTCGCGGCGCAGGGTATCGCCTTCGACGACGCGGCGCGGGCGCTTGCCGTGCCGCAGAGCGATTTGCGCCTGTTCGGCAAGCCGGAATCCTTCCTCAAGCGGCGCATGGGCGTGGCGCTCGCCATCGGCCGCGATGTCGAGGAGGCGCGCGCCCGGGCGAAGCTGGTGGCGAGCCGGGTGCGGCCGGTCGTTGCGTGAACTGCGATGTCCGAGTTCGCCGCCCGCCTCATCGCCTGGCACAAGGAGCACGGCCGCCACGACCTGCCGTGGCAGGGGACACGGGATGCCTACCGGATCTGGATCTCGGAAATCATGCTGCAGCAGACACAGGTTGCTGTCGTCATACCCTACTACCAGCGCTTCATCGCCCGCTTTCCCGACCTTGCCACCCTGGCCGAGGCGCCGGAGCGGGAGGTGCTGGCGCTCTGGAGCGGGCTGGGCTACTACGCCCGGGCGCGCAACCTGCAGCGGGCGGCGCGTATCCTGATCGGGGAGCACGGCGGGCGCTTTCCGCGCAGTCCGCGTGAGATTGCCCGGCTGCCTGGCATCGGCCGTTCCACGGCGGCGGCCATCGCCGCCTTTGCCTTCGGCGCCCGGGCAGCCATACTCGACGGCAATGTCAAGCGGGTGACCAGCCGCTGCTTCGGTATCGAGGGATTCCCCGGCGAGCGGCAGGTGGAGAAGCGGCTGTGGGAGCTGGCCGAGCATCTCATGCCGCACAAGGAAACGGAAACCTATATCCAGGCGCTGATGGATCTGGGCGCTACCGTCTGCCTGCGCCACAACCCCGCCTGCGGCCGCTGTCCCGTGCGCGACCTGTGCATCGCCCATCGCGACCGGCGCGTCGCCGAGCTGCCCCATGCGCGGCCCAAGCGCGAGCTGCCGCAGCGCGCCACCCGGGTGCTGATCCTGCGCGAGGGTGGCCGGGTACTGCTGGAGAAGCGGCCGCCGACCGGCATCTGGGGCGGATTGCTGAGCCTGCCGGCGGTTCCCGACGAAGAGGAAGACGTCGCCGCCTATGCGGCGCAGCATCTCGGCTGCACGTTGGAAGAAGTCGAAGCGCTGGCGCCGATCCAGCACGGTTTCACCCACTTCCGGCTGGCGCTGCAGCCGTTGCTGTGCCCGGTGACGGCCCACAAACCCGTCGCCCGCCAGTCGAATCATTGTTGGCTCGACATGGCGGAGCTGGACGGCGCAGCGCTGCCGGCGCCGATCAGGAAGCTGCTGCAACGGCTGGCCGAACCGATGCTGTTTTGAATTCGAGAACGGACGCCCCTTACGGTCTGCCGGTCGATGCCTCGGCCCTCTGCGGCACGAGGAAACTGCCGGGCTCATGCAACAGGCGTGCGACCAAGCGTGAGGGCAGTGCGGAGGCGGCGGCGAAGGTGGCATCGCGCGAGCGCAGCGCTACCCACAGCGCGAGGGTGAAGCTCACCGTGAGATTGACGAAGGCGATCAGTACTACGCCTGCTGCCGACTCCAGGAGCGTATCCAGCGGCATTTGATAGTCGAGCGCGGCCACTGCGTAGGCCAGGTTCGCCGACGCGAAGGCGACATGGCGGATGTCCAGCGGCAAGCCGAGGATGTAACCGATGGTGCCGGTGCTGCCGAGTAGGCAGCCGAAGATGAAGTTGCCGGCGATAGTACCGAGGTTGTCGTGCACGAATGCGCCCAGGCGCCGCGCCCGCTGCTCGCCGGCGATCGACTGCAGCCAGCGCAGCCGCGCTACGCGTTCGCCCACCCGCGCATAGGCGGCCTGGTTGTCGAAGTAGCCCGAGACCAGCCCGGCGACGAACAGCCACAGGCCGGCGATCGCGGCATGCAGCAAGGCCAGGCTACGGAAGGGGCGCAGCTCATGCAGCAGATGCTCCACCTTCGGCGCATCGATGAGCGGCACACCCCCATGGTGCGACAGGGCCCAGGCAATGAGGCTGGCCGTGACCATGGCCAGCAACACGTTGCCGAGTATGGCGGCGATCTGGCTGCGCACGGTGTCGACGATCAGGTTCACCAGGCGTTCGATGTCGGCTAGCTTGCCGCGCGTCTGGCTCAGGGCTGCCGCCAGGGTTGCTGCCGTCATGGCCGGTTGCTTGGTGGCGATGGTGAAATGCAGTAGCGCGACCAGCACGAAGCCCAGGCCATAGTTCAGGCTGTACAGCGCCGCGTGAGAAAACGGCGCAAGGTCCAGCCGCGAAGCAAGGATCTTGAACAGCGCCAGAATGGCGATGATTAGTCCGGCGCCCATGGCCGAGCGCCACATGGCTCGATAACCAGGCCAGTCGCTGGTGATGTAGTGCTCGCCAGTGCGGCTGGCGTTCTCGGTCACACGCAGCGCGAGCAGCCCGATCAGCTCGGAAAAGTGCCGGCGGATGCTGTTGCGCTGATTCTCCCCCTGCACCGCGGCGCGCATGAACAGCGCCCAGTGCTCGATGGCCGTCTCGCGGCCCTCTTCCTTGAATCTGGCGCCGAGCATGCGCGTGAGTAGCTCGATGCGTTGCAGATGTTGCTCGAGCCGCTTGAGCAGGTATGTCAGCGTCAGGGTGGTGCCCCGGGTCGCCGCTGCCCGGTAGCCGCGGCGCAGTACCTCGCGGCACTGATCGAGCAGCACCAGCACATGGCGCTCGTCCTCCGGCTGCCGGCTGGCATCGACCAGACTCTCGCGGTAACGGTCGATGAACCGGCGCAGTTCGTAGTGCAGCGCCAGGAAGGGCGATGCGCGCTCCTCCACGTCCGGGCAGACGCGGCGCAACTCTGGCTCGAGCCCCAGTCCCGCAGTGCGGTGAGAAAGGATGAGCATGGACTCGAGCAGTTGGTCGAGCACCGCCGTCATCGCCTCGCCGCGGTCGGTGCGTCCCAGATCCACCAGACGCCAGAAGTCGAGCTTGTCCGCCATCGGTACGGCATCGAGCCAGCGATGATCGTGCGCGTCGCGAAAGACCAGGTCCACGCAATCCTTGAGCGAGCGCTCGTCAGGAATCTCCGGCAGCAGCTTGTGCACGAGCTTGCGCCACAACTCGGAGAAGAAGCCGGCGTTGGGCAGGATGCCTGCCTCGGTGAAGAACGTCACCAGCCGGCGCGTGGCGAACAGCTCGATCAGCCGGCGGCTGACGGCGCGCCGATGCGTCTCGCTGCCGGCGAGGGCGGTGTTCAAAGCGCGCCAGTTGGCTGCCGCCGTGCTTTCATCGTCGGCGCGGCGCGGCCGGATGACATCTATCAGTGCGCGCAGCAGCGCTACCGGATCGGCATCCGGATCTGCGAAGCGGGCGAGCACCGCGTCGAGGCCTGCCGTGCGGGACCCGGCCGTCATGGCGGCGGCGGGTGCGTTCATGGTGCGGCGCTATCGGGCCTGACGCCGCGCAACTCCGCCGCAGCCTGGCGCCATTGGCCTGCGCGGGCACGCTCCGGCGTCAGCGTGCCGATCTCCTTCAGCAGCAGCGCAACGACGCCGGTCCAGCCGGTCTGATGGCTGGCGCCGAGTCCGGCGCCGTTGTCGCCGTGGAAGTACTCGTAGAAGAGGATCAGGTCGCGCCAGTGCGGATCGCTTTGGAATTTCTCCGTCGCGCCGTAGACCGGCCGGCGGCCTTGGCCATCGGCAAGAAAAATGCCGGTCAGGCGCCCGGCGATTTCCATGGCCGCCTCATACAACGTCATCAATCGGCCGGAGCCGGTCGGGCATTCGATGCGAAAGTCGTCGCCGAAGTACGTGTAGTAGAAGAGTAGCGCGCGCAGGATGAGCAGATTGACCGGGAACCAGATCGGGCCGCGCCAGTTGGAGTTGCCACCGAACATACCGGTGTTCGACTCCGCCGGCAGGTACTGCACGGTGTACTTCTCGCCATGGACATCGAAGACGTAGGGGTGCTCCAGATGATGCCGCGACAGGGAACGGATGCCGTGGTCGGACAGGAAGCGCTCCTCGTCCAGCATGCGCGCCAGCACCCGGCGCAGCTTTTCTTCGTTGAGGATGGAGAACAGGTGGCGACCGTCGTGGCCGGGCCGGCGCGGATCGTGGATGTTGATCAGCAGATCGGCGTAACGCCCGAGTCGCGCCTCGATCCGCTCGGCGAGGCCCGGGTGGCGGGTCAGCACGTCGGCCGGTACGGTGAAGGCCGCGCACAGCGGCAACAAGCCGACCATGGAACGGACCTTGATGCGCGTGGCGCTTCCGTCAGGCAGGCGCAGCACGTCGTAAAAGAATCCGTCTTCCTCGTCCCACAGATCATCGCGCTGTTCGCCGACGCGGTCCATGGCGGCGGCGATGAAGAAGAAATGCTCGATGAATCGTAGCGCCATGTCCTCGTAGGTGGCGTCATGGCTGGCAAGTTCCAGCGCCATTTCGAGCATGTTTTGGCAGTACAGCGCCATCCAGGCGGTGCCGTCCGCCTGCTCCAGTCGCCCGCCGGTGGGCAGTGGACTACTGCGGTCGAACACGCCGATGTTGTCCAGACCGAGGAAGCCGCCTTCGAAGACATTGCGACCACCGGGATCCTTGCGGTTGACCCACCAGTTGAAATTGAGCAGCAGCTTGCGGAAGGCGTCCTTGAGGAAATCGATGTCACCCTGTCCGTGCAGCAGCTTGCCGATGTTATAGGTATAGAGCGTGGCAAAGGCATGCACCGGCGGGTTGACATCGCCGAAGTTCCACTCATAGGCCGGTATCTGGCCATTGGGATGCAGATACACCTCGCTCAGCATGAGTGCCAGTTGCTCGCGGGCGAAGTCGGGGTCCACCAGATTCAGCGGCAGGGTGTGGAAAGCCAGATCCCAGGCCGCATACCAGGGGTACTCCCACTTGTCCGGCATCGAGATGACGTCGTCGTTGAGCATGTGGAACCATTGGCGATTGCGTGAGGCATGGCGCCCGCCGTGCAGGGGGTGGGCGCTGTGCTGGCCGAGCCAGCGGTCCAGGTCAAAGAAATAGTACTGCTTGCCCCAGAGCATGCCGGCCAACGCCTGGCGCATGACGTTGCGCTGGTCGGCAGAGAGCGACTCGGGTATCACGGCGCCGTAGAACTCGTCGGCTTCGTCCCGGCGCGTGTCGAACAGCGCGTCGAAGCCCCGGCCGAAGGCATCCTCGGCGACGGCGAACCGACTTGCCCCTGCCTTGGTCAGCCGCAGCCGGACGACATGGCTTGCGCCGGCGGCGACCTCTGTGCGGTACCAGGCGGACAGCTTCGTACCCGTGAGCGCCGAGTTGACCGCCTCGCGGCGCCCGCTTACCACGCAGTCGTTGACGCCGTCCTTGACGAAGGGGGATTCGTTCGGCCTGCCGAACACGCGGGCGTTGTTGGTTTCGTTCTCCGTAAACAGCAGCTCCGGGGCGCCTTCGGCGTAGAGGTGGTACACGCCGAGGGTGGCGTGGCTGGCGGCCGCGATGCTCATGCCCGCCTCGCTCGCCAGACCGTGGATGTGCGGGCGGAGTTCGGTGTCGTTCATCCACCACGTGTTGCGAAACCACAGTGTCGGCAGCAGGTGCAGTTGCGCTGCCTCCGGACCGCGGTTCACGGCGTGAATGCGGATGAGGATGTCATCGGGATCGGCCTTGGCGTATTCGACGAACACGTCGAAATAGCGATCTTCATTGAACACCCCAGTATCGAGCAACTCGTACTCCAGTTGCTCGCGGGTTCGCGCCCGGTTGGTCTTGACCAGGTCTTCGTAGGGGTAGGCGCACTGCGGGTACTTGTACAGGTATTTCATGTACGAGTGCGTGGGCGTGGAGTCGAGGTAAAAGTAATACTCCTTGACGTCCTCGCCGTGATTGCCTTCGCTGTTGGTCAGCCCGAACAGCCGCTCCTTCAGAATCGCGTCGCGCGCGTTCCACAGCGCCAAGGCGAAGCACAGGCGCTGCTTTTCGTCCGAGATCCCGGCGATACCGTCTTCGCCCCAGCGATAGGCACGGGAGCGCGCCTGGTCGTGTGTGAAGTAGTCCCACGCGCTGCCGTTGTCACTGTAGTCTTCGCGCACGGTGCCCCACTGCCGCTCCGACAGATAGGGTCCCCACTTGCGCCAGGGCACCTTCTGCTCACGGGCATCGACCAGCCGGCGGTGCTCGGCCGTTGCGTTGGTGTTCATGTTTAGCCTCAAAAGCCGCGTTGACGTGCTGCCGCGCACGCACGGGGGATTGGTGCGTGCATCAACCGTTCCGTGGCAGCGCCCCGTGCGCCCTGAGCTGCCTCTTCCGGGTCTCCGCAAGCCGCTCGTGGTCGGGACGCACCTCGGTCCGATTACCGAAGCAAATCGTCTTCGGCTCGGCCCGCTTGACGCGCATTATATTCGTCTGTGATCGTCACGGGTGACGGTGGCGGCGCGCGGCCGACGGGGGCCTCCTCGCCCAATCTCCAACGCCGCGCTCAGCCCAGCAGTCCGTGCTGCGCAAGATACTGGGATATGATCTCCAGCCGTACTATGGCGTCGTCCAGCTCGAGCAGTTTCTGGCGGGCGATGAGCGGTATCGGCAGCACCTCCGCATAACGGTGGCCGACCCAGGTGGCGTCTTCGAAAGCGTGCGGCTCGGGCATGCGCTCCAGGCCGACGTCCGCGGCGATGGCGCGCAGCAGCGGCAGCAGCGTCTGCAGGCTCTCCGGCACCGGGGTATCGCGCTCGCCCGGCAGTAGTATGGCATGGGCCATCACCACGCCTTGGCGACTCACTTCCCGGTGGACGATGCGGAAACGGTTCTGGCCGCGCGTGACAACATTGAGCACGCCGAGCTGCGGCATGTCCCATTCGACGATGCGCGCTGTTACCCCGACGTCATGGGGGACGGCCGGGGCACCGACCTCGCCGCCCTCGGCGATCAGGCACACGCCGAATGGCTTGTCGTCCTTCATGCAGCCACCGACCATTTCCAGGTAGCGCTGCTCGAAGATCTTCAGCGGCAGCACCCCGGTGGGGAAGAGCACCGTGTGCAGCGGGAAGATGGGCAACTCGACGACGGTGGCGGCGGTCACTCGCGCGGCTCCGATCCCCAGCGGCGCATCAGCCCATGAGCGATGCCCAACTGATCGAGCACGCGCGCGACGACGAAGTCCACCAGCTCCTGCACGGTCTGCGGATGGTGATAGAAGGCCGGGTTGGCGGGAAGGATGACGACGCCGGCGCGCGCAAGCCGCAGCATGTTTTCCAGGTGGATGGCGGAAAAGGGCGTCTCGCGCGGCACCAGCACCAGCTTGCGCCCCTCCTTGATGACGACGTCGGCGGCGCGCTCGATTAGATTCTGCGCCAACCCCGCGGCGAGCGCGGCGAGCGTGCCCATCGAGCACGGACAGATGACCATGGCATCGGGCGGGTTGGAGCCGCTGGCGATCGGCGCAAACCATTCCTCGCGGCCAAATACGCGAAGCTGGCCGGGCGCGGCCTGGAAACGCGCGGTAAAGTCCTGCTCCACCTCGGCTGGGCGGGCCGGCAGCGTCAGATCCAGCTCCTGCTTGGCGACGACCTGCGCTACCTGGGAATAGAGCAGCTGCACGCGTGCGCCGGCGCCGATCAGGCATTCGAGCAGGCGCATGCCGTAGGGCATACCCGAGGCGCCGGTGAAGGCGACGGTGATGGTCTTCGACTGAGTCCCCGACAGGTCAGCAGGCGAGGACATCGCCGTCCTTGGTCTGTGCGCCATCCTGGCGCTCGGCGTCGTCCGCCAGCAGCCTGGCCACGGCCAGCCCGTTCGCCAAGCCGAATACCAATGCCGCGACGGCGAAGATCGGCGCCAGATAGAACACGCCGTCATGGGGCACCAGCCATAACCGCGCCAGAACCAGCTGGCCGGCGATATGGGCGAAGGCGGCGAGGACGCTGCGGCTGACCGGGCCGAACCAGCGGCCGGGAAGCGCCATGGCCAGTCCCAGCGTCGTCAGGCTGAAGACGGCACCCGTCAGGCTGAGGAAGAACCCCGGCGCCAGAAACTGGCCGAGCAGCAGGCTGCCCGCCACCACGCGCAGCAGCGTGACCCACACCGCATCGCGCCAGCCGTAACGCGCCAGCACCAGCAGGGTAATGATGTTGGCAAGCCCCGGCTTCACCCCCGGCAGCGGCAACGGAATCGCCGCCTCCGCCACGGTCAGCACGATCGCCGCCGCCGCATAGCGCGCGATGCGATGATCGTCGGCGGTTGGGCGCAGTTCAATAGTTGAGGGAGTCATAGGCAGAGCTGCGTCCCACCAGCGCCAGGCTGACATGGTTCGGCGCGCAGATGGCGATGGAGTTCGGGCGCGTCAGCCAGCCCTGGCGCACGCAGTACTGGCGCGGGCCGGGGTCGGCGGCTACACGGGCTCGGCCGGGCTGCACCTCGATCAGCGTCACCCCCAACGGACCCTGCACTTGCAGCGTGCGCTTCTGCGTCAGGGGCAGCTCGGCGACCACGGCACCGTCGCGCTTGACCACCGCCTTTTCCGCCGCGCCGCCGCGCCAGGCAAGCGGCACCAGCGCCACGCATGCCAGCGCCGCGGCGGCGAGCACCAGCCAGTCGCCGGGTTTGATCAGGTGCAGCAGCTGCCTCACGGCGCCAGATTCCGGTGCCGCACCAGCACCCGCGCATGCTTGCGAAATTGCGCCGCAAGCCATTCGGCGAAATAGACCGAGCGATGCTTGCCGCCGGTGCAGCCGATGGCCACGGTGAGGTAGCTGCGGTTATCGCGCACGAAGCAGGGCAGCCAGTTGGCGACGAATTCGTGGATGTCCTCGCGCATGGCGTGCACCTGCTCGATACCGTCTAGGAAGCTGATCACCGGCGCGTCCTTGCCGGTGAAGGGCCGCAACTGGGGGTCGTAGTGAGGGTTGGGCAGGCAGCGCACGTCGAACACCAGATCGGCATCGAGCGGGATGCCGTGCTTGAAGCCGAAGGACTCGAACAGCAGGGTCAGCCCCGACTCCGCCGGGATGCGCACGACATCCTTGACCCAGGTGCGCAGCGTGCTCGGGTCGAGGTCGCTGGTGTCAATGCGCTGACCCAGTTCGGCGATGTCCGCGAGGGTGTCACGCTCGCGCGCGATGGCCTCGGCCAGGGTCACGTTCTCGTCAGCCAGCGGATGCTTGCGGCGCGTCTCGGAGAAGCGGGCGATGAGGGTGTCGTCGCGCGCTTCGAGGAAAACGAAGCGCAGGTCGGTGTCGAAGGCGCGCAGCGTCTGTACCTGTTGCGGCAACGCCTCGATGCTGGCACCCGAGCGCACATCGACCGCGACGGCAACATGGGCATAGCCCGCCACGTCGAGCTGCTGCATGAGCTGCGGCAGCAGCGTCGCCGGCAGGTTGTCGACGCAGTAGTAGCCGCTGTCTTCCAGGACGTTGAGCGCGATGCTCTTGCCCGAGCCTGACAGGCCGCTGATGAGGACCAGTTGCATGGCCCTATTGTAGCCGCGGATGCCGGCAATCTACATGCGCGGCGCTCCCTTCAGAAGCCATTCATCCGCTGATAGCGCTGACGAGCGCTGATCTGTCCGCCAAGCGGGCGGGCGATGCACGGCAGAGCGCGCGATCGTGTCCTCGCCAGCCGCACGGCGAAAACCTCGTCGCAATATCGGGGCAGATCTGCGTCATCTGCCGGTCACAACGCGTCCTCACGCAAACCTCTGCCGCAACTCCGCGAGATCGGCATCGGCCTGCTTCAGCGCCTGCTCGGTCAGTTTGCTGCGCTCGGTCGCCTGCTTCGCCTCCTGCGCCAGCGTCTCGGCCAGGCGGCCGATGTCTTTGCGCAACTGTTCGTTGCTGTCCGCGGCGGCCTTGACGGTGCGCGACTTCAACGCCTTGACCAGCAGCTCACGCTCGGACGCCGCGTGGCGCTCGCCGACGTCCATGCGCCGCTTCAAGTCGCCCAGCGCCCCGGCGGCGCGTCTGGTGAGTTCCTCCAGGACCGGACCGATGACGTTGTCGGTGTCCTTGGTGTCGAACTCCGGCGCGTCTGGAACGAAGACCGCGGTGCCGGCGCGCAGCGTCCCCTGCTTCACGTGCGGGTTGCCCGCCGCGAACAGCGCGGCGGCGCGCTTCATGGCCTCGGCGCCGGCATCGGCGCGGATGAGTTTGGTGCGCAGGGCGGCGAGATCGGTGTCCGCCTTGAGTATGAGGACGCGCATGATCGTATCTCCCGGGCGTTGCTCAGATGTTGACGTTCAGCGGCGCCCACGGTGCGCCCAGCGGCGTGCCGGTCGTCGGCGACGTGCCGAAGAAGATGCCGGCGCCGACGATGTTCGCCAGCACGGTGACGCGCTTCGGGTCCACCTCCAGCGCCATGCCGATCTGACCGCCGACGACCCGGTTGGCATTGGCGATCAGCGTCGCGGCGGCGATGTGCACCGCCGGTGCACCGCTGGGTATCAGTTGCCGGCAGTGGTTGTCCGCGAACAGGCAGTCGCCGCGACCGGCGAGCAGCGCTACCGACTCGCCGCCGCGCGCTTCCAGCACATTGCCGCGCACCGTGGCCACTTCGGCGCCGAGCACCAGCACGAACGCCCAAAGACCGGTGAGCACGAGATGGTTGGCGTCGTCGATGCGGATTGTCGTCACCTTCTGCGACAGGCGCCGGAACGGCGCTTCCTGGGGCGCGTGAATCGCCAATGCCCGCCACGCCGCCTTGCCCGATGCCGCACTGGCGGCGATGTGCCGGCGCACGATGTTGTCATGGACGTCGACCCGGTCCCAGGGCCGCACGATCTCGATGCCGGCGGCGCTGTTGGAGAAATCCTGCGCTGGCCCGATGTCCCCCACCTCGTTGGCGGCGATGCGCACCTGAGCGCAGCCCACCGCCTGAACGCCGACCCGGGCGAGGGCCTGGACCGCCTGCAGCGCGAGCCCGCGCACGGTGTTGCCGACGATGGCCGCACTCCGCGCGTTGATCACGCGCACGCCCACCGGCGCCGCGTCCGGACTGTTGGCGGCCGCGGCAATGTCGATCAACTGGTTGTTCTCGATGGCGATGGTATCCGCGGCGCCCTTGTCCTCGAAGACGATGCCCGCGCCGCTGCCCTCGACGATGTTGCCCTTGATCATCGCCGAGCGGAGCCGGGTGCGCACGGCGATGCCGGCGCCGCTCGGGCCGGCGACGCGGTTACCGATCACCTGGCAGCGGTCGATGCCCGTGGCATCGAGTCCCGGTGCCAGCACGATGCCGTCGCGCCCTGCGGCGCTGCCGAGCTGGTTGATCTCGTTGGCCTCGATCCGCGCGCCGTCGACGCCGGCGACAATGGCGTCACCGCTCACCCACAGCGTGTTGTGATCGATGTCGGCCGCGAAGCCTGGTGCCACGGCACCGGTCAGGCCGAGCGCGATTTGGCTGCAGCCGAGCACGTTGTTACCGCGCAGCCGCGTTTCGGCCAAGTGGAAACACAGGCCATCCAGGGACACGGCGCGGCGCTGACACCACAGTGCATTGTCTTCGATGCGCAGGACGGCGGTGGCGAGATGAGCGCGCTTCTGCGCATTCGCCGTGCTCGCGGCGATGCCGATCGGCGCGACGATGGTGTTGTCCCGCACCTGGGTCGAGATCAGCGTTCCCGCCAGTCCGATGGCCGGGCTGACCCGATCGCGCCCGGCGAAGACGATCATGGTCAGGCGCAGCAAGCGGACATCGAGACAATTGACTGCCGTTACCGCGGCCTCCTCGCCGGCGCCGGCGCTCACCATGGCCATCTCCTCCACCGTGACGCTGGCGCAGCCGGCAATGCGCAGCGCCGGTCCGCTCGCCGTCAGCATCGTGCGCCAGCCCTGACCCCTCAGTCGCACGGACTGCGCATCCTCGATCTTGACCGGCGCGTCGCCGAGCACGTAGACGCCGGCGGCTAGGCACACCGTACCGCCGCTTGCCTTCACCTGATCGACCGCGTTCTGGATTGTCAGCGCGCCGCTGGCATGGGACTCCGGGGTGACGCATATCGTACAGTCGCAGCCTTCGCCTTCGGCCTGCGGCGGCCAGAGGCGCCGGCAGTCGGTTTCCGAGTCGGGAAAGCTCACCAGACCGAGGCGGGCGTAGTGGCGATGCACACCGCGCGGCGGCGCCTTGTCCAGTTGTTCAACGTCGGCCGTGGCGGTGCGCGCGGCAAACACCCAGTAGTCGCCGGCGTGAAACGAGCCGCCCGCCGTGTCGACGGTGAAGATCACCTGGACGCCGTTCTCAAGCATGACCGGTGTGCTGGCGGCCGGGATCTTGATGGCGCCGGTGCTGCCCGCGGCATCGAGATCCGTCAGGACGTTGTCCTGGTCGTCGCGTACCTTGCCCTTGTGGTCCCAGCGGCGCACGCGCAGGTGGCGCTGTACGGCCGCCGCCGTGCCGCCCTGGGTCAGGTCGTCCGGCAGCGCCGGCGTGAAGGCGATGGTTTGCTTGCTGTCGTCGACGGCGATCTTGCGCAACTCGCCGCGGCGCTTGGCCGGGTCGGAGGACTCGCCCGACAGCTCGCGTGCGTCGTCGACGATCTCGACCCAGTCGTCGGTGTTGAAGCGCAGCACGGCGTCGCGACCGAGACTGGCGAGTCTCAGCTCAGTGGCCGACACGATCTCGACCACGGCGCCGGCGACGCTGGCATTGTCACGCGACCACTTGAACGTTGCCTGACCGAGCGGTCCGCCGTCATGGATCTCGACGCGATAGAGCTGGTTCTCCACGCCGCGGTAACCGCCGCTGGGCGGCAGCTCGCAGGGGTCGTCCTGGGGTTTGACGCCGATGGCCTTACTCGACATCCGGCCGGCCGAGGGCGCGGTCAGCGCCAGCCAGCCGGGGATGGCGGCGTCGGGCGTGGCGCAGGTGACGCCGCCGCCGACGTTCGCCAGCAGGCGCACCTGCCATACAGTCTGCATGCGAGTCGTGGTGTCCACGGCCACTGCCGGCTCGACGATGGCCGGCCGCTCCAGGTGCGTCACCTCGCGCTGCCAGACTTCGATGTATGCCAAGTGCGTTC
The DNA here is from genome assembly GCA_036824005.1 of Rhodocyclaceae bacterium. GTDB lineage: Bacteria > Pseudomonadota > Gammaproteobacteria > Burkholderiales > Rhodocyclaceae > DAITBA01. The sequence goes on from DAITBA010000001.1 coordinate 572,986, forward strand.
CCGTGGCGGGCAGTGCTTGGGGGTTCGGATGGTAGGGCTGATTGTCATGATTGATGGCGGCCTTGCCGCGCGCCTCGGCCAACACGGCATCGAAGTCGCCGTCGCCGGGACCGTGGTTCTCCGCCAACAGACCATCGACGTACATACGGCCGCGGCCTATGGCGAGTTTGCCGCCGCCGGCGAGCACCTTAAAGCCGTCGGGCGTCTCCCGCGGCACCACGGCGACGCCAGGATTGCGCTGGCCGTCGCTGACCAGATCGACGATCTGTGCGCGCAGCCGCCGGTCGAGGATGTCCACCAGCTCGTTCCAGTCGGAATCGAGCTGCACCCGTCCCTGCTGCATAAGCACCGCGGCGAAGTCGGCGCGTGGATCGAAGCGGTTGCGGCTGTAGTCTCCACTCATGGTCGTTCTCCTTGTTGCTTCGTCGGCGCCCCGGCGTGCAGGAATTCAACTGGCATAGAAGATCCCCGCCTCCAGTCCGAAACGCAGATACTCCTCCAGCCGCACGCGCAGATTCGTCTCGCGCTGGGGCTGGAACAGGTCGTGCAGCACGCCCATCTCCGATTCGTCGTGGGCGCCGCGGCGAATCTTGTCCGATGTCGCCGGGCGCAGTTGGCAATAACCGGCCGTGCCGTAGGCGAGCGAGGCGAAGTGCGGCCGCACGCGCGCATCGTCGGGCTGGCAGCGAAAGCGCCGCGGTACGTGCGAGCCGGGCGGCACGAAGGAGAAGCGGACGCAACCCGTCTGGCGGCGCTCCACCCAGACCGGGGCAGGCCAGGTCTCGCCCGTGCTCGCTAGCTCGGCGACGAACAGCGCGTCCTCGGCCAGGGTGATCTGTTTACCGTGCAGCTTTCCGATCACGGTACAGCGCTCGATGCTCAGCGCGGCGCCGGGCGCCAGCGGCGACGCTGTGCCCCGGTATGCAACGCCCGAGGCACGAGTGGCGTCGATGATGCTGTCCTGGATGCTCGCTGTTGCCTCCTCGGCCAGGTGCAGCGCGCCGACGATGCAATGGGACAGCACGATGTCGGCGAGGCTGTGTGCCACGACCAGCGACGGGTCGTCGGGATGCGCGGGAGTGCCGTCGGCCTTCAGCGCGTGGCCGGGCACCAGGGTGCAATGCTGTAGCACGAGGCGTCGCGATTCCTTGTCGGCGAAGGCCGCCATCGTCACCGCGCCGCCGGCGACGACGATGCCGTCGAGGATGATTGTCGCGCCGGCTTGCAGATCGAGCACGATGTTGCCACCTTCGATCAGCGGCCGGGCGCCGTTGGCCGCGCGCAGCAGCACGCTCTTGCCCGCGTTCACCCTGATCGTCAGCCCGCCGGGATAACGGCCGCTGTCGAGTATCTCCACCACTCCGCCGTTTTGCACCGCGTCCAGCTCGGTCTGCAGAGCGCCGCCGTCCTTCACCTGGCGCAGGCTCATGCCGCCGGCGTCGGTGTCGCCGCGCTCGTATTCGCCGGCGCCGATGGCCACCGTGTAGCCGTAATGGAAACTTGTCAGCACCGCGCGTCCGGGAGCGTCGGCGAAGGCGATGCGTCCCAGCACCGGATCGATGGCGACGCGGCCAGAGCCGGGCGCGGGAACGTGGGCCCAGCCGATGACAGTGCCGCCACCATCCTTGACGTCCGACAGGTCGCAGACGCGGATCCTGGCCGGCGGCACCGGCTGTGGCGGATCGCCGGGATTGGCGCCCGCCAGCTCGATGAGGATGCTCCTGTCGGCGCCGTAGTACTCGGACAAATGCGCCTTAAGCCAGCGCCGCGCCAGCGGTAGCGGCACGTTGAACGGCTCGGCGAGATGGGTGATCTCCTCCTCCGTCTGTGGCCGGGCGAAAAGTTGCATGTCGGCGCCGAGGGGATTGAAACGTAGCAGCCGGCCGCCGGCATCGAGGGCATCGGCGACGGCCGGCGCGCGCGTCAGTGCGAACGCTTGCACGCGCCAGAGATGGATGCCGATGTTCGGGATATTGTGGCGCCCGGCGCCGGTGACCACGCGTCGCACCTCTACCGTGTGGGCGAGCGTGTCGAAGGCGCTGCCGCACCAGGCGAGGCTCTGCCCGCGGCGCAGGTCGGGCGCGTGGTGCGCGTCGGGCCGCAGATGGTTCATGTACTGGGACCAGCCCACCAGTTGGAAGTACTCCACGGTGCGCGCCGGCCAGCCGGTGACGTCGCGCGCCAGTTGCTCCAGCATGGCCGCCGTGCCCTTGCGGCGGCGGAAGCGGATGGTGTTGGCCACCTCGGCGCGCGGCGAAGCCACGCTCGGCACCTCGCCGTGCAGGGCCCGGTAGCCGATCAGGTCGCCGATGTAGGGTGTGACCCAGTCGGCGCAGGTCTCGATGAACTGATCGTCATAGAGCTGGTCGAGGTTCTCCTCCAGCGCCGCCACCTGCTCGGCGATCACCGCCATCAGCTCGCGCAGCGGATTGCCCTGCTCGCCGTCGCGCAGGCGGTAGATCGTCGGCAGCAGGCGGTACAACTCGTCGGCGGAAAAGCTCACGGCATTTCCTCCAGGTAGTCGAGGGGTCCCGCCGCGAGGGTCAGCAGCTCGGCCGGCACGCCGTTGCCCTGGGCATCGACCCGCGGCAGTTGCGCGAACAGGCGCTCTTCGCGCTTGATCGCCGTACCGCGGTAGAAGCGGTCGATGTCCACCGCCACCACGCCCGGCACCTGGCCCACCACCGCGACGACTTCGGACAGGGCCACCGGCTGGCCGAACTCCCGTGCCTCGAAGGCGAACGCGTCGCGCAGCGCTGCGGTCACGTCGGCGAACACCTTGTCGCGCGCATGGTCTGGGTGCACCTTCACCTTTAGGGCAAGGCGGAAGCTGGCGCTGTCATAGGCGCGAACTTCGAAGTGCGCCAGCGGATCGCCGCTCTTCTTCATCGCCGCCACCAGCTTGATCGCCACGGGGTGATTCGCGTCCGGGCGCGTGCCCTGGTCGCCGGCGACGGTGACGAACACCGTGCGACCCGCCTTGAGGTTGAGCACCGCCGCATGGGCCTTGGCGATGCCGGCGAAGGCGCGCGCGAAATCCTCGTAGTCCTTCAGGGACACGGTGCGGCCCAGCGTGCGCACGCCCAATGGCATGGTGCGTCGGGCCGCATCGGCACTCTCGGGATCGCTGCCGCCTTGCGCCGGCAAAGGGTTCGACGCCGACTTCAGCCCCAGCGGCCGGGTCATGAGTTGACTCAACTGTCCCGCGGCGACATTGCCGGCGCCGCCCAAACCCTTGCGGTAGCGGGCGCGGACGTTTTCCTGGCCGCTGGACAGCCGCGCGCCGCGCCGACCGTCGCCGAACTGCACGAAGGGGCTCGCATCCTCCGGCACGCTCAGCACGTAGCCACGCGTATCGGTGCCGGCGTCGAACAGCGTCGTCGCCTCGCGCCAGGCGATGTCGTCGACGCGCAGCTCCACCGTCGAGCGCGCGCCGCTCTCGCTGTCGGCGGCGACGAAGGTCAGCGGCGTGTGCTTCAGTTCGAAGCGCTGGTGGATGCTGGCGGCATTGCCGCTGCCGAGGATCTGGCTCACCGTTTCGCCGTGGCTGGCGCGGGCGACGTTGGCGTGGATGCGCACCGTGTCGCGGCGGTAGCTGTGCTGAAGCGGCGCCTTGAACGTGAGGCGCGAGCGTCCGCCAACCGCTTCGACGCTCTTCAGCGTCACGACTTCCGCCACTGCCGTGCCACTCTGGACATCCTCGCCCGTGACGATCAGCGTGCGTCCCGGCGGCAGTTCGCCGGCATTCATTTCGAGATCGACCTCGACGCCCTCGACCGGATCGATCTCCGGCGCCTCGGCGAAGTGCAACTCCTCGTCGGCGGCGAAGACGGTGGTGCCCCGGACATGATTCTGGAACAGCGCGTAGTTCTCGCCGGTCAGTTTCACGCGCGTCAGCTTGGCCGAGATGGCGAACGCGGCCCGCGACAGTTCGCTCGTCTGGCTGATGCGATAGAGCTCCACATAGCTCGGCATGGCGAGCACCAGCCAGCCCGGCTCGACGATCTGCGCATACACGGCGTCCAGGTCCACGCTGTCGGTGTTCGGACTGAGCGTGAAGTCGGGCCAGTCGGCGCTGTGACTCCCCCCCGAGGCGAGCGGTTCGTAGGCGTCCTTGAACTCCTTCGGCATGGACTTCCACAGCGGCGCGTTGTGACCGAACACCGCCGCCTTGCGGCGAAAGACGTGCACTCCGGGATGCGCCGCCGGCAGCATGTAGGGCTTTACGGAACCCAGTCCCTGCTCCCAGCGCACATGGGTGCGCCGGTTGTCCACGTCCAGTTTCACCGTCGTGATCAGGCGGAAATCCCAGTTGTCCTTGAGCTTGTCCTTGACCACTTCCTCGCCGACGAACAACAGTCCGTCGCCGGCCTTGAGGTTGAGATCGACACCCTGCAGCCAGCAGTCCTTCGCTCCCTTGCCCGGGACGGCGGAACGCGTCAGCCGTGGCCGCAGCGCGTTCCAGCCCGGGCGCGCCTCGATCGCTTCCACCGTCTCGAAGGTCTGCGGCTTCTCGTCCGGACCGGGCACGCTCTGCACCTTGATGCCCGGTTCGAGCCGGAGCTTGTCGGGTGCGCCCGGGGCTTCGTCCATCGTCAATGCCAGCCAAGTTTCGGCGGCGAGGCCGGGCTTTAGGCGGTAGCCGATCAGCCGCGCTAGTTCCGTGAGCGAGCGCCGCTCGGTGGCGGTGCGCAGGTAGGACTCGTTGGCGATGCGCTCCTGGTAGAAGCTCAGCACCTCGGCGACACAGCCGAAGGAGTCGAGCAGGGCGATGGAAAAGTCATCGGCGTCGCGGGTGCGCAACCGGGAGAGCGCCGGATGGTCGGCCGAGGACAAGCGCGCCTGCATGCTGGCGACGAAGTCGCCATGCCGGCCGATGCGATAAGCAATTGCCGACAGGCCGGGACGGTTATCGATCACGCCCGGCGCGCCCGCCGAGACGCCGGCGCAGCAGCCGCAGGCCGCTTGCGGTGACAGCTCTGTGCCGCTCATTTGCCGCCTCCCAGGGTCAAGCCAAACACGCCGCGCTCGGGAAAGTTGGGGTCATTGTCCAGTTGCGCCACTTCCAGCCGCCCCATGGCGATGAATCCGTCATCGAGGGGTTTAGCACTCGGCTGGCGCAGGCGCTGGAAGGCTCTCACCGTCACCGAAGCCACGCCCTCGACAGACTGGGCGGCGGCGTAGATCTCGCTCAGATAGACGGACTGACCGAAACTGAAGTTGTCGGGATGGAACAGCGCCGGTCGGCCGTCGGGCAGCGAGCCGCTGCCGAAGACCTGCAGCAGCGCCGCCTTCACATGGGCGCGAAAGTAGTCTGGGTGGACGCAGACGAACAGCTCGATCCTCAGCGGCACGAAGCGCGGCGTGTCTACTTCCAGGTCGTAGCACGCCATGCGATAGCGTTCGACGTGGGCGCGCAGATCGGACTCGAACGGTGCATCGATGTTGCCGCCGCCGCGCCGGTCAACGGTCAGGAACACCGTGCGCCAGCTTCCGGTCCATCGGAAGCTGGCGGCGGCGCGCTGCACCTCGGCGTGACGTTCGGTGACGGCGGCATAGTCCTCCGGCGTTACAGCCCGCTCCTGGGTACGGAAGGCCTGCGGAGCGTCGCGACGGATGTCTTCGGCACTTTCGGGATCGACCCCGCCCCGTGCCGGCAGGGGATTGGTTGCACGCAGGAAGCTGGGGTCAGCACTGACGATGTGGACAATGGCCTCCGCGCCGACATTGCCTACCGTCCCGTTGCCGACGCGATAGACGGCGAAGAAGTTCTCCCTGGCGTTCGGTCGCTTGCCGTTGTGGTCGTCGCCGAAGCGCAGGCTCGTTCGTCCGCCGTGTTCCGCCTCGACCACGAACTCCGCCGCTGCGCCGTCGCTGGACAAGAGGTCGGGCTGCGGCGTCCAGTGTTGGGTCTTGCCGCTGAGGACGCTGCGCAGCGCGACCTGCGGCCGCGCCCGGCGCGGTTCGGCGTCGGTGGCGCCTATGGCCGGTTGCGCGCGTTCATGAACGTCGAGATTGCCGGCGGTACTGCGTATGCCATATACCTGGTTGCCGTCGGCCACCGACCACTGGCCGTCGCCGCCCTGAATCACCACCGGCGAGCGCGTGAAGACGATGCCGTGACCTTGCAGCCAGTCGCGCACCGGCGCCGAGAAGTTGCGCGCGTTGAGCGCCGACACCAGTGCGGCGTTGGCTTCCGAGCTGAACAACCGCTTCGGATTTTGCGGCAGGGCGTGAGTTAGCGGGCCCAGCCTGAGCAGTGGCCGGAAGCGCGGCGCGACGTGTTTCGGCTCGTCGCGTTTGCAGCTCAGCGCCAAGGCTGTCGTGGCGTAATCCAGCCGCGACGGCGGCACGGCGCCGAGCGCTTCCTCGGCCACCGTGCGGCCGTGATCGGCGAGCACGACGTTGCCATAGGCGGCACTGACCTCCTCGAGATAACGTTCGCCGTGGGCGCGATCGGTGATGGTGGACAGGCAGAGGGGAAACGGCAGCGCGTCGTCCGCTGCCCAGTGGATCTCAGTCACCGGCCGCGGATTGTTGTCGGGCGGCGTGGCGAACAGGCCGCCGGAGGGATCCTCGCTCCGGCGCACATGGGTGAGACGCAGCGCGCAACGGCGACTCGCGTCGGCATCGACCGGCGCACCGGTATTGGGTCCCAGCTCTTCGGCGAACACCAGCACATCGCCGGCCTTCAGATTCGGGAAATGGCCGCGCAGCGTCGCGCTCGTCGCACCCTTGGGCAGGCAGCAGCGCCGCTCGCCCCAGGTGTAGAAGGCGAACCGCTCGTGCGAGTGGTAGAGCACGGCGTCATCGCAGCTCTCGAACACCAGGGCGCCGGCGGCCAGGGCCTGGTGGAACTCCTGACTTGCCGGTGCCACCCGTTCCGAGACGCCCGGCACGCGGGTGAGCAGCGGCGTCCCACGGGGAAGCGGCACTCCCTCGGCGGCAACGAATACCCGCACCCAGGCGCGGGCGCTGCAGCCTTCATGGACGATGTAGTCCACCAGCCGCGCGTGACGGCGCAGCGACACGCGGCGGCGCGCCGTGCCGAGATAGGCTTCGGTGGCCAGCGCATCCTGACGGTAGGACAGGTGATCGCCGACGTAGGCTAGCAGTTCCACGAGCGCCACGCCGACATCGGCGGCATTGCGCTCGCGCCACTGGGGCGCGATGGCGCTCAGGCGGTCGAACATTAGCCGGCGGAAGGTAGCGTAATCCCGGGCGAGGTAGTTGAGCTGCGGAAGCGGCGCGGGCTGCGGCGGGCAGGGCGTGACCACGGCGCAGTCGAAGTCCGACGAACACTGCACCTTGAAGGAGAACTTCAGTTCCGCCAGTCGCGGATCGAAACCCGCCGGCGCAATCTCTTCCGATCCGGTGGCCACCAGGCGCAGCGTGTAGTAGGAATGGTCGCCGTAAAACTTCGTGCGCACCACCAGGAAGCGATCCGGCGGCACGAGCCCACCCACGAGCTTCGGATCTTCGCCCGCGGGCAGGGCATCGGCGCGGGCCACCCATTCGATGTCGACCGTCTTGATGCGCTCGCCGCCGATGATCCGCAGGTTGCCCGGCTTCAGCGGCGGCAGCGGCTTGACGAACCTGAGCAGCAGGGTGCGCTGGCGCAACGCGTCGTCGTCGATACCACTGTCATCGACCTCGAGATACTCCAGCGCATTCAGACTGGCCGGGTTGTTCTTGGACGCCTCCTCCTTCAGCACGCTCAGGCGGCGCTCGTCGCAGCAGACGTACCTCATGGCGCGCCTCCAGGCACGGTGAAGCGCGCCGCGCTCGCGTTGCCGCTACGGCGGACGACATAGCGCACCTCGATGCTCAGGGTGGCATCGCGCGCGCTCACCTCGACCGCTTCGACGACAATCAGATCGCCCAGCCATTGCTGCAGCGCGCCCTGGATCAGGAACTGGGTGGTTGCGGCCAGTTCTTCGCTGTTGCCGGCGAACACCAGTTGCAGCACGCCGCTGCCGAGGCTCGGCCGCATCACTCGCTCGCCAGGCGAAGTCAGGAGGACTTGCTGGATCAGATCGCGAATGTGCTCGTCCTCGTCCGTCTGTGCCGTACGGCCGCGGCCGTCGAAGTGGAGTGGAAAGTCGATCTGGCTCATGTCGCCGGTCCCAGCTTCGTGCTCCGGGCGCCACGCAGTTCCCCTCGTCCTTTGGGAAAAGGACGAGGGGTGGGGGACTGGCGAGCGTTCATGTTGCCACCACCCTTGGCTGTACTGCCACCGGCAGCAGCCCGGTGCCGGTGGGTACGCACACCGCCTGACTAGACTGGGTCAGCACCGGTACCCCACCGGCCAGCACGCGCAGCGCGGCCGTCACCCACTGCGCGGTGACGCAGGGCGGATTCGGCGTGCCGGTCAGCGCGCAGCCGGTGATGGCATAGGGCGTGGTCAGCGTCGCCACCGGTTGGCCGCTCACCATGACGCGCAGAAAAGGCGCCAGCGGCTGGGCGGGTCCGGCGTGCATGCAGAGCACGGTGGCACCGAAATGAAGGATGGGTCCCGGCATGGCTAGATCACCGTCAGGGCGCCGAGGTTGATGTCCACGCTCGGGCCGGTCATGTTGATCACCGCGCCCTTGCCGTTGGCAATGACGATGCCGACATCCGATACCGAGATCATCGCCCCGGTGGTGGTCTGGATGAGGATGCCGCCGGTCGGTCCCGGCACGTCGCTGATGACGATGCCGTTCTTGAGGGTGGTCTGCAGCGTGATGCCCGGAACGGCGGGTGGCACCATGTGCGCCATCATCGGCGTCTCGGCCGCCGTTCCCCAGTAGCAGCCGACCCAGACGGGATAATCGGGATCACCCTGCTCGAACTCCACCCAGACGCCGGAACCGATGGGCGGGACAGTGAACACGCCCATGTTCATGCCGGCCACCGGCACGCACGGCATCGCCCAGCTCGACGGCAGCACGCTGGACACGTCGGGCACCAGCACCTGGATGCGGCCGATCTGCATCGGGTCCACATTGTTCACCACCGTGCCGCGGTACTTGCCGTAAAAGCGCTTGACGTCAGCCATGGCATCGCCTCGTCATGCCGGTACGCTCGGCAGGGTGGACAGCAAGCCGTTGCGCGCCAGGGTGAAGTTCTGCCTGTATTCGCCGCGCTTGATCGTGTGGTGTACGTTCCTGACGTAGTACAGGCCATCGAACGCGGCGCCGGCGCCGCGCACGCCTACCAGCCGCCGCGACTTCAGCACCCGGCCGTAGCGCACCACGTCGAGACTGCCGGTGCCGCTCACCGCGTCGGCGTGCCGGGACGCGTAGGCGAGTCCCGTCACCGCGGCCTGCAGCGGCGAGAGCTTCGCGGTGTCGCCGAGCAAGGTCAGTTTCGCCGGCAGCGGCGGCACCAGCCCCAGAGGCGGATTGAGCGGCGTGATGTCCGGTACCGGTATCGGAATCGGCGCCTTGGTGGCGCTGTTCTGGATGAATACCACCGGCATTTCCTTCTCATCCTTGTCGAGACTGAACGACAGCGACTCGACGTTGGTGTGGGCATCCATGTCGGTGTTGAGCGCCGGCTGCGGCGTGCCGATTTTGAGCTCCGGTCCCCAGTAGGCGCGCGAGGTGCCTGGCACCGGCCCGGGATCGAGGTAGAACACGTAACCGGCGTCCTGGGCCAGCTGCGTGATGTAGGCGTAGTCGGTGCCCTGGTGGCGCGGGATGCGCTCGGTGGGGATGGGCAGGTCCTCGATGATGCTCGGAACGACCATGGGAATCACACCCAGCGCCGCGTACTTCGCCAACATCGCGAGCACGCGCACCGCCGGCGGCATGGCCGGGTAGGGAATGCCATCGAGTGGAAACAGGTCCATCACGACCGTCAGGTCCTTGCCCTTCACCACCAGCTTTGAACCGCTGCTGCTGCCGCCGGGACGCACTTCGTGGTGAGTCATGACGCCATCCATCAGCACCTCGGCGCTGCCGCCGACGGTGACGACGATCACCACGCGTACGATGGGGATGGACGCCCCGCTGCTGACCAGAAAAAGTGTATGCAGCGGCGAGCGTCTGGAGAGCGAGAACGTCAGCTCGAAGCCGCCCGGCGTGTCGCCGGCGGGCGACTCGACCTGCACCTGCTCGAGGGCGTCGAGCACGCCGCGCGGCACTGGCACCGGCACCGCCGGTCCGATCATCAGCGTGATGTGGATTCCCTTAAGCATGATTGTTGTCCCCGGGGACACCCTCGGGCAGAGCGAGGGCGAGACGCCGGCCGATCTCCTCGATCAGCTCGTCCGGCCGCAGCGCGCCGTTGGCATCGCACAGGCGCCAGTACAGTTCCGGATCGCCCAGGTAGCGAGCCGTGAGGTTGTCGAGCCGGTCGCCCTGGACCACGGTATGTTCGCCGACGACGGCGAAGCGCTCGGGCGGCGGCACGAAGCGCCGTTTGAGGTAGACAACGGCGTCTTCGCCGGGCCGTTCCAGTTTGGCGAGCGGCACGCCACGGTAGCGGCTGTTGGGCGCGAAAAGCGACGTGTCGATGACGCCGGCCTCGAGCAGGGCCTGCAGCGGATCGGTCATGGCAGTCCCTCCAGACCCAGGGTGCCGAGCATGCCGCCGGCGGATTTCGACGCCAGCGTCTCCTTGTTCTGCAGATAGCTCATGAACAGGCTGCCGCCCTTGTGGGCGAAGCCCAGGTCATCCACCGACAGCACGCGCAGCCCTAGGCTGACCTTGGCGCGGATGGGGTTGAGCGCCGGATCGAAGGCCTCCTCGGTGACGGAGAATTCCGTGACACGCACCGGCACGACGCGGCTCTTGCTCCACACGAACAGGACGAGCGGCGCCTCCATGGCGACGATTTCCAGCGTGCCGCCCGCCGCCAGCGCGTTGTTCGCCAGGAGCTCGCCGCTGCCCGGATAGACCAACGTCTCCAGCGCCGCCAGTTGCGGATGGATACCCAAATGTGTTGCGTTCGGATGGCGGTCGGGAAACTCGAGCTGGTCCGTGGCGTCGATCTCCGCCTCCAGCTTGATCGTCTCCACCGGCGGCCCCTTCACCCGCAGCGCCTCGGAACGATCGCCGCTTTCGGACGCGTGGGCCTGGACCTGAAGCGTGCGCGACAGCGTGTCCGGGTTGTACTGCAGCGACACGATGCGCTGCACCTGACCGCCTGCCGGATCGAGCAGGACGAGGCCGGCTTTGAGGAGGCGTGGAGAATTACTGAAGCCGGTCATGGTTTTGCCTTCAAGAGTTTTCGTTTCTCCAGCATGTCTGCGTAGTTCTGGAAGACGCTCATGACTTCGTGGTACTCCGGCGTTCCGGGCTTGAAGTTGAGCGTGTCCTTGGCCAGTTCGTCCACGTAGTGCTTCAGATACTCGACTTCGCTGGCGTACGCTTCGGCACCTAACCCCAATCCCGACAGCGGGTCATCGACGAAGAAGGGATATCCGGTTGTATCGAGCTCGACACCGAACTCGGTGCGCACGCGGCCCAGTCCTTCGACGTGGGTCTCGACGAACTCCGAGACCCTTCCTGACTTGAATGCATCTTCCGCCGCCGTCACCATGTCGACCCCGGAAGGGCGGCGGAACGCAGGCACATTGGACGGATTCGGATGGAAATGCAGGATACGTTGCCAGCCACGGTTGCCGACGATCTCTTTCTCTCCTCCGATGACGACCAGATACCTTCTGGTCGTTTGGTCACGGTAGATCGCAACCTCGCGCCCGAATGCTTCTTTCATCAGCGCCTCGTTGTATACCCGGTACGCCATGACGGGGCTTTCGATGCCGTCCCTATAGATGGCGTTGTCCGCCAATGTGCGCGTGCCGGATATCGGCGGGGCCGGGGCAGTTGGATCGACCCTCGCATTGCGCAGGTAGGAATACAAGGCTTCGGGCGCATTGGCGTCGACTGCCACCGTGGTGCCCGTCGACTGCACGGCAGGGGGCTTCGGTGAGGTGACGCCCTTCGGGTTCCCCATCGCGCTCACGCCGGTCGTTACGGTAGAGGGCGCGCTGCCCGCCGCGGACTGGGTGATTTCCCCGGCGATCAGAGCCTCGGTCAGCTCCACGCCCCCCATGCCCGCACCGCGCAGCGTCGCCGATACCGCCGCCTGCTTCAGCCCGGTTTCGATGCCCCCCTCGGCGGCCTTCGCCGCCTCGGTCGTGGCGGTCTTCTTCACCGCCTCTACTACTGCCTTTTCGGCGGCCTGCTCCGCGCTCGCCGTCGCCCCTTTGCCCACTGCCTGCTTCTCCAAAGCGGCAATTACACCCTGCTTGGCGAACTCGGCGCCTGCCTTGCTCACCGCTTCCTCCTCCGCGGCCCGGATGATGGCCTGGGGCGCAACCTTGCCGCCGAACTGCGGCACAGCCTCGGCCGTACCGAGCATCGCCCGCGCGAATAATGTGCGCGCGCCGGTGGCGAACATTTCGTTGACGGGAGAAAGCATGAGCGCGTCGATAGACGTCGCCGCGATGCTCACGCCGACGATCTTGTCCGACGCCTCCGCCAGGGCCAGCATGCCCGCACCGCTGACGCACTTGGTCGGCTTGCCGTTCTCGCCGTAGAACCGGACGCGTACCAACTCATTCGGATCGAGGCGGTAGCCATTCATAGTGAATACATCCACCGGCAGCGTTGCCGCGTCGGCAGCAAAGGCCTTGGTGCCGCGCACGGCCGTGGGCATGCGCACCGCGATCTTGTCGCCGTCGCGCCAGGCCATGATGGGTGCGATATCGAAGGTGAACACACCGCCCGCCGGTTGGAACGGGAATACCATGCTGCCCGGCAGCTGGCCCGATTCACAGCGTTTCGCCGCCTCTTCCGGTGTCAGGGTCACGATCTTGGGACGTGCGGACTGGGACGGCGTCTCGTCCGGCCGTGGCCCAAGCGTCCCGGCCATGATCGCGGCGGGATCGGCACTGCCGGCGAAGACCATCGCCCCGCCGGACGTTAGCCCAGCGGTATCGAGAAAAGCGGTCATGACCGCGACGGGAAAGTTCGACGGGAACGACAGCGTGCCGGGGTCCGGAGCCTCGTCGAGGGTCGCGTCGCCGAAGCGCAGCACCGTGTCGGCGGCGGCGTTCTCGATCACCAGTTCTCCGTTGTGCATCGATCCCCGGTAGGAACCGCCGGGCAGCGAGCACCACTGCATCGTGTAGACGTACTGATCTCCGCTCTTCAGGTCCACCGCTACCTTCGCCACGTCCTTGAACACCAAGATGCCGGTCGCATGATCCTGCTTATTCGTGCTTGCCTTTGGTTTGCATGCTGCTTCGATTGGCAGGGACGAGGTCAGGGCGACACTGGCGCCAGCCAGGAGGGCGCTTCCCGTCGCCTCGGCCTCCGCTTCCGCCTGTGCCGCCGTCGCGCGGGGCAGATGCGGCGAGCTCTGCTGGGCGACGTGCGTCAGCTCGTGGGCGATCAATCGCTGGCCGTCGCGGCTGTGCGGCGCGTACTCGCCGGCCCCGAAGACGATGTCATGGTCCAGGGTGTAGGCGGCGGCGTTTCTGGCATGCGCCGACCGCCCCGCATCGGCATCGCAGTGCACGCGCACCCGGCTGAAGTCGTGGCCGAGGCAGCGTTCCATCGCGCCACGCAAGCCGCTCGGGAGCGGCTCGCCGGGTGCTTTCCGTGATTCGCCGGGTCCGGGAAGGGGTGTCGCCGTATCCGCGGACGGGATGGGAGCGCCGGGTTCGCCGCTCTTCTTGGGCGGCCGGACCGGCGCGCGATCGACCATCGGCGGTTTCGCGGAATGCGCGCGGTTCATGACGACGACGTCTCCGGGTCCGGTCGCGGCGCAGCGTTACGCCCGATCCGGCCGTGCGCCGCAGGGGGCGGGAGCGCGGTGCTCCGGTCGCAGCGGCAAGGGAAGGCGGACAACGTCATTTCTTCCCTCCACCCGGTGCGCCGGCCGCCGGCGGCGCAAAGGTCGAAGTAGTGAAGAAATCCTTGTCGCTCTCCGGCCGGGTGAAGTGCTTGCGCGGCGAGACATCCAGGCTGGCGTGGTGCAAGTAGGCGACGACGCGCTCGGCAACGACGGTGAGTGTCGTCCTTCCTTTCCTGTTGTGCGTTCGCTCGATGCGCCATGCATAGCGATCCGGATTGGGTATCTCTTCCCGGCCGATCGTGAACAACTGGGCATCGTCGGGAATGGGACCCGAAGTGTGGGTGTAGGCGTACTCGTAGGCGGCCTTCCTCGGCGGTTTCACGTGTCCCTTTACTTCGAACTCCAGCGTCGTCCCCTCGTTGCTCTTCGACGGGGGCAACGCCTTGAACGACTCGGGTTTGAAGGACTTCTCGTACCCCTTGCCGAACAGGGCGATTGCTTCGTCGAGCGATTGCGGTTCGCTGAAGGTGAAGACATGGGGCGTGCGGCGATGGACGCGCTGTCCCTGCTGGTGCCGCACGCCGTCTCTGATCGCCTCCGCTTCGGAACGCCTGTCCGGCTGCGTCAGCCGCTTCGCCAGATCCTTGCGCTGTGCTTCGCTAAGGTGACCATACAGGCGCTTGATCTCGGGACCGAGTTCCTCCGCCGCGTAGAGCTGCGTGCCCGGCCGCTGGAACATCGGGCCGGAGAACGCTTCGTAGACACCGGCCTTGGCGATCTCGTCCGCGCGCGCCGCGATCGCGGCATCGATCGCTTCCTTGCGTTTCGCCAGTTCTGCCTTGCGGGCTTTCAGCGCCTTCTGTTTCTCCTTGCCCTTGAGCGTCGGATCGATGGCGGCCGGTTCCGGATGCGCTTTCTCCACCTCGGCGCGCACGCGCTTTTCCGCCTCTTCCCTCAGTTCGATGTCGGTGCCATATTCCTGCTCGTGGGTCGGCGCCGTGACCGTGCCCAGCCCGCCGAACGCCTCGTCCAGCAGTTCCACCATCTCGCGCGTGCGGCCGATGTCGCAGCCCTTGATACGGATGCGCGTCCGGGCGTCCACCTTGCCGCCGACCTTCGCCAGGCTGCTGACCCCGCTCTCGGGATGCAGGGCGTCGCGCAGCTCACCCACCGTGAGCTTCCTGTCAGTGTCCCCGGGTTCCAGGGCGAAGGACAGCGTGCCGTCCTCATTGGCATGGGACACGATGTAGATGCTGCCGACGGGATCCTTGACCTCGTACGCGATGTAGTCGAGCAGTTCCGACAGCGTCGGCCGGTCCTTGATGAATACGGCGCCGGGCAGCCGGGCACGATAGAACAGCTCGGCCGCAGTGTAGAACTGGTTCGACGCGCCCTTGGCGTCGCGTCCCATAAGAAATACGTAGTCCTGGCGCGAGGGGTCGGGTGCGTCCTGTACCGCGCCACCGGTCGTGCCGCGCGGTGCCTTGGCAGTTTCCCGTCTCCCGGAGGACCGCAGGCCGTCCGGGAAGCGCCGCTCGTAGAACGCACGCAGGCTGTCCAACTCTTCACCATGGAAGTCGTCGTTGAGTGCGCTGGCGTCGATGTTGCCGGGGCCGAATATCTGTCCCAGCTCGGCGTCGTCGCTGCCTTCGAGCAGGTCGATAATCGCGCGCTCGTCGTTGTCTCCCGTGAATCCCGCCAGCATTTCCTCGATCAGCAGAACCTTGAGTCTCGCGTCCAGCGCGAAGGTCGACTTGTCACCCTTCCATGCGCGTACCAGAGCCCGCGCTTTGTTGTCGCCGGCCAGACCGCCCAGCGGCGCGTTCTGCTTGCGCAACCGGTCTAGGTAGGTGCGCAACTCCTCGGAGGAGAATCGGCTGCCGCCGAACAGGTCGTCGATCCACTCGAAGACACCGCGCTGCAGGGTGGGCGCTGGCACGGCCAAAGGCGTCCAGGGCAGGCAGACTGCCGCGTCGTGGGTCGTTGCGCCGGCGACGTGATCGGCCTGGCGTTCCAGCAGGTCGTCCCTGGGCCCCACGGTCGGGTAACCGGCATCGGTCGTACCGGCCTTGGCGCGGCGCTGCTGCACGACGTGCGTCAGCTCGTGGGCGAGCGCTCTGCGCCCGGCGGTCGTCGATGGTGCATAGAGTCCGTCACCGAACACGACATCGCGCCCGACGACATAGGCGTGAGCGTTTACCGCCCGCGCCGAGGCCGCCGCACGCGCGTCGGCATGAATGCACACGTCGCCGAAATCGTGGCCGAGCCGCGCTTCCATAAACGCCCGCGCGTCCGGGTCGAGAGCCTCGCCCGGTGCCTCCAGCACCTGCTCCACCAGCGGCGGCAGCGCCGTCGTCTGCCCCTGCCATGCGGCAGCCTTCCGCTCGCAGGCGTCCTCCGGTCCGGACCGGCGCGCGTCGCGGGCGTGCTTTCTCGGTCGCGCCGGCGTTTGCTCGTTCGCCTGCGGTTTCGGGACATGCGTTCGAATCATGGCGAAGCCGACCCCTGCGAATCGCTGCCGGCGCAGGTGGCAAGGCAGTCGCGTAGCGAGCGCGCCAGCGCCCGGCCGAGCTGTGCCGGGCTGGGCCGGTACGGCACTTGAACAACCGGCGCCTGTAGCCGCGACCGCTCGGCACCAGCTGGGGTTACGGCGTGCGCGGCAAACTCCGCCAGCAGTACGGCGAGCTCGCGCTCCAGATCCCGCCCCAGCGCCTGGGCGTAGCGCGCGTCGGCGCCGTCGAATCCCTCCAGCACGACGCGGTCGATATGAACGTGGAGCGCCCCCGGCCTCACCGCCAGCCTCCCAATTCCGCCGTCGTCAGCGGCTTGTCCAGCTTGGCGCACTCGACGCGCGCCGCGTGCAGCAGATGGCGCATGGCCAGCGCCTCGCCTTTGTCGGCGGCGAGGAAGGCGGCATTGACGGCGATGTTGCGGATGTTGCCGCCGGCGACATTCAGACGTGCCAGCCGCTCGATGCAGATGTCTTGCTGCGGCGTCGCGGCCGGAATGACGCGCCGCCAGATCGCTGCCCGCTGATGCAGATCGGGAAAGGGGAAGTGCACCACGAAGCGAATGCGGCGCAGGAAGGCGGCATCGAGCAGCGCGCGCATGTTGGTGGTGAGGATGGCCAGGCCGCGGTAGCTCTCCATACGCTGCAGCAGGTAGGCGAGTTCGATATTGGCGTAGCGGTCGTGGCTATCCTTCACCTCGCTGCGCCGACCGAAAAGGGCGTCGGCCTCGTCGAACAGCAGCACCGCGCCGCTCGTTTCGGCGCCGTCGAACACGCGCTTGAGGTTCTTCTCCGTCTCGCCGATGTACTTGCTTACCACCGCCGAGAGATCGATGCGGTACAAATCCAGCGCCAGCTCGCGCGCCAGAACCTCGGCGGCCAAGGTCTTGCCCGTGCCGCTGTCGCCGGCGAACAGCGCACTCACGCCCAGTCCGCAGGTGCCTTTGCTGCCGAAACCCCAGCGTTCGTAGACCGTGATGCGGTGGCGTACCTGGCGCGCAAGCTCGTGCAGCAGCGCGAGCTGCTGCGCCGGCAGCACTAAATCGTGCCAGTCGGCAAGCGGCTCGATACGGCAGGCGAGCGCGTCCAAGGTGCCGCGCGCCTGCACACGGCATGCCTGCCACAGCACCGCGGCCGGCGATCCGCCCTGCTCCCGTGCGTGGCGCGCCTGTCTGGCCGCCTCGACGATGTCCTCCGCACCCAGGTCGAAGTGGGCGATCAGCCGGTCCAGCTCGTCGGCAGCGGGCGGCTCGTGATTGCCCAGGACGGAACACCACAGCGCCGCCGCCTCGGGGTAGCTGGGCCGCGGCACTTCGAGGGTGAGGCAGCGGTGCAGCACCGCGTCGGCGCCGCCGCCGATGAGCACCCGCGGGCAGTGCAGCGCATTCATGAAGGTGGCATGCGAGGGATGATCGCCGCCTTCGCCGATCTCGACCACCACGGCCGCCGGCTGCAGCACGCACTCGCGGGACAGCAGGTGGGCGACGAGGGCGCGCTCCTCGATCTGTCCGGGTAGTTCGCCGACGCGCAGCGCCAACGCCCGCAGGCCGGCCTGCTCGCAGGCATGTGCAGCGACGCCCCGCAGGCTGCCCGGATGGTCGCCGACCAGGCGCACTACGGGCATCGGCTCGCATGCGCTTTGCCACAAGGCACATAGTTGCCGCGCCCGATCGAGCTGAGAAGCTGTCAGCGGCGGCGGCACAAGCGAGCGGACGTAGGGCGCCAGACGCGTGTCGAGGGCGTCGACTCCGAGCAGAAAGTGCAGGATGCGCTCATCCACCGCGAGGCGCGCTGTGGTCAGCGACGGTCCGTCGTGCACATTGATCAGGTGCCAGCGGCGCAGCGGCGCCTGCGGCGCCAGCGCGCTCCAATGAGCATCCGGCAGGGCCGCGAGCGCAAGACTGAACGTGGGGTAGTCCTTGCGTGGATCGCCCTGGGCGGCTGCGCACATCGGGCCAAAGCCGGACTCGAGCTCGACGCCGGCGCTGAGCAGCAGCAGGTCGCGCTCGAAGGGCGACAGTTCGAATCGCCGGCAGAGATAGTCGAGTGTGGCGGCGGGCGACTGCGCCGGCAGGACTTCGTCGGCGGGCTGCACTGCCGATGGGTCCTGCGCATGGGCGGCAGCATGGCGGCGCAGCAGGCTACGCAGGCGCTTCATGTCCTCGCACAGCCGGCGCTGGTTGGCGGTGATCCAGTCCTGTTCGCGCGGCGCGTTCACGCCGGTATCTCCAAGCGTTGCGTGGCATCGAACCGCGGCGGCGTCGTCGAGCGGTCGACCAGGAGGCTGTCCACGCCATCGATGCGCAGCCGCAGCCATTGCTGGCCGGCGTCCAGTTGCGCAAAGACGAAATCGAGCGCCGCGCTGGACGCGGCGAAATCCGGCGCCGGCGTTTCGAACCCGCCGCAGTTCAGGCTCAGCTTCTGTCCGGGGCGGGCCTGGGGTGAGTAGGCAAGGTGGATGGTGACGGCGCCGGTTCCGGCGTCCCGGGTAGCACTGGTGCTTGCCGGCGCCAAGTCAAGGCGCGGCGCCAGAAGCAGCGGTACCGCGTTGCTGGTGCGCATCTGGGATTCGCCCGGACGCCGCAGCGCGAGGCTAACGCTCCAGGCCCCGGCCGGCCAGTCCATCTGCGCCTGGGCATCGTTCGGCAGGCTGACGGCGACCTCGTCGGTCTGGGTGTTGGTGCCGACTGGGATGTCGATGGCATCGGAAAGGCGCGGATGCTCGAAGCGCACGCTGACGTTGGCACCGTCGAGATGGTGTCCGGACAGGGTCAGCGCATCGCCTAAACGGGCGGCGATCTGGCCATTCGGCAGTTCGATTCCCCTAAGCGTGGGGTAAGGCGGCAACAGACTCGCTTCGGCGACGATGCCGCGCTCCTGCTGGGTCAGCGGGTCACGCCCGCCGCGGGTGAGCACCGGCAAGCTGGCGCGCGTCGGACGCTGTGCGTCGATAAGTACCACCGACACCTGATAGGCGGCCGTGGGCCGGTAGTGGGCCTGCAGCGCCGCCCACAGCCGCGACATCTCCTCGGCACCAAGGCTGGAAGGCGCAATCTTGATCTGCTCCACCTGATCGGCGATGTCGGCGGCATCAAGCGTCTGGAAGGCAGGCGGCAGCACCGAGCCGTCCACCATACCGCCGGCGAGCGCGGTACGGATCGCCTGACGGTCGAGCACAGGGGTCTCGTGCAGCAGGTGCATGGCATAGCCGAGCAGGATTTCGCTGTGCAGGTCCTCGGCGCCGTAGGCGGTGAGCAGGTAGTGCAGGTCAAGGGCAAGGGGCACGTTGGTAAGGCGAGCGCCACGCTCGTCGCGCGCGGGGAACCCGATATTGCGCCAGCCCGGATTGGGCGTCACCTGATGCAGAAACAGGTTGAGCTGGGTCTGGGCATTGGCGCCGTCGATCTTGATCACGTCCGGCGGTGAGGCGGTGACATTGACATTGGCGCCGATGGCGCCGGCGATGTTGTGGTCGATGAGACCGTTGTTGAGCAGATCGCGCAACACAGCCGTAACGCCGGCGATGGCCAGTGGGCTGCTCATCGCCGGTCTCCGCCGCCGCGCCGCAGGTAGTCGCCGAGGGACAACTGTTGTGCCGACTCGGACTTGCGCGGTGTCCTGGGCGAGTCGTTCGTCACCTGGTTCGCCCGCACTTCGACCCGGCCGATGCTGATGTGCACTGTCGGTGTCATCGCGGGCGGGTCGCGACGTGACGCCGGCGATCTTCCTGCCATGCCGCCGTCCCACGCCCGTGCCACCGTGCTGCCTGTAGGCACCTGCGGCTCGACTCGTGGCGCGGGAGCGCACGCGCCTGTGTTGCCGGGTGGCGCGGGCGGCGCATTGCCGCCGGCAGGCCGATCGAGTGTCCGCCTGTCCGGGTCCGTTCGCTCGGCGTTGCGTCCCGAGGGCAGTGGCTCTTGCGGCGGCAAAATCTCGGCGGCAAAGAAAGCGGCAGGGGCGGGAACATTCTCGTCGAGAGCCACGACGGGCGGCGCGTGCATCGGGCGCGAGCTGACGGCGAATTCCCGTGCGGGCTCCGCTGCCGGCGACGACGTTTGTTCCGGCGCCGTGGCACGGCTATGGCGCGCCCGAGCTGTCGTGTCATTCGTCACCGGTTCGGGAGTTGCCAGATCCGCGATCGGTGCGAACGCTGCGGCCGGACGCGGCACCACGATGGCCGCGGTGCCTACGGCCCGCGCGGCCAGCCGGGCAAGGAAATCGCTCATGGCCGCACCAGCTCGAGATAGGCGGCGCGGCGCGCAGGCGGGAGCGCCAGAATGTCAGCCTCGCGCCAGCCGTAGGCACGCGCCAGCGCATCCACCTCCAGCAGCAGATGCTTCGCCTGGGTGACGATCTCCGCCCAGAAGTAACGCACGATGTCGAATAGCGCTTGCCAGCCATGACCGCAGCCAGGGCAGGCGAGTTCGAGCAGCGTTTCAGCGTGGGGATCTGCGGCCAGCAGTGATGCGCCGATCGCCTCCACCACCATCGCGGGCAGCTCCCCGGCGTCGGCCGGAGCACCGGCGCGGGTCGCCTCGACCACGCACCGGGCGAGCAGCGTCTGTTTCGCCTGGGCAAGGTTGGCGTAGCGGCCGGCAGCGACGAGATCGACAGGGTTGGGCGGCCTTACCAGGACGCGGTAGCCGGCGGCTTCGACCGGGTAACGACCCGAGTCCGGCGTGCTTGTTCCCGCGCCGAGCAGCCGCTCGCAGCTGAGAACGAACTCCAGCGTTTCGCCGCAGTGGGGACAGGTGGCGACGGCGCTCAATGCATCACCGAGGGTCGCCTGACGCAGCCGCAGAAGCAGCACATCGCAGCGGCCGACCGGCAGAGCGGCGAGCGACGGCACCGGGCATTCCGGCGCCGCATGGCGCAGCATGGCCAGCGCGCGCTCGGCCGGCGCCAGCGGCGCGCCTGCCTGCCACAGATCAAGGATGTCGGCGGGCGAGAGCGGCTGCACGGTGATGCCTCATGCCGTCGTAATGGACCTGCGCATCGCCGGTTGTGACGTCACGCCGGCTCGGTGAAGCTCGGCTCGCTCGGCTCGCTCACGTCATAGTCGCGCTCCCAGCCCTCGTTTTCGAGCTTGAGCGACTGGATCAACACGGCGTTGGCGTTGGCGTCGAGGTCGGCCTGGGCTTGGAACTCGGACACCCAGCAGCGGAACACTTTGTAGGCGATGGCCAGTTGTCCGGCTTCGTTGTACACGTCGATGATGATGTCCTTGCGGAAATCCTTCAGCGACACTTCCGCGCCCAGACCGGAGCCGAAGTTCCACACCTTGTTGGCCCACTTCTCGAACTCGGAGTCATGCGTGACGCCCCGTTCGAGGGTAATCGCCTCGAACTTGACGCGGCCGGGCGACTTGCGCGACGTGGACGGATCACCGCCCTCGCGATGCTCCACCACCTCGGTGGAGCGCTTCAGCGCGCCCACCTTGGAAACCCCGGCGACATAGCGCCCGTCCCATTTGACCCGGAATTTGAAGTTCTTGTAGGGATCGAAGCGCTGCGCATTGACGGAAAACTGTGCCATGAGCGTCTCCTAGGTCTGGATCTGGCCGGCGATCTGCTGGATCTTGATGATCACGAATTCGGCCGGCTTCAACGGCGCAAACCCGACCACGATATTGACGATGCCCTGGTTGATGTCGTTCTGCGTCGTGGTTTCCTTGTCGCACTTAACGAAGTAGGCGTCGCGCGGATTGATGCCCTGGAAGGCACCCTGGCGGAACAGATTGTTCATGAAGGCGCCGACGTTGAGCCGGATCTGCGCCCAGAGCCGTTCGTCGTTGGGCTCGAAGACGACCCACTGGGTGCCGCGGAACAGGCTCTCTTCGATGAACAGGGCGAGGCGGCGCACCGGCACGTACTTCCACTGGGACGCAAGAATGTCGGATCCCTCGAGCGTGCGCGCACCCCAGACGACATGGCCGATATTGGGGAAACTGCGCAGGCAGTTGATGCCCAGGGGATTGAGATCACCGTTCTCCTTGTCGGTCATGCTTCCCGGCAGGCTGTTGATCGACAGGCCGAGGACTCCCCGCATGCCTGCTTCGATGCCGGCGGGGGCTTTCCAGACACCGCGCTCGGCGTCGGTGCGGCTCATGATGCCGGCCACCGCACCGCAGGGTGCGAACTCATCGAGGTTGTTGTCCTGGAGCGGGTCGGGCATCAGCAGGCGCGGGAAGTAGAGGGCTGCGTAGGCGCGCTCCACCGCGCTGTAGTCGCCGATCTTCTTCGGCGGATAGCTGGTCGCCGCCGAATCCAGCGTCCAGTCCTTCGGGGCGTCCACGATTAGCAGGGCGCGCCGGTCCTTGCAGAATTTCGCCGCCTCCTTCCAGGTCGTGGCCACGCCGTTGTCCGTCGTGGTCGGCGTGTAGGGTGGGATGCACAGCAGGTTGAAAAGATCGGCCTTCTTCAGCGCGTACAAGCCCAGCTTGGCGGCATCGTTGGCGGTGCCGATGACCTCGTTCTCGCCGATGGCGTCGCCGTCCTTGCCGGAAGCGGCATCGGCACCCTTCGTCTGCGGCCCCGGCGCGCTCGCGCCCAGACCGCTGTCCACCCGCAGCAGTTGCGACTGCTGCTCCAGCACCTTTGTGACGAAGCGCGGGCTCCCGGCGTCCACCGAGACGTTGAGGAACACTTCACGTGCGCCGCTGCCGCCGCGCTTGATGCTGTCGTCGCGGGTCTCAGGATCGTCTAGCACGATGAGGTTGAACAGCTTCGCGTCTCCCGGGGTCTTCGTCTTGTCGTCCACCGTCAGCTTGAGGTTCATGCCCCAACTTCCGGGATTGGCGGCCTTAAACTTGGCGCCGCCGGTGAGCGAGATCGTGGCCGGCGTCGCAACGGTGCCGGCGCCGCGCTTGGCCACACGGACGACCAGCGCTTGGCTGCCGCCATTGGCGAAAAACTGCTGAACGGCGTAGCTCATAGTGCTGTCGCGCCAGAGCCCGCCGAAAGTGCGCTCGTAGTCCGCGTTGCTGGTGATTTTCACTGGCTCGTCGGTCGGACCGCGCCACGCCCGGCCGACGAAGGCTGTCACCGATGTCGGCACACCGGTGATGGTGCGTACGCCGCTCGGCAGTTCTTCGACATACACGCCTGGGTAGCTGATGGTGACGGGCATCGCATTCCTCCTTGTTCAGACGTTGGGGCGGCAGTACCGCTCATTGCACAGCGTCGCGGTTGTCGGCCAAGGGACAGCGGCCGTAGAGTTCAGTCCCGTCGGGCAGCAGGCTGCGGCGCGCCTGGCCGGCGGCGACCAAACGGTCGAGGGCCGTCTTCACCTCTGCCACGTCCGGGGCCGACAAGCTTCGTGGCAGCCACCACTGCATGATGCCGGTGACGCTGTCAGCCGCATTCGGGTGGGAATCGAAATAGCTCATGATCGCCTCCGAAATCCTTGTCACACGCTGCTCGTCCAAATCCGGCATGGCCGCCGCTCCCTTGTCCGCGTGCGCAGACAGTCCGCCGGCACGACGACGCAATCGCTGTGCCAGCCCAAGCGCGAACGCAGGTCTTTGAACGGTCGAGGAGTGTTTCCTCGCGCGCGTCTTGCACTGCGCGGAAAGCGACCCGCCCGGCCTGCGGGAGGGCGAGAGAAGTAGAAGACGCGGAGCGCTCTTGCGCAGTGGGTCGGGAGCACCCCTTCCGTGGGTCGAGTTCGACCCGCCCGGAGGCGAACGGTGCATCGGCGTGCACCCGACGGCGGCAGCGCCCTCAGGCGAGGAAGCGGGAACGGTCGATGTGGTGTTTCTTGAGCAGCTTGCCGAGCGCGCGCCGCTCCTTGCCGGCGAGCCGGGCTGCCAGGGTGACATTGCCGCGGCTGCGCGTCATCAGGCGCGTCAGGTATGCCTGCTCGAATTGTGCGACGGCCTGCAGCTTGGCGCGATGGAAATTCAGCTCCTCGTCGGGCGCGACGCGCGCGCTACCGAACGCCGCACCGGCTTCACCGCAGTAAAGGATCTCGTCACCATCGGCGAGTAGCACTTCCCGGTGTATCAGGTTGTCCAGCTCGCGGACATTGCCGGGCCAGGCGTGGCCACGTATCCAGTCGATGGTCGCGGGGTGCAGGGCCTTTCGCGGCAGTCCGTAGCGCGCGCAGTAGCGCGCGACCAGGTGCTGGGCGAGCAGTTCGGGGTCGCCGGGGCGCTGGCGCAACGCGGGAATTGCAAGCGAGAGAATGTTCAGGCGGTACAACAGGTCGTCGCGGAATCCCCCGCCCTGGACGAGCGATGCTACCGGCTGGTTGGTCGCGGCCAGGATGCGCACGTCGGAGGCAACCTCCTTGCTGTGGCCGAGCGGGCGGTAACGCAAGTCCTGGAGGAAACGCAACAGGGTCACTTGTGCCTTGAGCGAGAGGCTGTCGATTTCGTCCAGGAACAGGGTGCCTGCCTGCGCCTGGGCGATGACACCCGCGCGTGCCTGCTTGGCATCGGTGAACGCGCCGCGTTCATGGCCGAACAACTCGGCTTCGATCAGGCTGTCGGGAATGGCGCCGCAGTTGATGGGCACGAAGGGTTTGCCGCGCCGCGCGCCGAGGTAGTGGATCGCCCGGGCCGCAAGCTCCTTACCGGCGCCGGTTTCGCCTTCGATCAATACCGGCGCATCGCTGCGGGCGATCTTGCCGATGCGGCGCAGCATCTCGTAGAACGGCGCCGAAGCGCCGATCATGTTCAGCGGCGCCAGTTGCGCTCCGGCTTCCGCCGCGATCGTGGCCGGATGCTGCAACGATTGTTCGTGTCTCCTCGGCTCCACGACGATTCCGCATATCTTGGCAGCCGACCGGCTGGCATATCGGCCCTTCCGCAAGCGCCGATATCGGCGTCATGCGTCCTCGTCTCCGTGTGAAGCGGGCACGCCGCACCTGCCGCGTTGGGCAGGGTTGCACGCTGGTTGGACCCCGCCGCGGCGGGTTAGTCATCTCATCGTAGATGAGCTGGCCGGGAATTCAAGGCGGCAGGAGTTGCCGCGCCACCACGGCGGCCCGCATCGTTTGTCCTGGACCGCAGAGCGCGTTGACTTACACACCGTTACACAACGAGACAAAGACGACCGCCCTGCGACATCGCGCATTTACGCGTGTTCGGTAGCCTTGTTGCATGGTTCGATGGGTCGCCGCGATCCATCGACGAGCCGGGAGGCAATCACCATGCCGCACGCGAGAACCGATCTGTTTTTGGGCCGCCAACCCATCGTCGACCGCCGCCGCAACATTCTGGCTTACGAACTGCTCTATCGCGACGCCGCAGACCCGTGCGCCGCATGCGTCAGCGACGAGGCAGCAGCGACCGCCCAGGTGATGGGCCAGGCATTCGACCGGCTGGGCGTGGCGACCGTGCTGGGGCCCTGCACCGGTTTTATCAACGTCGACCGCGAAATGCTCATGAGCCGCGCGCTGGAGCGGCTGCCGCGTGGGCGCGTGGTGCTTGAACTGCTGGAAACGATGGCCGTGGACGGCGCCGTGATCGAGCGCTGCCGCGCGCTCAAGCGTCTCGGTTTCCGTCTGGCGCTTGACGACGTTACGAGCTTCCGGGAATGCGACGAGCCGCTGCTCGGAATTGCCGACATCGTCAAGGTGGACGTGCTGGCCACCGACAGCGCGGCACTGGACGCGCTGGTACGCCGACTCAAGCTCTATCCAGCGCGGCTCCTGGCGGAAAAGGTCGAGACCCGGGACCGGGCGCGCCGCTGCCTGGAACTGGGCTTCGACCTGTTTCAGGGCTACTTCTTTGGCCGGCCCGTGATAGTGACCTCGTAGCCGCCTGGCGGCCGGCGCGACGGACACATGAGGCACGCGTGACGGAAGCGTGACCTATCTCAGGCACCCTGGGTGTGGATCCGGCGCGACGCGCGACGCGTATCAACCGGTGGAACCGCCACGGAGCGAGGTGGATCATGCACGAGCTGTATGCCGTACTGATGTCCTGGGCAGTGACGCTGTCCGGCTACGCTGCGCCGACGACCCAGGCGGAGGTGGTGAGCGTGCCCGGCAGCTACTTGGCCGAGCACGCCTGCGGCGGCCGGCCGTGCAAGGTGCTCGGCTGGTTTCCACCGGGCAACAGGATGTACTTGGACGAGCGACTCGATCCGCACAACGACCTGTTTGCCGCCTCAGTGCTGGTCCACGAGATGGTGCACTTCCTGCAGTACAAGTCCGGCGGCTACGCAGCCGAGCGTTCCTGCGAGGAAGTGATCCGGCTCGAGCGCGAAGCCTACGCCGTGCAGCGCGAGTTCCTGCTGCGCTACGGCGTCTATCGTCCCGTCGGCGCCAGCATGCACCACGTCGGCTGCGCGCTGACTGCCCAGGACACGGAAGCGCCCGCGCCGCACCATTTTTAGCATGAAGCCAGCCACTGACGCCTGATTGCCAACCGCCCGGCGCGCCGAGCGGCGACGTGTCCGCCAGTCGACGCGCACGGCCCGTCTGCCGCTGCGCCGCCGCATACAACCGCTGTCTTCTTCCGCGCTGTTCTATATAATGACACGCATTCTCGCCCGGCACAGCGTGCGAAGGGGCCGCACCCTGCGTCGGAACCACACCCCAACAAAATCCGCGACGCGAGATGCCTGTACAAGAAACGCTCCTCGTCGTGGACGACGAGGAGGACATCCGTGACCTGCTCGAGGGCTACCTCACGGGCCAGGGTTACCACGTACTCACGGCCGGAGACGGTGCCGAAATGCGTCGGCAGATGGCTGCCACAGCCGTCGACCTGGTGCTGGTGGACCTGGGGCTGCCTGGCGAAGACGGCCTGCGGCTGACCCGCTACCTGCGCGAGCATACCGCTGTGGCGGTGATCATCGTCACCGGCAAGGGCGAGCCGGTGGACCGGGTGGTTGGCCTGGAGGTGGGCGCCGACGACTACGTGGCCAAACCCTTCGATCTGCGCGAGCTGCTGGCGCGCATTCGTAGCGTGCTGCGGCGAGCGCGTCCAGTGCAGCACGCTGCCGATTCGACGCCGACCCCCGAGGTGATGCGCTTTGCCGGCTGGCAGTTCGATCTGGGCGGGCGGCGCCTGACGGCGCCCGGCGGCAGCGAAGTGCTGCTGACCACCGGCGAGTTCGAGCTGCTGGCGGCACTCGTGCGCAGCCCGAACCGCGTTCTCTCCCGCGACCACCTGTTGGAGGCGACCCGCAATCGCGAGGCGGGTCCGTTCGATCGCGCCATCGACGTCCAGGTCGGACGCCTGCGCAAGAAACTCGAATCGGACCCGGCCAACCCGCAACTGATCAAGGCGGTGCGCGGTGCCGGCTACATCTTCACTGCCGTGGTCGAGCGCGGCTGAACGGCCATCTGTCATGAACGAGCTGGAAACCTACCGCGGTCTGCTGGAAGCCGCCCCGGACGGAGTGGTGGTGGTGGACGGCGCCGGGCGCATCGTCCTCGTCAACGCCCAGACGGAACGGCTGTTCGGCTATGCGCGCGGGGAATTGATCGGACAGAGGGTCGAAATGCTCGTGCCGGCGAACCTGCGCGAGCGTCACAGTCGTAGGCGCGATGACTACCTCGCCGATCCCTCCCTGCGGCCCATGGGGCTGAACGCCGACCTCAAGGGCCAGCGCAAGGACGGCAGTGAGTTTCCCGTGGAAATCGGTCTCAGCCCGCTGGGCGCCGACGGTGTTCGGCTGATCTACGCGTCCGTGCGCGACATCAGCGAACGCAAGCAGATCGAGCTGGCGCTGCGTCAGGCGCGCGACGAGCTCGAGTCGCGCGTGGCCGAGCGCACCCGCGAGCTGGCGGTGGCTAACCAGGCGCTGCGACGCGAGATTACCGAGCGGGTGCGTACCGAAGAGGCGCTCGCCGCCGGTGAAGCGCAATTGCGCCTGCTCGTGGACAGCATAAAGGATTACGCCATCATCATGCTCGACCCGACCGGCCGGGTCGCCACCTGGAGCGCTGGCGCGCAGGCGATCAAGGGCTATTCGGCGGAAGAGATCATCGGCCGACATTTCTCGTGTTTTTATCCGCCGGAGGCAGTCGCGGCGGGCGAGCCCGAACGCCAGTTGCGACTGGCCCGCGACAACGGCCGGATCGAGGACGAAGGCTGGCGCATACGCAGCGATGGCACGCGCTTCTGGGCCGACGTCGTTATCACGGCGCTTGCCGACCGTCCGGGCACGCTGCGTGGCTTCGCCAAGATCACGCGCGATCTCACCGAGCGCAAACAGACCGAAGAGGCCCTGCGCCAGGCGCAGAAGATGGAGGCGGTCGGTCAGCTCACCGGCGGCATCGCCCACGACTTTAACAATCTGCTCACCGTTATCCAGGGCAATCTGCAGATGCTCGGCGATCAGACCGGCGGCGATGCGCTGAGCGCTAGACTTGTCGCCGCGGCGGCGCGCTCGGCCGGCCGCGGTGCCGAGCTGACGCGCAAGCTGCTCGCCTTCTCCCGGCGCCAGATGCTCAATCCCGCCAGCATCGACCTGGCCGAGCTGGTCGCCGGCATGTCGGACATGCTGCGCCGGACCCTGGGCGAGAACATCGACGTCATCACGCGCGTCGACGCGCAGGTGCCGCACGCCTTCGCCGACCCGGGACAGGTGGAGAACGCCTTGCTCAACCTGGCGCTCAATGCCCGCGACGCCATGCCGCGCGGTGGGCGCTTGGCGATCGGCATCGAAGCCGTGTCTTTGGACGCCGACTACTCTGCGCGGGAAGGCGGTGTTGTGCCCGGGAACTACGTACTCATGACGGTCAGCGACACGGGAACGGGCATGCCTGCGGGGGTGCTGGCGCGCGCCGTCGAACCCTTCTTCACCACTAAGGAAGCCGGCAAGGGCAGTGGACTGGGCTTGTCCATGGTTTATGGCTTTGTCAAGCAGTCCGGCGGCCATCTGAAGATCTACAGCGAACCGGGCTACGGCACGACGGTGCGTTTATACCTGCCGTTGGCCGAGCATGCCGACAGCAGGGTGGTCGAGGCGGCCGGGCACGACCACCTGCGCGGTAGCGAAACCGTACTGGTGGTGGAAGACGACGAGGACGTACGCCAGGTGGCGGTCGGTTTTCTCGACAGTCTCGGCTACGCCGTGCTGCAAGCGGCCGATCCGCGCCAGGCGTTGGCGATGCTGGAGCGCAACGCCCGCGTTGAGCTGTTGTTCACCGACGTGATTCTTCCCGGCGGCATGACCGGGGTCGACCTGGCCCGCGAGGCATGCGCCCGGCATAGCACGCTAAAAGTTCTGTACACCTCCGGCTATGCGCGTGGCGCGCTGCCTGCCTCGGGTCAGATGGACGAAGGCGCTGCCCTGCTCGCCAAACCCTATAGCCGTGAGGTCTTGGCGGCGAAGGTGCGCGAGATGCTCGACGGCGGGACACGCGCACCGAAGGGCGCAGGGCCGCCTGCCGGCTTGCGGTCGGAGGTCGACGGCAACGGGTCTTGACTACCCGTCAGGACGTGAGGGGCGTGCCCGATGGTGCGGGGGGCTGCACCGACACGGCCGCCGCAACGTGCCCGGCGACCACGCCGCGCACCCGCTCGATCAGCGCAGCCACGTCGAACGGCTTGACGAGAACCGCCGCCGCACCGAGGCGTCGCGCCGCATCGCGCTCTCTGCTGTCGGCGTCGCCGCTGACGATGAGCACGCGCGAGGCCCGCGAAGCCTGCGCCAGACGTCCGAGCAGTTCCAGCCCCGTCATGCCCGGGAGATGGATGTCGAGCACCAGACAGTCGAAGTCCCGCGCCCACGCCGAGGAGAGGAAATCCTCGGCGCGGTGCAGGGGCACGGCATCGAAGCCCGCGAGCTGAGCGGCCGTGGCCAGCATCTCCAGCACGTCAGCATCGTCGTCGACGATGCAGACCACGGGCCGAATGCCCATGGGGACGGGATCCCTCTGATTCATTGATGGCGTGCGCGCGCACCGTCCCGCCGCGGCTGCGGCACGTCGGCTGCGGCACCGAGCGCTGCCAGCGATTGCTCCCAAAGCCGCAGGCCGAAGGTCACAGGCCACCAGGCAAATGTCGTCGCGCCCTCGACCACGCGCGCCGTCTCGGCCGGCGCGAAGGGCCCGACATGACGGCCACGTGCGGAGCGCGGCGCAAGCGCCTGCGCCGGTCCGGCGAACTGCCGTCGAACTGCCCGGGCTTCATCGAACATGATCACCTTGCCCATCGCCGCGTTCCTCCCTCAGCGTTCAAAAGCGATATGCTGGCGTGCTAATCAGCCGCCGCAGGCGGTCGATATCGCACAACTCTGCGTCCCGGCCATGCATGATGATCATCCCCTCGTCCTCAAGGCGCGTGAGGGTGCGGCTGACCGTCTCGATCGTCATGCCCAGATAGTTGCCAATCTCCTCGCGCGTCATGCGCAGGGTGATTCTCGTCGGCGAGCAGCCGCGGATCGCCAGCCGGTGCGACAGACCAAGTAGGAACATTGCCAACTTCTGGCCGGCGCGCATGCTGCCAAGAAGCAGTACGACACCTTGGTCGCGCTGCATCTCGCGGCTGATTAGGCGATGGATCTGCCGCTGCAACGTAGGTTCGGCGCGCATCAGGCGCAGCAGCATGCCGTAGGCGATCTCGTACACCTCGCTGTTCTCGATGGCGACCACATCGCAGTTGTGAACCTCGGCGCCGATGGCATCGACGCCCAGGAGATCGCCCGCCATGTAGAACGCAGCGATCTGCTCCTTGCCGCCCTCGCTGGTAAAACGGCTCTTGAACGAGCCCTGGCGCAGCGCATAGATGGAACGAAACGGCATGCCGGTGAGGATGAGGACTTCGCCGCGCCGGAGGGTCCGTCGGTGGCCGCCGGCGGCCTCGATCAGTTCGAGCTCAGATAACGTCAGTCCGTCGGCCGGATACCGGGGGTCGAGTGCCTCGTTCCAGCCGCGCACGGGCGGCTGCGTCGCGAGTGTTCTTACGCTGGCCAA
This sequence comes from Rhodocyclaceae bacterium, assembly GCA_036824005.1. GTDB lineage: Bacteria > Pseudomonadota > Gammaproteobacteria > Burkholderiales > Rhodocyclaceae > DAITBA01. The sequence goes on from DAITBA010000001.1 coordinate 604,166, forward strand.
GCTTGGCACGCTTCGTCTCCTCGTCCTGTTCTTCGACGGCGCCGGCAATGGCGCCTGTTGGGGTTGGCGCGGCGCAAATGGCCTTCGCACGCCATGGACGAACTTAGCGCGCAACGACAACGCAATGATGTCGGTGTCCCGGCTGTCGGTAACAGTCTGTAACAAGCGGTCCGCTGGACCGGCCGGGGTCGTGCGCCAGCGGGCGGTTCAACGAGGTAGCGAGAAAGGCGCGCCGCGCGGCCGCAGCGAGCGAAAACGCGATCCAGTACGAGCGGGTATGGCAAATGCTTTGGCGAGCAGAAGCGCCGCGGACGGGGTCGGTGGCGGTCGTTCGATCGCGTTCTAGGATGCGATGAGCACGCCGTCGCGCTCGCGTACTACACCGGCGCGGGCGAGTTCCGCCACCAGCCAGCCGCTCAGCGCTTCGGGTGTGCTGTGGAGGAAGCGGTCGTTGATGCGGCGCGCCAGTTCCGCTTCGGCTAGGTAACGCGGTAGCTCGGCGCTGGGCAGCCGGCGCTTCTCCAGGAGCATGAAGGTAACGAGCACCTTGATGGCGTGACGGCCCAACCGAGTGCCGTCCGCCTCGAAGGCGGCGAGGCGCGCGAAAGCGCGGGCCAGCGCCTCGTCCACGTCGGCGAAGGGCGGGCCGTGGCCGGGGATGACGACGTCGATAGCCAGCGCGCCGATCATCTCCAGCGTAGCGCGGGTCGGCCCGAAGCCGTCGGCGCCGGACAGCTCCGGGAAAATGACGCCGAAGCCATCGTGCCAGAGCGCGTCGCCGGAGATTAGGATGCGCTTTTCGGCGCAATGAAACACCAGGGCGTGCATGTCGTGGCCGGGCGCCGGCAGGGCGCGCCAGAGCAAGCCGCCCAGTTCGAACTCCGCACCGGAGGCAATCGTTGCATCATGGGCGAAAGCTTCGGCAGTCTGTTCGGTAGATGTGAGCAGTAGCGCGTGCTCGTCCCAGTTGGTTACCGCTTCCTCGATGCCCTCGGGGATGGCGATGGTGCAGCCAAAGGCGCGCTGAACGGCGGCGTTGCCGCCAATGTGATCGGAGTGAGAATGGGTATTGAGCAGCCGCGTCAGGCGCCGACCCGCCAGCGCAAGCCGAACCAGCGCCACGGTCTGCTCCGCGTGGCTGACGTAGCCCGAATCCACCAGCGCCGCCTGCTCACCTTCCAAAAACAGGACGTTGTTCGACGACAGCCAGCCGCGCTCGAGCACGCAAATCTGCGGCGGCAGCAAACTCACACCACGTCACGACGCATGGCGGCGACCGGCAACTCGCTCACCCGCGGATACTCGCCCCGGTCGAATCGGTCGGGCTCGCGCAGATAGGCGAGCGCCATGTCCGTGGCATCGAAGCCCCAGAACAGCTCGCCGTCGATGAGCATGGTCGGCACGCCGAAGACGCCAGCGGCGATCGCCTCCTCACCGTTTGCGCGCAGCCGCGCCTTGACCTCGGGTGCGTTCGCCAGCGCATCGCCGTCGACCATGCCGAGCCGCGTCTGGATGACGTTCCATTCGATCGCCGTGTTCGGATCGCGTCCCTCCTCCCAGATGAACCGGAAAATCGTGTCCACCACTTTTCGCTGCCCACCGAGCGCCTCGGCCAGGCGCAGTGCCCGCACGGGATTGAAGGGATGTGCTGGCGGAAAGCGCAGCGGAATACCATACTGCTCGGCGAGCCACACGACATGGCGGTAAGTGAAGCGGCGCTTGCCCGGAATCTCCGCCGGCCCCTTGTGCTGCCAGTGCTTCAACAGCGCCGCGAACAACACCGGGCGCAGGTGCGCCGCCTCGAACGCCGGTAGCTCGCGCAACGTGCACCACTGCAGGTAGGAGAAGGGCGAGATGAAATCGAAGTACCAGACCAGTCGATGCACGTTGAGCCTCCAGTCTTCACGGCAAATCCGATGGGCAATCTGCAAAGCCAATTGACGTGAAAACTCTTTCTTACCACCAAGGACACCAAGGACGTTCAAGTGATCGAAGTGCAGGGAGTTCGCTTGCCAGGCAAGTTACTGTTTGCGCCTTGCATCGCTTTTTCTTGGTGTCCTTTGTGTCCTTGGTGGTGAATTGCACTTCAAAGATCCTCGCAGTCGCAACGCAGCGCCCCGTGCCACGGATCGTGGGCGGTTTCGCGGCGCCGTGCGACGTGTGCGAGGATCGCTTGCTTGCACTCGTCGCTGGCGTTTCCCCAAACGGCAATCTCCTCAAGGGTGCGCTGGCAGCCTTCGCACAGGCCCGTGACCGGATCCATGCGGCAGACGTTGATGCACGGCGAGGCGATGGCCATGATCCAGTCACTAGCACGTCATGCCGCGCTTGGCGAGCAGCGCGTGCGACACGCGCGAGGCGCAGGGCCGGCCGAGCACGCCGCTGATCCACACTGCCGTGTCCACCACGGCGTCGAGGTTGACGCCGCTTTCGATGCCCAGCCCGTTCAGCAGGTACACGACATCCTCCGTGGCGACGTTGCCCGACGCGCCGGCGGCGTAGGGGCAGCCGCCGAGCCCGGCCACCGAGGTGTCGAACACCGCCACGCCCAGCTCGAGGGAAGCGTAAACGTTGGCCAGCGCCTGGCCGTAGGTGTCGTGATAGTGACCGGCGATCCGGTCCACCGGCACGCGCGCCGCCACGGCCTCGAGCATCCGCTGGCAGCGTCCCGGCGTGCCGACGCCGATGGTGTCGCCGAGGGAAATCTCGTAGCAGCCCATCTCGAACAAGACCGCCGCCACCGCGGCCACCGCCTCGGGTACCACCTCGCCCTGATAGGGGCAGCCGAGCGCGCAGGAAACATAGCCGCGCACCCGCACGTCATGGGCACGCGCCGCCTCGACCACCGGCCGGAAGCGCGCCAGGCTCTCGGCGATGGAGCAGTTGATGTTCTTCTGCGAGAACGCTTCCGAGGCGGCGCCGAACACCGCAACCTCCTCGGCGCCGGCCGCCAGCGCTGCCTCAAAGCCTTTCATGTTCGGGGTGAGCACGGGATAGGCTACCCCTGGCCAGCGCCGAATCGCGGCCATGACTGCAGCGTTGTCCGCCATCTGCGGCACCCATTTGGGCGAGACGAAGGAGGTCGCTTCGATGGCCTTGAGGCCGGCCCGGCCGAGACGGTCGATCAGCTCGACCTTGACGGCCGTCGACACAACCTGCCGCTCGTTCTGCAAACCGTCGCGGGGGCCGACTTCGACGATCCTGACATGGCTTGGCAGCGTCATGGGAAAACCTCACCACAGAGGCACAGGGGCACAGAGGGTTGCACAGAGGAAAGAAAGAATTCTCTGTGAATTCCTCTGGGCCTCTGTGTCTCTGTGGTTCATTTGGTTACTCACTATCCGCTTCGAATTCCACCAACTCGGCGCCCTCGCTTACCTGCTCGCCGACCACGAACCGGAAGGATTTCAGCAGGCCCGCCGCCGGCGCATTGATGGTGTGCTCCATTTTCATTGCTTCCAGGATCAGCAGCGGCGCGCCCTTCGCGACGCGCGCGCCCGCGCTTGCCAGCAGGGCAATGATCTTGCCGGGCATCGGCGCGAGCAGCCCACCTTCGGCACCGCCGCCCTCGGTGCCATGGTAGAGCGGGTCCACCCGCGCAAGCTGATAGACCCGGCCATGGAGGAAGACGTGGCGCTTTTCCCCTGCCACCACTACCGAGGCATCCATGCGCATGCCGGAGAGATCGACGCGCAGCATCGAGTTCGCGCCCAATTCGCCCCGCGCCAGGATGCGCCGGCCCTCCAGCGTCAGCTCGTAGCCGCCGGCAGCGTAGCCGACCTGCACGGACCTCTCCAAGTCGCCGACGCGGAAGACGAGCTTGCGCTCGCAGCGCGAGTTCAGCCGCCAGCCGTCACGCAGGTGCCAGGGCGAGAATGGGTCCGCGTCGCGCGCCGCCGCAACACGCGCGCCGTCCTCTTCGCGCAGCAGCGTCGCCAGCGCGGCGACCAGAAATACGTCCTGGGGCACGGTCTCGCGCTCGGGGAACAGAAAGGCATGCTCGCGCTCGATTAGTCCGGTATCCACATCGGCATTGGCGAAAGCCGGGCAAGCGACCAGCCGGGACAGGAACTCGACGTTGTTGGCAACGCCGACGATGCGGTACTGTGCCAATGCCTGCAGCATGCGTGCCAATGCCCGCTCGCGGTCTACATCCCAGACGATGAGCTTGGCGATCATCGGATCGTAGTGGGGCGTGATTTCGTCATCCTGGTCCACACCCGTGTCCACCCGTACGTTGAGCGATTCCGCCGGCGGCGCGAGATGGCTGAGCCGGCCGATGGAAGGCAGGAAACCCTTGGCCGGATCTTCGGCGTAGATGCGCGCCTCCAGCGCGTGACCGCGGATCGACAATTGCTCCTGGGTGAGCGGCAGTGGCTCGCCGGCGGCCACGCGCAACTGCCATTCCACCAGGTCCAGCCCGGTGATCATCTCGGTCACCGGATGCTCCACCTGCAGGCGCGTGTTCATCTCCATGAAGTAGAAGGCCCCCTCCTGGCTGGCGATGAACTCGACGGTACCGGCACCGACATAACCGACTGCCCGTGCCGCCTCCACCGCCGCCCGGCCCATGGTCTGCCGCCGCCCGGGCGTCATGCCGGGGGCGGGCGCCTCCTCAAGCACTTTCTGGTGACGGCGCTGTACCGAGCAGTCGCGCTCGAACATATGCACGCAGTTGCCGCGGCTATCGGCGAATATCTGGATCTCGATGTGCCGCGGCCGCACGAGATATTTCTCCACCAGCACAGTGTCATCGCCGAACGCGGCACGTGCTTCGCGCCGGCATGACTCGAGAGCCGCGGCGAAGTCCGCCGCCTGCTCGACGATGCGCATGCCCTTGCCGCCGCCGCCCAGGGCCGCCTTGATCAGTACCGGATAGCCGACATGCTGCGCCTGTGCCTGAAGGAATGAGGGCTCCTGAATGTCGCCGTGGTAACCGGGCACCAGCGGCACGCTGGCGCTCTCCATCAGCCGCTTCGCCTCGGACTTCGAACCCATGGCGCGGATTGCCGTGACCGGCGGGCCGATGAAGACGATGCCCGAACGCGCGCAGGCCTCGGCGAGCTCCTCGTTCTCGGACAGGAAGCCGTAGCCCGGATGAATCGCCTGGGCGCCGGTCTTGCGCGCCGCCTCCAGGATGGTGGCGACGACCAGATAACTCTCACGCGCGGGCGCCGGGCCGATCAGCACCGCCTCGTCGGCCAGGCGCACGTGGCGCGCCTCGGCGTCGGCCTCGGAATAAACGGCAACGGTGTGAATGCCCAGCCGGCGCGCAGTCTTGATGACCCGGCAGGCGATTTCGCCGCGATTGGCGATGAGAATTTTGGTGAACATCAACTTCCACCACAGAGGCACAGAGACACAGAGATGAACACAGAGAAATGCGATTCACTCTGTGCATTCCTCTGTGCCTCTGTGTCTCTGTGGTTCATGTCTTTGTCATCCATGCCGGCTTGCGTTTCTCCAGGAACGCCGCCATGCCTTCCCTGCCCTCCGCCGAAGCGCGGATGCGTGTGATGCGCTGGGCGGTGTCGTCGATCAGGGCGACATCGATGGGCCGCCCGGCGACGCCGCGAATCAGCGCCTTGCATTCCGCTTGGGCCGCCGGGCCGCCGGCGAGCAGGGCGTCCACCAGTTCGCCCACCGCCTCGTCGAGTTCGAGCTCGGTGGGGACGATCTCGTGCACCAACCCGATGCGATAGGCCTCGGATGCGGAGAAGCGCTCGGAGCTGAGCATGTAGCGCCGGGCCTTGCGTTCGCCTATGGCGGCGATGACGTAAGGGCTGATCACCGCTGGCACGATGCCCAGCTTCACTTCGGTCAGGGCGAATTGAGCGTCGAAGGTGGCCACGGCGATGTCGCATGCGGCGATTAAGCCGACCCCGCCGCCGTAAGCGGGCCCCTGAACGCGGGCGATGGTCGGTTTGGGCAGCTCGTTCAGGGTGCGCAACAACTCGCCCAGGGCGCGCGCGTCGAGCAAGTTCTCGTCCTTCGTATAGCCGGCCGCCTGGCGCATCCAGTTGAGGTCGGCCCCGGCGCAGAAGCTCCTCCCGGAGCTGGACAGGACAACGACGCGCACGCCGGCATTCAGCGCCAGATCGCGCAGTGCGATCGTCAGCTCGCCGATCACGATGTCATCGAACGCGTTGTGCCGCTCGGCGCGGTTGAGCGTGATGATGCCGACGCCGCCGTCGACCTCGGTGAGCACCGTTGCTTCGTTCATGCAAACTCTCCCTTCCGTTTGGTCTGCCCCGTCCGCATGGCCACGCGCTCGCGCCGGCCGCTATTCGTCATCCATCGCCGCCGGCCGCGCGATGCCCAGCTCGTAGCCGGGAAACACCACGTCGTCATCGACGGCATAAAGCAGGCACGGTACACCGTACTGCCGCTCGCAGGCCGCGACAGCCTCGGTGCGGGCGCTGTGCCCGGTGCGCCAGACCCAGTCGCCGCGCAAATTCAACGCGAAGGCGCGTGGCCGATAAGGCGTATCGAGGAAGGCGACATAACCATCCCGGCCGCCCTTCTTGACGTAGGGTACCGCGCGCACGTCGTCCACCAGGCGCACTGGCCGCGATTTCACTTTCCAGCCTGCCGGCCACAGCGTCAGCATCTTCACCGGTCGCGGCGCGGGCGGTTCCACGCGTTCGCCGTCGGGCAACGCGGCACATGCCGAAACCAGCAGCGCCGCCGCGGCAACTGCACCGCGCCTTATCCCTGTCCGGTACACGGATCTTCCGCCCCGTTGCCTGTCCATGCCGTCACATGCGGAAGACGCCGAAACGGGTCTGCTCGATCGGCGCGTTCAGCGCCGCCGAGATGCCCAGCGTCAGCACGCGGCGCGTCTGCGCCGGGTCGATGACACCGTCGTCCCACAGACGCGCCGTCGCATAGTAGGGATGACCTTGCGTTTCGTACTGAGCGCGAATAGGCGCCTTGAACGCTTCTTCGTCCTCCCAGCTCCAGCTCTTGCCGGCCGCTTCCAGGGCGTCGCGGCGGATGGTGGCGAGCACGCTCGCCGCCTGCTCACCACCCATGACCGACACGCGCCCGTTGGGCCACATCCACAGGAAGCGCGGCGCATAGGCGCGCCCGCACATGCCGTAGTTGCCGGCGCCGAAACTGCCGCCGATGATGAGCGTGAACTTCGGCACCCGGGCGCAGGCTACCGCAGTGACCATCTTCGCGCCGTCCTTGGCGATCCCCTGGTTCTCGTACTTGCGCCCGACCATGAAGCCGGTGATGTTCTGCAGGAACACGAGTGGAATGCCGCGCTGGGCGCACAGCTCGACGAAGTGCGCGCCCTTCTGCGCCGATTCATTGAACAGGATGCCGTTGTTGGCGATAATGCCGACGGGATAGCCATGCAGGCGCGCGAAGCCGGTGACCAGGGTCGTCCCGTAGCGCGCCTTGAACTCGTCCAGGCGCGAGCCGTCCACGATGCGGGCGATCACTTCGCGCACGTCATAGGGCTTGCGCGTGTCCGTGGGGATGACACCGTAGAGCTCCTCCGGGTCGTAGGCAGGTTCCTCGGGCGACGCGAGCTCCATGCTAATGGGCTTGCCACGATTCAGATTGCCGACTATGCGCCGCGCCAGGTACAAGGCGTGGGCGTCGCTTTCGGCGAGATGATCGGCGACACCGGAGATGCGGGTATGCACGTCGCCGCCACCCAGGTCCTCGGCGCTCACCACTTCGCCGGTGGCCGCCTTCACCAGCGGTGGGCCACCGAGAAAGATGGTGCCCTGGTTGCGGACGATGACCGCCTCGTCGCTCATCGCCGGGACGTAGGCGCCGCCGGCGGTGCAGGAGCCCATGACGACGGCGATTTGGGGAATCCCCAGGCCGGACAGAGTGGCCTGGTTGTAGAAGATGCGGCCGAAGTGGTCGCGGTCCGGAAAGACCTCATCCTGGGTCGGCAGATTGGCGCCGCCGGAGTCCACCAGATAGACGCAGGGCAGACGGTTCTCGCGGGCGATATCCTGGGCGCGCAGATGCTTCTTGACCGTCATCGGATAGTAGCTGCCGCCCTTCACGGTGGCGTCGTTGGCGACGATCATGCACTCCCGGCCCATGATCCTGCCGATGCCGGTGACGATGCCCGCCGATGCCACCTCGTTGCCGTACATCTCCCACGCGGCGAGCTGGGACAGCTCCAGAAAAGGCGTGCCCGGATCGAGCAGTGAGGCGACGCGGTCGCGCACCAGCAGCTTGCCCCGCGCCAGATGTTTCTGGCGATGCTCGTCCGGTCCGCCGCGCGACACCTGATCGGTCTTGGCACGCAAATCGGCGACCAGGGCGCGCATGGCCTGCGCGTTGGCGCGGAACTCGTCGCTGCGAGTATTAAGGTTGGATTTCAGTGTCGTCATAAAACCCACCACAGAGACACAGAGGCACAGAGCAATCCACAGAGAATTCGTGCTTTCCTCTGTGCTACCCTCTGTGTCTCTGTGGTTCAGCCTTTCAAAATCCTCTCGTCTGCAACCACTTCTCCACCTGCGGCAGGCGGTCGGAGCCCCAGAACGGCTCGCCGTCCACAATGATAAACGGCGAACCGAAGACGCCGCGAGCGAGCGCGCTGTCGTTCGCCTTCTTGAGCCGCTCCTTCACGGTCGGATCGCTCAAGCCGGCGCTGAACGCATCCTTGTCCATGCCCAGGGAATCGGCGAACACCGCCAGACGCTGGGAATCGGAGATGTCGATGCCCTCGGCGAAATAAGCCCGGTAGCAGACTCTGGCGAAGGCGCGGGCGAGGCGGGGGTCGCGCTGCTGCAGCCAGTAGTAGCCGCGCGCCGCATTCACGGTAGCGATGGGAAACACGGCGGGCGGCCGATAGGCGATGCCGAGATGGCGCGCCGTGCGCGGAATGTCGCGCAATGCGTACTCGCCCTTGAGCGGCAGCTCCGGCAAGGGCGCACTGCCGGTGACCTTGAACACCACACCGAGCAGGATCGGATGCCATTCGACCGCGCGGCCGTAGCGCGCCGCCAGCTCGTCGATCCGCTCTGAGGCGAAATAGCCGTAGGGGGAGGAGAAGTCGAAATAGAAGTCGATAGCCGCCGTCACGTGTTGCCCCCGCATTTTCACCACCAAGGGCACCAAGGACACCAAGAAAACGCAAACCATCCTCTCATTGCCAATATCGCTGACAGATGGCGAACGATCCCGGCGGTCTCCTGAACTTCTTGGTGTCCTTGGTGTTCTTGGTGGTGGATAATCCCTCTACATGAACGCCCGGCTGATCACCAGCCGCTGGATGTCGCTCGCGCCTTCGTAAATCTGCGTCACGCGCACGTCGCGATAGATGCGCTCCACCGGGAAGTCGGCGACGTAGCCGTAGCCGCCGTGGATCTGGATGGCGTCGGAGCAGACACGTTCGGCCATCTCCGAGGCGAACAGCTTGGCCATGGACGCTTCCTTCAGGCACGGCTTGCGGGCGTCGCGCAGGTTCGCCGCGTGCAGCACCAGTTGCCGCGCCGCCTCGATCCCGGTGGCCATGTCGGCAAGGCGGAAGCTCACCGCCTGGTGCTCGATGATGGGCTTGCCGAAGCTCTCCCGTTCCCGGGCGTAACGCAGTGCCGCCTCGAAGGCGGCGCGGGCCATGCCGACCGACTGGGCGGCGATGCCGATGCGTCCGGCCTCCAGGTTGGCAAGCGCGATGCGGTAGCCCTCGCCCTCGTGGCCGAGCAGGTTCTCCGCCGGGATGCGGCAGTCCTCGAACAGTATCTGCGCCGTATCCGAGGCGTGCTGGCCCATCTTCTCCTCGATGCGGGCGACGATGTATCCCGGCGTGGCGGTGGGCACGATGAACGCCGAGATGCCTTTCTTGCCCGCAGCCTTGTCGGTGCATGCAAATACGATGGCGATGTCGGCGTTCTTGCCCGAGGTGATGAACTGCTTGACGCCGTTCAGCACCCAGGCATCGCCGTCGCGCACGGCGCAGGTACGGATGGCGGCGGCATCGGAACCGGCGTGGGGCTCGGTAAGGCAGAAGCAGCCGAGCTGGGTGCCGCTCGCCAGGGGCTTGAGGAACTTTTCCTTCTGCGCCTCGCTGCCGAACGCGAGGATGGGGCCGCAGACCACGGAGTTGTTGACGCTGATGATGGTCGACGTGGCGCCGTCGCCGGCGGCGATCTCCTCCAGCGCCAGGGCCAGCGAGACGTAGTCCAGGCCGGCGCCACCCCACCGCTCCGGCACCACCATGCCGAAGGCGCCGAGCGCCGCCAGCTCCTTGAGCGCTTCGCGCGGGAATGTGGCATCGCGATCCCACTCGGCGGCGTGCGGCGCAAGCTGCTCGCGGGCGAAGGCGCGCATGGCATCGCGGATCATCTCCTGGGTGTCGCTCAGTATCACTTTTCGGTCGCTTTCAATCGACGAACTGCGCCCGGACGATGCGCCATTCCTGCGGGCCGTCCAGGGTGCGCGAGCAGCCCAGCGCCTCGGGTGCCGCGCCGGGTTTCAAGTCGGTCTTCGAGCGGTCGCCGGTACCGACGCCCATGTGGTAGCGATCGAGCCACACCCGTACCGTGCGCGAAGCATGGGTGCTCGTCACCAGAATCTGCACGGCATTGCGCGCGACGCACGTGGCTTCGAACTCCTGAGCGAAGCGAACGAAGGAGCGCGCGTCCTCCTCCTGTGCCCGCGCCGATTGCGACGGCATGCCCAGCGTCGAGAGCGACAGCGCAATCATCCATGTCACCGCGGCGGCGCAGCGCGGGCGCGCAGTCTGTCCGGACACGGGATGCATCTCGGGCTGACTCACGTCCTGAGGTGTCCGCCTAGACCATCTCGATGGCCATGGCCGTGGCTTCGCCGCCGCCGATGCACAGGCTGGCGATGCCGCGCTTCAGGCCATGCTTGCGCAGCGCCCCGATCAGCGTGACCAGGATGCGCGCGCCGCTGGCGCCGATGGGGTGGCCCAGGGCGCAGGCCCCGCCATGGACGTTGACCTTGTCATGGGGCAGCCTGTGTTCGCGCATCGCCGCCATGGCCACCACAGCGAAGGCCTCGTTGATCTCGTACAGATCGACCTTGTCGGCCATCCAGCCGGTACGCTCGAACAGTTTGGCGATGGCGCCCACCGGCGCCGTGGTGAACAGACCCGGCTGCTGCGCGTGGGTGCTGTGGCCGACGATCACGGCCAGCGGCGCGAGACCGAGCTTTTCGGCCGTGGAGCGGCGCATTAGCACCAGCGCCGCGGCGCCGTCGGAGATGGAACTGGAATTTGCCGCCGTCACCGTGCCGTCCTTGCGGAACGCGGCCTTCAGGCTGGGAATCTTTTCGATGTTGGCCTTGAAAGGCTGCTCGTCGCCGGCGACGGCCACGTCGCCCTTTCGTCCCGCCACGGTCACCGGCGCGATCTCCCAGGCGAAGGTGCTGTCGGTGTTCGCCCGCTGCGCCCGGGTGAGCGAGGTGATGGCGAATTCGTCCTGGGCCTGGCGGGTGAATTGGTAGCTGGCGGCGCAGTCCTCGGCGAAAGTGCCCATGAGACGCCCCTTGTCGTAGGCGTCCTCGAGTCCGTCGAGGAACATGTGGTCCAGCACCTGGCCGTGGCCCATGCGGTAGCCGCCGCGCGCCTTGGGCAGCAGGTAGGGCGCGTTGGTCATGGATTCCATGCCGCCGGCGACCATGATCTCGTTCGTGCCGGCAAGCAGCAGGTCATGGGCGAACATGGCGGCCTTCATGCCCGATCCGCACATCTTGTTCACCGTCGTGCAGCCGGCGGCGAGCGGCAGTCCGGCACCGAGCGACGCCTGCCGTGCCGGTGCCTGCCCCTGGCCGGCGGGCAGCACGCAGCCCATGATCACTTCCTGCACTTGTTCGGGCCCGATGCCCGCGCGTTCGACTGCCGCCTGGATGGCGACGCTGCCCAGTTGCGCCGCCGTCAGCGCGGCGAAGTCGCCTTGAAATGCGCCCATGGGCGTGCGGGCGGCCGAGACGATGACGACAGGATCATTCATTTCATTCCACTCCTCGCTTATATGCTGGCCGGCATGACACGGTCAGCGCTGCCATGGTAAATCGTACTCCACTACATGCGCCCGCGCCTTGGCCACGATAGCCTCGGGAAACTCGCAGGACTTGCGCGCGGCGGTGTCCATGTGCACACCTGTCAGCAAGGTGATGGCGGAAATCTCCTGCGTTTCAGCGTTGCGCATCTCATGCACGAAGCGGATGACCTTTTCGCGCACTTCGATGGTTCCGGTGCGCACCGCCACCGTGTCGCCGGCGTGCAGCTCGCGCCGATAGGCGATGCGCTGCTCCACAGCGGCCATGCCGCGCCCCTGGTCGCGCAGATAAGAGGGTGTGAGGTCGAGGTAGGCGAAGAAGTTCCACGTCGCCTCGTCGAATTTGCCGACGTACCACATGACGTTCATGTGATCCATGTGGTCGCAGTGCCACGGATAGACGGTGCCGCGGTAGGTTTCGATCATGGTGCAGATGCGGTTTGCCGCAGGCCTCCGTGGCAGGCCGGGTCGACCACGAGCGCCCGTGCCCGTGCCGCCACGTCGTCCGGGAAGGGCCTCGCCTTGCGCGTCTGCGGATCGAGACACACGACGGTAAACTCGCACGCCGCGCAGACTTCGCCGGTTTCGGTGTTGAACAGTTCGTGGATGAAGCGCAGGACCTTGCCGCGGATCTCGATCACGCCGGAGCGCACCGCCACCGTATCGCCGGGATACATCTCCTTGCGATAGGAGATGTTCTGCTGCACCGCCGCCATGTGCAGAGCACCGCTGCGCAGCAGCGAGGGTGTCATGCCGATCATGGCGTAGAGCTGCCAGCAGGCCTGCTCGAAGAACTCCATGTACGCACGCACGTTGATGTGCCCCATGTGATCGCGCTGCCACTCGTGTACCGTGCCGCGCGCCGTCTCCACCCAGTCAGCCACACTTGCCTCCGCGATTGCCGAATGTTCGTCCGGGGAACAGCTCATTCGCCGCGCCGGCCGACGGCGGCGAGTGCCATGGCGTAGGCGTCGAAAAGCTCGTCACGCGCCCGTACCGCGAGGTTCAGGTCGCGCAGCAGTCCATCGCGCAGGCCGTAGATCCAGCCGCGCACTGTGAGCGGCTGACCGCGTTCCCAGGCGTCTTGTACGGCGGTGCATTGCCCGACGTTCACCACCTGCTCGATGACATTGAGCTCGCACAGCCTGTCGTGACGCATTTCGGCTGCGGCGATGTCGTCGAGCAGGCGCTGGTGTTTGAAATACACATTCTGGACATGGCGCAGCCAGTTGTCGGACAGGCCGATGCGCTTGCGCGCCATGGCCGCGAGCACGCCGCTGCAGCCGTAGTGGCCGACGACGATGATGTGCTTGATCTTGAGCTGATCGACGGCGAACTCGATCACCGATTGGCAGTTCAGATCGGTGTGCACCACCACGTTGGCGACATTGCGATGCACGAACACCTCGCCCGGCATCAGGCCGATGATCTCGTTGGCCGGCACGCGGCTGTCGGAACAGCCGATCCACAGATATTCCGGCGTCTGCTGACGCGAGAGCTTGGCGAAGAACTCCGGATCTGCGGCGCGCATGCGCTCCGCCCAGAGGCGGTTATTGCGAAACAAATGATCCAGTTGGTCCATTTCTCGGAGTCTCTGTCGGCGCGCGGCGCGGGCCGGCCCCGCCCCGCCGTGGCCATAGCCGTTGCTACATGCTTTCCGCAAACAGCTCGCGACCGATGAGCATGCGGCGGATTTCCGAGGTCCCGGCGCCGATTTCGTAGAGCTTGGCATCGCGCCACAGCCGCCCGGTCGGGTAATCGTTGATGTAGCCATTGCCGCCCAGGCACTGAATCGCTTCGCCGGCCATCCAGGTTGCCTTCTCGGCAGCGTAAAGGATCGCGCCGGCGGCGTCCTTGCGCAAGGTGCGCGCGTGTCCGGCGCGATCGCAGTTCCTGCCCACGGCGTACACGTAGGCGCGGCAGGCGCTGAAGGTGGTGTACATGTCGGCGAGCTTGCCCTGCATGAGCTGGAACTCGCCGATGGGCTGGCCGAATTGCTTGCGTTCATGGATGTAGGGAACGACTGCATCGAGGCAGGCGGCCATGATTCCCAGGGGCCCGCCGGCAAGCACGGCGCGTTCGTAGTCCAGTCCGCTCATCAACACGCGCACGCCGCCGCCGACCCGGCCCAGGACGTTCTCCGCGGGCACCTCGCAGTCCTGGAACACCAGCTCGCAGGTGTTGGAGCCACGCATGCCCAGCTTGTCCAGTTTCTGTGCCGTCGAAAAGCCCTTGAAACCCCTCTCGACCAGAAAAGCAGTGATGCCCTGTGCGCCGGCGGCCGGGTCGGTCTTGGCATAGACCACGAGCGTGTCGGCGTCGGGGCCGTTGGTGATCCACATCTTGTTGCCGTTGAGCACGAAGCGATCGCCTTGCCGCTCGGCGCGCAGCTTCATGGACACGACATCCGAGCCCGAGCCGGGTTCGCTCATGGCCAGCGCGCCCACGTGCTCGCCGGAGACCAGCCTGGGCAGATACCTGCGTTTCTGATCGTCGCTGCCGTTGCGCCGGATCTGATTGACGCATAGGTTGGAGTGGGCCCCGTAGGACAATCCTACGGAGGCCGAGGCGCGGGAGATCTCCTCCATGGCGACGATGTGGGCGAGATAGCCGAGCCCGGCGCCGCCGAATTCCTCGTCGACGGTGATGCCGAGCAGGCCCAGGTCACCAAGCTTGCGCCACAGCTCCACGGGAAAGTGATTGCTGCGGTCGATCTCGGCGGCGCGCGGTGCCAGTTCCTTTTCGGCGAAGGCGCGCACGCTGTCGCGCAGCATGTCGATCGTTTCGCCCAGATCGAAGTCCATTGCGGGAAGGTTCATGGTTTGTCTCCTCGCGTCCTGTGTCCTGCGGTCAACGGTCCGCCTTGCCGTGCATGGTCATCAGGGTCTGTTGCATCGCGGCGCAGAGCACGCGGTGGCTGCCGCGCTCGGCGAACACCTCGGCTCGGGTGATGACCAGATTGCGGCCGGCCTTGACGACGTGGCCATGGGCGACGAGCCGTTCGCCATCGCCCGGTGCCAGGATGTTGAGCTTGTACTCCACGGTGAGCACGCTGGAATCGGCGGGCATGAGGGAGAAACCGGCATAACCGCCGGCCACGTCGGCCAGGGTGCCGATGACGCCACCATGAAAATAGCCGTGCTGCTGGGTGACCTCGGAACGGAAGGCCAGGCAGATTTCGCAATAGCCGGGGCGGATCTCCGTCAGCTCGGCACCAATGAAAGACATCATCTTCTGCCGGGCGAAACTGGCGCGCACGCGGTCGGCGAAATGCGGGTCGCGCGGCTCGAAATGTCTGCCCCGTTCGCTCAAGGCGCCTCCTCCTCCAGGTGGCCGCGTTTGCAGCTCGCCGCGAATTCTAGGTTGACGTTTACGTCAACGTCAACATTTTGTTAAAATATCAACGAATCTCCTGGTCCGACACCGACTGCTGCGCTGTTCCCAGGCGGCCGGACTTGGCAAGCAGTTGCCGGCACTGGCGCTCCAAGGCGTACACCTCGGACAGTACCGCTTCGACGTCTTCGCGTTGCTGCTCCAGGGCTGCCTTGCGACGCGCCAATACGGTCAGGAAGCGTGTCAGTTGCGGGCTTTCGTCGTGGGCCGTATCGTACATGTCGATCAGCTCGCGGATCTCGGCCAGGGAGAGGCCGAGCCGCCTGCCGCGCAGCGTCAACTTTAGGCGCGTGCGGTCGCGCTTATCGTAGACGCGCGTGTTGCGGTCGCGCCGCGGCGAGAGCAGGCCTTGGTCCTCGTAGTAACGAATCGCCCGGGGAGTGACGCGGAACTCGCGCGCCAACTCGGTGATCGTGTAGGTGGTATCGCTGTTCATCGGCCGGAACTTGGTCCGGTTTCGCGCGGAGACACGGACGGCAGGATTTTCAGGTAGTATGCAATGGTGCACCGCATCGAGCGCTGGCGCCCGCGCGGGGCAAGTTAAGCAGATTTCCCGCATCAAATCAAATCGCCGCACCCAGCGAACAGGAGCAGCCTGCGCCCATGGATCAGCCGATTGCCATCGACTATCCGCTCCATGACCTGCCCCCCGCTGGCAAGGCGCTGCCTGCGGCTCCGGGCATCGAGTGGGTGCGCATGCCGCTGCCTTTCGCCCTCGATCACGTCAATCTCTGGCTACTTCACGACGGCGACGGCTACACGCTTGTCGACGCGGGCATCGCCCTCGACTCTATCAAGGAAAGCTGGGAGGCAATTCTGGCGAGCGTTTGCGCCGCCAAACCGATCCGGCGCCTGATCGTCACCCACTATCATCCTGACCATCTCGGCCTTGGCGCGTGGCTGGCCGCGAAGCTGGGCATCGAGGTGTGGATGACCCAGGGCGAATACCTCGCCGCGCTCGCCGTGCGCGAGCAACTGGCCGGCTTCGGCGTGCCTGCGATGCTGAAACAGTTTCGCGCCAACGGCCTCGACGAGGCGAGGCTGGACGCCCTGGCCCGGCGCGGCAACAGCTACCGGCGCGGCGTGCCCGACCTGCCCGATCATTACCGGCGCATGGTCGACGGCGAGGACCTGCGCATTGACGGCCGCAACTGGCGTGTCATGGTCGGCCACGGCCATTCGCCGGAGCACGCCGCCCTTTACTGCGAGCAACTCGGCGTTCTGATTTCCGGCGACATGGTGCTGCCGCGCATCACCACGAACGTCAGCGTGCTCGCGGCGACCCCCGACGCCGATCCGCTCAAACTTTATCTCGATTCGCTCGCGCGCTACGCGCAACTATCGGCCGATACCCTCGTGCTGCCTTCCCATGGCCGGCCGTTCCGCGGCCTGCGTCAGCGCGTGGAGTTCGTGGCGGCCCATCATCGCGAGCGCTGCGACTTGCTGCTTGCCTGCTGTCCTGCGCCGCGCAGCGCCGCCGAGTTGCTGCCGACGTTGTTCACGCGCGAGCTCGACCCACACCAAGTCATGTTTGCCATGGGGGAAACGATCGCCCACCTCAACCGCCTCGTCTATGCCGGCGAGCTGCACAAGGTAGAGGGGAGCGACGGCATCACCCGCTTTGTCACGCTGCATTAATCAGGAGAGGAAACCAATGGCCACGACAACCGAAGACCCTGCAACACGATCGCTGCCCGATCCTCAGGAAATGGCCAAGACCTATGCCGAAGTGGCGCAACGGGCTTCGAAGCTCATTTCCGACCACGTCAAGCGCCAAGTCGCCCGCGGTGCGACGGTACCGGGCGACGAGTTGGGCATCGCCCAGGCTTTCATGGAAATGATGGCCAAGCTGCTGTCCAACCCGTACACGCTCGCGCAGTCGCAGATGAATCTGGTCTGGGACTATTTTTCCCTCTGGCAGCACTCCATGCTGCGCTTCATGGGCCTGCACGTGCAGCCCGTGGCGGCGCCGGCCAAGGGCGACAACCGCTTCAGGGACGAGCAATGGGAGGAGCATTTTCTTTTTGACTTCATCAAGCAGTCCTACCTCATCTCGGCGCGCCATATCCATGACACGGTGAGC
Source organism: Rhodocyclaceae bacterium (assembly GCA_036824005.1). Lineage (GTDB taxonomy): Bacteria > Pseudomonadota > Gammaproteobacteria > Burkholderiales > Rhodocyclaceae > DAITBA01. The sequence continues at coordinate 621,647 of DAITBA010000001.1, forward strand.
AAGGTCGAGGGCTTGCCCAACGGCACGCAGAAGAAGGTGAACTTCTTCACGCGCCAGTTTATCGACGCGCTCTCGCCATCGAATTTCGCGCTGACCAATCCGGAGGTTTTCCGCGAAACGCTCAAGAGTCACGGTCAGAACCTGATCAAGGGGTTCAACAACCTGCTGCGCGACATGGAGGACGGCGAAGGCCAGTTGCGCATCCGCATGACCGACACCTCCGCCTTCGAGATGGGCAAGAACGTCGCCACGACGCCCGGCAAGGTGGTGTTCCAGAACGAGCTGATGCAGTTGCTGCAGTTCAGCCCGTCCACCAAAGAGGTGCTCAAGCGCCCCTTCCTGATCGTCCCGCCCTGGATCAATAAGTACTACATCCTCGACCTGCGCGAGAAGAACTCGTACATCAAATGGGCGGTCGACCAAGGTCATACCGTGTTCGTGATTTCGTGGGTGAACCCGGACGAGAAACTCGCCCAGCTGGGATTCGACGACTATCTGAGCAGGGGCACGCTGGCCGCGGTAGAGGCCGTTTGCGAGCAGACCGGCGCGAAGGAAATGAACGCCGTGGGCTACTGCCTGGGCGGCACCTTGCTTGCCTGCACGCTCTCCTACATGGCCGCCAAGAAGGACAAACGCATCGCCTCGGGCACCTTCTTCACCACCATGCTCGACTTCTCGCAGCCCGGGGAACTGGGCGTGTTCCTCGACGACAAGGCGGTCGAGGGGCTGGAGAAGAAGATGTTCGAGCGCGGCTTTCTGGAAGGCGCGGAGATGGCCGGCACCTTCAACATGCTGCGCGCCAACGATCTCATCTGGTCGTTCGTGGTGAACAACTACCTGCTGGGCAAGGACCCGTTCCCCTTCGACCTGCTGTACTGGAACTCCGATTCCACACGCATGCCGGCCAAGATGCACAGCTACTATCTGCGCAACTTCTACATGAAGAACCTGCTGCGCGAGCCCGGCGGCATCGAATTGGCCGGCACGCCGATCGACCTGCGCAAGATCAAGGTGCCGTGCTACTTCACCTCCACCATCGAGGACCATATCGCGCCGTGGAAGAGTACCTATCTCGGCGCCCAGCTCTTCGGCGGTCCGGTGCGCTTCGTTCTGGGCGGCTCCGGCCATATCGCCGGCATCGTCAATCCGCCGGTGGCGAACAAGTACGGATTCTGGATCAACGCTACCGACAAGCTGCCCGACTCTTCCGATGAGTGGTTCAGCGGCGCGGTGCACCAGCCCGGGTCGTGGTGGACGGACTGGCAGCGGTGGGTGGTCGGGCTCGATGACGAATGGGTACAAGCGCGCGATCCGGCCAAGGGCAAGCTCAAGGCCCTCGAAGACGCGCCGGGCTCCTACGTCAAATTCCGTCTCGACACGGCGAAGAAACAAAAGCTCGCCTGAGGACGACGATGATCATACGACGGGGGCTGCGGCCCCCGTTTCCGTTGCCGCGCTGATGCTCAATCGCCCCGCGGCAGGCGCGCCTTGGCGGCTGGTGCTCGACACCAATGTGCTGCTTTCCCTGTGGGCGTTCGGCGACCCGCATCTGCGCTGGCTCGACGAAGCCCTGTCGGCAGGCGCCGTCGCGCTGCTGACGAACCAGGCGTGCGGCGCCGAGTTCGCGCGTGTGCTCACCTACCCGGGATTGGGCTTCGGTGGCGAGCGCATCGCTGCCGTCCGCGCGCGCCATGACGCCATCGCCCGGCCGGTGACCGAACTGCCCGCGCAGCGCATTGCGCTGCCCACCTGCCGCGATCCCGACGACCAGAAATTTCTCGAACTGGCGCGGGACGGCGGTGCCCACTTCCTCGTCACCAGCGACAAGGCGCTGCTCGCCCTGGCGCGACGCCGGCCGATGGTGGAGCACTTTGCCATCGTTCACCCCGAGCGGCTTGCACATCGACTCGCACCGCGCGCCGATGTGCCGCGTCCGCGCGCTGGCTGACGAGGCTATCCGAACGTCAGTTCCGCACGGGCAAGCGCTAGGGCGTCGATGGGCAGCAGCAGCGCCAGCGGTTGCTCGACCTGGCTCACGCGATCGAGCGCGCGCAGCAGTTGCCTGCGCCACTGGGCGCGCAACGTCGCGTCCGCGCTGGGCGCGATCCGGCCCCGACAGCCATCCGCCTGGCACCGGCAGGCGAAGCTTTCGGGCGCGGTAAGATGAAGCGTGCCGTAGTCGATGGTGATCTGCTCGCCAGGCGAGATGTCGCGCACGGCGAGATCGAAGCCGTGGTCCGTCGCCAGGCAGTTGGCGGCGCAGGAATGGTTGATCAGCCGGGCGTTGTCCCAGGTCAGCACCCAGTTGCCGTCGCGGTCGTGGTAGGCGTACTTGTTCAGCAGATCGTCATAGTCGGCGGACAATCCACCCGCCCGTTGTGCTGTGATCACCTGATCAAACTCGTCCAGGACCCAGACCAGCGTGCCGCAGGCAATGGCGCGGCAGGCGAATACGCCGACGCCTATCTCGGCGTTGACCAAACGCAGCTCCGTGTACGGGTGAAGCACCGGTTCTCCCCCTGCTCCCTCTCACCGCCCACCGGCGGTGCGCAAGCGTTCCAGGTAATGCAGGCCGCCGATGGCGCGGCTGCCGTACCACGACATCATGGTGCCGTCGATCAACTGCACCGGCGTGCGCCCGAGCGGCAAGAGTGCGGCGATCTGCGCGACATGGCGGGAGCGGAAACGGTACGGCTCGCTCGGCATCAGTACGCGCTCGACCTCCCCGAGCCAGGCAGAGCCGGGCACCACCTCAGGATAGCGCCGCGCCGCCTCGACGGGAAGGGTGTCCCAGCCTGCCGCTGCGAGGGTGGCGGAAATGTAGGTGTCCCGCGACACCGTCATCCACGGGTCCTTCCAGATGAGGTAAAGCACCTTCTCGCGCCGATGACGCGTGGCTGCCGCTTCGACGCGGGCGAGTGCTTCGGCGCAGCGCCGGGCCAGCGCCTCGGCCTGCTCCGCGCGGTGGAACATCGCGCCGAAGAACCGAAACAGATCGATATTGTCGGCCGGCCGCAATGGATGCGTGACAATGACATGAGGAATAAACTCCCGCATCGCCGCCACGGTCTCGCGCTGATTCTCGTCGACATTGACGATGGCATGAGTGGGCGCGAGCGCTCGCACCTTGTCCATGGCGACATTCTTCGTGCCGCCGACTTTGGGCACCTGCCGCAGTGCCTGGCGCGGATGCACGCAGAAGCCAGTGCGGCCGACCAGGTGCTCGCTCAGCCCGAGTGCGCACACCATCTCGGTCAGGCTGGGCACCAGGCTGACAATGCGCGGCGCGCCCGTGCACGGCTCGTGCGCTTGACCAACGGCATCGCGGAGCATCCTCGGGCCCTATAACGGATAAGTGCGAACACGTACTCAACCGGGCGCACCGCCGCAGGCGCCCACGAATGCCGCCCTTCGCCTTGCGCAACGGCGCTGCATCGGCGAAACTGACGGTGAGGCGGCCACCCCACGTCGTATATTGTAGGCTCAGCACCCGCCTGCGCCGACCTCCGCGATAATTCGTGCCAATGCCGCGTTTGCGGGTTTGGCCGTATATGAGTTTCCGAGATGAGAAACACCGTCCTTGCCCTGGGCAGCTTCCTTGACGCGCTCCACGATGCGGTGCTGGTTGTGGACAAGGAGGCCCGGATCGTCTTCGCCAACACCGCAGTCAAGTCTCTTCTCGGCTACGACAGCACGGAACTGGTCGGTGCCCCGATCAAGGTTCTCGTGCCGGCACACGTGCGTCCCCGTCATGACGAGAACGTCGCCCGCTATCAGCGCGATGGCCAGCCGACCCTGCTCGGCGACCGCAGCATGGTGTTTGCCGTCAACAAGGCCGGCAAGGACATCCCGGTCACGATCTCTCTATGCAATGTCGATATCGGCGGGGAGCGGTGCTCGATGGCCGTGGTGCGCGATGCCGCCGCCATCCACCGCCACCTTGGCACGGCCGAAGCACAGGCGCAGACCGATGCGCTGACCGGTCTCGGCAACCGCCTGCTGCTGTCGCGCCGGCTGCAGGCCGCCCTGGCCGCCGGCGGCAATGGCTTCGCGTTGCTCTTCGTCGACCTGGAGAACTTCAAGAGCTTCAACGATACCTACGGCCACAAGGCCGGTGACGAGGTGCTGCGCGTGGCGGCGCTACGGATGAAATCGATGGTGCGCAAGAACGATACCGTGGCGCGAATCGGCGGTGATGAGTTCGTCATGCTGCTCGACGACGTCAAGGACGTGACCCTGCTCAAGCAGCGCGTGGAGAAGATCGCGCAGCGCATCAACGCCCGCTTCAAGATCGGCAGCATGACGGGCAGGGTCGGCGTGAACATCGGCTGCGCGATCTACCCCACCAACGGCAGGAGCGAGGAACAGCTCATGGCACAAGCCGATGCTGCCATGTACCTGGCGAAACGACTGAAGCGAAGCTATTGCATCGCTGGCGTCGAGTCTCCACTCACGACCTGAGCCGCGCCGGCGCCATTGACGCAAGGTTGCCGAATTGCGGTGCGTGTGCGTACATCTTTCCGGGCTTCTGATGACAGCGTCCTGACCTTTGACGCGCCGGACTACAACGGCAAACCGCGCGGCTTGCGCCCGGCTTTGGCGGCGAGCCGGTCATAGACGGCATCGGGCAGCAGGCGCATCAGGCGCGCCACGACGGCCATCTGCCAGGGCACGACGGCATAGCGCGTGCCGCGGTCGATATGCCGGGCGATGCGCCGCGCTGCCTCGTCGGCGCTTAGCAGGAAGGGCATGGCATAGCGATTGACTGCCGTCATCGGCGTTGCGATGTAGCCCGGGCAGATGGTTACCACGCGCACGCCGCTGCCGCGCAGTTCCACCCGCAGGCTTTCCAGGTAGGTGATCGCCGCCGCCTTCGAGGCGCTGTATGCGCCGGCGCCGGGAATGCCGCGTACGCCGGCGACGCTGGCGATGCCGGCAAGTGTGCCGCACCGTGCCGCGCGCATCGGCGCGACGAACGGCTGAAAGGTGGCCACCATGCCGAGCACGTTCGTGCGCATTATCGCAGCGAAGGCGGCAATGTCTTCAACATGTTCCGTGAGCGTGCCGACGCTGATGCCGGCGTTGGCGATGACGATGCGCGGCAACCCGGCGCGGGCGATGAAATCCTCGGCCGAGGTCAAAAGCGCGCCGGCGTCGCCGACGTCGGCGACATAGCTCAGGTGACCACCGGGGACTTCGGCGAGGGAGCGCATGACTGCCTGCAGGGCATCGCCACGGCGTGCCACGAGCCCGACGCGCTCGCCGCCGGCTGCGTAGTGTCCGGCCAGCGCGGCACCCAGCCCGCTCGATGCTCCGGTGATGAAGACGCCGGCCAACGGGTCGTGGCGGCTATTTCTTGCTGGTCGCGATCTCGCGCCTGACCTGCTCGACCAGTTCTTCGACGACCCGCAGCGTGCCTTCGCTGCTGCCGGCCATGGACTGTGACGTCATGAAGCGGCCAGCCACGGCAATGGCCGGTACGCCGCTGACCTTGTAGCCTTGGGCGATCTGCTGGGCGCGATTGACCTTGCTCTGGACGGAGAACGAGTTGTAGGCATCGACAAACTTCTTGCGGTCCACGCCCTTCTTCGCCACCCAGTCGGCCTGGATATTCGGGTCGGAGAGGTTGATGTTGTCCAGGTGCATGGCATCGAAGGCGGCGGCGTGCAGGCGCTCCACTTCGCCGATCGCCTCGAGCGCGAAATACAGCTTCGCCAGCGGCCCCCAGGTGTCGCGAAAGATGACCGGGACGCGCTTGAATTCCACGTCCTTGGGCAGCTTTTTGATCCACGGCTCGAGCGTCGGCTCGAAAGCATGGCAGTGGGGACAGGCATAGGAAAAGAACTCGATGACTTCGACCTTGCCCTTGGTGTCGGTCTGCTGCGCCGGACTGACCGGCACGTAGTCGCGGCCGGCAACAACCGCGGCATGGGCAGACGCGGCAAAAATGCCGACGAACAGTGCGAGCCCGATGCGGGCGAAAAGCTTGCTGATGGGGTACAACGTCGTCTCCTTCCTCGGGGTCGGCTCAGCGCGTAGCGGCGTCCTTGGTGCCTTTGACAACCGTGGCCTGGACACCGTTCTGCGCCAGTTGCGTGCGGGCACTGTTCATGTCGTCTACCCGGGTGTACGGCCCGATGCGCACCCGGTGCACGGTGCCCTTGTCGGGAATGCTCACCGGCAGCACCTGGGCTTCCAGACCCAATAACGCCAGTTTCGCTTTCAGGTTGTCAGCGTCCGAGGGGTTGGTGAACGCGCCCACCTGAAGGAAGAGCTGTTCGGGTGCAGGCGGCGCCGGCTTCTGCTCCGGCTTGGCTCCCGGTGCCGCTTCCTCGGCGCCCGGCAGGATCTTGTAGAACTCGAAGCGGGGCTTGTCTCCGACCTTGTCGCCCGGCTTGCCCGGCAGGGCCAGCGGCTGCTGGGGCAGACTCCGGTTCGGATCGGCGGCGGCGCCTTTGGCTTCGCCGCCCTTCTCCTGTGCCGGCTTCTCCTTGTTCAGGAAAGGCAGGGGCGTCTTGGTGATGTACCACGCCACGCCGAAGGCAACCACGACACCCAGGACCAGACCGAGGAAGACGCCCACCAGCGTGCCGCCAAGACTTGCGCGCCGGGACCGGGAAGTATGATCGCGTGCCATGATCCGCCTACATGGTCTCCGGCGCGCTGACGCCCAGCAGCCGCAGGCCGTTGTGCAACACCTGCCGCACGGCGGCCACCAGCGCCAGCCGTGCGCGGCGCTGTGTCTGATCGTCTACCAGGATGCGCTCGGCATTGTAGTAACTGTGGAAATCCGCCGCGACATCCTTCAGATAGAAGGCGATCTGGTGCGGCGCGTAGTCCGCCGCGGCGCTCTCGATCACCTCCGGAAACTCACCCAGGCGCGCGCACAGGGCCAGTTCCCGTTCGCCTGTCAGCGGCGTCAGATCAGCCGCCGCCAGCTCGCCCTGCGCGCCGTCGAAGCGGACCTGCCATTGCCTGAGCACGCTGCACACGCGGGCGTGGGCGTACTGCAGGTAGTAAACCGGATTGTCCTGGCTCTGGGACTTGGCCAGATCGAGGTCGAAATCGAGATGCTGGTCGGACTTGCGCAGCACGTAGAAGAAGCGCGCGGCGTCGTTGCCCACCTCGCGGCGCAACTCGCGCAGGGTGACGAACTCGCCGGCACGGGTCGACATGGATGTTTTCTGCCCGTCGCGGTAAAGCACGGCGAATTGCACGAGGGCCACGTCGAGCTTGTCGGCATTCAGCCCCAAGGCCTGGATCGCACCCTTGACGCGTGGGATGTAGCCGTGATGGTCGGCGCCCCAGATGTCGACGATGCGCTCGAAGCCGCGCTCGTACTTGTTCAGATGATAAGCGATGTCTGAGGCGAAATAGGTATACAGGCCGTTGTCGCGCTGGACGACGCGGTCCTTCTCGTCGCCGAAGGCGGTGGAGCGGAACCACCTGGCGCCGTCCTGAGTATAGACGTAACCGCGCTTTTCCAGGGTGGTCACGGCGCGCTGCACCAGACCGGTGTCGAACAGCGAGGCTTCGGAGAACCAAAGATCGAAATGCACGCCGAATTCCGCCAGGTCGTCGCGGCAGTCGGCGAGCTGCTCGGTCAGCGCGTGGCGATGGATGTAGGCATAGTCCTCGCCGAGCAGGTCCTTGGCATTGGCGATGAGCGCGTCCAGGTGCGCCTCGCGCGCCTCCTGGGCGTCGGCGTCTTTGCGCTCCGGCGTTGGCAGCGGCGGCACGCCGGCGAGCACCGCGCGCGCCTCGTGCACGTAGCGCGGCCCGTGCGCGTCACCGATCTGCCGCGCCATGTCGCCCACATAGCCGCCCTGGTAGCCGTTGGGCGGGAAGGGCACGCTCTCGCCGTACAGCTCCAGGTAACGAAGCCAGGTGGACAGGGCGAGGATGTCCATCTGCCGGCCGGCATCGTTGATGTAGAACTCCCGCGTCACGGCGTAGCCGGCGAAATCGAGGATGTTGGCGAGGCTGGCACCGAAGGCGGCGCCGCGCCCGTGGCCCACGTGCAAGGGCCCGGTGGGATTGGCGGAAACGAATTCCACCTGAACCTTCTTCTTGCGGCCGACATCGCTGCGGCCGTACGTCTCCCCGGCGGCGAGCACGGCGCGCACCGTCCGCTGCTTGGCTGCGGGCGTAAGGAACAGGTTGATGAATCCGGCCCCGGCCACTTCGGCGCGCGCGATGACATCGGCGTGGGGCAGCTTGCGCACAAGCTGGGCGGCGATGTCCCGCGGATTTGCCTTGAGCGGCTTGGCGAGCTGCAACGCCAGATTGGTCGCGAGGTCGCCGTGATCCGCCTGCTTTGGCCGTTCGAGGGCGATCGCAACCTGTCGCTGATCCGGTGCCACGCTGGCGAGCGCGTCGCGCAGCAGGGCGATCACCTGGGGCTTGAGATGCACGGACATGGTATCCCGATGGCGAAAGCCGGGATTATACCGAATGGCACCGCAGCCCGGACCCGCGAAGGCCAACGCCCAGGCCGAATCTGGTACATTCGGCGCTCTTTCTCCGGAATTTCGCCGTGTGCTGCGCCTACTGCGCCTGCTGAAAATCGTCACCGTCAGCATCCGCTTCGGGCTCGATGAAATGATCCTCGAGCACGGAGCGAGCAGCTTTTTCGTGCGCCTCGATCGGCTGCTGCTGTTCTGGCGCCGGCTTGCCGAGCCGCGGGCGGTGCGCCTGCGCAAGGCCCTGGAGGCACTCGGGCCCATCTTCGTCAAGTTTGGCCAGGTGCTGTCCACCCGCCGCGACCTGCTGCCCACGGATCTCGCCGACGAACTGGCGAAGCTGCAGGACCGCGTGCCGCCTTTTCCGTCCGAGCAGGCGATAGCCGAGATCGAGCGCGTCTTCGGCAAGCCGGTTGGCGAGGTGTTCAAGTCCTTCGATGCCACGCCGGTGGCGAGCGCCTCGGTGGCCCAGGTGCACTTCGCCGTGCTGCCGGACGGCAAGGAAGTCGCCGTCAAGGTCTTGCGGCCGAACGTGCACAAGGTCATCGGCCGCGACTTGGCATTGCTGGAAACCTTTGCTGGGCTGGTGGAAAAGGTCTGGTCCGAGGGCCGGCGCCTGAAGCCGCGGGAAGTGGTGGCGGAGTTCGAGAAACACCTGTTCGAAGAACTGGACCTGATGCGCGAAGCGGCCAACTGCTCGCAGCTGCGCCGCAATTTCCTCTACTCGCCCCTGCTTGCCGTGCCGGAGGTGTTCTGGGATTTCTGCAGCACCCAGGTCATGGTCATGGAGCGCATGAAGGGCACGCCGATCAGCCAGGTGGACAGCCTCGTTGCCCAAGGCATCGACCTCAAGGTGCTGTCACGGGCCGGGGTGGAGATCTTCTTCACCCAGGTCTTTCGCGACGGCTTTTTCCACGCCGACATGCACCCGGGCAACATATTCGTCTCGCCCACAGGCCAGTACATCGCCCTCGACTTTGGCATCATGGGCACGCTCACCGACGCCGACAAGAACTATTTGGCGCAGAACTTCCTCGCCTTTTTCAACCGCGATTACAAGCGCGTCGCCCAAGCCCATATCGATGCCGGATGGGTGCCGAAGGCGACGCGGGTGGATGAATTCGAAGGCGCCATCCGCGCCGTGTGCGAGCCCATCTTCGACAAGCCACTGAAGGAGATCTCTTTCGGCAAAACGCTGCTGCGGCTGTTCCAGACCGCGCGCCGCTTCGAGATGGAAGTGCAGCCGCAATTGGTGATGCTGCAGAAGACGTTGCTCAACATCGAGGGACTGGGCCGGCAGCTCGATCCCGACCTCGACCTGTGGACGACTGCGAAGCCCTTCCTGGAGCGGTGGATGAACGAACAGGTCGGCTGGCGCGGTTTCCTGCGCAACCTGGAACTGGAGGCGCCCACTTGGGCGAGCAGCCTGCCTGAAATTCCGCGGCTCGTGCATCGCGCCATCCACGAGCGCATGTCCCAGCCCATCGCGGGCGACGTGTCGCAGCTCGTCGCCGAGCAGCGCCGCCAGAGCCGGCTGCTGATGTTGGCCGCCGCGTTGTTGGCGACGATCCTTGTCGTCGAAGTCGTCCGGCTGCTCTACTGACCGCAGCCGGGCACGGCCCTGGGCGGGGCGCCTGCGCCTGGGTGGGCGGCGACGTGTTAGGATGGCCCCCTGCCTCCAAACCTTTCTGTCCCCGCCGCAACGCCGAGCCGGAATGTCATGACCAAGTCGAGCCGCCAGGAAAGTCTCGTCATTACCGCCTCGGGCGAGGACCGCGTCGGCCTGGTGGACCAGTTCACCAGTCGCATCGTCGATGTCGGCTGCAACATTGAGGAAAGCCGCATGGCAGTGCTCGGCGGCCAGTTCGCGCTGATCATGCTGCTCACCGGCCGCTGGGATTCTCTGGCCAAGCTTGAAGGCCAGCTTGCCGAGATCGGCGAGCAACTCGGGCTCGCCATCATCCACAAGCGCACGCGCGAGCGCGAGGCCGGCAAACCGATGATTCCCTACCACGTCGAAGCGGTATCCGTGGACCATCCCGGCATCGTGCACGGGCTGTCCAGCTTCTTCGCCCATCGCGGCATCAACATCGAGCAACTGGACACCGACACCTATCCGGCGCCGCATTCGGGCACGCCCATGTTCTCCGTGCGCATGACCATCGGCATCCCCGCCGACAGCCACATTCCCAACCTGCGCAACGATTTCTTCGACCACTGCGACGCCCTAAATCTCGACGCCACCTTTGAGCCGGCGCGCAGCTGAAGCCGGCCGCGCGCCGGGGGGCGGTGCGTGGGGTAGACTTTGCCCGACTTCATTTCCCAACGACGAAGGGAGGCGAGTATGGCGTTAGGATTTTCGCCGGCCGTGGCCGAAGGCGCCGGTCGGTTCGTCCGTTTTCTCGGCCGCGGTGTGTTGTTTCTGCTGGCTGTCATAGTCGGCCTCGCGTTGCTGTCGGGTACCATCGGTACCATCGACACCGGCAATGTCGGCGTGCGCACGACGCTGGGCGTCATCAACCCGGAGGAGATCGGGCCTGGTCTCTACCTGGCGGTGCCGGTCGTCTCGCGCGTGCAGGAGTTTTCCGCCAAGGAGATCGCCATCGATCTCAACGACCTGACGCCCAAGGCCCGCGACAACCTGAGCCTGCGCGACATGGACATTACCGTCTATTACCGTGCTGCGCCCGACAGCATCGCCGAGCTGCAGACCAAGTACGCCGGCCAGTCCGTCGCAGCGCAGCCCGGCGGCTACTGGCTGCCAGCCTATGAACTGGTGTTCCGCGTCGCGCGCAACGTTGCCTACGAAGAGGTGGCGAAGATCGACTCCCTGCTCATGCACACAAAGCGCGACGAGCTGGCCAGCGCCATCCAGGCAAACATGCAGGCGGAGCTGGCGCACAATGACAAAGGCGTGTTCAACATCTCCCGCGTGGTAATCCGGGCGGTCGCGACTGATCCTTCCATCGAGAAAAGCATCCAGGAAGCGGTGGCGAACCAGAAGAAGCTGGAAGCCATGTCGGTGCAGACGGAGATTGCCAAGAAAGAAGCGCAGGTGCGCATTACCGAGGCGCAGGGCATTGCCGAGGCCAATCGCATCATCAGTGGCAGCCTGACGCGCGAGTACCTGCAGCACGAATCCAACCAGGCGTTGCTGGAATTCGCCAAGCGTGGCAATACCAACACCGTTGTCGTGCCCGCCAACATGGGCGGCATCGCGCCGCTGGTGAATATTCCCGCGGCGCCACGGGCGGCGCAATAGCGCGGAAAGAGGATTCGATGGAGCGGTGCGTTCCACGGCGTCGCGATGCGTCGCCCCTGCTATGCATCACCCGGTGCGCGGATGACGCCGAGGCACCGCAAGACCATGACGTCATGCGACGGTTCGCCCGTATTGCGATGGCGAATGCCATCATGGTTCCTTTGGCATTCTTGGGACGCCCGTTGTCCTTGTTGGTGCGAGCGTTTTGTGCCAGATCGTCCCTTGTGCTGTCGGTGGCGATTCTGGCTGCTGGATCATGGCTACCCGACGCCTTCGCTCGCCAGCAAGCCGCGCCACGCCTTGTCACCCCCCGCGCCGACCTTTCCCCCGAGGAGCGCGCCACCATCGATGTCTTCAAGCGCTCCAGCGCCTCCGTGGTGTACATCACCACGCTGCAGCGGGTCGTCAGTCCGTGGACGCGCAACGTGCGCGAGGTGCCGCGCGGCACCGGCTCCGGCTTCATCTGGGACGAGCAGGGTCACGTCGTCACCAATGCCCACGTCATTGCCGACGCGCAAGGAGCGATGGTGCGGCTCGCCGACCAGCAGGCATACCCGGCGCAGTTGGTGGGCGTAAGCGCCGAGCATGACCTGGCCGTGTTGCGCATCAGCGTTTCGGGCAGAAAGCCTCCGCCGCTGCCGCTGGGCACGAGTCGCGATCTGCAGGTGGGGCAGAAGGTCATCGCCATCGGCAATCCCTTCGGGCTGGACTACACCCTGACCACCGGCGTCGTTTCGGCGCTCAAGCGGTCCATTCCCACCGAGGAAGGCGATCCCATCCACAACCTGATCCAGACCGACGCCGCCATCAATCCCGGCAACTCCGGCGGACCTCTGCTCGACAGCGCCGGCCGCCTCATCGGCGTTAATACCGCCATCTACAGTCCATCCGGCGCCAGCGCCGGCATCGGCTTCGCCGTGCCGGTGGACACGGTCAATCGCGTCGTGCCCGAGCTGATCGCCTTCGGAAGATACCAGCAGCCCAGTCTGGGCGTGGTAATCGAAGAGGGCGTCAGCCGCGCGGTCACCGCACAGATTGGCGTCAAGGGCTTGCTGGTGCTGGACGTGGAGCGCGGCTCGCCCGCCGCCGCCGCAGGCCTGCGCGGCGCGCGCATGGGACCCGACGGTACGATCGTGCCGGGAGATGTCATCGTCGCCGTCGACGGCATGTCGGTGGATAGCGCCGACGCGCTGGGACGGGTGCTCGAAGGCAAGCGGATCGGGGATCGGGTGACGGTGAGGCTGTGGCGGGAGGGGAAGGCGGTGGAGGTGCCGATGGTGTTGGCGGCGCGGCGGGGGTGATCTGGCGCTTCTCGTGGGTAAGAGGACAGACGCTTCCCCGGCCTGTTGCCCATCAGCGTGAAATCGCCGTGTGGAGGTTGCTGCCCGGATGCTACATTCAGGGCCTGTGAATCATTCGCTCACCCGCCTGAAGGATAGGGACCGCGCAGTGGTTGCCGCCGTGGGCGGCAAGAAATGTGTTTGGCATGATTGGGATCGCTACAAGCGGCTTACTCAACGAGCTTCCACGGTTTTTCCCCCTCACACCCCGATTCCGGGGAGCGTGGGCGCACCTGTCCCTGCCGCAAGCAACTGCGCGCACCTCTTGCTCACACCGAAGAAGGCGGAACCGGTCCCGCGGCCGATCATCGCGCTCTTGGCATGCTTCGGGGCGAGACCTTCGACGCGCAGCCGATGGCGTCGTCAGACCAGCGGATTCACCACCGGCAGCCGAGGAAACCGGCCGAAATCCCGATCGGCGGACCAGAGCGTACGCACGCCGTGCTGAAGACACAGCGCCGCGATGCGTGCATCATGCACCTGCGGGCCGGTCAGCCGCGCTGCGATGGTCAGGCTGCGCAGTTCCGACCAGTGGCGCTCCGACTCGGCGAGCAGCACGAGAGAGGGCGACTCCAGCCAGGCATCGATCTGGTCCAGCGCGAGATCGAGAGGCGTGGGCGGCGCATAGATGCGCGGATGGGTGACGATGGCGAAGAACTCATGCAGACAGGGCCAGGGAATCGCCCAGTGGGCGGGCTCGTTCGCCAACGACTCGATGCATTGCGCGGCGCCGACGTGGAACTGGGAATCCTCGCGATGGGCGTAGACGAGCAGATTGGTATCGACGGCGATCACCCGCCGTGCCCTTCATAGGCCAGCTCGCGTATCCGGTCCCAGCTCGTGCCCTGCACGGCCGGCTGCAGGCCCTCGCCCTTGAAGCTTGCCCGGCGCAGGCGGAAGCTTGGCTGATGCTTCTTCTCTGCGATCACCTTGCGCAGCCCGGTCTCGACCAAGGCGCGCAAAGTCGTGCCCTCGCGAGCCGCCAGGCGCCGTGCCTGCTGGAGGAGGGGATCGGGAATCTCAATGGTGGTTTTCATACGGGGACCCATATTAGCCGAGATGGGCACCCATATAATAGGGCTACGACGAAATTCCGGTCAAGCACGGCCGGGCGCGCCCACGAAGATGGGACCTCTTGCCGTCTTCGCGACCGAGTCTGCCCGCGCGGTATGATCCCCGCCCATGGGATCGTCCCGCGCACTCATGGCTCTGCTCGTGCTGGCGCTCGCGGCCTGCGCGCCCTTGCCGCAGCGCGCGGGCATTCCGACGCTGTGGCAACCGTCGCCGAACGTCGACGAACGGCGGCCGAATTTCGTCATCATCCACCACACGGGCAGCGATGCGGCGGAGCGGGCGCTGCGCACGCTTACCAGCGCGCAGAGCCGGGTCAGCGCCCACTACCTCATCGGCCGCGACGGCACGATCTACCAGCTCGCCGACGAGCGGGCGCGGGCGTGGCATGCGGGCGAATCGTACTGGGGCGGCAATGCCGATCTCAACTCGTCGTCGCTGGGCATCGAGCTGGACAACAACGGCGAGGAGCCCTACACAGAGGCGCAGATCGGCGCCCTGCTCGAGCTGCTGGGCGACATCAAACGGCGTTACGGCATTCCCGCGGCGAATTTTCTCGGTCACGGTGATGTCGCGCCGCGGCGCAAGACCGATCCGAACCATCACTTTCCGTGGCGCCGGCTGGCCGTGCGGGGTTTCGGCCTCTGGTGCGATGCGAGCGGCATCGAAACGCCGGCGGCGCTCGATCCCGTGCTGGCACTGCAGGCGTTCGGCTATGACACGTCGAACGCGCCGGCAGCGATGGCGGCATTCAGGCGGCATTTTTCCGAAAGTATCATGGATGCGGGACCGGCAACCGACTTGACGAATCAGGAGCGGGTGCTGCTGCACTGCCTGATCGAGCGCAAGCGGCAGTAACGCGACGGGGATACAATGGGACGAAAGATCGATCTCACCGCGGAGGACACAGAGGACACGGCGGACGCAGAGGAAAACCAGGAGTTGCGAAGAGCCGCTCGGTCACATCGTGCGAACGGTGAAGAAACGCTCCTTGCCGTTTCGCCTCCGCGTCCTCTGTGTCGTCCGCGGTGAGCTATCGCGATGCTTTGCGGAGCACAACGATGAGGAAAAGAGCTTTCTGCCGTTTGACGGCCGGGCTTGCTGCCGCCGCGATCGCGGCGGCGGTCGTCGCGGCACCGCCTCCCGACGAGCCGATCACCGGCGACAAGGGCTCGGACATGCTGATCGACCTCGTGGTGATGCGTCCCATTGGACTGGTGACGACGGTGATCGGCGCAGCCGCCTTCGTCGTCGCGCTGCCCTTCACCGTGCCCACCGGCAGCGTCGAAGAATCAGCGCGCATGATGGTGGGTAAGCCCGCCGAGTACACCTTCAATCGTCCGCTGGGCGATTTCCATCGCTGCGGCGCCGATCGGCATCCCTGCGGCGGTCCGTAGGCGTCGCCTCCTCTTCCCGGGACGCTGCGCGGGCGTTTGCGCGCAGCAGCACAACGGCCAGTGCCAAGACGATCAGCAATGCCGCCCAGTAGTCCTCGGTGTGAGGAAGTTCGTCCACCAGCCAGACGGCGGAGGCCAGGCCGATGATCGGGATGAACATGATCGAAAGCGCGCTCGCTACCGGCGGAAGACTGCGGGCGATGGAAAACCAGATGATCTGCGCCGCGCCATAGTTGATGGCGAAGCCATAGACGAGCGCCGCCCACATGCCGGGCGAGAACGACCAGACGGGCGCCGGTTCGAACGCCCAGGCCAGTGCCCAGAACACCGGAACGGCCAGCCCGATCATCCACACAGTCAGCGCTTCCGTGGTCACTGCCACGACGACCCGGCGCAACATTAGCGTGCCCAGAGCCCAGGCGCAGGCCGCGCTCAGCATCCACAAGGCGCCGATGGGCTTGCCGGCAATCGTCGCCAATTCGTGGCGCAGCAGCAGGGCGACCGCCGCGGCCGAGCACGCCGTGCCGACCCAGTAGCGCGTCGTCATCTTCTCGCCGAACAACGCCACGCCCAGCAGCACGGTCCAGATCGGCATGGTGAAGCCGAGTATGGCGGCGCGCCCCGAGGCGAGCGCTTGCACGCCGAAGATGGACAGCGCATGCCAGCCGAGCACGTTGGCGGCCGCCAGGACCAGCACGCGTGACAGATCGCGGCGCGGCATCGCCAGCGCGACACCGCGCGCCCGGTACCAGGCGATCAGCAGCAGCACGCCCCCGGTCATGGTGACGGCGCGGAAATAAAGCGGGGTCATCTCGCGCAGCGAGAACTTCATGATCGGCCAGTTTAGGCCCCAGAACAGCGTCAGCAGGGCCAACGCCGCGAATGAACGCGTCTTGAGCATGGGGCGGTGGCAATGATCCGAGCCGTGCCATTATCGCCTCTACGCCGCGGTTGGATTTGAACTATAAATACATAAGGCGAAGGCGCGCCTACGCCGAGGTCTAGCCGCGGTGCCGCCGGCAGGTGGCGGCAATCACACGTCAGGAGCTCACGATGCGCAAATCGGAACTTGTCGTCATGGCAATCGCATGTTCCCTGGCCAGCCCGTCGCTGCTGGCGCAGACCGGTCTCAGGGTGTACCCCGGCGGCCACGGTTCGGGATACGCGTCGGGCAACGACGGCGGCGCCGCGAGCTTGCCGTCACCGAGGCTAGCCGATGTGCGTATGATCGACCCCTACGCGCTGGCGGGAGCCGCCGGCGATGGCGCACGCATCGGCGGCTACGTGCCGACTGCGCCAGGCGCCGGATTCGCGGTCGGCTCGTTCAATCTCTACGACGGCCAGGCCAGCGGCATGTCGTTCGACCTGACGCCGGCTGGTCGCGCCGAAGCGGCGCCTGGTCCGGCGGGGCAGGAGTACGCACCCGGCAATTACTCGATCCAGGGCGATCTGTACAGGACCTACGGCCGCTTCGCCGCCTTCGGCAGCCTGGGCTGGAAGAAGCTGACCAGCGCGACGGGCCTGAATCTCGGCGATCCCCACTTCGGCTCCGTCGGCGGTCTGTACCGCTTCAGCGCCGACACCACGGGCGGGTTGAGCTACGACCGCGGCCAGAACGTTTTCTACAGCCGCAACTACGGCGGCGGGCTGACCGCCTTTATGACCCACAAGCTCGGCCAAGGGTTAAAGCTGCAGGGCTACGTGCTCAAGGGGCTCGCCGAGGGCAGCCCCAACTGGGGCGCCGGCGCCCTGTTCAGCGTCGGTTTCTGAGACCGGGGCGGCCGCGCGGACGGCGGCTGCCCGGTGATGCGGTTGGCATGGATATCGCTCCATCGGCGCTGACGGACAGCGCTCCCGACCAAGTCCTGGAACAGGAAGTGCATGCCACCGGCGCGCGTCTGTTCGCCGTCGCCCGCCGTCGCCGGCCGCGCATCTACCGCGGGGTGCAGGGACTGCTGCTGCGCCAGGCGATGGAAGACACGGGGCTGCGCGATGCCTTGTTCCAGTTCGTCGATGTCATGCCCCAGCTCGGATCCGACGAGGACATCGCACGACACTATGGCGCGTACCTGGAGCAGGCCAAACTCCCGGGCTGGCGCGGCGCGCTGTTCGGCCTGGGCGCCCGGCCGGGATTCGCCTGGGCGGTGCGCATGGGTGTGGCCCAGTTCGCGCGGCTGTTTCTGGCCGAGGAATCGCCAGCGGCGCTGGGCCGCACCATCCGCTCGCTTGCCCGGGTGCCGGCCCTGGTGACGGTGGATACCGTCGGCGAGGCCGTGCTCACCGAGGCGGAAGCCGACAACTATCTCGCGCGCAACCTGGCGCTGATCCGCTGGCTCGAGCAGATTGGCCAAGAGACAGGGCAGGCGCCGCAGTTGTCGATCAAGCTCACCGCGTTGACGGCCCACTTCGATCCCCTCGATTCGGACGGCACGCGTCTGCGCGTGTTCCGGCGCCTGGAACCGCTCATGGTCGAGGTGGCGCGCACCGGGGCGACGCTGACCATCGACATGGAGCACTACGAGCTCAAGCCGCTCATTCTGGAGCTTTTCCTTGCCATGCTGGAAGCATGGCCGACGGCCGGCGCGCAGCGACCGTGGCTGCCGGCGATTGCCCTGCAGGCCTATCTGCCCGAGACGACGAACGACCTGGAAACAGTGCTCGACGCGGCCCAGCGCTATGGCCGCCGGCTGGGCGTGCGTCTGGTCAAGGGCGCCTACTGGGACCAGGAGCTGGCCTGGTCGGCGCAGCGCAACTGGCCGCTGCCCGTGTTCCGCGACAAGGCGCAGACCGATGCGCACTACGAAGACCTGACCCGGCGCCTGCTGGCCAATGCCGACACGCTCTACCCGGCCATCGCCAGCCACAACCTGCGCAGCCAGGCCGTCGCGCTCGCCTGGGCGCGGCGGCTTGGCCTGGATGCCGACCGGTGGGAAGCGCAACTGCTCCACGGCATGGCCGAGCCCTTGCGCGACGCCCTCGCCGCTGCCGGCGTGCGCGTGCGCGTCTATCTTCCCTGCGGCGAGCTGATCACCGGCATCGCCTACCTGATCCGGCGCCTGCTGGAAAACACCGCGTCCACCTCCGTCCTGCGCCAGGCCTATGTCGAGGAGGCGGCCCTGGAGTCCCTGCTGGCGCCGCCGCAAGCCGCCGCGCCTGAATCAGGCATCGAGGCGGCACAGGACCACGGTTTCCGCAACGCACCGCTGACCGATTTCAGCCGGGTCGAGGAACAGTCGGCGTTCCGCGAAGCGCTCGCCGGCTGGCGCCGCGTTCTGCCCGTGCGCCACGCGCTGGTAATCAGCGGCTGCGCGGCGGCGGCAGAGCAGGCGTATACCGCGCGCAACCCGGCCGACCCCGACCATGAACTGGGCTCGGTGGAACTGGCGAGCCTGGCCCATGCCGATCAGGCGGTGGCCAACGCAAACGCTGCCTTTTCCGCCTGGCGCAGCCGCACGACCGCGCAGCGCGCCCACATCCTGCGCGCCGCCGCCGATGCCATGGTCGCCGGGCGCCATCGTCTGGCCGCCCTGCAGGTTTTGGAAGTGGGCAAAAACCGGCGCGAAGCCGACGCCGACGTCGCCGAGGCGATCGACTTCCTGCGCTACTACGCGGCCGAGGCGGAACGGCTCGCCGGATGGCGCGAGACGGTATCCTTCCCCGGTGAGACCAACGTCATGGCCTACGAGCCGCGTGGCGTGGCGGTGGTGATTGCGCCCTGGAATTTCCCGCTGGCGATCCTCGCCGGCATGACCTCGGCGGCGCTGGTCACCGGCAACTGCACCATCATGAAACCGGCGCTGCCCTCGCTGCTGGTCGCCCACGAGCTGCGGCGCCTGCTGCTCGAGGCTGGCGTGCCGCCGGACGTCTGCCAACTGCTGCCGGGCGATGCTCCGATCGGCGCCCATCTCGTCAGCCATCCCGGCGTCCACGTCATCGCCTTCACCGGCTCGCGCGCCGTCGGGCTGCAGATCCTCCAGGCCGCCCATACGCCGGCACCCGGGCAGCGCCACGTCAAGCAGGTGGTATGCGAGATGGGTGGCAAGAACGCGCTGGTGGTCGATCGCGACGCCGATCTCGACGAGGCGGTGCTGCACGTGCTGCACTCGGCCTTCGGCTTCCAGGGACAGAAGTGCTCCGCTGCCTCGCGCCTGATCGCCGTCGGCGACGTCCACGACCGCCTGCTGGAGCGGCTGATCGCGGCCATCGACGCGCAGCCCTGGGGTTCGCCGGAAAATCCCCGCTACAGCTTCGGCCCGCTCATCACCGAGGCGGCGCAGCGCAAGGCGCTGGATTACATTGGCATCGGCAGGATGGAAGGCCGGCTCGTCTATCAAGGCCGCGTGCCGGAACAGGGCTGGTACGTGCCGCCGACCATATTCACCGACATCCGGCCGGAGCATCGCCTGGCACGGGAGGAGATCTTCGGTCCGGTGCTGGCGGTGCTGCGTGCCCGCAGCTTCGAGGAGGCACTGGCCATCGCCCAGGACTGCGATTACGCGCTGACCGGCGGCGTGTGTTCGCGGCTGCCCGATCACCTGGCGCTGGCGCGTGATTGCTATCGCGTCGGCAATCTCTATCTCAATCGAAAAATCACCGGCGCCCGCGTCGGCGCCCAGCCCTTCGGCGGCGTGCGCCTGTCCGGCACCGGTATCCAGGCCGGCGGACCGGACTACCTCAAGCAGTTCATGTGGAGCCGCGTGGTCAGCACCAACACCTTCCGCCACGGCTTTATCCCTTCGCAGTAAGCCGAACAAGCGGCGAACGAAAACGCCGCCGCGGCACTCAAAGTGTGCAATGGGGCGGCACGGTGCCGCGCTTCGCCACAAGCGAAGGAAGGTCCGCCGCCGTGTGACGTTCCGAATGGGGGCGTGTATGAGGGTCGTATCGGATCTCCCGGGCGCGTTCCGGCCAGTTCATTGCATAGGTGTCGCCAGCAGCCTGGGGGCTGCGGATTTCGGCTGCGCCGAGGGTCCGCAGGTATTGCGCGAGCGAGGGCTGGTGAGCAAGTTGCGCCGTGGCGGCGTCGACGCCGCGTGGCGGGCGATGCTGCTGCCCGACGAGGCGGGCGGCAACCTGCAGCGCCTGGCCGTGCTCGGCGCGCGTCTCGCCCATCAGGTCGAGCAGGTCGTGCGGCGCGGCGAACGGGCGCTAGTGCTGGGGGGCGATCATTCCTGCGCCGTGGGTACCTGGCGGGGTGCCGCTCGCGCCCTAGGCGTCAGCGGACGCGGAACGGCCCGCTTCGGCCTGATCTGGATCGACGCCCATCTCGACGCCCACGTGCCGGAGACCACGCCGAGCAACAATCTGCATGGCATGCCGCTGGCGGCGTTGCTCGGCCAGGGCGCGCCGGAGATGGCGGGGATCGAGGGACCGCTGCTGGCGCCGGAAAGTGTCTGCGTGCTGGGTGTACGCAGCTTCGAAGCGGAGGAAGCGCTGCTGCTGGCCCTGCTCGGCGTGCGCGTGTTCGACATGGAGGAGATCGGCAGGCGCGGCCTGACCGATGTGCTGCAGGACGCGCTGACCATCGCGCGGCGCGACACCGACGCCTTCGGCGTGACCCTGGATCTGGATGCCATCGACCCGCGCGATGCGCCGGCGGTCGGCACGCCCGTGGCCGAGGGTCTGCGCGCCGAGGAACTGCTTGCCGCCCTGCGCGTGCTGCGCGGCTGCGAGGACCTGGTGGCGTTCGAGATCGCCGAGTTCGACCCCAACTACGACCGCGATGGCAAAACCGCGCGGCTGATCACCGATCTTGCCGATGCCGTGCTGGCGCCGGATGCGGCGGCGCTCATGGCCATGGAGCGCCGCTACGGCGCACGCAACTACGATCCCCTGCCGGTCGCGCTCGCGCGCGGCGAAGGCGCCTGGGTCTGGGATGTGGACGGCAAGCGTTACCTCGATATGATGTCGGCGTATTCTGCGGCCAGCTTCGGCCACTGCCATCCGCGCCTGACCAGCGCCTTGGCGCGGCAGGCGCAGCGCCTGGGCGTCACCTCGCGCGCCTATTACAACGACCGGCTGCCACTGCTGCTCAAGCGCCTGTGCGCGCTGACCGGGTTCGATCAGGCGCTGCCGGTGAACACCGGGCTCGAGGCGGTGGAGACGGCGCTCAAGGCAGCGCGCAAGTGGGCCTACACGGTCAAGGGCGTGGCCGCCGAGGCGGCGGAGATCATCGTCTGCGAGGGCAACTTCCACGGCCGCTCGATCGCCATCGTCGGCTTTTCGTCCGAGCCGCAATACCGCGACGGCTTCGGTCCCTTCCCGGCCGGCTTCAAGCGGGTGCCCTTCGGCGACGCCGATGCGCTGGAAGCCGCCATCGGCGCCAATACCGCCGCCTTCCTGGTCGAGCCGGTGCAGGGCGAGGGCGGCATCATCGTGCCGCCGCCCGGCTACCTGGCGCGCTGCGCCGAGATATGTCGTCGTCACAACGTGCTGTTGCTCTGCGATGAAGTGCAGACCGGGCTCGGGCGCACCGGCCGCCTGCTCGCCTGCCAGCACGACGCGGTGCGCCCCGACGGCGTGATCCTGGGCAAGGCACTGGGCGGCGGGCTGCTGCCGGTGTCTGCCTTCCTGGCGCGGCGGGAGGTAATGCAAGTGTTCCGCCCCGGCGATCATGGCAGCACTTTCGGCGGCAATCCGCTCGCCGCGGCAGTGGCCCTCGAAACGCTCGAGGTGCTGGCCGACGAGCATCTCGTGGAGCGTGCCGCGGCCCTGGGCGAGATCCTGATGAAGGGTCTGGATGCCATCGACAGTCCGCTCATCCGCGAGGTGCGCGGCCTCGGCCTGCTGGTTGGCATGGAAGTCGATGGGCGGCAGATCAGTGCCCGCACGATCTGCGACCATTTGCTGGCACGCGGCCTGCTGACCAGGGATACGCACGAGACAGTGATCCGCTTCGCGCCACCGCTCGTCGTCAGCCGCGAGCAGATCGAATGGGCAGTGCGCACCGTGCGCGACGTCTTCGAAATACTCGGTTCGCCCCTGCGCAAGGCGGCATAAGGAGGCGGACCATGCTGCGCGCCCAAGCCATTCTCGATGCCTGTGGCATCGCCCTGGAAAACTCCGCCGCTTGTCCCGGCGACGGCCGTCGGTTGGCCGGTGGCGCGTGTTTCGGCTCGGAAAACCCGGCGACGGAGCGCATCCTGGCGAGCGTTGGCCGGGCGACGGAGCAGGACTACGAGGCGGTACTCGCCAGCGCGCGCGTTGCCGCGGCGCGCTGGCGCGAGGTGCCGGCGCCCCGGCGCGGCGAGCTGATCTACGCCATCGGCGTTGAGCTGCGCCGGTACAAGGATGCGCTGGGCAGCCTGATCGCCGTGGAGACGGGCAAGATCAAGGCCGAGGGCGACGGCGAGATCCAGGAAATGATCGACATCGCCGATTTCGCCGTCGGCCAGTCGCGCATGCTCTATGGACTCAGCATGCATTCCGAGCGCCCGCGCCATCGCCTGTACGAGCAGTGGCATCCGCTGGGCGTGGTCGGTGTCATCACCGCTTTCAATTTCCCCGCGGCAGTGTGGGCCTGGAACGCCTTCGTCGCTGCCGTGTGCGGCAATGCCGTGGTCTGGAAACCCTCGCCGAAGGCGCCGCTGACGGCGCTGGCGGTACACCAGATCGCCGAGCGGATAGCGCTGGAGCACGGCCAGCCGGGCCTGTTCTCCTTGCTGCTTTCGGACGAGGCCTCCCTCGGCCATCGCCTGGCGGCGGATCGGCACGTGGGGCTGTTGTCCTTCACCGGTTCGTCCGCCGTCGGGCATCAGGTCGCCCGCGCCGTCGCGGCGCGGCTCGGGCGCTACCTGCTGGAGTGCTCGGGCAACAACGCCGTCATCGTGGACGAAAGTGCCGACCTGGATCTGGCCATACCGGCCATCGTCTTCGGTGCCGTCGGCACCGCCGGCCAGCGCTGCACGACGACGCGGCGCCTAATCGTACATCATGCCCGCTATCACGAGGTGCTGGCCCGCGTGCGCAGCGCCTATGCCCAGGTGCGCATCGGCGATCCCCTCGATCCCAACACCCTGCTAGGACCGCTGATCGACGTCGGCGCCCGCAAGCGTTTCACCGATGCGGTGGCGGAGGCGCGCCGGCAGGGTGGCGAAGTCGTCTATGGAGGACGAGCATGGCCGGAACCTGGTTATTTCGTCCAGCCGACCCTGATCGAGGCGCAGAACCACTGGCCGGTGGTCCAGCGCGAAACCTTCGCGCCGATTCTCTATGTCATGCCGTTTGCGACGTTCGACGAGGCGATCCAACTGCAGAACGCCGTGCCGCAGGGTTTGTCCTCGTCGCTGTTCACCCTCGACCTGCGCCATGCCGAGCGCTTTCTCGCCGCGGCCGGCAGCGACTGCGGCATCGCCAACGTCAATGTCGGTACCTCGGGGGCGGAGATCGGCGGTGCCTTCGGCGGCGAGAAGGAAACCGGCGGCGGACGCGAAGCCGGCTCCGATGCGTGGAAGGCCTACATGCGCCGTCAGACGGTGACCATCAACTGGGGCACGGAGCTGCCGCTGGCCCAGGGCATTCGTTTCGAGCTGCCGCACACTCGTCATAGCTGAGCGCCGCGCTCCCCCTCGTCCCGCGGACAGCCATTCACCGCAGAGGACACAGAGGACGCAAAGGCACTTCGGTCAGGCGGCGCTTCTGACTCTCCTCTGCGTCCTCCGCGTCCTCTGTGGTGGAGCGGATTTCTCGGATTCGCTGGACAGTCGGATCCTTCCGCGCAGGGCGGCTTCAGCGCGTTTTTGCTAGAATGCGCCGTTCGTCCGCGCGCGGGGCTGTCCCCGTTCCCTTTCCTCCAAGGACCCGCCGATGCTGCTCTGGTTCGTCATCCTTTATCTCATGGTTTCCGTCGGCATCGGTCTGTACGCGGCTACCCGCGTCCACAACACCAAGGACTTCGCCGTGGCCGGCCGCAGCCTGCCCCTGCCGGTGGTCACCGCCACGGTGTTCGCCACCTGGTTCGGCGCCGAGGCGGTGTTCGGGGTGTCGGCACAGTTCGTCAAGGAAGGACTGAAGGGCGTTGTCGCCGACCCGTTTGGCTCCTCCACCTGCCTGATCGTCGCCGGCTTCTTCTTCGCCACCCAGCTATACAAGCTGAATATCCTCACCGTCGGCGACTTCTACCGCATGCGCTACAACCGCACGGTGGAGGTGATCACCTCGCTGTGCATCGTCGTCTCCTACCTGGGCTGGGTATCGGCCCAGATCAAAGCCATGGGGCTGATCTTCTACATGGTGACCGACGGCGCGGTCAGCCAGAGCGCGGGCATGGTGCTCGGCGCACTGATCGTGCTGACCTACACCACGTTCGGCGGCATGTTCTCGGTGGCCATCCTGGATTTCGTGCAGATGACCGTGACCATGGGCGGTCTGCTCTACATCGGCTACGTGGTCAGCGGCATGACCGGCGGCGTCGGCGCCGTCATCAGCCACGCCAGCGCCGCGGGCAAGTTCGAGTTCCTGCCGCCGGCCGATCCGTGGCTCTGGATCAGCTTCATCGGCGCCTGGGTGACCATGATGTTGGGATCGGTGCCGCAGCAGGACGTGTTCCAGCGCATCACCTCCGCCAAGTCGGCGCGCATCGCCGTCAGCGGCTCGGTGCTCGGCGCCTCGCTCTACTTCTGCTTCACGTTCGTGCCCATGTTCATCGCCTATTCGGCGACGTTGATCGACCCGCAGGTATTCGGGGATCTGGTGGAGAAAGATTCGCAGCTCGTACTGCCGACCCTGGTGCTGCAGCACATGCCACTGCTGGCGCAGATCCTGTTCTTCGGCGCGGTGCTGTCGGCGATCATGAGTTGCTCGTCGGCGACACTGCTGGCGCCGTCGGTCACCTTCGCCGAGAACATCGTCAAGGGCTTCTACCCAGGCATGAGCGACCGCAAGTTCCTCCTTCTGATGCGTTCCACCCTGGTCGGCTTCGCGTGCGCCGTGCTGCTTTACGCGCTCAACTCCGAACTGTCCATCTTCCACATGGTCGAGAGCGCTTACAAGATCACGCTCGCCGGCGCATTCGTGCCGCTGTTCTTCGGTGCCTTCTGGAAGCGCTCCACCACGCAGGGGGCGCTGTGCGCGACGCTGGGCGGACTGCTGTCCTGGATCCTGATCGAAGTGCTGATCGGCGAGGACAGCCCGGTACCGCCGCAGTTGATCGGGCTCGCCATCAGCGCCGTGGGCATGGTCGCGGGTTCGCTGCTGCCGCAGTGGGTGGGCCGGCCGACGCCGCTTCATCCGGCGCACGAAGCGCTGCACCATCACGCGCCGGCGCAGACCCACCACGTCGGCGAGCCGGCCCATCACCATCCCCACGAGCCGGGCAAGCACGGCGTCTGAACGGGGGCGCCGCACCGTGCGCACGCCGCTGACGACTGCCACAGGTCGTCGCTAGCCGTCGGCCATGGCCCTGCTGGAGATCCGCAACGTCACGCGCCGCTACGGCGCCCTGGTTGCCGTGGATGACGTTACGCTGGACATCGAGGCGGGCGAGTTCTTCACCCTGCTCGGTCCCTCGGGCTGCGGCAAGACGACGCTGCTGCGCATGATCGCCGGCTTCGAGCAGCCCGATGCCGGTAGCATTGTCCTCGACGGCGTCGATCTCGCCGCCACGCCGGCCGAGCGGCGCCCGGTGCACACCGTATTCCAGAGCTACGCCCTGTTCCCGCACATGACGGTGGCGCAGAACGTGGCCTTCCCGCTGAAGATGTCGGGCAAGTCCGTGACGGAGACCGCGCGCCGGGTGAGTGAAGTGCTCGACCAGGTGCACCTCGCCGACAAGGCCGACCAGTTTCCCCACGAACTGTCCGGCGGCCAGAAGCAGCGCGTTGCGCTCGCCCGCGGTATCGTCAATCGGCCGCGCCTGCTGCTCCTCGACGAGCCGCTCGGTGCCCTCGACGCCAAGCTGCGGGTGGAGATGCAGTTCGAGCTGATCAAGCTGCAGCGCGACGTCGGCATCACCTTCGTCTTCGTCACCCACGCCCAGCAGGAGGCGCTGGCGCTCTCGCACCGCATCGCCGTGATGAACCGCGGCCGCATCGAGCAGGTGGACGAGCCCTCGAAGCTCTACGGCATGCCGCGCAGCCGCTTCGTCGCCGATTTCATCGGCAGCATCAATCTCTTTGCCTGCGAGGTGGTGGAAACAACGGGCGGCCACCTGCGGCTGCACGTAGACCAGCTCGGTGAGGTGATGGCACCGCTAGCAGCAGGCGCGCGGGCGGGGCAGCGCGGGGCCTTCGCCCTGCGTCCTGAGCAGGCGCGGCTGTGTACCCACGCCGAGCAACCGCACCTGAAAAATCGCTTCACCGGTCGCGTGCGCGACTTTCTCTACATCGGCGACGTCACCACCTACATCGTCGATCTGGAAAGCGGCGCGTCGATCCGGGCGCTGCTGCCGAACTCGGCGCCGGGGCGTGCGATGTTCTTTCAGGCGGGTGATGCCGTTGCGGTGGAGTGGCGCCACGACGCGGGAATCTTCCTCGGTGAATAGCGCGGACCGCGCATCGGCGCTTGGCACGGTGTCGGGCCGCGCCATGGCCTGGCTAGTGGGCGGGCCGCCGTTTCTGTTCCTGACGCTGTTCTTCCTGCTGCCGAGCCTCATCATGGTGGTGGCGAGCCTGCGCTTTCCCGGCGAATACGGCGGATTGGCGCCGCTGGTGGCCGCCCGGCCGGGCGAGGAGGCCGGGCTCACGGTCGAGAACTACGAGGTGTTTCTCGGCGACTGGATCTATGCCGCGATTTTCGCCAAGTCCTTCGGCGTGGCCGCGCTCACGACGCTCACCTGCCTGGTCATGGCCTACCCCGTGGCGCTGCTCATCGCCCGCAGCCCGAAGAAGCACCGCGACCTGATGGTGCTGCTGGTCATCCTGCCCTTCGCCAGCAACTTCCTGGTGCGCGTCTATGCCTGGATGATCATCCTCGGTCCGCTCGACCTGCTGTTCTCGCGCACCGCGGTGATCGTTGGCATGGTCTATGTGCACCTGCCGTTCATGATCCTGCCGCTCTACACCAACCTGGAGAAGCACGACCCCGTGCTGCTCGACGCCGCCCAGGATCTCGGTGCCAACGCCTGGGCGCGCTTCTGGCGCGTCACCTTCCCGCTGTCGCTGCCCGGCATCTTCTCCGGCGCGGCGCTGGTGTTCATCCCGGTGCTGGGCATGTTCGCCATTCCCGAAATCCTCGGCGGCAAGGATGATTGGCTGGTGGGCAACATGATCAAGGAATCCTTCCTCGGCACCCGCGACTGGCCCTTCGGCTCCATGCTCTCCATCATGCTGACGCTGGCCGTGCTTGCGGTGGCGGGTATCGCCGCCTGGCTCGCCCGGGTCGGAGGCCGGCATGCGTAGGTCATCCTGGCTGTGGCTGAGCGCCGGTGCGGTGTATGCCTTTCTCTACGTGCCGCTGGCGGTGGTGGTGGCGTTCTCCTTCAACGACTCGAAGCTCTCCGCCGAGTGGGTCGGCTTCACCCTCGACTGGTACGCGAAACTCTACGACGACGAGGAGATGCTGCTGGCCGCGCGCAATTCGCTCTTCATCGCCCTGGTTGCCTCGGCAGTCGCCACCGTGCTCGGCACCATGGCCGGCGTCGCCATCCACCGTTACCGGCTGCGCCTGCTCCTGCCCATGGTGCTCACGCCCGTGGCCATGCCGGAGATCCTGCTCGGCGTGTCGCTGCTCATTTTCTTCATCTCGGTGTTCGGCCAGGAGTCGCTCGGCCTGCTCACGGTCATCCTCGCCCACATCACCTTCTGCATCGGTTTCGTCGCCATCATCGTGCGCGCCCGTCTGTCCGGAATGGACGAGAGTATCTTCGAGGCGGCACGCGACCTGGGTGCGACGCCCTGGCAGGGCTTCCGCCTCATCACCCTGCCGCTCATCATGCCGGCGGTGGTCGCCGGCTTCCTCATGTCCTTCACCCTGTCCATCGACGATTTCGTTGTTACATTTTTCACCGCCGGCGTGGGCGTGAAGACCTTGCCGTTGACCATCTACTCCATGATCAAGATCGCCGTGACGCCGGAGGTGAATGCCATCTCGACCCTGCTCATGGCACTGACGCTGGCGATGATCGCGGCCGCTTCGCGCATTGCGCCGGAGGTGATCAAGGGGCGGGGGTGAAAGTGCGGCGCACCACAGAGACACAGAGGCTCAGAGGGTTTCACAGAGACATGCTCTGTGTGATTTTCTCAGTGATTTTGTGTCTCATTGGTTCCGGCATTGCCCTGGCGCAGCAAAACGCTCTCTACCTCTACAACTGGAACAACTACATCTCCGAGGAGACGGTGGCGCGCTTCGAGGCGGTTTGCCACTGCCAGCTCAAGCAGGACTACTACTCCAGCAACGAGGAGATGTTGGCCAAGCTGGCCGCCGGGGCCGCGGGTTATGACATTCTGGTGCCGACCGGCAACGCGGTGGAGACGCTCATCCGCCAGGGTGCGCTGCGGCCGGTCGACAAGTCGCTGCTTCCGCATCTCGCCAACCTCAAGCCGGAGTTTCTCGACTCGTCCTTCGATCCCGGCAACCGATATTCGGTGCCCTACGCCTACTCCATCACCCTGCTCGGCTACAACGAGCAGAAGATGCGCGAGCTGGGTCTGCCGACGGACACCTGGGCAGTGATCTTCGAGCCGCGCTACCTGGAGAGGCTCAAGGGCAAGGTGACGGTGCTGGACGACCAGCGCGAGCTGATCGGCGCCGCCCTGACGTACCTCGGATATTCGGTGAACGAAGTCGATCCGGCGCGCCTGCGGGAAGCCCGCGATCTGATCCTGCACGCCAAGCCCTACTGGGCGGCGTTCAATGCCTCCAGCTACATCAAGGAGCTGACCATCGGTAATATCTGGCTTGCCCACGGCTACTCCAACGACATGTTCCAGGCGCAGCTGGACGCGCGCAAGGCGCGGCGGCCGTTCTCGATCGGCTATGCGATGCCCAGGGAGGGCGCAGTGCTGGCGGTGGATTCCATGGTGCTGCACAACAGCGGCCGGCGGCCCGACTTGGCGCACCGCTTCATCGACTTCATGCTCGAGGGTCGTAACTCCGCCGATCTCACCAACCTCATCGGCTCCGGCAATCCCAATGCCGATGCCATGGGCTACATCCGCGACGAGATCAAGGCGAATCCGGCGGTCTTTCCCGATGCCGAGGCGAGCCGCCGGCTGGAAATGGTGAAAGACCACGATCGGCGCACGCGCCGCCTGATGAATCGCCTTTGGACAGAAATCAAGGTGCGCTGAGCTGCGCCGACGCGCGGGGCGATCTTCGGCGAGGCTGCGCCCGGACGTGCGCCGCGAATACAATGCCAGCTACGAAGGGGAACTGGCGATGATGGGAGCGTTGACCTGGCTGCTCGTATTCCAGCTCGCGGGTGAGGTGATCGTGCAGGGCTTCGGACTGCCGGTGCCCGGGCCGGCCGTGGGAATGCTGTTCCTGCTGATCGCACTCGTGCTGCGCGACGGGTGTCCCGAAGCGCTACGCTACATGGCCCACGTGCCGCTGTCGCTCGTGGCGCGATTCGTCGGGGCGCGTGGCTGATGGCGCGGCGCGACGAAGGCAGGCTGACGCGCTATCTCGCGCTCGGCTACGCATTGCTGGTGGTCTACGCCAGCCTGCATCCCTTCGCCGGCTGGCAGGACAAGAGCGCGGTGATGTGGGAATTCCTGTTTGCTCGCTGGCCGCGCTACACGACCGTGTTCGACATCGCGGTGAATATCCTCGTTTATGTGCCGCTGGGATTTCTGCTCGTGCCGGCGCTGCGTCCGCCGCTCGACCGCGCGACGTCGGCGACGGTGGCGCTGCTGCTGGCCGGCGCCCTCAGTTTCACGATGGAACTGGCGCAGAATTTCCTGCCCAGCCGCGTGCCGTCCAACCTGGATCTCGGCTGCAACATTCTCGGCGGCCTGCTCGGCGTCATCGCAGGTGCCCGATGGGGCGCTGCGCTGCGCGATGGCGGCCTGCTGCATCGCTGGCGTGAGCAGCTGTTCGCGCCCGGCAAGGCGGGGGACTTCGGCCTGATGCTGCTCGGGCTGTGGCTGCTCACCCAGCTCAATCCGGAAATCATGCTCTTCGGCAATGGCGACCTGCGCGCCCTGTTCGATCTGGAGGCGCCGTTCCCCTATTCGGCGGAGGCGATCCAGGCGATCGAACTGGCCGTGGCTGCGTCGAGCATGGTCGGCGTCGGCGTCATTCTGTGGGGGCAGTTGCGCGCGCCGTCACCGGCGTTCATCGTCGGATTCTTCCTGCTGGCGCTGGCCATCAAGGTAACGGCGATGGCGGTGCTCATCGACGCCGACCATGCCGGTCACTGGATCACGCCCGGCAACCTGGTCGGCATCGCCTGCGGCGCGGTGGCACTGTTCCTGGGTATCGTGCTGCCTCGTACCATGCAGCAGATGGTCGCCTCCCTGTCGCTGCTCATGGCCACGGCCCTGGCGAACCTGGCGCCCGAAAACCCCTACCTGACCGCCTCGCTGCATGTCTGGCACCAGGGCCACTTCCTCAATTTCAACGGCTTGACGCGGCTGACCTCGGCTTTCTGGCCCTTCCTCGCCATGGCCTTCGTGATTGTCGCCGGCGCGCAGCGCAACGCCCGCGAGTGAATCGCGGATCAAGAAATCAACCGCAAGATCCTAATCCACCGCAGAGGACACGGAGGACACAGCGGGAGATCAGGGGGATGCGAACGTCAGAGGACTTGATCATCAGCCGAATAGTGATGTCTGCTCTGCAAGCTGTCCTGCCTCTGCGTCCTCTGTGTCCTCCGCGGTGAGCCGCCGTTTCTGGACTCAATGGGAGAACAGCTCCCGGTCATACTCCCGTATGGCGATCTTCTGCCGGACGACGCCGCGCTCGTCGAAACCGACGTGGAACTGGGAGGAATAACCCCAGGCATCGCGAAAGCGATAGTCCCAGACCGTTTCCCGGCGCCGCTCGAAGTAAATGGTACGCGCCGGCGTGCCGATCAATCGCTGTACCTGCTGCTGCGTGGTCTTGCCGACGTCGATGCGCGCGAAGTGTTCCTCGTCGAGCACTTGCTCGATGCCGTGCAGCTGGCCGCTGCCGTCCACGCGCACCATGAAGGTGTGATATCCGAGCGGTCCGCGGGTGTACTCCCAGACTTCGCCCCCGTTGGCGTCGGGGTAGACGTTGCGCGGCGCCCCCATGGTGGCACGCACGTCGTTGGCCGTGGTGACGCCCGGTGTCAGTCCCGATCCGCTGTAGGCGGCGCAGCCGGCGAGCGTCGCGGCAGCGATGCACGCGATGGCACGGGCGCAAATTCGGAGGTTCAAGTTTTCTCTCCTTGCGATGCCAAGTGAGTACGCTGCGCGGCGTAGGGCGGCTGCGTTGTCAGGCGCCGGTCGTCCACTGGCGCGCCGATGGTGAAATGGTACAGGCTCTGCCAGGCCAGGTCGGCCACGCCGAGCAACTCGTGCATCTCGTCGTCGAAAAAACAACCGATGCCGGTGCCGCGCAGCCCGGCGGCCTCAGCCTCGAGGTAGAGCACCTGGCCAATCATGCCGCACTCCCAATAAAGCTGCCGGTAGCGCCAGGGTTGCGCGGCGACGCCGGTGAAGTTCGCCAGCATGCCGAGCGAGAAGCAGGAATCGGCGGCGATGTCCTGATGGCAGGAGATGAGCTGCGCCAACTGGCGCATATCGCCGGGCGCCAACAAATACAAGGGCAGATGGTCGGGCTCGCACTTGCGCCACAGCCACTCAGCGCGCAGGCCGCATCGCAACGCCTCGAGCGCTTTCTGGTCGCGCAGCAGCAGGTACAAACCGGGCTCCACGCCGCGCACCCGATGCACGAACAGGGCCAGGTGCACCGCCGGCGCCCACGGCCAAGCGGGCCAAGGGGGCACCTCGGGTCGCGGCAAGGTGGCGTCGAGCAGCGCGTGAAAGGCGTCCGCAGCCATCGTCGTCACGCCGTCGAAGGCGACGGCACTACGGCGTTGGCGCATCAGGTGGGCGGCGGTCGCCTCGCATCCCGTGGCCAGAGGCGGTGCAGGCCGGGGTGCGGGCCGCGACGCGGTCGCGGTTGTGCGCGGCTTGAGTGTCGCGACGTGGGCGTCCTCGATCTCGTTCCAGCGCACGTGCGACGGACTCAGGCAATTGGCGTGGCCGTGCCAAGTCGCCGTCTCGATGCCGCGCAGAAGTCGCGGTGCGTCGCCGACGGCGTCGCCGGCGCCGATCCACAGCAGTACGTCGGCGGCCTCCATTTCCTCGGCGATGAAGCCGTCGTCGCGATCGGTACCGATCAGCCGCGCCAGTTCCCCATCGCCTATCGCCGTTGCCACAGCGACCCGCCATCCAAGCGCTGCGGCGGCGTAGGCAATGGCGGTTATGGCATGGCCGCAATCGTGTTGACAATAGCGGAAGGCGCGCATGCCGTACTTCCATGCCTCGCGCCAGTGGATGGATGCGAGCGCGACGTAGAAGCCGCCGGGCGCGAACGCCTCGTCCCAGTCCGGCGCGTTCACCGATGCGCGCTGCTCGAGAACATGGTCACGGCTCAGGTAGTGATGGACACCGGCAGCGATGCCCGGCAAGGTCGCCGTAATCAAGTAGCTCTCGGTTGGGTGCAGATTGCCGCTCGATGGGTTGCAGCGCAGCGCCCAGCGGCTGCCGCGATACTCCTTCCACGCCGACAGCGCGAGGGAAAGCTCAAACAAGATCGCCACGTCGGCCAGGTCGAAGGGCGCGGGTGGCGGTAGCGCGCCGCCGCGCAGTGCTTCGAAGCGAATCGCAAGCTCATCGGCGCGCAGCGGCAACACCATGCGTGGCGCGCCGGCGTAGGTGCGAAAGGGGTCGGGCTGACTCGCCCAATCGAGATAGCCGGGGCCCGGCGCGTAGCGGTCGAGCCGATGCTTGCTGCGCTGGTGGTAGTCGAGGATGTTCAAGTGCGTGGCGGGAAGGGCGAGCAATCCATTGTAGCGCCCGGCTCGGCGTGCCGGCGATTGTTCGCCGGCGCTCCGGGACGAATCGCTATAATCTGCCATTCGTGTTTCCTTCGGGGCGTGTCGCCGTGTATTTCAAACACCATGTCTTCTTCTGCTGCAACCAGCGCGAGCCCGGCGCCACCTGCTGCAACAACCGCGGCGCTAGTGAGCTGCGCGGCTATGCCAAGGACCGCATCAAGGAACTGCAGCTCAAGGGCAAGGGCAAAGTGCGCATCAACTCGGCCGGCTGCATGGATCGCTGCGACGAGGGGCCGGTGCTCGTCGTCTATCCCGAGGGCATCTGGTACACCTACCTGGACAAGGAAGACATCGACGAGATCATCAACGAGCATCTGCTCGCCGGCCGGATCGTCGAACGGCTAAGGATATGACGCGGCACACGCCGGAGCGGCTGCTGCTGGAAGGCGAGGCCGGGTCGATCGAGGTGATCGTCGATGTGCCCGCGCATGCGCGTGGCATTGCCGTCGTCGCCCATCCCCATCCGCTGTTCGGCGGCACCTCGGACAACAAGGTGGTGCAGACGCTGGCCAAGGCTTTCCGCGATCTTGGCTACGCCAGCGTCCGGCCCAACTTTCGCGGAGTGGGCGCGAGTGCGGGCGATCATGATCATGGGATTGCCGAAACTGACGACCTGCTGTGCGTCACCGCTTACGCGCGCGAACGTTTCGGCGAGCTGCCTGTCGTGCTGGCGGGATTTTCCTTCGGTGCCTATGTGCAGACCCGGGTCGCCCGGCGCCTTGAAGCGGAAGGTCGCCCGGTGCAGCGCATGGTGCTGGTCGGTACCGCTTCGGGAGCGGTGACCGGTGCGCGCAGCTACGTCACCGAGCCCGTGCCGACGGATACGCTGGTCATTCACGGCGAGGTGGACGAGACCGTGCCGCTGGCCAACGTGCTCGACTGGGCGCGGCCCCAGGACCTGCCGGTGATCGTCGTACCAGGCGCCGACCATTTCTTCCATCGCCGCCTGCATGTCATCCGCGGCATCGTCCATAACGCATGGCGCCACTAGCGGTGCGCGGCCTGCGCAAGGCCTACGGCGGCAACGAGGTGGTTGCCGGCCTGAGCTTCGAGATCCGCCCCGGCGAGTGCTTCGGCCTACTCGGTCCCAACGGCGCCGGAAAGACGACGACGCTGAGACTCGCGCTCGGCCTCACCGATCCCGATGCCGGCGACATCCAGCTGTGCGGTCTGCCGGTGCCGGCACGCGCGCGGGCGGCGCGCATGCGCGTGGGCATCGTGCCCCAGATCGACAGCCTGGATCCAGACTTCACCGCTGCCGAAAACCTGCTGGTGTATGGCCGCTATTTCGGCCTGCGAGACGCGGCGATCCGGGAGCACATTCCGCGCCTGCTCGAGTTCGCCGAGTTGCAGGGTCGCGCGGGCGCGAAAATCCAGTCGCTGTCCGGCGGCATGAGGCGCCGGCTGACCTTAGCGCGGGCGCTGGTCAACGATCCGGAGCTGCTCATTCTCGACGAGCCCACCACGGGCCTGGACCCCCAGGCGCGCCACCTCATCTGGGACCGGCTCAAGCGACTGCTCCAGGAGGGTAAGACGGTGCTGCTGACGACACACTTCATGGACGAGGCCGAGCGCCTGTGCCATCGCCTGGCGATCATGGATCGCGGCTGCTTCATCGCCGAGGGCAGCCCGCGCGAGCTCATCGCCAAGCACATCGAAGCCCAGGTGGTGGAAGTTTTCGGCGAGAACGCCACCGGCTGGGCGCGCGCCCATGCGGCGCCGCTTTGCCGGCGCTTCGAGACCAGCGGCGAGACTGCCTTCTGTTACGTCGATGACGCGGCGCCGCTGCTCGCGCACCTGGATGTGCAGCCGGGCCTGCGTTATCTGCATCGGCCGGCGAATCTGGAGGACGTGTTCCTCAAGCTGACCGGCCGGGAACTACGGGATTGAGCATGAAGCCGGTTGGCCGCGGCGGCGTTGTTCTGCCCGACGTGTGGAGGCGCTGATGGCCCATGCCTTTCGCGTACCCAGCCTGAGCGTGCGCTTCATCGCCGTCTGGCAGCGCAATTTTCTCGTCTGGCGCAAGCTGGCGCTGCCTTCAATGCTCGGCAACCTGGCCGATCCCATGATCTACATGGTCGGCCTGGGCTACGGGCTCGGCGCTCTTCTGCCGGAGGTAGGAGGCGTGTCCTACATCGCATTCCTCGGCGCCGGCACCATCTGCTACAGCACCATGAACAGCGCCAGCTTCGAGGCGCTTTATTCGGGCTTCTCGCGCATGCACGTGCAGCGCACCTGGGAGGCAATCCTCAATGCACCGATCTCCCTGGACGACGTGCTGCTCGCCGAGCTGCTCTGGGCAGCAAGCAAGAGCTTCCTCTCCGGCATCGCCATCCTGGTTGTGGTTTGGGTACTGGGTCTGACCCAGTCGGTTCTGGCCCTGTGGGTGGTGCCCTTGGTGTTTCTCGTTGGGCTGACCTTCGGTGCTCTGGGACTGGTGATCACGGCGCTTGCGCCCAGTTTCGATTTCTTTCTCTATTACTTCACGCTGTTCATCACGCCCATGGTGCTGGTTTCCGGCGTGTTTTTCCCGGCCGAACAGCTGCCGGCGGCGTTCCAGGCCGTGGCCGCGTTTCTGCCGCTCGCCCACGCAGTGGATCTCGTGCGGCCGCTGCTCTTTGGCCATGTTCCGAAAGGCGCGGCGGTCCATGTTCTCATTCTGGCCGCATACGCGGCTGCGGGCTACTACGTCGCCGTTGTGCTGGCGCGCCGTCGCCTGCTGAAATGAGCTGGCCGGAGCCTGTTAGAATTCACTAATGGAGGTCCTGCTGGTTATTACCAACCTGCCCGACGAGGACCAAGCCGGGCAACTCGCGCGCAGCCTGATCGAGCAGCGCGTTGCGGCCTGCGCGAACGTGCTCGCGCCGTGCCATTCGGTGTACCGCTGGCAGGGGGGGATCGAAACGGCAACCGAGGTGCCGCTGCTGATCAAGACCAGCATTGCGCGCTATCCGGCGCTGGAAGCGGCAATCCGTGCCGCACACCCCTACGAACTTCCCGAAATCATCGCTGTCCCATTGTCGCGCGGCCTGCCTGAGTACCTTGCGTGGGTCGCGACCGAAACCGGTGGCGAATAGCCGGCGCCCTTCCCCATGGTGATACGCATCCTGCTACTCCTGCTCTGCCTGCCCGGATTCGTCGCTGCGGCCGACGATCTGCTCGCGCCCGAGCAGGCGTTCCGGTTTTCCGCCCGCGCGCTCGATGCCGGGAACATCGAAATCCGTTACGACATCGCCGACGGCTACTACCTTTACCGCGACAAGTTCAAGTTCAGCGCCGAACCCGCCAATGCCAAGACCGGCGCCGCCCGGTTCCCGCCGGGCAAGGTCAAGGACGACGAATTTTTCGGCAAGGTCGAGACCTATCGCGATGAGGTGAAGATACTTCTGCCCGTGGCGGCGCCGGCGGAGCTGGATGCCGTGAAGCTTACCGTCACCTCCCAGGGCTGCGCCGATATCGGCGTCTGTTATCCACCCAATCCGCAGACGGTGCGCGTCGTGCTCGCCGCGGCGTCCACGTCCGACGCGGCAAAGACGCCGCTGGCGGAAGCGCTGCGCGAGGCCATGCCGCAGGCATCGTCGCCGCCGCGCCCGCCGGCAGCCGAGGCCGACGCCGAAGCGGGCGACGAGTCATCCCGCATCGCGCACTTCCTCAAGCGGGCGAGTTTCTGGTTGATCATCGCCAGCTTCTTTGGTTTCGGTGTGCTCCTTGCCGCCACCCCTTGCGTCTTTCCCATGATTCCAATTCTGTCGGGGATCATCGTCGGCCACGGTCAGCACATCGGTCGCGGCCGCGCGCTGGCGCTGTCGCTTGCCTATGTACTTGGCATGGCCGTGACCTACGCCGTCGCGGGCGTGGCCGCCGGCCTGTCCGGTGCGCTGCTGTCGAGCGCCCTGCAGAATCCCTGGGTGCTCGGCTCCTTTGCCTTGGTGTTTGCCATACTGGCTTTGTCCATGTTCGGCTTCTACGAGCTGCAGATGCCAAGTTTCCTGCAAAGCCGGCTGTCCGACGAGGCCAACCGGCAGAAGGGCGGTTCGGTGTCCGGCGTGGCCGTGATGGGTGTGTTGTCCGCCGTGATCGTCGGGCCGTGCGTAGCGGCACCTCTGGCCGGTGCGCTGCTGTATATCGCGCAGACGCGCGATGCCCTGCTCGGCGGCACGGCGCTGTTCTTCATGGCCCTGGGCATGGGCGCGCCGCTCATCGCCCTCGGCGTTTCGACGCACGCGCTGCTGCCCAAGGCGGGCGCATGGATGGGGGCGGTGAAGAAGTTCTTCGGCGTCATGCTGCTGGCCGTGGCGATCTGGCTCCTCTCGCCCGTCGTGCCGACGGTGTTGTCGATGCTTGCCTGGGCCGCACTGCTGATTTTCTCCGCCATCTATCTGCACGCGCTCGATCCCTTGCCGGCCAATGCCCATGGCTGGCAGCGCTTCTGGAAAGGCGTCGGGGTGGTGGCGCTGCTCGTGGGCGCTTCGCTCGTTGTCGGTGTGCTCGCCGGCAGCCGCGATCCGTTGCAGCCCCTGGCCATCTTGCGCGGCATGGCGGAAACGGGGGAGTCGGCGGTGAAGTTCGACCGGGTACGCACGAGCGAGGAACTGGATGCCCGGCTGCACAATGCTAGCCGCCCGGTGATGCTGGATTTCTACGCCGACTGGTGCATCTCCTGCAAGGAGATGGAGCGCTTCACTTTCACCGATGCGGCGGTGCAGGCCCGCCTGCGCCAGATGGTCCTGCTGCAGGCCGATGTCACCGCCAACAGTGATGCCGACAAGGCGCTGCTCAAACGGTTCGGCTTGTTCGGTCCGCCGGGAATCATCTTCTTCGACAGGCAGGGTAAGGAAATCCAGGGCCTGCGCGTGGTCGGTTTCCAGTCGGCCGATGCGTTTGCCGCTGTCCTGGATAAGGTCGTCGCGGCCGATACAGCGGCACGTTAGTGCCGTCGCACACCGTGCGTGGTCGGGACCCGATACCGCGATCGGTGGTCGTCGCGATGCGACCGAAAAGAAAGGGAGGATATCCGAGGTGCTATGGCGTTCGAACAAGTCGGCGTCGCATTCTGGTCGTATCGGTACGCTGATCGGGCCCGGCACGCGTATCGATGGCAAGGTCACGTTTTCCGGCGGCATGCGGGTCGATGGCACAATCGTCGGCGCAGTCACGGATGACGGTGGGGAACCCGGTACGCTGGTCGTCGGCGCACAGGGCAGCGTGGATGGCGAAGTCCGCGTTGCCCGGATCATCCTGGATGGCCGCATCAAGGGCGAGGCGCATGCCCGCGACTTGATCGACCTGCGCAACGGTGCGCGCGTCGCCGGTGACCTTCATTATGGCAGGCTGGAAATCCACGCCGGCGCAGCCGTGGACGGGCGCCTGGTCAAGCGCAATGGCGAGACACCGGGGCCGGAGTAGCGTGTATCGACCTGTTAGAATTCCAACTTTTCCGCCTTCCGAACTTCTCTCGACAGGACAATGTTTTCCGGGATCGTTGCCGCCACCGGCCGAATCACCCACGTCACGAGCGCCGAGCGCGGCCTGCGGCTGAGCATCGATGCCGGCAGCTTGGGACTGACCGACGTCACAATCGGCGACAGCATCGCCGTCTGTGGTGTATGTCTGACTGTGGTCGCGAAGCAGGACAACCAGTTCGAGGTTGACGTGTCACGGGAAACGCTGGAGTGCACGACCGGTCTTGATACGCCGGCGGAGGTGAATCTGGAGAAAGCACTGCAGCTTTCCGATCGCATCGGCGGCCACTTGGTCAGCGGCCACGTGGATGGCATCGGAGAGGTGACCGGCTTCACACCTGTGGGAGAGAGCCACGAGCTTGTGGTGCTTGCGCCACACGCGCTCGCACGCTACATCGCCCGCAAGGGCTCCGTCACCGTCGACGGCGTCAGCCTGACCATCAACCGCGTCGAGGACACGAGCGGCGGCTGCGAGTTCTCCATCAATCTCATCCCGCATACGCTGGCCGCCACGACGCTGAAAAGCCTTCGGGTCGGGGCTCGCGTCAATCTCGAGATTGACCTGGTTGCCCGCTATGTCGAGCGTATGCTCGCCGCGACCACCGTCGAAGGGCGCTGCGCATGACGGCGCTGAGCCCGATTCAGGAAATCGTCGCCGAGCTGCGCGCCGGCCGCATGGTCGTACTGGTGGACGAGGAGGACCGGGAGAACGAAGGCGATCTGGTCCTTGCGGCCGAGTTCGTCACGGCGGAAGCGATCAACTTCATGGCCAAGCACGGCCGCGGACTAATCTGCCTGACGCTTTCCGAGGAGCGCTGCAAGCAGCTCAATCTGCCGCTCATGGTGCGCGACAATCGTTCCTCGCACAGCACGGCGTTTACCGTTTCCATCGAGGCGGCCGAAGGCGTGACCACCGGCATTTCAGCGCATGACCGTGCGCGAACCATTCAGGCGGCGGTCGCCAAGCATGCCAAACCTTGGGACATCGTCCAGCCGGGCCATATCTTTCCGCTCATGGCGCAGCGCGGCGGCGTGCTGGTGCGTGCCGGCCATACCGAGGCCGGCTGCGACTTGGCGCAACTGGCCGGTGTGGAGCCGGCGGCGGTGATCTGCGAGATCCTGAAGGACGACGGCGCAATGGCACGGCTGCCCGACCTGGTCGAGTTTGCCGCTCAGCACGGTCTTAAGATCGGCGCCATCCGCGATCTCATCCACTTCCGCAGCGCCACCGAAAAGCTGGTCGAACGTGTGGCGGAGAAGGACATCGTCTGTGCCCATGGCGCCTTCCGCCTGTGCGCCTACACCGACCAGACCAGCGGCGAGGTGCATTTGGCCCTGTCCAAGGGCGATATCCGGCCGGAGACGGAAACCCTGGTGCGGGTGCACGAGCCGATTTCCGTGTTGGACTTTCTCGATTGTGCAAGCCGCCGCCACAGCTTCAGTGTCGATCAGGCGATGCGGGTCATTGCCGCACGCGGTGCCGGTGTCATCGTGCTGCTCCACCGGGCGGAGTCCGGGCGCGATCTGCTCGGCACCATCCAGGACGACACGCCCGAGAGCCGTCCGGCGGTGAAGTGGGATCCGCGCCTGTACGGCATCGGCGCCCAGATCCTGCGCGATCTGAACGTGGGCAAGATGCGGCTGCTCGCCTCGCCGCGCAAGATGCCGAGCATGACCGGCTTCGGGCTGGAGGTGTGCGGCTATCTCTCGCCCGACGGTACCGCCTTGCCTGGATAACGGACCCATTGTCATGGCACGCTACGACGACATCCTCGAACTCGAAACCTCCCTTGCCGGCGCCGGGCTGCGCATCGGCATCGTCATGAGCCGCTTCAACCTGGACGTCGGCGAAGGGCTGCTGGGCGCCTGCACCGCCGCACTCTCGCGGCTGGGCGTGCGCGCGGGCGACATGATGATCACGACCGTGCCGGGTGCGCTGGAACTTCCGCTGACCCTGCAGACCATGGCCCAGAGCGGGAAGTACGATGCACTGGTGGCGCTGGGCTGCGTGGTCCGCGGCGAGACCTATCATTTCGAGATCGTTGCCAACGAATCGGCCCGCGGCATCACCGAGGTACAACTGGAGACGGGCGTGCCCATTGCCAATGGTGTGCTGACCACGGAAGACGACGACCAGGCCTTGGCGCGCATGGAGCAGAAGGGCACCGACGCGGCCCAGGCCGCGGTGGAGATGGCGAACCTGCTGCGGCGCCTCAAGGCATGAAGTCGCCGCGCCGCCGCGCACGGGAGTTCGCGCTGCAGGGTCTGTATCAATGGCAGCTGGCGGGCCACGACACGGCGGCCATCGAGGCCCACATGACACAGGTGACCGGCTTTGACAAGTCGGACCCGCCATTCTTCCAGACGTTGCTGCGCGGCGTCGTCCGGGACGCTGACGCCTTGCGCGCCGAAATCGAACCCTATCTGGACCGGCCCTTCGGCGAGCTGTCGCCGGTGGAACGCGCCATTCTGCTGCTGGCGGCCTTCGAGCTCGCGACCCAGATCGACACACCCTATCGCGTCGTACTCAACGAAGCTGTCGAATTGGCGAAAGACTACGGTGGCACCGACGGCTACAAGTATGTCAATGGTGTGCTGGACAAGCTGGCTCCGAAGCTGCGGCCCGGCGAGGTGGGCGAGGACGGTCCAGCGCGCCGGCGCGGATGACCGGCATGCGCCTGCGGCAACAAGGCGGCACGGGAAACTAGATCGTACGGCACAATTGCCCCCGTCCGCCTGCCACCTCCATGCCATCCGAATTCGAACTGATCCGTCGCTACTTCACGCGCCCGACCGCGCACACGATCCTTGCCGTCGGCGATGACGGCGCCGTGGTCCGGCCGCGCCCCGGCATGGACCTGGTCATATCCACCGACATGATGGTGGAAGGGACCCATTTTTTCCCTTCGATGGACCCAACCGATCTGGGCTGGAAGGCACTCGCTGTGAACCTTTCCGATCTGGCGGCGATGGGCGCCGAGCCGCGCTGGGCGCTACTCGCTGCCGCGCTGCCGCAGGCCGACGAAGACTGGCTCAGCGCCTTCGCCGACGGTTTCTTTTCCTGCGCCGCGCACCACGGCGTGGACGTGATCGGCGGCGACACGACGCGCGGTCCCCTTAATCTGGCGCCGACGGTATTCGGTGAAGTGCCTGCGGATCAGGCACTTACCCGGCGCGGGGCATGCGCGGGCGACGACGTCTGGGTGTCCGGCGCGCCGGGGCGTGCGGCGCTGGGACTGGCTCATCTCCGGGGTCGTGTCGCCCTGAGCGAGCCGGCGCGAGCGACATGCCTCGCCGCGCTGCACCGTCCGCAGCCCCGCGTCGAACTGGGCATGGCGCTGCGCGGGGTGGCGTCGGCGGCGATCGATGTCTCGGACGGCCTGCTCGCCGATCTGGGGCACATCCTTGAATCCTCCGGCTGTGCGGCCCGACTGGACGAGCCGCTACTGCCGCGATCGCCGGAGCTGTCCGCCTGCGAGGACCGAGCGCTGGCTTGGTCTTGCCTGACCGCAGGCGGCGACGACTACGAGCTGGTATTCACGGCGCCGGCCGCGCGCGCGGCGGAGCTGGCCGTGCTGAGCCGCGAACTCGGCCTGCCCCTGACCCGCATCGGCAGCGCTCGTGCCGGCACGCCGGGTTCGATCCAAGTGCTGGATGGCCGCGGCAAAACCATTCCCTTGGTCGCCCGCGGCTACGACCACTTTGCCTGACATGGTCACCCATCCGGATTTCCGTTTCCTGCTTGCACACCCGGCTCACTTTCTCGCCTGCGGCATGGGATCTGGCCTTTCCCCCATCGTTCCGGGAACGGCGGGGACGCTCTTCGGCTGGCTGCTTTACGCCCTGATCCGGCCGCAGTTCTCCGAGGCGGGATTCGCGATTCTGCTGACCGCGGGGTTCGTCCTCGGCGTATTCGCGTGCGAGCGCACCGGTCGGGCACTGGGCGCGGCAGACCACGGCGCCATCGTCTGGGACGAGATCGTGCCGTTTTGGCTCGTGCTGCTATTTACCCCCGCCGGGTGGCGTTGGCAGCTGACAGCGTTTGTCCTGTTTCGCATCTTCGATATCGTCAAGCCCCATCCCGCACGCTGGATTGACAACCACGTCAAGAACGGTCTCGGCGTCATGCTCGACGATTTGGTCGCGGCGCTCTACACGCTCGTGGCGCTTGCGCTGCTCAAGCGACTGCTCGCCTGACCGCCGATGGACCGCGAACTCGAAGTTCTGTCCCACGCGGTGGGCGCGGCGCTCAAGGATTTGGGGTTAGTGCTTACTACCGCTGAATCATGTACGGGTGGGTGGATCGCTCAGGTTGTAACGTCCACGGCTGGCAGCTCCGATTGGTTCGAACGCGGCTTCGTCACCTATTCCAATGCCGCAAAACAAGAACTGCTGGGTGTGCGCGCGGAGACCCTGCGGACTTGTGGTGCCGTAAGCGAGGAAACCGCAGGCGAGATGGTGCTGGGTGCGATTGCCCGAAGTCATGCCGAAGTGGCGCTGGCGGTGACCGGCATCGCGGGGCCGGGCGGCGGATCTGCAGATAAGCCGGTCGGCATGGTCTGCTTCGCCTGGTGCCGGCGGGGCGACCCCGCGCACGTGAGCACCGCGCGGTTTCAGGGCGACCGGGAAGCGGTACGTCGCAAAGCAGTCATCCACGCGTTGGAAGGAGTACTGCACATGCTCGCGAGATCCGGGTAAGCGAGTACTGACATCGCCCATCCGTGACGCGATTTGGCGCAACAATCGGTGCCCCGGCGCGGGACTTGTTCGCGCCCTTGGTGGCAAATACTGTGCCATAATTTCTTTGAACTCTTTCAGGGAAAACGGTAATGGATGACAACAAGGGCAAAGCGCTTCAGGCGGCCTTGCAGCAAATAGAAAAGCAGTTCGGTAAAGGCTCGATCATGCGTCTGGGCGACGGGGAGGTCGAACATGATCTGCAGGTCGTTTCCACCGGCTCGCTCGGGTTAGACATCGCGCTGGGCGTCGGTGGCCTGCCCCGCGGCCGCGTCGTGGAAATCTACGGTCCAGAATCCTCAGGCAAGACTACCCTGACGCTGCAAGCCATTGCCGAGGCGCAGAAGCTCGGTGGAACGGCTGCGTTTATCGACGCCGAGCATGCCCTCGATCCCCAGTACGCAGCGAAGCTCGGGGTGAACGTCGGCGATTTGTTGATCTCCCAACCGGACACAGGCGAACAGGCGCTGGAAATCGCCGATATGCTCGTGCGT
Source organism: Rhodocyclaceae bacterium (assembly GCA_036824005.1). GTDB lineage: Bacteria > Pseudomonadota > Gammaproteobacteria > Burkholderiales > Rhodocyclaceae > DAITBA01. Next base: position 665,837 of record DAITBA010000001.1, read on the forward strand.
TCGGGCGGAATCGACATGGTCGTCATCGACTCCGTTGCGGCACTGGTGCCGAAGGCGGAGATCGAGGGTGAAATGGGCGACCAGTTGCCCGGCCTTCAGGCGCGGCTGATGTCCCAGGCACTGCGCAAGCTCACTGCCAACATCAAACGCACCAATACCTTGGTGATCTTCATCAACCAAATCCGGATGAAGATCGGCGTCATGTTTGGCAATCCTGAAACCACCACTGGTGGCAATGCGCTCAAGTTCTATGCCTCGGTTCGGCTCGACATTCGCCGTATCGGTTCGATCAAGAAGGGCGAGGAGGTGATCGGGTCCGAGACCAAGGTCAAGGTTGTCAAGAACAAGGTCGCGCCGCCGTTCAAGCAGGCGGAGTTCGATATCCTCTATGGCGAAGGCATCTCGCGCGAGGGCGAGATCATCGAGCTCGGCGTGACGCATCGCATCGTCGACAAATCCGGCGCATGGTACGCCTATGGCGGCGAGCGCATCGGGCAGGGCAAGGACAACGCGCGCGAGTATCTGAAGGCTCATCCGGAAGTGGCTCGGGAGATCGAGAACAAGATCCGCGCTGCCTTGGGCGTTTCGGCGCCGCGGCCGGTTGCGGCGGAGGCGTGACATCGTCGGTGCACCGAGCCTGCGTGAGCGGGCGTTGAGATTGCTGGCGCGGCGGGACCACTCCCGCCTGGAGCTGACACAAAAACTCGCCCGTCACGGCGAAGCAGAAGAAATAGACGCTGTGCTCACCCACTTGGAGGATGCGGGCTTGTTGTCCGATGTGCGTTACGCCGAAAGCTTCGTGCGCGCGCGGGCGCAGCGTTTCGGTGTGATCAGGCTGCGGCATGAGTTGCGGCGCAAGGGAATCGCGGAAGAGTTGATCGACGCTGCGATCGCCGGGGAGAACGATGGAAATGAAAACGGCGAGTTCGAACGGGCACGCGCCATCTGGCGGCGCAAGTTCGCGTCGCCACCGGTCGACGCGCGGGACTATGGGCGGCAGGCGCGCTTCCTCCAGAGTCGCGGCTTCCGCGCGGATATCGTGCGCCGCATCCTTGCCGCGGGTGACGAATAGAACGCCGATGAGCCTGCTCAAGGTTACCGCCCTGCGCAAGCGCTTCAAAGCGCGCACCGTCGTCAAGGATGTCTCCTTCGAGGTGGGCAGCGGCGAGGTCGTCGGCCTGCTCGGCCCGAACGGCGCCGGTAAGACGACGTGCTTTTACATGATTGTCGGACTGATCGCCGCGGATGGCGGCGAGATCATGCTCGATGAAGCCGCGCTGACGCACTTGCCCATTCACAGGCGCGCCCGTCTGGGAGTTTCCTACCTGCCCCAGGAAATGTCGGTGTTTCGCAAGCTAAACGTGGCGGAGAACATCCAGGCAATCCTCGAACTCCAGGATTTGAATCCGCCGCAAATTGCAGCACGGCTCGATGAATTGCTGCAGGAGCTACATATCACACACCTGCGGGACAACACGGCTATTTCTTTATCCGGAGGCGAGCGTCGGCGGGTAGAGATTGCCCGGGCGCTTGCCACCAGTCCGCGCTTCATCCTGCTCGACGAACCTTTCGCCGGTGTCGATCCAATCGCCGTGCTGGATATCCAGAAGATCATCCGCTTCCTCAAGGAGAGGGGGATCGGCGTACTGATTACCGACCACAATGTCCGGGAAACCCTGGGCATCTGCGACCGGGCCTACATCATCAATGAGGGTGAGGTCATGGCGGCTGGTCGCCCGGAGGAAATTGTTTATAATGACCGCGTCCGCCAAGTATATCTCGGCGAGCACTTCCGCCTGTGATCCTGCCAGCAGGCCCGTGCAAAACGTTGCCAGGACGACCGGCCGCAAGGCCGCAGCGAGCCAAAATGCGAGACAGTACAGGGAAGTACGGCGAGCATTGCGGCGCACGACACCGTCGCATACGTACTCCGCAGTAGTCTTGCAACGACCCGTCAGCCGCCGGCTTCGGATGGCAACCCGCCCAGCAGCATGAAACAAACGCTTCAGCTCAAGCTCTCCCAGCATCTGGCGCTCACGCCCCAATTGCAGCAGTCGATTCGCCTGCTGCAACTGTCTACCATGGAACTCAATCAGGAGATCGAGAAGTTCCTGTTGGAAAACCCCCTGCTGGAACGCGAAGACCTCGAAGCCGAATCCCCGGCCTACGTTCCGGGGGCCGACACGCTGGGTACGGCAACCCAAGAGGTACCCACTCCGGAACCGGAGCCGAGTTTCGACGAATCCGCCGCCGCGCCGGATTGGGTGGGGGAGGCGGGGACAAGCGGTGCGCCGCGCAGCGACGACGATGATACGGATTACCAGGAGATCCAGGCCTCGTCGACCAGTCTGCGCGATCACCTGAACAGCCAGCTGGCGCTGACGCCGCTGTCCGAGCGTGACCGGGGACTGGTGCGCTTCCTGATCGAAGCGCTCGACGACGACGGCTATCTCACCCAGAGCCTTGACGAGCTTGTTCAACTACTGCCGCCCGAGCTGGAAATCGATGTAGAGGAATTGCAGATTGCCCTCAAACACTTGCAGAACCTGGATCCCCAAGGCGTTGGTGCGCGCTCACCCCAGGAATGCTTGTCACTGCAACTTCAGAACCTGCCCAAGTACCGCGAACGCGAGCTTGCCTTGGAGATCGTCCGTCACTACCTGCCCCAACTCGCCGCCCGCGATTTTGCGCGCCTGAAACGGGCGCTTTCCTGCAGCGACGAGGAGTTGCGCGATGCCCACGCCTTGATCAAGTCCTTGAATCCCCGGCCGGGCGCGCCGTTTGCGCCGCTGGACACGCGCTATGTCGTTCCCGATGTCGTGGTCAGAAGAGTACGCGGCACGTGGATCGCAGCCCTCAATCCTGATGCGATGCCCAAGCTGCGCATCAACCGGCTTTACGCCGACATACTGCAGAGCCAGCGAGGCAGCGCTAGCACTGCCAACGGCAGTCTTGCCTCACAATTGCAGGAAGCAAAGTGGTTGATCAAGAACGTCCAGCAGCGCTTCGAGACGATCTTGCGGGTGTCCCAGACCATCGTCGACCGCCAGCGCCAGTTTTTCGAGTACGGCGAAGTGGCCATGCGGCCGCTGACACTGCGTGAAATCGCCGAGCAACTGGGATTGCATGAGTCCACGATCTCGCGCGTGACGACGCAGAAATACATGGCGACGCCGCGCGGTATCTTCGAACTGAAGTACTTCTTTGGCAGCCATGTTGCCACGGAAGCCGGCGGCGCCTGCTCGGCCACCGCGATTCGTGCCCTGATAAGGCAGCTGGTGGGTGCGGAGGACGGCCGCAAGCCGCTGTCCGATTCCCGGATTGCCGAAATCCTCGGGCAACAGGGCATTGTCGTCGCCCGCCGGACCATCGCGAAATACCGCGAATCGCTCAATATCCCGCCCGTCAACCTGCGCAAGTCCATCTAATAAAGGAGGAACCATGAACCTCAACATCACCGGGCACCACCTCGAAGTCACACCGGCCATTCGCGACTACATCACGTCCAAGCTTGACCGCGCGATCCGGCACTTTGACCACGTGACCAGTGTGAATGTCATTATTGCGGTGGAGAAGCTGAAGCAGAAGGCCGAGGTTACGGTGCATGTCCGCGGCAAGGACATTTTCGTCGAAAGCGAGGACAGTGACATGTATGCCGCAATCGATTCGCTGATCGACAAGTTGGACCGGCAGCTGCTGAAGCACAAACAGCGTGTCACCGAACGGCCCCGTGATGCGTTGAAACACCAGTCGGCCGAGTAGCGGCTGTATCCTGCCGGCAGCTTGGACATGGCGATTGACTATCCGTATGCGTTACCGTGGCGGATTCGACCGAGGGCTGGATTGACAACTATTAACGCCCCCGGGATTTGCTTTAGGCGTATAATCGCCGCCGATTTGTCAATCGCCGTTCACTGTTTTCCGAACGGTCCGTCTGTCAGCCTGAGGATCCGCTTGCATCGCTTTTCACGGTGCCAAGCCGAAGCATGAATCTGATCGCCAAGCTTCTACCGCCCGCGAACATCGTCGTCGACCTCGAAGCCAGCAGCAAGAAGCGGGTCTTCGAGCAAGCGGGATTGATGTTCGAGAATAACCAGGCCATTGCCCGCAGCCTGGTATTCGACAGCTTGTTTGCCCGGGAACGACTCGGTTCGACGGGGCTCGGTCAGGGCGTCGCCATTCCTCACGGCCGTATCAAGGGCTTGCGCGAGGCGGTGGGCGGTTTTCTGCGGTTGGCGACGCCTGTGCAGTTCGATGCGCCGGATGGACGGCCCGTGAACCTGTTGTTTGTACTGCTAGTGCCGGAGCAGGCGACCGAGCATCACCTGCAGATTCTCTCCGAACTGGCGCAGATGTTCAGCGACAAGTCATTCCGGGAGCAGCTCGCCAACGCCGCCGACGCCGCCGCGATTCACACGTTGTTCGTCGATTGGCAACCTCATGCGCCAAACGAGCGTCGCGCGGCTATTTGAGCTGAACCGCGACAGTCTCCGCCTGACCTGGGTCTGCGGTGGCGATGACAAAGCGATTTGCGCCGACGACGAGCACGTCTCACCTACCGACCTGGTCGGGCTGCTCAATCTCATTCATCCCGGCCGAATACAAGTCATGGGCGCTGCCGAGAACGCTTGGGCACGCCGCCAGCCAGGTGATCGGGTCGAACGCCACCTGAGTGAAATCGTCGTCGCTCGTCCGCCCGCCATCGTTGTGGCCGATGGCGCGGATATCCCGGTCGGACTGCGCCAGCTGTGCGAGGACGGCGATGTGCCGCTGCTTTCTTCCTCCCTGTCCGCCGCGCGGGTCATCGACCAGTTACGCAGCTACCTGGCTCGCGAGCTGGCCGAGCAGGTATCCCTGCATGGCGTGCTGATGGACGTGCTGGGCATGGGAGTGCTCATTACCGGCGAGTCCGGGGTCGGCAAGAGTGAGCTTGCCCTGGAACTGATCAGCCGAGGCCACGGGCTGGTGGCCGATGACATCGTCGAGGTATCACGTCTCGGTCCCAATACGCTCGAGGGGCGATGCCCGGAAATGCTAAAGGATTTCCTCGAAGTGCGCGGGTTGGGTGTGCTCAACATTCGCACCGTGTTTGGCGAAACGGCCTGTCGGCGCAAGATGAAGCTCAAGCTTATCGTGCATCTTCAGAAACCGGTGCGGGGGATACCGGAGGCCACGCGCCTGCCACTAGATGCGGAGATACAAAAGATCCTGGGCGTGAGTGTGCGCCGGGTCGTCATCCCCGTGGCGGCGGGCCGCAACCTGGCCGTACTTCTGGAAGCAGCCGTACGCTCGACGGTGCTGCTCCTGCGCGGAATGGATACAACCCTGGAATTCATCGAGCGCCAGAAGCGTGCGTTCGATCAGGACGCCGGCTGACACCATGTCAACGAGCGCCCGGCGAGAGCGTTGAGTTTTTCTGCGGCGTGCCGCCGCTTTTGTTCAGAGGAGGTGTGTAATGAAGAAGCTGGTTCTGGCCACGGCGGTCGCGCTGTTTTCGGCAAGTGTGCTGGTTGCCCAGGCGGCGACCCCGCAGCAGGAGAAAATGAAAGCTTGCAATGAGCAGGCTGGCGACAAGAAGGGCGACGAGCGCAAGGCATTCATGAAGAGCTGCCTGTCGGCCAAGCCTGCCGAAGACAAGAAAACGAGTCAGCAGGAAAAGATGAAGGCTTGCAACAAGCAGGCCGGGGACAAGAAAGGCGACGAGCGCAAGAAGTTCATGAGCGAATGCCTCAAAGGCTGACCTAACTCGTATTTTGGGCAGCGGCAGTCGTCGCTGTCGGTCGTGCCGCCGCCAGATGCCGCGGGCATGGGCGGCGCGCGAGTTCTCAGGCCCCTGAAGTGACGAGCAAATCTCGTGCTCGTTGCGTCCGGGGCTTGTTTTTCGCGGCAGGCAAAGTGGATAATGCTTGCGGCGTGCAGCACGGGGGGTGGCGCGGTGAGTAAGGGGTCGTTGTCGGCTGTGATGGCAGTGCTGCTGCTTGGCGCGGCCGACTCCGCATTGGCCTTCAAGTTCTCCGAGGAGGAGGCGAAACAGAAGGCGGAGGCCGACGAAAAAGTGCAGCGCATTGCCGATCTGGTGTCAGTGCCTTGCCAAGCCAGTCTGAAGGGCAAGAAGATCATGACGATCATCGGTGAGCGCACGAGCAACGGCTACCTCACCACCCAGAGTCGCTACGGCCCGCATTTCCAAGCCATCAACAAGCGCCTGCGCGCCCTCGGACTGCAGACCTATACGCAGGAGGAGATCCGGCGCCAGATTGCGCAGGCCGAGATCGACGCCTATTTCCGGAATGATCCTGATGCTGCGCTGGCGGCATCCAAGAAGCTAGGTGCCAACTTCATCCTGCGCGGGCTGATCCGAACGCAGACCGGCACCAATCCGGTACTGCGTATAAAGGAGGTCGCCGTCAATATGGGATTCACTCTCGTGGCAGCCAATGGCAGGGCGATTTCCGACGTCGACGCCCGCGCCGAATCCTATTCGGGCACCGATACCCTCGGCATGGCACTCACGCTCGTCAACGAACAGGCCGACGAGGTGGTCGCCCAACTGTACAACGACTATTGCCGCAACGCAGGCATCCCCGCCAAGGCGCGCAACTAGTCCTGAATGTGACGCACGGAGGACATCATGATTTCAATGCACTCAACCCGTCCGCTGGCAGCGGTGCTGCTTATTTCGGCGCTCGTTCTGCCGGTCGGCACGCGTGCCCAGCAACCGCCCAGTTGGGGTTCGGAGTCCAGCCCCTCTCCCACTGCTGGGGGCGACACGTCGAAGAAGGTCAACGAGGCGGCCGACAAGGCGATGTACAAACCGATTGATTACGTCAACGCCGGCAAGCCCGGCCCGGCGCTGATCGTCATACCCGGCGAGGTGAAGAGCAACAACGCCACCTTCACGCAGAAGTTCGGCCCGAACAATATCGCCGACTGGGCCGAGCTCGAACTGGGCAAAGCCAATTTCAAGGTGCTGGAGCGCACCGACCTCGGCCCGCTGCTTCAGGAGTTCCAACTTGCCTATACCATGGGCGATCCGCAGCAGGCGCGCAAGCATTTGCAGAAGGGCAAACTCAAGACGACCAAGTGGGTGGTGAAATTCGACATTCTAAAGGCCGAGCCGGTCGCGAAGGCGCGCGAGGGATTCGATGGCGGCGCAGTGGGTAGCCTGATCGGCATCCTCGGCGGCGGACGTGGTGGGGCGGCCGCCGGAACTGCGGTGGGCTCGGTGAAAACCGGTGAAGCCAGTGGCGTATGGATCATCGGCATGCGCTATAAGCTTCTGGATGCCAACACCACGGAACAGGTTGCGACGGGTTATACCGAGGAGAAGATGGAAATCGGAGCCAAGTCGTCGTCCGTGCTCGGCTTCTCCTCGGGCGCAGAGGGCGGTTTGACCCTGGACACGATGGTCCAGCGGCTGGTGCAAAAGAATGTCTGGGAGATAGACAGCAAGTACAAGTAAGGCGATCTCTCAGACGTCATGGCGGCGCTACCAAACAAACTCGGCAAATACGAAATCCGTCGCGTCCTGGGACAGGGCGCGATGGGCATTGTCTACGAAGGGTTCGACCCCCTCATCCGGCGCCGCGTCGCGCTGAAGACGATCCGGCGTGACCAGCTCGACCGTGCCGAAGCACAGGAACTGCTCGAGCGTTTCCGTCGCGAGGCGCAGGCGGCCGGCCGACTGAGCCATCCTAACATCGTTGCCATCTATGAATACGGCGAAGATGAGGACACGGCCTTCATTGCCATGGAGTTCGTCGAGGGACGGGAACTGAAAGACTACTTCGACTGCAATGAGCGCTTCCCGATGTCCGGCATCGCGCGCGTCATGACGCAGCTGCTCGATGCCCTCGACTATTCGCACAAGAACGGCATCGTTCACCGGGATATCAAGCCGGCAAACATCATCCTGCTCTCCGACGGCAGCGCCAAGGTCGCCGATTTCGGCATTGCCCGGATCGAATCATCCACGCTGACGCAGGCGGGGTCCGTGCTCGGCACACCGAGCTACATGTCGCCGGAGCAGTTCATGGGACAGTCCGTCGACGGGCGCTCCGACCTGTTCTCTGCGGGCGTGGTGCTGTACCAGTTCCTGACCGGGGAAAAGCCGTTTACCGGCGGCCTGACCACCATCATGCACAAAGTGCTCAAGGAGGACCCTCCGCCGCCCTCGGAGCTGAACGTGCAGGTGCCGCGTCAGTTCGACGATTTAATGCGCAAGGCGCTCGCCAAGCGCCCGGCGGACCGCTTCCAGACCGCCCACGAGTTCGTGGCTGCCATCACTGCTGCAGCAAGCGCGCAGCCGGCTGACGACGTGACTGTCGTTGATATCGATGCCACGACCAGGATCACCCCGCCGGCAGCGCGCGTGGTGGATGCCACGACAACTGCGGCGCGCCAGCCCGAAGCTGCGACAGCGCGGCGAGCGGAAGCGCAGCACACGCCAGCCAGCCCAAGCTGGGATCTGGAAGCGGCAGTTCCGAAGGCAAAAAAAACCTCCCAAGCGCCCGCCATTGCGATCGTGGCCGGCATCTTCGTCGTCGGATTGGGTGCTGCGGCATACCTCGCCTTGAACCGGCAGGCGCCGACGCCGGAGTCGACCGGGCCGGGAGCCGCTGTGGCTACACCGCCCGTCGCCGCGCAAGCGGCGCCTGCGGTGGCGCCCACAGCCGCTGTGGCACCGACGTTAGCCCCGAGTCCTGCGCCCGTCCTGTCTACAAGCGTGGCGGGCGAACCGGGCGTCCTCGCCATTAGCGCCTTGGGCTTGGCCGATCCCGGTGATCCGCGACTTGCCCAGGACAACGGGCTGCTCAATGCCGAACTGCGCGACGACGCCCGGCGCCAGTTGATCGAGAAGGCAGTGGCGCTATATGTGGATCCGGGCTCCTTGGCGAAGAACTATGGTGTGCTCAGGGAAAAGCTCCTGCCGCGCAGCGCCGACTTCATCCACAGCGTGATCGAGGAGCAGGCACCCCAATTGGGCAAGGATGGTCTGATGTCGATCACCACCCGTGCCGCCGTGCGGGTGCGCGAGGTGCAGAAATCGCTCAACCAGATGTCGCGCGAAGAACGCGTCGACTTCATCCGCAACAACGGCGACCCGAAAATTTCCGTGGCGATCGCGGTGCGCAGTACCGAGGGCGAGGCCGCCGGTGCGCTGCAGCGTTCGCCCGTTGCTGAGAATCTTCTCAAGGAGCGCATTCAGTCCTTCGGTTTTCGGATCTGGAACGACGAGCACGCCGGTGCCGTACAAGGTGCCAATGGAGCGAAACCCATACCCGGCGCCGATTTCTCGGTCCAGGGAGAAGCGAAGTTCAGAAAGCTGTCGGCGAAGCTGGCCGCCTCCGGGCTGATCATCGAAAAATTCGTGTTGTCCTCCTGGACGGTCAAATGCCTCGACAAGAGCACCGGCGAAGAGATCTACTACAACACGCGCATACCCGAGAAGACCACCTGGAATTCCGAAGATGAGGCGTTGCGGGATGTCGGGCGGTTAATTGGCGAGGAGTTCTCCAAGAGCTTCTTTCTCCAGCACTTCCATTACACCGGCAGGAACGTTCGGCTGAAATTCTCGCAGCTCCCCGGTGCGGATCTGGCGCCTAAGCTGCTGCGCGAGCTCACTGGCATGCGCTCCGTGCTGGCCGTGGGGCTTGCGCAGCACGGTGCCTCGGAGGTGGTATTCGAGGCGCAGCTGTCCGGTGGATTGCGCAACGCCGCCGATCTGGTTCAGGCCGGCATTCTTCGTCCGCTGAACTTGAAGCTCGGCAGGCAATGCCTGAATGTGGTCGCCAGCGCTGCCGACGAGGTGACAATCACCTTCGAGGCCGGCTGCAACGAGCCGGCCGTTCTTGCGCGTGTCGAGAATCTTCCCCCGGCGGCGCTCCTCGATGCGCCGCCGACGCGGCGTGAGGCGGTGGTTAAGAACCCTGAGACGCTGAAGAAGCTCGCTATCTGACCGCGCGTGTAGCACCCGGCTTTCGCCGCAGCAAGTTCAGCCGCATAGATGTACCCGCGTGTAAGGGTAGGGCAGCGTACCGTCGGGCAATGGCTTTCCGGCGACCACCTGAAACAGCGACAGCCAGCCGCGGGCGAACGCGTGGGCCGAGCCAGCCATGTAAATCCGCCACACGCGATACTTCTTTTCGCCGATCAGTTCCCGCGCCCGGTCGCCGTTTGCTTCCAGCCGCTCGACCCAGTGCCAAAGCGTCTTGGCATAATGCGGGCGCAGCGACTCCATGTCCACGCACTCGAGTCCCGCATGGGCGAGGGATTCGATGACGCGCGAGATATGCACCAGCTCACCGCCGGGAAACACATATTGCTCGATGAACTCGCTGATGCCGCTGCGCAGGCCCTCGGTGTCGAGACCGGCGGTGGTGATGCCATGGTTCATGACCAGTCCGCCCGGCGCCAGCAGATCATGGATCTTGTGGAAATAAGCGTTCAAATTGCGGCGCCCGACGTGCTCGAACATACCCACCGAAGCGATCTTGTCGAAGCGCTCCTCGGTAGGCATTTCGCGATAATCGAGCAGGCGCACATCGACGCGTTCGCCCAGGCGCCGTCGCTGTACTTCCGCTTTCACGAAGTCATACTGGTCCTGGGACAGCGTGATGCCGACGCAGCGTGCCGCGTAGCGTTCTGCTGCCCAGATGATTAGACCGCCCCAGCCGCAGCCGATATCGAGCAGAGACTCGCCCGGACGCAGCATGAGCTTGCGGCAGATGAGATCGAGTTTGCGCTCCTGTGCCCGGTCCAGGCTGTCTTCGGGGTCACCGAAATAGGCGCAGGAATAGATGCGGCGCGAATCCAGCCACAGGCCGAAGAAATCGTTGGAAACGTCGTAATGGAAGCCGATGTTCTTGCGCGCGCTTGGCCGGCTGTGGCGCAGCCAGTCCAAGGCGCGACTGCCCTTTTTGTCGACGGCCGTATCGGCATCGCACAGGACTTCGCCCAGTTTCAGGATCGTGCGCGCGTCGCCTTCCAGGTCGAAATCGCCTTCGACATAGGCGCGGGCGAGCTTGCCCATGGAAGGTTGAGCCAATGCGCGTAGCGCGCGCGGCTTGTGAACGGCAATGCCGACGGTGCTCGGCACCACCGGTAGATAGGTTTCGCCATTCCAGAATCGGACGGATATCGGCAGTGCGCGCTCAGTAAGCCGCTTGATTGCCTGTTGAAGTATCCGCTCCCGCCACATGGCCGCTCCCTACGGCGCAGCGGTGCCTCGCCCTACTCGGCGATCTCGAAGGCAACGAACTCCTTTGGATCGTCACTGTACGCGTGGCCAAAGCTGATGCGACCGCGCCCCCTCAAAATGATCTCTTCGTGCTTGAGTGCGAACTCCGGCTCGCCGTCGAAGGTGACGAACGTTCCATTGGTACTTTGGTCGAGCAGCACGAACTTGTCGCGCCGACGCTCGATCCGGGCATGGCTGCGCGAAGCCCGCCGGTCGCCGATGACGATGTCGCTGCTACCATCGCGTCCCAGCGATACGCCGCCGCCTGACGGATCAAATACGTGCTCCTCGCCGGCATGGCGAAGAACCAGCCTGGCTGAAGTGCCCACCTGGCGCAGGATGCTGGACGCCTTCATGGTCAGCTCGGTCGTTTCCTGCCACAGCACTTCGAAGACATGCACGTCCTCGCTCTTGCCTTTTATCGCCAGAGCGTCGATCTCGCGCGTAGCCTGACGCAGCAGCGGTGACAACGCATTGACGGTCTCGCCCGTGGTGAAGATCTGCCCCCCCTTGGCGAGACCAGCCATGCGTGAGGCGGTATTCACGGTGTCGCCGAAGTAATCGTTGTTTTCCTCGATGATCGGCCCGAACTGCATGCCGACGCGGATCGACAGCGTCACCCCCGACACGGGCGGCAGTTTTTCCACGCGCTGCTGCATCTCGCACGCCGCTTGCAGCGCCTGGTCGGCGCTGTCGAACACCGCCATGACCTCGTCGCCAATGGTCTTGACGACGCGCCCTTGATAAGTCTCGGTAGCGCGGCTCATTCTGTTCAGACAGCGCTCCACAGCCCGCATGGCCTCGTTGTCGCCGAGCTTCTCGTAAAGCCGCGTGCTGCCGGAAACATCGGCAAACAATACACACAGGCTGCGTTGGTTGAGGCTCATGTCCAAACCGAGATCGGGTTCACACCGGACATTTTAATCATACCAAACCGCACCCGACTGTGGCGCCCGCCTAAATCGAACAGGGAGCTAGATCCTTCTTGGCGGTCTTGCCGGACGGGACCTATAAATGCGCGGTGCGGCCGCCGTCGACGGCAATGATCTGGCCGGTAAGATATGTTGCATCGGCAAGCAAAAAAAGAACCAGTTTTGCGACATCCAGAGCTTCGCCCTTGCGTTTGAGCAGGGTGTGGCCAATGATCGTCTCCCGGGCTGCAGCGTCGAAGGAGTCGTCCTCCGGCCATTCGATTGGACCGGGCGCGACGCCATTGACGCGCACCTCCGGCGCCAGCTCAACGGCCAAGGCACGCGTCAGGCCGACTAGCCCGGCTTTCGCGGTGCAATAGAGGGGATAGCTTTTGAGCGGCCGTTCGGCGTGAATGTCTACAATATTGACGACCGTCCCGCGTGCCTGCCGCAGCTGGGGTGCGGCTGCCTGGGCGAGGAATAGGGGCGCCTTCAAGTTGGTGCCCATGAGATCGTCCCAGTGCGACTCGGTGATGCTGCCCACGGGCGTAGGGAAAAAACTCGACGCGTTATTGACCAGGGCGTCGACGCGCCCGAAACGCTCGGCCACGGCTGCGATTAGTCCGGGAAGTCGGGGCGTGTCGAGCAGGTCTGCCTGGAGCGCGATTGCGGAGCCGGGACGCAGGCCATTGAGCGCACCAGCCAGCGCTTGCGCGTCACCGGTGGCTCTGCGATAGTGCAGCGCAAGATCGGCGCCAGCGTCGTGCAACAGGCGCGCGGTTTCCGCGCCCAGGCGCCGGGCGCTACCAGTGACGAGTACGACCTTGCCCGCAAGCGCAGAACCCATGGGCCGATTCTAGCGGATTTACCTTGCGCTTGACCCCTGCCATGACCGACCGCAGCAATACCTTGCCCGTTCCCACATCGGAGGCATTGGCGCATAGCGAATCCTTGCGCCAGCGAATCGTGCAGGAGATCGAACGTACGGGCGGTTGGATCTCGTTCGCCCGATATATGGAGTTGGCGCTCTACGCGCCGGGATTGGGCTATTACAACGGTGGCACCTGCAAGTTCGGTGCTGCCGGCGATTTCATCACCGCGCCCGAGCTTACCCCTCTGTTCGGCGAGACGCTGGCGACACAAGTTGTCGAGCTATGCGCCCGCAGTGCGCCCTCGATCATCGAAGTCGGCGCCGGCAGCGGCGCGCTTGCCGCCGATGTGCTGCTGGAGCTGGAGCGCCGCGATGCGTTGCCGGAGCGTTACTCGGTTCTGGAACTCTCCGGCGACTTGCGCGCCCGCCAGCACGCCACGCTCAAGAAGAGGGCACCGCAACACTTGGAACGCGTCGTCTGGCTGGAAAGGATGCCAGAACGAGTGCATGGTGTCGTGATCGCCAACGAGGTGCTCGACGCCATGCCGGTGCATCTTGTAGTCTGGCGGGAGGGGACTGTCGAGGAGCGCGGTGTGGCGGTCGATGGCGCTGGCAGGCTGGTGTGGCAGAACCGTCCGGCGCAGGGACAGTTGCGCGACGTGGCCCTCACGTTGCCGATCGAAGGGAGTGATGATCTGCCCTACGTCAGCGAAATCCAACTTGCCGCCTGCGCCTGGGTCGCCACCTGGGCCAAGTTGCTCGATTGCGGAGCATTGCTGTTGATCGACTATGGGTTTCCCCGCAGCGAGTACTATCACCCCCAGCGCGCGTCGGGCACGCTGATGTGCCACTACCGCCATCGCACTCATGATGATCCGTTCTACCTTCCCGGTCTGAACGACATCACGACCCACGTGGATTTCACGGCGATTGCCGAAGCCGGTTGCGACGCGGGTCTAGACCTGCTCGGCTACACCTCGCAGGCGCAGTTCCTGATCAACTGCGGAATCACCGACATGCTCTCGCGCCGCTTGCCTACGGAACCCGCTCAGTATCTTCCCTTGGCGAGTCGGGTGCAGAAGCTCATCAGCCCTGCAGAGATGGGCGAATTGTTCAAAGTGATAGCCCTCGGGCAAGGCATTGTGCCGGGGCTCGTCGGGTTCGCCTGCGGCGACCGCAGTCACTCGCTCTGACGACGCTGGCACGCCTGCCCTCAGCGGTATCGGCGCGGATTAGCCGACCAGCTTCAGGCACACCAGACTGTTGCGAATCGAATCGGGGATGTGGGTCGGCTTCTGCGTTTCGCGATCGACAAAGACATGCACGAAATGCCCCACGGCGGCGGGCTTGTCTTCGTCCCGGCGGAACAATCCGATTTCATAGCGTACCGACGATTTGCCCAAATGGCCGACGCGCAAGCCGGCATCAATAGTTTCAGGGAAACAGATGGACCGGTGGAATCGGCACTGGGTCTCGACGGCGATGCCGATGACGGGGCTGCGATGGATGTCGAGCCCGCCTTGGCGAATCAGGTACTCGTTGATGACGGTGTCGAAATACGAATAATAGACAACGTTGTTGACGTGGCCATAGATGTCGTTGTCCATCCAGCGGGTCGGGATTGCCAGGAAATGGCGAAAGCCGATGCGCGTATCCAATACGTCCGTCACACCTGCCGTCCTCGCCGCACCATGCCGGCGATGATAGCAGATATGCCGGACGTTACCGACGGGTCATTCTTGGCTTAAGTACATCCGGTGCAGGAATCCCTCGATGTCCGAGGGCGGGTCGCGGCGTTCCGGCCGCTGCGCCGGTACGCTCTGCATTTCGAGCTGAAGTTCCGGCCGCGGCAGCCAGTTTGCGTTGAGTACCTCGTCGCCGTATTCGCCTAGCTCGTCGAGCCTGTCTCCCGTACTCATATCCATGACGATCACCATCTTGAACCCCCGCGCTTTGCGCCCCACGCGCAATTGACTCTCAATCCTTCTAACGACGCACCCGGACAAAAGTTGAACGGCGCGCTGCACAATTCTTCTCGGTTTCCTACCTCGCGCCTGCACACGCCAGTCCTGGACCGTCGATGCTCGTCGTCCCGTTGCTCGCGGCATCGCGAATCGGATTGCCGACAAGCGGGCCAGGAAGAACGGACAGCTACCGGAAGGGATCATGGCGAAGCACGGCGCTGCGAACGAGGAAAGAAATCACGTCTGTTCGGACCATCCGCCGCAACATGCTTCGTCCCGCTTGGCAGCTCCGCGTGCAAGTGCACCTTTTCGCCGGCTCGCAGCCTTGGAAGCGCACGCAGTTGCGCCAAACGGTTTCGCAGATTTCTACCGGTGACCAAAGCCGTCTCGAACGCGACGTCGCCCCTGATACAGCCTGCGGCATTTCCCATCATGCGGGGATCGAATCACGACGCCCGGTTCCGACGAGGGTGCCCCGAGCCTACCGCGGCCGGAAACCATCCATGCCATAATGAGAATTACTGCCATCAGCGCCGCATTGGTACCGGAATTGGGGCTGTGTCGGTTTTTCCGACCTGCGCGGCAGTTCGAAGGAGGCTGAGATGGGGATTGGGGTGCGGTTATCGCCGCCGGGAAAGGCCGCTGCGGGTCGCACGTGCGCCGGGGTGTCGATCCTCTCGCCGGCTGGTCTGGTCGCGGTAGCACTCCTTGCCGCACCAGCATTCGCCGGTGGCTCCAACTACGGCATTCCTGTGGGGGCGCTGTCCCAGGTTACTGGGACAGTCTCGGAATGGCCGGTGCCGACGCCGAAATTCGCCCGCGATCCGGCGCCGGGGCCAGATGGTCATATCTACATCGCCGTCATGTCGGGCAATAGGATTGCGCGCTTCGATACCAAGACGAAGACTTTCCACGAATGGAATCTGCCTGACGGCGCGCGCCCCCATGGGTTGCTGGTAGATCGCGACAGTATTGTCTGGTACACGGGCAACGGCAACGGCACCATCGGCCGCCTCGACCCGAAATCCGGCAGAGTCACCGAGTTCCGGGCGCCCTCGGGCGGCGATCCCCATACCTTGGTCATCGACGACAAAGGGATCATTTGGTTTACGGTGCAGAACGGGCAGCGCATCGGTCGTCTGGATCGCGCCAGCGGCCAGATTACCGAGTACAGGACTTCCGGCAATCCCTACGGCTTGGCGGTGGATAAGCAGGGCGATGTTTGGTTCTGCCGCATCGGTGCGGACAAGTTGGGTCGCCTCGATCCCGCCCGCGGCGCGATCACGGAACTGGATACCGGCACCGGTTCGCGGCCGCGGCGCATCGCTGCGGCGCCGGACGGTACGTTATGGGTCACCGGCTATGGCAATGGCAAGCTGATCAAGGTCGATTCCCAGGCCCGGCGCGTGGTCAAGGAATACGCCATGCCGGCGGGCGACGGCGGCCCCTACGCGGTAACGGTGGATGCCGCCGGGCGCGTTTGGGCCAACGAAATAAACACCGACACTGTGGCCCTGTTCGAGCCGACGACCGAGTCGTTTCGCGTCATCCAGCTGCCGTCGAAGAACGTTGGCATCCGCAAGGCGATCATCGACGCGCAAGGACGCTTCTGGTACATGGGCAGCCACAACGGCAGGTTGGGCATGATCGAATAGGCATCGCGCAACAACTCAAGAACAACAATGGCAAACGGTCAGGCTGCTGTCATCGACATCGGAGGCGCGCATGCGTCGCCCGTCCGGGTGCTGAAGGCGGTCGCCGCCCTGCTGGTCCTTAACGCCCTGCTCAGCTTCGAGAACTGGTGGCCGACACCGGCGATCAAGCCGGACACGCGCCTTGCGCCGGATTTCATTCTGATCTGGTGCGTGCTGCTGCTTGTTGTCAGGGCCGGTGGCACGCCCGGACGGCGCATGCTTGCGACCCTGAGCGTAGCCTATTGGCTGCTGGTCGTCGGACGCTATGCCGACGTGAGCGTGCCGGCGCTGTTCGGGCGGCCGATCAATCTGTACTGGGACGGGCACCAGCTCCCGATGCTCGCGGCCGTGGTGGTGCGCAAGCTGCCGGTGTGGCAACCGCTCGCCCTTGCCTTAGGGCTGGCGCTGCTGCTGTGGCTACTCTACCGTCTGCTGCACGCGGCGATTACGATCGCTGCGCGCGATGCGGCGCCGTTGGCCCTGCGCTCGAAAGCCGCACTTGCTCTTACGGCCGTTGGCGTTGCACTGTCGGTGGCCAACTTGGCCGGCGTGCGGGCCACCTGGCCGGTGATCTCCAAACCAGTGCTACCGACCTATCTACGCCAAGCCGACCTGCTGCTCACGGCATTCTCGCCGGCCCGGTTGGAGGCGGCGCTGCCGCCGTCACCCGCCTTTGATTCCGACCTGGCGCGGCTCAAGGGTACGGATGTCCTGCTGATCTTCCTCGAATCCTACGGCGCGATGGTGTTCGACAACGCCGACGCGCATCGGCGCCTGGCCGCCCCCCGCGATTTGCTGGCTCGTGCCATCGAATCGAGCGGCCGCCAGGTGGTGTCGGCCAGGGTGCGCTCGCCCACGTTCGCCGGTGGCTCGGAGCTGGCGCACCTGGGGCTGCTCGCCGGAATCGAATTGAATGATCCCTTCCGCCACGACCTGCTGCTGACGACGCGTCGTCCAACCTTGGTCAGCCTGTTCCGCCGGCGCGGCTATCACACGTTCGGGCTTTACCCGGCTCTGAGTTGGGAGTGGCCCGAGCGTTCGTTCTATGGATACGACACGTTCTATGACGGTCGCGAGCTGGGCTACCAGGGCCCGCACTTCGGATACTGGTGGATTCCCGATCAGTTCGCCATTGCCCGCTTCGATCAGCTGCATCCACTGCGGCCCGGATCGCCGCCGCGGTTGTTGTTCTTTCCCACGATCACCAGCCATATTCCCTTCCGCCCGATTCCGCCCTATCAGCCGGACTGGGCGCGTATGCTCGAACCGACGCCTTACGACGAAGCGCCACTTGCGCGCTCGCTGGCGGACAAGCCGGACTGGTTGGATCTCTACCCGGCCTATCTGAAATCCATCGACTACACCTACACCTGGCTTGCCGGCTATCTCGGCCAGCCGCGGTCGCGCGACTACCTGATGATCCTGATCGGCGACCATCAGCCGGCGAGTAGCGTCAGCGGGCCGGACGCCCCCTGGGACGTTCCGGTACACGTCATCTCCTCGAACCGGGAGTTGCTGCAACGCTTCACGGCGCGCGGTTTCCGAGCCGGCCTCGAGCCGAAAGGCGCGACGCTGGGGGCGATGCACGATCTGACCCGAGTCATGCTGGAGGCATTCGACGGCAAGTCCATGTGAGGAATGGAATGCTTGCCGCAGATTTCACGGGTGGCGCGGCGGAGCTCCGACGGGCAAAACGAACCGATCGGTCATCCGGTGCGCGCACGCAGATCCCCCGAGCAGCTTTCCCGTACGTTCTGGCGTGCGCCGTGCCAGCGAGATGACCTGCGCTAGTCCGACCGTCCCGGCACCAGCTGGCGGACGCTGCCACCGGTATTCACGCAGTAGCCTGGCCCCTCGGGGCAGTTGTTACTCCAGTCCGCGCTCGGGCTGACCCAATAGTTTTTCCCGGTGCGTGGGTCGTGGTAATGCTCCATGCCTAGCCAGCGGCTGTATTCGGAGTCGCCCTCGCCTTTGCCCCGGCGCGACTTGCCCGACCCGGACAGGCCGGTCGTGTAATCGGCCGTGGACGGCCGCAGCGGTACGTTGCAGCGGATCGAGCGCGCCACCGCGCTGGCGATTTCGCCGTCGCGTCCCCAAAGATTGGGTAGGGTGGCCGCGGTGCGGATCACGAGGACGAAACCGTTTCCGGCCGTGGGAAAAACCTGGTAGAGGGCAAGCCCGACGTACTGAGGCGTCCGGCACTGCAGCAGCTGCAGCCCTGGTACCGGAGTGCTCGGGGCGGAGCACTGCAGCGGTCGCTGGCCGAGATTGCTCAAGGTCGCCAGCACCGCCTGATATGGCGTAGCGTACCACTTGCCGTACCACGGGCTGGTGCGCATCTCGGCGGGCACGCCGACGACATAGTAACTGGCGCCCGCGGCGCCATCCTGGCGGAAGACATCGGCCCCGAACGCGCTGCCCGCCGGGCTTTCGCCGGTGAACGACCAACCTTGCGGCGCCAGCGCGCTGCAGTGCTGGCTGCGCACGGGTTGAGCGGGCGTGAGGGCATGCGCCGAAACGGCAAGAGCCGTGAGCACAATCCCACTCGCATGAACGAGGCGTTTCATGACATGCTTCCCGTGCATCGATTGTCCGCCTGCCACGGCGCGCTGATGGCCGGCGACGCAGCCGCCCGTGATGGTGTTTCGCTACTGTATTGCCGGATGAACCGCCGGGTCAATCGGACGCGCGGGCGATAGACGCGGTCCGCGAGCGAAGCGCGCTCGCGCGTCCCCGGCTACAATCAATGCCGGGAAACATCGAACCACAAATCTGTCATGGCCATTTGCGTCGCCTGGGTTCGCGCCGCGCTTCTCGTCGTGCTTCTCGTTGGCAGCGCCTACGCCGACGAGACACTCTGGGCCAAGCTGCGCCAGGGCGGCTACGTCGTGCTCATCCGGCACGCGTCTACCGAGGCGGGTATCGGGGACCCGCCGGGGTTTCGGCTCGACGACTGCCGAACCCAGCGCAATCTTTCCGATATTGGCCGCGGGGAGTCGCGCCGCCTGGGCGAGGCCTTCCGCACCAAGAGCGTTCCCGTGAGCGAAGTGCGTTCGAGCCAGTGGTGCCGTTGTCAGGACACGGCGCGGCTCGCCTTCGGAGGCGCCGATCCGTGGCCGGTGCTCAACTCACTGTTCAACGACGCCTCGCGCCAGCCGGCGCTGGTGGCAGCGGTCAACGAACTCGCGGCAGCGGTTGCGCCGCCGCGCAATGTGGTGCTGGTCACGCACAACTTCAATATCCGCGCGCTGGTCGGTGTGTCGCCGGCGACAGCGGAGGTGATCGTCGCCCGCAGCGACGGCGACACGCTGCAACTCATCGGGCGGATTCCGTCGCCGTGAGCCACAGCGCCAACTCTCGCGCAGCGAAACCGTTCCAGGTTGCGCCGCGTGTCAGTGACCAGGCTTGGCTTGCGTCCGTGATGCCGTCGTGGCGGAGACGGTGCGCCGACGCGGCAGCGGTCGTTCCGGGGGCGCTTACACTCCGTGCTTCTTGAACCATGCCTGCAGGCGTTTCCAGCCATCCTCGGCGGCGTCCTTGCGATAGCTGGGGCGGTAGTCGGCATGGAAGGCGTGGGGCGCGTCGGGATAGATGTGAATCTCCGATTTTCCGCCGGCCTTCGCCAATTCCTTCTTCATGTCCTCGACATTGTCGAGCGGAATGCCTTGGTCCTTGCCGCCGTAGAGTCCGAGCACCGGGGCTTTCAATTCTGCCGCGAGGTCCAGCGGATGCTTGGGCGTGCGCGCGTTGATTTCTCCCTCCAGCCGTCCATACCAGGCAACGCCCGCCTTCACCTTCGGCTGGTGGGCGGTGTAGAGCCAGGTGATGCGTCCGCCCCAGCAGAAACCCGTGATGCCCAGGCGCCCCGTGTCGCCACCGTTGGCGGCGGTCCAGTCCACGCAGGCGTCGAGATCGCCCATGACTTGGGCATCAGGCACCTTGGACACGATTTCGGCCAGGATGTCCTGGATGTTGGTGAGCTTGCGCGGGTCGCCCTGGCGGGCGAACAGCTCCGGCGCGATCGCGAGATAGCCGAGCTTGGCCAGTCGCCGGCAGCAATCGGCGACATGTTCATGCACTCCAAATATCTCCGATACCACCAGAATCACCGGCAGCTTGGATCCACCGGCCGGCTGCGCACGGTAGGCGGCCATCGTGCCGTCCTTCACCGGCACCTTGATCTCGCCGGCGGTCAGTCCCTGCGTGTCGGTCGTGATCACCTGTTGGGCAACGACCGGCTGCACGGCAAGCGCGAAGCCCGTGCCGAGCATGGTTACCACGAATGTGCGGCGGGTAAACGGTACCTCGGGAACAAGGCTGTCGAACTCGGGCGAGACGCGGGGCTGGACATTCTTCATGCCGATCTCCTCGTAGCGGTATGAATGGACGGTAGCCGGTGCCGCGCGGGTCGTGTCCGGCCGATTGCCGGGCTAAAATAGCGCGACCGTGGCAAATGTTCAATCGCAGGGAGGGTACAAAATGAGTGCCGCCGGTATCAAACCCATCAGCCGCTACCCGGTGCCGTCCCTGAAGGACTTGCCCGATGACATTCGCGAGCGGATCGAGCAGGTCCAGGAGAGGTCCGGATTCGTACCCAACGTGTTTCTCGCGCTTGCCCACCGGCCGGCGGAGTTCCGCGCCTTCTTTGCCTACCACGATGCACTCATGGAGAAGGAGAGCGGCCTGACCAAGGCCGAGCGCGAGATGATCGTGGTCGCCACCAGCGGCGCCAACAACTGCCAGTACTGCGTCGTTGCCCATGGCGCCATCCTGCGCATCCGGGCGAAGAATCCGCTGGTCGCCGATCAGGTGGCGGTGAATTACCGCAAGGCCGACATCACGTCGCGGCAGATGGCGATGCTCGAGTTCGCGCTAAAGATCGCGCTCCATGCCGGCGACATCGGTGCTGCCGACTTCGAGGCTTTGCGCGCCCATGGCTTCACCGACGAGGACATCTGGGACATCGGCGCTGTCGCCGCGTTCTTCGCCCTGTCCAACCGCATGGCCAACCTCCTCGACATGCGGCCGAACGACGAGTTCTATCTGCTGGGGCGGGTGCCGAAGGGCTCGTAGGCGACTATCTCTGGTGCACGCTTACAGTGCCCGCACCAGACGCACCGTCCCCGGTTCGTCCAGATCTGCGTGGATGTCGAAACCGAGCTGACGGGCGAACTTGAGCATCTTGTGGTTGCCTGTGAGAACGAAACCCTCCATGGTCTTGAAGCCGTGCTCGCGGGCAGCGTCCATGAGGGTGAACATGAGAACGCCGGCCACCCCCGTGCCTTGCCAGGCGTCGTCAACGGCGATGGCGAACTCGCAGCGATCGCTGCCCGCTGCGCTGACGTATCGGGCCACACCGATCTCGACGTCCTTCCCCTCGCGCGTGAGGACGGCGACGAAGGCGAGGTGGCGATCATAGTCGATCTCGGTGAAGTACTTGAGTTTCCTCGGCGAGAGTTGTTCGAGTTGCGTCATGAAGCGGAAGTAGCGCGAATCGTCCGACAGGTGCCGGACGAAATCCTGCTCCATCGAAGCGTCTTCCGGCCGGATGGGGCGGATGACGACCTGCGTGCCGTCGAACAAGGTGCGCGTGCGCACCAGATGCAGGGGATACTCGGCCATGCGGTCCGCGTGCTCACCTACAGGAGCACGATGTCGAACTGCTCCTGGGTGTAGCCCGACTCCGCTTTCAGGGACACGGGCTTGCCGATGAAATCGGAGAGCATGGCGAGCGACTGCGATTCCTCGTCGAGGAACAGGTCGATCACGGCCGGGGCGGCGAGCACGCGGTATTCGCGGGCGTTGAACTGGCGTGCCTCGCGCAGCAGTTCACGCAGGATCTCGTAGCATACCGTGCGCGCCGTCTTCACCTCGCCGCGGCCGCCGCACACCGGGCAAACCTCGCACAGCACGTGGGCGAGGCTTTCGCGGGTGCGCTTGCGCGTCATCTCCACCAGCCCGAGCTGCGTGAAGCCGTTCACCGATATGCGTGTGTGGTCGCGCGCCAGCGCCCGATTCAGCTCTGCAAGAACGGCCGCGCGGTGCTCGTCGCTTTCCATGTCGATGAAGTCGAGAATGATGATGCCGCCCAGGTTGCGCAGGCGCAGTTGCCGGGCGATGGTCTGCGCCGCTTCGAGGTTGGTCTTGAAAATCGTGTCATCGAAGTTGCGCAGGCCGACGAAGCCGCCGGTGTTCACGTCGATGGTCGTCATGGCCTCGGTCTGATCGATGATGAGATAGCCGCCGGACTTGAGATCGACGCGCCGCGCCAGCGCTTTCTGGATTTCCTCCTCGACTCCGTGCAGATCGAACAGCGGCCGCTCGCCGGTGTAGTGCTCCAGCAGAGGCAGCACCTGGGGCATGTATTCCTGCGCGAAGGTCTGCAGCCTCTGGAAGTTCTCGCGCGAGTCCACGATAATGCGCATCGTCTCGCGGCTGACGAGATCGCGCAGCACGCGCTGTCCGAGCGTCAGGTCTTCGTAAAGCAGGGCGGGCGGCTTGGCGTTCTGCGCGGCATTCTGAATCTCGGCCCAGGCCTTGCGCAGGTAGGCGATGTCGCTGGTAAGCTCCTCGTCACTGGCGCTCTCCGCCACCGTACGCACGATATAACCGCCGCGTTCCTCCGGCGAGATGAGCTGCTGAATACGGCCTCGCAGCAGCTCTCGGTCCGCTTCGTTCTCGATGCGCTGGGAGATGCCGATGTGGCGCTCCTGGGGTAGATAGACCAGCAGTCGGCCGGCGATGCTGATCTGCGTGGAAAGGCGCGCGCCCTTGCTGCCGATGGGGTCCTTGAGCACTTGCACCACCAGCTTCTGGCCCTCGCTCAGGATGCGTTCGATGGGCTTGGCGGCCTCGCCGTTGTGCCGCTCCTCCCAGATGTCCGCGACATGAAGAAAGGCGGTGCGCTCCAGGCCGATGTCGATGAATGCCGATTGCATCCCGGGCAGGACGCGCACCACGCGTCCGAGATAGACGTTGCTCACCAGGCCGCGGCTACCGGTGCGCTCGATGTGCAGCTCGTGCACCACGCCCTGCTGCATGAGCGCGACACGGGTTTCCTGGGGCGTGACGTTGACGAGGAATTCTTCGGTCATGACGGCGACGAGCGGGGCGGCAGGCTAGGCAATTCTACTCGTTCCTGCCGGCCTTTCGCGCCCTAGAGAGGATAGCCGTGGCGCTTGAGCAGCTCTGTCGTCTCGAACAACGGCAGCCCCATGATGCCGCTGTAGCTGCCGCGGATGTCGGCGATGAACATGGCGGCGCGACCTTGGATGGCGTAGGCGCCTGCCTTGTCCAAGGGTTCGCCGGTGGCAACGTAGCGCCTGATCTCGGCGATATCGAGCGGCCGGAATCGTACCTCGCTCTCGCTCAGCGCGTCGGCGATGTCGTCGTCGCGGCCTACGGCCACCGCCGTTAGCACGCGGTGGCTGCGCCCCGACAACTGTTGCAGGATGTCCACCGCATGCTCGGGATTTTCCGGCTTACCGATGATGGTTCCGGCCAGTTCGATGGTTGTGTCGGCGGCAAGCACCGGGTGCGCCGGCAGGCGCCGCTGGCGGGCATGAACCACGCCGGCGTGTGCCTTGGCGCGCGCAACACGTTGCACGTAAGCCGTTGCCGCCTCGCCAGCCACGATGTCCTCGCTCACCTCGGCATCCTGGCGTAACCCGGTGCGGAACAGTAGCACCTCGAAATTGACATGGATCTGATGCAGGAGTTCGCGCCGGCGCGGGCTGCGCGAGGCGAGGTAGATGCGCGGTGTCGGGTTCATGACGTTCGGGGGCTTACTCCCGATGATAGGGGTGGTTGCGCAGCAAACTTGTGGCGCGGTATAGCTGCTCGGCAAGCAGGACGCGCACCAGGGCGTGGGGTAGTGTCAGGCTGGACAAGCGCAGTGTCGCATGGCCGGCGGCCTTGATCTCCGGTGCCAGGCCGTCGGCGCCGCCGATGATGAAGGCGACATCCTCGCCCTCGGCCATCCAGCCCGCAAGCAGGCCGGCGAGCTGCCGGGTGGTAACGTCCTGGCCGCGCTCGTCGAGGACGATGCGCCGGCAGCGAGCCGGCAACGCCTGGGTGATGCGCGCGGCCTCTGCCGCGAGCAGGGCAGTAACCGGCTTGCCGGCAGTGCGCGGCTCGGACTTGATTTCCATGAGTTCTAGCGCAAGTTCGCGCGGCATGCGGCGGGCGAATTCCTCGTAGCCTTCGCTCACCCAGTGCGGCATGCGGGTGCCGACGGCGACGATGAGCAGCCGCACGAAAGGAAGCGCCAGTCAGCGTGCCGAAGCTGCCGCAGCGCGCCGCTCGCGTGCGGGTTTCGCCTGCCACAGTTCTTCCAGGTTGTAATAGCTGCGCACCGCCGGCTGCATGACGTGCACCACCACGGCGCCGAGATCGACGAGCACCCACTCGCCCACGTCCTCGCCTTCGACGCCAAGGACCTCGCCACCCGCTTCCTTGACCTTGTCATGGACGTTGCGCGCTAGCGCTTTGACCTGGCGCGTGGAATCCGCGCTGGCAATAACAATACGGTCGAACAGGGAGGTCAGCTTGGTGGTGTTGATCACTTCGATATCGCGCGCCTTGATGTCCTCCAATGCGGCGACGACGATTCTTTGCAGCTTACGAATATCCATGCGCTACGGGCGATACAGACGGTTGGACTCAATATACTCTCGAACGCAATCGGGCAGCAAATAGCGGCAGCTCCGGCCGCTCTCGAGCCCGAGCCGGATGCGCGTCGCGGCAATGCCAAGCAGCGTCATGTCGAAGGGCACGATGCGTCCTGCAGGCGATGAGCGCAGCACCTCCGGCGACTCGCACCAGCGCTGGCGGAGCTCGCTTGCCAGAGGTTCTGGCAGATCACTCTGGTGCAGGCGGAAGCCCGGGCGATTGGCGATGCCGAAGTGGGCGAGCGCGAACAGATCGCGCCAGCGGTGCCAGGTCGTGAGCCCAAGAAAGGCGTCGACTCCCAGAAGCAGCACGAGCGGACGCACGGCGCCGAGACGGGCGCGCAACCGCTCCAGCGTGACCGTCGTGTAGCTGGGCGAATCCGATTCCACTTCGGACGCGTCGACAGAGAACCCGGCGTTGTCGCCAATGGCGAGCCGCACCATGGCCAGTCGGTGCGTGCCGCGGGCGCGCGGCGCGCCGCGGTGCGGCGGCTGGCCGGCCGGAATCCAGATGACCGAGTCGAGCCGCAGCGCCTCGCGGCCTTCCTCGGCCAGGCGCAGATGGCCGTAGTGCACCGGATCGAAGGTGCCGCCGAGGATGCCGATCGGACCGGGCGTGCCGGGCTCAACTGGCGGGGGCATCGGCGTTGCCGTTGGCGCTGCGGCCGGTGGGCGCGGTGGCGAAGACGTCGCGGTAGCTGACGTAGAAGCTGGCGAACAGGGTCGGGACAAAGACGAACAGCAGCGGCAGGGTCAGGGCGACGACCATGATATTGAGCAGCGTACGCGACACGACGGCAACCGCGCCAAGCAGGATGCCCGGTAGGATGGCGCTCAGCACGGCCACCCCCGCGGCATAGACGAGGAAGGCACGCCAATTCCGGAAACTTGCCACCAGGCTGAAGAACAACGACTTGCCGGCACCGCACCCGGCCCAGGCGGCGAGCAGGGGCGCGAACCAGAACGCCATCATAACCGGCACCATCAACAGCAATGCCGCCTGCAGCGCCAGAGCCATGCTCGCATCATTGAGCGCCTCAGGCTCGGCGGGCTTGCCCGAGAGCATGGCCTTGAGCAGCACGCCGCCGTCGATCAGCATGGTCAGCGTCAGTATGCCGATCGTCGCCAGCAGGTACATTCCACCCAGGGTGATCAGAGTCGAAGCATTGCGCTGAAAGCCGGAGAACACCGTGGTGATCGGCACTGGATCGCCGCGCTCCAGGGCGCGGCATCCGTTCATGACGCCCACCGACATTGCCGGCATGCCCAGCGACGCGGCGATCCATCCGATCACGGGCACGAGATTGACCGAGACGAGAACCATCCAGTAGCTGAAGACGAGGAATGTGAGTAGCGAGGGATTCCGTCGGAATAGACGGAAGCCTTCGACGATCCAGAGCCAGCCGCGCGAGGCGGGCAGCCGTTGTGCTTGCATGGGAGGTCGGTCAGCGGACGGGCTTCGGGGCGAGGGTGCAGCTAGGCAAAGATGTCCACATAGGCCGCGTACAGCGAGCCGAGCAGGATGGGCAGCAGCACGAGCAATCCGAGCCCGAACGGCAGGGCGGCAATGAACAGCAGCACGAAGGCAATTACGCCGTAGATCAGGAACGCCGCGATGTTCTTCAGGCAGGCGCCGAAGCTCGCCTTCATCGCTTCCAGCGGCGCCACGTTGTGGAACACGACCAAAGCCGGCGCGAACCATATCGCCATGACCAGCGGAACCGACAGCGCGAACATCACCAGCACGGCGAGCAGGAACCCGCCCGCTGCCACGCCGACACCGGGCCCGCGACCCATGATGGCACCGGTGATCGCGCCGCCGCCACCGATGAGGAAGGCGATGCCCATGATCACCACCATTCCAACCAGGTAGAACACACCCACCAGCACCAGGTTGGTGAGGCAATCCTTGAAACCGCCGAACAGATGATCGATGCGTAGATCGCCGCCCTCCGACAGGGCCTTGCATCCGAGCAGCGGGCCGGCGGTAAATACCGGCGTCAGGACGGAGGCGGCGAGCTGGCCGATGAACGGAACCATGCTCAGGACAAAAAAGATCACCAGCATGATGACGGTGATTGCGACCCATACGCCGGGATTACGGGCGAAGATCTGCCAACCTTGCTTGAGCCACTCGATGCCGCGCCCGGCATCGACCTGCCGGCCACTGAGGTCAAAACCGCCCGCCCGGGAACCGGAACCTTCGGGAACGAGGAAAGGATTCTGTTCGACCATGAGAAATCAGCGTGGGTAGGTGTAGTTGTGCCTTGTGCCTGGCATCGTAGCTGATGGCCCGGGAAGTTTCAATCGCGGCGCCGACACGAGCGCCGCCTCAGATCCAACGCGGTTGGCTGGCCGCAGCGATGCGCAGCCGCAGCATGTCGCGGAAGTGTTTCGGATCCTTCACCAGCACCATCTCGCCGGGCCGCGGCAGATGTGCATCCTGAACGCGGGACAACCAGAAGCGCAGCGCTGCCGCGCGCAGCATCACCGGCCAGGCATCGTGCTCGGCGGGCGTGAAGGGGCGTACGGCGTCGTATGCGCGCAGCAGCGCGGCCACCCGTTCGTCATCGAGCGTGCCGCCTGCCTCCACGCACCAGTCATTGACCGTGACGGCAACGTCGAACAGCAGGGCGTCATTGCCGGCGAAGTAGAAATCGATGATGCCGCCGATGTGCGCGTCGTCGAACAGGACGTTGTCACGGAACAGGTCGCCATGTACGACGCCCCGCGGAAGTGCGGCATGGCGGTACGCTGCCTGATGGCTCAGCTCGTCGGCGAGCAGCAATCGCTCGTCATCGGTCAGAAAGGGCGCGATCTGCGCCGCCGTCGCGCGCCACCAGTTCGGCCCGCGCGGATTGTCCAAGCGCCGACCGTAGGACTGTCCGGCGAGATGCATGTCGGCGAGCATGGCGCCGATCGCGGTACACTGGTCGCGGCTCGGCTCGGTCACCGATCGGCCGGGCAGGCGGCTGACAATGACGGCGGGCTTGCCGTTGAGTGTGCCCAGCAGTTCGTTGTCGCGATCGGCGATCGGCGCCGGACAGGGAATGCCATGGCGCGCAAGATGGGCCATCAGATGGATGTAGAAGGGCAGCTCGGCGCGCGTCAGCTTCTCGAACAGCGTCAGCACGTAGCGGCCGTGGCTGGTGGTGAGGAAGAAGTTGCTGTTTTCGACGCCCGCGGCGATGCCCTGGAGCTGAACCGGTGTGCCGATGGAATAATTCTTCAGCCAAGCCGTGAGCTGCTCCGCGCTGACAGGGGTGAAGACGGACATGCCTCACGCGGGTTGCGACTCAAAACTCCTTGATCACCCACATCGGCACGCGCAGCCCGGTGTCGGTCGGCTCCTGGCGGCTGAAGGTGCCGTCACCCTTCGAATCCACAAGGTAGTAGGGCACGCCGTGGGGCGGCGTTACCTTGACCATGTAGAGCTTGCCGGCGATGCGGTATTCCTCCACCGTGTCCTCGCCGCGCTTGCGAATGGTGACCTGCGGCTCCATCGGCGTCTCGAGTAGACCGGGCGGCGCTGGCGGCGGCTCCGGGACGGGCTGGAGATCGGGCAGCCGTGGAGCTTGCGCGCTGGCAGGGAACGCGATGCTGAAGACGACTACTGCGAGTAAGCGGCGCATGATGTCATGTCGGTTGGGAGACGATGCCCATTCTAGCAGAGCGACTCCGGCTAGAGATTCAGCAGCAGCTCGTGCTCCTCCGGCAGCGGCAGGAAGCCGCGTCGTTCGTAGTACTTGAAGATCGCCTCGACGACTTCCTCGGGCTGGTCGATGACCTGCATGAGTCCGATGTCCTCAGGCGCGATCATCGATTCCTTGGCCAGGCTTTCGCGGAACCATTCCAGCAAACCGCGCCAGAACGGGCCGTGGACGAGGATGAGCGGAATGCGCCGGCTCTTTCCCGTCTGCACCAGTGTCAGAATCTCCATCAGCTCGTCGAGGGTGCCGAAACCGCCCGGCAGCACGACGTAGGCAGTGGCGAACTTGACGAACATGAACTTGCGGGCGAAAAAATGCTGAAAGGTCTGAGAAATGTCCTGATAGGGGTTCGTCACCTGCTCCATCGGCAACTGGATGTTGAGCCCGACGCTGGGGCTCTTGCCGAAGTAGGCACCCTTGTTGGCAGCTTCCATAACGCCTGGGCCGCCGCCCGAAATGACGCTGAAGCCGGCGTCGGAGAGCAGGCGCGCGATCTTCTCCGCCAGCGCATAGTAAGGGTGGTCCTCGCCTATGCGCGCAGAACCGAAGATGCTTACCGCTGGCGTGATGGCGTTCAGCCTTTCGGTCGCTTCGACGAATTCTGCCATAATGCCGAACACGCGCCACGACTCGCGGGCGGTGTACGAACGCTCGGTCACGCCGGGGTCGGCGATCTGGGGAAGCTTGTCTTTCGCGATCATGATCGGTGAGAAGTGGTCGATGAGAAGCGCGATATTGAAGCGCGGCAATTCGCTCCTCGATTTTCGCTGTCTCGTCGCGACGCCCTAACAGGCAGTTGGGAAACGCGGAGTTCGCCCATGGCGTTCTCGCTTACGAAAATGCGCGCCGTACCCGCTTGTACTGTCCTGCATACTCGCTCATTGCGGCCTTGCAGCCAGACTCTCTCGCTGCTTGTCTCAACAGCCTGCTAACCTATGCCGACGCTGCTGCTGGTCGACGGTTCGTCCTACCTTTATCGCGCCTTTCACGCCCTGCCCGATTTGCGCAACAAGTCGGGCCAGCCGACGGGCGCCATCTACGGCGTGCTCAACATGCTACGCCGGCTGGAAATCGACTACAAGGCAGATTATCGCGCCTGCGTCTTCGATGCCAAAGGCAAGACCTTCCGCGATGACTTGTATCCGGAATATAAGGCCCATCGGCCACCCATGCCTGACGATCTGGCGCAGCAGATCGAGCCGCTGCATGCCTGCATCCAGGCGCTGGGCTGGCCGCTGCTGATGGTCGACGGCGTCGAGGCCGACGACGTCATCGGCACGCTGGCGCGCGAGGCCACCGACAAGCAAATCCACTGCGTCATCTCCACCGGCGACAAGGATCTCGCCCAACTCGTCAATCCCCATGTCAAGCTGGTGAATACCATGAGCAACGAGACGCTGGACGAGGCGGGCGTCGCGGCCAAGTTCGGCGTGCCGCCGGCGCGCATCGTCGACTATCTGGCATTGATCGGCGACAGCGTGGACAACGTGCCCGGCGTAGACAAGGTGGGGCCGAAGACGGCCGCCAAGTGGCTGCAGCAGTACGGCACTCTGGACGAGATCGTCGCCCATGCCGGCGACATGGGCGGTGCGGTGGGCGAGAATCTGCGCCGGGCGCTGGACTTCTTGCCGCTGGGGCGCAAGCTGCTGACGGTGGTGTGCGATCTGCCCCTGCCGGTGCATGTGGAAGGGCTGACGCCGCTTACCCCCGACCGGGACCGGCTGGTCGAATGGTTCTCGCGGCTGGAGTTCAAGAGCTGGCTGCGCGAGGTGCAGCAGTCGGATGCGACTGGTGAGATGGCCGAAAGCAATTGCGCCGCGGAGACGGCCGCTGAAGTGGTCGTCGAAGACACGGCCAGGCGCGAAGGGGTGCATCGCGAGGGTTATGAAACCATCCTTACCTGGGCGCAGTTCGACGACTGGCTCGTGAAGATCACGGCTGCGCCGCTCACCTCGCTCGACACTGAGACCACCAGCCTCGAGCCGATGCAGGCGCGGTTGGTGGGCATATCCTTCGCGGTCGCGCCCGGCGAAGCGGCCTACCTGCCGCTCGTGCACCGCTACGCCGGCGCGCCGGCGCAACTGCCCTTGGACGAGGTGCTGGCTAAGCTTAAGCCCTGGTTGGAGTCCGCGCAGCATCTCAAGGTCGGCCAGAACCTGAAATACGATCGGCATGTGTTCGCCAATCACGGCATCGACGTCGCCGGCATCGCCCATGACACGCTGCTTCAGTCCTACGTGCTGGAGAGCGACAAGGGCCACGACATGGATCAGCTGGCGGCCCGGCATCTCGGCATCACCACCATCACTTACGACGAGGTCACCGGCAAGGGTGCCGGGCGCATCGGCTTCGATCAGGTGGAGGTGCCACGCGCCAGCGACTACGCCGCCGAGGATGCCGATGTCACGCTGCGTCTGCACTTGGCCATGTACGCACAGCTGCAGGCGCAGCCGCAGCTCGACAAACTCTATCGCGAGATCGAGCTGCCGGTGATGGCGGTGCTGTTCCGCATGGAGCGTTACGGCGTACTGCTGGATGTGGCGCTGCTCAACGCCCAGAGTCGGGAGCTGGGCGAGCGCATGCTGGAAGTGGAGCGCCAGGCCCACAAGGTAGCGAAGCAGCCGTTCAACCTCAATTCGCCGAAGCAGATTCAGGAAATCCTGTTCGAGCGCGAAAAGTTGCCGGTGCTTAAGAAGACACCCAGCGGCGCGCCCTCGACCGACGAAGACGTGCTACAGCAACTGGCTCTCGACTATCCGCTGCCGAAGCTGATCCTCGACTATCGCACGCTGTCGAAACTGAAGAGCACCTATACCGACAAACTGCCACGCGCAGTCAATCCGGCGACAGGACGGGTGCATACCAACTTCGCCCAGGCGGTGGCGGCCACCGGCCGGCTGGCGAGCAACGATCCGAACCTGCAGAACATTCCCATCCGCACCGCCGAAGGCCGGCGCATCCGCGCCGCGTTCATCGCGCCGCCGGGCAGCCGCATCGTTTCGGCCGACTACTCGCAGATCGAGCTGCGCATCATGGCCCACCTGTCACGGGACGCGCGCCTCCTGGACGCCTTTGCCAAAGGCGAGGACGTGCACCGCGCTACTGCCGCCGAGGTGTTCGGCGCGGCGCCCGCGGAGGTGACGAGCGAGCAGCGCCGCTATGCCAAGGTGATCAACTTCGGCCTGATCTACGGCATGTCGGCGTTCGGTCTGGCGCGCCAGCTCGGCCTGGAACGCGGTGCGGCCCAGGCCTATATCGAGCGCTATTTCGCCCGCTATCCGGGCGTGGCGCGCTACATGGAAACGACGCGCCAGATGGCGCGCGACAAGGGCTATGTGGAAACGGTGTTCGGCCGCCGCCTGTGGGCCACCGACATCCGCTCCGGCAACCGGGGGCGCCAGCAGGGGGCGGAACGAGCGGCAATCAATGCGCCGATGCAGGGCACGGCGGCGGACCTGATCAAGCTTGCCATGATTGCCGTGCAGCGCTGGCTCGACGAGCATGGCCTGGGCAGCCGGCTGATACTGCAGGTGCATGACGAACTGGTGCTGGAGGTGCCCGACGCCGAACGGGAGCGGGTGAGTGCCGAGCTGCCGCGGCTCATGGGCCATGTCGCCGAGCTGTCGGTGCCGCTGGTGGTGGACGTCGGTGTTGGCGCCAACTGGGACGAGGCCCATTGACCTTTGCGGCGGCTCACCGATCGCCGAGATCGCCCGACAGTTGCCGCAGCCAGACGACAAAGTCCAGCTCCTCTAGCTTCAGTTCCTGCCACCACTTTCCCCGCACCGCTAGCTCGACCAGAATGCGCGGCGTGGCGAGGCCGAGATCCTTGACTTTGACGTAGTGCCCGATCGCCCCGTCGATGCGAAATGCAGGTGTTACCGCGCCGCGCATGGGTGGATGTTCGAGGAGATAGCTGCTCAGCGTACGCGCCCATGCGATGACTTCTTGGTTGTCGAGCTCGATCTCCCCCATGACTCCCTGCGGACCACGTACCGTCAGCACCAGCGAAGTGTTCAGACGCGTCGCGGTGATGCGTATCCCCGCTTGGCCGGCGATGGTGAGGCCCGCATCCTGGCTCATGACGGCGTGGCGCGCACGTGCGCCCTACGCTGGGCGATGACGCCAACGAGCATGCCGGCGATGGCCCAGAAAGCAATGACAATGGCGTAGTCCATGAAGTCGTCGGTGGCGTTCTTGAGCACCATGGCCGTCACCAGGGCGATGCCGGCGCGGCCGAACGTGGCTGTGCGACTGTCGCCGAGTGCGCGCCCATAGTAGCGGGTCAGGACGACCAGCAGGACGACGTACAGCGCCAAGCCGACGATACCGACCTGAAGCAGGATGTTCAACACCAGATTGTGGGCATGGGGAAAAACATTCTGCCTTACCGTCGGGGGCAGGGCTGCCCCGTACGCCGCCGCCGGTACCTCCTTGCCGAAACCCGTACCCAGCAGCGGCCGTTCGCTCACCTGGGCCGCCCACGCCGGCCAGCCGGCAATGCGCCAGTCTTGGTTTACCGATGCCATGACATCGGCAGAAGCCGCGACGCCTGTAACCACGCGCTGCTGCAGGGTGAAGACGAGCATCCCGGTCATGACTGCACCGGCGATCGCGATGATCAACGCCGGGCGCCATCGGCTGCGCGCCGATGCATCGCGTCGTCGCGCCAGCACGAATGCCAGTGTGGTGCCGAAAAGCGTGATCCAGAACATGCGATTCGGGGCCGCTGCACCTATGGCGAGCGTCACGCCGATCAGCGCGAGCGCTGCCACGTGCCATACGCGATCCGAGTGCAGCAGCATCAGCCAGAGCGGGAACGCCAGCGCAACAAATGTGGTAGCGACACCCACCCCGGGGTGATAACGGAACATGCCGTGCTGATAGTCCGCGCTCACCAGTGCGAACGGACGCCCCACCAGGTATGCGGCCAGAGCCATGAGGCCCAGGCCGGCAATGCCGAAAGCGATCGCGAGGCTTGCGGCCTTGAGGTGCGGCAGATCGCTGACCAGCCGCACTGCGCCGAAGAACACGACCACGGGAAGCACCAGTTCATAGACGCCGCTGCGCAGCGTCAGTTCCGGCGTGACCGACCAGAGCGCGGACGCGAGCCCGAAGCCGAGCCAGGCAAGCCACCAGAGGAACAATGGTCTCGTCCGGGGATCGGGGTTCGGGCGTACGGTGATCGCCGCGATGCCCAGGGCGCAGCACAGTACAGTGCGCAGCGCCTGCACATGCCCGAGCGGCAGGATTGCCAGCAGGGCAAGCAGCGGCGCGAGCAGCAACCACCGTTGCATTGCCGGCGGCGTAGCATTCATGGTTGCGGCTCCACGTGCGCCGTTTGGAGCAGCTCCAGGGTCGCTGCGCACGCCTGCTCCACCATTACATCGGCGACATCCTCGCTCGCCGGCCGCAGCACACGGTGCGGCACGCCCCAGGGATGCCAGGTCCGTGGATCGCTGTTGCCGAAGAAACAGACGATTGGTTTGCCGAGGGCGGCGGCGAGATGCATGGCGCCGCCGTCGCTGCATACCAGCAAATCCACGGCCGCCAGTCCGGCGATCAGCTCGTCGAGACTGTGCGTCGGCAGGGCACGGAGCGGCAACCCGGCGCAGCTTCGCGCAAGCGCCTGCGCCTTGTCGTCGTCGCCCGGATGGCGCGGATCGTGCGCCGCACCCGGCGCCCAGAACAGCACGAACTCGCAGTCGATCGCGGCGGCGAGCGCGTGCGTCAGCGCGACGAAGCGCGCTACCGGCCAGCGCTGTTTCGGTTTGCGCGCGCTGATATGCAGGCCGATGCGCGTCAGGCGGCGATCGGGACTGCTCTGCTGCGAGCCGACCGATCGGACGGGCTGCAACGTCAGCCGCGGCGGCACAGCCTCGATTCCGAGCGGCGCGAGCAGCAGCGCCGTCTGCTCGACGGCGTGCCGGCCGTCGAAACGATGGTCGCGCCGCACCGGCAGGTCCACGCCGCGCGGTATCGGCGCATCGGGCGCCACAGCAGCGAGCACATGCCGGGCACCGCTCGCCCGGGCCAGCCGCAGCCAGCCTGGGGTTGGGAACGCGGTGGCGAGGATGGCGAGATCGAAGCGGCGTATCCGGATGGCCCCCAGCAGACGCAGTTTCCCCAGCCACGCCAGCAGCGGCAGACGGCCGTCCTGGACGTGCTTGCCTTTGACATAGGCGAAGACCTCGTCCACGTCCAGATTGCCACGCAGCACCGGCGCATTGTAGGAATTCACCAGCGCCGCGATATGCGCGGCGGGAAAGCGCCGGCGCAGCAGCGTGATCGCCGGCGTCGTGCACACTAGATCGCCGATGTTGTCGCGGCGGATGACCAGGATGCGCGGGCGCTCGCCCAACTCGGCCACGATCGCGTCAGTGCAGCTCATGATGCTGAGGCAGCCGCGCGCGATGCTGCCGACATACGCGCGCCGACGTGTTCAACCAGGTCGCGCACGCGCTGCACGAACGCGGCTTCGGAGAACTGCGCCAGATGCGCCTCGGCAGCATCGCCGTCGAAACGGAAGCCCTCGGCGACGATGCGCTGCAGGGTACGTTCGAAGTCGGCGCCAAGGTCCTGACGCGGATCGCGGTAGCGCAGACCGGTGATGCCGTGTAGCACCGTCTCGTTGAAGGGCGGCGCATCGGGCGCGAGAACCGGCGTTCCGCAGGCCTGGGCTTCGATTACATTCAGGCCGAGCGCTTCCTTTTCCGGCAATCCCGTGAGCAGGAAGTCGATCTGGCGATAAACGGCGGCGACGTTTTCCTGGTGACCCCAGAAGCGCGTCCGGCTGCGCATCGGCCGCAGCGCGTGTGCCAGATCGCGCACGGAGGCGTAGCCGCCGCTGCCGAAAATCTCCAACTGCACCGTCGGGTAGCGCGCCAGCACCGGCGCCAGGTGCGAAAACAGCAGGGGGAACTGCTTGATCGGCGTCAGCCGCGAGACGATGCCCAGGGTCAGTCCCGGTCGTTGCTCGAAGCTACGTCCCGGCAAGGCCAGCCGCCTCAGGGGCTCGAGGGCGCCGAGCAGGCGGTCGCGCACCTTGCGCCGGTCCCAGTCGAAGCGCGAACGCCTGTGCAGGACGGCGCTCGGCTTCCCGCCGCGCTGCAGGTCGGCGATGCCGTAGAGCGGCTCGGGGTAAACCGTCGCAATGCCCGCACCATGGAGGCTGGCGATCACGTGCCGCGACACAGCCAACACCTCGTCGAAGGGGCGCAACGGCCGCGGATTGCGCCCGTACAGGGGCATGTGGGCAAAAGCCGTCGTCAGGTGGCCCTGCGCTCGAAGTGCCTCGACTGCCGCCGCCGGTGCGAAAGTGTGGAAGGCGAGCCAGCGTGGCGGCTGTCCGTGCAGCCGGACGATCAGCTCCACGGCATCGGTGATCGGCTCGACCCGCACCCCGGACATGGGCAGCGCCGACCAGGCGCGCGCCTCGGGATGGACGTACAGCACCGGGGCGATGCCGATCTGCTGCAGGGCACGGCAGAGGGCGGCCGTGTAGACCTCGCCGCCGCCGAAGCCGCGCTGCAGATTGATCTGGATGCAGGTGTCGAGCATCGCCGTCAGCATACGTCGTGCCGCTCCAGCCACAGCAGCAGAACGATAATGGTATAGATCAGCCGGCGCGAACCCCGGCCGGCCAGGGCCGAGCGCCACAGGGCGCGCACGGCCTCCTCGCGCAGGAACGGCGCCAGTTCGCGCGTGCGCGCGATGGTGCGCTCGCACAGCGCGCGCCAGGCGCCGTTGAAGTAGGCGGACAACGGTACCGAGAAACCGTGCTTGGGCCGGTCCCACACCGCCGAGGGCAATTTCTGTCGCGCCAGCGCGGTCAGCAGTGCTTTGCTTGTCGGGCGCAGGTGAGAGGATGCCGGCTGGGCCAGCGCGAAATCCAGCACCGCATTGGCCAGCAGGGGCACGCGCACCTCCAGGCTGTGCTCCATGCTGGCGCGATCGGTCTTGGTCAGGCAGTTCTCCGACAGATAGGTCCACAGGTCGGCACGCATCAGGCTGGCGCTGTCCAGGCGCCCGCCGAAGCTAGCGGCCAGCTCGCGCCAGCGTGCCAATGTTGCCTCCGGCCGGCACGCCGCCAGCGCCGGCGGCGCGAGATAAGCAGCGAGACTCTTGCGCGACACCTGCCATGGTCCCAACTCGACGCGGCGATAGAACAGCAGATCCTGGCCAGCGAGGCTGCGGCGCAGCAGCGCGCCGGGCAGGAGCCGATGGGCGATCAGCGCGCGCAACAGGCGGCGACCGAGACCGTCGGAATGCCGGTCCTCGGTGTCAGTGAAGCGGGCGTAGCCGCCGAAAAGCTCATCGCCACCGTCGCCGCTGATGGCCACGGTGACGTGGCGGCGCGTCTCGCGCGCCAGGGCCACGGTGGTGACATAGGCCGGATCGGCGAGCGGCTGGTCCAGCGCGGCGACGGCCTGCTGCAGCTCGTCGGCGCCAATGGCCGGCGCCTCGATCACCTGATGCGCCGTGCCGTAGCGCTGCGCGACGGCCAGCGCCGCCGGCGACTCGTCATAGCCCGCCTCGGCGAAGCGCATGCTGTAGGTGCGTAGCGGCCGGGCCCCGGCCTCGGCCATGTAATGCACCATCAGGCTGCTGTCTATGCCGCCGGAAAGAAAGGCGCCTAGCGGCACATCGG
This sequence comes from Rhodocyclaceae bacterium, assembly GCA_036824005.1. Lineage (GTDB taxonomy): Bacteria > Pseudomonadota > Gammaproteobacteria > Burkholderiales > Rhodocyclaceae > DAITBA01. The sequence goes on from DAITBA010000001.1 coordinate 703,545, forward strand.
CCACCAGCTGACTGGCTACGGCTTCGCGCAGGATGCCGTCCAATCGCGCAACGGCCTCGTCCGGTGCCATGCCCTGCGTCGCCGGCTGGGGAATCGACCAGTACTGGGTGATCGTGAGCCGACCTTGGGCCGCGTCCCATTCCAGGGTATGTGCCGGCGGCAACTGGCGCACTGCGCGCAGAAAGCAGTGGGGCGCTAGTGGCGTCTGGAAGGCGAGGTAGTCGCGCAGCGCCTCGAAGTCGAGTTGGCGCGGAAAGCCGTCGAGGGCGAAAAAAGGCGCCAGGGTCGAAGCGAGCGCGATTCCCCGATTCGTCGAGTAGAACAGCGGCTTGATGCCCAGCCGGTCGCGCGCCGCCAACAGCCTGCGCGCCTGCTTGTCCCAGAAGGCGAAGGCGAACATGCCATCCAGTTTCTCGATTGCCGCCGGCCCCCAGGCAAGCAGAGCGTGCAACAGGACCTCGGTGTCGGAGCGGGTGTGGAAGCGATGGCCGAGCAGCTCGAGCTCGTCGCGCAGCGCGGCGAAGTTGTAAATCTCGCCGTTGTAGGCCAGCACATGCCGGCCGTCGTCGCTCGCCATGGGTTGGGCACCGCCGGCCAGATCGATCACCGACAGCCGGCTGTGACCGAGCAGCGCGTCGTCATGGCGCCAAATCGACTGTGCATCCGGGCCGCGCGCATGCAGGCTCGCGAGCGCCGCGTCGGCGCAGTGCTGCCAGGGTGTGCCGATCAGCGCCAGGATGCCGCACATGCTCAGGCAGTCTCGGCAATTCGCGCCAGCCGCGTGTATGCCTGTACCATGCGTGCCTCGGTGAATTCCTGCGGCACCGCCTCGGGCCCCGGCGGCGGTGCTCCAAGGACGCGGTGCATGGCCGCGGCCAGCGCACCGGCGTCGTCGCACGGCACCAGCCAGCGGGCGAGCGGACCGCGCAACACCTCGCGCGGTCCGGAGGGGCAGTCGGTGCTCAGGACCCGCGAGCCGCAGGCGAGCGCCTCCACCAAGACGTTGGGCATGCCCTCGCGCTGGGAGCACAGGACGAGCAGGTCCGCGGCGCGCATCCAGGGGTAGGGGTTGGGGCGAAAGCCGGCCACGGTGACGCGATACGTCAGACCATAGCGGGCGATCATGTCCTGCAGTGCTGGTGAGGGTTGGGTGAGCAGTACCAGCCGGTGCGGCAGTTCCGCCAGGCGGAAGGCTTCGAACAGCAGGTCATGGCGCTTCTGAGGCATGAAGCGGCCGACGTGGAGAATGAAAGGTTCGTCCGGCACTTCCGGGTCCATGCGCATCGAGGCAAGGCGCAAGGCGTCGAGGTTGTAGCCGCCATGGATGGTGACGATGTGCGCTTGGTGCAAACCCAGCCGCTGGCGCAGATCCGCCTCCACGCCGGCGGAAACGGCGATCAGATTCCGCCCCTCGTAGAGGCGCCGATACTTCTTCAGGCGACGGGCGGCTCGGTTCGGGTCACGCTGCGCCAGCATGTCGGCTTCGGCCGAGAGGGTGTTGGCGATGCGATACCAGGTGTTGGGCAGGTGTGCCAGCGACACGACCTCATCGGCGAAGGGCAGCGTCGATATGGTGACAGCATGGGGCCCGAGGTCGAGGCCGGCGTGCAAGGCGCGCAACCGCCAGGCGGCGCGCAGCTTGCCGAGCAAACCCTTCTTGAGTCGCGCGCTGGGTTGCGTCAGGGCGTGGACCTCCAGGCCCGCGGGCAGATCGTGTTCGATCCGGTGTTCCAGCAGGATCAGGGCGGCGCGATGGCCGCAGGCGGCGAGCGCCGCGGCCAGACGGATCATGGTCTTCTCGGCGCCGCCGCCGCGCAGGTTGGTGATGATCAGGGCGAAGTTCATGGCGTGACCGGCGTTGCCGCGGCAATGGCGTTGTGTGCTTCGAGCGCTTCGACCACCCGGGCCCACACCGTCTCTACCGTGATTTCCGCCATCGGTGTTTCGGGGTTGCAGCCCTGGGCCGCGCGCGGGTGGTCAACGACGTAGCAGCAGGGGTGTTCCAGCGGCGCCAACAACCGGCTCGGCGAGTAGCAGTGGTAGAGCGCGATCATCGGCCGGCGCAGGGCGCCCATGATGTGCGTCGGTCCCGTATCCACACCGATGTAGAGATCGACAGCGTTCATCAGCGCCGCGCTCTGGCGCAGGGACAGCCGGCCGGCATAAAGCGTGGCGTGGCCGGGAAAGCGTCCGGCCAGGGCCTGAGTGCGGTCGCGCTCCAGGGCGCCGCCGAAGATCAGGAAGTGGGCGTCGGCCCAACGGCCGAGTATGCGCTCGCACAACGCTGCGAAATGCTCCAGCGGCCAGTCGCGGTAGGCCTTGGTGGGAAAACTCGCCACCTGCAGGCCGATGAGCGGCGCGGCGCCGTGCGGCAGCGCCTGCGCCAGCGTCTGCTTCGCCCAGGCTTGCTCCCGCACGGACACGGCGTAGGACAGCCAGCCGCCGGCGTCGGCAATGCCCAGGGCGCGGGTGAGCAGCAGCGGCATCAGCGCCGAGTGCATACTCTGAAAGGACGGTGGCTGCACGCAGCGGAACAGGCGGGCATCGAGCGCCGCATCGCCCTGGCGGAAGGCGACGACCCGTCGCGCTACGCGCAAGGCATACTCCGCGAGCGGCCGGTCGAAGCCGTAGACCAGCGCCAGATCCCAGCGCCGGCCGGGCAGCCGGCCCAGCCACAGGGCGCGCTGCTTGGTGATCGTGTCCACCTCGGCGACGAAGGGCAGGTTCTCCAGGATCTCCGCCCGCTTCGGATGGCCGAGAAAGCTAATACGCGCCTGCGGCCATGCCCGGGCCAGCGCCCGCACGGCCGGCGTCACCAGCAGCGTGTCGCCGATGCGCGAGACATTGATGATCAGAATCGACGCCGGCGCGGGCAATGCGGGCAGCTCAGCCAATATCGCGCCTTATGAAAATGTAATTGCGGTCTTCGGTGTGGGCAAGCCGGAAACCGCTCGCCTGTATCCGTGCCGCCGCATCCAGCGTGTCCTGCAGCGTATGATCGGTGCAATGGTGGTGGAATTCGATCAGCACCTGGCGCGCGCGCGCGATGGCACCGCACGTACACAGCGCCTGCAGGACTTCGTACTCGGCACCTTCGATGTCCAGCTTCAGAACATCGCATTCGTCGCGGCCGGCGTCGTCGAGGATCTCGGCCAACGAGGTCGTGCGCACCTCGATCATCGCGTCGCCGGCGTAGCTGTGGCTCGCGAGCAGGCTGCCGGACACGCCGTCGGCGCCCTGCGGTAACTGTTCGGGTGGCCGTGGCAGATGGAAGCGCAGTGTCTGCCCGGCATCGCGCCAGAACGCCTCGCCGCGAATCGCCATGCCAACCGGGCAATGAGCGCGGGCGTAGTCGAGCGCCTGCGGATTGGGGTCGATGCCGATCACCTGGCCGCCGAAGCGCGCCAGGAAGGCTGCGGGGAAACTGATGTCGCGGCCGAGACCGCAGTCGATGAGCAGCGGCTCGGCGCCGAGGGCAGGCGCATATACCCACCAGCCGCCGTACCTCGTGCCAAGGCGCTCGAAGCCCTGCGGCAGGCGCCACTCGCGCCAGCGCCGGCCGACACTGCGCCGCAGACGCCACCAATGCAGCGGCAGGTATCCGGCGGGTTTTTCGCTGGCCCTTGTCATGGCGGGGCTAATGGGGCATTTTCGAGGCGAGCGCATTGTAGAACACCGCTTCCATGCGATCGAGCATGGCCTCGCGCGAGAAGCGCTTCGTGCAATGGGCGCGGGCCGCGGTGCCGAGGCGGGTACGCCAGGCCGGGTCGTCGATTAATACCTGCAGCGCCGCCCGCAGTCCTTCCACGTCCTTGCGCGCCACCACGAGCGCCGTCTTGTCGGCGATGGCCGCCTCGCCTATGGCGCCGGCATTGGTGGTGACGCAGGGTAGCCCGGAGAGCATAGCCTGCACCAGGGCCTGGGGCACGCCCTCGTTGGCGTAGGAGGGCAGCGCGAAGATGTCCAGCGCCTGCAGCCAGGCGGAGACATCGTCGCGGTTGCCGGGCATGATGACCCGGCTACCGAGCTTGAGCTGCTCGACGCGCGCGACGATGTTCGGCTTCATCGGGCCGTCGCCGACGATGACCAGCGCAGCGGCGTCACCGCGGAGCTTGGCAAAGGCGTCGATCAGGTATAGGTGTCCCTTCCAGCTGCGCAGTGTGGCGACGATACCGATCAACAGGCGCTGCTGCGGCAGGCCCAGCCGATGCCGCGTGGCCAACTTGTCGCCCGGCGCGTAAAGGGCCGTGTCGACGCCGGTCGGAATCGAGGTGACATGTTCGGGCGCGCAGTCTAGGGTCCGGGTCAGATCCTCGCGCAGTTTCTCGCCCGTGGTTACGACATGCTGCGTGGCGCGCACGTACAGCCACCGGGTCGCCCAGTTGGGCGGCAGCGGCGCCGAGATGTGGCGCGTGCGCACCAGGGGCGGCGCGGATCGCAACAGCCGACAGGCGAGCGCCGCGAGCCAGCTATCGGTGGAGCTGTGGGTGTTGACCACGTCCGTCTTGTGGCTCTGCAGCCATCGACGCAAAGCTAGCATGCCGCGCAGCCCCTTGTCCGCGATCGGCAGGGCGCAGACCGGGATCTTGCGCGCCTGGGCGGCGGCGAATATGCGCGCCTGCTCCGGGCAGAGTAACGTCACCTGGTGGCCACGTTCGATCATCCCCGCCGCTTCGGATAGGATGCGGATTTCCTGGCCGCCCCAGCCGCACGAGGCTTCGGTGTGTACGATGTGCATGGACGGCGCTATCTGCTGCGGATCACTTTGTCGCGCGCAGCGGCGGTGACGATCATGCTCACGCCTGGGCCTCGGCGTCGACTGCGTACTGGATGCGGTACAGCCGCGCATAGGTGCCCTCGCGCGCCAGCAGCTCGGCGTGCGGACCGCTCTCGACGATGCGCCCGCGCTCCAGCACCACGATGCGGTCGGCATCCTCGATGGTGGACAGCCGATGGGCGATGACCAGCGTCGTGCGATTCTGCATCAGCACCTCCAGCGCCGCCTGGACCTGGCGTTCCGCCTCCGAGTCGAGCGCCGAAGTGGCTTCGTCCAGAATCAGCACCGGGGCGTTCTTGAGGAGCGCCCGGGCGATGGCCAGCCGCTGGCGCTGGCCGCCGGACAGCTTGACGCCGTTCTCGCCCACCAGCGTCTGCAGCCCCTGCGGCATCTGGCGCACGAACTCCATCACGTGGGCCGCCTCGGCGGCGGCGACGATCGCCTCCTGCGACGCGCCCTGCATGGCACCGTAGGCGATGTTGGCGGCGATGGTGTCGTTGAACAGCACTACGTCCTGGCTCACCAGCGCCAAGTTGGCGCGCAGGCTGGCCAGAGTCAGTTCCTCGAGCGGCTGGCCGTCGAGCAGGATCCGGCCGGCATCGAGGTGGTAGAAGCGCGGAATGAGGTTGGCCAGCGTGGTCTTGCCGCTGCCCGAGGCGCCGACCAGGGCGACGGTCTCGCCCGGTTTGATATGCAGGTCGATGCTGGCCAAGGCTGGCCGCGCTGCTTCGGGATAGGAAAAGGTGACGTTGTCGAAGACGATCCCGCCCAGCGCCCGGCTCGGCGCCGCCATGCCCCGGTCGTCCTCCGGCGCCTCGTCGAGCAGTTCGAAGACGCTCTCGGCGGCGGCCAGCCCTCGCTGCAGCGGCGCATTGACGTCGGTCAGATGCTTCACCGGCGCCAGCAGCATGAGCATTGCGGTGATAAAGGAAACGAAACCGCCCACCGTCGTCTCCGCTCCGCTCGATTGCAGCAGGGCGATGTGGATGATGATTGCCACGGCGATAGCAGCGAAAATCTGCACCAGTGGCACCGTCGCCGAGGCGGCGATCGCCTGACGCATGTTGAAGCGGCGCAGGTCGTTGTTGGCAGCGTGAAAGCGCTCGGACTCGTAGTCCTGGCCGCCGAAAATTTTCACCACCTTGTGGGCGCCGATGGCCTCCTCGAGGATATGGGTGATGGCGCCCATGGCGTACTGGGAATTGCGGCTCGCCTTGCGCAGCCGGCCGCTGAACAGCCGGATCACCAGGGCGATGACCGGCGCCACGGCGAACGCGATCAGCGTCAGCTTCCAGTTCAGGTACAGCAGCCAGCCGAGCAATCCGATCACGGCCAGCGTGTCGCGGACCAGCACCGTGAGCACCGTGGTGGCGGCGCTGGTGACGTTGGAAACGTCATAGGCGACTTTGGAGATAAGCGTGCCCGAGGACTGGTTGTCATAGTAACGCGTCGGCAAGCTGAGCAACCGGTCGAACATGGCCAGCCGCAGATCCATGACGACGCGATTGGTCACCCAGGCGAGCGTGTAGCTGGTGCTGTAGGTGAGCACACCACGCAGGACGAAGATGCCCACCAGGGCCGCCGGCAGCAGATAGGCATCCGAGCGGTCTTTGGCGGCGAAACCGGTGTCCAGCAGCGGCTTCATCAGAGCCGGAAATAGCGGCTCGGTGGCCGCCGTCAGCGCCATGCCAACGACGGACAGGGCGAAGATCTTCCAATACGGACGAACATAGCCGAGCAGGCGCAAATAAAGCTCGTGGCTATGGGTCGGCGTCGAAGGCATGAAAGGGAGCGTGGGATCCGGCGCGCAATCGGGGTGGCCGGAGTCCGGGAGCCGAAGATGCGCGCGGCAAAATGCAATTATACCCGAGCCGAACTGGTCGCCGCCGAGTTGCTCGTCCCCACGTCGAGCAGGCTGCGGTAGAGCGCGATCAGGCGCTGCGCCATGGCGGCGATCGACAGCCGGGCAACACTTTCCCGCGCCGCCGTAGCCATGGCCTGGGCGGCACCCGGCACGGCAAGCTCGTTCAGATGCCGTGTCAGGGCAGGGATGTCCAGAGCATCGCTGACATAGCCGTTGCATCCATCGCGCACGAGTTCGGCGGCGCCGCAGCTGTTGCTCGTTACCACCGGCAGGCCGCAGGCGAGCGCCTCCAGCGCCGCGTTGGGGAAAGGATCGTAGAGGGTGGGCAGGACGAAGGCATCGGCCGCGCCGTACCAGGGCCCGACGTCCTTCTGGGCGCCGGCGAAGTGCACCCGGCCGGCGATGCCCAGCGCCGTAGCGCGCCGTTCCAACGCCGACTGCTGACGGTCCTTGCCGACGAGGATCAGGCGGGCAGCGTGGTGTTCCATCGCCGCAAACGCCGCGAGCAACTGCCGCACGCCCTTGCGTTCGAACCCGGAGCCGACGTATAGGAACACCGGCGCCGATTCCGCGATGCCGAGTTCACGGCGCAGGCGGTCACGGTGGTCAGCGCGCAGGCGCGGATGGAAGACTTCGGGATCGACGCCGTTGTAGATGACATGGAGCTTTTCCGGCGGCACGGCGAAGCGCTGCACGATGTCGTCGCGCACCATGTTCGAGTTGCAGATCACCGCGCGCAGGCGCGGATCGCAGAACATGCGCGCCTCCACCGCCAAGGTGTAACGGTGCCAGGGGCTCGCGTAGCTCCATAGCCGGCCCGGCCAGGCTTGGGCGCGGCGCCGCTGCTCCAGCCAGGTGGCATGGACGCCGTCACCGGCACGGTAAATGTCGCAGCCAGCGATGCGCTCGTGGCTTTGCACCAGGTCGAAGCGCTCCCGGTCCAGGGTGGCGCGCACGCAGCGGGCAAAGCTCCAATCGCGCCACAGGCGGCCGAGATAACTCGGCCCGCAGGTGATGACCGTCTGGTCTGCGGGCCCGGACCATTCCCGCGCAATCAGCGTGACAGCCACCCGCTGCTCCGCCAGGGCGGCCAGGGCGCGCTCGACGAAGCGCTCGGCGCCGCCGAAGGGCGTGTACTTCTGGCGGACCAGCGCCAGCCTCATGGATCGCGCAGCAGATCGTTGATCGCTTCGAGCACCTGGCTCACCGGCAGCGTCGACAGGCATTCGGAAATCTTGCCGCCGCCGCAGCCGTCGATGCCGCAGGGCCGGCAGGGATGGTGGTCGCTGGCGATGACGAAGTGGGCCACCTGCCACGGCCGCCACTCCGCTTCGCCCGACGGCCCGAACAGGGCCACCGTCGGCGTCTGCATCGCCGCGGCGATATGCATGGGCGCGGAGTCCACGCCGACGAAAATCTGCGCCCGCGCCGTCAGCGCCGCCAGATCCTTGAGGCTGAGCTTGCCGGCCAGGTTGACCACCGGCTCGAGGAGCCGGGCGGTTATGGCCTCGATCCAGTTGAGCTCGCGCTCGTCGGGTGCGGCCGTGAGCACGACGCGCCGGCCCGACTGCTGCAATTGGCCGATCAGCTCGGCCGTTCGTTCCGCAGGCCAGCACTTGAACAGCCAGCGCGATGCCGGATGGATTTGGATGAAGCGCTTCGGCTGCAGCCCGTGCTCGCGCAGCAGCGTCTCGACGCGGTGCTCGGCCTCCGGTCCGGGCACCAGCACCAGCTTGCGCTCGCTCGGCTCCGGGTAGACGCCCAGGCGCCGCAGGGCGTCCAGATTGCGCTCCACCGTGTGCCGCCGGGCGTTGGCCGGCTGGCCATAGAAATGAGTAAAGCTGGAGCGCCAGAACTCGCCCTTGGCGGTTTTCTTCGGGCCGACGGCGAAGCGCGGCCACAGCAGCCAGGACAGCCATGCCCCGCGCGGATGATCGGTGAGATGCACGATCAGGTCGTAGTCGCGCGCGCGCAGCGCCCGCAGCAGCCGCCATTCCCCACGTGCCTGGACGCCAATGCCTTCGCGCTTCCAGTTACGGTCAATCATGTGTACCTGCGCGATCGCCGGATGCAGCGTCAGCATGGGCGAGGTGTCGGCATAGACCAGGGCGTCGATTTCCAGATGCGGCGCGTGAGCCTTCAGCGCCGCGAACACGGGAGAGGCGAGCAGCACGTCGCCGTGGTGGCGCAGTTTCACCACCAGCGCGCGGCGCAAGGTGGCGAGGGAAACGGCATCGGGCAGGGGCGTGACGGCGGGCGGGGCACTGGACATGGTGCGCACGATAGCAAACTTCTCGCAACGGCAGGAAGCAAGCGCCCCCGGCTAAAATTGTGTCATGGAACCGCGTCTTTTGCTTTTCATCGCTGTTTTCTGGCTCAGCACGACGGTGCACCTGCCGGGGCAAGCGGCCGTCAGTGTCGTCGATGACCTCGGCCGCACGGTCGCGCTGGCCCGCCCGGCGGCGCGCATCGTCAGCCTCTCTCCCCATGCCACCGAGCTGCTCTATGCGGTGGGCTCCGGCGCCCGACTGGTCGGCGTGGCTGCTTACAGCGATTTCCCGCCCGAAGCGCAGCGCCTGCCCCAGGTCGGCGATGCCCACGCGCTCGACCTCGAGCGCGTCCTGGCGCTCAAGCCCGACCTGGTCATCGCCTGGGCCACGGGCGGCAACCGTGCGCAGGTGGCGCGGCTGGAACAGGCCGGGCTGACAGTGTTCTACAGCGAACCGCGGCGCGCCGAGGATGTGGCAACCAACCTGCAACGGCTGTCGCTGCTAACCGGGGCCGGACCGGCCGGCGAGGCCGCCGCACAGCGTGTCCGCGAAGAACTCGCGGCGTTGGCCGATGCTTACCGCGACGCCTGGCCGGTCAGCCTGTTCTACGAAATCTGGCACGAGCCGCTGATGACGCTCAACGGTCAGCATATCGTCAGCGACCTGCTCGGGCGCTGCGGCGCGCGCAATGTTTTCGCCGGTCTGCCGACGCTGGCGCCGGCCGTGTCGCTGGAAGCAGTGCTCGCGGCCAAACCCGACGTCATCGTCAGCAGCGCCGGCGAACAAGCCCTGCGCGACTGGCAGCGCTGGACCGACCTTCCGGCCGTACGCCACGGCAACCTGTGCCTGGCCGACTATGCCCGCATGCACCGCGCCGGCCCGCGGCTAGTTGCCGCGGCGCGGGAGGTGTGTGCGTGCATCGACGGGGCGAGGCGGCGCCTCAAGTCTGGCGAACGACGTTAGCTCTTAAAAGGCGCTTTACCACCAAGGACACGAAGGACACCAAGGAAATTAAAGCAGCCGTCATGCAGGTGCGGCTCTGCCACCTGCAATGGCATTGTTCTTTTCCAGTATCGAGTCTGCTTCGTGTCCTTGGTGGTGAGACAAAGATTTTCTGGTTAACCGACAAGGAAGCACACTCCGTCGGATGTTTGATGCGCGCGCACGGGATGGCGATACAGGCGCGACAAGTTCTCCGCGGTGAGCAGGTCCGGCGCCGGTCCGCAGGCGAACTCGCCGTCGCCGAACAGCAGCAGCACGTGGCTGCAGTAGCGGGTGGCGAGGTTGGGGTCGTGCAGGGACATGACGATGGCTTTGCCGGCGGCGCGTTCCTCGGCGAGCAGATCGAGCAGGGCGATCTGGTGGTGCGGATCGAGGTGGGTGGTCGGTTCGTCGAGCAGGTAGAGCTGCGGCTGCTGGGCGAGCAGGGCGGCCAGCGCCAGGCGGCGCCGCTCGCCGCCGGAGAGCGAAGTGCAGTCGCGGCCCTCCATGCCCGACAGGCCGACCCGCCGCAACGCGGCGCGGGCGATGACGATGTCCTCGGGCGACTCCCATGCCCAAGCCGGCTGATGGGGGTGGCGGCCGACCAGGGCCGCTTCCAGCGTTGTCAGCGGGAAGGCGTCGTGGGTGTCCTGGGCCATATAGCCGCGCACCCTGGCCAGTTTCCGCCCTTGCCAGGCGGCCAGCGGCCGCCCGTCGATCTCGATGTCACCTGGTTGCGCGCTGCGCAGCCCGCAGAGGGTGAGCAGCAGGGTCGTCTTGCCGGCGCCATTCATGCCCAGCACACCCCAGGTTTCGCCGCCTTCCACCGTGAGATGCAACCCGTCGCAGACGCGTCTGTCCGCGATGTGCACGCACAACTGGCGGCATTGCAGCAGGCTCATCGCCGCGACAGCAGGTAGAGAAACAGCGGCACGCCCAGCGCCGCCGTGAGCGCACCCACCGGGAGCTGGGCCGGCGCGGCGACGGTACGGGCGGCGGTATCGGCCAGCGTCAGCAGCACGCCGCCGGAAAGCGCCGCCGCCGGCAGCAGCAGGCGCTGATCGTTGCCCAGGGCCAGCCGGGCCAGATGCGGCGCCAGCAGGCCGATGAAACCGATCGCCCCGGCGGCGGTGACGGCCGCGGCGGCGCAGGCGGAGGCGAGGAAGTAGAGCAGCCGGCGCACCCGCTTCACCGGCACGCCGAGGGACTGCGCCACGATCTCCCCCTGCGCCAGCACGTTGAGGTTGCGCGCCATGGCCAGGGCGAATGCCAGTGCCAAGGCGAGCACGATGAGGGGAAGGGCAGGGGTACCGGTGCTGCCCAGATCGCCCAGCAGCCAGAACACCATGCCGCGCAGTTGCGTCTCCGGCGCCAGGGCGAGCAGCAACGCCACCATTGCCCCCCAGCCGGCGGCAATGACCACGCCGGTGAGAAGCAGCCGGGCGTGGGTGAAACTGCGATCGCTGCCGGCCAGGGCGAACACCAGCACGATGGAGGCGAGCGCCCCGCCGAAGGCGCTGGCGGACACCCACGCACCCACCGCGCCGGCGAGGATGGCAAGCAGCGCCCCCACCGCCGCGCCGCCCGAAAGCCCGAGCACGTAGGGATCGGCGAGCGGATTGCGCAGCAGGATCTGCATCAGCGCCCCCGACAGGGCCAGCAGGGCGCCCACGGCGAAGGCGGCGAGTGCCCGCGGCAGGCGCAGCTCGAGCAGCACCCGCCGCTGCAGGTCATCGCCACTACTGTGCCAGACCGTCGCCCAGTCCAGGGGGACGCTCCCGGCCGCCAGCGCCAGCGCCAGGCTGGCCAAGGTGGCCAGCAGGAGCGCGGACAGGCGGACGGTGGCAGCGCGGGGCATCGTTATTGCAGGTCGTAGCGTACGCCGACGAAGACGCTGCGCGGGTCCGCCGGATAATAGAAGTAGTCGTTGAAGAACGTCGAGTAGCCGGCGAAGGGCGCGTAGCGCTTGTTAAAGGCGTTGAGGAGCTTGAGCGTCAGCGTCCAGCGCGCCAGGGACCAGCTGGCCTGATAATCGAGCAGGGCGTAGCCCGGCAACTGCTCGCGCACGTTCGCCGTGTCGCCGGCGTACCAGCGCTTGCCGACGTAGGTGGCAGTCAGGCCGTGGGTGCCCCAGCTGCCGCCCAGCCAGGTGGCGCCGACGCTACCCTTGTGGCGCGCCGCCAGGGGAATGGTCTTGCCGGCGTCGGGCCCCTCGCGGAACTGCGGGTCCTGATAGGTGTAGGACGCGTGCAGGCGCCACGCCGCCGCGGGCTGGAAGCGCCCCTCCAGTTCGGCGCCGTTGCGCCGCGTGCGCGGCAGATTCTCGTTGGCGAAGGTGGTGGCGTTGAAGCCGATCTCGTCGCGCAAGTCGAGCCGATAAAGGGTCGCTTTCAGGCGCGACGGGCCGATACGCCAGTCCGCCCCCAGCTCGCGGTTGTTGCCGCGCTGCGGCCGCAGATCGCCGCGGAACAGCGGCAGGAAGGTCACCGGATCGAAGCCGAACAACTCGTCCGTGTTGGCGAAGCGGAATACCCCGCCGGCCTTGGCGTAGAGCCGCAGCGCCGGGAGTGCCTGCCACGCCACGCCGATCTCGCCGGCGTGGCGCGTGCGCGTGGTCTCGCCGCTCAGCCCGGCCGCCTGATCCGAGGCTTCCTGGCGCACCCGCTGTGCCCGCGCGCCCAGGGTGAGCGCGAGGCCCGGCGCTGCTTCGGTGATGTTCTGCACGTACCAGGCGCGGCTGCGCTGCTCGCCCCGCTGCCGGTTGGGGCCGGCGAAACCGCTCAGGGAAGCGATCTCCGTTTGACCGTGGTAGAAGTCGGCCCCGACGACGGTCTCGCTGGGCAGCGCGCCCAGCCCATGACGCCAGCGCAGGCGCGGCGTCAGTGAGTCGAGATCGCGGTCCCGTTCGTCCTGGTACTGACCGCTGGGAATGAAGGAACGCAACTTGGCATGGTCGGCGGCGAGTTCTGCCTCCAGCCGTAGCGTCGAGGTCAGCTCCAGCGCCACGCCCGGACGCAGCCGGTAACCGTCGCGGGTCTGGTAGTCGCGCAGAAAACGCGCCTGGGATGGATCGGAATCGTACTGGGCGCGGAACAGGGCGCCGGGCAGGCCGTTCGAATCGCCGAAGGCGGCAAAGTCGGCGAACAGTTCGCCGCGTCCGGCAAGTTCAAGGCCGACGCGACCGGACGCGGCGCGCTGGTCCTGCTGGCTGTTGCGCCGGAAGCCATCCGTTTCCCGGTATTGGCCAAAGAGGTTGAAGCTCGCGCCATTGCCACCGCCCGCGGCATGGGCCTGCGCGCCACGATAGCCGAAGTCGCCGATCGTTGCCTCGGCGGACAGCCGGCGCCGGCCCGAGCGGTCGGTAACGATGTTGACGACGCCGCCGCTGGCGCGATCGCCGTAGAGCACGGTGCCGCCGCCGCGGATGATCTCGATGCGCTCAATGGATTCGAGCGGCACGGCCGACCAGTTGATGGCGCCGGAATCGATGGGGTTCAGGCGCTGACCGTCGAGCAGAATCAGCGTGTTGCTGGCCGCGCCCTCACCGAAGCCGCGCAGGTCCACGGTGGCGTCGATGCCCAGCCCGCCGTACAGGCCGCGTACCTCGATGCCGGGTCGGCTGCGCAGCAGATCCGGCAGCGTTGCCGCCGGGCTGGTTCGAATTTCCTCCCGCGTGATGACGCTGACGTTGGCGGCGAGCCGCGGGTTGGCTTGGGAAAAGCGTGTGGCGGTGACGAGCACCTCCTCGCTCTCCTCGGCGAGGCTGAGCCCGGAGGCAAGGATGAGGGCGAGCGCCGTCATGGGGCGTTGCAGGCGGTGATGATGCATGGATTCCTCCCGTTCCGGCCAGCGTCCCCGCAGACCGGTGCGTTGATGAATGGAAATCGCCGGGGAGAAGGACTCTGGAGGGCGTCGAAAGGCGCCGGTCGCCGCTTCCCCGCGGCATTGCCGTGACGTGGGTTGCGGGGCCGGTATCCGGGCTCGCAGGCTCGAAGCGGTGACGACCGGAGTCGATGTCCGCCCTGGGCCGCATCGCCTTCCCGCGCTGATCGATTGTTCTTGCGCAGTGGCTGCCGCGGCCTCGACGGCTGCGGCGTGATGCGTTCCAACCTGCTTACCGTTGCGGGGGCAGCGCAGGCATTGCGGCCTCGCGGTCGCGCACCTGCTTCCCGTTTAACCCCTCGGCGGAAGGCCTCGGGGTCACCTCGCAACTGCATGCCGCGTTTTTTGGGCGCGGCGCCGCCGATTATAGCGCGCCGCCTGTCGTGACGACGCATCCGCGCCCAAACGGGCGGCAGCAGCCGGCGCGCGGCAGCCACTTTGCTTGACCACCGTCGCGCGCAACCACTATATTTCGCCCCATGAATCAAGACCTCGCAGCGCTAGAACAGAAGATCGAGCAGGTACTGGCCTTGTGCCGGGGCCTGCGCGCCGAGAACCAGGAACTGCGCACGCGCATCGCCGCGCTCGAGGGCGAGAAGCGCCGCCTCGGCGACAAGATCGAGGTTGCCGGCACCCGGCTGGAAGCGCTCATGGAGAAGCTGCCCGAATCATGAGCGAGTTCGCCAACAGCCTCGATGTCACCCTGCGCGGTCGCGAGTATCGCGTTGCCTGCACGCCCGAGGAGCGCGAGGCGCTGCTCGCGGCTGTGGCCTACGTCGACGAGAAGATGAACGACATCGCCGCCAGAACGCAGAGCAGCGGCGAGCGGCTGGCGGTGATGGCGGCGCTGAACATCGCCCACGAACTGCTCGCCCAACAGGCGGCGAGCGGTTTTGACGTGCAGGCTTTTCGGCGTAGAATCGCCGCCATGGAAGCGCGCCTCGACGAGGCACTGGCGCAGCAGGAAGAACTCTTCTGAGTTCTGGTCGCCGCGCGGCGCGCCGCAAGTAGCAAAGAATCCCCTGCAGTGTTCGTCAAGGCCATACATTCCTTGAACCAACATTGTTGGCATCGGGTTGCTGACCAAAGACGCCGCTGTTGTGAGCACCCCACAGCCGGGTGCACCTGATGCGGAAGGAAGGCGACCACCTTGAACCTCCGGTTCAGGATGCCGGCCTGGGACGGCACAGGCGGGGGACCCGATACCACGAAAGCGCGGAGACGTTCTCCGCGTTTTTTTTGCCCGGACGCCCCGGCACCGTCCAGGCAGCGCCCCGACAATGGACAAGCACGCACTCGACGAGAGCTTCGGCTATGAACGCGTAGCCGCGGACGAGCGCCGCCGCCGCATCCGCCTCGTCTTCGAATCGGTGGCGCCGCGCTACGATCTCATGAACGACCTCATGAGCTTCGGCATCCACCGTCTGTGGAAGCGCACGCTGGCGCGTCGCCTTGCGGAAGCGCGCGGCGTCGCCGTGGACCTCGCCGGCGGCACGGGCGATGTCGCGCGGCTGCTTGCCGGGAAGGGGCGCCGGGTGCTGGTCTGCGATCCGAGCCGGGCAATGATGGAAGAGGGACGCGGCCGCGCTGCCGTGCCCATCGAGTGGGTCGCCGGCGAGGCGGAAGCGCTGCCCTTCGCCGCCGCCAGTCTGGATCTGCTGACCGTGGCTTTCGGGCTGCGCAATGCCACGTGCCTGGAGGCGGCGCTGGCCGAGATCCGCCGCGTGCTGCGGCCAGGCGGGCGCTTTGTCTGTCTCGAATTTTCCCGACCCTACGCGTGGTTGCGGCCTTTTTACGACCTCTATTCCTTCCTGGTCATTCCGCGCCTCGGAGCGTGGGTGGCGCGCCAGCCGCTCGCCTACCAGTACTTGGTCGAGTCGATCCGCCGCTTCCCGGATCAGGCACAGTTCGCCGCCCTGCTGCGCACCGCGGGTTTCACCGACGTGGCGTGGGAGAATCTCTCCTTCGGCATCGCCTGCCTGCACTTCGGCACCTGCCCCCGTGAAGCCTGAACCGATACCGACCGTTGTTGCGGCGGCACCGCGCGGCTGGCGCCTGTGGTGGGTGGCCATCCGTCCGCGCACCCTGACGATGGCGATCGCACCGGTGCTGGTGGGCACGGCCCTGGCCTGGGGGCAAGGCGCGCCCATTGCCTGGGGGCCCGCTGTGGCCGCGCTGCTGGCGGCGCTGGCCATCCAGGCCGGGACGAACCTGCACAACGATGCTGCCGACCACGAGCGCGGCAACGATACGCCCGAGCGCGTTGGACCGCTGCGCGTCACCGCGGCCGGCTGGGCGCGCTCGGAGGCGGTGCGCCGCGCGGCGCTGGTTGCCTTCGCATTGGCGCTGGCGCTCGGTCTGTACCTGGTGGCGGTCGGCGGCTGGCCGATCCTGGCCCTGGGACTGGCGTCGCTCATTGCCGGTTGGGCGTATTCCGGCGGGCCCCGGCCGATCTCCCACACGCCGCTGGGGGAGCTGTTCGTGCTTGTCTTCTTCGGCATAGTCGCCGTTACGGGCAGCCACTATCTGCAGAGTGCTACCCTCGCCGGCAGTGCGCTGCTCGCCGGTGCGGCGCTCGGCAGCTTCGCGGCGGCCGTGCTTATGATCAACAACTATCGCGACCTGGCGGACGATCTCGCTGTCGGGCGCTGGACGCTGGCTGCGGTTCTGGGCACGACGGGCGCGCGCCGTGCCTATGCCGCCATGATGTTGCTGCCCTTCGTTGTGCCGCTGCTGTTCGCGGTCGGGATGCCGGCGCATCGGGGCGCCTTGCTGGCACTTCTGGTGCTGCCGCAGTCGTTGTCGCTGGTACGCCGGGTGGCGTGCACCGAGGGCGCGGCCCTGAATGCGTTGCTGGCCGAGACGGCGCGCACGCAGTTGCTGTTCGGTGCGCTGCTCGCCGTGGGCGTTAGCTTGTGAATCCGGTCGTCGATATTCTACTGCCGGCGGCGCTCGCGTTCATCATGTTCGCCCTTGGCTTGACCCTCGTGGTCGAGGATTTCCGGCGTGTATTCGCGCGGCCGCGGGCGATCGCCATCGGCCTGTTCGGCCAGATCGTCCTGCTCCCGGCTGCGGCTTATGTCGTGGCGCAGATCTTCCGCCTGCCAGTGGAGATGGCGGTCGGCCTGATGATTCTGGCCGCGTGCCCGGGCGGCGTCAGCTCCGGGCTCATCACCCACCTCGCGCGTGGTGAGACGGCGCTGTCGATTTCGCTCACCGCCGTGACCAGCGTCGCGGCGGTCGCTACCGTGCCCTTCGTGGTGGACCGGGCGTTGGCGCATTTCACCGGCGTCGGCATTGCGGCGGAGCTGTCCGTGGCCAGGCTGGTGCGCGGCGTGTTTCTGCTTACCACGGTGCCCGTTGCCGTCGGCATGGCGCTGCGTCACTTTCGCCCGGCTCTGACTGCGCGCATCGGCAAAGGTGCGGAGCGGCTGGCGACGGCGCTGTTCGTGCTGATCGTCGTGGCGACGTTCGTCAATCAGCGCCAGGCGCTCTTCGACCACTTGGCCGACATCGGGCCCGCGGCGGCCCTGCTCAACTTGCTTGTCATGGGTGGCGGCTTTGCACTGGCGGCTGCTGCCGGACTTGCGCTGCGCGACCGCATCGCCATTGCCGCGGAATGCGGCCTGCAGAACGCGGCGCTGGGCATATTCGTCGCTGCGAGCGTCCTCCAGGCGCCGGCCATGACCATCCCCAGCGTCGTCTATGCCTTCCTGATGAACGTCAGCGCCATCACCTTCATTTTCTACCTGCGCAGCCATCGCCGGGCGGTGGCGGTTTAGGGACGTGACATGGGCTACTGGCTGATGAAGTCCGAGCCGGACGAGTTCAGCATCGATGACCTGGCGGCGGCGCCCAAACGCAGTGTGGCCTGGTTCGGCGTACGCAACTACCAGGCGCGCAACTTCATGCGCGACCAGATGCGCCTGGGCGACCGGGCCTTCTTCTACCATTCGAGTTGCGCCGTGCCGGGGATCGCCGGCCTCTGCGAGGTGAGCCGGCTCGCCTATCCGGACGAGACCCAGTTCGATCCCAAGAGCAAGTACTTCGACGCCAAGGCGGCGCCAGACAATCCGCGCTGGTTGAACGTGGATGTGAAGCTGGTGCAGAAGACGCGCCTGGTTTCGCTGGACGAGTTGCGCGCCCAGCGCCAACTCGCGAACATGCGCGTGCTTGCGCGTGGCAACCGATTGTCCATCATGCCCGTCGACCCGGACGAGTGGCACTTCATCTGCGAGCGGCTGCTGAATATCGCGCCATGAGCGTGTTGTGGCCGGTCTATTTCGCGCCGGCGCACCCGCTCGATCGCGCCTTGGGTCCCGGTATGTGGCACCGGCGACGGAGGTGCCGAGTGCGCAAATCGGGTGAAGTCAATTAAGGCTTGAGGTAGGCGAAGCCTTCCTGGGACTGGAGCCGGCTCACCTCGGCCACACCCGACGGGACGATCTTCGCCTCGGGAATGACGCGGCTCCTATCGATCTTGTTGCGCTCCAGCGTGAAGTTGCAGACGCGGAATTCCACGCCCTTGGCTGCCAGGTCCTCGACGATCACGTTGTACGGATTCTTGTTCTTGTCCTCGGCGCCCTGGAGCAGAAAGTTCACGCCAGCCGCATGGGTGACGACGACGATCTTTGCCTTGGGGTCGGCCTCGAGGTGGTTGCGGATGTTGCGCAAGCCATTGCTCGCCTGTTCTAGACCTTCGTTGACGTGATAGACCACCTTCACCTCGCCAGCGGCGAAGGTTGTTGCTGCGGATACGGAAAAAACAAGCGCCAACGCCAGACGGCGCAGCAGGGCAACGGAACGCATGGTCGGGTCTCCTCTGTCGTAGGTATTGCTGCGCCGTCGTTACGCGGGCAGTAGTTTCAGCATAAGCGATGCTGCCTCGGAGGCAAGAGAGATCTTTGATCGTTCCATAGAACGGATTGACGGGCCTGCCCGCGCCACGCGATGTTTGGCGCGGCCCATAGCATGCACCTAGCGCATTTGCAGCGCGCTTTTCTGGGCGGCAACGAGGCGGGCGATGCCCTGCACCGACAGGCTGAGCAGAGCATCCAGCTCGGTGCGCGAGAACGGCGCGCCTTCCGCCGTGCCCTGCACTTCGACAAAGCCGCCGTTGCCGGTCATGACGACGTTCATGTCGGTGTCGCAGGCGGAGTCTTCGGCGTAGTCGAGGTCGAGCACGGGCACGCCGTTGTAGATGCCCACGGAAACCGCCGCCACCAGATCGCGCAGCGGATTGCGCGTCAGCTCACCTGCCGTCATGAGCGCCGATACCGTATCGTAGAGGGCGACGCAGCCGCCCGTGATGGCCGCGGTGCGCGTGCCGCCGTCGGCCTGTATGACGTCGCAATCGATGGTGATGGTGCGCTCGCCGAGTAACGCCAGGTCGGTGATGGCGCGCAGACTGCGGCCGATCAGGCGCTGTATTTCCTGGGTGCGGCCGCTTTGCCTGCCCTTGGCGGCTTCGCGCTGCGTGCGCGTGTGCGTCGAGCGCGGCAGCATGCCATATTCGGCGGTGAGCCAGCCACGATTCTTGCCACGCAGAAAGCCCGGCACGGTGTCCTCGACGCTCGCGGTGCACAATACGCGCGTGTCGCCGAACTCGATCAGCACCGATCCCTCAGCATGTTTGGTGTATCCCCGCGTGATGCGCACCGGCCGCAGCGCTTCCGGCTCCCTGCCGCTCGGACGCTGCGCCGCGGCGGCCGCGACCTTCCCGTTGCTCACTCCCGACTCCTCACTTTGAATACTTCTGGATGGCGGCGTTGATTTCCTGAATCGCGCGCTCGATCTCCTCGTCGGTGAGATCCGATTCGCCTAGCTGTGCGCGGTCCTTGCTGAATCCACCCATCTGGGTCGTAATCCGCCCGGCCGGCATCGTCTGGGTCGATACGGCGCCGAGCTCGGTCTCGCCGTAGCTCTGCTCCCACATCATGGTCAGCATGCTCAGGTTGTCGCATTGTTTGCCGGCCTGCTCCTCCGCCTTCTGCAGCAGCTTCGGCACGGCTTGCATCAGGCTGGCGCCGGAGAGACTGCGCGCAATGGTATCGCCGCCCAGCGGTCCCCACGCACCGTCTGTGCACAGCACGAGGACATCGCCGGCCATGAGTGGCGTCTTGCGCGAAAACTCGATCTGCGGCGCGCTCAAGCCGCCGAGGCAGCTGAACACGCGGTTTCGCGCCGGGTGGTTGGCAGCTTCCTGTTCGGCGATCAAGCCGTGGTCGAGCATCAGCTGCACGCGCGAATGGTCCCGCGTCTGGGCAGCGATTCGGCCGGCGCGCACGAGATAGAGCCGGGAATCGCCGGCGTGCGCCCAGTAGGCAACGTTGTCCTGCACGATGGACGCCACGCAGGTGGTGCGCGGCGCGTCCTTGACGGAATTCTCGCCGGTGTAATCGAGGATGGCGTGATGGGCGTTGGTGAGTACCCGCGACAGGAAAAGAAAGGGATCGGGCAACCGCGACCGCGCCTCGCGCTGGAAATTCTCAACGATGTACTGCACAGCGATCTGTGCCGCCACTTCGCCGTGCAGGTGGCCACCCATACCATCGGCGATCACCATCAGCAGCGCATCGCGGGAATAACTATAGGCGACGCGGTCCTGGTTGGACGCGCGCCGGCCGATGCGGCTTTCCTGATAAATGGTGAATTTCATCTCGCCATGAATTCCCTCAGGCGCAGGCGCAGCGAGCCGAGCAGTCCGGGTCGCGGATGGCGGCGCTGCTTCGACGCCAGTGTCTTCTGCAGGGCGAAGACGCTCTGCGGCCGCTCGAGGTGATCCAGATGCATGCACCAGTCTATCGTCTTGAGCAACTGCGGCGAGTACTTGGCTTCCCAGCGTCGCTGGGCCGGCACTACTTGGTCGTTGCGTACGCGCGCGTCCGCCGCTTGGGGCGCCGTGCCCGACAGGCAGGCATACATGCTGGCGCCGACGCTGTAGATGTCGCTCCATGGGCCGAGCTGGTCGCGGCCGCCATATTGCTCGGGCGAGGCGAAGCCGGGCGTGTACATCGGCTTGAGCATGGGCGTGTCCGCCGCCAACGTCTGTCGCGCCGCGCCGAAATCCAGCAGCACGGGCGTGCCGTCGTTGCGCACGTAGATGTTCGAGGGCTTGATGTCCAGATGCAGCAGTTTCTGCGCATGCACTTCACGCAGGCCGTTGAGCAGCCGTGTAAACACGCCGCGCAGGAAATTCTCGCGCACGTTGCCCTTGTGCTTCTGCACGTATTCCTGCAGCGTGCGTCCGCGCTCGTAGCGCATGACCATGTAGACCGTGTCGTTGGCGCGAAAGAAATTCAATACGCGCACGACATTGGGATGGGATAACCCGGCCAGCGCCCGTCCTTCCTCGAAGAAGCACTTCATGCCGTAGCGGAAGGGCGTCAGGTTCTCATCGGCGATGGTCGGCAGGACGTCGCCCTCTCGGCGCAGGGCAAGCGAGTTGGGCAGGTATTCCTTGATGGCAACCGGCGTGCCGTCTTCGTCATAAGCAAGATAGACGATCGAGAACCCGCCGAGGGAGATCTGGCGTTCGATGCGGTAATGCTCGAGCTGATACCCTGGTGGTAGCGGCTGGTTCGCTTGTTGCGGCATGAGACTGATATGATTCGAGTTTGGGCGGGATTGTCGAGCTTTGCCGCTAGCCTGTAAAGCCGCCTCCGTACCCAGGGAGCCGACATGATCTACAGCATGACTGGTTACGCGGTCCATAGCAGGGATATCGGACGCGGCGTGCTGCACCTTGAACTGCGCAGCGTCAATTCCCGCTACCTGGACATCAGCTTCCGCGTTCCCGAGGAACTGCGCGCCCTGGAACCGCAGTTGCGCGAGCAGATCGGCGCCCGCGTGAACCGCGGCAAGGTCGAGTGTCGCATCAATCTTACTCCGTCCACCACCGCGCCGCGCGAGCCGACGCTCAACCAGACCGTGTTGCGCCAGTTGCGTACCCTGCAGGAGGCGGTTCGCATCGAGCTGTCGGACGCCGCCCCCCTTTCCGTGGCTGAGGCGCTGCGTTGGCCGGGGGTGCTGGGCGACGACGCCATCGCGGCCGAGAGCCTGCAAGGAGAATGTGCCCAGCTTGCGGCGGCGACGCTGGACGAGTTCGTGTCCACCCGCGCCCGGGAAGGGGAGAAGCTGGCGGCCATGATCGCCAGCCGCATCGCCCGCATGCGCGAGCTGGTGGGCGAGGTGGCGCCGAAGCTGCCCGCCATCCTGGCTGACTATCAGGAGCGCCTGGCAGCCAAGCTGCGCGACGCCCTGGCCAGCGCCGACGAGGAGCGCATTCGCCAGGAAGTGGGCCTGTTCGCCGCGCGCATCGATGTCGCCGAGGAGTTGTCGCGCCTGGGCGCTCATCTCGACGAGGTGTCGCGGGTGCTCAAGCATGGCGGGGCCGCGGGCAAGCGGCTCGATTTCCTGATGCAGGAACTGAATCGGGAAGCCAACACGCTGGCGTCGAAGTCGGTATCGAGTGAGCTGACCGCAATCGCGCTGGAACTGAAGCTGCTAATCGAGCAGATGCGCGAACAGATCCAGAACATCGAATGACGCAGCCGGACGATGGCGTGCGGGCGGATTCCGGCCGTGTCGCCGCCGGCACGGTGGGTGCGGCGACCGTGACCGGCATTTTGTTCGTCGTCTCCGCGCCTTCGGGCGCCGGCAAGACGACCCTGGTGACCGGCTTGCTGCGGCGCGATAGGCACGTGCAGTTGTCGATTTCCTACACGACGCGCCCGCCACGACCGGGCGAGCAGAACGGGCGCGAGTACCACTTCACGGACGTGGCGAAATTCGATGCCATGCGCGAGCGGGGCGACTTCGTCGAATCGGCGCACGTACATGGGAACTACTACGGTACGTCCCGGGTCTGGCTGGAAGAGCAGCTGCAAGCCGGGCGCGATGTCGTGTTGGAGATCGACTGGCAGGGTGCGCGGCAGGTGCGCAAGCTCTTTCCCGATGCTGTAAGCATTTTCGTACTGCCGCCGTCGCCGGGGGAACTTGAGCGCCGGTTGCGCGGCCGGGGGCAGGACAGCGCCGAAGTCATCGCCCGCCGGCTGAACGCCGCGCGCGACGAAATGCGGCACGTGTCCGAGTTCGATTATGTTATTATTAATAAAGAGTTAGATGATGCATTACTGGAGCTGCAGGCGGTCGTGCGAGCCGCGCGACTGCGCTATGCGGTGCAAAGCCGGCGTCATCCCCACCTATTCAAATCCATCGAACAGGACTAACCCATGGCCCGCATCACCGTAGATGACTGCCTCAAGAAGGTGCCCAACCGCTTTCAACTGACCTTGGCCGCGACCTATCGCGCGCGTCAGATTTCCGCCGGAGCATCGCCCATGATCGAGGGCGAAAAAGACAAGCCCACGGTAATTGCCCTGCGGGAGATCGCCGCCGGCAAGGTTGGGCTGGAAGTGCTCAATCGCGGGCAGGCGTGACCGCGATGATGTGACATGGGATCCGTCACGACGAGGGTGGAGATGGACATGAAGGCCTCTGCTCCGTCGTTGTCGTACGCCGATCCGCCGGAATCCAGCGTCCTGGCGCTGGATTTCGCCAACTTCCGCGCCCGGCTCGCCACCTACCTCAAGCCCGAGGACATCGGCCGCGTCGAAGCCGCCTACCACTTCGCAGCGCTGGCGCACAAGGGGCAACGGCGCATCAGCGGCGAGCCCTATATTTCGCATCCTGTTGCCGTCGCCTCGATCCTGTGCGACTGGCACCTCGACCCGCAGGCGCTGATCGCCGCGCTGCTGCACGATGTGATGGAGGACACCGACATCACCAAGCGCGAGATTGGCGAGCGCTTCGGTCGCGTGGCGGCGGAACTGGTGGACGGCGTCTCCAAACTGGACCGGATCGAGTTCCAGTCCCAAGAGGAGGCGCAGGCGGAGAACTTCCGCAAGATGCTGCTGGCGATGGCACGCGATGTCCGCGTCATTCTCATCAAGCTGGCTGATCGGGTGCACAACATGCGCACCGTCGACTGCTTCCGTGTCGACAAGCGCCGCCGCATTGCCCGCGAAACCTTGGAGATCTATTCGCCGATCGCCAACCGTCTCGGCCTGAACAATCTCTACCGCGAACTGCAGGAGCTGTGCTTCAAACAGCTGTATCCGCTGCGCTACGAGGTGCTGGCCAAGGCGCTGCGGGCGGCGCGGGGCAACCGGCGCGAGGTCGTGGGCAAGATCCTCGACGCCGTCAAGCGACGCCTGCGCGAGTGCAAGATAGAGGCCGACGTCCAGGGGCGCGAGAAGCATCTGTATAGCATCTATCGCAAGATGCTGGAAAAGCATTTGTCGTTCTCGCAAGTGCTCGACATCTATGGCACGCGCGTCATCGTCAATGACGTGGCCACCTGCTACCTTACCCTGGGCACGCTGCACGGCCTGTTCAAACCGGTGCCGGGCAAGTTCAAGGATTACATTGCCATACCCAAGGCCAATGGCTACCAGTCGCTGCACACGACCCTGATCGGTCCCTACGGCACGCCGGTGGAGGTGCAGATCCGCACCGCGGACATGCACCACGTCGCCGAGACCGGTGTGGCGTCGCACTGGCTGTACAAGGGCGATGCGGCGCTGAGCGAGTTGCAGCAGAAAACCCACGTCTGGCTGCAGTCGCTACTGGAGCTGCAGTCGGCTTCGGGCGATTCAGCGGAATTTCTCGAGCACGTCAAAATCGACCTGTTCCCCGACGAAGTCTATGTCTTCACGCCCAAGGGCAAGATCCTGGTGCTGCCGCGTGGTTCCACTGCCGTTGACTTCGCCTACGCCGTGCACACCGATGTCGGCAATCGTTGCGTCGCCTGCCGCATCAACTACGAGCTCATGCCTTTGCGCACGGAGTTGAAGAACGGCGACCAGATCGAGATTATCACCGCTGCCCACGCCAATCCGAATCCGACCTGGCTGTCCTACGTCAAGACCGGCAAGGCGCGCTCCCAGATACGCCACTTCCTGAAGACGGTGCAGATGGAAGAATCGGCGGCGCTGGGCGAGCGTCTGCTCGGGCAGGCGCTGGATTCGCTCGGGGCGCGGCTGGCTGCCGTCGATGTATCCATCTGGGATAAGGCGATCCGAGATGCCGGCGCCAAGTCCAGGCAGGAGCTGCTGGCCGATATCGGTCTGGGCAAGCGGCTCGCTGCGGTCATCGCGCGCCGGCTGCTCGCCCATGACCACGTGCTGCAGCAGGAAGGCAAAGTCACTGGTTCGGTGGTGATCCGCGGCACCGAAGGCATGGCGGTGCAGTTTGCCAGCTGCTGCCGGCCGATACCGGGCGACCCCATCATCGGCTCGATCAAGAAGGGCCAGGGGCTGGTGGTGCACACCCACGATTGTTTTGCCATTCGCAGGTCGCGCAGCAGCGAACCGCAAAAATGGATCGACGTCGAATGGGAGCCCGAACGCGGCCGCATGTTCGACGTGCGCATCAAGGTGGACGTGGAGAACCGTCGCGGCGTGCTGGCCAAGGTTACGGCCCAGATTGCCGAGGACGGCTCGAACATCCAGCACGTCAGCATGGACGACGAACGCGGCGCCTACACCTCGCTCTACTTCACCCTGCAGGTGACGAACCGCGTGCACCTGGCGCGCATCCTGCGCGGGCTGCGGCACATTCCCGAGGTGGTGCGCCTCATGCGTGTGAAGGATCAGGGCTGAGCTTCAGCCCTGGTGCGCGATGTATTAGAATCACGCGTCTTGTTCATCTAGGGGTTGGCCGTGGCCTTGTACGAATCCGAGCACACCAAATTCATGCGCGAATACATGGCGCAGCATCCGGAGCAGGTCGAAGAACAGAAGAAGGGCCGCGCACTATGGTGGGACAAGCCGCAGGATATCGACACGCTCGCGCGCGATCAGCAGTCGAAGGTGCCGCAGAAACCCTACTACTACCAGCCGGATTGAATCCCGCGCGACGCGCGCCTCAGCCGCGCGCTGCGCTTTCCTCCCAAGGCATCAGGTGAATGCCTTCACTGAGCAGCGATACCCGGACACGCTCGTCGCGGGTGACATTGTTGCGCCGGGCAACGTGGGTCGGCACGCCGAAGGTTAGTCCTACCTCGCCGTCGCCTTCGACATGCAGCGTGATGTTGGTCGTCTCACCCAGCGCCACGCATTCCGCAACCGTGCCATCGATCGGGTTTTCCCGCTCGCCCCGTGAGGGCCGGTCGCGCCGGTGCAGAATCACGAACTCAGGCGCGATTGCCCAGCAGACTTTCGTCCCCGCGGCGTGCGCGCCGGTGTGCGCAACCTCCAGTTGGTGTCCGCGCCAGCGCAGCCGTCCCGGCATGCCGCCCGCCGCGGCCTGCGCCAGCTCGCCTTCGAAGACGTTGTAGAGTTCCACCAGGCGCGCCACGGCGGCGGTCGCCGGCCGGGTCATTAGCTCGTGGGGCGCGCCGCTTTGGAGCGTCACGCCCCGGTGCAGGATCGTCATCCGGTCGGCGAGCAGTCGCGCCTCGTCCAGGTCGTGGGTGACGAGCACGATCGGAATTCGCAAGTTCTGGCGCAGCCGCGCCAGCTCCAACTGCAGCTTGCGCCGCGTCACCTGATCCACCGCCGAGAACGGCTCGTCGAGGAGGAGCAACGCCGGTTCGGGCGCCAGCGCCCGCGCTACGGCGATCCGCTGCTGCTGGCCACCGGACAGCTGCAGCGGCTTGCGCTGTTCCATCCCGCTCAGGTGCATGCGTTCCAGCCATTCCCGCGCCCGCGCATGCTTTTGTTCCGGCGGCAGGTGGCCGAGGGTGATCATGACATTGTCGAGGGCACTGAGATGGGGAAAGAGCGCGTAGTTCTGGAACACGAATCCAACGCGGCGGCGCTGCGGCCGGTAATCGACGCCATGCCGGCTGTCATACCAGGTGATGTCGCCGCTGCGTACGTAACCGTGCTCGGGGCGGTGCAACCCGGCGATACAGCGCAGCACCGTAGACTTGCCGCTGCCCGAAGGTCCGACCAGTGCGAGCAGTTCTCCAGGAGCGCAGAGCAGATGCGCGTCCAGGGAGATGGGGGAACATTGCTGCAGGCGTGCCTCGAGCGTGCCATGCGCCGCGGCGCGGTCGGTGTCAGGCATCCCGGTGGCCCAGCCGTTTGCTCAGGGCATGGATCAGCGTGATGGCGACAAAGGAAAACAGCACCAGCAATGCCGACATATCAGCTGCGGCGCGGTCGTCAAAGGACTGCACGCGATCGTAGATGGCGATGGCGACGGTACGCGTCTGTGCCTCGATGTTGCCGCCGACCATGAGCACGACGCCAAATTCCCCCAGGGTGTGCGCGAAAGTCAGGACCAGCGCGGCGAGTATGCCCGGCCAGGCGAGCGGCAACTCCACCCGCCACAGGGTGCGCCAGCCGGACAGGCCGCAGCACCAGGCGGCCTCGCGCACCTCGCGCGGAATGGCGTCGAAGGCCCGCTGAATCGGCTGCAACGCAAAGGGGAGATTAAAGATAAGGGATGCCAGCAACAGCCCGTCGAAACTGAAAACCAACGTGCGTCCGGACAGGGAGTGATAAAAGGCGCCAAGCGGGGATTGGCTGCCGAAGGCGACAAGAAGGTAGTAACCGAGTACGGTCGGCGGCAGCACCAGGGGCAGGGCGATGAGGGCCTCGGCCACGCTCTTGCCGCGGAATGCACGCCACGCCAACGGCCGCGCCAGCAGCACGGCAAGCGGGATCAGAATTAGGGTTGTCGCCGCGCCGAGTTTGAGCGACAGGAGCATTGCCGGCCAGTCCATGAAGATGGGAGATTAGCGGTTGGACGGCGGCAGGGCAAATCGCCGATCTTCGGCGTCGGCCCGCGCGTGCGACGGTGGTTCAATGGACTGATGCGCCGGATTTCGTTGCGCCGACCGCCGTCGATGCCAACGGGAAATCCCGAGTGAATCGCTCGGATATCCCCAAGGGGCGCGGCATTCCGCAGAGTTGGTCGTCGCCGATTGTTTCGAAAAGTTGATTTCCGTCAATACGGCGCCGGCGGCGGCAAGCGTAGCATGCCCGGGTTCCGCAGAGTTTTTTGGGTCATCTCGGTCGAGATGCTCGAACCGTACCGGTGAATATCTCCAGCATAGTAGTCAACGCGCTTCCCGAGCGTGCGCAAGCCGTACGCGCGAGCCTCGAGGCCGTACAAGGGATCGAAGTCCACGCTGTGAGCGAGGAGGGCAAGCTCGTCGTGACGATCGAGACAGGCGCGGACCGGGATACCCTCGAAACCATCGAGCGGATAAACCTCTTGCCGGGGGTGCTCTCTGCCTCGTTGGTCTATCACCATGAAGAAACTGATCCTGAGAAGGAGGCCTGACATGAAACTGACGCGACGTGACTTTATCAAGGCCAATGCCGCGGCGGCCGCGGCGGCCGCGGCGGGCGTGACCTTGCCCAATTCCGAGGCGCTGGCTCAGGCCAAGGGTAAGGACGATATCCGCTGGGATAAAGGCGTGTGTCGCTATTGCGGCACCGGTTGCGGCGTGCTCGTCGGCGTGAAGGACGGTCGCGTCGTGGCGACCCAGGGCGATCCGGACGCGCCGGTCAATAAGGGCCTCAACTGCATCAAGGGATATTTCCTGGCGAAGATCCAATACACGAAGGACCGGCTGACCACGCCGCTGCTGCGCATGAAGGACGGCAAGTACGACAAGAACGGCGAATTCCAGCCCGTCACCTGGAAACAGGCCTTCGACATCATGGAAGAGAAATGCAAGGCCGTGCTGAAAGCCAAGGGACCGACGGCAGTGGGCATGTTCGGGTCCGGCCAGTGGACCATCTGGGAAGGCTACGCCGCCAACAAGCTGTTCAAGGCCGGCTTCCGCTCCAACAACATCGATCCGAACGCCCGCCACTGCATGGCCTCCGCCGTGATGGGCTTCATGCGCACTTTCGGCGCCGACGAACCGATGGGCTGCTATGACGATGCCGAGCATGCCGACGCCTTCGTGCTTTGGGGTTCGAACATGGCCGAGATGCACCCGATCATCTGGTCGCGTATCACCAACCGGCGTTTGTCGGCCAAGCACGTGAAGGTCTATGTACTGTCCACGTTCACCCACCGTAGCTGCGAGCTGGCGGACATGGAGCTGCTCTTCAAGCCGCAGACCGATCTGGCGATCCTCAACTACATCTGCAACTACATCATCCAGAACAATGCGGTGAACCAGGACTTCGTCGCCAAGCATGTGAGCTTCGCCAAGGGCGTCACCGACATCGGCTACGGTCTGCGCCCGAACCATCCGCTGGAAAAGGTGGCCAACAACAACGGCTACCCCGGCGAGGACGGCAAGCCGAAGGGCGACCCGAACAAGATGGATCCGATCAGCTTCGACGAATTCAAGCAGTTCGTCTCGGAATACACGCTCGACAAGGTCAGCGCCCTGTCCGGCGTGCCCAAGGACAAGTTGGAGGCGCTGGCCAAGGCCTACGCCGACCCGAAGACCAAGGTCACTTCCTACTGGACCATGGGCTTCAACCAGCACACGCGCGGCACCTGGGTGAACAACATGATCTACAACGCCCACCTGCTGGTCGGCAAGATTTCCGAGCCGGGCAACAGCCCCTTCTCGCTCACCGGTCAGCCCTCCGCCTGCGGTACAGCACGCGAGGTGGGCACCTTTGCCCACCGCCTGCCCGCGGACATGGTGGTGATGAACCCGAAACACCGCGAGGCGGCCGAGGCCATCTGGAAGCTGCCGGCGGGCACGATCCAGGACAAGCCCGGCTTCCACGCCGTGCTCCAGGACCGCATGTTGAAGGATGGCAAGCTCAACTTCTACTGGACGACCACCACCAACAACATGCAGGCGGGGCCGAACATCAACCAGGAGCGCTATCCCGGCTTCCGCAATCCTGAGAACTTCATCGTCGTCTCGGATGCCTATCCGACGGTAACGGCACTTGCGGCGGACCTGATCCTGCCTTCCGCCATGTGGATGGAGAAGGAAGGCTCGTACGGCAACGCCGAGCGACGCGGCCAGTTCTGGCGCCAGCAGGTGAAGGGGCCGGGCGAGGCGAAGTCCGACCTGTGGCAATACATCGAGTTCTCCAAGCGCTTCAAGGTCGAGGAAGTATGGCCGGCCGAGCTGCTGGAGAAGGCGCCGCAGTACAAGGGCAAGACGCTCTATGACGTCCTCTATGCCAATGACCAGGTGAATAAGTTCCCGAAGGAAGAGTGCGCCAAGGTCAACGCCCACGCCTGGGCCGGCTATACCAACGACGAGAGCGAGGCATTCGGGTTCTACGTCCAGAAGGGCCTGTTCGAGGAATATCGCAAGTTCGGTCTCGGCAAGGCCAAGGATCTCGGTGAGTTTGATCACTACCACAAGGTGCGCGGTCTGCGATGGCCGGTGGTGGACGGCAAGGAAACGCTGTGGCGCTATCGCGAGGGCTATGACCCTTACATTAAGGCCGGCGAGGGAGTGAAGTTCTACGGCAAGCCGGACGGCAAGGCTGTCGTCATCGCGTTGCCCTACCAGGATCCCGCCGAAAAGCCGGATGCCGAATACGATCTGTGGCTATGCACCGGCCGCGTGCTCGAGCACTGGCACACTGGCACCATGACCCGTCGTGTGCCGGAGCTGTACAAGGCCTTTCCCGATGCGCCGATCTTCATGCATCCGAAGGATGCGGAGAAGCGCGGTGTCAAGCGCGGCGACATCGTCAAGGTGGCTTCGCGCCGCGGCGAGATTCAGTTGCGCGTGGAAACCCGCGGCCGCAACAAGACGCCAGAGGGCCTCGTGTTCATCCCGTTCTTTGATGAGCACCGGCTGGTCAATAAGTTGACTTTGGATGCCACCTGCCCGATCTCGAAAGAGACTGACTTCAAAAAGTGCGCGGTCAAGGTGGTCAAGGTCTGAACGGGCAAGGTAAGCAGGGAGGTGTATCGGTGGGTGGCCTTGGCCACCCACCGGGGTTGCACCGGAAGCTGCGATGGAAACCGACAAGGACATGAAGAAGGCTGCCGCCGGCGCGCTTGCGCGCCGGCAGTTTCTCTTCGACTCGGCGAAGATGGCCTGCGGCGTCGGCCTGCTCGGCATCGGCCTGGGCTTGTACGCGAAGCAGGCCAAGGCCCTGCCGCCGGTAGCCATTCGCCCTCCAGGCGCGCTTTCCGAGAAAGACTTTCTTGGCGCGTGCATCCGCTGCGGCCTGTGCGTGCGCGACTGTCCCTACAAAACCCTCGACTTGGCCAAGCCCGAGGAAGCGGTAACGACGGGCACACCTTACTTCGTGGCGCGCAAGGTCCCGTGCGAAATGTGCGAGGACATACCTTGCGTCAAAGCCTGTCCGACGGGTGCTCTGGATCACAAGCTCACGGACATCAACAAGGCGAAGATGGGCCTGGCGGTGCTCGTGGATCAGGAAACCTGTCTCAACTTCCTCGGTCTGCGCTGTGACGTTTGCTACCGCGTCTGCCCGGTCATCGACAAGGCGATCACGCTCGAGGAGCGTATCAACGCTCGCACCGGCAAGCACGCCCTGTTCATTCCGGTCGTCCATTCCGAGCACTGCACGGGCTGCGGCAAATGCGAGAAAGCATGCGTGCTCGATGTGGCCGCCATCAAGGTTTATCCAACTCAACTGGCCAAGGGCGAACTGGGTAAGCACTACCGTCTCGGCTGGGTCGAGCAGGAGAAGGCGGGGGGCAGTCTCGTGGCGCCGGACGTCGAACACCGCTACAACCTGCCGGAAGGCCTGCAATATGATCCGCGTCGCGGCCTTAGTCCGAGCGAGCCCGTGCCGGCGATACCAGGCGACCAGCCGGCGGCACCCAAGGCCCTGCAAGGAGGCAAGCTGTGAGCGTCGGGCAGGATGCGATTGCCGCAAAAGGCCGGTTCGGCGCTCGCAAATGGCTCCTGCTGCGTCGCGCGACGCAGATTTCGATCTTGCTGCTGTTCTTGATCGGTCCATGGTTCGGGTTGTGGATCGTGAAAGGCAACCTCGCCTACAGTTACACGCTGGACATCTTGCCGCTGGCCGATCCCTACGTGTTGCTGCAGTCCCTGCTTACGGGCCATACGCCGGAAACCAAGGCACTCATCGGCGTCGCCATCGTGCTTGTCTTCTATTTCCTCGTGGGCGGCCGTGTGTATTGCTCATGGGTCTGCCCGGTAAACATGGTCACTGACGCTGCCGGCTGGATGCGCGCGCGGCTCGGTATCAAAGGCAGCGTGCATATCGCGCGCGATACACGTTACTGGATTCTGGGTATGACGCTGGTGCTGGCGCTCGCCACCGGCACAATCGCCTGGGAACTGGTGAATCCCGTTTCGATGCTGCACCGGGGTCTGATATTCGGTATCGGCGCCGCATGGGCCATCGTGCTGGCCGTATTTCTATTCGACCTGTTTGTCATGGCGCGCGGTTGGTGTGGGCACCTGTGTCCCGTCGGTGCCTTCTACAGCCTCATCGGCCGTCTTAGTCCGTTGCGCGTGGTGGCGCGCCAGCGCGCCCAATGCAACGATTGCATGGACTGCTTCGCCATCTGTCCCGAACCGCAGGTGATCAAGATGCCGCTCAAGGGCGTGGATGGTGCGGGGCCAGTCATCTTGTCGTCAAACTGCACCAATTGCGGCCGCTGCATCGACGTCTGTTCGAAGGACGTGTTCGAGTTCGGAACGCGCTTTCAAAAGTCGATCAAGGTAGTGGCCGATCCAGGCCAGGCGACCTTGCCGACGGGTCGAGTCTGTTAACTTTCCATGATGTGGAGGGAGCTGATCATGAAGAAGTCCATCACAGTCATTCTGGCGGTCCTTGCGCTGGCGTTCGCGGGTGGCAGCTTCGCCCAGAAGGCACCTAATACGCTGCGCGGGGCCGATACGGCAGCTCCAGACCAGGCCGGCGACTCCAAAGCCTATGTCGGCAAGAAGCCCGGCCTGCAGGAACCAATCGCACGTACTTTCGAAAAACAGCCGCCGCTGATTCCCCATGCGGTGGACAACTTCGACGAGATCAGCCTCGAAGACAACCAGTGCATGAGCTGCCATGGTCCCGAGAACTACGTCAAGAAGGAAGCGCCCAAGGTCGGCGACAGCCACTTCGTCGATGCGCAAGGCAAAAAGCTAACCAGTCTTACGGGTTCCCGTTACCAGTGCAGCCTGTGCCACGTGCCGCAGGTCGATGCCAAGCCCCTGGTAGAGAATACTTTCGACGGCGGTACTGGCATCACGCAGACCACCTGGAAGAAGAAATGAACGTTTGACGGGTTTGCCGCCCGGCGCATTTGCGACGGGCGGCATCGCCCTTCTGCCAACGAGCGAGGCCGCCTCCGTAATCGTCCGGCGAGCGCGCGTCGGCGGCGCAGCAAGCGTGGTGATGCATCAGCGAAGATGCAACGCCAAAATACCCTCCACTACCACCGATCAAGCGGGGTTCGCAAACCCCGCTCTTTTTTTTCCGCTCGCGCTTTCCGGCGATTGTGACGACTGTGACGTGCGGCGACCTGCTTGCTCAGGATGCGCGCTTCGCCACTGCCCGCAGACTCTGTGGCCGTTTTTGCGGTGCTGCTGCCGTTTCTTGCGTGGCAATCTTGCCCACGCCTAGCGCCGGCGCGCTGCGCGGTGCCACCGGCGCCTCCAGCAGGCCGCCGCAGAATCTGCACATGCTTGCCTCGCGTCGCACGCGTTCGGCGCAATGCGGACAGGCGCGAAACTCGCGGGCCGCCAGTCTTTCCACGATGTCCGGTTGCGCCCTTGGCTCCGGCGATGCCGCGAACAGCGCCAGCACGATTCCGACTGCCGGCGTGAACAACAGGGATATGCCGAAGAACGCCCACCACGAGCGATCGCCCAAGGCCGCGATCATTCCAGCCACTATGGCGAGCAGGATGTACCAGATGATGAGCGATTCCATTGCCTCAGTTGGTGGATTCGTGGGATGGTGCGGCGCAAACGAGCATACGTTACCCTCGCCGGGGGACAAATACTCCTTAAGGCGCACCGGCAACCCTCTCGGATGAGCAAGAATCCCGATCCAGGGGGTGCTCTGTGCGCGTTGGTGCTATTGTCCGGAGCGGCGCGCAGCACGCCGCTGACACTCGTCCCCCTCGTCACGGGATGAACCCGGGGCGGCAGCTTGGCGACTCATGGTCTGCCTGGGTCAAAGGAGGAGAGCGATGATTCGTCGGAATCGCTGTGTGCGTGCGTTGCGCGGAACGGTGGCCGTCCTGGGATGCAGCTACCTCGCCGCGGTGGTGGTGTTCATCATGACCAGTGGATGGCCGGCGATCGTCGCATCCGCCTTGCTGTTCGCGCACCCGTTTTCCCTCTGGGAGGCACTGCATCGTGCGGCCGCGCGTGGCGCTAGCGTGCTTTGCGTGGCGGCGATGGTGCTGGCGAACCTCATACTCGTGGCTTATTTCGGCGAAGCCGGGATGGAGCGAGTCTCACCGTGGCAGGCGTTCGTGTGGACGGAACTTGCGGTCTGTGCTTTTCCGCTCGCCCTCGACTACCTTGCCAGTCAGGGACGCAGCCGGCTCACCGTGCGACATGCGGCCGACTGGGCGACCGGCGCCGGGAACGTGCCGTCGGATGGTGAAAGAATTCCTTCAGCCGCATGATCTCCGGCCGTAACAATGAGCCGTACGCGTACCGCGCACCTCGGCTGCCAATGATTTGCTTGCATGGCCTGAGTCGGGGCT
Source organism: Rhodocyclaceae bacterium (assembly GCA_036824005.1). GTDB lineage: Bacteria > Pseudomonadota > Gammaproteobacteria > Burkholderiales > Rhodocyclaceae > DAITBA01. The sequence continues at coordinate 737,941 of DAITBA010000001.1, forward strand.
GCGACATGGCTCAGGAGACCGACATGGCCGGCGATTCGATCTGGACTCTTTCCCTCGATGAACTAAAGCGCATGGCAGCCGAGCGGCTGGACCCTGGCGCGCACCACGACCACGGTATGCTCAATGATGCGCTGACCGCCCCCGACCGCGACCTGCAGGAAGAGGATGAACAGCTGCGAAAGAAGCTCGGCCTGCTGCAATCGGCAGTGCGAGGCACGCCGTTACTGTGACCTTTTCCGTTGCGTACGAGGAAGGTGCGCGCATCCTCGATCGGTGAAACGCGCGAAAGCAAAAGGGGCTGCCATAGGCAGCCCCTTTTGCGTTGTGTTCCTGGTAGGCCGTGCTGGACTCGAACCAGCGACCAACGGATTAAAAGTCCGCTGCTCTACCAACTGAGCTAACGACCCGGACGAAGGGGCGAATTATAGGAAAGGCACGCAACGGCGTCAATGCGAAACCGGCTCTTGGAGCCGCTTCCAGCCGGGTACCGGTCAGAACTCGCCGCTTGCTCCGGCGCGCATGATCTTGTCGATCGCCTCTCGCACCATGATCGCCTTCTCGCGCAGCGATTCCGAGATCTTGTTGGGATTCTTGCTCGTGTCGAGCCAGCGCACGTCCCAATCGAGCGTGAGAACCCAAATTTTCTTGTGTGCGTCTTCCACCACCGCTATCCGGCAGGGCAGAAAGATTGCGAACTCTAGACTGATGTCGAGCAACTCGCGGGCGACCAAGGCATCGCAGAAGCTGAAGAACTCCACCCGCGGTGTGTCCGCTTTGCCCGTGATGGCGACGACATCTTTCCAAAGCGGGTTGACGCCGACGTATTTGAAGTTGATCTCGTTGGCCTTGACCTTCATCGCCTCGACGACATCGTCGAAGGATAATCCTTCCTTGGCCGGATACTTGACGGCCATCATGGCGATCATGTCCCGAAGAGAGAACGGATTGACCGCCATCATGCTGGAGACGAAATTGGCGCGTGCCTCCGGGCTGATGGACTCGGCCATGGTATTCGGAACGAAATCCTCCTTCGGCCGGGTGGGCGGAAGTTGGATGTTGAACGGCAGCGGCGCCGCGGGCGCCGCTCCGGGTTTTGCCGCTTCTTTTGTTTCTGCGCCCTTCTTCGGGGGTTCCGCGGCTTGCGCGCTGGTCAGCACCAACGCAGAAAGCAAGGCCGCCCAAGCCATGACAATGTTCTGCCGCATTGGGTGCTCCGCATCGTGTCGTGGCGAAAGGGAAAGGCGTTGCGCCTTCCCTTTGCCGTGTCGTGCCGGGTATCGCCTCCTCGCAGAGGCGGCGATCGTCGCTTCGTCTTATTTCTTGGCGGCCGCGCCTTCTGCCGCCTTGGCGGTGGCCTCGGCGCCGGCCTTGCTGCCGGCTTGAGCTGTCTTGCTCCCGGCCTTCGCCGCCTTGGTCGTGGCCTTGGCGCCGGAGGAACTCATGCTGCCCGCCGCCTTGCCCATGTCTTCGGCCGCTTTGGGCATCTGGGTCATGGCGACCGCCATTGCGTTCATCATGTTGACCATGATCGCCGGGTTCATGGCTTTCATCATGGCGTCCATGAACTGCGGATTGGTCATCGCACCCACCCACTGGTTCATCACCTCGGGCGAGACCATCTGCATCATGCCGTTGATCATCTTCGGATCGGTCATGGCCGTGATCCACGGAGTCCACATCTTGGGATCGGCCATGCCCATCATGGCATTGATCATCTTCGGATCGGTCATGGCGTTCATCCACGGCGTCCAGATCTTGGGATCGGCCATGCCCATCATGGCGTTGATCATCTGCGGGTCTGTCATGGCATTAAGCCACGGCGTCCACACCTTGGGGTCGCCCATCGCGATCAATGCGTTCATCATGTTCGGATCGGTCATGGCGTTCATCCACGGCGTCCACACCTTGGGGTCGACCATGGCCATCATGCTGTCCATCAGCTTCGGATCGGTCATGGCCGTGATCCACGGCGTCCACACTTTCGGGTCGACCATGCCCATCATGCTGTTCATCAGCTTCGGATCGGTCATGG
>DAITBA010000001.1:740072-821878 GCA_036824005.1 Rhodocyclaceae bacterium
CTTCGGATCGGTCATGGCGTTGATCCACGGCGTCCACACCTTCGGGTCGCCCATGGCGATCATGGAATTGATCATCTTCGGATCGGTCATGGCGTTGATCCACGGCGTCCACACCTTGGGATCAGCCATGGAAACCATGGAGTTGATCATCTTCGGATCGGTCATGGCGCTGATCCAGGGTGTCCACACACTCGGGTCCGCCATCTTGATCATCGGCTCGATCATCTTCGGGTTCGTCATCGCCGTCATCCAGTCGCCCATGGACTTGGTCCAGCCGTCCATCGGCGGCATCTGGATTTCGTTGGCGGCCAAGGCCGCCGGCGCGTGCAGTGCCATCGCCAGCGCGACGGCGGTCAGACTCTTACGCATGCTCATTTGGATCTTCCCTCCCAAGAAACAATGTGCGAGGCGCACTCCCTCGCGCACCAAGCGGAACGCGGCAAAAAGAACACCGGTGCGGGGGGTTGCGAGGTCAGCCGGAATGGCGATGTAGCCGGCCAAGTGTTGCAGCTTATTGTTCACTACGCCCGTCGACAGTACTCCCGTATCGAGATCCTGCCAAACCAATTACTTGATCTCGGGATAAGGCCATTCATTGCTGCGCTTCAGGATCGCCGGACCGGGGAACGGGACAGGAGTCGCCCGAACCCGCCTCGGCTTGCTCCCTGTTCTGTGCGCTGCACGGGAGCAACCGTCGGAATTCCTCCAGCATGGCAAGCTGGCCGGCGCCGTCGGGTCCGGTCATGATGCGCAGCCACTGGGCCATGGCGTCCAGCCAGATTTCGGCCGGCGACTTCGGTATCGGCTCCGTGGCGATTGAGGACGGCGACTGCAGCAGCAAGCCGGCGATCAGTGCCAGCGCCCGCAAGCGTGGGATCATTGGATCATGTGAGGTCGGGTTACGCAGACGGCAAGGAAATTCCGCTGTCGCAGGCGCATCTGCCCCGCCGTGGCAGCACGGACGCTATTTTGGCGCCGGCGAAAGGCCGTCGATGCGGTCGGCCTCGCGCATCAAGCGCCAGTACTCGAACTTCATCATGGCGACGGCGCCGGCGATGATGGACACGAGCGTGATGAGCGATCCGAGGGAAAGCGTCGATACCCCCGTCACGCCTTGGCCGATGGTGCAGCCCAGCGCCGTTACGCCGCCGAATCCCATGAGCGTTGCACCGATGATGTGGCGGAACATGTCCTGCGCCGAGACGAAGTGCTCCCAGCGAAAGGACTTCGTCGCCACGGCGTAGAGGAAGGAGCCGATGCCGACGCCGAATACCGTCGCGATGCCGAAGGTGACTACGGTGCTGGCATCCGTCCAGTAGGCCCACAGATCCATGGTGTAGGCAGTGGGTGCGACGAAGGACATCGACTCCACCAGCTTGGAGTTGGTGCCGAAGGCCATCTCCTCGAGCGTTTCCGGGTTTTCCGCGAAGCCGATCTTGCCGGTGACATACCAACCGGCAATGACCACGGCGCCGACGATCAGGCCGCCGAGCAGATTGTCCGTGTTGTGCCAGAACTCGCGATTGAGCAGCACGAACGCCAGCAGTGCCCCACCGATGGCGAGCGCCAGCACCAGTTGCGCCATGGCCAGGTCCATGCCCAGTGCCTGGTGCAGCAGGTGAGGCAGGGTCTGCGGCGTGTCGAAATGCAGGGTGACTGCCGGCGCCTGCAGCACGTTGACGCGGAAGGCGCCGAAGATGCCCTTCAGTGTCACCAGCGCCGAATATCCGAGATAAATGAACACGACGACCGATTTCAGGTTGCCCGCACCAACGCGCACCAGCGTCTTGTTGGCGCAGCCTGAGGCAAGTGTCATGCCGACGCCGAAGCACAGGCCGCCGACGACGTGGGCAAGCCAGGGCAGGGAATGGCCGGCGAAGAGCGTCTTCGACACGTTCACCGTGCCGCTGTAGGCCAGCACGCCGGTGCCGATCAACGCCACGCCAATCGCCAGGAGCCAGGCGCGCATGCGACCCCAGTCGCCGATGTTCACCACGTCCGAGACGGCACCCATGGTGCAGAAATTCGTCTTATTGGCGAAGAAGCCAAAGACCAGCCCCAGCCCGAAACCCCACCATGCGACCGTCTGGGCCAGTGAAGATGCTGCCATCGCGCCCACCTCCTCGAATGCCTGTCGAAGTCGGGAAACGAACTCCCGAAAAAGTTCCAAATTGTCCGCAGCCCCTGCGCCCGCGGCAATTCAGAGTTTTTTTGCTTCGGATAACCCGAGTTAATGTGGGGGTATTAGGACGTCGCGCAATAGCGCGTCGGATCGGGGACGCCGGCGGCCTCGAATCCGGCGCGGCGCAGCCGGCAGGCATCGCACAGGCCGCACGCCCGTCCGGTGTCGTCCGCCTGGTAACAGGACACCGTGAGTGCGTAGTCCACGCCCAGCGCCAGGCCGCGGCGGATGATATCAGCCTTGCTCAGCTCGACCAGCGGCGCATGCACGGCCATGCGCGCGCCTTCGACCGCTGCCTTGGTCGCGAGGTTGGCCATGGCCTCGAAAGCGCGGATGTACTCCGGCCGACAGTCCGGGTAGCCGGAATAGTCCACCGCGTTGACGCCGATGAAGATGTCGCGCGCGCCGAGCACTTCCGCCCAGGCCAGCGCCAGGGAAAGCATAACCGTGTTGCGTGCCGGGACGTATGTGATTGGAATGCCTGTCCCGACGCCGCGGGTGGGCACCGCCAGCGCGCCATCGGTGAGGGCGGAGCCGCCGAACTGCCCGAGATCGACCGTGACGATGCGGTGCTCCAACGCACCGAGGCTGGCGGCCACGTGCCGCGCCGCCACTAGCTCGGCCTCGTGGCGCTGACCGTAGGCGATCGACAAGGCGTAGCCGACGTAACCCTGTTCGCGCGCGATCGCCAGGGTTGTCGCCGAGTCCAGTCCGCCCGACAACAACACCACGGCGCGTCGCTCAGCCATAGCGGCTTGCGATGTGCCAGCCTTGGGCGCGCAGAAACTCGAAAGTTGGTTTGACCGCCTGGGCGACCCATTCCATCCGGCGCGGGTTGTGCTGGGCGAATTCCGCCCAGGGCACGACCCCCGGCAGGCGCGCGGCGCCGTAGATGTCCGCCGGCGGAAAGAACAGATGGCGGATGAAGGCATTGACGGTTCTGGACAGGAGCGGTGAGAGCACCGTTCGCCGCCATTGCGGCTGCACGCGCGCGGCTTCCTCACAGGCGGCGCGGGCGTGGGCGATATGCCGCGCCTGGTCGATGATGTGCAACGTCGTCATTTGCTGAATCAGCGGGCTCACGACGGGCTCGCCCGCGGTACCGCGCACCGCGCGGTTGAGCTTGTCCGGCAGTTCTTCGCCGACAACGACCAGCGCCCAGAACAGGGCGCTGGAGTTTGCGATCCTCGGCACCAGCAGGCGCATCAGCTGCGGATAGCGTCGCGCGCCACGTTCCATGCCCATGCCGCTACGGGTGAGCAGCTCGAGAAACATCAGGCCGTGTCCCGCCTGCTCTCTGATCTCGTGCAGAAAGCGGCTGCGATGTTGCTGGTCCGCGGCGGTGTCGAGCGCAGCGCCGAGCCGGCGGATGAACAGACCATCCAGCCATAACGTAGTATCGATGAAGTGGACGAACTCCCATTGGGAGAGCTTTCGCTTCCTGAGCAGGGACAGGGATTCGAATTCCTCAATTCCCGATAGGGACAGGGCATGGGGCGGCAGCCACCAGGCGGCGGTATCGACCGTCTCCCAATTCAGGCGCGCTAGGGGGTCCCGGTAGGGCGCGCTCGAGTCGTTGAGCAGATCGAGCAGCGCCGACTGGACGTGCGGTGCGGACATGGGTTGTTGTTATGTTGTCGTGGGAAGTTGGCGAAATATAGCGCGTTGCCGCCAACAAAAAAAGCACAACGGAGGCGTCGGCGCGATTCCGCCGACGTACGGCAATTGCCGCCCGACCGCGCGGCGCGTCGTCTGCTACGCCTGGTGCGACGGAGCCAGCATCAAACTCACGTGCAGCCCACCTGGCGTCAGGAACACGACCTGGGGCGAGTGGTCTGCAGCATCGCGTTTGTGCGTGCTAAGCATCAATAGCGTCTTGCCGTCCGTGGCAGCCGAGAGGCTGAGCATGTGATTCGCCCGCCAATAAGTGGCCGAGAGGCGCAATGACTCGCCATTGGGCAGCTCGACGCGGGTATCGCCCAGCACGGCGACACCCGTCTCGCCTTGCTCGCTGTCTGCGAACGGCAGCGCCTGCAATTCGGACCAGGCATTGCTGCCCGGACGGGAATAGGCAACATGGAGTTTCATTCAGTGCCCCGGGGCATTGCCCCAAAGGATTTTGTGCAGCTGAACCTGCATGCGCACTGGCAGCCGGTCGCGCAGGATCCATTCTGCCAGATCGCGCGGCGACAGCCGGTCATGCACGGGCGAAAGCACCACGGGACAGAGACGATCCAACCGGCGCTCGCGCAACAACGCGCGCGCCCATTCGTAGTCGATAGCGTCGGCGAGCACCAGCTTCAGCTCGTCGCGCGGCGTGAGATGGGCGAGGTTCTCCCAGCGGTTCTTGTCGCACTCGCCGGAACCGGGCGCTTTCAGGTCTACGACGCGCGCGACCCGTGGATCCACGGCTGAGATGTCGACGGCGCCACCGGTCTCCAGTGATACGTCATAGCCGGCGTCGCACAGGGCAGCGAGCAGCGCCAGGCACGCCCGCTGCGCCAGGGGCTCGCCGCCGCTGACGCAAACCTGCCGGGCGCCGTGCCGCGCAACCTGCTCCAGAACCTGAACAATCGACATGCCCGAACCGCCGGAGAAGGCATAGGCCGTGTCGCACCACACGCAGCGCAGCGGGCACCCGGTCAGGCGCACGAACACCGTTGGCAGCCCGACGCGGCTGCTCTCGCCCTGCAGGGAGAAAAAGATCTCGGTCACGCGCAGGGTCGACTCACCCGTACCGGACATGGCGCAAAGGTATCGACCGCGGAATCGGGTTCGGGCGGATGCGCACGGACACGCGATGTCGCCCGCGCGACGGGCAGTCCGCCTTCAGGCTTTCTTCTTCAGTCGCTGGCGGGCAATATCCGCCGCCGGGCTGGACGGATATTTGGCAACCAGGGACTCGAGGGTTTTGCGCGAGCCCTTCGCGTCTCCCGTTTCCTGCTGGCAGTTGGCGATGCCGAGCATGGCGTCGGGCGCCTTGGCGTCGCTGGCCCAGTTGCTCACCACGGCGTTGTACAGGTCGGACGCCTTGCCGTACTCGCGCAACTGATAGTGGGAGTTGCCCGTCCAGTAATGGGCGCTGGGCAAGAAGCCGCCCGAAGGGTAGGTCTTGATGAATCCCTGGAAGGCGGCCACCGCCTCCTTGTATTTGCCGGACTTGAACAGGTTGAGCGCCGCTTCGTAGTCGCGCGCTTCCGCCGCCGGATCGACCGCGGCTGCCGCAGGCGCGGACGGCTGCTCCGCCTTCGGCGCTGGTGGCGATTCCACCTTGCGCAGCCGGCTGTCCAGATCCACGTAGAAATCCTTTTGCCGCTTCTGGGCCGATTCCAGCTCGAAGGTCAGGACTTCGATTTGGCCGCGCAGCCGCGCCACCTCCGCTCGCAGGGCCTCGATCTGGCTCGCCAGTTCCAACTGGGCGCGCTGGGCAGTCTCGATCTTTTCCAGTTGCGGCAGGATATTGTTGTTGATCTGTCCGCGCAGCTCGCTGATCTGCCGGCGCGCCTCGTCATCGTCGAACAGGCCGGCACGCACGGGCAGCATTGCCCCGAGCAACGCCGCCAGCAGTGAGAGTTTAAGCAGTCGAGCATTCATGGTCATGCGCAGGGGTAAAGCGCCGGACGCGCGGCTACCGAGGCACCGGTCGCCGCGCGTCGTCACGGGTCATCGATCAAAACTCACCGGCATAAAGCATGTCGTCGCGGCGATTCTCGGCCCAGGCGGCTTCATCGTGACCGGCATTTTTCGGCTTCTCCTCGCCCAGACTGACCGATTCGATCTGGTCCTCCTTGGCGCCGAGCAGCATTAGCGCTTTCTTCAGCGCTTCGGCACGCTTCTGGCCGAGCGCCAGATTGTACTCGCGGCTGCCGCGCTCGTCGGCGTTGCCCTGGACCAGCATCTTCATCTTCGGATTGGCGGCGAGGAATTTGGCGTGAGCCTCGACCAGCGGCCGGTACTCGTCCTTGATGGAGTAGCTGTCGAAATCAAAATACACGCTGCGCTTGGACAGGATGCTCTTTGGATCGCGCAGCGCCGCGAGCCCTGCCTGATCGGGGGCGGTCGGCGTCACGGTGGCGACCTTCGGGGTCTCGACCTGTTTGGCGCCGGGCGAACGGTCTTCGACCGCCGCACCCTTCTGCTCCGCGGTCGGTGTGGAACTGCAGCCGGCGACGACGGCGGCAATGAAAACGACGGCACTCAAGGCAAAATTCAGCTTCGGCATGACATCACTCCATCAGGTCAGTTCTTCAAAAAAGGGCCCCAGGCAGGTTCGCGCACGTCACCGGCCTGCACCGACAGCTTCTGCTTGACGCGGCCATCGGTAGACACGGCGGCGAGCACGCCGCGGCCGCCGATCTCCGAGGCATAGAGAATCATGCGGCCGTTGGGAGCGAAACTCGGCGATTCATCCTTCGCCGAGTCCGTGAGAGTCTGGGTCTGGCGCGTGGCCAGGTCCATGGTCGTGAGCTGAAAGCGTCCGCCGTTGCGTGACACGAATGCCATGGTTTTGCCGTCCGGGGACAGGCGCGGGGTGACACTGTAGCTGCCGTCGAAAGTGACGCGCTGCACCTCGCCCCCGGTGGCGGCGATGCGATAGATCTGCGGCGCGCCGCCGCGGTCCGAGGTGAAATAGATGTGCTGGCCGTCGGGCGAAAAGCGCGGCTCGGTGTCGATGCCATTGGACTGGGCGAGCCGCTGCACGCCGCTGCCGTCGGCGTTGACCATGTAGAGCTGCGACCCGCCATCCTTGGTCAGCACAACCGCCAGACGCCGGCCGTCGGGGGCCCAGGCGGGCGCTGAGTTCGAACCCTTGAAATTCGCCGCCACATTGCGCTGGCCGCTGGCCAGCGAATGGACATAGACCACCGGCTTCTTTGCTTCGAAGGAGACATATGCCAGCCGGCTGCCGTCGGGCGACCACACCGGCGAGATGATCGGCTCGCGGGAGGCGAGCGCCGTCTGCGGGTTCATGCCGTCGGCGTCGGCGATCTGCAGTTCGTACTTGCCCGGCGTCTTGACCACATAAGCAATGCGGGTGGAGAAAATCCCCGGCTCCCCGATCAGCTTCTCGTAGACGTAGTCGGCGATGCGATGGGCCGTGGCCCGCGACTGAGCGGCGCTCATGCCGAAGGCGACGCCGCCGAGGGCGGCCTGCTTCTGCGTGTCGTAGAGCCGGAAGCGCACTTCATAGCGACCATTCGCGGCGGCAGCGATAGTTCCGACCACGAGGGCGTCGGCGCCGCGGTTCTTCCAGTCGGCGAAGTTGACGCTGGCATTCTCGGGCAGCGCCTCGTTGCCCGTCTCCTGGATCTTGAACAGCCCGCTGCGCTCCAGGTCGGCGCGCACCACCGGCGTGATGCTCTGCTGCGTTGCGCCCTCACCCTCGAACAGGGTGATGGCAATGGGTATGCGATTGGCACCGGCGCCGGTGATTTCGATGCTCAGTTGCGCGCGGGAACCAGACGATAGTGCGAGAACAACGACGGCGAGGGCGAGACGAATGTATGCGAACATCGGCGAAAAGGACTGAAACGAGCGGCAATTATACACGGCCGGCATGGCTACTGCTCGAGCGGACGCAGGCGCAGCTCCAGCACCCGCGCGAATACCGACGGGTCGTCCGGCTTGGGCAACGGGTCGGATTTCCTGATTGCACGTTCGATGGTTGCATCCAGTGCCTGGTTACCTGTTGATTTCTTTAGCTTCGGCGGTGCCAGCATGGAACCGTCGGGAAGCAGCGTCACCTCGAATACGGCCTCGGGATTGCCCGTGGCGCTGGGCGGCAGCGGACCGTAGTTGCCCCTCACCTTGGCCTGGATTTTCTCGATCCAGGTCGCTTGGGCTTTTGTTCTGGCAGCATCCGCCCGGCTTTGTTCCGCGGCCGCCTGAGTCGCACGCAACTTCTCTTCCTCGGCGCGTGCCAGTTGCTCCAGCCTCCTGCGCTCGAGTTGCTGCTGCTCCCGTTTCATCGCCTCGTCGAACGACATGCGCTCAGGCTCGCGCGGCTTCTCCGGCACCGGCTTCGGTTTCTCCTCCTTCGGCTTTTCCTTCTCCTTCAGAGCGATGTCCGGCTTGGGCGGCGGTGGCGCCGGCTTCGGTTCCGGTTTCGGTTCGGGCTTCGGTTCCGGCTTGGGCTCAGGCTTCGGTTCCGGTTTCGGCTCAACCTTTGGCGTCGGTGGCGTGGGCGCCGGCTGCACCGCCGGTGCCGGCACCGCCCGGTACAACTCCACCTCCACCGCCGAAGGCGGCTTGGACGTCCAGCGGATGCCGTAGATGAGCAAGCCGATCAGCAACACATGAACGCCGGCCGCCAGGGCCATGGACGCCCATTTGCCGCGCTCCGGCCGGGCCTGGTAACGCATTACTTGCCCGGCTGCACCAGCAGGCCGATTCTCTGCACGTTCTGCCGCTGCAGCTCATCCATGACGTTGAGGATCGCCTCGTAACGCACGCTCTTGTCGCCGGCGATCAACACCGCCTGCTGCGGGTTGCGCTTCTGCGCTTCCTGGATCAGCCGTGGCAGCTCGGCGCGTGCAACTGCCTGTTCCGTGCCGCCGCGGGCGCGGTCGCGCAGGGCCAGCGACTGATCCGATTTCACTATCACCTCCAACGGCTCCACCGGCGGCTGCGTTGACTTGCCCACGCTCGGCAGGTCTATGCTGCCGGTCTGAATCAGGGGTGCAGTGACCATGAAGATGACGAGCAGCACCAGCATGACGTCGATGTAGGGCACGACGTTGATCTGGTTCATGAGTCGGCGCTGGCGCATGGAAACCTCACCACAGAGGCACTGCGTCACAGAGGGGGGCACAGCGAAAACGAGGCGGTTTCGCAGGCAACGAGCATCTTGGGGGCCGCGTGCGCCGTCGCATCAACGACGCGATTCTCTCGTCCAACCTCTGTGCATCTGTGACTCTGTGGTTCATCGTTTATCTGAGCTGCCGCTGCAGGATGTTCGAGAACTCTTCCATGAAGCTCTCGAAGCGTATGGCGATGCGGTCGATGTCGTGGGCATAGCGGTTGTAGGCGACCACCGCCGGAATCGCCGCGAAAAGGCCGATGGCAGTGGCCACCAGGGCCTCGGCGATGCCCGGCGCCACATGGGCTAGTGTCGCTTGGCTGACGTTGGCCAGCCCGCGAAAGGCATTCATGATGCCCCACACCGTGCCGAACAGACCGACATAGGGGCTGACCGAGCCGACCGAAGCGAGAAAGGCCAGGTGCGCCTCCAGGTTGTCCATCTCGCGCTGGTAGGTGGCGCGCATGGCACGGCGCGCGCCGTCTACGATCGCCGCCGGGTCCAGCGTCGCCCGCTGCCCCCGCAGCTTGGCGAACTCACGATATCCGGCCTCGAAGATGCGCTCCAGGCCGCCGGCACGATGACGATCGGCTGCTGCGCCCTGGTACAGCGCGTTCAGATCGCCGCCGCTCCAGAAGTCGCGTTCGAACTGGTCGGTCTTGGTGCGCGCATCACGAATGGCGAACCACTTGCGGAAGATCCAGTACCAGGACATGAACGACACCCATGCCAGCAACAGCATTACGCCTTTGACCAGAACGCTGGCATTGGCGATGAGGGAAATGATGGCGAGATCCTGAGTTACATTCATGTCAGGGCTTTCAGCTTGGTTCGAATTTCGTCCGGGATGGGCGCCGGCTTCAGCCGCCTGGCATCGATGCAGGCGACGCGCAGCTTCGCCTCCAGCAGCAGCTCGTCGCCGCGCTCGACGCGCTGGGCGAATACCAGCTGCGCCCTGCCCATGGACTCGACTTCGGCGCTGACGTTCAACGCATCGTCCAGCTGCGCCGCCTTCAGGTATTCGACCGACAACGAGCGCGCCGCGAAGGCGATGCCGTGGGTGCGCGCCAGTTGCGACTGATCGAACCCCAGGGCCCGCAGCCATTCGGTACGGGCACGCTCGAGGAAGCGGAGATAGTTGGCGTAGTAGACGACACCGGCGGCATCGGTGTCCTCGTAATACACGCGCACCGGCAGGACGAATCGCGCGCGCGCCGCTGGGCTGACGGACTGCATGGACGCCTATTCTACCCCAGCCGGCCATTGTTCCCTACCGCCGGCGCCGTGCCGGAAGGCTGACGCCATGCGAACCGCGGCGCCGGCAGCAGCCGGTCCAACAGGGGCGCCAGTGGCGAGGCCAGAAACAGCGCCCACATCAAGCCGTTGGGTTTGAACAGGACGAACTGCCAGGCGAACGCCGCCGTGGCCACGATTGCCGCGTAGAGCAAGCGCGCTGCTCGCCGATTCGGAATGGTCATCGGGTCGGAGATCATGAAGAAGGCGAACAGGAGCAGGGCGCCGCTCTGCAATTGGTGCCACCAGATACCCCAGCTCTGGCCCAGCAGCGCGACCCGCGCCGCGGCCAGTCCCAGGTAACAGGCCAGAAACAGCCAACTGATGTCCCAGCGTCGCGCCCGCTGGCAGACCACCGCGCCCAGCGCGACGACCCACCCGGCATAGGCGAGGTCGCTGCCCCACTGGCCGGGCGACACCCAGGCGCCGGGCAACAGGGCGAGCGCCAGCACGACGCCCAGGTTGGCGGGATTGAACACGTGCTTGCCGCGCACGCGGACGAGGAACTTGGAACTCATGGCCAGGCACGCGCACAGCGGATGCAGCCACAAGTTGTCGGCACGCAGCAGCAGCGACAGGCCGAAGCAGGTGATCGCCGCGCTCAACAGGCCGGCATGTTCGATGCGCATCAGGCGCAGCCAGAAGGCCTGGGTTGCCAGCCCGGCGGCGAATGTCAGGAGCATCTGTGCCGGGCGCAGACTGAAATCGCGCAGCAGGACGCCGACGGTGAGCAGCGTCGCCTGAAAGGCGATCTGGTACAGGCGTGCGTCCAGCCCGGCCAGCCGTGCCAGCTGCGCGCGCAGCCAGTGCGGGCCGCCGACCGGCATGCAGTGCTGTGACTGCGCTGCGATGCCGGCGGCCGGCGCCTCGGTTTCAGTCCGGGGCAGCATGGCTCAGCGGCCCAGGCCGGACTGCTGCCACAGCCCTTCCCACCACTGCCGGCGCGGCTGGGCGGGCAGGTTCATGCGCGCGCGTATCGTGCCGATCTCCCAGCCGGTGAGCCGTGCCAGTTCCTCCGCTTCCCGCGCCTGGCGCTGTACCACGCTGTCGAGATAAGCGCGCGCTTCCGGGCAGGCGCCGGCATCGCCAGCCCAGGCGTGGCGCAGCACGTAGCGGGCCTGAAAGTTTTGGCGGTCGCGGGTCTGCTGGAACATCAGATCGTCGGGAAAGGTCTCGGGGCTGTAGCGCACGCGCAGCCGTGTCAGCACGACGGGCTGAGCACCGCGCGGCAGCGGGCGCGACGCGACGTTGCGCGGCGCCTCGGCGCTGATTGCCGGCTCTTGGCGCTCCAGCCAGAACACGCCGGCGGATCGCAGCTCCTCCGGGGTCAGGGGATCGGCGGCGCACGGGTCACACCACCCCATGTCCCAGAAGTACTCGGTGAACACCGCGCGCAGCCCCTCGCGCTGCACCTGGTGGTCGAACAGCGCCTTGTAGAAACGCGGAAAGTCGGCCTTGAGATAGGCCGGCACATCCACGTTCGCCGGCAGCTTGAGCGTACGGTAGTTGGTCGACTCCACGCGTCCGTGGCGGGTCAGCATGTAGATGACGAGATCCTGCGGGCCGGCGGCGTTCACCATGCCCAGCCGGATGGGCAGCATGAACTTCTCCGACTCGAAGGCGAACTGCAGCGGGCGCAGGGTCGCAAGGCCCGTTCTCGCCTGCTCGGCAAGGTTCACCTTGGCGACGAAAAAGCGCATGTCCTGACGCAGGTAGGGCTGCAGCGCCTTTGCGGCACCCCGCGCAATGCGGTAGCCGTTCTGGCGCAGCCACGTCTCCAGTCCGTTCGACTCCTTCGCCGAGAGAATCACGATGTCGTATTCGCCGACCGTGTATTGCGCCTCGACGGTGACGCCCAGCGCGCGCGGGCTTGCCGGCGCGGCAGCCGGTGCCGCTCTGGCGGCGTCGCTGCGCAGCATCTTCTCCTCGCGCAGGCGCACGGCGCAGGGGTCGGGATCGAAATACTCCACGAGTCGCGGCGCGCTGTAGGCGTCGATGCGGTCGAACAGCTTTCTGTCGCCGACGTTTATCTGCTCCCGGCGCAGCACCTGGGGTACCGGCACCACCAGCGCGAATTCGGCGAGTTCGCCGCGATAGTCGTTGAGCATGCTGATGACGGTGCGCTTCTCATCGCGCACCATGACCACTTTCGAGGCTTCGTTGAACAAACTGGCGTCGGCCTTGCCGACGTAGAAACCGCAGAATGCCGATGCCGGCAGCGGCCCCAGCGCAGAGGCCGCGCCCATGGCGGCGGCGATGAGACAACGCTTCATCTTTCTTCCCTTCGTCGATGATGACGTTGCCGTAAACGCAGCGCGGCGGCGATCGGGGTTAAACCGGGTTTGTCAGTTGAACGAAAACGTATAGAAAAGATCGATGGCGTTCTCCGTGCCCGCCCGGCCGATGAGCTGCAGCCGCCGTGCCAGGTTGTAGGTGAGCTTGACCACGTTCTCCGTGCCGGACAGGCTTTGCTCGTAGGACAGGTAGGCCGATGATGACAATCGCCTGCCCAGACTGATGATCTCTGAGCCGACCGTGCCCGGGCTCATCCCCGTGCCGCTGACCACGGCGCTGGTGGGCCCGCGCCGGGCGCTGTCGCCGGCGCCGACGCTGATCTGGTCGATACCGAGGCTGCGCGCCAACTGACGCGGGATGCCGCCGGACTCGCCGCCGAGCAGCGCGCCCGCCGCCGATAGTAGCAGTGCCGACTCGCCGCCGTTTACCTGATCTGGCGCACGCCCGAGTACGATCCACGACAACTTCTCGTTGTCCGGCACATCAGGGTCGGAGACCAGCCGCACGCGGGGCTTGAGCACCGTACCCGTGATCTCCACGCCGGCCTCCACCGGCAAATTCTTGCGCAGTGCCAGCACGTTCAATCCCGGATTCTCCAGCGCGCCCTGGAAGTTGAGGATGCCGCGCTCGATGGTGAGAAACTGGCCGTAGGCGTCGTACGTGCCATCGCGCGTGCGGATGGATCCTGCAGCGTGCGGCGCATGCTTTTCGTCCGCCTTGATGCGCACATTGCCCGCCAGGCGCGTGTCCAGCCCCCGGCCGCGAAGATAGAAGTGATGGCCCAGATCGGCCTCGACATCGAGTCCGATCGCCATGCGCGGGCCGCTGCGCGGCTGGCGGCCGAGCACGACGACGTCATCACCGAGCTTCGGCGCGTCGGCGCGGGCGATCTCCCAGTAGCCGGCGTCGGCGCTGACGCGGCCGGCGAGGGCGAGCGCCTGCCAGCTCGTGCGCAACGTGCCCTCACCGCTCACCATCAGCCAGCGGTCGGCGCGCTGCAGCAGGGGCAGATGGTCGGCCTTGACGGCGATCTCGCCCTTGCCCGAGGACAACAGCATCTCGCCGGTGGCCGTCAGCGTGCCGGGGCGAGCGCCCGGCGCCGGGACATCGATGCGGTCCTCGCGCGGGCGCGCACGCACGCTGTCGCTGAAGCTCAATTGGCTCAGGCGCAACCGATCCTGGTCGAAATCGGCGCGCACCGTGCCTTCGCCCAGGCGCAGCCCCTGGTCCGCCAATGTGATCGTCAGGCCCTCGCCGCGCAGCGTGCCCTGGCCACGGGGCGACGCTGCCGTGCCGGTGATGGAGAACTCCGCGCCCAGCGTGCCGGCCGTGTGCAGATTCTGATCCACCAGCGGGCCGACCCAGGCAAGCGACGGCACGTCGATGCGCAGGCTGCCCGCCAGCGGCGCATCCGGCGCAAGTCGCCAGCGCCCGTCCGCGCGCCGCGCGAGTGCCGCTGTGGCGCTGCCGGCGATGCGGCCGGCCTGCGTGCCGCGCACATCGAGCGACGCCGCCAATCGGTCGTGCTCGGCGTTGACGATGAGCTCGAACTGTTGCAGGTCCAAGCGCACCGGTGAGTCGCCCTGAAGCTCCAGATCACCGCTCTCGCGCACCACGCGCACCGTGCCGTTCACATGGTCGTCGAGGCGCACGTCCCAGCTACCGCCCAGGCGCAGCGTGTCGCCGCGGACGACGACGCGCAGTTGCTCGTCCAGGGCCAGGCCGAAAGGGAAGTTGGTCAGCTCGCCGCGCAGCACGGTCTCCCCGGGGCTCCAGCGGGTTTCCAGCAGCCGCACGCGGATCTCGGTGGCGCGCAGCTCCGCCGGGCCGATGGTCACGCGGTTGCGCGTGGCGTGCAGGCTGGCCGGCGCGCTCAGGGAAAATGCCCACGGCGTGGCGCCGCGCAGGGCAAAGGTCTTGATCGAGCCGTTCCAGGCAATGGCATCGTCCCCGGCCAATGGCGCATCGGCGACGCCGCCCGTCGCCCCAACCACGAGTTCGTTGCCAGCGCCGAGTAGGAATCTGCCCTGCAGCAAGTGATCGCGGCGCGTGCCGTCGATCGTCAGCGCTGCCTTGTCCATGATCGGCTTGCTGCGTGCCGCAGGCTGCAGTCCGGCGGCATCGAGCTTGATCTGGATGCGGCCGTCAGCACCTTCCCGCACATCGGCCTGGGCGTCCAGGCGCGCCACGCGCTCGCCGCCGGGCAAGGTGACATCCGCGGCGCTGAACGCAATCTGCCCCGACGGCTGCGCCAGCGTGCCGGTGACCATGGCATCGGCTGTCATGCTGCCGCCTAGCCTCGTGCCGAACGCGCCGCCGAGGCTGGCCAGTCGCGGCGCCTCGACGCGCAAGCGCAGGGTGTCGCCGGCACGCCCGAAGCCGCCTCGCGCGACCAGGGTGTTGCCGGCAAGGTCGAGGGCGACATCGCTGCCGACGAGGCGATCCGGCTCCAGCTCCACTTCGCCGCGACCGGCGAGCCGTGCGTCGGCGAGGCGGCTATCCAGCAGCGCAAACTTGAGACTCATGGTCCGGGGCTTGAGCCGGCCGCGGGCGCCGAAGTCAGCGTTCAACTGGGCGCGTGGCACGGACGCGTAAAGGCTGGGGTCGAATCGCTGCAGCCGCCCGCGCAACTCGAACGCTTGCGCGCGTGCGAGCTCCAGCTTGCCGCTCGCATCCAGTTGCGCCGCGCCGGATTGCAGCCGTGCGGCAGCCACCTCGATCGTGCCGTTGACATGGCGGGCATCGAAGCGGGCGGAAAAGCGCGGCTCGCCCAGGTCGGCGACAACGTGTTGCTCCGTGGGAGCGAGCGTGCCCTGCACATCGCCCGCCAGTCGCGTCGGCTTCAGCCGCGTGTGCAAATCGAACAGACTCACCTCACGCAGCGCAAGGCGCAGATCGAGCTTGCCATGCCCATAGTGCGCACTGCCCTTCGCCTGACCTTTGCCGGTCAAGGCCGCGTCGATCTCCTCCAGCGTCAGCTGCCGTGCCGACCAGCTTGCCAGCGCCTTGACGCTGCGCACCGGCAACAGATCGCTGTCCAGCGGTCCCGGCATTTCGTTGATGATCGTGACGGGCCCGGCGACGGTCCATTGCTGCTGCGGCTTGCGTTCCGCGACGCTCGGCTGCAGATCGGCATGCAGTGTCAGAGCCGCATGGGGCGCATCAGACGCGAACCGCGCGGGATCGATCTTGCCGACGTCGATCCGTGCGCCGGCGAATGGCACTGGCGCGAAGGGTGTTAGATCCACCACGGCCTGTCCGGTGAGATCCTGCCCCTGTGCCTCGGCGCGCACGGTGAACGCCGCGAGTGTGCCTTCGGCCCTCGCCGTGGCGTGGTAGGAGTGCCTGCCCTCGGCGCCGGTGAGGTGCGCCTGCGCGTGCAGGGCGAAGGGCTGGCGGCCGTCGAGCCGCGCCTCACCTTCGAGCGCGCCGAAGGGGCCCGCGAGGCGCAGCGCCTTGAGCTCGTGGATACGCCCATCACTGGTCAGCGCGCCGACGATCTCTGTCAGCGCGATTGCCGAGTCCTTGTTCCGTGCGGCCGCGCTGCCGCTGATGTCGAGCGCGGCGATCACCAGCCGGCCGATGCTGAACTGATCCACCGTTGCCGCCACGGGCAATGCCAGGCTATTCGGCAGCGACGGCATTTCGGCACTGGGCGTCGTCGCGATGTCGATCTCATCCACGCGCAGCGAGATCACCGACACCTGCTGTTGCAGCAGAGCGAGAGGGTGCCAGTCGAGCCGCGCATTGCGCGCGCGCACGGACAGATCCGGTGTGTTCAGACGCAGGTCGGCGACGCCGAACGGTCCGAGCAGAGTACCGCTCGTGCCCTGCAGCACCAGTTGTCCGCCGCTCACGTAGGCGGCGATGCGCGCGACTGCCGCCAATCCGGACTCGCTGCCGGCAAGCCACAGCGCGAGCAGCAACGGCGAGGCCAGCAGCGCCGCCATCACCGACGCGACGGCCCGCCAGCGGCGGCCGCCCTTGCGCGGTCGTGTCGCGACGGACGGGGTCGATTCGTTCGGCGGCGTACGCATACGTCAGAAGGCGATGGCCAGGGAAAAGTGCGGCCGCAGCTTGCGCCTGTCCACGCCGTAGGCGACGTCGAAGGCCAGCGGCCCGGCCGGACTGCGCCAGCGCACACCGGCGCCGACGCCGGACAGGAGGCGGAAGTCGCGCAGCTCGTCCGTGGCGTTGCCCACGTCATAGAACGCCGCAGCACCCCACTGGCCGGCGAACCAATGCACGTACTCGATGCTGCCGACGGCGAGGTAGCGCCCGCCGACCGTGGCCTCTGCCTCCTTCACCCCCAAGCTCTGATAGGCGTAGCCGCGCACCGATTGGGCACCGCCGGTGCGAAAGACGAATCCTTGTGGAATACCGTCCCGGCTCGGTGCCGCCGTGTAGCCCGCCTCCGCCCGCAGGATCAGCACGTCCGTGTCGCCGACCGGTTGGAAGCGCTGGTAGCGGGCGTAGCTGCGGACGAAGTTCTGGTCGGACAGGAGCAGCTTGGTCGCGCCACCCAATTGCACGTTGACCACGTTGCCGCGACGCGGGTCGAACAGTTCGTCCACATCGCGCCATGTCCACGACCAGTTGAGCGTCAGGGCCTGACGGGTAGTCGGCGCGCTGGTGCCGGCGGTCCGCTCCTCGTCCTCGAGGTTCACCGCAATACGCGTCTCGATGCTGCCCTTCAGGCGGGTCCGAACGGCGCCGACGGCGCGGCGGCGGGTGACCAGGTTCTGAATGTCGGTGCGCTCGTACAGCGTGCCGAAGCTGTCGCGATAGCCGCCGGGATTGGGCGGCAGAAAAATGTCGGCGAAGGCGCTCTGACGCAGCTGCTCCAGGCGCAGCGCGCTGTTGAGGCTCCAGGGTTGTCCCAGGATCGCGGCATCGCGGTAGTTGATCTCGGCGCGCGCGCCAGTGTTGGTGCTGTATCCCACCCCCAGCCCGAGACGCTTCGGCTTGCCCTCGCGCACCAACACACGCACCGGTGCCCGCTGCGCCTTGGTCGGGTCGGCGTCCACATCCACCAGCACGGAGGAGAAGTAGGCCGTGTTCTGCAATGTACTCTGCAGTTGCAGCAACTGCTGCTGATCGTAACGATCGCCCGGGCGCATCGTGTTGTAGCGTTCGACCAGCTCCGCACCGTACGCTCGCAGCCCGGTGATTTCCAGGGCGCCGATGGTGAACGCCGGCCCGCTGTCATAGAGCACGCGCAGACGTACCGCGTCGCGCTCCGGGTCCACCTCCGCAAGGCTCTCGGCGAGCGTTGCCGCCGGGTAGTCCAGCGCCTGCAGCTCGACCAGCAGGCGCTGTTTGGCTTCGCTCCACGATGCCTGGCGGAAGGGATCGCCCGGCTTGAGCGGCCATGCCGCACGCAGCGCTTCGATGCGGGCCGCGCGCTCCTCGCCGGCGGCGGCGACGTCACCGGCGAATTCGATGTGTGCCTCGGTGATGCGGGCCTGTGTGCCAGGCTGCACGGCGATGACGATGTGCCCGGTGTGGTCACCGACGCCGGGCTCCGCGCGCACCTCCACTTCGGGATGGAAGTAGCCTTCGGTTGCTAGCAACTCGGCAATGTCCCGGCGTGCGCGGCGTGCCAGCGCCAGCCGTTCGGATGCATCCAGCGTGGCATCGCGTTCGAACGGCAGATCGAGCTCGCGGAGCAGCAGACGGCGCACCGTTTCCGGCGCTTCCAGCTCGACATGGACGGGCTGTTTCCCGTCGGCGTGCGCCGGCACGCCGCCCAGGAGCAAGCCGCAAGCGCAGATCAGCGACGCGATGGCGCCGGCCACGCGCGCTTCGGCATGTCCCGGCATGCGAATGCGATAACTTGGATTGAGCCCGCGGTTCACTCGGAAATTCTAGCAGGCCGAGACAATACCGCTGCCAGCCGACATTCGCCGTTCGCGCGACGGCGTACTACCAGCAGCTTTGCACAGCCAGTGCGGCGCCGCCGCACGATCGCCCTGTTGCGCGCCGGAACGCCGTCTTGCATCGGGCACGCCAGTTTTTACACCTTTTAACCATTGCACCGCCATCCCTGCGCCGGCCGCGCCGCGACTTCACGCACAATAGCGTACAACGCAGCGCGCACAGGGCAGCGACGACTTCGAACAACAAGAAAGGGCCCCAGCCCGTCGTGTTGTCCTCCATGGGCCGGCACTGCCGGCCTTTTTTTGTTTGTTTGTCACGGCGCGCTGCCGCCATCCAGCACCGATCCCGCCAAACGCTCCGTATAATGCTGGCACTCGTCTGCCACCGGAGCCGCGATGTCGCGCCAGCGTATTTTCCTGCCGCCGGACGGCCTGGAGCCGGCAGTCATCGAGCGAACGCGCCAAGCGCTCGACCGCGGCGCCATGCAGCCCATAGACACCGAAACGCAGCGGATCGAGGACGCCGGCGTGCGCTTCATCGTGCGCAGTGTCTCCAGCCTGCAGCGCAAGCACGCGCAGCGCGTTGAACCGGGACCAGGGCGCGCCGCCGGCAAGCCCGCCAACCCTTTCCTGCCGCCCGAACCCGAGCTGCTCGTGGCCGAAATCTCGGCCACGCACCGCGCCGTGCTCAACAAGTTCAACGTCATCGACCGCCATCTGCTCATCGTTACGCGTCGCTACGAAGCGCAGGAGACGCTGCTCGATCGCCACGACTTCGCGGCGTTGGCGGCCTGCATGGCACAGATCGACGGCCTCGGTTTCTACAACGGCGGCATCGAGGCGGGCGCTAGCCAACCCCACAAGCATCTTCAGCTTGTGCCGTTGCCGCTGGGCGGATCGGACCTGCCGGTGCCGATGGCTGCGTTGTTCGACAACGTCCGTGGCGTGCGTGGGGTCTGCCGCGTTCCGGCACTACCGTTTCCCCATGCTGTCTGCTGGATCGAGGATGTCACCTTCAACGAGGCCCACGACGCCGCAGAGAAGCTGCAGCGGCTCTACCATGACATGCTCGATGCATCCGGTCTGCTCGGTGTCGCCGCCGGCGGGCGCATGCGCCAGTCGGCGCCGTACAACCTGCTGCTCACCCGCGAGTGGATGCTGCTCGTGCCGCGATCACGCGAATGCTTCGAAGAGGTTTCCGTCAACGCCCTCGGCTTCGCCGGCTCGCTGTTCGTGCGCAACGCCGAACAGCTGGAGGCCGTCAGGCGGGCCGGGCCCATGGCAGTCCTGCAGGCGGTAGCGGTGACATAGGTCTTCTTGGCGCCGCGAGTTTGATTTCGCGCCGCTGCCATCCATTCTTCATGTGGCCGCCTCGCGGCCGCGTCTTGGCGCGCGGCCGATGCCGATCGTGAGAGTCTTGGCCCAAGGAGGAAACCATGCGCTTCGTGGCTGCGGTCTTGGGTGTGGCGGTGTTGCTGGTGAGCTGTCTGTACGCGGCGCATGATAGGGGAGCGGCGCCTCGCAGTCCTCATCCGCACCGGAACGGAAGAGCCGGTAGGATACGGAGACGCCGCCGCCCTTGCGATCCGACTCTACGAATCCGCCTTCGGATAACCGACGGTCTGCGACAATAACACCTGCTGCTCGTGCGTCAGGCCGAGCGCATCGGCGATCGCCGCGCGGTCGATCCAGGCGCGGATCACCGTCGCCAGTCCGGCGCTGGCGCAGAAGAGATAGACGTTTTGCGCGATCGCGCCGGCTGCGGCCGAGGCGAACGATTCGCGCTGCGCCACCGGCACCATGCCCATGCGTGCGTGATCGGCGACGAACACCAGATCGAGCGGCGCCTCGTCGACGAAATCCTGATAACCCGTGACCCTGCGCAGGTCGCTGGCCGCCACCAATTGCAGGGCGTGCGCCGTCGCGTCGTAGCGGTAGGCGCCCGCCGGCAGCGCGACGAAGACATCGACCTCCTGGCAATTCAGCGCCGAAGGCGCCGTGCGCCCGCCGCCGCCGCGGTTCACCCCGTAGGCCGCCCAGAGCAGATCCGACAGCGCCTGCATCGGCAATGCATCGCGCGCGAACTCGCGCGACGACTGCCGCCGCGCCAGGGCCTCCATCAACGGCAGGCCGCCTCGCTTCACCGGCGGCGGCAGCGCAATCGAGGCGGCCGCGTCTCCCGTGGCCGGCTTGGGCCGCAGCTGGCCCATCAGGCCGAGGGCGAGTTTGGTCAGGGTGGTCATGGCAGTCCTTTTTTATCTGATGTCGGCAAACGACCCGGAGCCGACATTCCGCAGATCCAAACAGGAGTCATTCAGGCTGGTGACTGTGGATTGACTCGATTTCGTCTTGCTGGCCGCCAAGTGACAGAATAGAAGCCAAACCACGCAGGGCTGGGCGCCAAACGTCGTCGTAAGCCTGCCTTCAGGTTGCACCGCGAGCGTCACCCTCGCTCGGCATAGCCGCCTTCCCGTTGGCTGCGGATCGCCAGCACGAAAACCGTGTCGATCTCCTCTACGTAGCGGTAGAGGGCGACGTAACCGCGTGATCTGCGCCCGATCACCAGTTCGCGCTTTCCTGCGGCCACCGGTCGCCCAATTTCGGGATTGTGCTCCAGCACGTCGAGCGCCTCGATAATGTCCCGGATGCGTTGCTCGGCATGTTCCACCTGGTACGTTGCCAGATGGTCGAGGATGCGCTCGAAATCCTCGCCGACCTCTTCCGCCAACTCGATGGCCGACACGCTCAGCGCGCCAGCTTGCGCGCCGAGGGCCGCTTCACGGGTTTGCCGACCATGCGCGCCTCCAGGTAATGCCGCATATCCTTCCAGGGGATCGTCTTGCCAGACGCGACGATGCCGGCATAGCGCGCCTCGGCCTCCGCGTCGAAATCAGTACGCCGCTCTTCTTGGGCCGTTCTCTCGGCGATGGCTTCGAGGATGAAGGCATGGGGAGTAGTCCCGGCATGCTTCGCCGCCGAAGCGACGCGCGTCTTGAGATCCTCGGGGAGGCGGATGGTCGTGGTGGGCACAGGAAATCCTCGCGTGACGTTGATGGTGAAGTGTAGCACACGGGTGCTACACCGAGCTACTCATCGGGAGTGCAGGCGGCTGTCCGGCCATTGCTTCGCGCCCAGCTGCGGCACAGTGGCGGCCCCATTGCCCAACTCGATTTCGTGCGCCGACAGGTGCGACGACTTGATCGCCCGCGCTGTCCTAGAAGAACTGGCCGGTTGGCGACCGTACGGCGGGCGCTCTTTGCCACACTGGGCCAGCCGACTCGGATCAATTCGTCAGCCGGAACGTCGGCTATCTCGGCGGCTGACGCAACGACGACCGGTGGCTCATGGCCGATAGCATCCGCCCAGCTCCGACTCCGCCGCATTACAGTGACCGGCTACCTGATTACGGGCGGTCTTACGGCCAACTTACCTTGGCCACGCCCGATAGCCCAGCCCTGCCACCGTCTGGCTGCCATCCCGCGAGACTACTCGCCGCGGATGAGCCGGGGGTGCGCGCCGAGCCGGACTTCGGCTGCGGCGAGGTGCTTTTCGGTGCGGGAGCTGAGCGCCCGCGTGCTACTCGCCGAACAAGTCCGGCGCGCCCGCCGCCGGCTGCGCCAGGCCGAAGTGGCGATAGATCGCCGCGGTGGCGATGCGTCCGCGCGGGGTGCGCTGCAGGTAGCCCTGCTGGATGAGGAAGGGTTCGAGCACGTCTTCGATGGTGTCGCGCGCCTCGCCGATGGCGGCGGCGAGGTTGTCCAGACCGACCGGCCCGCCGCTGAATTTTTCGATCACCGCGCCGAGCAGTTTTCGGTCCATGACGTCTAGGCCGAGCTGGTCCACGTCGAGCATGGACAGCGCGGCATCGGCTACCGGCGCGCTGATCCGGCCTTCGGCCCTGACCTCGGCATAGTCGCGCACGCGCCGCAGCAGGCGGTTGGCGACGCGCGGCGTGCCGCGTGCCCGGCGCGCGATCTCGAAGGCGCCCTCGGCGACGATCTCGACGTTCAGCAGTTGCGCCGAGCGGGTGATGATTTTCGTCAGCTCCTCGGGCGTGTAGAACTCCAGCCGCGCGACGATGCCGAAGCGGTCGCGCAGCGGATTGGTCAGCATGCCGGCGCGCGTGGTGGCGCCCACCAGGGTGAACGGCGGCAGGTCGAGCTTCACCGAACGCGCCGCCGGGCCCTCGCCGATCATGATGTCGATCTGGAAATCCTCCAGCGCCGGATAGAGGATTTCCTCCACCACCGGAGACAGGCGGTGGATTTCGTCGATGAACAGCACGTCGTGGGGTTCGAGGTTGGTGAGGATGGCGGCGAGGTCGCCGGCGCGCTCCAGCACCGGGCCCGAGGTGTGACGCAAGTTGACGCCGAGCTCATGGGCGACGATGTGGGCCAGCGTCGTCTTGCCCAGCCCCGGCGGACCGAACAGCAGCACGTGGTCCAGGGCCTCCCGCCGTTTGCGCGTCGCTTCGATGAAGATGGCGAGCTGATCGCGGATTTTCTGCTGGCCGACGTATTCGTCGAGGCGCTTCGGGCGCAGCGCCCGCTCGATGACATCTTCCTGGGGCGAGGCCGGCGCAGCGGAGATCAGGCGGTCGGTTTCGATCATGGGCGTAGTGTAGACCAGCCGCTCATACCTTCGACAGCAGCTTCAGCGCCTGCCGTATGCCGTCCGAGACCGAGACATCGGCGGGCAGTTGCTTCATCGCCGCCTGCGCCTCGCGCTCGTTGTAGCCCAAGGCGAGCAGGGCGTTGAGGATATCGCTGCTGCTTGAGGCAGCAGGCGCGGCCGCGGTCGAGAGGCTGACGGTCCTGGGCAGTTTGTCGCGCAGCTCCAGCAGCAGGCGCTCGGCGGTCTTCTTGCCGATGCCGGGGATCTTCGTCAGCCGGCCGGCTTCCTGCATTGCCACGGCCTGGACCAGATCGGCGACGGATAGGCCGGAGAGCACCGCCAGCGCCGTGCGCGCGCCGATGCCGCTGAT
The DNA here is from genome assembly GCA_036824005.1 of Rhodocyclaceae bacterium. Lineage (GTDB taxonomy): Bacteria > Pseudomonadota > Gammaproteobacteria > Burkholderiales > Rhodocyclaceae > DAITBA01. The sequence continues at coordinate 763,505 of DAITBA010000001.1, forward strand.
CCTGAGCAGTTGCCGGAAGGCGGCGCGCTCGCCCTCGGTGGCGAAGCCATAGAGGAAGTGGCCGTCCTCGCGCACCAGCAGGTGGGTGTGCAGGTTCACCCGCTCGCCGGCGGCCGGCAGGTTGTAAAAGGTGCTCATGGGCACGTCCAGCTCGTAGCCGACGCCTTGCACGTCGAGGGTGATCTGGGGCGGATTCTTTTCCAGCAGGATACCGGTCAGGCGGCCGATCATTGCAGGTGTCCGGAAGTCTGGCGTTGGTCGGGCATGCCCTCTGCAAGCAGCGCGATCACGCCATGCAGCGTGGGTTCCACGCGCACGCCCAGGGCGAGCAGATCGGCATCGGGGGCGAGCACGTCGGGCACCATGACCACCTGCATGCCGGCGGCCAGGGCGGCGCGCACGCCGGCGTTGGAATCCTCCAGCACCAGACAGGCGGGCGGCGTCACGGCGAGCGCCTCGGCCGCGGCGAGAAAAATGTCCGGAGCCGGTTTGCCGCGCGCCACCTCGTCGCCGCACACCAGGGCGTCGAAGCGCTCCAGCAGGCCGACGCGCCGCATCTTGCGCAGTGCCCGCTCGCGCCCGGTTGAGGTCGCCACGGCGCGCGGCAACCCCAGGGCGTCGAGCAGGTCCAGCAGCGCTTCGACGCCCGGCTTGATCGGCACGCCGTGCTCGTCGATGTGGGCGTCATAGTGGCGGCGAAAACCCTGGCGCAGCCCTTCCAGCGGCGCGCCTTCGCCGTAGCGGGCGCGCAGGATGGCGTCGGAATCGACGATGTTGCGTCCGACGAGGCTCAGCCCGGTTTGCTCCTCCCACTCCAGGCCCAGTTCCCGGGCACATCGGGCAATGACGGCCAGCGCCAGCCGCTCGCTGTCGAGCAGCAGGCCGTCCATGTCGAAGAGCACGGCAGTGATGGGAGTGTCTGTTGTGTTCATCGGCAAAAGAGCAATTCACCACGAAGAACACCAAGGACACCAAGGAAATTCAGATCTCCGAAGCATTGGTACCGTGCGCGCAGCGGGTACAAGCAATTCTTTTGGCAACTATCGGCTTTCATTCTTGGTGTCCTTGGTGGTGTCAACAATGTTTTTGGGTTTATCCAATCAGCCGTCCCTTGCGCACGCGATAGCCCGTGGTCGCCAGCGCGCCCAGTCCCTGGCCGCCGTGGGCGTGGCAGATGGCGCAGGCGAGCGCGTCGGCGGCGTCGGCGCTCGGGTCGCCGGGCAGGGCGAGCAGCCGCCGCACCATGTGCTGCACCTGCTCCTTGCCGGCTTTGCCGTGGCCGACCACCGCCTGCTTGATCTGCAGTGCGGTGTATTCAGCCACCGGCAGATGGCAGGACACGGCGGCGCAGATGGCGGCGCCGCGCGCCTGGCCGAGCATCAAGGTGGATTGGGGATTGACGTTCACGAACACTTTTTCCACCGCCACCTGCTGCGGGCGGTGGGCGGCGATCACCTCGCCCAGGCCATCCAGGATGGATTTCAGGCGCATGGGCAACTCACCCTCGGGGATGCGCACGCAGCCGCTGGTTACGTAGCGCAGGACGTTGCCCGATTTCTCGATCACCCCGAAGCCGGTGATGCGCAGCCCCGGATCGATGCCGAGAATGCGGACGGCGGCGGCGCTCACGCGTGGCGCATTCAGTCGACCACCACGGCCGTGCCGCTGACGCACACCATCAGCATGCCGTTGTCCTGGCCGAGGACTTCGTAGTCGATGTCGATGCCGACGATGGCGTTGGCGCCTTTCTTCTGCGCCGCTTCCGCCATTTCGTCGAAGGCGATCTGGCGCGCGTCGGCCAGCGACTTCTCGTAGGCGCCAGCGCGGCCGCCGACGATGTTGCGCACCGCGGCGAACATGTCCTTGAAGATGTTGGCGCCGATGATCGCCTCGCCGGTGACGACACCGATGTAGGCGCGCACCGGGTGGCCTTCGATGGTGGGGGTGGTGGTCATGCGCATGGCGGTGTCCTCCGTCGCTGCGGGAATTCAGGCTTCCTCGATGGCGGCGCTGGTGTAGACGTCCTGCACGTCGTCGAGGTTTTCCAGGGCGTCGAGCAGCCTCTGCATCTTGGCGCCGTCGTCGCCGGCGAGCACGGTTTCGTTGAGCGGCTTCATGGTCACCTCGGCGTATTCCGGCTTCAGCCGGGCCTTGGCGAACGCATCCTTCACCGCTTCGAAATCGGCGGGCGCGCATACCACTTCCACGCTGCCGTCATCGTTGGTGAACACGTCTTCGGCGCCGGCTTCGAGGGCCGCCTCCATCACCTTGTCCTCGCTCGTGCCGGGCGCGAAAACGAACTGGCCGCAGTGCTTGAACATGAACGCCACCGAGCCGTCGGTGCCAAGATTGCCGCCGTGCTTGGTGAAGGCGTGGCGTACCTCGGCCACGGTGCGCGTGCGGTTGTCGGTGAGGCAGTCCACCATCACCGCCGCGCCGCCGATGCCGTAGCCCTCGTAGCGGATCTCCTCGTAGTTGGCGCCCTCGAGCTGGCCGCTGCCGCGCTTGATGGCGTTCTCCACGGTGTCCTTGGGCATGTTGTTCTCGCGCGCCTTGTCCATGGCCAGGCGCAGGCGCGGGTTGGCGCTTGGATCCCCGCCGCCAAGCTTGGCGGCGACCGTGATTTCCTTGATCAACCGGGTGAAAATCTTGCCGCGCTTGGCGTCAGCGGCGGCTTTCTTGTGCTTGATGTTGGCCCATTTGGAATGACCTGCCATAGATGCCTCGAAGTCGCGTATCTGCTGTTAGAATCAAATGGATAGTTCGACCGTCATTATACCGTTCCGGAGGATGGCCCATGGCTGAACCGCTCTGCATCGCCGAAGTTGTCGAAGGATCCGATCGACGGCTGGTTGAACTGCTGCCGGGCATGGCCAACCGCCATGGCCTGATCACCGGCGCCACGGGCACGGGCAAGACGGTGACGCTGCAGAGCATCGCCGAGCGGCTGTCCTACATCGGCGTGCCGGTGTTCATGGCCGACGTCAAGGGCGACCTGTCCGGACTGGGCGCCGCGGGCACGGTGACGCCCAAGCTGCAGGAGCGGCTCAAGCTGCTCGCCCTGGACGAGAGCTTCGTGCCCTATGCCAGCACCGTGACCTTCTGGGACGTGTTTGGCGAGAACGGCCATCCGGTGCGCGCCACCGTCTCCGACATGGGGCCGCTGCTGCTCGGCCGGTTGCTCGATCTGAACGAGGTGCAGTCCGGGGTGCTGACCCTGGTGTTCAAGATCGCCGATGACAACGGCCTGCTGCTGCTCGATCTCAAGGACCTGCGGGCCATGGTGCAATTCGTGGGCGAGCGTGCCGGCGAATTCACCACCGCCTACGGCAACATCTCCACCGCTTCCATCGGCGCCATCCAGCGCGGCCTGCTGACCCTGGAGCAGCAGGGGGGCGAGGAGTTCTTCGGCGAGCCGATGCTGGACATCGCCGACCTGATGCGCACCGACGCCAACGGTCGCGGCGTGATCAACATCCTGGCTGCAGACAAGCTCTACAATTCGCCGCGGCTGTATGCCACCTTCCTGCTCTGGCTGCTGGCCGAATTGTTCGAGCAGTTGCCGGAGATCGGCGATCCCGAACAGCCGAAGCTGGTGTTCTTCTTCGACGAGGCGCACCTGCTGTTCAACGACGCGCCCCAGGCGCTGCTGGAAAAGATCGAGCAGGTGGTGCGGCTGATTCGCTCCAAGGGCGTGGGCGTGTTCTTCGTCACCCAGAATCCGCTGGATGTGCCGGAGAGCGTGCTGGCGCAGCTGGGCAACCGCGTGCAGCATGCCCTGCGCGCCTTCACGCCCAAGGATCAGAAGGCCGTCAAGACCGCGGCCGAGACCATGCGCGCCAATCCCAAGTTCGATGCTGCCACGGCCATCACCGAACTGGGCACAGGCGAGGCCTTGGTCTCCTTCCTCGATGCCAAGGGGCGCCCGAACGTCGTCGAGCGCGCCTACGTCCTGCCGCCGGCGAGCCGGCTCGGGCCGCTGACGGCGCCGGAGCGGCAGGCACTGATGCAGTCCTCCGGCATGCAGGCGAAGTACGGTCAGACCTTGGACCGGGAGTCGGCTTACGAGAGGCTCAAGGCGGGCTTCGGCACCACTGCGGAGCAGGGCGGCGTGCCCGCGGGCGGCGAGGCCGGGCAACCTGCCGAAGGCGGTGGGCTGCTGGGCGGCCTGGGGGACATTCTGTTCGGCAGCACCGGGCCGCGCGGCGGCAAGCGCGACGGCGTGGTGCAAACCGCGGCCAAGAGCGTGGCGCGCACCGTCGGCTCAACTATCGGCCGCGAAATTGTGCGCGGCGTGCTCGGTTCGCTGCTCGGCGGGCGGCGGCGGTAGTTCGATTTCACCACGGAGGACGCAGAGGACGCAGGGGAACTCAAAGACAAGAAGCATTCGTCCCCCTCTGTGTCCTCTGAGTCCTCTGTGGTGAGCATTGTTCGGTGAGCGCTTCCGCTGTCGGCGTCTGGCTCGCCGCCATTGCCGCGCTCGGGTTCTCCTTCAAGGCGATCTTCGTCAAGCTCGGACTCGCCCACGGCGCCGACGCGGTCACCTTGCTCGCCCTGCGCATGGGCTTCGCATTGCCGGTGTTCATCTGCGTCGCCTGGCGCAGCGGCGCCTCAGGGCTCGAGCGGCGCGACTGGCTGTGGCTGGCGGCACTGGGAATGTCGGGCTACTACCTCTCCAGCCTGTTCGATTTTCTTGGCCTGCAGTACATCAGCGCCGGCCTCGAGCGGCTGATCCTGTTTACCTACCCGACACTGGTGCTCCTCTTTTCGGCGCTGTTGCTCGGTCAGAAGATTCGGCCGGCGGCCTGGGGCGCGCTCGCGCTGTGCTATGCCGGCATCGGTCTCGCCGTGTCCCACGACCTGACCATTGCCGGCGACTCGCGCAGCCTGATGGTTGGCAGCCTGTGGGTGTTCGCCAGCGCGGTGAGCTACGCGCTGTTCTGGATGGGCAGCGGCCACGTCGTCACACGCGTCGGCGCAACACGCCTGTCGGCCTTCGCCTCGATCTTCGCCTGCCTGTTCGTGCTCGGTCATTTCGCTGCGACGCACCCGCTCCAAGCGCTGCTCGTGCCGCCGCGCGCGTACCTCGATGGCCTGGCGCTGGCGCTGCTGTGCACCGTGCTGCCGATCTGGCTCCAGGCCGAGTCCATTCGACGCATCGGCGCGCCGACCGCCGCGCTGGTTGGCACGTTGGGGCCGGTGATAACCATTATTCTTGGCTGGTGGATCCTCGGGGAGGCAATGGCACCAAGCCAACTCGCCGGCGCGGGACTGGTGATCGCCGGCGTGCTGCTGGTGAGCCTGAAGCGGACGTAGTGCCGTGTGCCGCAACCGGAGCTACAAAGCATGGCGCGGAGGATCGGGATTCTTATGCCGCGAATCGGATGGACAGGACACTCGCCGCGCGCCGACGCGAGCTTGAACTGACTGACCGCAGCACGCATCGCCCCTGCCAACTCTTCGAGACGGCGAGCCGTGTCGGCCGTTACCGTCGAGGCGGCGCTATTCTCTTCTGACATCTGCGCCACCTTCTCGAGCTTCTGCAGGTAACTCAGCCTGCTACCCTGCGATTCTGGATTGCACACCCCCTATCATTTGGCGCTAAAGAACATCGTCCCCCATCCGATAACGTGGTCGTGACGGACGCCGACGCCGGCGCAGCGATTGCTGCATTGGGCCGGCAGGCCGCGAATCCGCCAACCGCACCAGACAGGGACTCCTCCCAGTCGTCCTCGCGCGCCACATGGCGCGTCGAGCCCGCCAAGCTCCGAACCTCGCTTGTGCTTGTTGTGTTCGTGCTGTCCCTTGGGCGCATCCTGGATGCCGCCGGGGGTCCGCGCGCAGGTAGCATTGGAACGCACCATAGCGAGTGATCTGCCCGGCTGATCGTGATTACGCGTCCTCGGACGAGGGACACGATGGCAACTTCGCGTCCGCAGGTTCCACGGGATGCCATGGCAGCGCACCAAAGGAGACAAACAATGTTTGGAATGACATGGAGGCTCAAGCCCCCTGGACAAGAAGCGAAGCTTGCCGAGGCGGCGTCGGCCCTGCAGAGCTGCAAGGCGCAGATCGAAACGCTGCATAAGGACAAGGACGGTATTGCTCAGGAACGGGACAGGATGCGTGACCGCCTCGCGGTATTCGATGCGTTGTCGGAGCGACTCAAGCTCTACGGCGACTCGGCGGTTCAGGTTCAAAGTACGGTGGCATCGCTAGCCATGGCCATGAAGGAGGAGAGCAAGCATTCCGTGCACGCCTGCTCGACCCTCAGCGCCAACGTCTCGGCCATCGAGCGCATCACCGACAACCTGCGGCAAATGGCCCAGCGCACCAACAGCACCGCCGCCAAGGTCGAGCAGTTGAACGGCCGTACCAACCAGATCGGCGGCATTGTTCAGCTCATCAAGGAAATCGCCGACCAGACCAACCTGCTGGCGCTCAATGCTGCCATCGAGGCGGCACGTGCCGGAGAGCAAGGCCGCGGCTTCGCGGTGGTGGCGGACGAGGTACGCAAGCTTGCCGAGCGCACGACGCATGCCACCAGCGATATCGCCACGCTCGTACGCACGATCCAGGAAGAAACGCACGCAGTGAAGGTGATGATGGAACTATCGCCCCAGGAGGCGACCGGCTTCGCTGAGGACGGCCAGGAAGCGGTGCGCAGCATGAACGATCTCATGGACCTCAACAGCAAAATGACGGGCACCATCGCCGCCAGCGCCCTGCGCAGCTTCGTCGAGACCGCAAAGATCGATCACCTCGTCTACAAGTTCGAGATCTACAAGGTCTTCCTCGGCATCTCTGGCAAGAAGGCGGAGGACTTCGCCAGCCACACCGGCTGCCGGCTGGGCAAGTGGTACTACGAGGGCGATGGCAGGCAGTGCTTCGCGAAACTCCCTGGCTATCGGGAAGTGGAACCGGCACACATAAGGTTTCACCAGTGCGGTGTCGAGGCGGTGCGACAGCTCCATGCCGGTCAGCGGGAACCCGCTTTGGAGAAAGTGTTGGAGATGGAGCAGCAGAGCTTCAAGGTGCTGGAGGAACTGGAACGAATGGCCATCGCCGGCCACGATGACCCGTCGGTTCTGTGCATCGCGTGACTGCGCAAGAGGCGCGCGACCGTTCATCGTTTGTCTGTGCCGACGCCGACATTTGCATCGGCACGGCGCATCTTGCTTTGCGCCGTTTGTCGACCAGTTCGTGTGTAGGAGGTGGGTGCGCGCACAGCGAATGCGACATCTCCGTCACCGACGCCGTACCGGCGGCTCAACGGCGCGTCGTCACCGGGCGCAGCGAACGACGACCGGACCGCCGGTGACGAAGCCCGTTGCGGACAGCAAGCGGCAAAGCAAATGCAACGCTGCTGATTCGCTTCCCAAGAACTCAACTGCTTTCATCAGTGCGCGGGGTCGGTACTGGCGCTCGCGCAGTCCGGCAAGAAGGCCGAGGCGCAAGAGGCCCTGAAGTTCGGCGACTACGCGCGTGTGTCGCGCAAAGTGGTGGTTGGTCTGGCGAAGATGTATACCCAGGTCTCGGAACGGCCCACCTGACGCGATCTATCGATCATCTGAATCGACGCGGCACCATGCACGGTCCGACCGCGCGCACTACCCAAGGCGCGACCGCGACGACGAGGCGACTATCGTTGCCACGTCACCTCGGGTCGCCGGGCTTGCCCGGCAGGATCAGTGCATTGCGCTCGCATTGCCACGGCCATTGACTGCCGACAATGCCTAGCCGAGCGCCAGCCGCTGCCAGATGGTGGTCGTCAGCCCGGCCTGATTGAGCGTGTAGAAATGCAGTCCGGGTACGCCGGATTCGAGCAGGTGCTGGCACAGCTCGGTGACCACGTCCAGCCCGAAGGAGCGCACCGAGGCGGCGTCGTCGCCGAAGCTTTCGAATTTCCGGCGCATCCAGCGCGGGAGCTCTGCGCCGCAGGCGTCGGAAAAGCGCGCGATCTTGCTGAAATTGGCGATCGGCATGATGCCCGGCACGATGGGCACGCGTATGCCGACGGCCTGGCACTCGTCGACGAAGTGCTCATAGGCGTCGCGATTGTAGAAATACTGGGTGATGGCCGAATCGGCGCCGGCTTCCACCTTGCGCTTGAAGTTGAGCAGGTCCTCGCGCGGACTCTTCGCCTGGGGGTGGTACTCCGGATAGGCCGCCACCTCGATGTGGAACCAGTCGCCGGTTTCCGCGCGGATGAATTCCACTAGCTCGCTGGCATAACGGAACTCGCCTGGATCGCCAACACCCGAGGGCAGATCGCCGCGCAGGGCGACAATGCGCCGGATGCCGGCGTCCTGATAACGCCGGAGCATGGCGCGGACGTTCTCCCGCGTCGAGCCGATGCAGGACAGGTGAGGCGCGGCGGGCAGTCCCTCGGACTGGATCTCCAGCACCGTCTCCAGCGTTCGATCGCGGGTGGAGCCGCCGGCGCCGAAAGTCACCGAAAAGAACGCCGGCTTGAGCTGCGCCAGCTGTGCGCGGGTGCGCCGCAGCTTGTCGACGCCCTCGGGCGTCTGGGGAGGGAAGAACTCGAAGCTGAAGGTGGGTTGATCGGACATGTTGGAATTACCGCAGGGGACGCGGAGGACACAGAGACTCGCAGAAGACCATCTTTCCTTCTGTGTCCTCTGCGTTCTCTGCGGTGCAAAGATCAATAACGGTAGTGGGCCGACTTGTACGGCCCCTGCACCGGCACGCCGATGTAGGCTGCCTGCTGCTCGGTTAGCGTGGTGAGCTGGGCATTGAGCTTCTTCAGCTGTAGCCGCGCCACCTTCTCGTCCAGATGCTTGGGCAGGGTGTAGACGCCGATGGGGTATTTGCCCGAGTCCCGCTCGCTCCACAGCTCGATCTGGGCGATGGTCTGGTTAGCGAAGGACGAGGACATGACGTAACTCGGATGTCCCGTGGCGCAGCCCAGATTCACCAGCCTGCCCTTGGCCAGCAGGATGAGCCGCTTGCCGTCGGGAAAGATGACGTGGTCGACCTGCGGCTTGATCTCTTCCCACTGATATTTCTCGATGCTCGCGACGTCGATCTCATTGTCGAAGTGGCCGATGTTGCAGACGATGGCCTGGTCCTTCATCTTCGCCATGTGCGCGTGAGTGATGACATGGTAATTGCCCGTGGCGGTGACGAAGATGTCGGCCTTGTCGGCGGCGTAGTCCATGGTCACGACGCGGTAGCCTTCCATCGCCGCCTGCAGCGCGCAGATCGGATCGATCTCGGTGACCCAGACCTGGGCGGACAGCGCGCGCAGCGCCTGCGCCGAGCCCTTGCCTACGTCGCCGTAGCCGCACACCAGCGCGATCTTGCCGGCCACCATGACGTCGGTGGCGCGCTTGATGCCGTCCACCAGCGACTCGCGGCAGCCGTAGAGGTTGTCGAACTTCGACTTGGTGACCGAATCGTTGACGTTGATGGCCGGGATCTTCAGGTCGCCCTTCTCGTGCATCTGGTAGAGACGATGCACGCCGGTGGTGGTCTCCTCGGTCACGCCCTTGATCTGGGCGAGGCGCGTCGAGTACCAGGTCTTGTCCGTGGTGAGCTTGGCCTTGATGGCGGCGAACAGAATCCGCTCTTCTTCGCTGCCGGGCTTGGCCAGGACGCCGATGTCCTTCTCGGCCTTGGCGCCGAGGTGCAGCAGCAGCGTGGCGTCGCCGCCGTCGTCCAGGATCATGTTCGAGAAGCCGCCGTCCGGCCACTCAAAAATGCGGTGGGTGTAGTCCCAGTACTCTTCCAGGGATTCACCCTTGCGCGCGAACACCGCGGTGCCGCCGGCCGCGATCGCCGCCGCGGCGTGATCCTGGGTCGAGAAGATGTTGCACGAGGCCCAGCGCACCTGGGCGCCGAGGGCCTGCAGGGTTTCGATGAGCACTGCCGTCTGAATGGTCATGTGCAGTGAGCCGCTGATGCGCGCGCCCTGCAGCGCTCGGTTCCTGGCGAATTCCTCGCGGATGGCCATGAGCCCGGGCATCTCGGTCTCGGCAATGCGTATTTCCTTGCGGCCCCAGTCGGCGAGCGCAAGGTCGGCGACGCGGAAGTCCTGTTTGAGATCAGCCACTGTGTTCATACCCAACTCCATCACGGTGGCCGGCAGGGATGCTCTCACCCGGCATCCCGTGCGCGGCACGGGTTCAGGTGAGCGCCGTTGCAGAATAGAGCCGCCCGCTTCGGGCTGGCTGCACCGAGCCTGGGAGGCCCCACGGGCCCCTTGCAACGCTCCTCGGTGCGAGGCGGAAATACTAGCGGATGTTGGTTCGCGATGCCAGCGCGGTGCTGTTGCTCGGCGTCCGTGCCGTCGGCCGCGCCGCTGCCCTCAGCCCCGGGCGGCGGCGCGGGCCAGCGAATAGGCCCGGTAGCGCAGAGCGGCCAAGCGAAGGTCGTCGAAGCTTTCCGCGGTGCGCACCTGCGCCAGCAGTTCGCAGGCGATATCGGCGTCCTCATCGGTCGTGTCCGCCTCCGCCGCATCACGTTTTCGCGGACATTGCGCCTGGGCGGCGATGATCTCGGACATGGACATGCGCTCCGCGAGGAGCCGGCCCTCGTCCGGCGTGAGGTCGCACAGATCGATGCACTGTTGCAGACACAGCATGATGTTCTCCTTTGCCTCTCGGTTGGTAATGCTTATTTTTTCCGACTATTTTACTAGGTTTTTTCAACCTTACAACGCCACCGCACCCCAAAGCTCGTTCAGGTCGGGGAACTTCCAGCGTTCCGGGTCTTCGCGGGCGATGATCTTGTCGTTGGCGAGACGGGAGGACAGATCGAGCACCTCCGCGGGGATGCGCGCATTGGAACGGGTGGAAAAGAACACCTTGACCTTCGGCGTCAGGAGCGACTTCCCGGTCTGATCGACGACGACGCCGAGCCGCCCCGACTTCAGCCGCACCAGCGAACCGACGGGGTAGATGCCCACGCTCTTGACGAAGGCCTGGAAAATCACCGGATCGAAGTGGCCGTTGCTCCATTCAGTCATTTTGCGCAGCGATTCGGCCGGATCCCAGCCCGCCTTGTAGGGGCGGTTGGAGGTGATGGCATCATAGACGTCGCACACCGCTCCCATCTTGGCAAAGAGGCTGATCTTCTCGCCCGGCAGGCGGTGCGGATAGCCGCTGCCATCCATTTTCTCGTGGTGGTGCAGACACACATCCAGCGCGATTTCCCCCACGCCGCGGCTCTCCGCCAAAATGCGATGACCTTCCTCCGGGTGGCGCTTGACGGCGACGAATTCCTGATCGGTCAGCTTGCCCGGCTTGTTAAGGATTTCCGGCTCGATCGCCATTTTGCCGACGTCATGGAGCAGCCCGGCCATGCCTGCTTCGCGCGTCTGCGCCTCGTCCAGCCCGAGCTGGCGGGCCAGCGCGATCATCAGCGCGCACACGGCGACGGAATGCATGTAGGTGTAATCGTCCGCCGTCTTCAGGCGCGCCAGGCTGATCAGCGCGCCCGGATTGCGCATGACCGAATTGGAAATCTCTTCCACCAGGGGCGCGCAGTCATCCGCATCGATCACCTTGCCCATGCGCGCTTCGCGAAACATGGACACCACTGCCGCCTTGGACTTGGCGCAGATGCGCGCAGCGCGCTCGATCTCCTCGTCCGCGCCGACGCGTTCGACGGGCGCAGGCCCGCTCGCGGCGACGACGGCTTGCGGCTCCTCGGCACGGGGTGCCGCGTCCTCGCCGGCGTCGGCGAGCGCGATCTCGACATCGTCACCTTTGGCCGTGTCGATCAGCACCTCACGCACGCTGCTGTCGCGCAGCTTGGCGATGTCCTGGGGATTGGCGAGCAGAAAGGAGCTGCGCCAGAACGGATGTTCGAGCCACGAGCCGCACAGCTCCTGCAAGTACATGCCGGTGCGTAGCTGCTCAACGGGTATGCGTTTCAGCATGGGAATTGGCGAAGCAATACGTTTTCGGGAACCTCGCCGATTAACGGAAGTGAGGGGGAAAAGCTTTAGGGCGGAAGGAAACCGGCCTGAGGATTACGCCCGCATGCGTCGTCTCACACGCTTGCAGGGCGCCAACCAGCGATTGGCCCTGCGTCCGACAGCCGCAGAACCGCTAGCGCGCGCCGCGGCGTTGCCGACTGGAGATGCAGCGCAGCAATTCGTCGAACAGCGCGGCCTCTCTCAATAATGGATTGACCGTTGCGACGATGACAAAAGACTAGGCCGGGCGGTGAGCCGGGGGCGATTTCCTACTTCGAGAAAGGGGCGCGTTTTCGCCAGTACCCGGGCTGGCGTCGCAAGTGCACGACGGCAAGAATTTGGAGCCGGTCGTTGTCGATCGAATACAGCAAGCCGTAGGGAAAGCGGTGGACCAGAATGCGCCGGACGTTCTCCGCCATCCGGGGCCAGGCCAGAGGCATCGACTGCGCCAGCCGGATCGCCTCTCGCACCTCGGCCGCGAAGTCCAGACCCAAGCCAGTTTCCCGCTCCTCGTACCATGTCACGGCGGCCTCGAATTCCTCCTCGGCCTCCGGGTGAAACGAGAAAATCATGCGCCGTAGCGGTCGCGGATGCGGGCGAAGACTTGCTCACCGTCGACCGGCGTGACCGCGCCGGAGCGCAGTTCGGCGAGGCGCCGCCGGGCCATCTCCAGCCAGGCGGCGGCCGCCGCCTCATCCGGCGGATTGAGGCTTTGAAGCAGGGTGTCCACCACCCTCGCCCGCTCTTCCAGCGGCAGGGAAACCGCTTCATCGATCAGATCACTGGTTTTCATGGCCATGCTCCGTTAACGTCTTCGCGCAACTTACCCCATCCAGCGTCCGTCTTCCAGCGCGCGCGGCCCAGCGCCACGAGGGTGTCGAGGAGCTGGGGCAGGCGCTTCTTCCAGGGGCCCTTGCCGGATCGGCGGTCATCGCGGGCGTGGGTATTCGGTTGGCATGACTTGGGAGTTTAGCCGATCGGTCGCCCGGCGGGCAGACCGCGAACATGCTCGGCGGGCGAAAACATGCATCGGCCCGGGCGGGCCGATGCACTATCCAGGGCATTTTTTGGCTACGGCCGGTGCTGTGTACCTCAACTTCGCTGGCGCGAGGTCAGCCTGCGCCGAAGTACCGATAACCGCGCCGGGCGCGGGCGGCCCTACAGGCCGGCATCGGCCCTAAGGCCCGATGCCTTATCGCTGCTTTCCCAGGTGAATTCGGGTTCGTCGCGGCCGAAGTGGCCGTAGGCGGCGGTCTTGCTGTAGATGGGGCGCAGCAGGTCGAGCGTCTGGATGATGGCCTTGGGACGCAGGTCGAAGTGACGGCTGATCAGCTCGACGATACGCTCGTCGGCGATGCGGCCCGTGCCGAACGTGTTGACCATGAGCGACACCGGTTTCGCCACGCCGATGGCATAGGCGACCTGCACCTCGCACTTGTCGGCCAGGCCGGCGGCGACGACGTTCTTCGCCACGTAGCGGCAGGCGTAGGCGCCGGAGCGGTCCACCTTCGACGGGTCCTTGCCCGAGAACGCGCCGCCGCCGTGGTGGGCGGCGCCGCCGTAGGTGTCCACGATGATCTTGCGCCCGGTCAGGCCGCAATCGCCGTGCGGGCCGCCGATGACGAAGCGCCCTGTCGGATTGATCAGGTAGCGCACGTTGCCTTGCAGCAGCTCCTTGGGCAGCACCGGCTTGATGATCTGCTCGATCACGGCCTCGGAGACCTGGGTGTGCGAAACCTCGGGGTTGTGCTGGGTGGACACGACCACGGTGTCGATCGCCACCGGCTTGCCGTCGATATAGCGCACGGTGAGCTGGGACTTGGCATCGGGGCGCAGCCAGGGCAGCCGGCCGTCGCGCCGCAGTTCCGATTGCCGCTGCATGATGCGGTGCGCGTAGTAGATCGGCAGCGGCATCAATTGCGGCGTCTCGTTGCAGGCGTAACCGAACATCAGGCCTTGGTCGCCGGCGCCCTGATCCAAATCCAGCCCTTGGCCCTCGTTGACGCCCTGGGCGATATCGGGTGATTGGCGGTTGATCGCCGTCAGCACGGCGCAGGACTTGTAGTCGAAGCCGATTTCGGACGAGTCGTAGCCGATGCGGCGGATGGTGTCGCGGGCGATCTCCATGTAATTGATGTGGGCGCTGGTCGTGATCTCGCCGGAGATGACGACCAAGCCGGTGCTCACCAGCGTCTCGCAGGCGACGCGCCCGCGCGGATCCTGCGCCAGGATGGCGTCGAGGACGGCGTCGGAGATCTGGTCGGCCACCTTGTCCGGATGGCCCTCGGATACGGATTCGGAACTGAAGAGATAGTCAGACATTGTTTTCCTGCTCGCTGTGCATTCCCGTTACGGTCCGGCGTGACCGGCCCCGGGAATTCGAGCAGGCGACGCTTTAGCAGAATTTGACAGCCGGTACCGGCTGGCCGCCCTGCAAGTTGTCCTGATTAACTCGGCGGAGCGATAATTATAAGCTTTTGATTCTTCGCGGGTCAAACCAATGTCTTTACTCGTGCGCCTGTTGTCCGCTCTGCCGCTGCGCTTGTTGCAGGCCCTGGGTGCGGCGCTGGGCTGGCTGGCTTACGGTTTTTCCGCGACCTACCGCCGACACCTGCGGGAGAATCTCGCGCTGGCATATCCCGGCAAACCCGTATCGGCCCTGCGCCACGCCGCCGCCGGCCACGCCGGGTGCCAGGCCCTGGAGCCGCTTTGGATCTGGCATCGACCCCAGGAGCAGGCGCTTCAGTCGGTGGCTCAGGTGAGCGGCTGGGAACTGGTACAGGCGGCGCGCGGCCGCGGCGAAGGCATCATTTTCTTCACCCCCCATTTGGGCTGCTTCGAGATCACGGCCCAGTATCTCGCCAAGGATGCGCCGATCACCGTGCTCTACCGTCCGCCCCGCCAGCAGTGGCTGCAGCCCCTGATCGAGGCGGGCCGCGGACGCGGCAACGTCAAGCTAGCCCGGGCCGACGTCGGTGGCGTACGCCTGCTCATGCGCGCGCTCAAGCACGGCGAGGCGATCGGACTACTGCCAGACCAAGTGCCGGGCAAGGGCGAGGGCGCCTGGGTCGAATTCTTCGGCAAGCCGGCCTACACCATGACCCTCGGCGCGCGCCTGAGTGAGGTCCGGGACGTGAGCGTGCTGTTCGTCTTCGGCGAGCGCCTGCCCGGCGGGCGTGGATTCCATGTGCATTTCGTTGCGCCGCCGCTGCCCATTACCGGCACCGTCGAGGAGCGGGCGGCGGCAATCAACCGCTGCATCGAAGAGCTGATACGTCGCTGTCCCGAGCAATATCTCTGGGGCTACAATCGTTACAAGCGGCCGGCCGGGGCACCTGCCCCCGCCGACGGCGGGTGAGGGGCAGCCGATGCTGACACGCGTCGCCGTTGCCGTGCTGTGGCTGTTGCACTGGCTGCCGATGGGCTTGCTCGCGCAGCTCGGCCGGCTGCTGGGGCTGGCGTTTTTCGCCTTGGCGCGGCAGCGCCGAAACATCGTACTGACCAATCTGCGTCTTTGTTTCCCGGACATGGCCGAAGAGGAACGCACGCGCCTGGCGCGGCGGCACCTGCAGGCGGTGGGCCGCAGCCTGCTGGAGCGCAGCCTGTGCTGGTTCGCCAGCGCGTCGCGCATCCGCCGCCTGGTGCGCATCGAAGGGCTGGAGCGCCTTCGCGCGCTGGAGGGCACGCCGCTCATCCTGCTGGTTCCCCATTTTGTCGGCCTCGATGTCTGTGCCACGCGCCTGGCGCTGGAGATCAACGCCGCCAGCGTTTACTCGAACCAGAAGGACCCCGTCATCAACAGGCTGCTCTACCATGGCCGCACGCGTTTCGGCGACCAGTTCATCCTCTCCCGGCAGGAGGGCATGCGCCCGATCATCCGCGCGCTGCGCGAGGGGCGCCCGTTGTACTACCTGCCGGACATGGACTATGGGCCGCGCGATGCCCTGTTCGTGCCCTTCTTCGGCGTGCCGGCTGCGACCATCCCCGGCGTCTCGCGGCTGGCGCGCATGACCGGCGCCCGGGTTCTGCCCTGCATCGCCCACATGCTGCCCGGCGGCGCAGGCTACGCGCTGGAGATCCACGAAGCGTGGACCGACTTCCCCGGCGCGAGCATCGAAGCGGACACGCGCTACATGAACGACTACATCGAGCGCTGCGTGCTGGCCATGCCCGAGCAATATTACTGGGTGCATCGGCGCTTCAAGACCCGGCCCTTGGGCGACCCGCCGGTTTATTGAGACATCTGCGGTAAGATTGCCCGATGTTTGAAAACCCCGACGACGATCAGCTGTGCGCCATGCTGCGCGAGGCGAAGACCATCGCCGTGGTCGGGCTGTCGCCGCGGGCGGCGCGTCCCAGCCACCGCATCGCCCGCGCCATGCAAGCTCTCGGCTACCGCATCATCCCGGTGCGGCCGGCAGTGACCGAGGTGCTCGGCGAGCGCGCCTACGCGAAACTCACGGATGTGCCGGAGCCCATCGATCTGGTGAACGTCTTTCGCGCTGCCGAGTACGTGGACGAAATTGTGGACGCCTGCGTGCAGCTGGGCGTCAAGCGCCTGTGGCTGCAGGACGGCATCGTGAACGAGCCGGCGGCGCGCCGCGCACGCGGCCACGGCATCGCGGTCGTCATGGATCGCTGCATTCTGCGTGACTACATGGGGCTATGCGCCAGTCACGCATGAAGCTGCGATTCACCAAGATGCACGGACTGGGCAATGACTTCGTCGTCATCGATGCCACCCGGCAGCCAGTCGAACTCAGTGCTCAGCAGGCGCGCGCCCTGGCCGATCGCCACTTTGGCGTCGGTTGCGATCAGATATTGATCGTCGAGCGGGCAACACGTGCGGACACGGATTTTCGCTACCGCATCTTTAATGCCGACGGCGAGGAGGTGGAGCAGTGTGGCAATGGCGCGCGCTGCTTTGTGCGCTTCGTGCGCGAACAGGGGCTGACCGACAAGCGTGAAATCCGCGTCGAGACGCGCGGCGGCATCATCACCCCGCGGCTGGAGAACAACGGCGAGGTGACGGTGGACATGGGTGTGCCGGACTTCGAGCCGGCGCGCGTGCCCTTCGTCAGCGAAAGTCCCGAAGTGGTGCAGGAACTGGAAGTGGACGGCGCCACGGTGGGCATTACGGTCGTTTCCATGGGCAATCCCCACGCCGTGCAGGTGGTTGCCGATGTCGCGACGGCACCGGTGCTCTCGCAGGGCGAGGCCATCGAGCGTCACCCGCGCTTTCCCCGGCGCGTCAATGCCGGTTACATGGAAGTGGTCGATCGCCATGCCATTCGCTTGCGGGTGTTCGAGCGCGGCGCTGGGGAGACGCTTGCCTGCGGCACGGGCGCGTGCGCTGCCGTGGCGACGGGCATCGCCCGCGGTCTGCTCGATTCGCCGGTGCGGGTGACGACCCGGGGCGGCGAGCTGACCATCGCCTGGCAAGGTCCAGGTCGGCCGGTGACGATGACGGGACCGGCGACGACCGTGTTCCACGGCGAGGTCGAGATCTAGCGGTCCGGCGCACCGGGCGAGACGAGAACGATCCGGAAAGGATGACAGATGAAATCGGATGACGTAGCGCGCTACCTGCAGGACAACCCGCAGTTCTTCGAGGAATACGCCGATCTGCTGGCGCACCTGTATATCCCGCATCCGCACGGCGGCCGTGCCATCTCGATCACCGAACGGCAGATCGTGACGCTGCGCGAGAAGTCCAGGCAGCTGGAATCGAAGCTGGCGGAATTCATCCGCTTTGGCGAGGAGAACGATGCCATCGGGGAGAAGGTGCACCGCCTGTCGGTGGGGCTGCTGGCGGCGCTCGACCAGGCGGAGGTGCTGCGCACCCTGTACTTCCATCTGCGCGAAGACTTTTCCGTGCCGTTGGTGGCATTGCGCCTATGGAAGGCCCAGGAGCCGGGCGAGGGCGCCGAGTTCCAGCCGGTGAGCGAACAGACGCAGATTCTTGCCGCCGGCCTTGCCCATCCCTACTGCGGCGCCGCCGCCGGACAGGAAGCGGCATCCTGGTTCGGGCAGGCCGGCGGTAGCGCCCGTTCGCTGGCATTGGTCGCCCTGCGGCACGAGGAAGAAACTTTTGGCATGCTCGCGTTGGGCAGCGAAGATCCCGAGCGCTTCTATCCGGAGATGGGTACCATCTATCTCGTGCGCATTGGCGAGCTGGCCGCGGCCGCGCTGTGGCGCGGCATGCCCTGAGCCCGCCGGCGCAATGCGCTGATCATGGCCGAGGCGCAAGGACTGGCAGGCGAAGCGGCGCGCGTTGCGGCGCGCGCCTATCTCGACGAGCTTGCCCACCAGCGGCGCCTGAGCCCGCACACGCTGCAGGGCTACCGGCGTGACATCGACGCGTTGCTGGCCCAAACGGGCGACACGCCGCTCGATGCGATGACGGTTCAGGACATCCGTCGCTGCGTTGCCCGGCTGCATGCCAAGGGTCTCGGTGGGCGCTCGCTGGCGCGCACAATTTCCGCCTGGCGCGGCTTCTACCGCTGGCTGGCCCGGCACCGCGGCGTGGACCACAATCCCTGCCAGACGGTGCGCGCGCCCAAGGCCAAACGTTCGCTGCCGACGGTGCTCTCCCCCGATCAGGCGCAAACGTTGCTCGATGCGCCGAGCGACGGCGTTCTGGAACTGCGCGACCGGGCCATGTTCGAGCTGTTCTACTCGTCGGGGTTGCGCCTGGCCGAGCTGGTGAGCCTGGACTGCGGCGGCGGCCTCGATCTGGCGGCGGGCGAGGTGACCGTCACCGGCAAACGAAACAAGACGCGCCTCGTCCCCGTCGGCGAAAAGGCACGCGAAGCGCTTTCGACCTGGTTGGAGGCGCGGGGTGCGCTCGCCCGGCCCGGGGAACCGGCGCTGTTCGTCAGCCAGCGCGGCCGGCGACTGTCGCCGCGCATGGTGCAGGCGCGCCTGCAGCGCTGGGCAATCAAACGCGGTCTGAGCGCCCGGGTGCATCCTCACGTGCTGCGGCATTCTTTCGCCTCCCACGTGTTGCAGTCCAGCGGCGATCTGCGCGCGGTGCAGGAGATGCTCGGCCATGCCGACATCGGCACGACGCAGGTTTATACGCATCTGGACTTTCAGCATCTTGCCAAGGTCTATGACGCGGCCCATCCGCGGGCTAAGAAGAAAAGTTGATCACCACCAAGGACACCAAGAGCCCCGGCGACGGGGCGCCGCCATGCGCAGCGGGTCGTTGATGTTTCTCTTGGTATTCTCCGTGTCCTTCGTGGTAAGTCCCGCATGCCTCGCCTGATTCTCAAACCTGGTCGCGAGAAATCCCTGCTGCGCCGCCATCCCTGGGTGTTCTCGGGCGCCATCGAGCGCTGCATCGGCGATCCGGCATCCGGCGAGACGGTCGCGGTGCATGCCGCCGACGGCCGCTTCCTTGCCCATGCCGCCTGGAGTCCGACGTCGCAGATCCAGGCGCGGGCTTGGAGTTTCGAGCAACCGGATGTCATCGACGAGGCGTTCTTCCGCAATCGCATTGCCGCCGCCATCGCCCGCCGCCAGGCGCTGCCCGAACTGCGCGACTTGCCGGCACTGCGCCTGGTGCACGGCGAATCCGATGGCCTGCCGGGGGTGGTGGCGGATCGTTACGCTGACACCCTCGTCATCCAGCTCACCAGCGCCGGGGCGGAGACCTGGCGCGGGCCGCTGGTCGATGCGCTCCAGGCGCGCACCGGCTGCGCCTGCGTGTACGAACGCTCCGACGGCGAGGTGCGCGGCCTCGAAGGCCTGCCGGAGCGCGCCGGCCTGCTGCGCGGTCGTCTTCCCGATCACCTCGTCATCGAGGAGCGCGGACTGCGCTACGAGGTCGATGTCGTGGGCGGCCACAAGACCGGCTTTTACCTCGACCAGCGCGACAACCGGCGCCTGCTTGGCGAACTGGCGGCGGGGCGTACGGTCCTCAATTGCTTCTGCTACAGCGGTGGCTTCAGCCTGCAGGCGGCGAAGGGTGGCGCCTGCTTGGTGCTGTCCATCGACAGCTCGGCGCAAGCGCTGGCGATCGCGCGCCGCAATGCAGAGCTGAACGGCGTGGCCGACGGGCACTGCGAGTGGCTCGAAGCCGACGTGTTCGCCACGTTGCGACGCCTGCGCGACCAGGGACGGCGCTTCGACCTGATCGTGCTCGATCCGCCAAAGTTTGCGCCCACTGCTGCTCATGTCGAACGGGCGGCGCGCGCCTACAAGGACATCAACCTCCTGGCGTTCAAGCTGCTGACCAGCGGCGGGCTGCTGATGAGCTTCTCCTGCTCCGGCGGCATCTCGCGCGAGCTGTTCCAGAAGATCGTCGCCGGCGCAGCCCTCGATGCCGGTGTTACCGGGCGCATCCTGCGTCACTTGGGCGGCGGTGCCGACCATCCGGTGGCGCTCTCGTTTCCCGAGGGTGAGTACCTCAAGGGCTTGCTCTGTCAGGTGGGCAACGCCTAAAATCCATCGCGCCTTTCGAGTCGCGGCATTCATGACACCTCGACGTCCGTCCATCCTGCCTGTTCTGCTGCTGGCGCTGAGTCTGCTCTTTGGCCAGCACGCGGCCATCGCCCATGCCCTGTCGCATTTGCCCGGCCAGGTCGCTGGTGCGGGTGCAGCACAAGGGGAGGAGGATGAAGGCGAGCGGCTCGGTCATCGCTGTCACGAATGCCTGGCCTATTCCGCGCTGGACGCGCCGCTGGCGACGTCACAGTCTTGCGCGCCGCCGCAGACCGCGCCCGCACTTGCGTGCGTCATGCCATCGGCCGGCGTCGTCGTTGCGCCAGCCCGCCAGTTCGACAGCCGCGCGCCGCCCCGTTCCGTCTGAAGCATCCCATCGAATTGCGCCGCACCGGCAATTGAGCCGCGGCGCCATTTCCCATTGCACTGGAGAGAACTCATGGCACGTTTGCCACTGCATACCATTGTGTCGTCGTTGGCGCTTGCGTTTCCGTTCACCGTCGCCGCGGCATCGGACGCCGACATCCAGGAGCTGCGCGAGCAGCTCCGTCAGTTGAAGCAATCCTACGAACAGAGAATCGAAAACCTCGAGAAGCGCCTGGCGCAGGCGGAAGCGAGCGCCGCCAAGACGGAGCAGGGCGCCGCCCAAACGCGCAGCGCGGCGCCGCAGCCGGGCGCACGGCCTGCGTCGGACTCCGCCTTCAATCCGGCGGTGTCGGTCATCCTCGACGGCAAGTACACGCGCCTGTCGCGCGACCCGAACAGCTTCCAGATCACCGGATTCGCGCCGTCGCTGGGCGAGGTTGGACCGGCGCCGCGCAGTTTCAGCCTGGGCGAGTCGGAGCTGAACATCTCGGCGAACATCGATCCCTGGTTTCGCGGCCATTTCACGGCAGCCATGACGCCGGAGAACGAAGTCGAGGTGGAGGAGGCCTATATCCAGACCCTGGCGCTGGGCGGCGGCGTGACCCTCAAGGGCGGCCGTTTCTTCTCCGGCATCGGCTACCTGAACGAGCAGCACGCCCACGTCTGGGACTTCGCCGACGCGCCTCTGCCGTACAAGGCATTCTTCGGCAACCAGCTGGGCAACGATGGGGTGCAGCTCAAGTGGGTGGCGCCCACCGACCTCTACGTCGAGTTGGGTGCCGAGGCGGCCCGTGGCGGCGCTTTTCCGTCCACCGACCGCAACAAGAACGGCACGACGCTGGGTGCGTTCTTCGCCCGCGTCGGCGGCGACATCGGCACCAGCGCCAATTGGCGCGCCGGACTGTCCCAGGTCAATGCCAGCCCGCGCGATCGCGCCTACGAGGACACGGATTCTCTTGGTGGCGCGACGGTGAATGCCTTTTCCGGCAAGAGCCGCACGACCATCGCCGACTTCGTCCTGAAATGGGCGCCCGAGGGCAATGCGAAGTACACCAGCTTCAAACTCCAGGGTGAGTATTTCCGCCGACGTGAAACCGGCGAGCTGGGCTTCGATGATTCCGGCGGCAGTGCGTTGTTGGGCGCGGTGAGCGATGCCTATCGCTCGACCCAGTCGGGGTGGTACGTGCAGGGCGTCTATCAGTTCATGCCCGCCTGGCGCGTCGGCCTGCGGCACGACCGTCTGCGCTACGGCACGGTGGACATCGGCCTAGTGAACAACGGCGTGCTGACCGCCGCCGACTTCCCGCTGCTCACCCCCTACGACCCGAAGCGCAACACCGTGATGGTCGACTGGAGCCCGAGCGAGTTCTCGCGCGTGCGCCTGCAGCTCGCCCAAGACAAGTCGGCCCTCGGGACGACCGACAACCAGTTGTGGCTGCAATACATCATGAGTCTCGGCGCCCACGGGGCGCACAAGTTCTGAGGAACGCGACGATGACACGAAGACTGTTATTTATCCTTGCGCTGCTCGGGCTCACAGGCGCTTTCCCGGCAAGTGCGGCGCTCAACGTCGTCGCAACCGTTCCCGAATGGGGCGCGCTCGCCCAGGAAATCGGCGGCGACAAGGTCGAGGTATTCACCGCCACCCACGCTCTGCAGGATGTCCACCGCATCGAGGCGAAACCCTCCGTCATCGCGCGCGTGCGCAGCGCCGATCTGGTGGTCGCCACCGGCGCCGAACTGGAAGTGGGCTGGCTGCCGGTGCTGCTGCGCGAATCCGGCAACGCCCGGGTGCAGCCCGGCCGGCCCGGCTACTTCGAAGCGGCCGAGCACGTGACGCTGCTGGAAGTGCCGCCGAAGCTGGACCGGGCGGAAGGCGACGTGCATCCGGCCGGCAATCCCCATATCCACCTTGATCCGCGCAACATCCTCAAAGTGGGCGAAGCGTTGGCCGCACGTCTGGCGCAGCTGGACGCGCCGAACGCAGCGGCCTACACGGCGAACTACCGCGCCTTCGGCGAGCGCTGGCGCTCAGCCGCAGCGCGCTGGCAGTCCCAGGCCGCACCCCTGAGCGGGGTGGCGGTGGTCGTACACCACAGGGCCTATGGCTACCTCGCCGCCTGGCTGGGTTTGAAGGAGGTCGCTGCGCTGGAACCCAAGCCGGGCGTGGAGCCCACCAGCGGCCACCTGGCGGACGTGCTCGGCCGGCTGAAAACGCAGCCGGCGCGCATGGTGATTCGCTCGGCCTACCACAGCGATGCGCCGTCGCGGTGGATCGAGGAGCGGGCTAGAATTCCGGCCGTGGTGCTGCCCTTCACCGTCGGTGGCACACCGGAGGCGAAGGACCTGTTCGGGCTGTTCGACGATACCATTGCGCGTATGCTAAAGGCACTGCGCTGAGCAACGGTCCGCCGTGAGCGATTCGGGCGCCCTGATCCACGCATCCGGGTTGACCGCCGGCTATGTGCAGCCGGTGGTCGGGCCTGTGTCCTTCCGCCTTGGCCGGGGCGACATCCTGGGTGTCAGCGGCCCGAACGGCTGCGGCAAGTCCACGCTGCTGCGTGCGCTGGTGGGCTCGGCGCGCGTATTCGAAGGCAGCATCGAGCGGCTTCCCGGTCTGCGCATCTCCCACCAGCAGCAGGGCTTCGATGTTGCCCGGGACATTCCCCTGAGTGGCGCGGAACTGCTCGCCCTGACCGATGCCTCGGCCAAAGGCTTGCCCGAGTGGCTGCGACCCAAGCTCGGCCAGCGGCTGGGCAGCCTGAGCGGCGGCCAGATGCAGTTTCTGCGTCTCTGGGCCTGTCTCATGGCGCCGGCCGACGTGGTGCTGCTCGACGAGCCGACCAACAACCTCGACCGCGAGGGCGTCGCTTTCCTGCAGGGAGTGCTGCACCGGCTCGACCCGG
The DNA here is from genome assembly GCA_036824005.1 of Rhodocyclaceae bacterium. Lineage (GTDB taxonomy): Bacteria > Pseudomonadota > Gammaproteobacteria > Burkholderiales > Rhodocyclaceae > DAITBA01. The sequence continues at coordinate 787,169 of DAITBA010000001.1, forward strand.
CGCTGGCGGTGATCATCGTCAGCCACGACACGCCCTTCGTCCGCGCCGTGTGCAATTCGGTCATCGAACTGGCGCCATGAACACGGCGCTGCTGTTCGATCCGTTGTTCCGTCTGCCGTTTCTGACCGGGCTGGTGTTCGCTGCCATCCTGCCCTTGCTCGGCATGTATCTGCGTTTGCGCAACGAATGGCTCGCGGCGCTGGCGTTTTCCCACGTCGCCTCCGCGGGCGCGTTGCTCGGTATGGTCGTCGGCGCACCACTTATGGCCGGCGGGGTTATGGCGGCGCTTGCCGCCGCCCTGGCCAAGGGCGCCATCGAGCGGGTGGGCGATTCCGGCTATGCCATGCTCATGCTGCTCGGCTGGGGCGCATCCGTGCTGGTGGTAGCCAACGTGCCGGTGGCCGAGCAGATGGGCCATGCCCTGTTCGACGGCCAGCTCTATTTCACCGGCGCACTGCAACTGACCTTGGCGGTCGGCTATTTCTTCGTCACGGCGGCGGGAGTACGGTTGCTGTCCCGGCGTCTGCTGCTGGCCCGATTCTTCCCGGACTTCTTCAGAGCCCGCGGCTTGTCGGAGAGCCGCTATCATCTTGCCTTCGATTGTCTCATCGCCGGCGCCTTGGCCTTGGCCACCACGAGCATCGGCGTTATGGGCGCCTTTGCCCTGGTTTTTGTTCCGCCCTTTATTGCCTACCGCTGGGGATCGAATTGGCGCGGCGGTCTCGCGCTGGCGATTGTCGTTGGCGTCGCCTGCTACGTGGCGGCCTTCGCTGCGGCCCTGGCGCTCGACCAGCCCTTCGGGCCGCTGTGTGCCATACTTCTCGTAGCCGTGGGAATCGTCAGTACCGTCCTGCAACGCCTCAACTCCGGACGGAAATCGCCGTAATTGCGCTGGAAGGGGCGTTGTGTTAAAAGTGCCTTCGCACTCACCGCCCGGCTGTGTTCGAGCCGAATCCGCGAACTAACCATCCATCGATCAGCGACTTACTGTGGTTTTCTCGACCTGGTTTGGCGGGAAAAAGGACCCTGCGCCGACGGGCCGGCAAACGGCCAAGGTTTCTGCGTCCGCGCCGGCGGAGCCGCCTGCTCGGCCAGCCGGCAATGGCCGCACGCCGCCGGCCGAGGCGTCCAAGTCTGCGCCCACGACCGCACCGATGGAGGCACCCAAGCCGGTCGAGGATCAGCCGCCGCTGGAGTTCAGCGTCGATCCCCAGTTCAACCAGTCCAGCGTTCACGAGTCCATGGCGGTGGAGCTCCAGGACACGTCCTCTGCGCCGCATCCGGCGATCGACGAGGCTGCCATGCTTTTCGCCAATGGCCATGACGCGGCAGCGACCTCCGTGCTCGAGGCGGTCATTGCCCAAGGGTACGTCGGCGCCGGTGCCGAACAGATGTGGTCGATGCTCTTCGATCTGTATCAGATCGCGGGCAAGCGCGAGGCGTTCGAGGCCAAGGCGCTGGACTATGTCGTTCGCTTCGAGAAATCGCCGCCCACCTGGATTGGCACGCCTACGACAACGAAGAGCACCGGCATGGCCAGTCTGCCTCTGGTGACGCTGAACGGCAGTCTGAGCGTCGCGGCATGTGCGCGCCAGATTGAGCAGCTGCGCCGCATCGCGGGACAAAGCCAGCGCGTGCGTGTCGATGTCGCGCGGCTGCAGGACGCGGACAACGATGGCTGCGCCATGTTGCTCGATGCGCTCGCCGACATCAAGCGCGCCGGACAGGAGGTGATCGTTCTCAATCCCATGCCGTTGATGGAGCTGCTGGAGCGCAGGATCGAGGAAGATGGCCGGCACCGGCCGCAGGCCTGGCTGCTGCTGCTGGAGTTGTACCAACGGCAGGGGCAGCAGGAGCGCTTCGAGGAAATGGCGCTTGAGTACGCGGTCAATTTCGAGGTTTCGCCGCCTTCCTGGGAAGCGCGCCCCAAGACCGCCCCAGGCACCGCGTCGCCCGCGGCGGGCCCGTCGGACGCCACGCGACAGGGTGATTCCTACCGGCTTCAGGGCGATGTCACGGGCAGCACTGCCGATCTGTGCAATGCGCTGACGACGTATGCCGCGGAGCGCAAGAGCATCGTCATGGATGCGTCGGAGCTTCGGCGCATGGATTTCATCAATGCTGGAAAGCTGCTGAACACGCTTTCCATCCTTGCCGCCACGGGCAAGTCGATCCGCATCTGCGGCGCCAACAGCCTGGTGACGGCGCTGTTCGGCATAATCGGTGTTACGCAGATCGCAAGCGTCGAACGGCGCAAGTGAGTTGCAGGTACACTACTGACTTCGTGTAGGGCCGGCGCGGCCCGACCTCCAGCAATCGTCTGCGGCAAGCTTGGCAGCACCGCTTTTCGACCCGAGGCAAGCATGCAGCAATACCACGGAACCACTATCCTGTCGGTACGGCGCGCTACCAGCGTGGCGCTGGGCGGGGACGGCCAGGTGACCCTGGGCAATATCGTCGTCAAGGCCAGCGCGCGCAAGGTCAGGCGCCTGTACCAGGACCGCATCCTGGCCGGATTCGCCGGCGGCACGGCCGATGCCTTCACCCTGTTCGAGCGCTTCGAGGCCAAGCTCGACAAGCATCAGGGGCACCTGCTGCGCTCGGCCGTGGAACTGGCCAAGGACTGGCGCACCGATCGCATGCTGCGTCGGCTGGAAGCCATGCTGGCCGTGGCCGATCGCCAATCCTCGCTCATCATCACCGGCATGGGCGACGTGCTGGAGCCGGAGCAGGGGATCGTTGCCATCGGCAGCGGTGGCGCCTACGCCCAGGCGGCGGCGCGGGCGCTGCTGGAAAACACCGAGCTGTCCGCCACCGACATCGTCAGCAAGGCGCTGACCATCGCCGGCGATCTGTGCATCTACACCAACCAGAGCCACGTCATCGAAACGCTGGATTGAATCTCGCCGCAGAGGACGCGGAGGACACAGAGGTGTTCGGAGCCAGCTTTCCTCCGCGTCCTCTGCATCCTCCGCGGTGAAAGGTCCTTCCCATCATGTCCCAAATGACCCCCCAGGAAATCGTCCACGAACTGGACAAGCACATCATCGGCCAGGCCAACGCCAAGCGTGCGGTGGCCATTGCCTTGCGCAACCGCTGGCGGCGTACCCAGGTCGCCGAACCACTGCGCTCGGAGATCACGCCCAAGAACATCCTGATGATCGGCCCGACCGGGGTGGGCAAGACGGAAATCGCGCGCCGTCTGGCCAAGCTCGCCAACGCTCCGTTCATCAAGGTCGAAGCGACCAAGTTCACCGAAGTCGGCTATGTCGGGCGCGATGTGGACACCATCGTGCGCGATCTGGTGGAGACGGCCATCAAGGACATGCGCGAAGCGGCGATGCGCGCTGTGCGCAATCGCGCCATGGATGCCGCGGAGGATCGCGTGCTCGATGCGCTGCTGCCGCCGGCGCGCAGCCTCGGCTTCCATGGCGACGCCGAGAGCGGCGAGGAATCGGTGGCGCGACAGAAGTTCCGCAAGAAGCTGCGCGAGGGCGAACTCGATGACAAGGAGATCGAGATCGAGGTGGCCACACCGCTCACTTCGATGGAGATTTTCGCCCCGCCGGGGATGGAGGAGCTGACTTCCCAGATCCAGAGCATGTTCCAGAACATCGGCTCCGGGCGTCGCAAGTCGCGCAAGATGAAGATCAAGGACGCGTTGAAGGCGATTGGCGACGAGGAGGCGGCGCGCCTCGTCAATGACGAAGAAATCAAGGCGCAGGCGTTGCACGCGGTGGAACAGAACGGCATCGTCTTCCTCGACGAGATGGACAAGATCGCCAGCCGCTCCGAGATGCACGGCGCGGACGTCTCGCGCCAGGGCGTGCAGCGCGACCTGCTGCCCCTGGTCGAGGGCACGACCATCTCCACGAAGTACGGCATGGTCAAGACCGATCACATCCTGTTCATTGCCAGCGGCGCGTTCCATCTGTCCCGGCCCTCCGACCTCATCCCGGAACTGCAGGGGCGCTTTCCCATCCGCGTCGAGCTGTCATCGCTGTCGGTGGACGATTTCGAACGCATCCTCACCAGCACCGACGCCTGCCTGACGCGCCAGTATGAAGCGCTGCTGCAGACCGAGGAGGTGAAGCTGGAATTCCGGCCCGAGGGCATTCGCCGCCTGGCGGAAATCGCCCACGCGGTGAACGAAAAGACCGAGAACATCGGCGCGCGCCGGCTCTATACCGTCATGGAAAAGCTGCTGGAGGAGATCTCCTTCGATGCCGGCAAGTCCGGCCAGACCGCACTCGTCATCGACGCCGCCTACGTGGACGCGCGCCTGAAGGACCTGGCCCAGAGCGAGGACCTCGCCCGCTACGTCCTCTGACTGCCCGGACGGGAACGCTTCAGTTCGTCATTTCCATGCCGTTAGCAGGGGCATGACCGTGTTCGTGTGCGGCGGAGGTGACCCGTGTTCGACAATATCGGCGACCGTTGGCTGGAATCTCAGGCGCGTTCCGTGGCGTTGCTGCTCTACATGCAGTCGCTCTCGGCAATGGCGAGCGAGATCGAGACTTTTCTCGTCACCGGCGCATTCGTGCGCGACCTCGGGGTGATACTCGCGTCCCCGGGTGCCGATGAGCGGCGCTGGGCCTTGCACTGAACGCGCGCGGGTGCTTGACGGCACGATAATTGGAGGGGATTTGCCGAAAAATTGCGTAATTTTTAGGCAGGTACCGAAAATTGCAATTGGCATTGTGCGGCGCGGCAACGAAGGGCGCCGGGGTGAGGCTAGAGGGACAGAAACTCCTCGATCACATCCAGGATGCTCTGCTCATCTGATGGTGAGAGGCCAAGGAAAGGGCGCGCAGGGATATCGCCCCACAGGTGAGGGAATGCGGATTTTTTGCCACCGAACTGCTGCATCGCTGAATAGATCATGGGGGAGCCGACCTCCACCCCATCGCTGACGACGTTGTAGAAAATCTGATCAGCCAGGAGGCCAGTCAGGCCGTGCAGCGGCTTCTTGGCCGCGGCAATGGCGGCCTTCTTTCTTTCACCGGCCCTACCCGTGAAACTCTTCTTCGTACCTGTACGCTTACCGGTGACTTTGTCGAACAACCCGGTGCGCTGACGTAGGTAATGTTCAATGGTGGTCGGGCTGTTCGGCGCCCATGGATTGCCATCCGGCCCCCGTCCCGCCACGAATCTCTGCTTTGTGCTCTCCGCAACCAGCTCGCCGATTGCGAAGAACGCCGGGCGTGAGTTCTGCGTCCGAGCGAGCAGCCGCTCGACCGCAGACCTTACATTGCTATCGGCGAGATCGATCTTGATCACGATGGCTCGGACTCGCCGGCGAGCTGATACTCGCGCATGCGCGCCCAGACCCCAAAGTACGCCTCATGGCGATCCGGGTCCGAGACCGACCCCTTGAAGTTGGCATAGTTCATCGTCAAAACACGTTCGAGCACTTTTTCCGCAACGACGGTCCGCTGCAGCACGGCGCGGTACGGATAGTCATGGCCCGGGGTGCGACGAGCCTTAAATCCGGTGAAAACCGCCTCGATATCCCCCTTTCGTCGCGCTCGAACCAACAGCATGTCCGATTTATCGCGGTGCGCGACGATCGACAGGAAAGCATCGTTCAGAAACACCCACATGTTCAATCCTCCTTGTTCTGTCGGGCAGGTCTACAGACCTGGCGGATACTGAGACTCGAGATAGTACTGGTAGCCCTCCGGGTCTTTCTCCTGATCCGGAATGCGCGCAGGTGCATCGATGATCGACGCCGATAGCTCGGCATCCCGTTCCAGCCACGCCTCCGGCGTCATTCCAGATCCATCGAGATAGGTCTGCACCTGTGCATCGGTCAGCTCCATCCCGAGCTGCTGCATCAACTTTGCCTTCGCCAATGCAAAGGCATCGATCGTGCTCATTCCTCAACCTCCTCTAGCCAAAGATGATGCTTCTCATCGCGCAATTCGTATTTGACCACCCGGTATTTGAAACGCGGCATCAGCACCTCATCCTCGTTGGGGTGCAGGGAGATCGCCCGCACATACACGCCCCGTGTCGAATGGACGATGTGCAGATTTACGTCACTGGCACCCCACGCACCGACCTGCCCGCGCTTGTAGCTCGCCGGCAGGGTGAATTCGAGCACCTCGCGGCTGATCAGCGCGGCCTTTCGTCTGTCGATCCAGGCTGCATCGAGCGTCTCACTGAACGCCATACCTCGCGTGATGACACCCTGGTAGTGATTCGGAGCCACCGCCAGTGCTTGATCGAGCAGGCGCACGTAGTCCATGATCGCCTTGTCGGCCTTACCTTGCAAGACCGGCTTCGTGACCCGAGCAAAATAGCTCCCGGTCCACGCCACAATCGCGCGCTGATAGTGTATGGGCAGCGGCCTGAACACATCGCTGCCGCGGCCTTTCGGCACATCCATGTTGGCCGCCGCATCGCCGAACGCCCGCTGCAGGATTGCCCGCGCCTCGCTATCGGTCGGGAGATCTCCCGCGAACAGCCAGCGATCGAAGGAAACGCGCAACGCGGCGCCGCGCACCCCGATCTCTCCCTGGTAGCCAGCGAACGGTACGGCACTCCACAATACCGGCTTCGCGCCCGCGCCCGGTGCGATCGCTGCCTGCAGCCGTGCAATCCAGCCCTGATAGTGCTCCGTGAGGCTGCGCATCGTGTCGGCGGAGACTCTCCTGCCCGCCTGCTCCACCAGGCTGGCCCAGCTCGTCGCGGCGGCCGCCACGCGCTCGATATCCTTCAGCTCCAGCGCCGTGCTGGCGCGCGTCGCGATGCCTTTGATCGCGCTCAGGATCACCGCATCCAGATCAATCAGGCCAGCTTTGATCTCGCCGCGCATCTGGTCGGCGGCCGCCTCGATGGCATGGCTGACCTGTTTAACGACGTCGGGGAAGCGTTTCGCCAAATCGGCCTGACGCGCCAGGAGCAGATCCGTCAGATCGGCCCGCGCCGAGGCCGTGCCGAAGCCATACCGGGCAACCGTCTCGCGGATCGCCTCTTCGCGGATCGCCAGCACGCGCGCCACGGAGGCTTTCACCTGCGCCTCCGTCATCTTGCCGAACACCGCAGCGGCCTGGGCATTCGCTTTCGCATCACGCAGGCTGTCGAGCTCGCCGACCGTCTTGCCGAATGCTGCGCCCTTGGACGCGCCCCGGGCGCGGAAGAGAAGCGCGCCGCCGGTATCGACCCGGATCGCGCGGCCCGCCGCCACCATGAGATTGTCGTAGCCCAGACCGACTACATCCCAGTTCGCCAGCCATGCATCGGTGGCGAACCCCTCGTAGACGCCGGTCACCTTGCCCGACCGAAGCGTGGCTTTGGCCTGCTTCAGTCCCTCGATGATGCGTGATGCCACCCCGACATCGTTTCCGCGGCTGACCAGGCGCAGCTCGGGCACCTCGATGCCGGCGAGCCGGTACAGCTCCGCGGCGAGCATTTCGCTATGTGCCCGCGCCGCCTGGGCCGGGAATTTCACGTACCACCGCGCCCCATCAGGCGCCTCGAACAGCCCGCCGGGATTCGACCCGCTCTGCGGCCCGACCTGTTTCCATGCCGAAACGTCCTCGATCGCCAGGTTTGTGGCCGCGCGCAGCGCGTCATCGGGCGTCTTGGCGAAGCCTACCGCCGCCTTGCGGGCCTGACCCAGTGCTTCTGCAATCTCCGATTTGATCGCCGCCTGATTGTCCGCTGGCAATTTCGCGAATGCCGCCGACCAGGCGGGCTTCGGTTCTTTGCCGGCGACCAGCGCCTTCTTGTAGTTGGCTACTGCGACCTTGGCAGAATGAGCGGCCTTGAGCTGGGCTGCGATCGCATCCAGATCTTCGGGTGCCGTGAGACCGAGTTTCGCCGCCTGCTGATACCATTTGCCCAGGTTGCCGGACAGCGCTTCCTGTAGTTTCCAGGCTGCTGCGGCCGCTTCCGCCTGGGCGATCGAGCGCGCCAATACTGCCGATCCTTCGGCCACAGCCAGTGCCTTGGCTGCTGCGGCTGCCTGCGCCTGGGCGCGCTTGGCCGCTGCCGCGGCGATCACTGCCTGCGCGAGGCCGAGATCTTTGCCCAGCGGCGCCGCGAGCGCCTGCGGCAATCGCGCCAGGTCGGGCTTCCAGGCCGCTCCAGGGGTGTGTCCCCAGCCGTAGTCGATGCCGCGCGGCAAGGTATGGATCTCGCCCCACCGGTCCGTGTATTGCCATGTGCCATCGTCAGGGGCCTGCGTCTTCGCCGCCGCCTGCCGGTCTTTCTTCGACGCGGCCACGACGCGGCAGCGGCAACCCCATCCCCCCGGCGGAAAATGCGTCCGCCACCAGGGATCGTCATGCTTGAGCACCAGCCCATCCCAGCTCACATGCAGCGGCCGCGGATGCAGCACGCTGTCGTTGTGCACATATCGCCAGAACGGGCGCATGACGAGCAGATCCGGATCGGTGAGCTGCGCATAGCGCCCGGCGGCGTAGGATGCCCGCATATTGGTTTCGTAGATGATCTTGGTGCGCCAGCCGAACTCGCCCTGGTAGTCGGTCCAGCCGTGTTTCTGCACGATCTTCGCGAAATCGCGCCGGAACTCCTGCAGGCTGGTGCCTGTCGAGATGGCTTTGTCAACGGCTTCCCGCAGATCGGCCAACAGCTCGGCCTTCGTCGCCCCCGCGACGACGAAGCTCTTGTCGTGCGCGTTGCCAAGGATATCGTCCCAATGCTCGGTGCCCAGGTTCTCCTTCTGGCGGAAATAGGCGAGCTGCGCCGCGAAGGGCTGCTTGAGCACGCCTGCGAGTGGCATTACTTCTTGCCTCGGGCGCGCACCTGCAGTTCAATTCGACGCGCGGTGTTTTCAGCGACGCCGGCGCGGCGCGCCGCACCCAGATAATCGCCCGGATGCAGGCTCAGATGCGCCATTACCGCCATGCGCCGCTGCGTGGCCTGCAGGCGCTGACCCATTGGGATATAGATCTGCGCGCCGCCGATGCGCTTGCGCACCTCCTCGGCGGCATCCAGCGCCGCCGCCGTGCAATGGTCCCGCCCGAAACCGGCGCGCAGCAGCGAGCCGTAGACCGCATCGGCGATCAACGCGAGCTCCTCGGGGTAGTCCGGCTCAAGCGTCAGCATGTGGCGGCACTCGACTCGTCACGCCATGACAATCGGTACGCATGGCCCAGCCCTTCAGCGCCTCGATCACCGGGGCGCATTGCCACCCCGGCAGCCACGCCAGCGCATCGACGCGTATGCCCTGATGATTGATCCAGCGCAGCAGCGCGCGCGTCGAGCCGTCCCGCACTACCCCGCGCCGATGCAGCTCCGACCAGAGCGCACGGATCTTGCCGTGTTCCGGGCTTTCCTTGAGGTATTGCGGTCGCTGCGGCAGGCTCGCGCCGCGTGCGCGCAGGTGCTGCAGCACGAGATGGCGCTCGCGGCCATTCATTCCGGCCGCGGAGGTTTTCCCGGTGAGCGCCACCAGCATTGCTCGATAGGTCTCCTCATCAAGCTGTAGCTCGCGCGCGGCCGCGTGTATCGCTCTGAGTTGACGCATCCGAGGATTGCCGGGTTTCCCTGGCTGGGCAGGCGTCGTGGGCGATGTGTTCATGGCTGCTCTTGTGGAAAGTAAACCGCCAAATAGGGCGTCTACTTCAAGTTAGGTTGCTCGTGCCACTCTCGTACCAGCCGCTCTGCATCATCCCCACTGTTGTTGCCGGTGTCGCAGTGCTTGCAGTCGTTGCAGCACACAGAAAGCTCGCATCCGACATGCGCTTTGTCGTGGATCGCGTACTTCACGTCGGTTTCGCCGCATTTGGGGCAGCGGCGTTTCCAGCGGTTGTGCTCGGCCACATCCAGCCAGTCATACACATCCCAATTGCCAGTGTTTTTTTCTGCCATTTCTCAACCTCCACAACCTAACTATTGCTTCCAGCCGACGGCCCTAACGGGCCTCGGCTGAAGCTGGCGTTATGAGGCGAAAGCCGCCGCCTCGAAAATTGTTGAAAATAGTTCTTGACATTGCACGCAATGCGTATATACTTTGAATCGTAGACACCAACTACACCGCGCCTCGGGAACAGGGGCTGGAGCCAAAAATGAACGCCACCAAGAACTTTGAAATCGCCGTCGAAGCCCTCTACAACGAAGCCCCGAGCGAAAAGGCCCGTGCCTTCGTTGAACGGCTCGCCGCGCAGATTCGCGCCAAAGGCGAAGACTGGATCGAGGCCCGCGTGATCGAACTGCACATCACCGATGTCGAGGTCTCCGACAACGCCGTGTGCCCGATCGAAGACAACCGCTTGTTCTACTTGGAACGCTGGCAGCTCGCGCTGCTGAAGTGAAATGACCGGCCACCCGAACAGATCGCGGGGTGGTTCGCCATCCCGTAATCCAACTCCCGAAGAAGTCCGCGCCGCACGCGAGGCCGCAGGGCTTTCGCAAACCGAAGCCGCCGCGCTCATCCACTGCACCCTGCGCGGGTGGCAAGAGTGGGAGGCCGGCAACCGGCGCATGCACCCTGCGTTTTGGGAGTTGTGGCTCATCAAAGTCGCCTCATAACCCGTCAGTCGAGCCGACCTGCGCCAAAAGCGGCGCAGATCGGCTCACTTTTGCGTTGGAGGGCTTGGAACCGCCCTCGAATATTTTTCGCACAAACCCCTTGACATTACGCGCAATGCGCGTATTATTCGGGTTGTGGATACGCCACAACCGCGCCTCGGGACTCAGGGGCTGGAGATGAAAATGAGCAACTACGACGCCCTCAGCCTCTACCTGGTCAGCGAAGGCACCGTCACCCCGGCGACGACCGCAACCGAATGGGATGGCACCAACTCCATCCTGGTGGCCGCCAGCTCCGAAGAGGGTGCACTCAAGGTCGCCGACGCCTACGACCGTGGCCTTGTCCAAGCCGACAACCTCGCCTGGGGTGGCGAAACCATTGCCGTTGTCACACTGCGCGACCGCGATACCGGCCTGTATGCCTAACCACCCGAACCGCTCGCGGGGCGGTTCGCCGTCCCGCAACCCGACCCCCGAGGAAATCCGGGACGCACGCGAGGCTGCGGGCCTGTCGCAAACGGCGGCCGGCGCGCTGGTGCATACCACCTGCCGCACCTGGCAGCAGTGGGAGGCCGGCGACCGGCGCATGCATCCCGCGTTCTTCGAGCTATTCAGCATCAAGGTTTCCGCGCCGTAGCGGCGCCCTCCAACCCGTCGTTCGTGTTGGACTCGCCGCAAGCTGCGCTTGCGTCGAGCCCCACAACTCTGGCGTTAGCCGGCAATGACAGGTACACGTCGCGCCCTTCTCCATCCTTCCACAGCGGCTCATCCATCTGCTTGGCCAGGTGCGGGCACTGTTCCTGCGCGCACGGCACCAGCACGCCGAGATCTTCATCGACGAGCGCGGCGAGAATTCCGCAGCCGCAGCCACTGCCATAGCAGTTGGCCGTTATCTCCGCTTCCTGCAGCCCCATCACAACTGCGAACATCCTGCCCATCATCAATCCCCCTGTCGCCATGCTAACCGCATCCAGCAACCGCGCACGCGCGGCTGCAGGTCGGGGTCAGGTCCTCGCGATCGCTTGCTTGAGTTCCCCGGCGACCGAGAGCTTCACCACCGCTCGCGCCGGGATGTCCATCGCCTCGCCGGTACGCGGATTGCGCCCCTTGCGGGCGGCGCGCCGCTCGACATGCAGCTTGCCGATATGCGGCAACGGAATCTCGCCGCCCGAGGACAGCTCCACCATTGCGACGCTGCCCAGGAAATCCAGCATATCGGCCGCGACGGATTTCTTGATGTCGCATCCGCTTGCCACGCGCTCGATCAGTTGCTTACGATTCATTCCATGCTCCTTTCTGTGGTTAAAAATCATTCGCCGCCGGCTTCCGCCAGGGCATCCTTCAGCAACGCGTCGACGAACTTTTCGACCCAACCATCCGCGGGCTTGATCAATACCGTGTCGGAGGCGTTCTCGATGTTACAGCCGATGCGCTTCAGTTCCTGCGCGCTCAACTTCGCCAGCGCCTGCTTGATCGGCGTCTCGACGGGTTTCAACAGCTCACCGGCGCGATCGGGAAAATGGCGATGAATGAGGACGGCCACCCGCCCGGCATCCTCGAAGGTGATCTTGCCCGGATTCTTCTGCCAGCCGACCTTGATGCCGTGCATCACCACCGAGCGCGGCCGCATGAACAGCTCCGGCGCCGCAGCGATCGCTGCCTCCAGCGCGGTATGGGCATTGGCGCAGTCATCGATGCATCGCTGGAGCGCCTCGCGATGCCGTTGCTGTGCGCTCTCCAGCGCCGCCTGCAGGCTGCGGCAGTGCGCCGCCAGGCGCTCGCGCGCGGTGGCATAGTCCTGAGTCAGGGTCTCGATCAGGGCGAAGTCTGTCATGGTTTTCTCCGGGGGGTGCGCGCCAGTCGGTATTCGGCATAGCGCTTGCCGGTCGCACCGACATGCGCCGCGCTGATGATCTTGTGGCCTGCTTGCCGTAGATCGTAGATCCGCGCCCCCAGGCGCATGCAGCCGCAGCCATGCAGAGCGTCCAGCGGCGTGAGACGGAAGCCGCGCTTCAATTGGGCGAGAATCCACTTGCTTTGACTCTGACTCATAGGACAGGCATCTCCGAGGGTAGGACGACGAGTTCATCCAGTCGATGCAGGCGCGTCAGACGCCTGCAGCCAGGCTTGGTGAAATTCACACGCAGCAGCTCGTCGGCATAAACCTGCTCGACCCAGCCCAGCCGGCCCTTGTCGCCGTCGGCGGGCTTGACGAACACGCGCCGGCCGACCAGGGCATGCTCAATCAATGGCATCGGAATCTCCTTTTCGGGTGTAGCGGCCGAGGTCCTTGCGTATCGCCTCCGGGATCGCCTTCGCCGCGCGCCTCGGCTCCGATTGCGCGCCGCGCGCCCACGCCGCCTGCTGCCGATCGCCTTCGCGCTGCGCCTCGACACGGCGCTCCACCTGGTCGGCGGCGCCGCACAGGATCTCGTAGAGATAGCCATGCGATTTCAGCGGCAGGCTGAGCCGTTCGGGGTTGGCGAGCATCGTGCCCAGAGCGTTGATCCACGCCTCCCGTGGTGCCGGCCAGGTGCGCCCGCGGCGCTCGATCTTGCCGGCGACGATCGCGGGCAGGATTTCCTCCAGCAGGCCGCGCACGCGATCCCACGTGAGCGCCCGGCGCGCCGGGCGGAACAGCGCCAGATAGCGCACCAGCAATACGCCCAGCTCGCCCTGGCCGATCAGCGCCGCGGCGAGCGCATTGCGCGCCGCCTCATCGGCGATCAGCACATCGAGGCTCGCACGCGCACCGCAGGCGGGACAGGTGGTGAGCATCAATGCAACTCCGTCCCGGCGCCGCGGCGCAGCACCGCGAGCACGGCGTTGCGCGCCGCCTGGATGCGCTCGGAGACCTCCTGCAATTGGGCCAGGGTGATCTCACGGCGCGTGAATACCGCCAACGCATAGCCCAACGCCATGCCCTCTTCGAGCACCACCTGGACGGGCACCACGGCTTGCGCCATCTTGTCTTCGCGTTCGGCGAGATGGCGTTCGAGGTCCTCGGGCAGATTCATGATCCAGGCACCTCCGCGACCCGTTCGAGGTACGCAAACAGCAATCCGGTCTGCTCGCGGCGCAACTCGATGCGCTGGCCGCCAGCCTCGATGACCAGGCTGCCGTCGTTCCAGAGGGCGCAGCGCAGCTCCTGGCCGTCGCTCGGCATCCCCGCCGGGGCCGCGGTACGCGCGGCCCCGGGCTTCGCTGGGACGGCGCGCTCCTCGGGGAGGGAGGGAGCCGATAGCGCGCTGCCGGTGTTTTGCGCCACCGCCGGCTGGGCGGCCGCCGATGCGGCGGCTATACGATGATCGATGGGCGCCCGCCAGTAGGCATGTGGCGTCGCCTCGGTGCGCAGCGCTTCCCCGCGCCGGAAAAACGCCGAAAGCTGTTTGCTGACCTCCTCGGCCGTCTGCGCGAGCTCCGAGCGCTCGAACAGCTTCTTCGCCGTGAGGGCAGCTTCCGGCGCCGCAGGCAACAGCCCGCGGATCTCGTCGGACAAGGTAATCGGTCGATTCATGTCGGGCCTCCTTCAGGCGTCGCGCACGATCGCCGCGGTGACCAGGGACGATCCCTCCTGGGCGGCGGCGTTCAGGGCGCGGATGGCGAGATTGTTGAGCGCGAGCGGATAGCACAGGCTGATCGCCCGGGCGTCGTGCCCCTGGCCCTGGCTGATGGTGAGCCGTGCGCGCATCGCCTCGTAGGCCTCCGGCTTGAAGACCTTCTGCGGCTCGACGCCGATGCGCGCGAGCTTGTGGCCGATGTAGTCGGCCACATGGTGCTTGACGGCACGATAATTGGAGGGGATTTGCCGAAAAATTGCGTAATTTTTAGGCAGGTACCGAAAATTGCAATTGGCATTGTGCGGCGCGGCAACGAAGGGCGCCGGGGTGAGGCTAGAGGGACAGAAACTCCTCGATCACATCCAGGATGCTCTGCTCATCTGATGGTGAGAGGCCAAGGAAAGGGCGCGCAGGGATATCGCCCCACAGGTGAGGGAATGCGGATTTTTTGCCACCGAACTGCTGCATCGCTGAATAGATCATGGGGGAGCCGACCTCCACCCCATCGCTGACGACGTTGTAGAAAATCTGATCAGCCAGGAGGCCAGTCAGGCCGTGCAGCGGCTTCTTGGCCGCGGCAATGGCGGCCTTCTTTCTTTCACCGGCCCTACCCGTGAAACTCTTCTTCGTACCTGTACGCTTACCGGTGACTTTGTCGAACAACCCGGTGCGCTGACGTAGGTAATGTTCAATGGTGGTCGGGCTGTTCGGCGCCCATGGATTGCCATCCGGCCCCCGTCCCGCCACGAATCTCTGCTTTGTGCTCTCCGCAACCAGCTCGCCGATTGCGAAGAACGCCGGGCGTGAGTTCTGCGTCCGAGCGAGCAGCCGCTCGACCGCAGACCTTACATTGCTATCGGCGAGATCGATCTTGATCACGATGGCTCGGACTCGCCGGCGAGCTGATACTCGCGCATGCGCGCCCAGACCCCAAAGTACGCCTCATGGCGATCCGGGTCCGAGACCGACCCCTTGAAGTTGGCATAGTTCATCGTCAAAACACGTTCGAGCACTTTTTCCGCAACGACGGTCCGCTGCAGCACGGCGCGGTACGGATAGTCATGGCCCGGGGTGCGACGAGCCTTAAATCCGGTGAAAACCGCCTCGATATCCCCCTTTCGTCGCGCTCGAACCAACAGCATGTCCGATTTATCGCGGTGCGCGACGCGCGGGCTCACATCGCGCCATTGTCCAAACGCGACAACCGGCGCCGGTCGCGCTTGGTCGGTCGGCCGCGCAGCGCCGGTCGCGCTGCTCCCTGCATCTTCCGCGCCTCCAGCGCCGACTGTCGTCGCGCGAGACTATCCGCTGTTTCCTCGTAGAGGTTTTGTGCTTCCGCCGCCGGCCGGCGCTGGCTCGACAAGGCCCTGACAACAATCGTCCAGTGCATGTCGGCGATGCCGATGTCAAGCGTATTGCCGATCCTGATCTCTTTTGCCGGTTTGGTCCGGGCGCCGTTCAGATGCACCTTGCCGCCTTCGACTGCCGCGGCGGCCATAGCTCGCGTCTTGTAGAATCGTGCCGCCCATAGCCACTTATCGAGGCGGGCGCGCCCTGGAGTTTGGTCTTGCGCCGCAGCGCTCACGACTTCGCCGGCCTCTTGCCCAGCTTGCGCTGCAGAGTCCGGCGGTGCATCTTCAGCGCGCGAGCGGTGGCGGAGATGTTGCCCTGATTCTCCGCCAGCACGCGTTGGATGTGTTCCCATTCCAGCCGGTCGACGGACAGGGGTTCGCCGCTCACGGGCAGGGACGAGTCGCCCGCCGTGCGATGCAGCGCCGCAACCACGTCGTCCGCATCCACGGGCTTGGCGAGATAATGCGTGGCGCCCAGCTTGATCGCCTCGACGGCAGTAGCGATGCTCGCATAGCCCGTGAGCATCACGATACGCGTCTCGGCGTCGAGCTCGATCAGCTTTTCGATCAAAGTCAGCCCGGAATCTCCCGGCATCTTAAGGTCCACCACGGCGTATTCCGGTGGTTGGTCGGTGGCCAGCTCGATCGCCTGCTCCGTCGAGGCGGCGGCGGTGACGGCGAAACCACGCCGCGTCAGGGCGCGGCCGAGCACACCGCGGAACACGTCGTCATCGTCCACCAGCAGCAGGGAGGGTCGATCCTGATCGCTGTCGTTCATGGTTCCACCAGCAGCCTCTTCAATGGCAGATGAATACGGGTGCGGGCACCGCCGCCTTCGCGGTTGGTCAGCTCCACTTTGCCGCCGTAGCGCTCCACCGTGGCGTTGGACAGGAACACGCCGATGCCCATGCCGCCGAGGTCGGTCTTGGTCGTGTAGAACGGCTGACCGATCCGCGGCGCCACCGACGCATCGAGACCGGGTCCGCGATCCAGAATGTCCACGGTGCACTGGCTGTCGTCCCAGGTGCCGCACACCTCGACTCCCTCGGGTGAGGCGTCGGCCGCGTTGTTCAGGAGATTCAGCACCGCGTATTCCAGGGTGCGATCGGCGAGAATGCGCGGCGCGGACCGACTTGCCGCGAGGTGCTTCGTCACCTTCGCCGCCGGTCTGAGCACGCGCCACTCGTCGACGATCCGGTCAAGATAGGCATCGAGGGCGATCCCTTGGCCGTCTTCGCCGCGAGTGTAACCGGCGGCATCGACCAGTTGCGACAGGATGGCTTTGCAACTGTCGATCTGCTGGCGCATCAGCGAAAGATCGGGCGCCAGCTCCAGGTTACTGCCGTACTGAAGCTCCAGTTCCCGGATGACCACCGCCATGGTGGACAGCGGCGTGCCGAGCTGGTGAGCGGCACCGGCGGCGAGCGTGCCCAGCGCCAGGATCTGCTCGTTGCGCAGCGCCGCCTCGCGCGCCCGCGCCAGCTCCTGCTCCCGGGCGCGCAATGCCGACGCCATACGCCCGACGAAGAAGGCGACGATCAATGCGCTCAGCAGGAAGTTCAGCCACATGCCTAGCACATGCAGCCCGAAGCCGAAAGTCTCGCCCGGATCGGCGGTCTTCACGCCAGTGGCAGTGCAGATGTAGTGGTCGAGCTGCGCCAGCTCGTTGCTCGGCGGTGGCATCGGCACATTGACGACCATGAGCAGCGAGTAGGCGCCCAGTGTGAGTGCCGCCATGGCCCAGGCATGCACCGCCGGCAGCGTGGCGGCGGCGATGGTGAGCGGCAGCAGGAAGAGCGACGCGAACGGGTTGGTGGCACCGCCGCTGAAGTACAGCAGGATTGCCAGGGCCACGACGTCGACCGCGAGTTGCCCGAGCAGTTCGGTTTCCGTCACGGGCTTGGGCTGCCGCTGCCGGGCGACGGTGAACACGTTGAACGCAGCGAGCGCCACGCTCACGGCGATCAGTGGCGGCAAGGGCAGCTCGATGCGCAGGTACAGCGTCGCGAAGGCGAGCACCAGCAACTGGCTTGCCACTTCGATCCAACGCAGCAACACCAGGCGCTGCAGCGGATTGGGCGTGAGGACGGACGCGCTCTGCATGGCCGTGGGACGGGACAGCAGATTCTACGCCGGCCCGGCCAATGGAGGGTGCGTCGATTTGTCGCGTGCCCCGAGAGCCAGTGTTCATGCGCATTTCCATGGTGTGCGACAGCGTGTCGCATTTTACGCCGCGCTGCCACTACCTATAATCCGCGCCCGGAGTGACCGGTACGCCGTTCAACGCGTCCGGGCCGAGGGGGAGGAAACG
Source organism: Rhodocyclaceae bacterium (assembly GCA_036824005.1). GTDB lineage: Bacteria > Pseudomonadota > Gammaproteobacteria > Burkholderiales > Rhodocyclaceae > DAITBA01. The sequence continues at coordinate 804,895 of DAITBA010000001.1, forward strand.
AGCATGGTCGAAGCGAATGCCTGCGTGCGCGCGTTACCGCAGGCGCTGCGCTTGCACGGGGTTGGGAATGCACCCCCGCACCACCGCGTTGCCGCGCACGGTTGACAATGGCATGTGACTCGCTGTCCGGTGTGCGCGCACGGCGCCGGCTGAGCTGGAGTGGCGCAGCGAGTGTCGTGGCGCTGCACGTCGCCCTGCTCTACGCCCTATGGCACCACCGGCTCGACGTGCAGCGGGGTGAAATCGTTCCGTTGTTCGTCAGCCTGCTGACGCCCAAGCCGCCGCCGGAGGAACCGGCCAAGCCTGAGCCGCCCAAGCAGGTCCGGCTGGAGCGTCCGTTGCCCAAACCGCGCGCCCCTCAGCCACCGCCGCAGCAGATGGTCGTCGAGGCGCCCGTTACGGCACCGAGCGAACCCGTCGCGCTGCCGCCCGCGCCAGCGCCGGTGGCGGCGCCGGAACCGCCCGTTGTCCAGGCGCCACCGGCCGCGGAACCGCCCAAATCGGCAATCCTGCCGGAACTCGCAGTGACCTGTCCGGAGCGGATGCCACCGGCTTATCCGGCGATGTCCCGGCGCCTGGGCGAACAGGGGCGCGTGGTTCTGCGTGTCGAGCTGGACGCGCACGGTGCCGTCACGCGCGCCGCGGTGGACAAGTCGTCAGGCGTGCAGCGCCTCGACGATGCCGCGCTTGCCGCAGTGCGGCAGTGGCGCTGTCGGCCTGCTCAGCACAACGGCATGCCGGTGCGGGCGGTGGCCCTGCAACCCTTCAACTTTGTTTTGCAGCAAGAGTGATCCGATGGAACAGACCCTGGGGTTTGCCCACTTCCTCGCCCAGACCGACATGCTCGGCCGGTGCGTTCTGGCATTGCTGCTCGCGCTCTCGGCGGCGAGCTGGTACCTGATCATCACCAAGTCGGTGCAGGACTTTCTGACCCGGCATCGCGCCGAAACCTTTCTCCAGCGATTCTGGGATTCGGACTCGCTGGACGATGCAGCACACCTGATCGCGGTTTCGAAGGCGGACAATGCATTCGCGTCACTGGCGCGCGAGGCCTGCGCGGCAGCGCGCAAGGGCCGCGAGGGCAAGCAGAAGCTCGCCGCAGCCGGCGGTTTGAACGAGTATGTCACGCGGGTACTGCGCAACGAGATCGACCAGGAAACGGCGCGCGTCGAGTATGGTCTGACGCTGCTCGCCTCGGCCGGTTCGGCGGCGCCCTACGTTGGGCTGTTCGGGACCGTGTGGGGCATTTATCACGCCCTGGTCGCCATCGGGCTCTCCGGTCAGGGCACGCTGGACAAGGTCGCCGGGCCGGTGGGTGAAGCACTGATCATGACGGCGCTCGGCTTGGCCGTCGCCATCCCCGCCGTGCTTGCCTACAACTTCTTCACCCGGCGCAACCGCGTCTGGCTTGCCAACCTCGATGCCTTCGCCCACGACCTGATCACGCTGATTACCGTCGAACACGAGGAAAGCGTGGCGAGCGGTGCGCGCGCGCACTCCCTGCGCGCGGTGATGAAGGCGGCGGACTGAGGCGCGATCATGGCACTCGGGAGCTTCCGCAGTCAGAACCACCAGGCGCCGAACGCCGAGATCAACGTCGTGCCCCTGGTGGACGTGATGCTCGTGCTGCTGGTGATCTTCATCATCACCGCGCCGTTGCTCACGCACTCGGTGAAGATCGATCTGCCCAAGGCATCGAGCAATCCCAATCTGACCCAGCCCGATCACATCGAGCTTGGCATACGCGAGGACGGCGCACTGTTCTGGAACGGCGAGCCGGCCGAGCGCGACGTGCTGCCCGAGCGATTCCGCGCCGCGGCGAGCGGGCAGCCGCAACCGGAGTTGCACATCCGCGCCGACCGGCACGTGCATTACGAACGCGTAGCCCAGGTGATGGCGGTGGCGGCGAAAGCAGGGCTCGTGCGCATCGGCTTCGTCGGCGATCCGACGGATGCCAACTAGCTTGCACTCGCTGCGTGCCGGTAAAACAAGTGCATAGAGTCACCGGTACCGACGACCCGCCGCTCGGCGTAATCCGAAGGCTCTGCTTCTTGTAGGGAAGAAAAGATGAAGACCAAACCTATCACGCTTGCATTGGCGGCAATAGCTCAGGTGACCGCATCGCTCGCGGCCGATGAAACCGTATTGAGAGAAATCGCCGTTCGGGCGGCGCCTATCGGTGCCGACGAAGAGGCGCTGGCGGCAAAGCGACCGGCCTCCGGCGACGCCGCCCAACTGCTCGACGGCATTCCGGGCGTCAGTCTCTACAGGGGCGGCGGTGTGTCGAGCCTCCCGGTGATTCGCGGCCTCAATGACGATCGAATCAAGCTTGTCATCGACGGCATGCAGACTACCTCGGCCTGCGGCAATCACATGAATCCGTCGCTCTCCTATATCGATCCGAGCAACGTCGCCAGCCTTGGCGTCATCGCCGGTATCACGCCGGTCAGCCTCGGCGGCGACAGTATCGCCGGCACGATCACCGTTGCCTCCCGGCCGCCGCTGTTCGCCCGCAGTGCCGGTGAGATCGCCACCGAAGCAAGTGTCGCGGCGGCGTATCGCAGCGTCAGCAGAGGCACGGCCGGGTCCGTGGCGGCGGCGATCGGCAGCGACCGTCTGAGCTTCGGCGTCACCGCCGCCGTCGATCACGCCAGCAGCTACAAAGACGGCAACGGCAACAAGGTGCGCTCGACGCTGTACGAGTCCCACAATCAGGCGCTGACCTTCGGCTTGCGGGGCGATGGCCACGCACTGACCGTCAAAGCGGGGCACCAGACCATTCCCTACCAAGGTTTCGTCAATCAGTACATGGACATGGTCGGCAATCACGCCAACCATCTCAATATCGGCTACAAGGGCGAGCTGGGCTTGGGCAGGCTCGAAGCGCGGCTGTACTGGCAGGACGTCAAGCATGAAATGGGTTTTTTCTCGCCGGAGAAGACCGGGACGATGCCGATGAAGACCCGCGGCGAGGACATCGGCTATGCCCTGAAGGCGGACTTACCCCTGACGTCGCAGCACACCGCGCGCATCGGCCACGAGTTCCACCGCTTCACGCTCGACGACCGCTGGCCGCCCGTTCCCGGCTCGATGATGATGGAGCCGCTTACCTTCATCAACATCAACGACGGCCGACGCGAGCGCCTCGCCCTGTTCGGCGAACTGGAATCGAAATGGGATAGCCGCTGGACCACGCTGCTCGGCGTGCGCGGCGAGCGCGTCAGGACGGACACCGGCCCGGTTCAGCCCTACAGCTACATGGCCATGATGATGATGCCGAACCCGGACGCTGCCGCCGCGCTCGCCTTCAACGCCAGGGATCGCGCCCGACGCGATAACAACATCGACGTGACGACGCTGGCACGCTTCGAGCCGGAGCCCACGCAGTCCTACGAATTCGGCTACGCGCGCAAGACCCGCTCGCCCAACCTGTACGAGCGCTACGCTTGGGGCCGCGGCACCATGGCCATGACCATGATAGGCTGGTTCGGCGACGCCAACGGCTATGTCGGCGACCCCGACCTGAAGCCGGAAGTTGCGCACACCGTAAGCGCGACGGCGAGCTGGCACGATGCCGAGCGGCGGCAATGGGAATTCGCGGCGACGCCGTACTACACCTACGTGCGCGACTACATCGGCGTCAATCGTATCGGCACCTTCAATCCCCGGATGGCCATGGGTGCCACGCGGGCGCTGCTGCAGTTCGCCAATCACAACGCCAAGCTCTACGGCATTGATCTGTCATTGAATGCGACCGTCTGGGACAACCCGAGTATTGGTCGCGGTCAGGTCAAGGCAGTTCTGGGGCTGACGCGGGGCGAGCGCACCGATACCGGCACGGACCTGTATCAGATCATGCCGCTGAACCTGCGGCTGAGCGTCGAGCACGCGATCAACGCCTGGACCAATGCCGTCGAGCTGCAGCTCGTAGACCGCAAGTCGCGGGTCGATCCCGTGCGTCTTGAGCCGGAAACCGGCGGCTATGCGCTCGTCAATTTGCGCACGGCCTACCAGTGGCGCAATGTCCGTTTCGATCTGAGCATCACAAACCTGTTCGACAGGTTCCACTACCTGCCGCTGGGCGGCGTGGACTATGCGGATTGGAAGGCAAACGGTACGTTGGGCCAACTGGGTCCGGTGCCGGCGCCGGGGAGGTCGTTCAACGCCGGAGTAAGTATCAAGTTCTGATCCGGTATCGGTTGCCGCGCCGGATCGAGGGTGTCCCGCCCTGGACGGGATGAACTCGAATCTCCTAATTCCTGTGATCAACTTGTGCCTGTCATGAACAACCAAACACCACCAAGGATGTCCCCGACGAGTCTGGCGCTGGCTTTGTGTTTCCCGCTGAGCGCTCTCGCGCAGGGCGTTGCCACCGAACAACAGCTCACCCCAATAACGGTCAGCGGCGAGCGCGCGCCCCTGGATCCCAACCTGCCCAGTTCCACCGCCAGCCGCACCGCCGAGGAACTGCGCGCGCAAAACCTCGTGAATCCCGAGGACGCCCTGCTCTACGTGCCCAATACCATGATCCGCAAACGCTACATCGGCGACCGCAACGCCCTCATCGGCGGGCGCAGTTTCTCGCCCCTGCAGGCGCCGCGCGGTCTCGCCTTCATGGACGGCTATCTGATCTCCAACTTCCTGGGGCGCTTCGACGCGCCGCGCTGGAACATGGTCGCGCCGGAAGAGATCGAGCGGGTCGACGTGCTCTATGGACCGTTCTCGGCCATCTATCCCGGCAATTCCATCGGCACGACGGTGGTCATTACGACGCGCATGCCGAAGCAGTTCGAAGCCAGTGGCCGCATCCAGGGCTGGACCCAGAAGTTCGAGGAATACGGCGTGGACGAGCGGTTCAACGGCAAGCAATTCTCCGGGTACATTGGCAGCCGCCTGGAGTCGGGTCTTGCCTGGTCCCTGGGTCTCAACCACCTGGACACCTATTCGCACCCGATGCAGTACTACACGGTCTCGGCCAATGCCGCCGGCGTATTTCCCGCCGTTGCCGGAGCCGCAACACCGGTCACCGGCGTACATTACGACACCGACCCCAAGGGACTGCGGCGCGCGGTATTCGGCGCCTCGAGCGGCGCCATCGATCACACCGTTCAGGACCATGTCAAGCTGCGCCTCGGTTATGACTTCACCCCGACGCTGGCTGCAGACGCATTCGTCGCCTACTGGAAGAACGACACCGCCAATACCAACCGGCCCTTCATCCGCGACGCGGCCGGCAATCTGGTCTGGTCCGGACGCGTGAGCAACAACGGCACGACGTTCAATATTCCGGCCGCGACCTTCGCGCCGAGCAACCGGGACGAAGAGCATATTCAAGGCGGCTTCACACTCAAGACCCGCAACAAGACCGGATGGAACGCCTCACTGGTCGTCTCCGCCTACGAGATTCTGGCGGACGACACGTTTCAGGCCGACAACCCGGAACCGATCGCGCAGAGCGGCGGCACCGGAACAGTCACCCGGCGCGATGGCACTGGCTGGAAGACCTTCGAGATCCAGTCCACCTATACACCCACCGCAGGGGACTTCGGCGATGGCAAACATGCGCTCACGTTCGGGTTGCACCACAATGCCTACGATCTGTCGAACGTCGTCTACAACGCCTCCGATTGGCGCGGCGTGACGACCAGCCTGAACCAGAGTTTCTTCGGCAAGACGCGCCTGACCGCCCTTTATGCGCAGGACGCTTGGCAGTTCGCGCAGACCTGGCGTGCCACCTTCGGCGTGCGTCAGGAGCATTGGCGCGCCTTCGAAGGCTTCCAATTCATCACCGGCGCGGGCTCGGTGGACTACCCCAGCCGCACCATCAACGCCACCTCGCCCAAGCTGTCCGTGACCTGGACACCGGTCGAGGAATGGCTGCTGCGGGGCAGCGTCGGCAAAGGCGTGCGTTTCCCGACGGTGGCCGAACTGTTTCAGGGCACCCGCACCGGCTCCTCGATCCAGATCAACGACCCGAATCTCAATCCCGAGCGCTCCCTGGCGAAGGAGCTTACCTGGGAGCGCTTCATTGGCAGCGACACGCTTCGCGTATCGCTCTTCGAGGATGACATTCGCAATACCATCTACACCCAGACGAATACCGCGGTCGTGCCCAACATCACCAACGTGCAGAACGTCGGACGGGTGCGCACGCGCGGCATCGAGTTCGCCCTCGCCGCACCGGAGCTTCCCATCCGAGGCTTGGCGCTGGATGCGAGCCTCGCCATTAATCGATCCAAAACCCTGGAAAACAACTTCCTCGCCAGCGTCGGCAAGAACTGGGTCCGCGTACCCAAGGTGCGCGCGACGCTGCAGGCAAGTTACCGTCCAAACGCCCAATGGCAGCTCAGCGCGGCTCTGCGCCACTCCGGGCGGCAGTGGAACGAGCTGGACAACTCCGATGTCAATCCCGACACCTTCGGCGGCGTCTCCCGCTACACCGTCGCCGACGTCCGGGTAGCCTACAAACCGATGAAGGGGATCGAGCTTGCGCTTGGCGTCGATAACGTGAACAACGAGCGCTACTACCAGTTTCATCCCTTCCCGCAGCGTACGGTGTTCGCAGAACTTCGGGGCACCTATTGATGAGAGTGCCGGCCACCTACCTGTTGCCGTTCCTCGCCGCTATTGCCTGCTCCGCGGGCCTGGCGCACGAGGGTCATGGCAGCGGGCAGCCGGCAGCGCAGCAGCAGCCGAAGAAGAAGCCTGTCGAGCTGGGTAGTTCCGCCGCGTTCGACACGGCGGGGCAGCTGTGGTTCGTAGCCGTCGAGGACGGGCGCATCGTATTGCGTTCGAGCGGCGATGTCGGTGTCACATGGTCTGCACCCATTGTCGTGACCGACGGACGCGAACCGGTGTCCGCCGACGGCGAGAACCGGCCGAAGCTCGTTTTCGGTCCGCACGGACAGTTCTACGTCACCTGGACCATGCCCACCTCGCCGCGCTATACCGCCGACATCCGCTTCTCGCGTTCCCTCGATGGCGGACGGACCTGGTCGGCGCCGGCGACGGTCCATGAAAACCGCGAGATCATCACCCACAGGTTCGACTCGATCATCGTCGCCCGCGACGGACGCATTTTCGTGGTCTGGATCGACAAGCGGGATCTCGAGCGGCACACGCGCGAGGGCCGCAGCTACCGAGGCGCGGCGATCTACTATGCGGTATCGGAGGATGAAGGAGCCTCGTGGCGCGGCGATTTCAAGCTCGCCGATCACGCGTGCGAATGCTGCCGCATCGCCGTGGCGCTCGATGTCGATGGCGTGCCGCTGGCCATGTGGCGCCATGTCTTTCCCGGCAGCGAGCGTGATCATGCCCTGGCAAGACTCGATCCGGCGGTGGCCGAACCCGTCGTGGAGCGGGTGACGTTCGACCGGTGGAAGGTCGAGGCGTGTCCGCACCACGGCCCGAGCATTGTCCTCGACGACAAAGGGGTTCGTCACGCCGTCTGGTTCAACCACTCGGACGGCAAGCCCGGTGCCTTCTATGGCCGTCTCGGGCGAGGACGCGTGGAAGGGATGCGCCACCTGGGCGCCGATGCCGAACACGCCGATCTCGCCGTGACGGCTGCAACCGTGCGCGTCGTCTGGAAGCGTTTCGATGGGACGCGGACCACGATCGAAGGACAGGTTTCGCGCGATGGCGGCCGAACCTGGACGGCGAATACCGTTGCCAGCACGTCGGGCAAATCAGACCAGCCGCGGCTGGTGACGAGGGGCGACAAGACGTGGCTGGTCTGGCGTACCGAGGAGAAGGGCATTGTCGTGCGGGAGTTGCCATGAGCATGCGCTGGCTTGCCTGTGCGATCGCGGCCGCGTGCTGCCTCCCGGCAATTGCCGCAGACGCCGCGCCGATGTTTCGTCCTTTCGAGCCGGACAGCATCATTGCGATCAAGCGCGCCCATGCCGGACAGCCGCTGGTGATCGTGTTCTGGTCGACGGACTGCAGCTACTGCTTCCACAATCTTGAGCTGGTCGCACGCATGCAGGCAAGCCGGCCGCGCCTGCGGGTCGTCACCGTGGCGACGGATTCCGTGACTGCGGCGGCCGAACTCCAGCCGTTGCTCGCACGCACCAAGGTGAAGAGTGAAACCTGGGCGTTCGGCGACGCGTCCCCGGACAGGCTGCGCTACGCCATTGACCCGCAGTGGCGCGGCGAAATGCCACGCACCTACCTCATCGACAGTCGCGGCAACATCGCGGCGAAGTCGGGAGTTTTGACGGCCGCGACAATTGAAGCCTTGCGTTAGTGTCCTGTCCCGCTAATTCGCAGCATGAGAATGCCGATCATCCGCGCCATGCTTTGTCGCCGTGCTCGCCTGGTGGGGCCTCGGCATCCTTATCTACGCCACGGCTTCGGGCACGCGATAGCCGTGCTACGAACTAACGGGACAGGACATCACGCGCGCACACACCAATCGCATGCGGGCGGGGTTGCTGCCTGCGGGCATCGCGTGCGACCAAATGCCGCGACTCACGCATTCACGGAACGCGTAGACTTCGCCACAAAGTGTTGGGGGGACGCCATTGCGCGCTTCTTCCGCCATCAACAAGCTGAATGCGTTGGGGGGCAGAGAGATGTTCGATGAGCACTTTGCCGGCGGGCGCGCGCTCATGAAGTTCGTCGGCGCGCCAGCTATCTTGCGCACGCTGGGCGGTCCCCTGGTAATGACGCCGCCGGTCGACCTACGCCCGGACCCAGCGATGCTGCTCCTCGTCTCGGTGCCGTGCGCGTGAAGCGCCGCGGTCGTCATATTCGGCGCATCGCCTGGCTCGCTGCGCTGCTTTTGCTGCTCACCGCCGCGGTGCCTGCCTTTTCACGCTTTCTCGCCGCCGGCAACGGCAGCGCAGGAACCGGGACCGAGATCTGCTCGGCGACGGGGTTCAAGACCGTCGTCATTGCGCCCGAACAGAGCCAGGGCACACCCGCCGATACGGGGCGCAATTGGCAAGATGCCGACTGCCCGTTCTGTCTCACCCATAGCGGCTCGTTCGCTCTGTTGCCATCGGAACTGTCCGCACCGCAAGCGGCACGGGACGTCACCCCAGCAAAATCACTATCCCGTCATTCGCCACCTTCGAGCTACTCGGGGTCTGCGGCAAGTCCTCGCGCACCTCCCATCGCGACCTGATTCCCGCTGTCCGTTCGTTGCCGCGATCGCCGTGCGCCAAAGCAGGGCTCTTTCGCGCGTTGCTTGGAGGTGTGGATGCCGTTCGCCATCAAACTCATCATTGCTTTCAACCTCGTCGGCGTCGTCTGTGTCGGCGTGTTCGCCTACGTGCTGCGATTCGAATTGAGGCCCGCCGTGTTCCCGCCAAGCGGACCCGTCGAGAGCTACTCAATGCCAAAACTGCGGGTCGGCAAGGAAATCGAAGCCCTCGGCCGGAAGGCACCCGTACTCGGCGCCGTTCCGCGCCCGGCGGAAGACATCGACTTGTCGATTCGCCCGTGGGACATCCTGCCGGACGGGTCCGTGCGGCTGCGCGAATGAGGAAGCCTATTGCGCTTTGCCGCGGACATGCGCCGCGCGGCGCCGAGTGGCCGGCGCCCCGTCGTGCGCCGAGTCCGTTTGCGCCGAAACCAACCACGAATTCATTGGGGAGATGCCAGTGAAATATCTGTCTCGGGGTAGATTCTCCGCTGCTCTGCTAGTTCTTGTTTTTATTTCCCACGCGATCGCCGCGAACGTAGATTCCGACCTGCGCCGAGCAGCGATATTGCAGCGCGGGGGCGACACGCCGGCAGCACTTACCCTGTGGAAGACGTGGGCAGAGCGTGGCGACGTCGATCCCGCCTACAATCTGGCGGTCGTCCATCAGCACGGCGACGGCGTGCCACAGGACTTCGCGCAGGCGCTGCACTGGTATAGGGTCGCCGCGGAACGCGGCGATCACGCGTCGCAGATCCAGATCGGCTCGATGTACCAGCGCGGCGAAGGTGTCGCGGTCGATGAACACGAGGCCCACCGTTGGATTACCCGTCATCGCCGTGAGCACACTCACCACACCCACTCCGAGCAGAAGGAGACATGGCGCCGGAAGGCGGCGACTCTCGTCTGGGAGAGCGACATGCGCGACGCAGTGGCCAGATCCGGCGGCGACGGTAACGACGTTGTCGCGAATTTGAAACGGCGCGTCGAGACCTCTGCGGCGGAAGGCGGCCCTGTGACGCCGCGTGCCACCGCCAACGACGGGCGAGTGCTGGCGCAGAAAGCGGCAACGCCATAAGTTGCTTGCCCGAGGGCGGCGCTCACAGGCAGGGCGTTCGGCCCGCCTGCAAGTCAAGTCTGCGCTCGACTCCGCCTTTCTTACTTCCAACGGAGAGATTCCACTATGGGATTCATCAAGCCCTGGCAGCGCTCAGCAGCGTTGCTTGCAGCCCTTTCGGCTAACGCCGTGGCCCAGCAGGCCAATCCGCCGCAAAGCGATTCGACCCTCGTGCTCGGCACGGTCACCGTGTCCGCGGCGAGCGTCGGCCCGCTGCCGACGCGCAGCGTGCTCACTTCCGTGGATGTGCTCGGCGCGAACATGATCCAGAACCAGGTTGTGGACCACAGCTGGGAGCTCCTGGGGCGGATTCCCGGCGTGATGCTGACGGACTTCAACCAAGGCACGACCTCGGGCAAGTTCTCCTTCCGCGCCTTCAACGGCGAGGGCGAGATCAACGCCGTGAAGCTGCTGATCGACGGTATTCCAAGCAACAGCAACGACGGCAACATGCCCTACCTGGATATGATCTTCCCGCTCGACATTGAGTACATCGAGACCGTGCGTGGCACCAACGACCCCCGCCACGGACTGCACAACATCGCCGGCAATGCCAACATCGTGACGCGCACGTCCGGCTCGCATACATTGGGGCGGGTCAGCTATGGTAGCTTCAACAGCCTCGACGCCCAAGTGGCGAAGGGCATCGACGACGGGAGCTTCTCCCAACAGTACTTCGCGGGAGTTCGTTCGTCGGACGGCTATCGCGATCACTCCAAGCTCGATAAGTACTCGCTGGCCGGCAAGTGGTTCTACGGCCCGCAGGACGGTGCGTACCGGCTCGGGCTAGTCCTGAGGCATCACAAGGCCGAAGCCGAGGAACCGGGCTACCTCACTCGCGCCGATTCGCGCACAAGGCCAACGCTGTCCTACACGTTCAACGCCTCGGACCAGGGTGAGCGGCGGCTCGGGCAGTACAGCGCCCACCTCGACGCCGAGCTGGGCGGCAATACGGCCGTCGCTGCCAAGGCCTACCTGAACGATTTCAACGACCAGCGCTGGGTCAAGTTTTCGGCCGGCGTGTCGCAGCAGGAGCGCGTCACCGACGAGCGGCATTACGGCGCGTTGGCCGCGGTGACCTATCGGCCCAAGGTGTCGTGGGCGACGGAATTCGCGCTGGAGGGCGGCATCGACGCCCAATTCCAGGAGAACGAGAGCCGGCGCTATCTGACCGTCAATCGCGTGCGGCAGAGCCAGACGCGCGACCAGAAGTTCGATTTCGACATCTACGGTGCATACGTCCAGGTGGTCTATCGACCTATCGAGTCGCTCAAGCTCGTCCCTGCCTACCGGGTCGACACGGCCGACGGCAACTTCGTCAACCGGCTCAACGGCACACGGGCCGCGATCAACGACTACGGCCTGATCAAACAGCCGAAATTCAGCATCGTCTATACGCCGGCGCAGGGCTACAGCGTCTACGGCAACTGGGGCCGAACATTCCAGGTTGGTGTCGGTGCATCGGCTTACAAGATTCCGCCGCGGGTGACGGATCTCGAACCGTCGCTCAACACTGGCTGGGAAACGGGTCTGAAATTCAGTCCGGCCAAATGGATCGAAGGGCGCGTCGCCTTGTGGCAACAGACGGCGACCGGCGAAGAGCGGCGGCGCTTGAATGATCCCTCGAACGAGTCGGACAACATCGGCAAGACGCGTCGGCGGGGCGTCGATTTCGAGGTCAACCTGCGTCCGACTGAGAGCGTACAGGCGTGGCTCGCCTATGCCCGGCAGGACTCGGAGATCCTGGTGCCAGACCCGGCGGTGCCGGCGAGCCTGGGCAAGGAGATCGACCACATCCCGCATCAGCTGTACAGCGCCGGCGTGGACTATCAGTTCGCACCCGATTGGCGAGTGTCGCTGTGGGTGAATGGCCAGAGCGACTACTTCCTGGAGCGCACGAACAGCACCGGCAAATTCGGTGGCTTCACGCTGGTCAATGTCGGCCTGAACTACCGCCTCGCCAAGCAGGTGTCGCTGGATTTCCAGATCAAGAATCTCACCGACCGCTACTTCGAGTACGTCTGGTATGACGGCACCCAGAGCCTGCACTCGCCCGGCGACAAGCGGGCCTTTTACGTTGCCGCCAACCTGAGCTTCTGAATTGGCGGGGGCATTGCGAGCCGGCATGACGCGCCGCCTGTGGGTGCTGTGCCACCGCTGGGTCGGCCTGGCCCTGGCGGCGATCCTGATCGTCGCCGGGACCACCGGGAGCATTCTCGCGTTCCACGAGGAAATCGAGCGTGCGCTCAACCCGCGACTGTTTGCGTCGCCGGCAGCCGCGTGTGGTGCACTGGACGTTGGGGCGCTGGCGGTGCACGCGGAACAACACGCGCCGCAGGCGCGGGTGATATCCATCTATCTGGCGGGAAGTCAGGGTGCAACCTACGCGGTGATGGAGGCGCGCAGGGATCCGCTGACCGGTGCGTCGCCGTCACTCGGTTTTAACCATCTTCTGCTGGATCCGTGTACCGGCGCCGAAATCGGCCGGCGCGATTTCGGCGCCATTCCACGGGGGTGGATCGACCTGATGCCGTTCATCTACAAGCTCCACTATGAGCTCGCCCTGGGCGAGTTCGGCCTCTGGCTGTTCGGCATCGGGGCCGTGCTGTGGACGTTGGACTGCTTCGTCGCCGCCTACCTAACGCTGCCGCCGCGACGCCGCGGCCATGCGGGCGTCACGCGACGCAGCTTCTGGCGACGCTGGTGGCCTGCCTGGAAGGTAAAGTGGCCCGCTTCATCCGTGCGTGTGAACTTCGACATACACCGTGCCGGCGGACTGTGGCTATGGACCATGCTGCTGATCTTCGCCTGGTCGAGCGTCTACATGAATCTGTGGAGCACGGTGTACACGCCGGTGATGCAGACGTTCTTCGACTACCGCCCGCCGTGGACAGAACTGCCCAAACGCAACCCGCCGCTGACGGAGCCGCGCCTGGGCTGGCGCGAAGCGGCCGCCGCTAGTGCCACACTGCTCGCCCAGGAGGCGCAGGCGCGCGGTTTCGCGGTCGAGTCGCCGGTTTCCCTGCGCCTGAACCGGCATCTCGGCGTCTATCAGTACCAGGCGCGAACCAGCCTCGATGTCCAGGACCGCCGGGGTTTTACCCGGCTGTTCATGGACGCTGACAGCGGCGAACTGAAGCTGCTGCAGCTTCCAGCCGGCCAGTACGCCGGTAACAGCGTTACCGCTTGGCTCTACGCCCTGCACACGGGCAACGTCTTCGGCCTGCCGTGGCGCATCTTCGTGTGCGTGCTCGGACTGTTCGTCGTCGCGCTCAACGTGACCGGCGTGCTCATCTGGTTGAAGAAGCGCGAGGCGCGCAAGGCAAATCGCGTGCGCGTGCGCGCGCTTGCCCCCTCCACTAATCGATAAGGAAGAATCCAATGGACCGCAAGAACGGCATACCGATCGTCCTCGCACTTCTCGCCGCGCCTGCGGCAACGGCATTTGCCCAGCAGGTGCCAACACCGACCACGCTCGACACGCTGGTGGTGACGGCGGATCGGCAGCAGCTTCCGGCGAGTGAAGTGTCGAGCCCGGTTCGCGTGATCTCAAAGCCACAAATCGAGGCCCTGCCTGTCAAAGACGTGACCGAAGCACTGGCGACGCTGCCCAATGTGAATATCCGCCGCTCCGGCGGGCCGGATGGCGAACCTTCGCTGGGCATGTACGGCATCTCCGCCCAGCCGCGCTCGTCCACGTCCACCACGCTGGCCATTGACGGCGTGCCACTGAACAACGGCATGTTTCCGGAGGCGAGCCTGAACATGCTGCCGCTGTCACTCGTGCAGCGCATCGAAGTCATCCAGGGACCGGCCTCCTCGGCCTATGGCAACAACTCGCGGCTAGGCGTGATCAACGTGGTGACGTTGCGGCCGGGTGCGTTCGGAGGCCTCGCGTCCGTCGCCGCTGGCCGATGGAACACCACCGACTTCGGCGGCCATGTGGGTGGAGCGTTCGAAGGCGGCGGTCGCTACCTCGCCGGCTACGAGCGGCGCGACACCGACGGTCACTTGCAGCCGCGGGGCCGCCACGATTTCAGCGATTCACAGCTGCAGAACTTCGCTGCTTTTGCCGACAAGGTCTTCGGCAACCTTACTCTGTCCGCAGCATTCGTGCGCTATGAGTGGGAGCGCGACAATCCGAGCTATCTCGTGTCTCCGGGCGTGCCTGCGGCGGCGAATCCGACCGGATCGCCGACCGCGCGCTATGAGAACGGCAACCGCCAGCACGCGCATCTCGGCGTGGGCTACCAGTTCGCGCCGCAGTGGTACGGTGATCTCACCTATACCTACAACGACTACGACGAGCAGACGCGCTTCAATCCGAACTTCGCCACACCGACAGGCAATAACGGTCCCACGGACCAAGCCACCGTCTCCCACGGTCTGATCGGCAAACTCAACTGGGAGACATCGAGCAATCTGCTGACCTTTGGTGGCGAATACCAGAATGCCGAGCTCACCGACCGGATCGCCCGCACCACGACCACCGGACACACCACCGGGGTGTTCATGCAGGACCGCTATCTTGCCCTCGACGGCCAGCTGGCACTGTCGGCCGGCTACCGTGTCGACCACTTCTCCTTCTACGACGAGACCTCGAAGAGTCCGAAAGCCGGCTTCGTCTGGAAGCCCGCGGGCGCTTCGTGGCTGGTGCGCGGCAACGTCGCGCGGGCTTTTTCCGCTCCGACCTTCAATCAGCTCTTCGGCAGCTTCGGCAATCCGAAGCTGGTGGCCTCCACATTCACACTGCACGAGCTGGGCACGGAGTGGCAGGCAACGCGCGATCTCAGGCTTGGCGCCAGCATCTTCTACACCAAGTCCACCAAGCCCATCTTTCCCCGGCCGCGCAACCAGAATCCCATCTGCGCCCCCGGACCGGGCAATTGTTTCGTTAACGTTGGCGACGTCGCACGATCCGACGGCGTGGTGTTGGACTTCCGCCATCGCATCAATCCAAGCTGGGAGTGGGGTGGCTCCTACACCTATCTCGATCCGAAGCAGAACACGTTCGCTACCTCCGGGCACGTCATGAAGCTCGACTCCACCTTCCGCTCCGGGCCGTGGACGCTTTCCGGCACGTTGCGCAGGGAAACGCAGCGATACTTCCAGGATAACCACCTCAGTCCATTTCCTGACTTTACGGTCATCGATGCCGCCTTGTCCTACCAGCTGACACCGGCCTGGAAACTGAGCGCGCTGATCGAGAACCTCACAGACCGCACCTATGCCACGACCCAGGTGGTGTCCACGAACCTTGCCATACCCGCACTGCCGATCTATCGCCCCGAACGCTACGTGACGGCGCGTGTGGATTTCCGCTTCTGAGGAGTTCGACATGCTGCGTCTGATTGCTTTGCTTCTGTTGCTCGCGGCGCCGAACACGCCGGCGCAGACCATGAGCCATTCCGTCGGATCGTCCTGCACGTTGAAGGAACTGATGCGGGCCTGGCAGCGCCCGCCGGCGAGTTTCCCGACGTTCACCGGCATCGTCGATACCGACGTGCGCGCCCAGGTCGAACAACCCTATCGTGTCGTCCTGAACGCCTGTGTGCGCGACGGCTGCAAACCCAATAGTTTCGAAGGGGCATTCCCGGTGGAGATCCGCACGCCGGGGCGCTACCGGATCGCCATCGACCAGCCGGCATGGATCGACGTGATCGGCGATTCCGGAAAGATCGAGGGCCTGTTGTGCGAGCACACGGGTTGCAATCCGATCCGCAAGATCGTGCAGTTCGAGCTTCCAGCGGGGCGCCACTGGCTGCATCTGTCTGCGGCGTTTCAGGCGGAAGTCGGATTCCTCGTAGCGCCGGCGATCGATTGAATCTGTTGGCCGTCTTCACTTGGTAGCGTCATGAACAGCTCCGCGAACGTCATCCTCCTGGCGGCATCTCTTGCCCTGTTGCAGGTCGCCGCACCCGCCGGCGCAGCCGACGATGCAAAGCAGGCGCGCGAGATCCGCGCGCTAATCAGCGCGACCTATGACAAGCCGGAGCACAAAGTAAGAACCGATCCTGTGGTCATCGCTAAAGAACACGCGGTGGCTAGCTGGATCCAGGGCGTCCGCGGTGGTCGCGCGCTGCTGCGCCGCGAAGAGGGCAAGTGGGTCGTGGTTCTATGTGCCGGCGCGTTGCTGCGCGACGCGGACGGGATGCAGCAGGCCGGTGTGCCGCGACAGCAGGCCGAGGAGCTATCCCACAGGCTCGCCAAGGCCGAAAGCACTTTGCCGGCTGCCCGCCGCCGGCAGTTCGATTTGTTCGGCACGGGCGAAGATTCGCTTGGCGGGCATCACGGCGAGCATGCCGATCGATCATCTCATCGCCAGGCCGTCGATGTCGGCGTTTCACCTCGGAAAGGAGAGCCCCATTGAACGAGAAGACCATCGCTGCCGCACTGGCACTTGCCTTCACAGCCGGCGTGTTTGCCCAGAGCACTGAACTGTCTGCGCTGCGTGTGACCGCGACGCCCATCGTCGAGGACAATCGCATCGATGCCTTTTCGAGTCTGCGTACCGTCGTCGGCGAGGATCAGGTGCGGGAGGAGAATGCCGTGGATCTTGCCTCGGCGCTGCGGCGCACACCGGGGGTGCAGATCTCGCGCTTCAATCCGGTCGGAGCGTTCGGCGGTAGCGAGGGTGGTGCTATCTTCGTTCGCGGTCTGGGTGCTAAACATAGCGTCTTAAATAATGCCGCATAGTCTTCGCAGCACTGTATTGGGTG
>DAITBA010000030.1:0-32654 GCA_036824005.1 Rhodocyclaceae bacterium
GCTGTTGCGGCGCTGGCTCTCGTGCGATGCAGGTTATGCGGGTGTCAAATGGCGACCCGGGTTCGCCGGTCGTTGGCTTGCGGGCGCAAGCCAACGACTCCCCTGCGCTGCTCGCCGAGTCGGGCGGGCGCCGCAAACTCGCCCTGCGGGCTCAGACAGCGGCACCCGACTGCCCCCGACTCGGCTGCGCTGCGCGGCGGCTCACACGGGCAGGCGGTGGCATGCGGCCTCCCTTCTGTCGCGCCGAGCAGCGCAGAGGGGCCGGGGGGAAGTCGGCGAGGACTGTCTGAGCCCCGCAGGGACGAGTTCCGCAGCCGCCCCGGCCGGTCGAGCAGCACAGGGCACCCCGCAGGGGCGCGACAGCAGGGTCGCCTTCTTTTGGTTACTTTTCTTGGCGAAGCAAGAAAAGTAACTCGGCCGCCGGGGCGAACTCCCGGCACCTCTCACCGACCACGGGGACGAACCCCGGCAAACGGCCCCGCCGGGACGAACTCCCGGCACACAACTTCGCCCGCCGGGGCGAGACCCGGCAAACATAATTTATGCTTCCTTCCTACTCCGAACTCCACTGCCTCTCCAACTTCACCTTCCTCCGCGGCGCCTCGCACCCGGAGGAACTGGTGGAACGTGCCGCGGCGCTGGGCTACTCGGCGCTGGCGATCACCGATGAATGTTCGCTGGCTGGCGCGGTGCGGGCGCACCTGGCGGCGAAGCAGTGCGGACTGCAGCTCATCGTCGGCGCCGAGTTCCGGCTTGAGGACGGGCTGCGCTTCGTGCTGCTGGCGACCAACCGCAACGGCTACGGCAATCTCGCCGAGCTGATCACCGTCGGCCGGCGGGCGGCGGAGAAGGGCGCGTATCGCCTGACGCGCGCCGATCTGGAACAGGGCGTGGCGGACTGCCTGGCCTTGTGGCTGCCGGGTGAAGCGCCGTGCAGCGACGACGCGCGCTGGCTGGCGGCGCGCTTCCCCGGCGCCACCTGGATCGCGGTGGAACTGTTACGCGGCCCCGATGATGCCGGACAGATCGCCACCTTGCAGGCCATCGGCACCGAAATCGGCCTGCCGCTGGTGGCGGCGGGCGATGTGCACATGCACGTGCGCTCCCGCAAGCGGTTGCAAGACGTGCTGACGGCGATCCGCCTCGGCACGCCGGTGGCCCAGTGCGGCCGGGCGCTGCAGCCCAACGGCGAGCGCCACCTGCGCGCCATGGGGCGGCTGGCGAAGATCTATCCGCCGGAGCTGCTGGCGGAGACGCTGGCAGTGGCGGCGCGCTGCGAGTTCTCCCTCGACGAGCTGCGCTACGAATATCCCGAGGAGCTGGTGCCGCCGGGCGAGACACCGGCGACGCACCTGCGCCGGCTCACAGCCGAAGGCATGAAGGCGCGCTTTCCGCACGGCGCCCCGCAGAAGGTCGTCGCCCAGGTCGAGCGCGAGCTGGCGCTGATCCGCGAGCTCGCCTACGAAGCCTATTTCCTCACGGTGCATGACATCGTGCGCTTCGCCCGTTCGCGCGACATCCTGTGCCAGGGGCGCGGCTCGGCGGCCAACTCGGCGGTGTGCTACTGCCTCGGCATCACCGAGGTGGACCCGAGCCGCTCCGACCTGCTGTTCGAGCGCTTCATCTCCCGCGAGCGCAACGAGCCGCCGGACATCGACGTGGATTTCGAGCACCAGCGGCGCGAGGAGGTGATGCAGTACCTCTACGAAAAATACGGCCGTCATCGCGCGGCGCTGGCGGCGACGCTCATCTGCTACCGGCCGAAGAGCGCCCTGCGCGACGTGGGCAAGGCGCTGGGCCTGTCGCTGGACCAGGTGGACCGGCTGGCCAAGTCCATGGCCTGGTGGGACGGCCGGTGCATCAAGCCCGAGCGGCTGCGCGAAGCCGGTTTCGATCCGGACAATCCGGTGATCCGCGACGTGGTGGCGCTGGTGCATGAGCTGCTCGGTTTTCCGCGCCATCTGTCGCAGCACGTGGGCGGTTTCGTCATCGCCCGCGACCGGCTGTCGCGTCTGGTGCCGGTGGAAAACGCGGCGATGGCGGCGCGCACCGTCATCCAGTGGGACAAGGACGATCTCGATGCGCTGGGGCTGCTCAAGGTGGATGTGCTGGCGCTGGGCATGCTCACCACCATCCGCCGCGCGCTGGGTCTGATCCACGCCCATCGCGGCGCGCGGCTGACCATGCAGCAGATCCTCGACTGCGGCGACGATCCGCAGGTGTACGAGATGATCTGCCACGGCGATACCGTCGGCGTGTTCCAGATCGAATCGCGGGCGCAGATGTCCATGCTGCCACGGCTGAAGCCGCGCAGTTTTTACGACCTGGTGATCGAGATCGCCATCGTGCGGCCGGGACCGATCCAGGGCGGCATGGTGCATCCCTATTTGCGTCGGCGCGAGGGCGTGGAGCCGGTGGACTATCCCAGCGAAGCGGTGAAGAGAGTGCTGAAGCGCACGCTTGGTGTGCCCATCTTTCAGGAGCAGGTGATGCAGCTCGCCGTGGTGGCCGCCGGCTTCACGCCCGGTGAAGCCGACCAGCTGCGCCGCGCCATGGCCACTTTCCGCCGCCGCGGCGGCATGGACAAACATCGCGACAAACTGATCGCCGGCATGCTCTCGCGCGGATATTCGTCGCACTATGCAGAGCGCATCTTTCGGCAGATCGAGGGCTTCGGCGAATACGGCTTTCCCGAATCCCATTCGGCGAGTTTCGCGCTGCTGGCCTATGTCTCGGCGTGGCTGAAGCGCTACGAGCCCGCCGCCTTCAGCGCTGCGCTGCTCAACAGTCAGCCCATGGGATTCTATGCCCCGTCCCAGCTCGTGCAGGACGCGCAACGGCACGGCGTTGAGATACAGCCGGTGGATGTGACGGCGAGCGACTGGGATTGCACGCTGGTACACGGTACTGTGTGTCATCCCAACGGGGGCGGCGATCCGGTAGTGGGGGGGGCACGCTGGGTTCCCGCTTGCGCGGGAGCGACGCAGCCAAGCCTGCGCCTGGGCCTGTGCCAGGTGAAGGGACTGTCGGAAGAGGGGGCGAAGCGCCTCATGGCGGCGCGCGCCGAACGACCTTTCACCGATGTCGAGGATCTCGCCCGGCGTGCCCGGCTGGATCGGCGTGATCTCGACGCGCTGGCCGCCGCCGATGCACTGGCCTCGCTCGCTGGCCATCGCCGTGCCGCGTTATGGCGGACGATGGGCATCGAGTCCCGCGCAGGCAAGGGCGACGGGCTGTTCGCCAGCGCCGCACGCGAGGAGCACCAGCCTTCACTGCTGCCCCCTACCGAGGGCGAGAACGTCGTCGGAGACTACGCCCGTCTCGGACTGACCCTGCGCTCGCACCCGCTCAGGCTCCTGCGGCCGCGCCTGGTGGCCTTGCGCCTGATCAGCGCCGCCGAGGTGCTGGCGGCGGACAACGGCCAGATCGTGCGTGCCGCCGGCATCGTCACTTGCCGCCAGCGGCCGGGCACGGCCAGCGGCGTCACCTTCGTGACGCTGGAGGACGAGACCGGCGTCATCAACGTCGTCGTCTGGCGCGATCTCGGCGAGCGGCAGCGGCGCGAATTGCTCGCCGCGCGACTGCTTGGCGTTTATGGCAAGGTGGAGCGCCAGGGCGAGGTGGTGCATCTCATCGCTGGTCGGCTCGTGGACCACACGCACCTGCTCGGCCGGTTGACGATCGCTTCGCGGGATTTTCACTAAAGCGCATTGGCGGCTACAATCGACCCCACATCCAGCCAGAATCAGTCCAGTGTCATGAATGCCGCACAAACAGAAGAAGGCACCGGCAAACTCAACGCGTTTGTCCGCCAACCCCGGGTGAAGAAGATCGCCCTGTGGAGCGTGGTGATCATCGCCGTCTTTACAGTGGTCGGCTTCCTCATCGCGCCGTACGTCGTCAAGGCCGTGCTGGAGAAGCAGCTCACCGCGATGCTGCATCGTCCCACCACGGTGCAGGAGGTGGCCATCAATCCCTACGCGATGACGGCGGCGATACGCGGTTTCGCCGTCAAGGAGCGGCAGGGAGATGACATCTTCGTTACCTTCGACGAGCTGTTCGTTAACCTGCAGGCCGAATCGCTGTTTCGTCTGGCGCCGGTATTGCGCGAAGTCCGGTTAACGCGGCCGCAGGTGAAGCTCGTGCGCAATGCCGATCGCAGCTACAACTTCAGCGATCTGGCGGAGGAGTTTCTCAACAAACCCTCCAGCGATGGGCCGCCGCCGCAATTCGCGATGCATAACATCCAGCTCGTCGACGGCCGGATTGATTTCGACGACAAGCCGATGGAAAAGAAGCACGCCGTCGCGGAGATCAATCTCGGCGTTCCCTTCATTTCGGATCTGCCGTCCCAGGTAGACATCTTCGTCGAGCCGTCCTTTAGTGCCAAGGTGAACGACGCGCCGCTGGCACTGACGGGCAAGGCCAAGCCGTTCAGCGCCACGCGCGAGACCAGCATCGACGTCAGTTTCAGCGACGTGGATTTGACGACCTACGATGAATATTCGCCGATACCGCTCAACTTCAAGCTGCCGTCCGGCAAGCTGGACACCAAGCTGGACGTGGTTTTCGCGCAGCCGTCGGGGCAGTCGCCCGCGCTCTCGGTTTCCGGCGACATCGGCCTGCGCGAGCTGGAACTGACGGAAAAGGGCGGGCAGCCGCTGGCGAAGCTCAAGTCGCTGGCGGTGGCCATCGGCGCCCTGGATGTGTTCGGCAACAGGCTGAAGATCGATCGGGTGACGGTGGAGGCGCCGGCGATCAACGTGCGCCGCGACAAGGACGGGACGCTCAACGTGCTGGCCGCGCTGCCGGGCCCGGCGGCAAAATCGGACAAGCCCGCTGGTGAACCCGCCGACACGGCGCCGACGAAGGCGGCCGCGCCGTTCGCTTACTCCGTCGGCGAGGTCGTCCTCAGCGACGGGCGCGTTCACTATGCCGACGCCATGGCAGTGCAGCCCTTTAGCGCGGTTGTGACGAGCATAGGCGCAACGGTGAAGGGCCTGAGCAACGCCGCGAATGCCACGGCCGCCATCACCTTGGAGATGAAGGGGGAGGGCGGCGCGCCGGCGCTGCGGGTGCAGGAGGAGGGTGGCCAGGAGCCGATCTTCACCATGGCATCGCTGGCGATGGCGGGCGCCGACCTGGACCTCGGCAAGCGCGCATTGGTCATCGGCGAGCTGACAACGCGCGGCGGCAAGCTGCAGGCACGACGAGACAAAGACGGCAGCTTCAACCTTACGAAGCTGACGCCGCCGGCCCAGGCGGCAACGGCGCCGGCGGCGCGGCAGAGTGAAGCCGAGCCGGCATGGGCGATCTTATTACGCAAGGTCAACCTGGAGGGCTACGGTCTGCGCCTCGATGACAGGGTGGTCGCGAACGCGTTGCCGTTCATTGTCGATCCCCTCAACCTCAGGGTGGAGGAATTCTCCACGGCGCCCGGCGGCACCGCCAAAATGGAGCTGGACGCCAAGTCGGGCAAGAAGGGAGCGCTGAACGTCGCCGGCACGCTCGCCATGTCCCCGCTCAAGACCGACCTCAAGCTCGATATCAAGGACGTAGACCTGGTGCCGCTGCAGGCCTACTTCACCGAAAAGGTGAATGTCACCGTCACGCGCGGCGCCGTGTCCACGCGCGGCGCGGTGAGTGTCGAGCAGCCCCAGGCGGCGAATGCGAAGGATGGGCTGAAGGCGAGCTTCCGCGGCGATGCCAACCTCACCGGTTTCACAGTCATCGACAAGCCCAGTTCCGCCGACCTGCTCAAGTGGAAGTCACTGTTCTTTTCCCGTGTCGACTTCAATCTCGCACCGCTCGCGGTGAATATCGACCAGGTCGCGCTCGCCGATTTCTACGCACGCATAATCGTTTCGCCGGAGGGCAAGCTCAACCTGCAGCAGTTGCTGCGCGCGCCGGGCGAGACGACCGTCGAGGAAAAGCCGGCGGAAACCACCGAGCAGGCGGTAGCCAAGGAGGCGGATAAGGCGCCGGCTGCCGTGAAGGCCGAAACGGCGCTGCCCTTCGGTGAGCAGCCGGCGGGACCGCCGACCGACGCCAAGCCTGCGGCGGCCAAGGACGGAACCGCCGTGGCCGAGCTCAAGCCGGCGGACACCTCGCCGCTGCCCTACAAGGTGAAGATCCGCAAAGTGGCTCTGCAAGGCGGCAACGTCAACTTCACCGATCTTTTTATCAAGCCTAATTACAACGCCAACATGGTCAACATCGGCGGCAGCGTGTCGGGGCTATCCACCGACGCGGGCACTTCTGCAGACGTGGATCTGCGCGGCGAGCTGAACAATGCGCCGCTGACCATTGCCGGCAAGGTCAACCCGCTCGCGCGCGAGGTCTCCCTCGACCTCAAGGCCGTGGTCAAGGGCATGGAACTGGCGCCGCTGTCGCCGTACTCCGGCAAGTACGCCGGATACGGCATCGAGAAGGGCAAGCTGTCGGTGGATTTGCGCTACTTCATCGAGAACCGGAAGCTGCAGGCGGAGAACAACGTCTTCCTCGACCAGCTCACTTTCGGCGAGAAGGTGGAGAGTCCGGTTGCGACCAAGCTGCCAGTGCTGCTGGCAGTGTCGCTGCTGAAGAACCGCAACGGCGAAATCGACATCAATCTGCCGATCAGCGGCTCGCTGGACGATCCGCAGTTCAGCATCGGCGGGCTCATCGTGAAGGTGATCGTCAACCTCCTGGTGAAAGCCGTGACGGCACCGTTCGCGCTGCTCGGATCACTGTTCGGCGGCGGCGAGGAACTGGCCTACGCCGAGTTTGACTACGGTCGCCATGCCATCCTGCCGGCGGCCGAGGGGCGACTGGAGAAGCTTGCCAAGGCGCTCAACGACCGCCCGGCGCTGAAACTGGAAGTCGCCGGCCGCATCGATCCCGAGAACGACCGGGAAGGCGCCAAGCGCGCCCAGATGGAGCGCAAGGTGAAAGCGCAGAAACTGAAGGAAACGGTGAAGGAGGGTGCCGATGCCGGTTCGGTGGACGAGATTCAGGTGCCGCTGGAGGAGTATGCCAAATACCTGAAAGCGGCCTACAAGGACGAGAAGTTTCCCAAGCCGCGCAATCTCATCGGGCTGGCCAAGGACCTGCCGCCCGAGGAGATGGAGAAGCTAATGATCGCCAACGCCCAGATCAGCGACGATGATCTGCGCAATCTGGCCAACCAGCGCGCCCAGGCCGCGAAGGATTGGCTGGTGTCCAAGGGCCAGGTGCCGGCGGAGCGCATCTACATCACGGCGCCCAAGCTCGGCGCCGACGAGGGCAAGGACAAGGGCGGTGATGGCTCAGGCGAAGCCGCCAAGCTCAAGACGAGCCGCGTGGACTTCTCCCTTAAATGAGGCGCGGATTGCCAGGGAATTCATTGCGCTGCGGTGCGCTGCTTGCGTCGCTGCTGCTCGCCGCGGCCTGCAGCAAGCTTACCGCCGCCAACTACGGCAAGCTCAAGATGGGCATGCGCTACGCTGAGGTGAAGGCACTGCTCGGCGAGCCGGACCGGTGCAGCGACGTCCTGGGTGCGAAGCATTGCGTGTGGGGGGATGAACAGAAGCACATCACCGTAAACTTCGTCGGCGACCAAGCGATACTGTTCTTGGCCGAAAACGTGCGCTGACCTCCCGCCGGGTTGGGCCGGACTTTGGAGGATCGATCATGGGCGTGCTTGTCCGGACGCGATGAACGACAGCCCGCCCGCATCGCCGGCGAATAGCTGCTCCATGAGTCCGGTTTCGCGCTCGGCGATGGTGCGCAGGAAATCGTCAGCGCCGCCCATGCTGCGGAAGGCGTCGAAACCGCGTTGCAGAAACTCGTGCAGTTCGCCCAGCCCGGCCATGTGGGCGGGTACGCGCATCAGATGCAAGGCGGTGCCGATGAGTGGCCGCCGGGTCAGGCGGTCGAGCGCCTGACCGGTCGCGCCGACGAGGGCAATCTGCAGCTCGCGTTGGCTGCGGTTGCCGCAGCGGCGATAAGCTTCGGCGTAGGCGTTCGCCGTCATCTCACCCATGACACCGGCACCGCGGCGCAGCGCCTGCACCATCGCCTGGTCCAATTCCTCCGACAGCGCATCAACTTCGATGGCCAAGGCCACGGTGCGCACACCTGATGCCGGCAGCACGGCGAGCAGAGTCGGGAGGATGCGCTCGATCTCGTCGTCGCGTTCGCTGAAATCCTTGGGGCCGTACAGATCGGAAAGGAAGAACTGCGCGGCGGCGCTGTAGCGCGGATTCTCCAGCAGATCGGCATGGGTGCGGGCGAGCCGCTCCGCCTGCCATCGGCGCAGCCGCAGGCGCTCAGCGGTGGCGTCCGGTTGCGCGTTTGCGGCCATACGCAGCGCCTTGGCCTTGGCGAGGCTCTCCCGAAGCACAATGGCATAGTCGTGCTTCTCGTCAGGCAGTGTGTTGGAGGATGCCGCGTCGCCCATGACATGAACCAGGCTGTCCGTGTGGCGATCATTATGAGCGCCCGATGGACCTTCGTTTAGAGCCAATCGCCTAATCCCAACCCGGGCGATTCGCTAGACTCGGACGCTATCGGTTCCGAGGAATGCCATGGTTTCGCCCGATTCAGCATCGATTGCCGCCGACGTGGCGGATCTGCGGCGCCTGTTCGATGCCCAGCGCAGCGCCGCCGCGCAGGCCCGCAATCCCGGTCACGACGTGCGCGCACGACAGCTGAGCGCGCTGGAGCGCCTGGTGCACGACAATGTGGATGACATTGCCGCGGCCATCAGTGCCGACTTCGGCTGGCGTTCGGCGCACGAAACGCGGCTGCTGGAGATCTTTCCCAGTCTGGAAGCGATCCGGCATGCGCGCCGGCACCTGAAACGGTGGATGCGGCCGGAGCGCCGCCCGGTGTCGCTGTGGTTTCAGCCCGGGCGTGCCGAGGTCATCCCGCAGCCGCTCGGCGTCGTCGGTGTCATCGTTCCGTGGAACTATCCCGTCTACCTCGCCGTCGGGCCGCTGGTCGGCGCGCTGGCGGCAGGCAACCGGGCGATGGTCAAGATGTCTGAACTTACACCGGCGACGGCGGCGCTGTTTGCCCGGTTGGTCGCCCAGTACTTCGCACCGGAGGAACTTACCGTGGTGACGGGGGAAGCGAGCGTGGCGCAGGCCTTCGCCCGGCTGCCCTTCGACCACCTGCTGTTCACCGGGTCGACCAAGGTCGGCCACAGCGTCATGGCGGCCGCCGCCGAGAATCTGACGCCGGTGACGCTCGAGCTTGGCGGCAAGTCGCCAGCCATCATCGGACCCGGTTGTCCGATCGCCGGCGCGGCCGAGCGCATCGTCGTCGGCAAGTGCATGAACGCCGGCCAGACCTGCATCGCCCCGGACTACGTGCTGGTGCCTGCCGGGAAGGAACTGGAGTTCGTCGCCGCCGCGCGGGCCGTCGTCGCCCGCTGTTACCCGGACATGGAGCACACCGCGGACTATTCGACGATCATCAATCCGCGGCACTTTGCGCGATTGATCGGCTGCTTGGACGATGCGCGGGCCAAGGGGGCGGAACTTGTCAGCCTGGCGCCCGCGCCGGCAGGCCCGGATGCCCAGGCGCGGCGCCTGCCGCCGACGGTCGTGCTCAAGGTCAGCGACACGATGTTAGTCATGCAGGAGGAGATCTTCGGCCCGCTGCTGCCGGTCGTCCCGTATCGCGACCTGAGCGCCGCCATTGCCTATGTCAATGCGCGCTCCAAGCCGTTGGCGCTTTACTACTTCGACCACGATTCCGCCAACATCCGGAGAGTGCTGAGCGAAACCGTTTCCGGCGGTGTCACCGTCAACGATACGATCCTGCACATTGCCCAGGACGACCTTCCCTTCGGCGGCGTAGGGACGAGCGGCATGGGGCACTACCACGGTCGCGAGGGCTTCGACACCTTTACCAAGAGGAAGGCGGTGTTTCACCAGGCGCGCATCAATGGCATGGGGCTGTTCATGCCGCCCTATGGCCGGTTGTTCGACCGGTTGGTCCGCATCCTGTTGAGGTAGCCGTGCTGACGCGGCGCCAGTTTCTCAAGGTGGGAGTTGTCGGCAGTGCGGGGCTTGCCGCGCTTGGCGCTCTATATTGGGCGCACGAGCGCAGCCAGGCGGATGTCGCCGCCTTCAAGCTGGATGTCACCGGGCGCGAGATCGTCGCGGCTCTGGCGCCCGCAATCCTTGCCGGGGCACTGCCCGAGGATGGGTATCGCGCGGCCGCCGTTGAACGCGTGGTCGATGGCGTCGAGCAAGCGGTCGCCGGCCTGAGTGCCTCGGCGCAGGGCGAGGTACGGCAGCTGTTCGCGTTGCTGGGTTTTGCGCCGACGCGGATCCTGCTTGGCGGTGTGACCGTGCCATGGCGCGAGGCGAGGGCTGCCGACGCGGCCGCCTTCCTGGAGCGCTGGCGCTTCAGCCGGTTCGATCTGCTGCAGAGCGCATACGCCGCGCTGCACGATCTCGTGCTCGGTGCTTGGTACGGCGGCAGCGATGCCTGGGAGACGATCGGCTACCCGGGCCCGCCGGAAGTGCTGTGAGGCCAGACATG
Source organism: Rhodocyclaceae bacterium (assembly GCA_036824005.1). Classification (GTDB taxonomy): domain Bacteria; phylum Pseudomonadota; class Gammaproteobacteria; order Burkholderiales; family Rhodocyclaceae; genus DAITBA01. The sequence goes on from DAITBA010000030.1 coordinate 10,516, forward strand.
ATCCGCGATCCCATTCAACAGGGCCTTGCTTCCGGGTGGAGCGTCATCGACGCCTCGCAGCTTACTGCCACCCTGGACCTGGAGGCCGACGTCGTCATCGTCGGCACCGGCGCGGGCGGGGGCGTCACGGCGGACATCCTGACCAAGGCAGGGCTCTCCGTCGTCATGGTGGAGGAGGGGCCGCTGCGCAGTTCGCAGGACTTCAAAATGCGCGAGGCCGATGCCTACCCCCAGCTCTATCAGGAATCGGCGGCGCGCAAGACTCGGGACAAGGCGATCAACATCCTGCAAGGCCGGTGCGTCGGCGGTTCCACCACGGTGAACTGGACCAGCAGTTTCCGCACGCCGCCGTCGACGCTGGCGTTCTGGCAGCAGCACTGCGCGCTGCCGGAACTCGCGCCCGACAAGCTGGCGCCGTGGTTCGAGGCAATGGAGCGCCGGCTGCGCATCCAGCCGTGGCCGTTGCCGCCGAACGAGAACAACGATCTGTTGCGCCGGGGCGCGGCTCGACTGGCGATTCCGGTGGCATCGATCCGGCGCAACGTGCGCGGCTGCTGGGACCTCGGCTACTGCGGCACGGGCTGCCCGACCAACGCCAAGCAGTCGATGCTCGTGAGCACGATTCCCTCGGCGCTGGAGCGGGGGGCGCGACTACTGACGCGGCTGCGCGCCGAGCGGCTGCTCTGGGAGGGCGAGCGCGTCGTTGCCCTCGACGGGCGTGCCATGCAGCCTGATGGCATCCATGCGGGAGAACTGCGCGTGCGTGTCCGGGCGCGGCACTTTGTCCTGGCCGGCGGCGCCATCGGCAGCCCGGCCCTGCTACTGCGCAGCCGCGCGCCGGATCCGCGAGACCTGACAGGCAGGCGCACCTTTCTTCATCCGACGGTGATCTGCGCTGCGCTGATGGAACAACCGGTCGGCGGCTATTCCGGCGCACCGCAATCCGTCTATTCCGATCATTTTCTCGATCAGACGCCGATCGACGGTCCGCTCGGCTTCAAGCTCGAGGCGCCGCCGCTACATCCGGTACTCTTCGCCACGACGTTGCACGGCTACGGCGAGCAGCACGCGCGGCTGATGCGCGAGTTCGCCCACGCCCATGCGCTGATCGCGCTGCTACGCGACGGCTTTCATCCGGAAAGCCCGGGCGGGCGCGTGCTGTTGCGCAGCGACGGCACTCCTGTGCTGGATTACCCCTTGAACGAATTCTTCTGGGAAGGCGCGCGGCGAGCACTGCTGACCATGGCGGAGATCCAATTCGCCGCAGGTGCGCGAATGGTCTATGTCGTGCACGAGCAGTGCGGCGGCTATGCCAGTTGGCGGGACGCGAAGAACGGCATCGAGCGCCTGCCGCTCAGGCCGCTGCTCACACGCGTGGTCAGCGCCCATGTCATGGGCGGGTGTGCCATGAGCGACGATCCGGCGCTGGGCGTGGTGGACAGCCGCGGTCGTCATCATCACCTGAGCAACGTTTCAATCGTCGATGGTTCCGTGTTTCCCACCAGCATTGGCGCCAATCCTCAGTTGTCCATCTACGGCCTCAGCGCGCGCAATGCAAGTCTGCTGGCGCAGGATCTGACCGGGCGGGCGGCGCCGGTCATTGTCTGATCATGCTGGCGCGGGCGTCGGCGGCGATACTCGGCGTCGAGCTGCTCATCTACCTCCTCCTGGGTCACGGTCTCGTTCGGGCGGGCGGTTGGAGCATCGGCTCGGCGGTGGCACTGGTGATCCTGATGGCGCTGGCGCTGCGCTGGGCCGTGGTCCTCGTCACCTTCCTGAGCGCATGGTTCTGGCGCAAGCCGCGCATGCCCGAGGAGCAGATCGGGGCGTATGCCACCGCCAGGCTCGTCTGGCGCGAAGCTATGACGATGTTTTGGGTGTTCAACGTCTTGCAGCCGCTGGAAGCCCGGCTGATGCCGGCCGACCGGCTCGATCACGGCACACGTACCGTCGTCCTGGTGCACGGCTACTGCTGCAATCGCGCTGCATGGTGGTGGCTGGCGCGCAGGCTGCGCGAGCGCGGCTGGAACGTCGCGACGGCGAATCTCGAGCCGGTGCTCGGAGATATCGAGGAACTCGCCGACCGGATCGCCCGGCGCGTCGAGCAAGTGTGCGCGCAGTGTGGCGTCGACCGCGTCGCGATCGTCACCCACAGCATGGGCGGGCTGGTGGCGCGAGCCTATGTGCGACGCGCAGGCGCGCGCAGGGTGGCGCAGCTCATTACCCTCGGTGCACCCCACGGCGGCACGAGGATTGCGACGCTGGGTTTAGGCCGCAATGCGCGCCAGATGGAGGTCGGAAATCCCTGGCTTCAGACCTTGGCGAGCACGGCATTGCCGGCGGCGCTACCCGCCACATGCATCTACAGCGTGCATGACAACTTCGTCGCGCCGCAGTCGAATCAGTCACTGGAGGGAGCGCGCAACGTGCCCGTCAAGGGCGTCGGGCACCTTGAGCTGTTGCGCGACGACGAGGTGGCCACCCTGGTGTTGGGCGCGCTGGACAAGAGCTGACCCAAGAAATCTACTTCACCGCAGAGAACACAGAGGAAAACGAGCTGCTGAAAATTTCCTCGCTCTCACCCATTGGGCGAGCGATCGATTCTCGATCCTCCTCTGCGTCCTCGGCGTCCTCCGTGGTGAATTGCGCCTTAACAGCCTTACAGGAACCGCAGCACCTGCTCTCCGTGGCCGGCGGTGTCCGGGTCATCGACGACGTGGGCGATCATGCCCTGCTCGTCGATGACGTAGGTGATACGCCGGTTCATTCCCAGCATGCCGCGGGCGATGGCGCCGACGATGCCCGAGCCGGCCGCCTCGTAGGCTTTCGCCACCTTCTGATCGGTATCCACCAGCAACGGGAAGTTGAGGCGATACTTCTCCGTGAAGCGTTGGTGCGATTCGCGGCTCTGGGCCGAGACGCCCAGTATCGCCGCCCCCTTCGCCGCGATCTCGGCGTTGTGGTCGCGCAGCGAGCACGCCTGCCTCGTGCAGCCCGGTGTGTCGTCCATGGGGTAAAAATAAAGCACGAGTTTTCGGCCGCGAAAGTCGGTGAGCCGTACCGGCGTGCCGTCCGCCGTGACGCCGCTGAACTCTGGCGCTGCCTGACCTGCTGCGAGGGACATCGTCTTCGCTGGACCCTAGAAGTGAATGCCGCGCAGCATCTGCTGGAAGGCGACCTGATCGGCCGTGGGCTGCGGCGGCTGACCTTCCTTGACGTGCTGTGCCGCCGCCGAGTCCGGGAACATGCGGAATGTCGTATTCATGACGATCTGCGCAACCTTCGGCGCCACAGCGTGGAGCACCTGTCCGAACACGCCCAGCCGCGTGGCGATGCGCACGGGCTTGTGCACGATGGCGTCGACCACGAGATCGGCGGCCTCCTCAGGCGAGAGCGTCGGCACCTGGTTGTAGAGCTTGGTCGGCGCGATCATGGGCGTTCGCACCAGCGGCATATTGATCGTGGTGAATTCGATGCCGCGATCGGCGAACTCGGATGCAGCACAGCGCGAGAAGGCGTCCAGGGCTGCCTTGGAGGCGACGTAGGCGGAAAAGCGCGGCGCGTTGGTGAGCACGCCGATGGAGGAGATGTTGATGATGTGGCCCCTGCGCCTTTCGATCATCTTCGGCAGCAGTCCCATCGTTACCCGCAGCGCGCCGAAATAGTTCAACTGCATGGTCCGCTCGAAATCGTGGAAGCGGTCGAAGGAGTTTTCGATGGCGCGCCGGATCGAACGCCCGGCGTTGTTCACGAGGAAATCCACGCCACCGTGGTCGGCAGTGAGTTTGGCCACGAATGCGTCGCACTGGGCATAGTCGGCGATGTCCACGGAGTACGTGACTAGCGGCAGGCCTGCATCCTTAAACTCCTTCTCCGCCTCGCGCAGCTTTTCCACGTCACGGCCGCAGATGACGGTGACGGCACCGGCCTCGGCGAGCTTGAATGCGGTCGACTTGCCGATGCCTGAGGAACCTCCTGTCACCAGCACTACCTTTCCCGCCACCTGGCCGCGCAGCGAACGATCGATGAACAGGTCGGGATCGAGATGGCGTTCCCAGTAGTCCCACAGGCGCCAGGCGTAGTCTTCCAGTGCCGGCACCTGGATGCCCGACCCTTTCAGCGCCTTTTGGGTTTCGCGGCAGTCAAAGCGGGTCGGATAGTTGACGAAGTTGAGGATGTCGTCGGGCAATCCGAGGTCCTGCATCAGCGCGTTGCGAATGCGCCGAACCGGCGTGAGGGCCATCAGGCTTTTGCGCACGCCCCTAGGAATGAATCCGACCAGGGCGGCATTGATGCGCATTGCCATGTCGGGCGCATGCGCTGCCCGGGCGAAGATGTTGAGCACGTCGCCGACGCGGAGGGGATTGGGGTCGGTGAGGTGGAAGCACTGGCCGTCGCGTCCCTTGAGGTGAGCGACATGGTCCATGGCATCGACCACGAAATTCACCGGCACGATGTTGATCCGTCCGCCTTCGATGCCGATGGTCGGCATCCATGGCGGCAGCATCTTGCGCAGCTTCTGGATCAGCTTGAAGAAGTAGTAGGGGCCGTCGATCTTGTCCATCTCGCCCGTGCGCGAATCGCCCACCACCATGGCCGGGCGATATACGCGCCACGGCGTCGCGCATTCGCTGCGCACGATCGCCTCGGAATCATGCTTGGTGCGGAAGTAGGGGTGGTCGAGGTTCTCCGCCTCCTCGAACATGTCTTCGCGGAATACTCCTTCGTACATGCCGGCGGCAGCGATGGAGCTGACATGGTGGAAGCACTTCGCTCCCAGCTCATTGGCCAGTGAAACGGCGTTGCGCGTGCCATTGACGTTGGCCTCCTGCTGCTCCTCGGGGCCGGCCTTGAGATCGTAGACGGCGGCGAGATGAAAGAAATGGTCGATCTTGCCCTTGAGTTTGCGCAGATCGGCCTTCGCTACGCCGAGGTTCGGCTGCGTCAGATCGCCAACGATCGGAATGGCGCGGGTCTTGTCTGTGTTCCAGTACTCGAGCAGGTGATTGAGCTTGTCGAGGCTCTGCTTGCGGGTGAGAAAATGGACCGTTGCGCCATCGCGCTCCAGCAGTTTCTTGACCAGCCGCTTGCCGATGAACCCGGTGGCCCCGGTGATGAAGTAGTGCATGTAGGTCTCCTCGCGTTGTTGTATGTGCTGAGCCGGTCCTGGCGGCACTGTTGGTTTCGGGATTTATGATACACGGGAAGAACTACCCGTTGGCCGGCTTGCAGTGCCCGCTTTCTAGAAGGCGGCGCCCAGGTTATTAGTGTGCCCTCTCTAATTTTTTTGCCTAGACTGTGTCTCGCATAGGAATCAAGTGTCAGCGCATCGGAAACTTCGGCGCGGTGCCGGAGCGGGGCTGGCAGGTGACCCGAGCAACATTTCGAAAGGAGTACCGCATGGTCAAGAAGCTCAAGGCGATCGCCGGAAACGTAACGGAGAACCAACTGGCGGCGACGATCAAGGATTCGGCGCAGCAGATCTGGCTGGCCGGCTTGGGTGCCTTCGTCAAGGCGCAGGAAGAAGGCGGCAAGGTGTTCGACGCGCTGGTGAAGGAAGGTGAAGCCGTGCAAGCGAAGACGCGCAAGATCGCGGAAGACAAGGTGACCGAGTTTGCCGGCAAGGCTACCGGCACCTGGGATCGCTTGGAGCAGGTGTTCGAGGACCGTGTGGCGCGGGCGCTCCATAGCCTGGGCGTGCCCACGAAACAGGACATCCAGACGCTGACCAAGCGCGTCGCAGAACTGACCGAGGCGGTCGAACAACTGACCGCCGGTTCGCACGGCGCGGCGAAGCCGGTGCGCCGCCGCGTCGCCAAGTAGCTACGCACGATACTCAGCAGGACGAGCCGAAAGCCGGTCAATGGAAGCCCGCCGCAAAGGCAAGCGCCGCAGCATCGACGTCCCCTCCTCCTACCTCGATGCAGCGCTTGCCGGCGGCGGGCGACCTTTTCCCAGACTGCCTGCTGCCGATTCGCGTACGCCGACCGCGGGGCCGGCTGCGGGAGCTTCCCGCGTGTCGCGCCAACGCCCCTCGCGGCGTAGCCGCGCACGGTCGAAACCATCCCGAATCGGCGTTGCGCTCGCCGGCGGCGGACCTTTGGGGGGCATCTACGAAATCGGGGCGCTGGTAGCGCTGGCGGAGTCGTTGGAGGGCATGGACTTCAACGATGTCGATATCTATGTCGGCGTCAGCTCGGGGGCGTTCATTGCTGCCGGGCTGGCCAACGGCCTGACGCCCGCGCGCATGTGCCGCATGTTCATCGAGAGTCACAGCGATGAGCAGCCGTTCGAGCCGGAGGTGCTGCTCAAGCCGGCATTCAAGGAGTACCTGACCCGTGCTGCGGCGGTGCCGCCGCTGCTGCTCGCGTCCATGTGGCACTACGTCACCAATCCCTGGGGACAGAACTTCCTCGAGTCCTTCGAGCGACTGGCGCGCGCCATTCCAACCGGCATTTTCAACAGCGCCGGCGTCGGCGAGTTCCTGACGAAGCTGTTCAGCGAACCGGGGCGAACCAACGACTTCCGCGAGCTCCGGCACAAGCTGTATCTGGTTGCCACCGACCTGGATTCAGGCGAGTCGGTACAGTTCGGCGCGCCGGGATGGGATCACGTGCCAATCGCGACGGCGGTACAGGCGAGTGCCGCGCTGCCAGGGTTGTTTCCGCCGGTGGAAATCGGCGGTCGCTACTACGTGGATGGCGCGCTGAAGAAGACCTTGCATGCTTCCGTAGCGTTGCAGCAAGGCGTCGATCTTGTGCTCTGTATCAATCCTCTGGTGCCCTTCGATTCGGTTCTGGCGGCGCAACGCGGCCACCCGAAGCGGCACAAGCTGGTGGAGGGCGGGCTGCCGGTCGTGCTCTCGCAGACCTTCCGCGCCATCATCCATTCGCGCATGCAGGTCGGCATGGGCAAGTACGCCACCGAGTTCGCCGACGCCGATGTCATTCTGTTCGAACCGAACCGGGATGATGCCGACATGTTTTTTACCAATGTCTTCAGCTACGCCAGCCGGCGCCGGCTCTCGGAGCATGCCTACCAGAAGACGCGGGCGGACATCTTTCGCCGTCGCCACGAGCTGGCGCCGATCCTTGCCAGACATGGCATTCGCGTGCGGCTCGATGTACTGACGGACCCCGAGCGGCGACTGCTCACCGGCGATGGCCGGAAGCGACGCCGCGCAACTGCCACGGCCGCGGCCGCCGGCCGCCTCGCCGAGTGTCTCGACGATCTGCAGCGCTGGATCGACATGCGCGCGGCGCGCCAGCGTCGCGCGGCATAGCGCCGGGACGCGCTGTCACTGTGCGACAGTGCGTCAGCCCTCGCACCTGAGGCGCGCAGTTCCAGCACTCGTAGTTCGATGTTATCCTGCGCCAACACGATCTCCGCGAACAGCCGAACAAGATGGAGCGGAAACCGAAACGCCGCACCCGTGAGCGCATCCTGGAAACCAGCCTGCGCCTGTTCAACGAATTCGGCGAACCCAATGTCACCACCACCGTCATTGCCGACGAGCTGAACATCAGCCCAGGCAATCTCTACTATCACTTCCGCAACAAGGACGAGATCACGAACTCGCTGTTCGCGGAGTTCGAGCGGCAGATCGAGAGCACGCTCTCGGCGCCCGCCCGACGCCAGCCCGATGTCGAGGACATCTGGCTCTATCTGCACCTGCTGTTCGAATGCATTTGGAATTACCGCTTTCTCTATCGCGACCTGAACGATCTGCTCAGCCGCAACCGCACGCTTGAGCTGCATTTCAAGCAGATTCTGGCGCACAAGATCCGCACGGCGAGCCTGATCTGCGACGGGCTGGTGGCGAGCGGCGAGATGCGCGCGACGCGCGGTGAGATCGAGGCTCTGGCGACCAACATGGCGGTGGTGGCGACCTACTGGCTGTCGTTCGAATACGTGCGCAATCCGCGTCACTTGGCCGAGGAGGACGCGTTGGCCCGCGGCGTGTTTCAGGTCATGGCGCTTGCGGCGCCGCATCTGGTGGGGCATTCGCGCCAGTTGTTCGAAGAGCTGGCGCGGCGGTACGTGACGTCGTAGGATTAAAGCATACAAGACGGAGGAGATGTCCATGAGCAAGGTGAGCTGGAAGAAGTTCCCCCATGCCGAGAAGGCCTACGGCCATGCGGGCGCGGCCCTGAAGAAGAATTGGGACCGGCTGCACCGCGGCGATTGCGAGCCGTTCCCCGCCGACGAGAAAGTGCAGGAGGCGTGGCGGCTCTATCACCAGGGGGAGTTCCAGAAGGCCGCGGAGCTCGGCGCTTCGCAGGGGCCGGCGGGCTACAACGTTGCCAATAAGGCGACCGTCATCTATGCCAACTACCTGGAGACCGACGAAGCGAAGAAGCTTGCGCTGTTCCAGGAAGTGGCGAGCCGCGCCGAGGAACTGCAGCGCGCCGAACCGAAGAACGCCAACGCCTGGTACCTTCATGCCTACGCGCTGGGCCGGTACAGCCAGGGTATTTCCGTCGTCAAGGCTCTGGCCCAAGGGCTGGGCGGGAAGATCAAGGACAGCCTGACCAAGGCGCTCAAGCTCGAGCCGAAGCACGCCGATGCGCATATCGCCATGGGCGCCTACCACGCCGAGGTGATCGACAAGGTCGGCGCCATGATGGGCGGCCTCACCTACGGGGCGAAGAAGGAGACGGGCATGGAGCACTTCCAAAAGGCGCTCAAGCTCAATCCCGATTCGGCCATCGCCCGCATCGAGTATGCCAACGGCTTGGTGATGATGCACGGCAAGAGCAGAATGGATGAGGCGGCGAAGCTCTACGAGGAGGCGGCCGCCTGCAAGCCCATGGATGCCATGGAGCGTCTGGACGTGGAACTGGCGAAGTCGGAGCTGGAGGATTGAGGCGGGAGGAACTGGCTATCCGCAGATCGACGCAGATGTCCATCCCTAAAGGATGCATTCCTACCACCAAGAACACCAAGGGAAAACCGGAACCGACCTTTCTTTGTGTTCTTGGTGGCGACCTGTTCTTAACGGAAGTTCGATATCACCGGAAGCGCTTCGGGATCCGTACCGGTTTGTCCGCTGTTTCGGCATCGAGCGCCGGCGGCGGTGCAGGCGCGTTGTCGGTGTCGGGCGCGGCGGTTGCCTTTTCAGTCCTGGCCGGCCGCGCGCGTGTGGCCTTGGCCTTGGCACTGGGCCCGCTTCGAGATCCCGCCGCCGCGCGCCTGCCCGCCGTTCCGGCGCTAACCTTGCGCCCGGGTTTTTTCAGCCCCTGCGTCACGGCGAGTTCTTCTTCGATCAGGTGCGGGTCGCGGCGCGTGTCCCAGGGCTCCATCATCACCACCAGCAGCACCTTTTCGAACTCCGCCTGGAAGCGCGCCACGATCGCCTGCGGGTCGGGCACGAACTTCCTGTCGGCGACCAGCCCGAACTGTACCTTGCCGTCGTAGCTCAGGATGCTCACCCCCATGCCGATGTCGCCCGACTGAGGCACCCAGAACATTTGCTGCACCAACTTGCCGCCGGCGAGGTAGAGCGTCTTCTGCGGACCGGGGACGTTTGTCATGACCGCGGTCGCCTTGGCGGCGAGGATGTCCAGGATCTGGGTCTGCACCGGCTTCGGGCACAGACCGACCAGCCCGAGGATGCCCAGCGTCAGCGCAGCCTGGTAGGAGTCCTTGAGCTCTTCCATGCGCCGGCGCACCTCGTAAAGACGGGCCACGGGATTCTCCACGCCCACCGGCAGGCTCAGCGCTACGAGGCCGAAGCGATTGCCGAGCTTGTGCTCCTGTCCGGCGGGGCGGAGATTGACCGGTACCAGGGCACGGATCTCGACCGCGGCGACGTTGTCCCCCTTTTCCAGCAGGTAGCTGCGCAGCGCCCCCGCCACCGATGACAGCAGGATGTCGTTGACCGAGCAGCCAAGCGCCTTACCCACGGCCTTGATCTCCGCCAGCGGCATCGGCTCGCTCCAGGCCACGCGCTTGATCACGCCCGGCTTGCCCTTGAAGCGCGTCGACGAGTCGTTGGGCATGAGCGCCAGCTGCGCGACCTCTGCAGCCACGGCCTTGCCTATGCGAACGTAATCGGTGATCTGCGCCGGATCGTCCACCAGGCTCATGGACTTCGACCACACGCTGCCGGCGGTGTTGATGGCTTCGATCACGGTGTCCGTTACCGGCTGCAGGATCTGGCGCCAGAAGTTGTCCGGCTCCTCGCTTGGCGCAGCGGGCTCCTCCGCAGCCCCGCCGGTTGTCTGCACGGGTGCGTCGGGTCGCTCGTCGGTCATGGACAGCAGCACGCCGATCAGTGCGATGCCATCGGCGATGCAGTGGTGAATGCGCACAATCAGGGCCGAGCCGCCGTCGTAATTCTCGACCAATTGGAAATGCCACAGAGGTTTGTTCGGATCCAGCGGCGAGCTGATCAGCTCGGCGGCAAGCTTCTCCAGCTCCGCCTTGCCGCCCTTACCCGGCAGGGCGGTGCGCTGCAGGTGCGAGTCGAGATCGAAGTACTCGTCCTCCGCCCACGCGTAGCCGGTGGTTTCCTCGACGGCCTTCTGGCGAAAACGGCGGAAGCGCAGGAAGCGCGCTTCAATGACCTGCTTCAGGCGCTCGTAATCCACACGGCCGTCGAAGATCATGACGCCGACGATCATCATCAGATTAGTCGGCCGATCCATGCGCAGCCAGGCCGTGTCGACACTGGAAATGCGTTCGCGATTTGTCATGGTGGGTCGGTTGGGTGCGGCGTGTCACTTCGTGCAGGTGGCTATCATACTCCGCGCCGGTGCGTTGGCGGAGAGCGGCCCGGGCTCACCGGCATCGCCTATAATCCGGTCGGGCATGGAACATGATTCGGAAGGAGGCCAGGCGATGGGTGATCTAAGCGCAAAATTCGAGGCGGCGGTGGCCGCGTCCAAGTCGCTCAAGGAGCGTCCCGACAACAACACGCTGCTGCAACTGTATGCCCTCTACAAACAGGCGACAGCGGGGGACGTCGAAGGCAAGCGGCCCGGCTTCACGGACATGGTCGGCCGCGCCAAGTACGACGCCTGGGCGGCGATCAAGGGCACGGCCAAGGACGAGGCGATGAAGAAGTACATCGGCCTGGTGGACACTCTCAAGGGCTGAGTCGCCCGTACCACTGCGAATCCGCGGCGGGCGCAAGGCCCGCGGATCATCTCGGCCCGCGCAACGATCGGGTCGGGAGCCGGTTGTCGATCCGGCGCCGGCGAGTTCGTATCGCAGTCGCATGGTGCGCCGCCGCAAACGAGTTGGCGCATACCTCCCTTTCTGAGCTGGCGGCGATCCCTCTCGCCGGTGCCATTTCTTGACCTGCGCCGTTTTGACGCACGGTCTAATTCATCTATCATCCGAACGGACGATCCGCACCGCCCTCGCCGGCGGCTTATCCTAGGATCGCCGTGGACAGGGGGGTAAAACAATGCACGGCAAACTAAAGCCAGTAGCCGCTTCGTGGGGAGTGTTCGTGTTCGTTGCAGTATCGCCGGTCGGGAGCGCGGCCTTGGCCGCAAATGGTGGCGCCCCTGAGCAGGCATTTTTCGAGGAGTTGCCCGTGGTGCTCTCGGTTTCGCGCCTGCCGCAATCGTTGGCGGACACGCCCGGTGCGCTGACGGTGCTCGACCGCGAGACCATCCGTGCCACCGGCTACCGCCGGTTGCCGGACCTGCTGCGGTTGGTGCCGGGGTTCAACGTCGCCTGGCAGCGCGGGTGGTGGGGCGTGGTGAACTACCACGGTTTTTCCGGCGAACTGCCCAACCGCCTCCTGGTTCTCGTGGACGGCCGGCCCATCAACAGCGAATACTTCAGCGGTGCCGCCGACCTGATCAGCCAGCCGCTGGCGATCGACGACATCGAGCGCATCGAAGTGCTGCGTGGCTCCAACTCCGCCGCCTTCGGCACCAATGCGTTCCTCGGCGTGATCAACATCCAGACGCGCCACGCCTCCCAGAGCGGACGGTTCTATGCCCAGGTCAATCATGGCGAGCAGGGCATCCGCGACACCATCGTGCGTGCAGGCGGCAGCACCGGGCCGCTCGATCTCAGGCTCACACTGGGGCGAACGAAGGAACATGGCCTGGATGAACTGGTAGACCAGAATCACCAGGACTTCGCCAACCTGCGTGCCGATCTGCGGCTGGGCGAGGCGGACGAAGTGACGTTGCACGTCGGCAGCCAGCGCGGCCCGGCGATGGAAGGGTTCCGCGCCGAGCCAATCTCGAACCCGGTGCGGGAACGACGCACGCGCAACGGTTTCGCGCAACTGCGCTGGCGCCACGTCTTCTCGCCGGAGAGCGAGTTGAGCGTGCAGATGTACCACAACCACGACCGCTATGTAGACGTCATCGACCTGGGATTTCTCCGCGCCGACCTGAACCGCCTGGCGACGCGGGACAGCGTGGAGTTGCAGCATTTCCTGCGCCTGACGCCACACCTGCGCGCGGTGTGGGGGGCGGAATGGCGTCGTGACGAGGTCGAGGCGCCATCGTTCCTTCAGGATCGCTCGCCCGCGCGCAGCCACACCGAGCGGCTGTTTGGCAACGTGGAATGGCGAGCTGTGGACAACCTGTCGATCAACATCGGCGCGATGGCCGAGCGCGTGTCGATCACGGGCACCGACGTGTCGCCGCGCGTTTTCGCCAACTACGAAGTCGTGCCCGGCCACGTGCTGCGCGGCGGACTGTCCACGGCGACGCGGGCGCCGACATTCTACGAAGCGTTCGCCAAGCCGCTGTTCACATCCGTGTCTGGCAATCCGGACCTGGATCGGGAGCGCGTGCTTGCCCGCGAGCTCGGCTACTTCGGCGTGTTTCCGAGCCTCAAACTCCAGGCCGACGTGCGTCTGTATCGCGAAGACCTGAGGGATCTCATCGGCACCACGGAGATTCCCCTCGCGCAGCGCGTCAATCCCTTTGTGACCACCACGTTTGCGAACCTCGAAGCGGCGCGCACAAGGGGGATTTCCTATCAGCTGAAGTGGTCGCCCTTCGTCTCGACCCAGCTTGCCCTCGGTCAGGCCTTCGAGCGCATTTCCCAGCGCATCACGGCACTGCAGGAATCCGCGCCCAGCCACAGCACCAGCATCATGTGGACCCAGCGGCTGCCTGCCGACTGGTCGTTCACTGTCATGCACTACGCGGTCGGCGCCATCCACTGGCAGGGTTTCGGCGACCGGGTGCCGGCCTATCGGCGCACCGATGCGCGGGTGAGCTACGCCTTTCGCACCGCCGGCCTAAGAGGCGAAGCGTCCCTGGTCGGCCTGAACATGTTCGATCGCAACAACGAGTTCCGCCTGGGCACGCCCGGGGAGTCGCACGTCCTGTCGCGGCGCGCGTATGCCACGCTGAGGCTGGAATTCTGAGGATGTGAGTTCGCCCGGCCGGGTGCGGCCAAGTAGCCGAATGTGAACAACAAGACCAATCGACTTGGACTGCAACGCACGAATGCCGGGGGGCTGACACGGGCGCGCTGCTGCATACCGCACGCATGCCTGGCACGGGTGGTGGCGGCGTGCATGGGCGCGCTGCTGCTGTTGGCAATGCTGTGCGCCGGCGCCGCGGCGGCTGACATCGACGTCGTCCTCGGGGAGGATTCGGGCGCCTATCGGGAAGTCGCCGAACTCCTGCGCAAGGAGCTGGCAGCAAAGGCGACGGTGAACATCGTCGCACCGGGCGCGGCCGTGCCTGGCCGAGAGCCCGATGTCGTGATCACCGTCGGCACGCGGGCGCTGGCGGCGGCGCTGGAAAGCAGAACCGCTCCCGTCGTTGCCACCCTGGTGCCACGCCTGAGCTACGAGCGCACGTTGCGTGGCGCCAAGGCGTTGCCCGGCCGCCGCGTGTCGGCGGTATTCATCGATCAGCCCTATGGGCGCCAGCTTAATCTGATCAGCCTTGTCCTGCCAGGCAGGCAGCGCATCGGCGTGCTGGCGACAGCGGAGTACGAGGAAAACCTGAAGCTGCTGGTGACGGCGGCGCAGCCGAGACGCTTCAGCATTGTTAGCGAGATCGTCACCTCGCCACAGAACGTCCCCCCAGCACTGTCGCGCGTGCTGGGCGAGAGCGAACTGTTGCTGGCCCTGCCCGATCCGGGCATCTTCAACGCCGGCACCATCCACAACATCCTTCTGGCCACCTATCGCGCCCAACAGCCGGTCATCGGATTTTCGCCGGCGTACGTGCGCGCCGGAGCGCTGGCGGCGCTTTACTCGACGCCGCAGCAGATGGCCCAACAGGCCGCAGAACTGGCGCTGCGCGCGCTCACTGGCGCCGGCCTGCCGCCGCCGCAGCATCCGCGGGCGTACAGCGTCGGCGTCAACAGTACAGTCGCGCGCTCGCTCGGCATCACCGTCGACGATGCCGCCGTGCTGACGTCGAAACTGGCCGCCATGGAGCGCGAGCCATGAGGCGCTGGGGTATCAGCTCGCGCGTCTTGTTTGCGGCGCTGGTGCCGGCGGCAATCATCGCCGTGGCGCTGGCCTGGTACTTCACCTACGCGCGCATTGGCGATCTGGATCGCGAGCTGCAGGAGCGTGGAGCGTCCATCGCCCGCCAAATTGCACCGGCATGCGAATACGGACTGTTTTCCGGCAACCGGGAGTTTCTCGCGCAACTCGCTGAATCGGCGACGCGCGAAGCCGATGTCACCGGCGTTGCCATCGTCAATGAAGTGCGCGAGCTGCTGGCACGCAGCGGCGTTCTTCACGAGCGCGTACCCTGGGACTTTCCGGTGCCGCAAGGCGCGGCGCTGGTGTTCGACGTGCCCGGCGGACTCGTGTTCATCGCTCCTGTTGTCCGCTTCCAGGCGCGGGTCGACGAGCTGTTCGGACCGGGCGCGGCGCGGCACAGCGCACCGGGGCCGACGGTCCTGGGGGCCGTGATGGTGCAGCTCTCCAACGCCTCGGCGGAACAACGCAAGCGTGAGCTGATCCTGAATGCGGCGCTGATCACGCTCGCGGGGCTGGTTCTTGCCAGTTGGCTGGCGCGCCAGCTCAGCCGTGGCGTGACGGAGCCGGTGCTGAATCTCGCCCAGACCGTCGCCGAAATCGAGCGCGGCAATCTCGGCGCGCGGGCGCACATCGAGGCGGGCGGCGTGCTCAGAGTGCTGGCAGGCGGCATCAACGACATGGCCGGCTCCCTCCAGGATGCCCGGTTGCATCTGGAGAAACGGATCGCCAATGCCACGGCGCAACTGCAAGCCCAAAAGGAAGTGGCCGAGCAGGCCAACCGCACCAAGACCCAGTTCCTCGCTGCGGCCAGCCACGACTTGCGCCAGCCGATTCAGGCAGTCGGGTTGTTCGTCAGTGCCCTGCGGCTGCGTACGCGCGACGAGGACACGCAGAAGTATGTCTCCCGCATCGAACGCGCCCTGTCCGGTCTGGAGACCGTGCTCGACGGGCTGCTCGACATCTCGAGGCTTGATGCCGGCGTGGTGACGCCGCGGATCGAGGACTTTCCGGTGGCGAATTTGTTCGCGAGCCTGCGCGACACCTTTGCCGGCGCCGCAGCGGAAGCGAAGCTGCGCCTGGATTTCGTCGATACACGCGCCTGGTGCCGCAGCGATCCGGCGCTGCTGGAGCGCATCCTGTCCAACCTGGTGGCCAACGCCCTGCGCTATACCCACCACGGCGGGGTGTGCGTGGGCGTGCGTCGGCGCGCCGGCGTTGTGCACATCGAAGTCTGGGATACCGGCATCGGCATTCCCGCCGACAAGCAGGAACAGGTCTTCCAGGAATTCGTCCAGCTCGGCAATCCTCAACGCCAGCGCGACAAAGGCCTGGGGCTGGGGCTGGCCATCGTCCAGCGTCTCGGGCGGCTGCTGGAGCATCCCATCGCCCTGCACTCGGCGCCGGGCAGGGGCACCGTATTCAGCGTTGCCGTACCGAGGGCGGACCGTCGGGCGACGCCGCTTGCTCGGGAAACCCTCAGCCGCGGCGGCCATTCCTTCGACGGGCTGCGTGTGCTGTTCATCGACGACGATGCCGATGTGCTGGAGGCGGTGCGCGCCTTTCTCGCCCAGCTCGGCGCCCAGGTCATGACGGCGCAGAGCCATGGGCAGGCGCGGGAAGCCGTCGCGGCAGATGGCAGGGCGCCGGATGTTCTACTCTCCGATTACCGGCTGGCGGGGGCGCTGGACGGTGTGGACGTTATCGAGGCGTTGCGCGCCGAGTTCGGTGCCGGCATACCGGCGGCAATCATCACTGGTGAATCGGCGGAGGCGGCGCTACAGCGGGTGGCGGACGCTGGCCTGCCGCTGCTGCACAAGCCGGTGCGTGCTGATACGCTGGAAGCGCTTCTGGTGCACTTGCTCGGGCGCGCAGGCGCTCAGCCCTGATCGCTGGGACCGGCGGACTCCTCGGTGGCGGCCGCGCCGCGTGTCTTCAGCATCGAGGGCAACTGGATGCCGAGCTTGCTCAGCACGAACACCGCCTGTGTACGGCTCGAGACGTTGAGCGCCTTGAGAATGGCGGCGATATGGGTTTTCACCGTGCCCTCGGCGAGGCCCAGCTCCCGGCAAATCATCTTGTTCGGCTTGCCTTGCACGAGCAGCGTGAGCACGTCCGACTGGCGCCCGGTGAGCCCCAGGTCCCCCATGGTCATGGATCGCCCACCGGCTGCTACGCTGGCGCGCATCGGCGGCGGAGCGGCCGGCACCGGCTCCGCAGTGTCTTCCGCGGCCAGCGCCTGCGGCGGGATATACACCGCGCCGGCGAGCACGAGCCGCAGGGCGCTGACCAGAATTGGGGTCGAGGAGCGCTTGGAGATGAAGCCCATGGCACCGCAGTCGATCGCCTGGCGCACGGTGTGCGCACCGTCGCTGGCCGAAAGCACGACCACGGGGACATCCGGCCGTTCTTCGCGCACCTGGCGCAGCAGGCTCATGCCGGACGCGCCGGGCAGCATCAGGTCTAGCAGCATCAGCGTCAGCTGCGCCGGCTGACGCAGTATCGTCAATGCCTGTTCGCCGGATTCCGCCTCCAGGACGTGGAGGTCGCTGTCCAGCTCGCGCAGGACGTTGGCAAGACCTTCGCGGATCAGTGGATGGTCATCGACGATCAATACGTTCACGGTACCTTGGGCCTCCCGGGCACCAGGCCCGCTCGCATCGCCGGTAGGAACGTAATACGGATCGTCGGATGGCGCAACTGTGATACGGCGCCGCATGGAATCGGTCGGCTCGGCTGCGTGGTGGCCGGACAAATCGGTGCGATCTTCGCTGACGACGGACATGCTCAGTGCCTGTGCGCAAACCCCGGGCGATGTGCAGCAGACTGGTCGACTGCCCTGCCGCCCGATTGTCATGCAAGTATGCGCGCTGCCGCGGCGAAACAAATCGGGTGAACAGCCTAGGTCGACGGTTGGAGCCTCCGGCCGTGCCTGCACGGCGCAGGGTACGGCCGGCCATATCCGTCGGAGCGGCAGAAGCGCCGGCCGGTCGATCGGCCGGATGGCCTAGGTGATTTGGATGACCGCCGGGAGGAGGAACGGCTCCCGGGGCGCGAGGACCTTTGCGGCTTGCACCGCGGGGAATGTTTCACCGCAGAGGACGCAGGACACAATGAGGGTACTTGTTGGGTCGGATTTCGAGCCCGAGTTATTCCCCAGCGGGAAGATCGGAAGCACAAGCCCCGATGGTCCTCTGTGTCCTCCGTGCCCTCTGTGGTGCGAATTCAGAGTTCCGGGAATAGACCGGCGTCTTCGGTTCGCGGCCAAAATTCTCGTCGAAGTAATCGTGGATTTCCCGCTTGATACGAAGTCCGCGCGCCGCCAGCAGAGAGCCACGCCGTACACCGCTCGCAATCGCAGGCACGGTCGAACTGCTCGCCCAGTTCAGCCGCGGTCTGCGCCGCGGCATCGCACGCCCGCTTGATGCGCATGCCGTGCCGGCGGCGGATATCGATGTCGCTCGTCGTTTTCTTGTCCTTCGGGTCATGCCGGCGCAGCGCCTGCGGCGATGAGGCGGACATAAAGCTGCGCCATGGCGCCGTCGAACGCCACGAGCATGACCTGACGCAGGCCGGGGTTGGCCGCCAGCGCCTGCCGGCAGGCATCCACGGCGATTGCCGCGGCCTGCTCCTTCGGGTAGCCATAGATACCGCAGCTGATTGCCGGAAACGCCACCGTCTCGATGCCGTGCTGCGCCACGAGCGCGAACACGCTGCGGTAGCAGGCGGCGAGCAGTTCGGCTTCGCCCGAGCCGCCGCCATACCAGACGGGCCCGACGGTGTGGATGACGTACCGGGCGGGCAGGCGGAATCCCGGTGTGAGACGCGCCTGGCCCGTCGGGCACCCGCCTAGCCCACGGCAATGGGCGAGTAGCTCCGGCCCGGCGGCGCGGTGGATGGCGCCATCCACGCCGCCGCCGCCCAGCAGCGTCTCGTTGGCGGCATTGACGATGGCATCGACCGCGAGGCGGGTGATGTCGCCTTGCAAGGCGGTAAGCCGGGGTTCGTTTCCAACCATGGGCAAGCGCGATGACATGTCGGGCCGAGGCCCGGTGCGCATATCCTGATACGCGCCAGCGGGGGCGTCAATGCGGCACTTCGAACGTGCGGCCCTTCGAAGCGGGACTTTGAACCTGCACGGCCGCCGCCGCGACTCAGGTGGCGACCGGTACCTGCCCGTGGGCATGGCACCGGCAGACAAGACGGCGCGGGCCGGCAGGGGCCGGCCCGCCGGGGAACGATCGATAGGAGGACGAAATGCTTGTTCGACGCGTGATTACGCTCGCGGTATCGCTGAGCTTGCTGGCGCAGACAGCGCTTGCCGGTGACGTTCTGGTTTATGGCGAGGGCGATCTGCCCGACCCCAGGCAGGTCGCCGCCATTCTCAACCCGTCGGTGTCACACGCGCCGACGGCGACGCGCGTGCGCTCGCTGCGGCTGCTGACGGAGGCGACGAAGGCGGCCGCGGCGCCCGTGCTGCCGGCACTGCCCGCGGCAGCCGGCACCGAGCACACTGCGACGGCCGAGGACATCTTCTCCGCCTTCGCGCTGCCGGTGAAATTCTCGGTGGACTCGGCGCGCATTTCCCAGGACACGGCCGCCCAGCTCGACGCCGTGGCCGAAGGCATCAAGCTCGCCGGCGCGGACGTGAAAGTCGTCATCGAGGGGCACACCGATGCCAGCGGAGCGGGCGACTACAATGTCCTCCTGTCGCTACGGCGTGCCAACATCGTCAAGATGTACCTCGTGCGCAAGCACGGCATCATGCCCGACAACCTGTCGGTGGTCGGCATGGGTTCGAGTGTTCCGCTGAACAAGAAAAATCCGTTCGCCGCCGAAAACCGCCGCGTTGAATTTCGCGCCGAAATCGCCTGAATCGCACGGTCCCAATCCTCCTCCCAGGCAGGCCCGCCCGCACACTGGCGGTCCTGCCTCTTTTTTTCCTACGCAGATGTAGGTATCGCCGTCTAATCCGCTTGTTTGAACCGTTCTGCCTTCTGGTGCAACTCATGGTGTATTCGGCATCCGATTGCGGTGCCGTATCGTAGACACAGGCAAGGAGACGGAACATGAACACGACCATGACGCAAGGCACGCTGGAGCGCGAGAACGTCGCGTTTCACGGCACGGGCGGCCGCAGCGAGGAAAACCGCTGCTTCGGCTTTCGTCCCGCCTTCTGCGACACCCAGACCGACACCGTCTATCTGTCCTGCTTTGCCGACGGCCGCCCGGCACCGTTCCATCTGCTCGATGGCCTGCCCGATGACGTTGTCCTCTCGCGCAACGACTGCGGCCGGGTGCTGGCAGTCAAAGCCACCGTCGTTTCCGGTTTCGTCCTCGACGGCGACTTCTACAGCCGCGACGAGGCGGCGCGCAAGGCAGCCGAGCTGAACTAAGTCTTCGCCGCCTTTGGGCGGCGATCGGCATTACATCCCACGAATCACAAGCCGCCGCTTCCGGCGTTGCCTCCGACGCCGCTGCTGGGCTTTCGCCCGTCATAGTCCGCGTCATTGATGCTCTCCGCAACAGCCGCATCGCCACGGCGCGCAGAAGATCACAGGATTGCGAAAATTCTTTGAACCGATGCGCGGGGGCCGTGCGACTCATGGCTCAGATGGGGAGCATAAGCCTTCATCTGAAACCGGATCCCCGGTTCACTCATGTCCAATCTTGAAAGGAGAGCATCATGAAAGCAGTTCTGAAAGCAGCCCTGATCGCCGGCCTGAGCCTCGTGTCCGCCGCCGGTTTCGCCAGCGAGATTTCCGACACGACCATCAATGCCGACGCCGTCTACAACGAAGCGTCCGGCGATGGCAGCACGGCCGACCAGAAAGTCGGCTACGCGCTCGGCAATGGCATGATCCATGACTCAACCATCAACGCCACGTTCGCTGCGAACTATGCGACCGGTGACGACAGCCAGGCCTATCAGCGCGTTGGCGCGGCGCTCAACGACGGCGTGCTGGACACCGTGTTGGTCAATGCCGACTTCGCCCTGAACTGGGCTGGCGGTGACAACTCCGTCGCCCGTCAGGACGTCGGCGTCGCGGAGTAAGCGACTCGATGAAGGCGCCGCAGCGCCTCACGCGCTGCGGCGTTCAGACCGGCTTTCCTGCGCGCGCCCGCGCGTCGATGCAGAAGTCAAGAGCGCCTCCGACGCAGCGTCGTCCACCTGGAGGAGAGAACCATGAAAGTGTGCAAGTCGAAGATTCTGGCCATTCCGCTTGTCGCCGTGCTCATGAGCAGCGGACTGTGTCACGCGGTCATGCCCGAGGGCATCGACATGGACCCGAAATTCCGCGCCAAGATCATGAAGCAGAGAGCAAAGCAGAATTCCAAGATGAGCGAGATGACGCAAGAGCACGATGATGACGGTCAAGACGAGTGCGGCAGCCAGAACATCGGTGTCATCGAATCCAACGGCAAGCCCGGTTCGACGCCCAAGGAAGTGATCGTCTACGCGCCCAATGCCATTAACGTCGTCTCCGGTCGATGCAGATAAGCAATCGAGGTGTCGCCATGAAACCGTTCAAATCCCGATTCGTGACTCGCGTCGCCGCGGCGGTCGCCGTGGGCGCGGCCCTGGCCGGCTGCTCGGCTCTCGAGGTCAAGCAGGAAACCGTCGCCAAGACCAATGACGCGCGCAAGGCGCCCGAGTCCACGCCCTACCGTTCGATCACCAACTTCTCCAGTTCGCTGCGTTGCATGGACACCATGATGATCGACTACGGCGTGCGCGACGTGTCCGTGCTGGTGGAGAACATCCTCGACCAGACCAAGAAGGTCAGCGCCGGCACCAAGGACATGCTGATTTCGGCCGTGTCGGACATGACACGGCGCAGCCGTTCGGTGCGGCTGGTGGCCTATGGTCCCGACTCGAACAATCTGATCGGCTTCCTGCATCAGGCGCAGCGCAAGAACGCCTACGCCGTGATCCCGCAGTACGACATCAAGGGGTCGATCACCCAGCTCGACGAGAACCTCATTCGCAACCAGAAGGACTTCGGCATCGGCTACAACCCCTACCTGAACCTGGGCGTCGCCAACAACGCGGCGTCGATGATCCTCGGGCTGGATCTGACGGTGCTCAACACCGAGGATCTGTCGGTGGTATCCGGCGTCACCTCGCGCAACTCCGTCATTCTGTTCAAGGAGGGCAGCGGTTTCGACGCCGACGCGGCGATCCGCAAGTTCGGCGTTAGTTTCAACATGAGCCTGAGCAAGACCGAAGCGAAGTCGCAGGCGCTGCGCAATCTGGTCGAGTTGGCGGTGATCGAGCTGTTCGGCAAGCTGACGAAGACGCCGTACTGGTCGTGTCTCGGCGCCGATTCGAATGACGCCGAAATACGCCTCGAGATCGCCGACTGGTACTACGCCATGGCAAGCAATCCGCCGGAGCTGATTGGCTACTTCCAGCGGCAGCTGCGCCGTCGCGGTTACTACAACGGTCCGGTGGACGGCGTGTACAACGCCGAGCTGGCCGACGCCGTGGCGAAGTACCGGGCCGTGCTCGGGCTGAGCCAGGAGGCGAAGATGGACCAGGCGTTCTTCTCGGCTTATTTGAATGCCGATCACGCGGCGATCCGGGCCAAGAACCCGCCGCCTGCACCGGCTGCCAGCGGTGCGCCGCAGCTGGCGCCGAGCGCCGCGCCGGCAACGCCGCCGACAGCGCCCCAGGCGCCGGCCACGGTGACATCGGCCAAGCCCG
>DAITBA010000031.1:0-32448 GCA_036824005.1 Rhodocyclaceae bacterium
ATGCCGCACGGTCTTTCTCTGCCTCTTCCGCTGCGGCGGATAAACGCTATTCGTTGGGTCGCAGTGTCAGCGATCCGTGGGAGGGGCCGCTGACGAGGACTGCCGTGAGCGGGTCGTTGGTCGCGTCGCTGTCGTTGCTGAGCACACCAGCGACGGCCGGCGCGGATTGCGCGGCGCTGTAGCCGATGAAGTGATCCGTCATCGAAGCATACTGAGCGGCCATCCACGCCGCGGAACGTGTCGTGCTCTCGATGCGCACCTCGTCCAGCGAGCCGCTCCACCAGTCGCCCCAGGCGCCTCGCCCGATCGTGGCGCTTAATCCGTTGGTCAGCAGCGGTGTAGCGGCGAGTACGTCCGCCCCCACCTGAGTGCCGTTTACATAGAACTTGATCGCGTCGGCCGCATCGTTGTAGGTCGCCGCGACGTGATACCAGCGGTTCGCTTGGAGATCGGCACCCGTGGATTCGGATTCGAAGAGACCGCCGTTGTACGAGCCGAGGACCACCTCTCCGTCATGCAGCGCCAGGTAGTAGTTGAACTCGGAGGTGCTGGTCCCCTTGAACACGATCGTCGGCCAGCCGCTGACGGAATCGGCATAGACCCATCCCGAGAGGGTGAGGCCGCTCGTGATGTCCAGACTCGCGCTGTCGGTAACGGTGACGGCACTGCTTGAACCGTCGAAGGAGTCGCCGCCGGCAATCTTGCCTGCGGCGTTCAATGTGACGCCGCTGGCGGTGCCGTTGTTGGCATTCGCGGTAGAATCGGTAAGCGTCCCGGACGACTCCTCGAGGTGCTGAACCATTGCGTAACCGTTGGTCCACACCGCCGCGGCGTTCTGCCCTGCCGCGGCGCTCGCATTCCCGTAGTACATCCAGATGTAGTCCGATGACGAGGAAGCGTCCACCTGCGGTACCTTCACCCAGACATAGGACGAGCCACTCTCGTCCCATTTCTCGATCTCGTAGGCGAGCGCGGTGCCGTCGGCATCGAAGAAGCGCAGGTCCTGCCCGGCGCTCTGCGTCTGGGCGTAGTCGATCCGGCTGGCATCGAGTCGGACGAGGACGGGGAAGTTAGACAGGTTCTCCGCCTGCGCCGAGTTGTCGAAGGTCAGCTGGCTTCGCCTCGTCCACGCGCTGTTCCACCAGTCCACTGACAACGCGGCGTCATGCTTCGCCGTATAGGCATCGGCGATCGCTTCCACCGCTTCGTTGGCGTTCGTGACCGTCACCGCAAGCGCCTGCGTGTCCGTGCCACCGTTGCCGTCGGACACCTGCACCGTCACGTCATAGACATTGTTTGCTCCAGTGTCCGTCGGCGCCTCATAGTTCGGCGCAGACACAAAACTCAGTGCGCCGGTCGAACTGTTGATGGCGAACTTCGCAGCGTCGGCACCGCCGCTAATTGCATAGCTCAGCGTATCCCCGTTAGCGTCCGTCGCTGTCACGGTCGTCACAGCCGTCGAATTCTCGGCCACATTCACCGATGCGCTTGCACCGCCGCCGTTGCTTGTGATCACCGGGGCGGAATTGGCAACCGGCTTGATCGACACCGCGCCGATTTCCCATTGGGCGGATGACGAGACAGTGCTGCTCATCGTCACCGACGCCGCGCCGGCTTCCGTCGTCGACTTGCCGGTATTCGTCGTGTTGGTCTGGGACCAGAGTAAGGACTGATTCGCACCGACGGCATATCCGGCGGCGCTGCCGCGCCAGTTCTCGGCGTCGATCACCAACTCGCCGGCGGCGCTGGTGACAGTCACCGATGAGGTTGTCCCGGTTCCATTCGCGCCGGCATAGGTGCCGGTCGGTGTGCTTTGGTTAACGCCGTTGTAGGCGACGGCGCCGCCGGCAGCGGGCGTACTGCCACCGAAGTTCACGACGACGTTTGCCGTGCCCACCGTCGGGTTGACCAGTGACCAGATTTCGACCGCGTGGTTGCCGGTCGTGCGGCCCACCTGCGTCATGGCCACGCCGCCGTAGGTAACGCCCGTGACGTTGGCGCCGAGGCCATCGATGGCCAGCGTCACGAACAGGGCGCGGTCGCTGCCGCTGGCCACCGTGTGGGACCAGGTGAGGCTGGTGGCGCTGTCGGTCTTGGCGGAGGTGGCGCTGCCGTTCTGCGTGATCGCCAGGACGCCTGACCATGCGCCGGAACCAGCGCCATCCACGACTGCCCGCGCTTCGATTTCACCGGTCGCATACTCCAGTGCCCAATCGCCGCCCAGCCTCGCATCACCGGTCAGATCGGTGCTTGCCGCGACATCTGCGCCCGTCAGCCGTCCCAGCGCATCGACCAGGGCTCGGCCCTCGGTCGTCGCGGCGACGTCGCAGCCATACAGCAGCAGGTCGCCATTGCTGGTGAAAGCCTCGGCCCAACCCTTGATCTGGGTGGCATTCCTGACGAGCGTATCGAAGTCGAGAACCGCGGCGCCCAGCTGCACGGCGCCGTCGCCGCCGTGGGAAATGATGTGCACGGCCGACAGACCGGATTCGTTTCTCAGCGCGCTGCTGATCTGCTCGATGCCGTCCGCATTGGCATCGAGCAACGCGACTTCGAACTGACGTGCGCTCCCGGCCTGCGCCTGGATGTCATCGACGATACGCTGGTAGTCCGCGACCCGGGTGTCGACGAAGACGAGTTCGCGGCTGCTCCGGACGCTCTGCGTTTCGGTGGAGTTTTCCGGCTGCAGGAACTCGCCGTTGGCGTCGAGCGTGCGGTGCTCCGCATGTGGCGCCATTCCCGACACGCCAAGCAATGCCGGCGCCAGGTCGGCGGAGTACAGCACGCGCGGCTCCAGCTCCTCCAGCACGGGCCGGTCGAAGCGTAGGGGCGTGCGCCTCGTCATGGCAGCGGCACGGGTGGCGAAGAGGTGATCGGCGCGGCGCCTACTTTGCCGCTGCCCCGACCGGCGCGCGCGCGAGCGTCGTGGCGGCCGTGGAGGTCACCTGTGCCGGCTGCGCGGGCGCCGGTGCGGGAGCCTTGCCGGTATCGGCCTTGGCTGCGGGCGTCGGTACCGGGCCGATAAGCTGATCGCCGATGGCCACCTTGCAACGCAAACCCGCCGGCAGCTCGTTGTTCGCGTTGGGCAGCTCCAGCCGCACGCGGAAGGTGTTGCTCGCCGGATCGATGACGCGATCCACGAGCACCACCTTGGCGGCGCGCTCGGCCGCGTTGGGCAGATCGGGCGTCACGGTTGCGCTCATACCCTGGCGTACCTGGCTGAACTGGGTCGCCGGCATGAACACCTCGACGCGCAACGGATCGAGTGTGGCTACCTTGAGTATGGGACGTTCCTCGATGCGCTCGCCTGCGGCGCGGTAGCGCTCCAGCACCACGCCTTCGATCGGGCTGCGGATCGTGCGCTGGGACAACTGCGCGCTCGCCAGGCCCACTTCCTGCCGCGAAACGCGCCGCTGTTCCCGGGCCTGGGCGAGCTTCTGCTCGGCAACATCGGACTCGGTGCGGGCCTGGTCGACGGCTTGTTGAGAGATGAATTTCTTGTTGTATAGATCCTCGGCGCGCACCAGCCGCTGGCGGTTGAAATCCCGGTTTGCTTGCGCCGCACGGAGGTCGGCTTCGGCCTGGGCGCGGCTGACGGCGACCCCCAGGGCGGCACGCTCGACGTCGGCGCGCATGGAAGCCAGCACCTGGCCCTTGCGAACGAACTCGCCGCGCTCAACATAGACCTTGTCGAGAACGCCCACGGTCTGCGAGCCGATTTCGGTCACCTCTCTCGGTTCGATGAGGCAACCCAGCGGCTGGGCGGCCGATGCCGCGAAACCGACAGACAGGCCCAGGCCGCAGGCGATAGCTGTGCGCAACTTCATTTTCAGGACTCCTTGAGCTGGATTTGGTGTTTACCAGAAGGAGTAACGGCCTGAAGTTTCAGACCCTTAATGCATCCATGCCAGCTTGCAGGAGATTTAACACATGCCGCGGTCGGGGCGTCCGATCCACCTGCGGCGCCCCGAGCCGTCAGCCGATTTCCTGGGCGACGGTCTGCGCTGGCGGTGCCGCCGAGCCCTCGGGCAGCACGTCCTTCCTGAGCATCCTTGTGATGTCCCGCGCCGGTACCGGCCGACTGAAGTAGAACCCCTGGTACTCATGGCAGTGCCAGGTCTTGAGAAAGTCGAGTTGTTCGGCCGTTTCGACGCCCTCGCCGACCACGCGCAAACCCAGGCCGGCAGCCAGGGTAAGCACGGCGACGACTATGGCGACAGTGTGCGGATCCGACGGCGTATCCTTGATGAAGGAGCGGTCGATCTTGATTTCGTCGAGCGGGAAGCGCTTCAGGTAGGCAAGCGACGAATAGCCGGTGCCGAAGTCATCCACGGACAGCTCGACGCCGATGTCTTTCATCTCGCGCAGCATCGCGACGCTGTCCTCGGCGCTGGCCATGATCATCGACTCGGTCACCTCCAGGATCAAGCGCCCGGGCTGGATTCCAGTACGTGTCAGGGCATCGACGACGGCGGCGGTGAGCTTGCGCTGCAGAAACTGCGGGCTGGCGACGTTGATGGCGATCTTGAGCCAGCCGAGCCCCTCGCGCTCCCAGACCTTGGCCTGTCCGCACGCGGCATGGAGCACCCAATTGCCGAGGCTGCCCATCAGGCCGGCCTCCTCGGCCACGGGTATGAACACTCCGGGCGGGACCATGCCCATGGTCGGATGCATCCAGCGCAGCAACGCCTCGACACCAACCACCCGGCCGGTGGCGACATCGACCTTGGGCTGGTAATGGAGCATGAGTTCGCCGCGTTCGATCGCCCGGCGCAGACCTGTCTCCAGGGAAAGCCGCTCCATGGAGCGGGCGCTCAGTTCGCTGGAGTAGAACTGGAAGGTGTTCCTGCCCTGCTGCTTGGCTTCGTACATCGCCACTTCGGCATGTTTGAGCAGGGTAGCGGGATCGTCGCCGTCTTCGGGGAACACGGCGATGCCGATACTCGGGGTGAGATATAGGTCCTGTTCGGCGATGCGAAATGGCCGCGAGAGCGCGACGATGATCCGGCGGGCAACGACGCCAGCGCTATCGCCGTGACGAATGTCCGGTACCAGGACGGTAAATTCATCCCCACCGAGACGTGACAGGGCGCAGCGCGAACCGCCGTCGCTGGCGCGCGCAACAGTGTCGCCAGCCCGCAGCGAGTCCTCGATCCGTTGCGCCACGGCCTTGAGCAGCGCGTCGCCGGCTTTGTAGCCCAGGCTTTCGTTGATCTGCTTGAAACGGTCCAGGTCCACGTGCAGCAACGCCCATTTCCTGTCGTTTTGCCCGGCGCGCCGCAGCGCTGACTGCAAGCGGGTCAGGAACAGCCGCCGGTTCGGCAACCCGGTCAGACTGTCGTAGTGGGCAAGACGGTTGCGATAGGCCTTGAAGGCGAGCGTGTTGCGCAACCGCAGGGTCAGTTCGCTCGGGTCGACGGGCTTGGAAAGGAATTCGGTGGCGCCCAGCTCCAGCGCCTTGAGCCTCGTTTCGCCATCGCTGGCGGCGGTGAGCACGATGACCGGCGTGTAGCGCAGCTCTTCGTCGCGGCGCATCGCGGCAAGGATGTCGAAGCCGCTCACGGGAGCCATCATCAGTTCGAGCAGCAACACGTCCGGCTTTTCGCGGGCGATGCGCTCCAGTGCCTCGGCCGGCGCGCTGACCGACACCAGACGGCGATAGCCGCACTCCATGAGGAAGGCACCGATGGCGTCGAGCGTGTGGGCATCGCCATCGACCAGCATCACTGTCGATCCGGCGAGCACCTCGAACGAGTCTGGCTGGTGTGCCGGTGCGCCAATCGCACCGCCCTCGCCGATCATACTTGCGCCAGCAGACCGGTCGTCGTCGTCCATGTGTGACTGCTGTTCGCGGACGGCGCGGAGCGATGCAACCAGATCCATTTCTTGGGTTCCTCTTGTCGGGTTCGCTTGTCGGGGCGGCCGAGCCGTGGCTCATGCTCGAGCATCGGCATGATCGCCGGGCGCCGAAAAGTTAACGGCCCGGCGAACGAATCCTGCAGCGCAGCAGACGTCCGGCCGTTTTGCACCACGCGTGCGGCCGGTGCGCAGCGCTACTCCACCTGCCCGCCGAAGGCGAGCTGCTTCTCCATCTCCTCGTCCGCGCGCATGAGCTGACGCCGCTCGAGGCGCTCGCGATGTTCTTCCGAGCGCTGAGCCAGGCGCGCCGCCCACAGCGCCGCCCGCTCGGCGAGGCTGCCGCGTGTGCCGACAATGCCGGCAGCCAGCACCCGGCGCAGTCGGGGCGGCAGCTTGCGTGCCAGCAGCGGCGCGTCCAGGCTAAGGATGGTTTCGACACTGCCGGGGTCGCCCTGACGTGCGCAGCGGCCTTCGAGCTGCCGGTCAATGCGGCGCGAAGCGTTGTGCTGACAGCAGATGACATGCAAGCCACCGCGCTCGGCGATGACCGGCGCCAATGGGATGTCGGTGCCGCGGCCAGCCATGTTGGTCGCCACGGTTATGCACCCCGGGTTGCCGGCAAGGGCAACGACGTCGGCTTCGATCTGGTCGTTGTGGGCGTTCAGCATCACATGCGGCAGGCCCGCCGCGGCGAGCCGCTGGGACAGGGCTTCGGAGTCGGCCACCGAGTCGGTGCCGATGAGAATCGGGCGCCCGCCCTGGTGCAGCTCGGCCGCACGCGCGGCCACCACCCGCCACTGTTCGTCGCGGCTGGCAACCAGACGCGGTGCCAGCACCTCGCGACGGCAGGGCACGCGGTGCGGCACGCGGATCACGTCCAGGCCGTAGACGCTGCGCAGTTCGGCGCGCGCTTCATGCAGCGTGCCGCTCAGGCCGCACAGCCGGTGGTAACGCCGGAACAACCGTTGAAAGGTGATCTGCGCCGCCGTTTCGTACTCCGGCGTCGGCGTGCAGCCTTCCTTCAATTCGATGAGCTGGTGCAGCCCGCGCGACCAACTGCGTCCTTCTGCAATCCGGCCGGTAGTGGGTTCGACGATGCACACGCGCCCGTCGCGGACGATGTAGTCCCGGTCGCGGGCGTAAAGATGCAGCGCCGACAGCGCCGTGCACACGATCTCCTCGCGATGACGGCGATTGCGCCAGACGGTCGCCAGGCTCGCCGCCCCTTCCAGGCGCACGCGGCCCGCATCGGACAGTCGCACCTCTCGGGTCACCGCGTCGAGCCGGAAATGCTGGCGCGGCGAAAGCTCGCGCGCCAGGCTCAGCGCCTGGGCGATGTGCGTCTGCTCTTGGGAACCATCCTGCTGCCGGGAGATGATCAGGGGCACGCGCGCCTCGTCGATGAGCACACTATCGGCTTCATCGACAATGGCCATGCACAATCCGCGCAGCAGCAGCGTCGGGCCGGACCGCCCGTCGAGTTGCGCGACCCGCCGCTGCAACTCGCTGCGCTTGCGGCCGACGACCAGTTGATCGCGCAGGTAGTCGAAGCCCAGCTCCTTTGCCGTGCAGTAGGTGATGTCGCAGCGGTAGGCGGCGCGTCGGCCGTCCAGATCGAGACTCTGCGTCACCGCACCCACGGTGAGCCCGAGGGCGGCGTAGACCGGGCGCAGCCGCGAGGCATCGCGCTGCACCAGGTAGTCGTTGGCGGTCATGACATGGACCGGCATTCCGGCAAGCGCGCCGGTTGCGGCCGCCAGGGCGACGGCCAGCGTCTTGCCCTCCCCCGTCGCCATCTCCGCCAGGTGGCTGTCGAGCAGGATACGCGCGGCGAGCAACTGCGTGTCGAATGGCGATTGCCCCAGTTCGCGCCGGCACACCTCGGCAACGAGCGCGAAGCAGCGCGCGAGGACTTCCTCGGCGAGGCCCTCGGCGGCAATGCGCATCTGCAGTTCGCGGGCGCGCGTGCGCAGGTCCGCCGCGCCGCCACGCGTCTGCGCCGCTTGCGTCGCACGCACGAGCGCGACAAAGCGCTCGTAGCGCGTCCGTGCGATCGGTTCCGGCAGGTGCGTGCGGGCGATGAGGTATTCGAGGGCGCGCACCGCTGCACTGGCGTGGCGTTTGGGCCGCTCGGGGTAGGCGCCCCAGATCAGGCCCGGCATCGGCAGGGAACGCAGCGCGACGTCGCTCACGGCTTCAGACGGAATGATTGAAGTGGCGCAGGAAAAGCTGCGACAGGCGCCGGTAAGCCTGCGCCGCGATCGGCTCGAAGCCGTGGTCGAAGCGCACCTTGACCCGGCTGCCGACGCGCGCCAGCGCCTGCCCGGGCAACTCGAGGTCGACCAGGAACAGCGGTTCGGTAGTGGTCAGGCCTTTGTCGTCCTTGGGGTCGGTCGGGATCGGTCCGCCGCCCCGATCACCCAGAGCGGCGCTGGGCAGCGTATCGGTGGCGGCGGGGATCTCCCGCCCGGCGCGCGCCGGCACCGCTTCGCGGCCCTCCGTCAGCCACACTTCGGCCGAGTGCGTGTGCTCGCGCACGAGCGCCACGTTCTGCTGCGCCACCACGGCGCGAACCTGGACGCTGCCCGGTGTCAGCACGTAGCCGAGCTCCGCGCCGCGGCGCGCCAGCGTGCCCGGCATGTCCTGCTGGCGCGGCATGACCAGCCGGCCGGCCACCTCCGCGCGCACCTGAAGCTGGCGGATGCGCTCGCCATTGCGGACGAGTTCCGCCTCGACGCGTGTCATCTCGTCCGCCAGGCTTCGGGCACGCCCCGGTTCGCTCAGCAATACGCCGTACTGATCCGACTGCAGTTCCGCCAGGCGCGCCTCCAGCCGATGGCGTTCCGCGCTCAGCGCCGGATCATCCAGCACCAGCAGCAACTGCCCGGGTTCGACGCGGGAGCCGTCGGCGGCCGTCACCTGCATGACGAATCCGTCGGTCGCCGGCCGCAGCCGGGCATTCTCGGGCAGCCAGACGACGCCGTCGGCCACCGTGTGCAGCGGCATCGGCACAGCCACCGCAAAGACGACCACGAGCGACAGCGCTGCCACGCTGATCCGGCGCGCCCGGCTGCGCTGGGATGCCGCTCCGGGCGCACGCCACACCGCCCGCAGCGACCGCAGCAATGGCCCGAGTATCGTCGTCCAGACAAGCACGACGCCAGCCGCCGCAGCGAGATGGAAGGACTTGCTGCCGATCCAGAGCACGATCGTCGCCGAGATGAATATCCGGTAGGCCGCCGCAGCCGGTCCGTAACAGAACAGCCACGCACGCTCGCCGCTGGCCAGTTGCATGGATGCCACGTCCATGCGCAGCAGGTGATGTTTGACAAGCTGGCCCCAATAGGCGGTGCTGCGCGGCCCCAGATTGGGCAAATCGAGCGAATCGGAAAGGATGAAGTAGCCGTCGAAGCGCAGCAGCGGGTTGGCGTTGAAGACGACCGTCGACACACTGCCCACGAACATGACGACGAAGGCGATATCACGCACCAGCCCCGGCTGGACGGCGAGCCACAGCGCCAAGGCGAGCGCCGCCAGCGCCATCTCCACCATGATGCCGGCAGCGCTGACTACCAGGCGCTGCGACCGATGGGCAAACGTGCTCGCCGCCGAGGCATCGACCCAGGGAATGGGTGTGAGCAGCAGAAGGGTGACACCCATCTGGCGCACGTCGCCGCCCCAGCGCCGCACCGCGAGGGCGTGACCCAATTCGTGGACGGCCTTGATCAGGGGATAGACGAACCATGCGATGAGCAGGTAGCGCGGCGTCAGCATCCACGCCGCGGCATGACTCGAGAGCTCATTCCAGTGCATAGAACCGGCGATCGCCGCCGCCATCATCGCGGCAATCCACACCGCCAGAGCAGCCGGGCCGAACAGCAGCCGCAGCCAGCCGTCGAAGCGGCGTAGCAGCGGCGCGGGGTTGGCAAGGGGAATGCGGAAGAACAGCGGGTTGAGCTGCTGCCAGCGGCGGCGCCGGGTGTGCGCCGCGGCGCCTTCGAACATCGCCTCGACGTCCGGCGTGGTTTCCGTTTGCAGCAGCTCGGCCTGGGCAAGGCGGCCGAGCATGCCGATCACCTCGCCCTGCGTCGGCGCCTCGTCGCCCATGGTTTCGAGGACGCTGTCCCAGATCTCCTGCACGTTGCGATGGCCGTCGCACAGCCCGACGAAGCGGTATGCACCGCGGCTGAGCCGGTGGTGCCGGCCGGAATTGGCATCCGAAAGCAGGTACCAGATCTGGTCGCGCACCACCTGGCGGCGCACGCGGACCTGGCCGCGTAGCCGCGGATGCAGATCGGCCACGCGGTACCAGTGCGGGCTGAACAGGGACTCGGACACGTCAGGTGCCCCAGGTCCACAGG
Source organism: Rhodocyclaceae bacterium (assembly GCA_036824005.1). Taxonomy (GTDB): domain Bacteria; phylum Pseudomonadota; class Gammaproteobacteria; order Burkholderiales; family Rhodocyclaceae; genus DAITBA01. The sequence continues at coordinate 10,221 of DAITBA010000031.1, forward strand.
GTCATGCGCAGCCACGCTGCCGCCCGGTGCAGCCAGACCCATGCCAGCGGCCGCTCGCCGCCGTCGATCTTGGCCACGCCGCGCAAGCCGGGGCGCAGTCCGCCGGCAGGCGCCAGTTTCGCTTCCACCTCGAAGAAGTTGCGCTCCAGCGCCGTGGTGGCGACCGGCGTGATGCGCTCCACCGTCAGCGCCACGACCTCGTCGGGAAGGGCAGCAAGCGCCAACCAGCCCTGCTGTCCCACCTGGACATCGGCGATGTCCTGCTCGTCCACCTCCACGATCAGCCGGTACTGGCCTTCAGGCGCCACCGTCAGCAGCACGTCGCCCTTTTGCACGGGCGCACCCAAGACTTGCGTCAGGTCGCCTTTGATGACAATCCCGTCGAACGGCGCCTCGAGACGGGTGCGACCGAGCTGCTGTTCGACCAGATCGAGCTGTGCCTGGGCCTCCTGCATGCGCGCCAGGCTGATGGCGAGCTGGGCGCGGTCGCCCTTGGCCAAGGCCGCGCCGTAGGCGTTCTCGTGCTGCGCCAGGGTGCTTTGCCACTTCTGGCGCTCCAGTTGCAGATCCTGCTGGGCGAGTTCCACCAGGGGCTGTCCGGCCTTGACGCTGTCGCCGGGGCGCGCATGCACCTGCTGCAAAAAGCCGTCGGCGGGGGCAACGATGGCGCGCTGGATTTGGCCTTCCAGCCGCGCCGGTGCACCAATCCGGTAATCGACCGGCACGAGGGCAAGGACCAGCGCCGCCGCAACCGCGCCGACCACCGCCAGCTTGATCAGCACGTGGCCGGGGCCGAACAGAGCGCCCATCCGCGTCCGCAGCGTTTGCCCCAGCCGCCGCCACCAGGAGCGTTCGGCGTCCCGCTTCAGAATGAGTAGCGGGCCGAGCAGGCTCGCCAAGCTCTCCAACGTCTCTACCTCGTCCAGGATAAGCCTGCCTTCCGGGCCGAACTCCAACGTCAGTGCGCCTACCGGAGAGCGCTCAGCAACCAGTGGCAGCGTCAGCACCGCGTCGCCGGAGGACTTGTTCAGTTCGGCATGGGCGAGAGCGATGCGCGGCTTGCTCTGCGCCGGCGCGGGGTAGGCGACTGTCGCTCCCTGATCGATGGCCTCGTCCATGGCGGCGGCCACGCTGCCAAAAGCGCGCCCCCTGGGCGCCGTGCCGCCGCTGTGGGAAACGGCGATGACCCGGGCCCGACGTCGTTCCACCAGTCCGACGCTGACCCGGCTGCAGCGCAGCATTGCGGCCAGCTCGTTGGCCAGGGCGGTCGCGGCCTCGGGCAGACGACGATGGGAAAGCAGGGTGGCCTGCAGGCGCAGGACATCGATCGCTCCCGGCGCATGCACCGGAGCCGGCGCGAGGAGCGGAAAGAGCCGCGTGACCGACTGGCGCAGGCGCACCAGCACGGCGTCGTCCTGTGCGCCCGCGGCGTTGTCCACCTCGATGGCGACGGCGCCGACCGGACGATCCCCGGCGCGCAGCGGAAAGGTATAGATCTTTGCCGACTTTTCGGCCGAGGCGGCGACCCGCTGGATCGCAAGCTTGCCAAGAAAGGTGTCGCGGGCTGCCGCATAGACGTCGATGGACGGGCGGCTGCCGGGCGGCCAAACCGCGGCCGGACGCACCTTGCCCGTCGGCGCTAGCACCACGAGGCCGGAGCGCGCCCCGGTGGTGCCGCCGCACTGGTCGTTCAGCCAAGTTTGTACAGATGTATTCATGCCCGGATTTCGTCGCCTCGTGCCACCATGGAACGCAGTGGCACCACCCCCGCCACCGCTATTGGTTTTCGGCAGAAATCCGGCGCGCCTTTAGAACGGCTGCGTTTCGGGCACGTTTGAAGCGATGCGTGCGGGAGATGGCCCATCCGACCACGGCGCTTGCCGTGCTTGCGTTCCAGCCCTGGATGGCGGACGATGGCGGCCGGCCGATGGACGTCATCGGCGCATGCCTTCTTCGACGATTCGACGTTCCGTTCCCTGGCCATGAGCACCACGACCAACGATCTGTCCCGTTTCGACCGAGCCATTGCCCGCTTCGACGCCGCCAACGCAGAGGATCCCCACAGGGAATCCTGGCAGGGCAAGGAGCACCCGAAGGAACTCCTATACGCGCAGCGCATGAGCGCGATGCTCGATCGCTTCATGCCTGATGCCTCCGAGGCGCTGCGGCTGGCGGTGCGCTGCCAGCACATCCAGCGCTGGCAAATCCCTCGCGCCGAGTACCCGATGACACCCGTCGGCTACAAGCAGTGGCGCCAGCAGCTGCAGAAGATGCATGCCGAGATCGCCGGCCGCATCCTGCGCGACGTGGGCTATGACGACGACACGATCGGCCGCGTCCAGTCGCTATTGAGGAAGGAGAAGCTCAAGGTCAATCCGGAAACCCAGGCGCTGGAGGACGTGGTGGATCTCGTCTTTCTGGAGAGCTACCTGGCGGACTTCGTGACAACCCATAGCCACTACGACGAAGCAAAGCTGATCGATATCCTGCGCAAGACGTGGCAGAAAATGTCGGCGCGCGGGCGGGAAGCGGCGCTGACCATGATCACACTGCCCCCCGAGCTGGTGCCGGTGATCCTCAAGGCAGTCGGCCCTGCCACCTGACCGGCGCCGGGGGTACCGCACCCCCTCTCACCTGCCGTGACGAAAATGTGACTGTCCGCGGACCCCGGTTTGATGACCCGCGCGTACCTTTGTTCGTGACAGAACAGGGAGGTGCGGATCATGGAACAGGCTCTCGACTACGGCGTGCTGGAACAGGAAAACCGGACTTTTCGCGGCCGCGGTGGCGTCAGTGCCGAGGCCAGAGGCGGCGGATTCCGGCCTGCCTTTCTCGACACGGAAACCGGCGCGGTCTATCCGTCGTGCTTCGGCGACGGTAGCCCCGCGCCGTTTCACCTGCTGGACGGACTGCCGCAGGCCATCGTCGTCACACGCAGCGAGCTGGGCAGGGTAACGGCGGTCAAGGATTCGGTAATCTCGGGCTTCGCCCGCGACGGTCGCTTCTACACACGGGACGAGGCGGCGCGGGAGGTCTCGCGCCTGCACTGAGCCGCTATAACCTGGCCGCGGCCTCCAGAAACTCATGACGCAACTCGTCGTAGTCGCGTGTGACCGGGTACTGGGGGAACTGCCCGATGACGTTCTGCGGCGGGCGGAAAAAGATGCCGGCGTGGGCCTCCCCCAGCATGCTGGTGTCGTTATAGGAATCGCCGGCAGCGATCACGCGGAAGTTGAGCGCCTTGAAGGCCTTGACCGACTCGCGCTTCTGGTCCGGCATGCGCAGGCGATAATCGCGCACGAAGCCGGCCTCGTCCGTGACCAGCTTGTGGCAGAACAGCGTCGGAAAACCGAGCTGGCGCATGAGCGGCATGGCGAACTCGTAGAAGGTGTCGGACAGAATCACCACCTGGAAACGTTCGCGCAGCCAGTCGACGAACGCGGGTGCACCGGGAAGCGGACCCATGCTGGCGATCACGGCCTGGATGTCCGGCAACCCGAGCTTGTGCTGCTCCAGGATCGCCAGACGATAACGCATCAGCTTGTCGTAGTCCGGCTCGTCGCGTGTCGTGCGCGACAGTTCGGGGATGCCCGTGCGCTTCGAGAATTCGATCCAGATTTCGGGGACGAGCACGCCCTCCAGGTCAAGGCACGCGAGCTGCACGGACGACTCCCTCAAAACATCGCAAGAGCGCGGATTTTACCTGCAAACCGGGCGTGGACGGAGAGTCCGGGTGGTGCACCAGCGTACCTTACGCAGCGCCGGGTATCGCCCGAGTCGTTTATAGCCTGGATGGTGCGCAGGCGCACCCTACAGAGGACGCGAGTTCGGTAGGGTGCGCTTGCGCACCATCTTCGATCTCGACGATTACGCCAAAAATCCGAGCCTGTCCTGCGGACAGGAGCATACCGAAACTATGCGAAATCGTCGTACGAGCCCTCGTCCTCCCGGCGCATCCGTTCCGCGGCGTCGCGCTCCGCGGCGAGAGCCTTCTCGCGCACGCGCTCGCGGCGCCGGTTGGCTGCATCGCTGCGCATGGCAATGCTCTCCTCGCCGAAAAGCACCTGGCGCAAGAAACGGAAGCCGAACAGCATAAGCTGCGTGTCGTCGCCGAGTATCGTCGTCCGCTCCGCCTCGGGCAGATCGTAGAGCTCGCTGAATGACTCGCTGGAGACAAAAGCGCGAAAGCGGTCGATGTCGTAGCAGGTCATGAAGAAGAGCTGACGGCTGCGCATGGAGGGCTTGCCCACGGTGGGTCCGGAAGACTTCTTCTTCAGAATCAGCTGCCGCCAGCCGCGCGCCAGCTCGTCGTACTCCGTGAGGCCCTGTTCCTGGCGGTATTCGTCGATGGTCAGCCGACGCGGCTCGTCGTGGCCCAGACAGTGCGCCTCCTTCACCAGGGCATAGGCGTTGCGGTCAGTCGCCTCGTCTTGCTTGCGCATGGCGAGCAGCGCCACCGGATAGTAGCGGCAGGCAGTTGGACGGTCCTCATAGACGCTGCAGCCCTCCGGCGTCATGAACTGGCAGGCGGTACCGTTTTCCACGGGACGCAGCTTGACGCCGGCGATGCCGTCCTTCTCCAGCTCGTAGGGCACGGTGAAGGCGGCGAGGAACTGGGTGGACGTCAGGCCCAGCCGACGCTTCAGCCGCAGGATGTCGTAGGGCGTGAGCGAGATGTCGATGTTGCTGCAGCAGGCGTTCCAGCAGGCGATACCCTTGCGGCAGCGGAACTGGATCGTCTTCGATCCATCCATCATTTCCGGAACCACCGGACTGTCGGGAAACGGCAGATCCTTCGCGTCGGGCTTGTCCATCTCGTACCTCGTGTCGGCGGTGCGCAGCACAGGCTACACCGGCGCCGCGGGTTTGAAAACGTGTTGCGACCAATAGAATCCGGCCAGCGATGCCGCCGATGCCCAAGCACGGCCGCGTCGCCCTGCCGGAAAAAGGACCGGGCGCCTCGCGGCGCCCGGTTCATTTACAACGTCAACCTCGCAAAGACTCAGTGCGCTGCCGGCTTGAACAGCTTCGACTTGTCCACCAGGTCGACATGCTTGCGCTTGAAGCAGGTCCACTTGTGGGTCTTCTTGTCATACACGGAGTTCACGAAGCAATGCCAGTTCTCCTCGTCGACGAAGTTCTTGTCGGTGCGATAGTAGAAGCCGGGGTAACGGCTCTCCTCGCGGAACTGGATGTGCTTCATATGCGCTTCGGCCGTCAGGATGCGGTGGTAGTTCTCCCAGGCACGCAGCAGCTCGTGCAGGTCCTTGGCGCGCATCTTCTGCGAGTCTTCCTTGAGCATCTCGAGCTTCTCTTCGGCCACCGCCAGCATCTTGTCGTTGGTGTTGTAGTAGGTCGCAACACCGGCGACATACTCGTCCATGATCTTCTGCAGACGGAACTGCAACATCTTGGGCGTGATGTAGTTCGGATTCACGTCGATGGCCGTTGTGTAGTCCTTGTGCTGCAGGAAGTTGCGTACCGGCTTGTAGATCGTCTCGGCGATCTGCTCAGCCGTCTCGTCGAACTCGGGCTTCCAGTCCTTGTTGTCGAGGGCGAACTTGACCATCGCCTTGGCGGCCAGTCGCCCTTCGGTGTGCGAACCGGAGGAGAACTTGTGACCCGAGGCGCCGACGCCGTCGCCGGCGGTGAACAGGCCCTTGACCGTGGTCATGGAGCGGTAGCCCCAGTTCCAGCCGCGCGGCAGATGCGCCGGCACGCCGTCGTAGTCGCCGTCGGCGGCCGTCGGTGCGCCGAGATCCGTCGGACCGGACACCCAGATGCCGCAGCAACCGGAGTGAGAGCCGAGCAGGTATGGCTCGGTGGGCATCAGCTCGGAGTTCTTCTCCCGCGGGTCCACGTTCTCGCCGACCCAGATGCCGCACTGGCCGACACACATGTCGAGGAAGTCTTCCCAGGCCTCGGCTTCGAGGTGCTTGACCTCCTTCGGCGTCAGGGTCTCGGCCAGCTTGGCCAGCGCCGTCACGGTATCCATGTAAATCGGGCCGCGGCCTTCGCGCATTTCCTTGAGCATGAGGTGATTGCGCAGGCAGGAGGCGGGCACCGCGGCCTGACCGTAGGGCGGGTACTGGTTGAGCAGCTCCTTGTTCTTGACCATGTAGTCTTCGCCGTAGGCGTTGGTCGCTTTGGCCTTGAACAGCAGGAACCAGGCGCCGACCGGGCCGTAGCCGTCCTTGAAACGGGCGGGCACGAAGCGGTTTTCCATCATGGTCAGTTCGGCGCCGGCTTCGGCGGCCATGGCGTAGGTCGAGCCGGCGTTCCACACCGGGTACCAGGCGCGGCCCGTGCCTTCACCGACGGAGCGGGGACGGAAAAGGTTCACGCAGCCGCCGGCGGCGAGCAGAATGGCCTTGGCCTTGTAGATGTAGATCTTGTTCTCGCGCACCGAGAAGCCGGCGGCACCGGCGATGCGACTGGGATCGTTCTTGTCGTTGATGAGGTGCACGATGAAGACGCGCTCCTGGATGCGATCCAGGCCCAGCACCTTCTTCGCCGCCTCGGCGACGATCCACTTGTAGGATTCGCCGTTGATCATGATCTGCCACTTGCCCGAGCGCACCGGCTTGCCGCCATCCTTGAGGGCAGGCAGGCCTTCGCGCTGCGACTCGGCGCCGTCGTGGCGCACGCCCTCGGCGTCCGTCTTCCAGATCGGCAGGCCCCATTCCTCGAACAGATGCACCGAGTCGTCCACGTTGCGGCCCAAGTCGTAGGCCAGATCGTCGCGGGTAATGCCCATCAGGTCGTTGGACACCATGCGCGCGTAGTCGGCCGGATCCAGATCCGGACCGATGTAGGTGTTGATCGCCGACAGGCCCTGGGCCACCGCACCGGAGCGGTCCATGGCAGCCTTGTCCACCAGCTTGATCTTTAGTTCGACGCCGGTCTCGGCCTTGACGGCCTCGGCCCAGCGCATGATTTCGTAACCGGCACCGCAGCAGGCCATGCCGCCGCCGATGAGCAGAATGTCCAGTTCCTCCTGGACGACTTCCGGATTGTCAAATGTTCCAGCCATTGCAGTCACCTTGGATATCGTAGGTTGTTCGGTCGCCGCTTACTTCACGCGGAGCAGTTCTTCCGCCTTGCCGGCGCGGTAGCCGCCCATGACGTCCTTGGTGAACACGCCGGGCTTGTCGAGCTCCGCGACCTTGGGCATCGGCTTGCCGCCGTAGGGATCGATGGAACCCTCGGAGGTCGTGCGAATGGGGAACTTGAAGCGCTTGAGCGTGCCATTGCGGAACTTGATGGTCCACATGATCGAGTCGGAACCACGCAGGGGCTGCACCGAGCCGCCCAGCGGCACAATGTCGGCATAGTGGCGCGCCTCGATGGCATTCTGCGGACAGATCTTCACGCACGAGTAGCACTCCCAGCACTGCTCGGGTTCCTGATTGAACGCTTTCATGGCATGGCCGGTGTGCGAGCCATCCTTGTCGAGCAGCATCAGGTCGTGGGGGCAGATGTACATGCAAGCGGTCTTGTCCTGGCCCTTGCAGCCATCGCACTTATCAGTACGTACATAGGTTGGCATCTACTATCTCCTCTGAAAACAGTGCCGGCATCGTGCTTGCGCCGGCTGCAAGCAAATTGCTTCAGCGCGCCGAGTGTCCCACCAGTTTCACCTCGACCTTTTCGTGCGCCGCGAGGCCGGCGTAGTATTCGCGCAAAATGGCGAGCACCTCCGGCCGACTGAACTCTGCAGGAACGTCGCCGCCCTCGGAAAGCATCTTGCGCAGCTTCGTGCCCGATAGCAGCAGACGATCCTCGTCACCATGCGGGCAGGTGCGCGCCGAAGCCATGCCGCCGCACTTGTAGCACCAGAATGTCCAGTCGATTTTCAGCGGCTGGGTTTCGAGCGCGCCCTTGGGCAGGTGATCGAATATGTGATGAGCGTCGAAGGGCCCGTAGTAGCTGCCGACGCCGGCATGGTCGCGGCCGACGATGAGATGCGAGCAGCCGTAGTTCTGACGGAACAGCGCGTGCAGCAGCGCCTCGCGCGGACCGGCGTAACGCATGTCGAGGGGGTAGCCGGCCTGGACCACGGTCTTCTTGACGAAGTAATTGTCCATCAGCGTCGCGATCGCGGCAGTGCGTACCTCCGCCGGAATGTCGCCCGGTTTGAGCGCGCCGAGCAGCGAATGCACCAGCACGCCGTCGCACACCTCGATCGCCACTTTCGCCAGATACTCGTGCGAGCGGTGCATTGGATTGCGCGTCTGGAACGCGGCGATCTTCGACCAGCCAAGCGAACTGAACAGCGCCCGGGTCTGTGCCGGTGTCATGAACAGGTCGCCGTACTTCTCGGGGAAGCCGCCCTGGGAAAGTACCTTCACCGGTCCGGCGAGATTGATCTCGCCCTGCTCCATGACCATCTTGACGCCGGGATGCTCCAGGTCGGTGGTCTTGAACACCGTCGCGCACTCGTGCGCCTTGTCGATGCCGTACTTCTCGGTGACCTTCATGGTGGCGAGGATCTCGCCATTGTCGGGGTCCACCAACGCGATGTCGGTCCCGGTCTTTATCGCGTCCGCGGTTTGCGCGTCCGTGGACAGCGTGATGGGAATCGGCCAGAACAGGCCGTTGGCCATCTTCATGCCGTCGCACACGCCCTGCCAGTCGGCGTGGGTCATGAAGCCCTCGAGCGGCGTGAAGCCGCCGATGCCCAGCATGATGATGTCGCCCTTTTCGCGCGAGCTTACGCGCAGTTTCGTGAGCGTCTGCGCGCGGGCCGTTTCGGCGACGAGATCCTGGCCGTGCAGCAACAGCGGCACGAGCTCGCCGCCGCCATGTGGATTGACCAGCGCCATTGTCCCCCCTGTCGATTGTCGCGATCGAAACTGGGGGCAAGGCTAACACGCCCTAGCGTGGTCAATAATCCTTTTATTTTATTGAGAAATAAGCCCCGTCGATTTGTGCACGGGCATGAGACGCGAAGCCGAATGCCAGGCATCCGGCTCAGGGCTGAGAGCGTCGTTCCTTCGCTTCTTCAAGCTGTCGAGCCTTCAGCTCGCGCAATCTCGCATCAACTGCGGACAGCTCGTAGAAGTCGCCGTCGCCGGCCTTCTGCGCCAGCTGAAGTTGCGCGATGGCCGCGGGCAGTTGCCCCTGCAGCACATAGAGTTCCGCCTGGGCGCGGTGTTGCTGCAGGCGCTTGCCCAGCGCCGCATATGACTTCGCCTGCAGGCCGTGCAGGCGTGCATCGCTGGGGTGGTTCTCGAGTTCGCCCTTCGTCGTGCGCAGAGCTTCCTGCGCATCGCTCGCAGCGAGCAGAGCCTCGATGTAACCGTAGGCCAGCGCCCGGCTCTGCGGATAGCGGCCGCGCGCCTCGCGATAGGCTTGCACGCTGCCCGGCACATCGCCCCGAGCCGATTTCAATTCTGCGGCCAGGGTCTCGACGATCGGTGACGCGGCCTTGAGGCGGCGCACCGTGGCGAGTTCCTGCTCCGCGGCCGGATAGTTCTTCTTCGCCAGCAGCGCGCGCGCCAGACCGTAGCGGGCGGCAATCTCCGAAGAAAACTTCTTTTCGCGCAACTGCGTTTCGAATTCCACCACGGCGTCCTGGGCGCTCACCTGCTGCACCCGGAGCTTGGCGCGAATGAGCTCGAAATCGAGTGAGTCCGGTACCTGCCGGTACGGCCGCTGCTGGGCGCGGTTCTCCATGTCGGAAATGCGCTCGCTGGTTAGCGGGTGCGTGCGCAGATAGGCGGGTGCGTTGTTCTCGTAGAGCCGGCTGAAACGCTGCAGCCTGTCGAAGAAGCCAGCCATGCCACGCGCGTCGAAGCCCGCGCCCTCCAGGGTGGCGATGCCGATGCGGTCCGCCTCGCGCTCGAAGTCGCGGCTGTAGTTGAGCTGCGTCTGAATACCCGCCGCCGCACCCGTGGCGATCGCGGCCTGCCCCATCTGCGAGTTGGATCGCGCCGCGAGAATGCCTACGATCAAAGTCGCGATCGAGATCATGCTCGCTTCCTTCTGCTTGCCGACCATGCGCGCGATATGCCGTTGGGTGACGTGGGCCATTTCGTGGCCGAGCACACCGGCCAGTTCCGATTCCGACTGCGCGGCGACGATCAGCCCGGTATGCACGCCGATAAATCCGCCGGGCATGGCGAAGGCGTTGAGCGTGTTGTCGCGCACGGCAAAGAATTCGAAGTCCTGCTTGATGTCGGGCGTGGCAGCGGCAAGCCGGGCCCCGAGCTGGTTGAGGTAGGCGATGACCTCGGGATCGTCGAGGTAGGTCGGGTCGCGCAGCCGAATATCGCGGACGATGGATTCGCCGATGCGCCGTTCCATCTGGGGCGACAGATCGACACTGGCAGATTCGCCGAGATCGGGCAGGCCTTCGGCAAGGACTTGCGGCGCCAAAGCTAGGAGGAAGGCGAGAAGCAACCTGAGTTTCACGGTGCTATGATACCTGTTTTGCACGTTAGGTTCCCGACGCCGCGGCCAGGAATGCCCCTTGGATGCCTGTGGTTCGGTCCGGCGCGCCTGCCAACCGCGCACGTCAACAACCAATAAGTCGAGATGAATGGCGCTGCGTTGCTGCTCGTCGAGGATTCGCCCGAAGACGCGAAGCTTATCGCCAGCGCGTTGTCGCGCGTCGTTGCCGCCGATCAGGTTGTCCATTGCCCCACCGGCGAGGATGCGCTCGATTATCTCTTCGCCCGCGGCCGACATACTGCCCGGGCGAAGGAGGCCATGCCGCGCCTGGTGCTGCTCGATTTGAACCTGCCGCGCATAAGCGGCCTGGAAGTCCTGCGCCAGATTCGCGCCACCGAGGCAACGCGCCTGCTGCCCGTGATCGTGCTGTCGGCGTCCGTGGAACAGCGTGACGTGCGCGCCGCGGTGCAGCGCGGCGCCAACAGTTACATGCGCAAGTCCCTCGATTTCGTCAAGCTGTCCGAATCCATGGCGTTGCTCGCCCGCTACTGGCTGGAGCTGAATATTCCGCCGCCGTCGCCGAACCACCTCGATTGAATGACTGACAAGCTCACCCACTTCGACGCCGCAGGTCAGGCCCACATGGTGGACGTCGCGGCCAAGCCCGAAACGAAGCGTGTCGCCCGCGCTGCCGGCACCATCGTCATGCAGCCCGAGACGCTGGCCCTGATCCAGGCCGGGCAGGCGGCCAAGGGCGACGTGCTGGGCGTGGCGCGCATTGCCGCCATTCAGGCTGCGAAGCGTACCGCCGAACTCATCCCCCTGTGCCATCCGCTGCCGCTGACCAACGTCGCGGTCGAGTTCCACATCGACGCCGAACGCTGCGCGGTCACCTGCGAAGTCATCGCTCAGACGCTTGGACGCACCGGCGTTGAGATGGAGGCACTGACAGCAGCGAGTGTCGGGCTGCTGACCATCTACGACATGTGCAAGGCCGTCGACCGCGGCATGCGAATCGAGAACGTGCACCTGCAGGAGAAATCCGGCGGCAAGTCCGGCCACTGGCGCGCCGACGCGACCTCTTGAGCGCACGGCCTGCCGAAGCCCATGGCGGCTTGAAAGGGCATATCAAGTCGACTTATTTTCCTATCGAATCGTGCGATTTGCGATTTGTCGCGGTTCTGGGAGAATCCACGAACCACCATTGCATGGGCAGTGCCGTGCGCTTTCTCCGTGGAGGCGCGACCCGTCGATGGATAGCCGCAGCCTGGCGGCTACAGGCAATTACCACACACAAGGCGATGAGAGGAGCGGAAGCATGGATCAGGAACGCAGGACCCTATTGAAGGGAGTCGGGGCCACCGGCGCGCTGGCGGGGCTGCTTGCCGCCGGCGTGCTCAAGCCCTCCCGAGTACTCGCGTCGGAATGGAACAGAACGGCTTTCGAGGCGAAGGACGCCGCCGGCGCTCTCAAGGGTCTCGGTGCCGGCACGGCCGCCGACAGCAAGGATATCGTCATCAAGGCGCCGGATATCGCGGAAAATGGTGCCGTCGTGCCCGTCGATGTGGTAAGCAACGTCGCTGGTACCATCTCCCTTGCCGTGCTGGTGGACAAGAACCCGCTGCCGCTGTCCGCGGCGATGGATTTCGGTGAGGGCGCACTGCCTCAGATGTCGGTGCGGCTCAAGCTCGCCCAGACCACCAACGTCAAGGTAGTGGCCAAGGCGGCGGACGGCAAATACTATTCGGCCCAGAAGGAAGTCAAGGTCACCATCGGTGGCTGTGGCGGCTGAGCACAACGACCTGACGGAGACACGAGCATGGCAGATCCGATGAAAATTCGCGCCAAGATGGAAGGCGACGTCGCCGACATCCGCGTACTCATGAGCCACCCGATGGAAACGGGGCAGCGCAAGGACAACGCCGGCAATCTCGTTCCGGCCCATTTCATTCAGGCCGTAATCGTCGAGATCAACGGCAAGAAGGTGATCCAGGGCCAGACGGGCACGTCGGTGTCGCGCAATCCGGTATTCGGCTTCAAGGTGAAGGGCGCCAAGGCCGGCGACAAAGTGACCATCACCTGGTTCGACAACAAGGGCGAGAAGCGAACGGACGAAACGACCGTCGCCTGACGATTGGGCGCAGGAAGCCGCCGGCGGCCATTCGGCCACCGGGCGGCGTGGATTACGATGGGGTGGGCAACGTACCCGCCCCGGCGCAAGAAGAAGGATCCTTCAACTCCAAGGAGGAGAGACAATGTCCCGTCTGGCCCATTTCCTGACGGTGCTGGCGGGGTTGGCGGTGGCATCGGCCACGCCTGCCCAGCAGAGCACGAGTACTGCCCCCTCAGGCCGCAAAGCTCCCGCCCCGCCCAAAGCGGAAGCCCGCGCAACCACTCCCGCCAAGAAGGACGAGGTCACCGCAGAGTTCGAGAAATTCCGCGAAGTGATGGAAGCGGACAACCCCGCCGAGTTGTTCGAAACGAAGGGCGAAGAGTTGTGGAAAACGAAGCGCGGCCCGAGCAATGCCTCCCTCGAGCGATGCGACCTGGGCCTGGGTCCGGGCGTGGTGGACGGCGCCTACGTCCATCTGCCGCGCTATTTCGCCGATACGGACAAGGTTATGGATGCGGAGCGGCGCGTGGTCCACTGCATGATGACGCTTCAGGGTTACACGGAGGAGGAAATCCGCAAGCAGCCCTTCAGCAACGACACGCGCACTCCGGACCATGTCTCCGTGCTTACTTACGTCGCAGCCCGGTCGCGCAACATGAAGGTGAGCGCGCCACAGCAACATCCGAAGGAAAGGGAAGCCTACGAGATAGGCAAACAGATCTTCGCGTATCGCGCCGGCCCCTACGATTTCTCCTGTGAGACCTGCCACGGTGACGATGGCAAGCGCATCCGCACGCAGCAACTGCCCAACCTGGCCAGGAAGGAGGACGCCATCAGGGCTTTTCAGGGCTGGCCTGGCTATCGCATGACGGGCGGATTTATGCTGACCCAGCAGTGGCGCATGAACGACTGCTTCCGCCAGCAGCGCTTTCCCGAGCCGAAGTATTTGTCCGACAGCATCACCGCGCTCCTGACCTATCTCACGGTCAATGCCAATGGCAACGTTTACAAGGGCCCGGGAATCAAGCGCTGAAGGAGGAAGCCGATCATGAATATAGTCAGAATTCCCGCGCTGCTTCTCGCCGCCGCCCTTGCGCCGGCCGCCGCCCACGCCGACAGGAATTACCGCGGCGAGGCGATCGCCATGCTCAAGCGCGATTTTCAGGCAAAAGGCATCGCTACGGTCGACCGCCTGAGTGAGGACGCTGTGCAGGCCGTCTGCAACCGCAGCGGTAACAATCCGCCCAAGGACATCGCCCAGCGTCTGGAAAAGGATCAGTTGGACGCGATCCCGTTTCCGGCAGGCGGCAAGCTGATGGGCAACTGGAAGGAAGGCGAGAAGATCGCCCAGAGCGGCAGGGGCTTCACCTGGACCGACAAGCCGGGCCTGCCGGTGGGCGGCAACTGCTACAACTGCCATCAGATCGCGCCCCAGGAAACGTCCTTCGGCACCCTCGGTCCGAGCCTTTATCAGTTCGGCAAGACGCGCGGCGCTGGACCGGATATGCAGAAGTATGTCTATGGCAAGATCTTCAACGCCAAGGCGTACAACCTGTGCTCCCAGATGCCTCGCTTCGGGCACGCTGGCGCACTGACGGAACAGCAGATGCGGGATCTCGTCGCCCTGTTGCTCGACCCCGAGTCATCGGTAAACAAGTGAAGCGCAAGAAGCACGTGCGCGGTGTGTCGCCGACGGCGTCGGCACGGTATGCTTCTGGCGCGCCGCAACGCAGGCTCGCTGCCCAACCGCGCCCGGCACCTCTGTGGTCTCGGCACCGCGCATTTGTCACGCGCAATGCATCGTAGAGAATTCCTCCAGATCCTTGCCGCCGCCTCAGCAGCGGGTTTCGCCCTCGATAGGCGCGAGCTGCTGGCGGCCGAGGGCAACGCCAGGCTTTACGAGCTGCCGCGCTTCGGCAACGTTTCGTTGCTGCACTTCACCGACTGCCACGCCCAACTGCTGCCGATCTACTTTCGCGAGCCGCAGGTGAATATCGGCGTCGGTGCGGCGGCCGGCAAGCCGCCGCACCTGGTCGGCGAACACCTGCTCAAGGCCTTCGCCATCCAGCCGGGGACGGTGGACGCGCACGCCTTCACCTACCTCGATTTCGAGGCCGCCGCCAAAGCCTACGGCAAAGTCGGCGGCTTCGCCCATCTTGCGACGCTGGTCAAGCGCCTGCGTGGCGAGCGCCCGGGTGCTCTCCTCCTCGACGGCGGCGACACCTGGCAGGGTTCGGCGACGTCCCTTTGGACCAAGGGACAGGACATGGTGGACGCCTGCAAACTGCTCGGCGTCGATGTCATGACCGGCCACTGGGAGTTCACCCTAGGCGCCGAGCGCGTCAAGGAGATCGTGGACAAGGACTTCAAGGGCAGAACCGACTTCCTCGCCCAGAACGTCAAGACCAACGACTTCAACGATCCGGTGTTCAGCGCCTACACGCTACGGCAGATCAACGGTGTGCCGGTGGCCATCGTCGGCCAAGCTTTTCCGTACACGCCCATCGCTAATCCGCGCTACATGGTGCCGGAGTGGAGCTTCGGCATCCGCGACGACGAGATGCAGAAGGCGGTCGACGAAGCGCGGGCCAAAGGCGCGCAGGTGGTGATCGTGCTGTCCCACAACGGTATGGACGTCGATCTGAAAATGGCGAGCCGCGTCACCGGCGTCGATGCCATTCTCGGCGGCCACACCCACGACGGCGTGCCGGCCCCTTCGATCGTGAAGAACGCTGGTGGTCAGACGCTGGTGATCAATTCCGGTTCGAACGGCAAATTCCTCTCGGTGCTCGATCTGGAGGTGAAAGGCGGGAAGGTGCAGGGTTTCCGCTACAAGCTGCTGCCGGTGTTTTCCAACCTGCTGCCGGCGGACGCGGAGATGGACGCGCTGATCAGGAAGATCCGCGCGCCCCACGAACAGAAGCTCGCGGAAAAGCTGGCCGTGTCCGAAGCTCTGCTCTACCGCCGCGGCAACTTCAACGGCACCTGGGATCAATTGATTCTCGATGCCATGCTCGATGTCAAGGGCGCCCAGATCGCGTTCTCCCCCGGCTTTCGCTGGGGCACCTCGATCCTGCCCGGTCAGGCGATCACCTTCGAGCATGTCATGGACCAGACGGCGATCACCTACCCCTACTCGACGCTCACGCAAATGAGCGGCGAGACGATCAAGACCATCCTCGAGGATGTCTGCGACAACCTGTTCAACCCCGATCCCTACTACCAGCAGGGCGGTGACATGGTGCGCGTCGGCGGCATGACCTACACCTGCGATCCCGCCGCAAAAATGGGTTCGCGCATCCGAGACATGCGCCTCGACGGCAAGCCCATCGAGGCGACCCGGACCTACAAGGTGGCCGGCTGGGCGCCGGTGGCCGAAGGCGCGTCGGGTGAGCCAATCTGGGACGTGGTGGCGAAGTGGCTGCGCGACAAGAAGGTGGTTGCCCCGCGCAAGCTCAACCTGCCCAAGCTCATCGGCGTCGAGGGCAATGCCGGTATCGCCGGATAGGCGCGACCGCTTCCTGGCTTTTTCCGTCTCCCGTCGAGGAACCTCCGCCAGGCTGGCAGCGTCTGAGCTTTGATGCCGCTTTCGTCATCCCGAAACATTCACTTACCACTTCTGCGAATCCCGAAACAGGCCGGCCGGCAATTCACGCTATCATTGTCGCCGCTTCGACGGGTGTTTCCTGTCGTATAACCAAGAACGTATGCGAACCTCTGCTTCCACGCGATGGCTTGTAGTCGCGTTACTGTTGCTCGCCTTGGGCGGCGGCACCTGGTGGTGGGTGGCACGCGCCAACGGCAATGCCACAGGCAAGTACAAGACGGTCCGGGTCGAACGCGGCCCGCTTACCGCTGCCGTGGCCGCCAGCGGTACGCTCAACGCGGTCACCACCGTCCAGGTTGGCTCGCAGATCTCGGGGCAGATCAGGGAAATCCACGCCGACTTCAACACGCCGGTGAAGAAGGGCCAGGTCATCGCGCGCATCGATCCGGCCACGCTCGAATTGCGCGTGAACCAGTCGCGCGCCGATCTCGAGGCAGCACGCAGCGCCGTGCAAGTGTCGCTGAGCACGCTCAAGGCCCAGGAAGCGGAGCTTTCGCGCGTCAATGTGACGCTTGCCGATACCCAGCGTGACTACGAACGCAAGCAGTCGCTGCTGGAGCGCAATTTCATTTCGCCGGCCGAGCGCGACAAGGCCAAAGCGCTTTATGACGCAGCGGTCGAGCAGGTGCGCGGCGTCGAAGCGCAGATCGGGGTGGCGCGCGCCCAGGTGGGCAGCGCCGAGGCCCAGGTCAAGCAGCGCGAGGCCACGCTGCGCCAGATGGAAGTGGATCTGGAGCGCACTTACATTCGTGCTCCGGTCGATGGCGTCGTCATTTCGCGCAACGTCGACGCCGGCCAGACGGTCGCCGCCAGCCTGCAGGCGCCGGTGTTGTTCACCATCGCCCAGGATCTGCGCAGCATGCAGGTGGAGGCGGCTATCGACGAGGCCGATGTGGGCAAGCTGCGCGAGGGCCAGCGCGCTACGTTCACGGTCGATGCTTTCTCCGGGCGCGGATTCTCCGGCACGATCACCCAGATACGTAAGGCGCCGCAGAATCTG
The DNA here is from genome assembly GCA_036824005.1 of Rhodocyclaceae bacterium. Taxonomy (GTDB): domain Bacteria; phylum Pseudomonadota; class Gammaproteobacteria; order Burkholderiales; family Rhodocyclaceae; genus DAITBA01. The sequence goes on from DAITBA010000031.1 coordinate 27,336, forward strand.
CAGAATGTCGTCACCTATACCGTCATCATCACCGCGGCTAACCCCGATTTGGCGCTGCTGCCGGGCATGACGGCGAACGTCCGGGTGGTCGTGGACCAGCGAGAGAGCGCACTGAAGGTGGCTAACGCGGCGCTGCGCTACCGGCCGTCCGGGGCAGGCGAGGTACGCACCGAGCCTGCCTCTGCCAACTCTCCCGCTGGCAGCGGCGGCACCCAGGCGCTGCAGGCGAGAATCATGAGCGAGCTCAAGCTGGACGAAGCGCAAAAGGCCAAGGTGGAACAGGCCTTCGCCGACATGCGCCGCAAGATGGGCGAACTGCGCGAGATGAACGACGAGTCCGGCCGCCGCCAACAGGCCGAGCGAAACCGTGCCGAGTTACGCAGCCGGGTCAGCGCCCTGCTGTCCCAGGATCAGCTCGTCGTCTTCGAGCGCATTCTGGCGGAGCAAGGCGGACGCGCTACCACGGGCCGACTATGGGTCGTGGGTGAGGACAGCAGACCGAAGGCGCTGGAGGTTCGCCTGGGACTGAACGACGGCTCCAGCACAGAAATCCTTGCCGGTGACGTCAATGAAGGTGACGAAGTCATTACCGGCAGCCTGGAGCAGCCCAAGCGTAGCGCAACCCCGGGCGGGCTGCGCATGTTTTGACCGTCATGACCGCACCCCTCATCCGCGCCCGTGATCTGACCAAAATCTACCGCGTCGGCGAGCAGGAAGTGCCGGCGCTGCGCGGTGTATGCGTGGACATCGCTGCCGGCGAATTCGTCGCGGTGATGGGCCCTTCGGGTTCGGGCAAGTCCACTTTCATGAACCTGCTGGGCTGCCTCGATGCGCCGACCAGCGGCGAATACGAATTGCATGGCCAGCCGGTGGCCCATCTCGGCGGCGACGAACTCGCCCGCGTGCGCAACCGTTCCATCGGATTCGTCTTTCAGAACTTCAATCTGCTGCCGCGCACCAGTGCCCTGGAGAACGTCGAGGTGCCCATGCTTTACGCCGGCGTAGCGGCTCAGGAGCGCAAGCAGCGGGCGCGTGCCGCGCTGGAGCAGGTGGGGCTGGCGGATCGCGGCCATCATCAGCCGTCCCAACTCTCCGGCGGCCAGCAGCAGCGGGTCGCCATCGCCCGGGCGCTGGTGAACCAACCATTACTCATCCTCGCCGACGAGCCCACCGGCGCGCTGGACTCGCGCACCAGCGTCGAGATCATGGCGCTGTTCCAGCAGCTCAATCGCGGTGGCATGACCGTCATCGTCGTCACTCACGAGGCGGACATCGCCCGATTCGCCCAGCGTCTGCTGCGCTTTCGCGACGGCAGGCTGGTCGATGACGAGCGCATGGCCGCGCCCGCGGATGCCGCCGCCATGCTCCAGCGCGAGTCCGCGTCCGTCCTCGCATGAATCTCCTCGCCACCCTGCGCGTGGCGTTGCTGGCGCTGCAGGTGAACAAGATGCGCAGCGCCCTGACCATGCTCGGCATCATCATCGGCGTCGCGGCAGTGATCGTCATGATCGCGGTCGGCAGCGGCGCCCAGGCACGCGTCGAGGAGCAAATTCGCTCCCTGGGCTCCAACACCATGATGCTCATTTCGGGCAGTGTCTCGGCCGGCGGCGTGCGCCTGGGCCTCGGCTCCAGCTTCACCATCAGCGAGGACGATGCCGCCGCCATCACCCGCGAAATTCCGGAAGTGCGCACCGCGCCGGCGTTGCGCGGGTCGGCGCAAGCGGTGTGGGGAAACGCCAACTGGTCCACCGTCGTCTTTGGCGTCACACCCGATTACGTCGAAGTGCGCGACTGGCCGCTGGTGGCCGGCCGCAATCTCGATGCCAGCGACATCTCTGGCGCGACCAAGGTGGCATTGATCGGCCAGACGGTCGCGCGCGAGCTGTTCGGCGACACCGACGCGATGGATCAGGTCATCCGCATCAAGCGCGTGCCCTTCACCATCGTCGGTGTGCTGGAGAAAAAGGGGCAGAGCCTCATGGGCAGCGACCTCGATGATCTCGTCCTGGTGCCGATCACGAGCGCCCGCAAACGCGTACTCGGCGGCAACATCGCCAAGCAGCGGTCGGTCGGCACCATCTGGCTCAAGGTTGAGGAAGGCTACGATCTCAAGCAGGCGGAGAACGATGTGAAGTCACTTGTCCGTCAACGCCACCGCCTGCAGCAAGGCCAGGACGACGACTTCTCGTTGCGCAATCTGACGGAAGTGGCGGCGGCGCAGGAAGCCTCCTCGCGCGTGCTGGCGCTGCTCCTAGCCGCAGTCGCCTCGGTGTCGCTCATCGTCGGCGGCATCGGCATCATGAACATCATGCTCGTTTCCGTCACCGAACGCACGCGCGAGATCGGCCTGCGCATGGCGGTGGGCGCGCGCAGCGGCGACATCCTGCGCCAGTTCGTCATCGAGGCAGTGACGTTGTCCCTCGTGGGCGGCACCATCGGCGTCCTGCTGGGCGCGGCCGCCTCCTTCGCCGTCGGCCATTTCGCCGGGTGGCGCATCGAACTCAGTGCCGATGCCATCGTACTGGCTTTCGGCTTCTCTGCGCTCGTCGGCATCGTGTTTGGGCTCTATCCCGCGCACAAGGCGGCCCGGCTGGCGCCGGTGGAGGCGCTGCGCTACGAGTAACGCGGCCGACCGGGCAACTGCGCTGTAACAATCGGCGCCGCGAAATCTGCGACAATGCTGGCCCCAATACCCCCAGCAGGCGCCGTGTCCCTGGAAATCGAACTGAAGCTCGCGCTGCCCGAGGCAGCGCAGCGCGCGTTTCTGCGCCACGCGATTGTGCGCGCGGCCGCAGCCGCGCCCACCCACAAGTTGCACAACATCTACTTCGACACCCCCGATCTTGAACTCTACCGGCATGGCATCGCCGTGCGCCTGCGCCGGCAGGGGCGACAGTGGCTGCAGACGGTGAAGTGCGAAGGTGTCGTCGCCGGCGGGCTGAGTACGCGTCCCGAGTGGGAGCAGCCGTACGTCGGTGACGCGTTCGATTTCTCGCTCGTCGAAGATGGTACGGTGCGCAGGCGGCTCGAACGAACCCAGCACCAGGGACGGCTTGGCCCGGTATTCGAGACGACGTTCGCGCGACGATCTTGGTACATTCCCTCCTCGGGGCCGAATACCCTGACCATGGTCCTGGACCGGGGCACGATCGAAGCCGCCGACCGCAGCGAGCCGATCTCGGAGATCGAGATCGAAGTGGAGGGAGCGGACACCACTGCCCTGTTCAACACCGCCCTGGCGTTGGCGGCCGATCTCCCGCTGAAGCCGGGAGCGTTGTCCAAAGCCCAGCGCGGCTATGCGCTCTACCGCGGCGACGAGCCGGCGCCGGTATTCGCCAAGGGCTCGTGCCTCGACAAACGGTTCAGCCCGGCACAGGCTTTCCGAGCCGTGGCCCTGCAATGCATCGAGCATTGCCAGGGCAACGAGCACGGCGCGCTCACGAGCGACGACCCGGAATTCATCCATCAGATGCGGGTGGCATTGCGCCGACTGCGCTCCGCGATGCGCCTGTTCCGCCCGGCCCTGCCGCCCGACTTCGTCCCGATGTTCGCGCCGCAATTGAGGCGCCTGGCTGGCGCGCTAGGCGCGGCGCGCGACTGGGATGTCGTGATCGACGAATTGCTGGCACCGATTCGAGCCGCTTTCCCAGGGGATGCGCGACTCATGCAACTCGTCGACGCAGCGGAGCGCCAGCGCCGGTCAGCTCGGAAAGAAGCGCTGAAAGCCTTGCAGGCACCGGCGTATGGCCGGCTGCTGCTGGAGCTGATCGCCGCGCTGCATGCACCGGCGTTCGACGTCGCGGACACTGCTCTGGATCTGCGCCGCTTCGCCGCACGCCGACTGCGCAAGCTGCGCCGCCGCACCGCCGCTTTAGCACAGGCCGCGCTCGATCTGGACGTCGATTCCTTGCACGCGCTGCGCGTGGGCGTGAAGCGCTTGCGCTATGCTACGGAGTTCTTCTCGCCGTTGCGTAGGCGCGCGGCCACCAGACAGGAGATCGCAACCCTGGCGAAACTACAAACCCGCCTCGGACGCGTCAACGACTTCGCCAATGCGCGCCGCCTGCTCACCGAATGCGCCGGCGAGGATGCCGCGGCGCGGGAGGTGCTGGCGCTCGTCGCCGGCTGGTATGGCCCGCGCCTGGAGGCGCTTTTTGCCGAGTTGCCGAAAAGGATTTCGGCTCTGGCCCGGATTGAGCGAGGAAGGCGTACGACCTGATGCAGCGGCGGCCGGAATCCTCGCCGCCTCGGCCAATGACCTGGAGCATGCCATGGACCTGCTGCTGTGGCGCCATGCGGAAGCGGAGGACGGTTTCCCCGACGCCGGGCGTAAACTCACTCCCCGTGGTATCAAGCAGGCGAAACGAGTGGCCCGCTGGCTGCGCAAGCGCCTGCCCGATGATGTGCGCATCATCGTCAGCCCTACAGCGCGGACTCGGCAGACCGCCGAGGCGCTCGACCTGCCGTTCGAGCACAGCAGCGCGGTGGGCACCGGAGCCGACACGGAGCAACTCCTCGCCGCAGTCGGCTGGCCCGATGGCAACGGTCATCCGAACAACACCGTGCTCGTCGTCGGCCATCAGCCCACCCTCGGCGAAGTTGCGGCCCTGCTGCTCGCCGGCCGGGTGGCGGACTGGACGATCAAGAAGGGAGCGGTGTGGTGGTTCGGTAGCCGGGTGCGTGGTGGCGACGCGGAAACAGTGCTGCGGGCAGTGATCGGAACGGATCTGGCCTGACCGGGTGCGCCATTGCGCGCTCAATGGCGGTATCCGTCGCATTTTCTCGTTGGCGGATATCTCGATACGCGTGGGCGCCGGCCCCATGTAGGAGCGCCCCACGAGCGCGAGCGCCGATCGCGGGCATGGCCCGCTCCTACCCGGCCCCCCGTGTAGGAGCGCCCCCACGGGCGCGACCATCGATCGTGGGCATGACGGGCTCCTAGAGGAATTTCCAGCGCATCTGCGTATCGGCACCCCTCGGATCGATTCGTGAAACAAGGCCAGAATAAGCCTGTTGTCTCGCGCGATGCCGGTCGAGGACCTGGCGCATTATCGTCTGGTTGAACTAAACCGCTGACGCGGTGGTGAAGCACCCCACTGCCGCGGCCGCGTTC
>DAITBA010000010.1:0-144240 GCA_036824005.1 Rhodocyclaceae bacterium
GCGCACTACGACCTCGGCAACGACTTCTATAGGCTTTGGCTAGACCCTAGCATGACATACTCCGGTGCGCTCTTCGAGGGTGACGACACCCGTACCCTCGAAGAAGCCCAGCGCGCGAAGTACCGGCGCATCCTGCATGCCCTCGCGCCGCGGCCTGGCGAGCGAGTACTGGAAATCGGCTGCGGCTGGGGCGGCTTTGCCGAGGTCGCAGCCACCGAGTTCGATTGCCGCGTGACAGGCGTGACCTTGTCCGCTGCCCAGCTCGACTATGCGAGGCGTCGGGCAAAGCGCGGCGGATACGCGGATCGGGTGAGCTTCGATCTGTGTGACTACCGTGACCTGCGTGGGAGCTACCAGCACATCGTCTCGATCGAGATGTTCGAGGCGGTGGGACGCCGGTACTGGCCGACCTATTTCCGCCGGCTGGCGCAACTCCTGAAGCCGGGAGCGCGTGCCGTAGTCCAATCCATCACAATCGCGGATGGACTTTTTTCCCGCTACGCCAGGGGCACGGACTTCATCCAGCGCTACATCTTCCCCGGCGGCATGCTGCCTTCAGTAGCCGCCTTCCGTGAACAGGCACGGCACGTACATCTCAGGGTGGAGCGCTCATTTGCCTTCGGAACAGACTATGCGCGCACGCTGCGCCTGTGGCACGAACGGTTCAATGCCCATTCCGAAGACATACAGGCACTTGGCTTCGACGAGCGCTTCCTTCGCATGTGGCGCTTCTATCTGAGCTACTGCGAGGCGGGATTTTCGACTGGCTCAACGGACATCTGTCAATTCGAACTTACCAGTCTACGGCCATGAAACACACCCTGGCGATACTGGCGCTTTTTATGGCGCTACCGCTACAGGCAGCGCTTCCCGACCAGGTCCGTGAGATCGCTCCCGACTTACGCCACACCGGTCAAGGAGAGATGCGCTGGCTCGGCATGACATTGTACGAGGCCTCGCTCTGGGTGAGTGGAGCGCGTTACAGCGAGGCCGAACCGTTTGCCCTGATGCTGCGCTACACGCGCAGCATCGCGGGATCGCGGCTGACATCCACAACGATCAGCGAAATGAAACGCATGGGCTGGCGCGATGAGACGCAGCTCGGGCAGTGGAAGAGCCAACTGGCGCGCATCTTTCCCGATGTCAAGCCCGGCGAAACCATCGTCGGCGTCAGCCTGCCTGGTCAGGGGGCTCGCTTCTTCCACCAGGGTCGAGCGGTCGGAGAGGTTGCCGATGCCGATTTCGCGCGCGCATTCTTCGCCATTTGGCTCGACGCCGGGACGCGCGCACCCGATCTACGGGACGCCTTGATCGGCAAGCCCTGATGCGAAACGGCACGATCTCCGTGGGTCCGGCCGGCAAACCGCGCAGGGATGACGGGCGAGAGGGATCCACAAGCATCGGCGACAGCGCACCAATCCGGCACGGACCGCTCCTGGCCTACGGCGCACTTGGTCTTCCCCTCGCCTTTGCGGCCCTGCCTGTATACGTGTATGTCCCCAAGCTCTACGGCGACGCGCTTGGCATGAATCTGGCGCTGGTTGGCGCGGTGCTGCTGGTGGCTCGGCTCGGTGATGCGGTGATCGACCCTCTATTGGGCTGGGGTTCGGATCGACTGGGGCAACGGCGCAGGCTGATCCTGCTTTCCACGCCCTTTCTGGCCCTCGGAATGCTAGGACTGCTGAGCCCGCCTGCTGATCTCGTGGGTGCGGGCTGGCTGGCGGCATCACTGGCAGTTGTCTATCTCGCGTTTAGCCTGGGCAGCCTAAACTACCAGGCCTGGGGCGCGGAGATGTCAGCGCTGCCGCATGAACGCACCCGAATCGCCGCGAGCCGTGAAGGTTTCGCGCTGGTGGGCGTGATTGCCGCGTCTGTGACGCCGACGCTGCTTGGCCCGGACCTGCAGACGGGGCTAGGACGTCTCGCTCTGCTCTTCCTCCCGCTTTTGGCACTGATGGTCGCAATCACGCTGCTGGGCGCGCCTTCCGAGGCAGGGGTACGACGCACGACCTCGGGTGTCGTCCCGTCCCTGCGTGCGACCTTGGACAACAGGCGCTTCCGCTGGCTTCTCGCCGTCTTCGCCGCGAACGGCATTGCCGCATCGATTCCCGCAACGCTGGTGCTGTTCTTCGTTGCCGACGTGCTTCGGCTCGACGGGTACTCGGGGTCATTCCTGGCCGTGTATTTCGTCAGTGCTGTCGCCGCATTGCCGCTCTGGGTTGTCTTGGCGCGCCGTTACGGCAAGGCATGGTCTTGGTTGCTGTCGATGGCATTGGCGATCGCGGTGTTTGTGTGGGCGTTTTTTATCGGAGCGGGTGACTTGATTGCGTTCGTCATCATCTGCGCTTTGTCCGGTGCGGCGCTCGGCGCAGACCTCGCGTTGCCACCTTCGATGCTGGCGGACGTGATCGATAGCGACTGCCGTGGCGCCGGCGACGCCAAATCGGGGGCCTACTTCGGGTTGTGGAATCTTGTGACCAAGCTCAGTCTGGCGCTTGCCGCGGGTATTTCGTTGCCCCTATTGGACTGGCTCGGCTATAGACCCGGCGCCACCGATGGCCTGGTAGCGCTCAGTGCGGTCTATGCACTGCTGCCGGTGGTGCTGAAGCTCGGCGCCATGTGCCTGCTTTACCGGCTTCTGTGAGCGCTGGTTTTAAGAACGTGGAGGATGGACATGTTGCGAAGCCTCGTATCGTGTTTCGTGGCACTGCTGCTGGGAGGTTGTGCCACAGTGAATATTGATGCCTATCGCGGTGAGAAGCCGCAGCTCGATCTCAAGCGTTATTTTGACGGGACGATTGATGCCTGGGGCATTTTCCAGGACCGCTCGGGCAAGGTGGTCAGGCGCTTCAACGTGGTAGTCGATGCACGCTGGCAGGGGGATGTCGGTACGCTGGATGAGCGGTTTACCTACTCAGACGGCAGCACGCAGCGGCGCGTGTGGACCATCACCAGACTGGGAAGCGGCCGCTACAAGGGAACCGCGGATGACGTGGTGGGAGAGGCGGTTGGCGAGGCGGCCGGGAATGCCTTGCGCTGGCGCTATGTAATGGCGCTGCCCGTGGATGGCAAGGTCTATCACGTCGACTTCGATGATTGGATGTATCTCATGGATGACAAGGTGATGTTGAACCGTTCCGCGATGAGCAAGTTCGGTGTCCGCCTCGGCGAAGTCACGTTGACGTTCCGCAAGAGCAGTTCGTGAATCCGCCGATCCGGGATTGGTCGGGCAGGCGCATCTGGATCATCGGAGCTTCAACCGGAATAGGTGCCGCCCTGGCGCGGGAACTGGCGTCCAACGGAGCAAGGCTCGTGCTGTCGGCTCGCAGCCGCGACAGGCTCGAGGCAGTAGCCGAGACGTGCGCAGGTTCGTTGGTCCTGCCCCTGGATGTGACCGATACCGCGGCCTTCGCGCTGGCGCTGGAGCATGTCGTCTCGACTTGGCACGGAATCGACCTCGTCGTGTTTGCCGCCGGGACCTACGAACCGATGCGAGCGTGGGAGCTGACGAACGCGAGGGCGCGGCAAACATTCGACGCCAATCTGCTGGGCATCATGGCAGGCGTCGGCGTTCTGGTGCCGCAGCTGCTGCGGCAGGGCAACGGAGCGATTGCGGTAGTCGCGAGTGTCGCCGGCTATCGTGGCTTGCCCAAGGCGCTGGTCTACGGTCCGACCAAGGCAGCGTTGATCAACTTCGCGGAGACCCTTTATCTGGACCTGGCGCCGAAAGGGATCTCTGTGTTCGTGATCTGTCCGGGCTTCGTGGCGACACCGCTCACGGCACAGAACGACTTTAAGATGCCCGCGTTGATTACGGCCGAGGAGGCGGCGCGCCATATCCGCCGGGGCATGGAACGCGGCAGCTTCGAGATTCATTTCCCGAAGCGCTTCACACTGGCGCTGAAGCTGCTGCGCATCCTGCCGTACCGCGTCTATTTCACTCTAGTGAGGTGTGTGACCGGGTCATGATGAAGGGCATCCACAACGTCGGGCGCAAATGCACAAGCTTGACAAGCTGATCGAGTTCTACGAAACCCTGGCACCAGAGAGCGTCAGCGAGCTGGATCGCCTCTACGCGCCGGAGGCGTACTTCAAGGACCCGTTCAACGAAGTGCGTGGGCCGGAGGCGATTGAGCGGATCTTTCGTAACATGTTCAACCAGGTCACCGACCCGCGCTTCAAGATCATCGAGCGTATCGCAGCTGAGAACGGCGCGGTGTTGGTTTGGGAATTCGGCTTCCGCATGCGCCACCGGGGGCTGGCACGGGCACAATGCATTCACGGCGTGACGCATTTGCGCTTCGATGCCGAGGATCGCGTGGTGTTCCACCGCGACTACTGGGATGTGGCGGACGAACTATATTCGAAGCTACCGCTGCTGGGAAGCTTGATGCGAGTCCTGCAGCGTCACCTGCGCGCCTGATCTGCGCATCGTCACGGTTGGTCGCGGTGGCGGCTGCCGCACAGTCGGGGGACTGGGTGCCGCACAACCGTGCATTTGGCATTCGCTTTGCCGGTAGTCCTCTTGCATCGTGCTTCTCACGCCGCGCGACACGCTCGAAGTGCACGGTGAACACCTCGGGCGATGCCGTGCTCAATGCCGGGGTACGAAATATCGCATCGGGCTTCGAGGCCGCTGAGACGGGCCGGCGGTCGAGCAGGGCTCGAGTCGACAGGCGACTGAAGAACGGCTCGCCGTTCTTCGGTAGCTTCTCGGCGTGACGACGCAGGGCGTCCCGGTTCGCGTGGCAGCGACGAAACCCTGCGCGAGGTCTGCGACATATGCGGGCGATGGCCGGAACCCGCCGGCCGACAACGGCAGTAGACCGGCGTAGAACAACGGAGCGGGCAGTGACGAGTTGATGACGTCGCGCGCCAGCTGCGCGGCGGGCATCATTGGCAATAAGAAGAACATTGTGCGCGGGCGGCCCAAGACGCAACGGCGCAGCGGCCGACTGAAACAGATGCCCCCACCGGGGCCGTGGATTTCGCCAGCCCCCTCGCATTCTTCGGGTTCCCGAACGGCGCGCGATGGGCGACGAAGCGGGCTCTATAATAGCAACATGGTCTCCGTCACCCATTCCGTCGCCGAAACCGGCGCCAATCAGACCACGTTCGAGCTTCTTTGCGAAGGGCTTGGGGAAGCCGAGCAGACGCAGGTTGAGCGCGCCTTGAAGCTCATCGAGCCCCTGTATCGCGGCGCGCGTCTCGGTACCGGGGAGGATAAACACGAGCACGCCCTGGGCGTAGCCTTGATCCTTGCCGCGTTGCGGCTCGACGCTCATACGCGCATCGCGGCACTGTTATTCGCTGTCCGCGATCATCTCGACGGTGCCACCGAGCGGCTGGCGGCAGAATTCGGCGCGTCGGTGGCACGACTGGTCGACGGGTTGCACCGGCTGAAGGGTCTGCAGCTCATCACCCGAGCCCACTCGAGCGCCAGTACCGGAGCAGGTGCGCCCGCGGTCAAGGCCCAAACCGAGATCCTGCGCAAGATGCTGCTCGCCATGGTCGAGGACATCCGGGTCGTGCTGATCCGTCTGGCCAGCCGCAGTCAGACGCTGCGTTACTATACCGATCACCCCGGCGAGCGCCGTGCCGAGGTCGCTCGGGAAAGTCTGGATATCTACGCGCCGCTGGCCAACCGGCTCGGAGTCTGGCAGATCAAGTGGGAGATCGAGGACCTCTCCTTCCGCTTTCTCGAACCGGAAACCTACAAGCGGATCGCCCGTATGCTGGACGAGCGTCGGGTCGAGCGCGAACAGTTCATTGCCGATGTCATAGCACGGCTCAAGCGGGAAATCGCCGTCGCCGGCATCGTGGCGGAGATCTATGGCCGGCCGAAGCACATCTACAGTATCTGGAGCAAGATGCGCGGCAAGGACATCGACTTTGCCGAGGTCTACGACGTACGGGCGCTGCGTGTGCTGGTGGACGATATCAAGGACTGCTACACGGTGCTCGGGCTGGTCCATCAACTCTGGCAGCCGATTCCGAAGGAGTTCGACGACTACATCGCGCATCCCAAGGGCAACTACTACCGCTCGCTGCATACGGCAGTCATAGCGCCCGATGGCCGGGCGCTTGAAGTGCAGATCCGTACCCACGAGATGCATCGCCACGCCGAACTGGGAATCGCGGCCCACTGGCGCTACAAGGAGAAAAGCGGCGGCAAGAGCGCCGACAAGGACTACGACGACAAGATTGCCTGGTTGCGCCAACTGCTGTCGTGGCGAGACGAGATCACCGACAGCGCCGACTGGGTCGAGCAGTTCAAGCGCGCCGCCCTGGACGACACGATCTACGTTGTCACGCCCCAAGGCCGGGTGGTTGACCTGCCGCGCGGCGCCACGCCGGTGGATTTCGCCTATCGCCTGCACACGGATTTGGGGCATCGCTGTCGCGGCGCGCGGGTGGACGGCGTCCTGGTGCCGCTGAACACTCCGCTTGCCAATGGCCAGCGGGTGGAAATCGTCACGGCGAAACAGGGCGGGCCGAGCCGCGACTGGCTCAACCTCCAGCTCGGCTACCTGGTTTCACCGCACGCCCGGGCCAAGGTCCGGCGCTGGTTCGCCCAAGCCGAGGAGGCGGAAACGCTGGCCCAGGGCCGGGCCTTCGTGGTGCGCGAGCTGCAGCGCGAGGGACAGACCCAGGCCAACATCGACGAGCTGGCGCACAAGCTTGGCTTCGAGGGTGCCGATGGACTCTATCTGGCCGCCGGTCGCAACGAGCTGGGGCCGCGCGCCATCCAGGTGGCATTGCGCGGGGCGCCCGAGGCGCCGAGCGAGGAGGCGGCCGAACTCCTGCCCAGGCGCAGCCGCGCCGGCGCTGCCGGCAGCGATGTGCTCATCCTCGGCGTGGACAAGCTGCTGACCCAGCTCGGCCGCTGTTGCAAGCCGGCACCGCCCGACGAGATCGCCGGCTTCGTCACTCGCGGCAAGGGGGTTTCCATCCATCGTGTCGACTGCTCGAACTTCGCCCACATGATCGCGCGCCATCCGGAACGGGTCATCAGTGCCGACTGGGGCGAACGGGCGATGGGGGCGCAGGCAGGGGCCGGCGGTGCGCTCTATCCCGCCAGCATCGCGGTCGAAGCTCATGACCGGCAGGGGTTGTTGCGTGACATCTCGGAGGTGTTGTCGCGGGAGAAGATCAACGTCACCGCTGTCAACACCCAGTCCAAGGCAGGCATGGCTCGTATGGGCTTCACCGTGGAGGTGAGCGGCGTGCCTCAGTTGCAGCGGGCACTGGGCCAGATCGCGGAGATTCCCAACGTCATCAGCGCGCGGCGGGCGTAGGCCGCAGCCGGTGCGCGTCAACTCCCGGGGCGCCTGCCGGCGATGCCGCGGAACAGATCGTCCAGTGCCGCGGCCGAACGTGAGCGCATGTCGACGCAGTGCTGCAGGCGCAGCAGTGCCGGCAGGGTTTCCGGGCCTGGCGCGCCGGGCAGCAGCACCGGTATGACAGGCAGTTTGCGGCGGCGGAACTGCTCCATCAGCACGTAGATCTCCAGTTCCTGGGTGCCGCCGATGCCGGCCGGGCCGACGAACACCGCTGCCGCCGCGATCGTCTCGATCTGTTCCTCCAGTTGCCGCTGCCACAGCTGACCGGGCTGCAGATCGCGTTCGTCGAGCCAGGGCAGAACGCCGCGCTGCATGAGCGCCTCGGCAACGGCACGGACTTCGGGCTTGTCGGTCCAATTATGGCAAAGAAATACGTCGAACGCTCCGGCGGCGCGCTTGCGTTCGAGCTCCCGCCGCGCCTGTTCCAACGCGGCGGCGCCGCTATCGACGGTGGTGCAGGTGGTTGCGTCTGCTGCGCTGCCGGGCGGTGCGGCGTCACACGCGGGCGCAGGCGGAGTCTTGGGCGCGAACAGCGGCACATCCAGGTTGGCGGCGCTCAGCGCCATGTCTTCGTTGCGAAGGCCATTGGCCACGAGCGCTCGGCGGGCGGCGTCGAAAGCGCTCCCGACCGGTTGGGCGTTCGCCAGCGCTGCGTAAAGCGTGCGCACGAATGCCTGTTGTGCCGCATCCTGCAAGCGCGTGCTCGTTATCACGGTGGCGACGCCGCGGGCGAGGAGGGTCTCTCCCGCGCCCGCGAAGGGCGCCGGCGAGTCGTCGCACGACTGGAACACGGCGAGCCGCAAGTCCGGACACCTAGCGAGCACGCCGCCGAGGTGCTGGACGCTTACGGTGCGAGCATTGCCGCCGGATCCCGCGAGCACCACCGTGGCGTACTGGGCCGCCTGCCGCGCACGGCCGTGGCCGATGAAGTGCAGGGCATGGCACGGCCAGGCGTCGAGCCGCTGGCGAAGACCATTCTCCGTCGGTTCCGTCAGTCGTTCCAGCTCGATCAAGCCCCGGGCGCGCAGTGGTTGTGCCGCCTGGTCGAGGGCATGCCAAGCGCGATCGGCATCGAAGCGGGGCGCATCGGCGGGGCAGGGAATCAGCGCGAGTACGCGCAACGGCGGGACCGCGGCAATCGCGGGCGACGAACCGGCCGGCATGACGGGGCAGACCTCAGCCGCGGGCCAGCGATTCGGGCCACGCCGGCAGGCGGTTGCCGCAGCCGGGGCAGAAGCTCTCGACGCCGACGAGTCCGCGGCCGCACTGAGTGCAGAAGGCCTTCACACCTGGCGGCAGTTGCGGTGCGCCTTGCGGATTGTCGAGCACGCGCTGAAATTCCCCGCTGTCGATCCAGGTGAGGAACTGATTGGCGCGCATGACCGTCCAGGGGTGCGTCTGGCCCATGGTGCTCAATCCCTTGGCAATCCAGCTCAGTTTGTCCATGTCCAGGGCCTCGAACTCCCGGGCCTGGGCGATGAAGTCCTCCGGATTCACCGCGTCCTTGAACTTCTGCGGCAGTCCGGCGAGCTTCATCATCGCCGTGATGGCAACGTTGGCGTCCTGGCAGGCGAGCAGTCCGGCACGATCCGCGGTGAATTCGGATGTGCGCTTCCAGTTGAGCAGGGCAATCTGAAGGCCCGCGCCCAGTAGTTCGCCGATGCCGAAAGTGGCGGCGCCGAGAATCTCGCCGATCACCGGCATGAACTCGGCGATCTGGTAGTAGAAGACGTGATTGCTCTTGACGTGCCCGACTTCGTGGGCGATGACGAAGAACAACTCGTCCTCGGTGAGGGAATCGATCGCTCCTGAATTGAGCACGATGAGCGGGCGCTCCACGCCGGCGGTGAAGGCATTGATGTCGCCGCCGCCGGCGATGTACAGCTCCGGCACTTTCGGCAGGTCGAGGACAGCGCATGCCTCCTGCAGGCTGGCGTGCACATCCGGGAAGTTGTCAGCGTTGACGCGCAGATAGCTGCCCGTGAGCTGTACGCGTAGCAGGCGCTCGAAGCCCCACTCGTTGAGCTTGCGTACCAGGGTGTCCAGTCCCTTCGTCTTCTCCAGAGCGTCGAGAGCCTTCGTGTCGAGCGGATGTTCGTAGGCTTGGGGCCGCAGCCCGGCCAGTTGGCGGCGTGCCATGGGCATATCGCTACCAGAGCGGCGCCTTGCCGCCTGCTACTCGGTAGGCGTCGATGATCGACCAGATGCCGATGGCAAGGGAAGCGATGCCCCCCGTGGGAACGAACAGCAGCAGGAAAGCCACCAGCATCACGGCGCCCTTCTTGATGTCGCCGTTGTAGAACTGTCCCACGCCGCAGATGATCAAGGAGAGGATGGCCGCCAGCACCGGGTTCTTGTCACTGGCGTAGCGCTTGCCCGGGGCGGCCGCTGCGAGTCCTTGTCCGCGCCTGGTGTCGCCACCGGCGGCAGGCTGGGGCTGGGTCTGGGGCGGGGCGCCGATGGTAAGGGATGCCCCGCACTTCTGGCAGAACTTGGCAGCGTCGTCGTTTTGCGTGCCGCACTTGGAACAGAACATGGACCCGCCTCCCGCGCTTTGCTGTTGATTGTTCTCGTCCATTTATAGCAGAGCCGATGACTTTGGCAAAGCCGCGCGCGCGTCGGGCGCAGAGTTCAGCGTCGGCATTCAGGCTGGCAAGCGGTTTGCCGGTGTCTAGAATGAAAGTGACCGACCAAGCCGACAGAGCACCCATGCGTCGGGCTGTCTGAGGAAGCGCGGCGGTAGTTCGACAAACAACCAACTGGAGACATCATCATGCAAACGTGCATCGCTTTCCGGCGCCTGCGGCTGGCGTCGGCCTTGTTCCTCGCCGCGTCTTCCTTCGGCCTTTCGGATGCGGCCCGCGCCGGCCCCGAGGACGACATGCTGCAGGCCTACAAGGCGCATCGCGTCGGCGAATACGCGCAATCGATTTCAGTCTGGCGGCGTTTGGCCGAGGACGGGCAGGCGGACGCCCAGTACAACCTCGGCGTCATCTACCACCACGGCGACGGCGTCGCGCAGGACTTCCAGGAGGCGCTCAAGTGGTACAGCCGGGCGGCCCAGAATGGCGACGTCGAGGCGCAGCGGGCGATCGGCAGCATGTACATGCGTGGCCAGGGCGTGGCGCAGAACGAGAAGGTCGGCATGCGCTTCATGATGCTGAGCAAGGCGCTCGCCCACCACGAGCACATGCACGCCGCGGCGAAGTGGAGCGGCCAGCTCGAACGCGCCATCTGGCAGGACGAACGCGACCGGCTCGAACTGCTCTACGTGCAATCGCTGGAGAACAGCGACTTGGTGATCGCCGATCTCAGGCGGCGGGCGGGCATGGACACCGGCGAGCAGCCGTCCATGATCGCCCAGTTGCGTTGATGCGGAGCGCGCAACGCACGGGCGGGCGGTCGATCGGAAAGTATCACTCGCCCGCCAGACGGTAGCCGACCCCGGCTTCGGTCAGCGGGAAGTGCGGCTGCGCCGGGTCGGCTTCCAGCTTGTGGCGCAGTTGCGCCATGTCGATGCGCACGTAGGGGCTGTGATCGATGTAGGCCGGGCCCTAGACCTCCTTCAGCAACTGCCGGTGCGTGAGCACCTTGCCGGCGTGTTTGATTCGGCGCGCGCGGTGGCGGGCGCGGAGTCTCACAGCCAGCCCGTGCGCTTCAGTCGCCGGTAGAGCCATACGCAGCCCGCGCCGGTGGCGAGGAGAGCTAGCGGATAGCCTACCGGCCAATCCAACTCGGGCATGAATTTGAAGTTCATCCCGTACATGCTGAACACCATGGTCGGCACGGCAAGTATGGCGCCCCAGCCCGCCAGGGTCTTGACGACCTCGTTCTGCCTCAGTGACATCAGGGCGAGGTTGACCTCCAGTGCATCGGCCAGCATCCCGCGCAGGTTGTCGGTGGAAGTGGATACCCGTGTAGCATGATCCATGACATCGCGGAAATACGCGCGCAGCTCCTTGGGTACCAGCTCCTGGTGGAAGCGCATGAGCTGGTTGCAGATATCCATCACCGGCGTGGCGACATTCTGCAGTTCGAGCAGTTCCTGCTTCAGAGCGTATAGACGCTCGATGGTCTGGCGGTCGAAACGGTCCTTGAAGATGTCTGCCTCGAGCAGGTCGAAGCGATGCTTGAACGCGTCGACGATGGGCAAGTAGTTGTCCACCACGAAGTCCATGATTGCATAGACCGCGAAGCCCGGGCCGAGCGCGAGTTGCTGCGGCGCCGCCTCGCAGCGGCTGCGCACCTTGGCGTAAGGGGTCGAAGCACCGTGGCGGATGGAAACGAGATAGTGCCGGCCGACGAACAAATGGGTCTCGCCGAGCTGCATCTCGTCGTTCCACCACTGCGCCGTGTGCAGGACGATAAACAGCCCGTCGCCATATTCCTCGATCTTCGGCCGCTGGTGAGCGAACTGGGCATCCTCGATGGCCAGCTCGTGCAGGCTGAATTCCTCCTGAACCTTCTGCAGCAGGGGCAGGGACGGTTCGTGCAAGCCGAGCCAGACGAAGGTGTTGTCCTGCTTGACGAGCTCGCTGATGTCGTCGATGGCGACCTCGCCGAGCGGTTCGCCCTTGCGGTAGGCAGTGCAATTGACAATTGAATGCATAGGCAGATCTCGCGCCGGGCACGATAATGTTTGAGCACAGTCGCATTTTCCCACCATCGCGCGCGTCTGGGCAGAGATCGCAGGTGCACGCGTAGCGTTACCGCGCGGCATCGAGGGTCAGATTGAGCTGGAACACAACGAGCCCGGGCTTGCCCAACGTACTGACCCGGCGCTTCTCTCAAAGGGCCGCGTTCAGGGCGCCTTGGCGAGGTCCGCCAGGAGTGCCTCCTGGGCGCAGACGCGCGACCGTTGCGACGTCTTGAGTCGGTAGGCGCCGTCGCCGTCCATCTCCCAGGCTTGGCAGTTATCCGCGAGGTAGGGCTTGAGTCCTTCTTTGATGATGCGGCGCTTGAGCTTGTCGTCCAGTATGGGGAAGCACAGCTCGATGCGGCGGAAGAAGTTGCGCTCCATCCAGTCGGCGCTGGAGAGGAAGACCTTTTCTTCGCCGCCGGCGTGAAAGCAGAAAATGCGCGAGTGTTCGAGAAAGCGGCCGACGATGGAGCGCACGCGGATGCGCTGCGACAGTCCCGGAACGCCGGGCCGCAGCGCGCATACCCCGCGCACGATCAGGTCGATTTCCACACCTGCCTGCGACGCCTCGTAGAGCGCGTCGATCGTTCCCGGTTCGAGCAGCGAATTCATCTTGGCGATGATCTTCGCCGGCTGGCCGGCCCTGGCCGCTTGTGCCTCGGCATGGATCGCGGCGATGACGGAGGAGTGGAGCGAGAACGGCGCCTGCCAGACATGATGCAGCCGGCCCGCCCGGCCCAGGCCGGTGAGCTGCTTGAATACCTCGTTGATGTCGTCGCCGATCTCGGCGTTGCAGGTCAGCAGTCCGAAGTCGGTGTAAAAGCGCGTCGTGCGCGGATGGTAGTTGCCTGTACCCAGATGCATATAGCGTCTCAGGCCGCCATCCTCGCGGCGCACGATCAGCAACATCTTTGCGTGGGTCTTGTAGCCGACGACGCCATAGACGACGTGGGCGCCGACCTCCTCCAGTCGGGTCGCCCAGTTGATGTTTGCCTCCTCGTCGAAGCGCGCCATCAGCTCCACCACCACCGTTACTTCCTTGCCCTTCTGGGCGGCGCGAACCAGCGACTCCATGAGGACGGAATCGGTGCCGGTGCGATAGACGGTCATCTTGATCGCGACCACCCGGGGGTCGTCCACCGCCTGCTGCAGCAGGTCGATGACGGGCGCGAAGGATTGGAAGGGGTGGTGCAGAAGAACATCCTGTTTGTGTATGGCGGCGAACAGGTCGGCGCGTTTGTCCAGGGCCTTGGGGCGGCCGGGCTGGAAGGGCGGATACTTGAGATCGGGGCGCTCGACCGCATCGGGCAGCTGGTTCAGGCGCACCAGATTGACGATGCCGGGCACGCGGTACAAATCGTCCGCATCCAGCCCGAATTGTTGCAGCAGGAACTCCGCCATGGCCTCGGAGCAGTTATCCGCCACCTCCAGCCGCACGGCATCGCCGAAGTGACGCTGGGGCAATTCGCCCTGCAAGGCGGTGCGGAGGTTCTTCACCTCCTCCTCGTCCACGAACAGATCGCTGTTGCGCGTGACCCGGAACTGGTAGCAGCCGAGTACGCTCATGCCCGCGAACAACTCGTCCACGTGGGCGTGAAGGATGGAGGACAGGAATACGAAGCCGTAGGTTACCCCGGTCAGTTCCTGGGGCAGGCGAATCACCCGCGGCAGCGCCCGGGGCGCCTGGACGATGGCGGCACCGGAACTGCGGCCGAAGGCGTCGCGTCCCTCCAGCTCGACGGCAAAGTTCAGGCTCTTGTTGAGCACCCGCGGGAAAGGATGGGAAGGGTCCAGGCCGATGGGCGTCAGCACCGGCATGACCTCGCGGAAGAAGTAGTCGCGGATCCAGGCTTTCTGCGGTTCGCTCCAGCGGCTGCGGCGCAGGATGTCGATACCCTGCTCGGCGAGCGCGGGCAGAATCGCGTCGTTGAGCAGCGCGTACTGATCGGCGATCAGGGCATGGGTTTCTGCGCCGACGCGCCGGAACACTTCCTGGGGCAGCATGCCGTCGGCGCCCGCAGACAGCGAGCCGAGCTTGATCTGCTCCTTCAGGCCGGCGACGCGGATCTCGAAGAACTCGTCGAGGTTGCTGGAAACGATACACAGGAAGCGTAGCCGCTCCAGCAGCGGCACGTTCGGGTCTGCCGCCTGCTGCAGCACACGGCGGTTGAAGGCAAGCAGCGACAGTTCGCGGTTGAGAAAATGCTCGGCGGGAGAGCGCCGATGGGCCACATGGCGGTTCATGGATCGGTGCGAAATGGAAATCGGCCGTGGTCGCGGATGATAGCACCGCCGGATTGAGGTGCCGTCCGCGGCGGACTTCAGGCTCGGGCCGCCCAAGTATGTGACAGGCTTGTTGCAGTAATATGACCGCACGGCCCGCCAGCACCGGCTGCGCGCGGCATGCAAGGCGACTTGATCACGGATGATAGAATGCGCGCGGCGTTCCGACGGGCGAAGGCACAGGCAAATCAGGGGGCAGCAGGATGGGCTACGAGCTGGTTGCGGCGGTGGATCTCGGGTCCAACAGTTTTCGCCTCCAGGTCGGGCGCGTTGTGGACGACCAGATCTATCCCCTCGACTCGCTCAAGGAGCCGGTGCGCCTGGGCGCCGGACTGACGCAGCAGAAAACCCTCGACGGTGCCTCGCAGATCCGTGCGCTCGAAGCCCTGCGCCGGTTTGGCGAACGTCTGCGCGGCTTCGAGTCCGGGGCGGTGCGTGCCGTGGCCACCAACGCCCTGCGCGTGGCCAAGAACGGCCCCCAGTTCCTGGTGCAGGCGGAAGCCGCGCTCGGTTTTCCCATCGAGGTAGTGGCCGGCCGCGAGGAGGCGCGCCTCATCTACGTCGGCGTTGCCCACAGCCTGCCCGATCCAGGCAAGCAGCAACTCGTGGTGGACATCGGCGGTGGCTCCACCGAGTTCATCATCGGCAAGCGCTTCGAGCCGATCGTGCTGGAATCGCTGTACATGGGTTGCGTCAGTTATACCCTGAAGTTCTTCCCGCGCGGGCGCATCGACAAGCCCGGGCTCAAGGAGGCAGAGCTTGCCGCACGCCGCGAACTGCAGGCCATCGTCCGTCCGTTCCGGGAAGTCTCCTGGGAGCGCGCCGTGGGCTCCAGCGGCACGGCCAAGGCGCTTGCCGACATCATCGAGCTGAGCGGCTGGAGCGATCAGGGCATCAGTCGCGGCGGCCTGGAGCAGTTGAAGGCCCACCTGCTGCGTGTCGGCGACATCAACAAGGTGCAACTGCCAGGCCTGCGTCCCGACCGCGTTCCGGTGCTGCCAGGCGGGCTGGCGATCATGTCGGCGGTGTTCAAGGAATTCTGCCTGGAGCACCTGATGTTTTCCGAAGGCGCGCTGCGCCTCGGGGTGCTCTACGACCTGCTTGGTCGCTATCACGACAAGGACCTGCGCGATGCTACGGTGCAGCAATTCATGCGCCGCTATCAGGTGGAGCTGGGTCAGGCACAGCGCGTGGCCGATACGGCGCTGTTCTTTCTCGGCCAGGTGCGCCGCGGCGAGGGCGACGAGGAGGACGATGCCGTACGCTTCCTGCGCTGGGCCGCCCAGCTCCATGAGATCGGCATTTCGGTGGCACACAGCAGCTACCACAAACACAGCACCTACATTCTGGCCAACGCCGACATGCCGGGGTTTTCGAAGATGGATCAGGGCCGGCTGGCGCGCCTGGTGCTCGCCCATCGCGGCAAGCTGGAACGGGTTCAGGCGATGGACCCGGACAATCCCGACTGGTTGCTCATCTGCTGCCTGCGGCTGGCGGCACTGATCCATCGCGCTCGCGACAACGCGCCGCTGCCACCCCTTGCGCTCCAGGCCGGAGCCAAGGGCTTTCAGCTTGTCGCCGACGCCCAGTGGCTGGAACAGTCGCCGCTCACGGCCGCGGCGCTGGAGGAGGAGGGCCGGCAGTGGTCGCAGGTGGGCAAGGAGTTCCGGGTCAAGGCGCGCCGGGAAAAGGATCGGGCGGCGCTTTGAAGCAGCGCGTCCGACTGTCCGACTTGCCTCGGCCATGACATCCGCCTCCCTGTCGCTCGAAGCCGGCACCGAGGGCCGGCGCCGTGCCCGGCTCGGCGGCGACTGGACGCTGGTTTCTCTCACGCCGCACCTGGCGCAGATCCAGGCGCAGCTCGCCGGCCATGGGCGCGACCCGGCACTGGAGTGGGATCTGACGGGGGTCGGCGCCCTGGACAGCGTCGGCGCCATGCTCCTCTGGCACGCTTGGGGACGGCGATTGCCGGCGCAATTCGCGGCCAGCGAAACGCAGCGGGGCGTGTTGGCGCGCATCAGCGCGGCCCTGGCGGAGCCGGAGGGAAAACCGCCGGCCGTCAAGGCTTCCGACCTGCTCGCGCGTGCCGGCTGGTTCGGCATCAAGGTCGTCGATCATGCCGTGACCATCGTCGCCCTGATCGGCCAGTTGCTGCTCGATGGGCTCCATTGCCTGCGTCATCCCGCCGACATGCCGTGGCGGGAAACCTCCGCCAACCTGTTCAAGGCGGGTGCGCGGGCGATGCCCGTGGCGGCGCTGGTGGGCTTTCTCATCGGGGTGACGTTGAGCTATCTGTCCGCCTTGCAGCTAAGCACGCTTGGCGCCGAGAACTTCATCGTCAACATCCTCGGCCTGGGCATCGTGCGCGAACTGGGGCCCGTGCTGGTGGCGGTACTGGTCGCCGGGCGCTCCGGCTCCGCCATGACCGCCCAGCTCGGCGTCATGCGCGTCACCGAGGAGATCGACGCCTTGGCCACCATGGGCGTGTCGCGCACGGTGCGCCTGGTGCTGCCGAAGGTGACGGCACTGGCGATCGCCATGCCGCTGCTGGTGCTGTGGACCGATGTCACGGCACTCACCGGCGGCATGATCGCCG
Organism: Rhodocyclaceae bacterium; assembly: GCA_036824005.1. Lineage (GTDB taxonomy): Bacteria > Pseudomonadota > Gammaproteobacteria > Burkholderiales > Rhodocyclaceae > DAITBA01. The sequence goes on from DAITBA010000010.1 coordinate 16,862, forward strand.
CACAGATCCAGCTCGATATCAGCTACGGTTACTTCATCGAGGAACTGCCCAAGGCCGTGCCGGTGGCCAACCTGTGGATCGGCTTGGCCAAGGGCGCGGTGTTCGGCTTTCTCATCGCCCTGGTCGCGTGCCACTTCGGCCTGCGCGTACGGCCGAACACCGAGAGCTTGTCCGCGAATACCACGCGGTCGGTGGTCACGGCGATCACGGTAGTCATTCTGGTGGACGCCGTGTTCGCCATTGCCACCCGCTCGATCGGGCTGCCGGTATGAACGTCGAAAATGCTGCTCACCACAAAGGACACCAAGAACACCGAGGGCGTTCGAGTGTTCGCAGCGCAGGTGCCGTGCGCCGATCCTGTGAAAGCGTGATCCCCGATAGCCGCCGCGTCTTGGTGTCCTTGGTGTGCTTGGTGGGGCAATCAAGGCGTTCATCATGAGCGAGCCCGTCATCACGGCCCGAAACGTGTCGACGCGTTTCGCCGACCTGTGGGTGCACCGGCACCTGGATCTCACCGTCGAGCGCGGCGACGTGCTCGCGCTCGTGGGCGGTTCGGGTAGCGGCAAGACGACGCTGCTGCGCCAGCTTAACGGCTTGCTGCGGCCCACCGATGGAGAGGTGCGGCTGTTCGGGGAACTGCTCTTCAGCGACGATCCGCTGCGCGACCGGGCGCTGCGTCGCCGCTTCGGTATGCTCTTTCAGTATGGCGCGCTGTTCTCGGCGCTGAACGTGTTCCAGAACGTGGCCTTTCCGCTGCGGGAATTGCGGCTGTTCGACCGCGATCTGGTGCACGACCTGGTCATGCTCAAGCTTGCGCAGGTGGAGCTGGAACCGCGCCATGCCTGGCTGATGCCGGCCGAGCTTTCCGGCGGCATGATGAAGCGCGTCGGCCTGGCTCGAGCCTTGGCGCTCGAACCGGAGCTGCTGCTGCTGGACGAGCCGACGGCCGGTCTCGATCCCGATCGTTCGGCCGCCTTCGTGCGACTGATCCGCACGCTGCGCCAGCAATTGGGGCTCACTGTGGTGCTCGTCACCCACGACGTGGAGACGCTGGTGGCGCTGGCCACCCGCGTTGCGGTGCTGGCCGAACAGCGTATACTCGCCCTCGGTACGTTAGAAGAAGTCATGTCCGTGCAGCATCCCTTCGTCCAGAATTTCTTCGGCAGCGAGCTGATGAATCGGGCATTGCGGGCGGCGGTGCACAACGCGCAGCGGTGATAGCCTGACCATGGAGAGCCGTGCCCACGCCATCGCCGCCGGGCTGTTCACCGTGCTGCTCGGCGTCGGCGTGCTCGTCGCCGTGTGGTGGCTTTCGGGCAAGCACGAGGCGCGGCAGGATCTGGTGCTGGTGAGCACGCGCAGCGTCACCGGGCTGAACGTCCAGGCTCAGGTGCGCTACCGTGGCATGCGCGCCGGCAAGGTGCAGTCGATCGAACTCAATCCCGATAATCCTCGCGAAATCCTGGTGCGGGTCAGCATTCCGGAGAACATTCCCATCACCTCGTCCACCGTGGCTCGGCTCGGCCAGCAGGGGCTGACCGGCATCGCCACCGTGCAGCTCGATGACGACGGCAGCGGCGAGCCGGTCAAGATCACCGACGGGGCGCCACCGCGCATTGCGCTTACCGCATCCCAGTTCGAAACCCTGGGCAGCGCCGCGGCGGATATTGCCGGGCAGATGCGCGGACTGGTCGGTCGCATCAACCTCGTATTGAGCGATGGCAACCTGGAGCGCCTGAGCCAGATCCTGGCAAACATGGAGAAGGCCTCCGAGGGTCTGAACGGCACTCTCAAGGACGTGCCGCCGGTGGTGGCGGAGTTGAAGCGCGTGCTCTCGGAGGTCGATCTCAAGCAGCTGCAGAACGTGCTCGCCAATCTCGATCGTGCGAGCGGCGAGGCGCAACCGCTGGTCGCGGAACTGCGCGTCCTCGTGCGCAATCTGCAGAGCGTGGCCAAGCGCGTCGAATCCCTGAGCGCCGACGCGACCACGGAAGTGGTGGGCACGACGCTGCCGCGCATGAATCAGTTGCTGGAAGATCTGTCGCTCAATTCGCGGCAATTGGCACGGGTGCTGGACGAGGTGGAGCAATCGCCCCAGGTATTGCTGTTCGGCCGCGCTGCACCGCGGCCGGGCCCGGGCGAGGCCGGATTCGCTGCCGACCGGCGTTAGGCCGCTTGACTGGAAGAACAACAATGATGCGACTCTACGTGGTTGTCCTGGGGGCGGCGCTTGCCGGCTGCGTCGGTCCGGCCGGCAAGGGTGGCGGCATTGCCTACTACGACCTTGGTCCCATTGAGCGCAACGAGGCGCGCGCGCCCGCATTCCTGCTGCGCAATGTGGACGTGCATGCGCCCTCGTGGCTGGATGCAAGCTCGCTGCAGTACCGGCTCGCCTATGCCCATGCGTCGCGCCGCCACAGCTACGCGGAGAGCCGCTGGGTGGCGCCGCCGGGCGAGCTGATCGAGCAGACACTGCGCCGGGCGATCGTGTCGAGCGAGTCGGATCAGCTCGCGGTCGGCTGCCGCCTGCGCGTGGATCTGGACGAGTTCGTGCACCTGTTCGATTCGCCCGCCGAGAGCCGCGGCGTCATCGATGTGCGCGTGTCCTTGCAGGCGCCGCGCACCGATGCGCTGATCGCGCGGCGCACCTTCAGCATCGCGCGGCAGGCCGCGACCCAGGATGCCCGCGGTGGCGTGGACGCGTTGAGCGCGGCGACCCGCGAGCTGATCGGCAACATGACTGCCTGGCTCGGCTCCCTCGACCGGGAGGGACGCGCAACCCAGGACGTCGCCGAGCGCTGCCGCGGCGCATGAAACATCGGTCAACCAGAACACGACACGGGAGGAGAAATGGCTGACAACCCCTATCAAACCGGGCTCGACAAGTGCGCCGCCAACTACGTGCCGCTGACGCCGCTCACCTTCATCGAGCGGTCGGCCCACATCTATCCGCAGCGCACCGCCGTCATCCACGGTGCCCGCCGCTACACCTGGGCGCAGACCTACGAGCGGGCGCGCCGCCTCGCTTCGGCGCTGACTCGGCGCGGCATCGGTAGCGGCGACACGGTGGCGGTGGTGCTTAACAACACGCCGGAGATGTACGAGTGCCACTTTGGCGTGCCCATGAGCGGGGCGGTGCTCAATACCATGAACACGCGTCTGGATGCCGAGAACATCGCCTTCATGCTCAACCATGGCGAGGCGAAGGTGCTGATCACCGATCGCGAATACTCGCCCACCATCAAGGGCGCGCTTTCCCAGCTCGGGCGCGAACTGCTTGTCATCGACGTGGACGATCCGGAATTCGACGGCCCGGGCGAGCGCCTGGGCTCGCTCGAATACGAGGCCTTCATCGCCGGCGGCGATCCAAAGTTTGCCTGGCGCGGGCCGGCCGACGAGTGGGACGCCATCTCCCTCAACTACACCTCCGGCACTACCGGCAACCCCAAAGGTGTGGTCTATCACCACCGCGGCGCCTATCTCAATGCCGTGAGCAACATCGTCTCCTGGGGCATGCCGCCCCATGCGGTCTATCTGTGGACCCTGCCCATGTTCCACTGCAACGGCTGGTGCTTTCCGTGGACCATGGCGGCCAATTCCGGTACCAATGTCTGCCTGCGCCGGGTGGAGGCGAAGCTGATCCTAGATGCCATCCGCGAACACCGGGTGACACACTACTGCGGCGCGCCCATCGTTCATGCCATGCTCATCAATGCTCCCGCGGCATTGCGCCAGGGCATCGACCACAAGGTTTCGGCGCTGGTGGCCGCCGCGCCACCGCCGGCGTCGGTCATCGAAGGCATGGAAAAGATCGGCTTCGACATCACCCATGTCTATGGCTTGACGGAAACCTACGGCCCGGCGTCCGTGTGCGCCAAGCACGAGGAGTGGAACGCGCTGTCCCTGGACGAGCGCACACGCATGAACGGCCGCCAGGGCGTGCGCTATCACATGCAGGAGGGGGTCACGGTGATGGATCCGGATACAATGGAACCGGTGCCCTGGGACGGCGAGACCATGGGCGAGATCATGTTCCGCGGCAACCTCACCATGAAGGGTTACCTGAAGAACCCCAAGTCCACCGAGGACTCGTTCCGCGGCGGCTGGTACCACACGGGCGACCTGGCGGTGATGCAGCGCGACGGCTACGTCAAGATCAAGGACCGCTCCAAGGACATCATCATCTCCGGCGGCGAAAACATATCCTCGGTGGAAGTGGAGGACGTGCTCTACCGTCACCCGGCGGTGATGGCGGCGGCCGTCGTGGCGGCGCCAGACCCGAAGTGGGGCGAGGTGCCCTGCGCCTTCATCGAACTGAAGGAGGAAGCGAGTGCCGGCGAGGCCGAGCTGATCGAGTTCTGCCGCGAGCGCATGGCACGATTCAAGGTGCCGAAGAGGATCGTGTTCGGGCCGCTACCCAAGACCTCCACCGGCAAGATCCAAAAGTTCGTCCTGCGCGAGAAGGCGAAATCGACCCAGGCGATCGAGTAACCCCGCATCCGTGGACGACGCCGATGAACACGGACATTCCCGGATCGGATCGGGATATCGTCGACCGGTCCGGTGTCCCCGGCGTGGTGAGCGACGGCAAGAAGTCGAGCAGCCGATTTCTCCGCGCCGATCTGTCAAGTCTGCGGCTAACCGCCTCTGCCGGGGCCACTCGTTCGCATTGGCTTACCAGAATATCCTGAGCCGCCTGAGAATCTGGTCGAACTCGAACAGATACGGTTCGGCCACATCCCTGTTCGCCGCGATGATGACTATATCGTGGGAAAAAACTGACGCGTTGTACCAGTTGAAGCTGCCGTCCAGGACGAGGTAGTCGTCGAAGACGCAGTACTTGGAGTGGATCGGTGAGTAGGGCACGGCGTGGTCGTCGACGCCGTAGCCCAGTGCTACCGGTATGCCGGCGCGCTTCAGACGCATCACTGCCGGCAGCAGCGGCCGCTTCAGTTCCTCCGCCATGGGGTGCTCCTTGCCCGGGCTGCCCTGTCGCGCGAGATGGCCGTTCAGGATGATCCGCACGTCCACGCCGCGGCGCTGTGCATGAATGAGGGCGTCCACAACGCTGTCGTGATGCTCCCCCTGCAATTCGCCGATCAGGAACAGGCACAATCTGATCGAGTGCCGCGCCCGGTGTACCTCGGAGATGATGGCGTGATGGGGGCGAAAGTACTTGCCGTTCAGCGCCGTGTGCCGACCGAAGGTGTACAGCAGGTTGAAGGGACTCATCGGGTCGATGCCGTAGCGCTGGATGACGCCGCCGCGAACGCTCTGGAAGATGTTGTCGAACAGCCGGCAGACACCCCGCGAGTGAAAGGTCATGCCCGACTCCCAGTTCGCCCACCAGCGGTCGAAGGTGATGTTGAACGAGCCGGTGATGACATCCTCCTCGCCGAAGATTATGAACTTGTTGTGCATGTCCGGAGCGACTTCGATCAGGGAGTCCTTCGGCGTGCAGAACACGCCCAGCAGCTCGACGCCGGAGTGCTTCAGGCGTACGTAGTTGTCGCTGTTGGTCAGCGCCATCTTGCGCCAGTCGACGATGCACTGCACGCGCACGCCGCAAGCGCTGGCATGTAGCAAGTGGTTGATGAAATCGCTGTCGTCGATGCAGTCGACGCAGACCTTGATCGACTGCGGCCGATCGGGCCGTGCCTGGTGCCGGCGGATCGTCGCATCGATGCGCTCGTGGATGTACGGCTTCGGGTGATAAGGGTGGTAGGGCTGTCCCTTTGTGAACTTCGGCACCAGATTGAGCGACTCGAAATGGTGGTTGTACCAGTCCACGTCCCGCTGCAACTCCGTGGCATCCAGTTCGTGGGTGCGATAGCGGTTGGGAGCCAGGCGCTCCAGGGACACGTGCCGTCGCTGCGTGTGCTGGTCGTCGAAGTTGTGGCCGTCCATGTACACGTACTCGTGCTGCGATGGAATCGAGCGGCCGTGGAGATGGCAGATAAAGGAGAAGGCAACGTGACGGATGCGCCCCTGCTTCATCGGAAACGGGTGCACGTAGAAATCCCGCGTCACGCGCTTGTGAAGGTTCCACCGGACATCGCAGGCATCCGTGTCGACGAGGAAGTGCTCGCAGGTGTCGTCGGTGCGATACACCTTGAGCACGACCTTCACATTCAGCTCTTCTCCCCAGTGCACGTCGAACCTGATGGCGCCCCAGCGGACATAGAAGAGGTCCCTGAAGTCATTGGTTCGGGGGACGCTCCGGCCGAGTTCGGCCTCGGTCGGAAATGCAAAGTCTTCGGCAAACTGCATGTCGAGCCTGTTCAGTTATGTAATCTTCATCGCGTCGGCAATGCCCGGGCGCGATCCTTCCCTTGAATGCGGTCTGTGCCGCCGTGCCGGTGGTGCAATTCACTCGTATTCTCTGCGTGCGCGCCATCAGATTCGTCAGTTCGGCTCGAATTCAACGCAATAGCCAACGTGGTCGGACACCCGGCCGTAGTGATCCCAGTTAGTGAACAGCTCCCTGGCCGCCACGGCGTGCAGGCGACCGTGGCTGTGCATGAAGATGTAGTCGATGCGGCCGTCTGCGGCGAGGTAGCGCTCGATGTGCGGCGATCGCCGGCGGAAGATCTTGTCGAACACGTCGCGGGCGGTGGCCGCCAGGTACTGGTCCTCGAACTCGCGGGTGTGCACGACCGCCTGGTACGCGTCCGACCCGGCCTTGATGTTGAAGTCCCCGCACAGCAATGTGGCGGCGAGTTCGTGGCCATGCTTGTGGTTGGCCCAGGCGCGCAGGCGTTCGAACTGTTCGTGGAAGCCGCCACTGGGCCAGCTCAGATGGGCGCTGAAAACGTTTACCACGCCCATGTACGGCACGTCGATCTGAACCATCACCACCTTGCGGGAATTGATGCTGTATACATCGTGGCTGGGGGAGACGTAACCGGCGTCCGTCGCGCGGAAATCGTACTTGCTCAGAATTGCCACGCCTTCGCGGAAACGGTCGAAGCCGAGATGCGACCAGTCCGTGTGCAGATGGTAGTGGCGGTGCAAGCGGTCGCGAATGATGCGGGCTGCGTTCGAGTTCCAGTCGCCCTTGCCCTCGCCCCAGTTCTCGCCTACCTCCTGCAGGCAGACGATGTCGATGTCCTGCTCGTCGATGGCACGGGCGATGTGGCTGAACTTCGCGTCCTGGTTGTCCTCCTGGTAGCAATGCAGGTTCAGGGTCAGCACCTTCAGCCGACTGCGGCGGGCGACATAGTTCTGACCGAAGTTGTTGTCCCAGATCGTGCGGCGCGGCGTTTCGCAGGCGATGGCGTACTGGACGCGAAATGCATCGTCCACGTTGATCTGGCTGATCCAGATGCTCGTGTCGTAGCGGTTGGGGTTGCGGGCGCTGCTGCGACGCGTCTTGTCCCAGTGCATGCGCCGGAAAAAGCAGGGCGTCACCTGGGTCGTACGCCAGTTGTCCGTGGTCCAGTGCAGATAAACGCGCTTGGGCTGCAGGGAGTGGCGCACGGCGACCGTGATCGGATAGTGGCGCTGGCCCGGCAGCAGGACGGGATTGAAATCGGCATTGAGCAGGCGCGCGTTCTCGTCCAGCAGAACGCCGGAGTCGGCGTTCGAGAAGTAGTTGCGGGAGTGGTTGTTGTCCCAGTACTCCTTGCCCTGAACGCGATAGTGCAGTGCGAACTCGACATCGCCTGGCAGCGATGCGTCCTCCGATGGATGGAATGTTGCCTGCGCGCGCCAGACCTCGCGGTTCGTGCCGCCAGAACGCTGGTACTCAGCGCGCATTGTGTGCCAGACCTTGTCCTCGCCTGCCCAGTGTACTTCCACCAGCTTGTCGTAGGCCATGCTGTCGACGAGCATGACGAACGACAGCTCCTGCTGCAGCCGTTGCCGGTGGCGGGATATGGTGTTACTTGCGTGCAGCAGCTCAATGGCTTCCATGGGGTCGGGGATCGCTCGCCGGTTGCCGTCATGGCGGACAGTAGCGGCGCTCGTGCGCATGGTCAAGTGCTGCCCGGAATATCGCAGATGGGTGGGCGCGGCTCCCTTCGGACGCTACGTCGAGAAAGTAGCAACGGTGTCGCGATGCGAAGGCCGGTGAACCGGCCAAGAATGCGCCTCCCCGCGGCGACGAGTGAGGCGCGTCGCGACCTGGGCCTGCTACTTGCGCAGCTTCCAGTAACGGCCCTGGGAAGCGTCTACAGCTTCGAGGTTGAAACGGTGGTCGGCACGCTGTCCGGTCTGCAGCATGCCGAAGATGTCCTCCATGATGCGGCGGTCCTCGGCGAAGTAGGAATGACCCATGAATCCGCCCGTGACTTCGCTCGCGTCGATGGTCTCCACGCCGTCTACCACGACCAGCGCCTCGCCCGACTCACCGCTGCGCGCGTAACCGTTAAAGACCTTGGAGGCGCGCATCGCCCGATCGTTGGAGGAGGCGTAGAGCGTCATGTGCATGCCGGTGCGGGCAAGTCGTGGCGCGAGATCCATGCGGAATACCTCCGCGTCGATATCCGGGGCAATCATGACCAGTTCCCGAAAGCGATGAACGTCCCCCGGCCGCTCCGCGGCGAGCCGGACCATGCCGCGGCCGATGATGCGGTTGCCCATGCTGTGGCCGATCAGATAGATGTTTTCGACCGCGACGTTTTCCAGCAGGGCGCCCATCAAGTCGACGAAGTGCGCCTGCGCCCATTCGGCGTTGGTGGCGTCGGTAGCATAGCCGGTCAGGCTGCCCTGCGAGGGCCAGCTGAACAGCACGACGGGTCCGGCGAACTTCAGGTCATGGGCGAACTGTCCGACCAGTTTGGCTGCGCCGGGGAAGGTCTCGTTGTAACCGTGGACGAAAATCATCAGCTTGCTGCCGCGCGAATTCTCCACCGCGCGCGTCAGACGGCCGGCGAAATCGTCCCGCGCCATGGCGGTGACATCGCGGACCTTGATGTGCTTGTGCTCGCTGGGCGACCACTCGAACTTGAGTAGGGAGGGTTCTTCGTGACGGCCCATGAGATGCCCAGGGGGTATGCTGACATTGACCATGCCATAGGTGACGGTGCCACGCTCGGATCCATACGAGTTACCGCTGCGGTCGGCAGGGGCCCTGTTGGTGACATAGAACACCTCGATCTGGCGCGGCGTCGGCTCTGATTTGGCGGCCGGCTGACGCGAGCCCCCGGCCGAGCCGCAGCCACCGGTTACGACGAGCGTGACGAGAATCGAAACGAGTGCGAAGACGCGATGAAAATTCCACATGGCTGAGTTCCTGAAATAACGAATTCGGGGCGACGGCAGACACCTTTCCGACGCGTGTCAAACGCGTGTACGGGAACTGACGCCCGGGTGCCAAGGCGCTACGTGGCTGAACACCGATACAGGCGCGTGGCTATCTGCCGCGCCATGGGATCGCTACGAGGTTGATCCGCTGAACGTGCTACCGCTAACCTTGCGCACCGCTTGTTGGAGGCGGCTCATTGACGTCGTGAACGCGCATTGGTTCACCACCGTGAGACAGGCGCATTGTCGCGAAAATCCTGCGATCGGGCAAGTGCTGGCGTAGAAGCTCGACGAGAGTCAGGCCGGCGTCTATCGGCTGCTTACCTGGGCTGAAGGCTACGGCGAGGAGCGCGTCCAGGGCATGACCAGCGAGGTGCCCGGCTGTATCGACGGCGCGATCGTGGAGCTGGAGACGATGATGGGAGCGGACCGGGGTTCCACCGATGCCAAGGTGTGCGATGAAGTGCTTCCGCCGGCCACAAAATTCCGCGAGGAGTTGTCCCAGGCGATCGGCATGGCGGATGTGGACATCGCCACCGGCTGGGGCATGATGCAGGCCGCAGGCAAGACCTTCCGAGACCTCAACGAGAAGCCCAGGAGTTTCGAATTGCGTCACATCGACGATGTCGCCAAGGGCTACGAGTCGGCGAACGGAAGTTACGTGCGCAGCCTGACTACGTCGACCATTCTGCTGGCGCTGAATGCGGCTATCGAAGCGGCTCGGGCGGGTGAGCAGGGACGCGGCTTTGCCGTCGTTGCCGACGAAGTGCGCAAGCTCGCCGAACGCACCGCTCACTCCACTGAGGAAATTCAGCAGGTCGTGAGTAGCATTCAGACAGGCGCAGACACGGCCGTGGCCGGCATGCAGAAGGCGGTTTCCGCAGTCGATTCGCTGGCGGCCGGCGCCAGCGAATCGACACGCGAGATCACCACGCGCGCAGAAGCCATGGCCGAAGAGGTCACTGCGATCAGCGCAGCACTCAAGGAACAAAGCGCCGCAAGTAACGAGATCGCGTCGCGGGTCGAGCGCATCGTCCACATGTCCGAGGAGAACAGCAGTTCCGCCCAGTCCTCCGCGAGCTCGGCAAAGCACTTGCAGGAGTTGGCGCAGGCGATGCACGGACAGATCTCGCGCTTCCGCCTCTGAGCGCTGTCGGCCCGCAGCACCGACCGGGCGGGCCGGCCTTCTGTATCTCAATGTCATTGCTCACGCCAGACGGCGCGGATCCCGTCGTCGAGTTCGCGCCGCGGGATGGGGCACGTTGGGCGGCGCCGTCGGCCCATTCCGGCAGTTATCCGCCAAGCCTGGCACGGGTCGGCCCAGGTTATCCCGCTTCACGCGTTGTGCCCCCTTTTCTTCCCTGGTGATAAACTTCCCCTGCGTGGTTACCGCGGGGCGGGATGTTATGACATCGTGCAGCGCCGCAGTGCAGCACGGGAGCGCTCGGTCGGAAAAACCCGGTGCAAAGGGAGCACGTGCGATGTCTGGGCGCGGCGTGGCGGAACTGTTCCGCGCGGACACGCATCGGTCACGACTGGGGTTCGGCGCCTGCGGATGCGGCGCATGAGAATGCGAACTGCTTGCGCCAACGCATCCATGCGACCCGCAGGTCGGGCACCAAGTCGATACCTGGGCCCATGCCTTCAAAACAAGAATGCGGACATGCGCGGATTGAGCGTATCGCTTGCGCCACCACAACGTCGTTTGCTCGCACCCGCCGGAACATGTTCGGCATGGCGATGCCTCATTGATTGAATTCCCGAGACTTGTCTGACCATCCATGCAGCCCAATCCGAAGACGATCGGCAAGTACCAGATAGTCGCGACCCTGGGGAAGGGGTCGATGGGCGTGGTCTACAAGGGGCTCGACCCCATGATCGGTCGGTTCGTGGCCATCAAGACCATTCATCCCGAGGTGGACGGTTTCGAAGAACAGGAGATCAAGCAGCGGTTTCGCCGCGAGGCACAGGCGGCGGGGCGCATGAACCACGCCAATATCGTAAGCGTCTATGAGTACGGTGAGGACGAAAGCGGAGCGTTTATCGCCATGGAGTTCGTCGAAGGCAAGACTCTGGCGCAAGCGCTTGCCGAGGGACGGCGATTCGATCTCGAAACGACCGTGAATATCATGCTCGGTCTGCTGTCGGCGCTCGACTACTCGCACAAGGTGGGCGTGGTTCACCGCGACATCAAGCCGGCGAACATCATGTTGACCGGGGAGGGCGAGGTCAAGGTGGCCGATTTCGGCATTGCCGGGCTCGAATCGTCCACTCTGACGCGGACCGGGATCATGATGGGCACGCCGAGCTACATGGCGCCGGAACAACTGCTGGGACATAAGGTGGACGGGCGTGCCGACATCTTTTCCGCCGGCAGCGTGTTCTATCAGCTCCTGACCGGAGAACGGCCGTTCCAGGGGGCGCTTGCCTCGGTCATGCACCAGGTGACCGCGGTCAACCCGGAATCCCCGTCTATGCGTAACTCGGAGGTCCCGCCGGGCTTCGACGCCGTCGCCGCCAAAGCCATGGCCAAGCGCCCCGACGATCGTTATCAAAACGCGGCGGCGTTTCGCGATGCGATCAAGGCAGTCTTCTACAACGTTGCCGAAACGCGCCGGCTGCCCGCCAGCACGGACACGGCAGTGGCAGCAGCCTCGGCCGATGAAACTGTCATGTATGTCGCCGAGACGCCGGCTCAGGCCCCCGCCCAGGCGCCGGCGCCAGCACCCCTGCCGGAGCCGGGCGAGGCCACGGTCACGGTATTCCATGCGCAACACGATGACCGGCCGGAAGAGGCGGCTGTCGCACGTCGCTGGCCGCTGATCGGCGGGGCCGTTGGCGGGCTGCTCGCGATCGTGGCGGCGGTGCTGCTGGCCATCAAGAAGGAGGGGCCTAAACCGGCGCCGGTACGGCCGGAGTCGAAGGTCGAGGTGGAGCCGGCGCGTACCCCGCCCGTCGCCACGGTGGTGCCGCCGCCCCGCGAGGCCGTCCCGGAAGCAAATAAGCCAGTGCCGTTGCGCAAGGAAGAGGGCGTCGCAAGTCGGAAGCCCGGCGAAACGTTGAAGGATTGCGCCGCATGTCCGGAGTTGATCGTCATCGCTCCGGGACAATTCACGAATGGCGGGGTCGATGCCGAACGCGGCGGGAAAGCCGCGGACGCAAGCCGGCAACTCGTCAGCATCGACTATTACTATGCCATGGGGCGATATGAGGTGACGCGATCCCAGTTCGCCGCCTTCGTCGCGGAGACGGGACACCAGGCCAAGGGCTGTTGGACCTACGACGGTCAGTGGACCTATCGCGAAGATCTGGATTGGCGCTCACCGGGCTATGAACAACAGGACCAGCATCCGGTGACCTGCGTGTCATGGCTGGACGCCCAGGCGTACACAAGCTGGCTGGGTAAGAAGACCGGCCAGACGTATCGTCTGCCGAGCTCGACGGAATGGCAGAACGCGAGCGGCGCGGAGCCCGAGAGAGCGGCCCGCATGGCCGACAAACGGGAGATCTGCAAGTGGGCGAATGTGGCGGATCTGTCGGCCGAGCAACACTACGCCGGGTGGAGCGTGCATGAATGCCGGGACGGTTTCATCCATACCGCGCCGGTGGGCCGGTTCCAGCCCAACAGCCGCGGTGTGCACGACATGCTCGGCAACCTCTTCGAGTGGGTGGAGGACTGCTGGGCCGAGAGCCTGCGCGGTGCGCCCGCGGACGGAGCGCCCATGCTGCAAGGCGACTGCAAGCAACGAGTGCTCCATGGCGGCTCGTGGTTTACGATTCCGAAGTATGTCGAACCCGGGTTCCGCAATCATTTTCAGGCGTCCTATCGCGCAAGCAGTCTAGGATTCCGGGTCGTTCGAAACGTGAAAGGGTGACGTGCCGCGCCCACGTCAGATATGCGAGTGGGGCGAGCACCTTAGGCGAGGAGAGGGAAATGAATCAGCGACGGGCAGTTGTTCTGATCGTGCTCACTGGTCTGGCCCTGGGCGGGTGTGCTCAGAAGGCTCCCAAGATCTCGCACGTGCACGTCGGCCACGCCGTGACCGGCTGGCACGATACCCCTGGCCAGAAGGGGCTGTTCGTTACGGCCGAGGAGAAGGGGCAGAGCGCCATGCAACACGCGCGCGACGCCGCGCAGCCCGGCAAGCGCATGGACCAAGTGCAAGCAAGCATCAGACGCGTGATGGTCGACGTCGACGCCAGTGTCGCGCCCGAGCGGGGCGGCGAGCGTTACGGGCTGCGGCAGGCGCTTCTGGGTGCGATCGATCACATGGTCTTTGCCTCGGAGGTCGACGACGCGAGCAAGAACATCACGACCTCGGTTTCGGGATTTGTCGCCAACGCGGCCCCGGTTCTGGCGCGCTGTGATTCCATAGTCGCCTTTGGCAAGGAGGCGGTTGCGTCCACCAATCCGGAAGAAGTAAAAGTGCTCGCCGCCGAGATCGTGCGCATGACGCAGGCGAACGTCGAAGGCGTCGACACCGATGGCGACGGTGTGATCGGATCCAAGCGCGATGAGTACGGCCTGAAGCAACTGCGTCGTGATCTCGTCGCCATGACGGAGCGGGAGGATCCGCCGTACACGACCGTGTCGACCTGGTATCTGTTCAATCTGATCCGGCTGCCGAGCGGCATCTGGGCATTTCGCGAGCGCACGGACACCTCCGGCGGACACCATGGTCGCGGCTCGTCCTATTGAGTCCGGGTTCGGCGGCGCGCTCCGGCGCTCCGGCCTGAGCGGATTGGGCGCTGGAGGCGGTGTCGGAATGATCCATGCGTCATCGGCAGGCATTCGGTCCGGACTGTCCGGGGCCCGAGCGTGGGTCGGCGTTGCTGCGCGCATCGGCCTGTTGGCTGCGACGGCAGCCACAGCGGCCTGGTCGGCGGCTGCGGCGGAACCGGCCAAAGCCGATCGCGAGGCCTGTCACTCCGGGTCGGCGGAAGCTGCCGTCGCCGCCTGCCGGCGCGTTCTGGAACAGCGGCCGGCCGATGTCGATGCCCGGCTGGCGATGGGCGACGCGCTGACCCAACTCAATCGCTATCAGGATGCGGTCAATCTGCTGCGGCAGGGTCTGGATGTCTCGCCGGGGGACAGCCGGATCCAAAGGAAACTGCGTCTTGTCGAAAGCTACCTGCAAGAACAGAAGTTGATCGATGAGCGCAGCCGGCAGCCATCCCAGGGCCAAGCCACCAAGCCGGAGGTGACCCTGCAACTGGAGCGGGTGCGATGCACCAGCCTATCCGGGGAAGCGGCGCTGAAGGCTTGCGAGAAGGCCTTGCAGTTGGCGCCCGAAGATGCTGCGCTGCACCGCGCCAGGGGCGACGCTCTGCTGGCGATGGACCTTGCGGGGCGGGCCGTTGTCGCCTACCGCGAGGCGCTGAAGATCGAGCCGTCCAATCCGGCTGCGACGCAAGCGCTCGAGCGCGCCCAGTCGCGGCAGAAGCGGCAGCTGACCGATTGCCAGAGTGGTTCGGGCGAGTCGGCGCTCAGGGCCTGCGACCGGGCGCGAATCGCAGGCGCGCCGGAGGAGGCGACGATTCAGGTCCGCCGCGGAGAGATTCTGCAGGAGATGGGGAAATCGGCGGAGGCGGAACAGGCGTTCGAATCGGCGCTCAAACTCGATCCGGCGAACGCCCAGGCCGCGGCGAAGCTGGCGGCCCTGCGCAAGCCCAAGGAACCGGTGGCGGCGGTCGCCGCAGCCCCAGACGTCAAGCAGGAAGCCACGGTCCGGACACCCGTCGCTACGCCACAGGCCAGCCCGCAGGCGCCTCGGCAGTCAGCCGCCGCGGCGACGTCGGTAGCCGGCGCCCAGCCAGCGCGTGCCCAGCCGAAGACGGATACGCCTCGTCGTTACAGCAACTTGCCGACGGTCGCCGGCGTTACGCATTAGCAGGCTGCCGAAAAGCCGCCGCGGAGCCCGTCGGAGGCGTTCGCCAAAACCGAAGCGGGCGTGATTCGGGCATCGCGCCGCCGTGTGCAGACGCGGTGCCCGACGACACGATCTGTGTGCACAAAAAAAGTGGAGGCCGCGAGGGCCTCCACCGAGCTCTTCTATGATCGGAGGCGATCAGGAGAAGTTGATGTTGTTGCTGGCGCTCTGCACCGGGGTGACGAAGGAGCTGATGCCGCTGGCGAAGGCAACATTGTTGCCGTTGTTGTTCAGCACGTTCTGCACCTGGCCGATGGACTGGGAGGCGGCAAAGGAGACGTTCTCCACCGCGCTGTACTCGTAGCCGTAGACCGGCAGCCAGGGGAAGTAGAAGGTGCCGCCCTTGACTTGCGCCATGGCGCTGCGGTCGAGTTCTTCGGTACGGGCGAGGTCTTTGATCATCAGGGTGCTCATGGTCGTTCTCCTAAAAAGTAAAAGTTGGTTGGTGTGGTTGAGGCATTTCGTTGCGCTCGATGACTAGTTAGCACAGGCCGTGCCAAGGCTCTTGGGGCGTTCGTAATTCTGTCCTATCTATCTGAAAGAAAGGATTTAATAGTCGCGGGTTCGGGAGCGGCAAGGCTGGTCGGCGGCGCCGAATGCGTTATCGGTGATGGCTCGCAGCCAACAGTCCCGCAGGCAAATGTGTGGACGCGCGGGACACATGGCGCCTGCAGGGCAAGCACGGCTGGGCAAGGTCACTCGCCTCGACTGTGCGCCGAACCCCATGTCCCCCCTGGCGCCAACATGGGTGCGCGGCCGACCTAGGCGAAAACCAACAAAGGCTCCGCGCCCATCTCGCGGATTCGGTCGCGCATACGGCGGTGGAACAGCAACGAGCGACTTCCGGTTGAGCGTATGGCGGCGGCGACCGGCGCGACTGCGCCAGTGGAACCAATGCAAATGAACGATCGCGAATCCGCGGCGGCGGCCAGGACATGGCAGCTATGCCTGCTTTACGCTCTGGGCGTCTGGTGCGCAATCATGCTCTGGGCGCTGCTCGCACCCCACGCCCCTCGGACCGGCGGTGCCGGCCGCGGCAAGGATATGCCACTCGAATGGGCGGGGGTCGTCAGCGTCGTACCGGCAGTTCTCTGCTGGCTGGGGTTCGGGCTGGGCATGACCGGCTTCGACGCGCGCGATCTCGCCTGGCACGCGCGACGCGCCTGCTGGGCGGCATTCGCGGCCGGCATGGTATTTCCGGTGTCCGCGGTGCTCTTGCGGCCACTGCTTGCATGGTTTGGTCCGGGCCTTGTCCCCGCCCTGTTCTGGGCCCCGGTCGGAAGCGTGTTCGTGGCCTTGGCGCTGCGCCTGGTGATGGGCCGGCGCTAGGCGCGCCGATGCCGACGTCTATGCATGGGCACCGGGATTGCAAAAATTTGTAACGCGGCTGTTGGCACGTAATTGTCATTGCGTTAGCATGGCCCGGGATTGGCGCCGGAACCCCGCGTCGGTCATACCCGCGCGGCGCGCGTCCCGGGAGGGATACAAGGAGGAGGCGAGAACACAAGGCATGGTCAGCGAACCTGTCGAGATCGCGCGCATCACTCTGCGGCGAATGGCGGAGCTGGGCCTCGCTCCGACCCCTGAAAACTACGTACGCGAGTATCGTCGCACCGCAGGCTTGCCCCCGGAAGGCCCGGGCGCCGGGCAGCCGTGGACCTTCGACCGCAATGCCGTGGCCATGGTCCGCGGCATCGTGCAGGTGGTGGCGGAACTGACTGCAGGGCTGGCCGTGGGCATCGAACAGTTCGATACCGAATCGAAGCGAGCCTTGGCGCAGATCGAGCAGATCAGGGATGCCGACGAACTGGCCCAGTTGTTGCGCACGGTCACGGCGTCGGCGATCTCCATGAAGCAGGTGATCGACTCCTCCCACAGGGAGTTGAGCGAGACGCGCCGTCGCCTCGATGAAGCCCGGGCGGAACTCGACCGAGCGCAGGCGCTGGCGCGAACGGATACGCTTACCGGGCTGGGCAACAGGCGTGCCCTGGGCGAGCTGGTCGGACGGGAAGTTGCCCGATCGCGCCGCACCGGCGAGGCCTTGTCGGTATGCCTGATCGACATCGATCACTTCAAGCGCATCAACGACGAGCACGGCCACGAGGTCGGCGACAAGGCCCTGGCCCATGTCGCCATGGTGACGAAGTCGGCGCTGCGGGCAACCGACGAGATCTGCCGCTATGGGGGCGAGGAGTTTGTCGTGACGCTGCCGGGCGCCACCGACAAGGGCGCCCACTTCGTGCTCGACCGCATCCGTACGTTGGTGGAGAACACACCGCTGCCCCTGCCAAACCGCAAGCTGACGCTGCGCTTCAGCGCCGGCGTGGCGCAGCTCGCTCCCGGGGAAAGCGCCGAATCGCTGGTGCAGCGTGCCGACACCGCGATGTACGAGGCGAAGAAGGCGGGGCGAAACCGCGTGCATATCGCTGCTGCACTGCCCGCATCCTGAGCGGGCACGTCGCGCTGGCGTATGCTGCGGCGCGCTGACGCCTTTGCCTCGCCACGGGCGTTTGCGTAAGATTGCCCGTTCAGACAAGCGGCGATGCCGGGAGACGATCATGAGTGCGCTGACCCAGAGCGATAACCAGGCCATCCTGCTGCGTCAGGACGGCGACGGTATCGCCACCCTGACGATGAACCGTCCGGCCCAGTTCAATTCCCTCTCCGACGAGTTGATCACGGCGCTGCAGGACGCGCTCGATGCCGTCGCGACGGATGCCTCGGTGCGTGTCGTGGTCATTGCCGGTGCCGGCAAGGCTTTCTGCTCCGGACACGACCTGAAGCAGATGCGCGCCAATCCGTCCAAGGAGTATCAGCAGCAGCTCTTCCGCCGCTGCGGCAAGATGATGATGACGCTCGTGCGCCTGCCGCAGCCGGTGATCGCGCGCGTCCATGGCATGGCCGTGGCAGCCGGTTGCCAGCTCGTAGGCATGTGCGATCTTGCCGTTGCCGTGGAGGAGGCGAAGTTCGCTGTCTCGGGCGTGAATCTCGGTCTGTTCTGCACCACGCCAGGCGTGGCACTGGCGCGCAACATGGGGCGCAAGCAGGCTTTCGAAATGCTCGTCACGGGAGACACGATCGACGCCGTGACGGCCTGCGCTCGCGGCCTGATCAACCGAGTCGTGCCTGCCGAGCGGCTCGACGCGGAGGTGCGTAAGCTCGCCGATTCTATTCTCGCCAAGTCGCCGGCGGCGGTTGCCTTGGGCAAACGCGCCTTCTACAGCCAGATCGAGATGGGCATCGAGGGGGCGTATCAGCTGGCGGCGGAAACCATGGCCTGCAACATGGTGACCGAGGACGCCCAAGCGGGCGTCGATGCGTTCATCACGAAGCAGCCCATGCCGAAGTGGAAGGGCTCATAGCCTTCTTGTCCCGCTGAATCGTCCGTAATCTATCCCGCCCCTGGCTTCGGTTCGGGCGGCGCGACGGTTGCCGATCGTGGCAGCATATGCAAACCGCCTGCCTTGTGACCGGGAGAGGCGCATGAATCTGGCCAATCTGCTGGTGCGCAGTGCCTGCATCGATCCGCAGGCGCCGGCGGTCGCCATGGGAAAACGTACCCTCTACGACTATCGCGAACTGGCCCGACGTGCCGGGGCGCTCGCCGCCAGCCTGCGCGACGGTCTTGGACTGCAGCCGGGGGACCGAGTGGCGCTTGCCATGTCCAATTGCCCCGCCTACCTGGAGGTGTTGTATGGCGTCTGGTTCGCTGGGCTCGCCGCCGTGCCCATCAACTGCAAGCTCCACGGGCGGGAAATGCAGTTCATCCTCGCCGATTCGGGCGCATCGGTTTTGTTTGCCGGCGCAGACATCGCCGACGCGCTCTCGCCCCACGTAGCGTCGCTGCCTTCGCTGCGGCGCGTGGTCATTGCGGGATCGGCGGAATACGAGCGGCTGTCTGCCGCGCCGGCCATGCGGCCGCTGGCGCGCGCGGCCGACGACCTCGCATGGCTGTTCTACACTTCGGGCACGACGGGACGCCCCAAGGGGGTGATGCTCAGCCAGCGCAATCTGATGACCATGACTTTGTGCTACTTCTCCGACGTCGACGTGGCGGCCCGGGAAGATGCCATACTCTATGCCGCACCCATGTCCCATGGCGCCGGGTTATACAACTTCGCACACGTGCTGGTAGCGGCGCGGCACGTGATTCCCGAGTCCGGCAGCTTCGATGCCCAGGAGATATTCGGTCTGGCGGAACATCACCGCAACGTGTCGATGTTCGCGGCCCCGACGATGGTCAAGCGGTTGGTCGAACAGGCGGAACGCGGCGGCGTCGATGCTTCGGGCATCAAGACCATCGTCTACGGCGGCGGTCCGATGTATGTCGAAGACATCGAGCGGGCGCTCGCCGTACTCGGGCAACGCTTCGTTCAGATCTATGGCCAGGGCGAAAGCCCGATGACCATCACGGCACTGGCCCGACGCCATTTCACGAACCGCGCGCATCCGCGATTCCGGCAGCGCATCGCCTCGGTGGGCGTGGCGCAAAGCGCCGTGGAGGTATGCGTGCACGATGACGCGGGCAGGGAACTGCCGGCCGGCGAGACGGGGGAGGTCGTCGTGCGTGGGGACACGGTCATGCCTGGCTACTGGAACAACCGCGAGGCGACCACCGAGACGCTGCGCGGGGGCTGGCTGCACACCGGCGACGTCGGTGTGTTCGATGGGGACGGCTTCCTCACGTTGCGTGATCGCTCCAAGGACGTGATCATCAGCGGCGGCTCGAACATCTACCCGCGCGAGGTGGAGGAGGTGCTGCTCATGCATCCTGCGGTACATGAAGTATCGGTGGTGGGACGAGCGCACCCGCAATGGGGCGAGGAGGTGGTCGCCTTCGTTGTGACAGAGCCGGGGATGCAGTTGGCGACGGAGGAACTGGATGCGTTATGCCTGGACCACATCGCGCGCTTCAAGCGGCCAAGGCAATATCTGCTGCTGCCAGCGTTGCCGAAGAACAACTATGGCAAGGTACTGAAGAGCGAGCTGCGCGAAATGCTCACGGGGCGCGGGCCGCAATGACATAGCCGTGCCGCCGGACCGGTGTCCCCCGGGCGTCAAGCATTCATCCATGACGATCGCACGGTTGAAAGTTTCATTCTCATACTCGATAATCGCCGGCGAGGGAGACAAAGGCTATCACCACAACAATCAGCAGGCCTGCCGGGGCGGCAATGGCTGACGAACTCATCTTGGAGACACGCAATCTCGTCAAGGAGTTCAGGGGCTTCATCGCCGTCAATGACGTCAGCTTGAAGGTGCGTCGTGGCCACATCCACGCGCTCATCGGCCCCAATGGCGCTGGCAAGACGACATGCTTTAACCTGCTGACGAAGTTTCTCGAGCCCACGCGGGGAACAATCCTGTTCAAGGGTGAGGACATCACCGGCGAGAAGCCGGCGCAGATTGCCCGCCGAGGCATCGTCCGCTCGTTCCAGATCTCTGCCGTGTTCCCGCACCTGACCGTGCTGGAGAACGTGCGCGTTGCCCTGCAGCGCAAGCTCGGCGTCTCGTTTTGTTTCTGGCGACCGCAGTCGATGCTGAACGTGCTCAACGATCGGGCGATGCAACTGCTCAGCCACGTCGGTCTCGAACCCTTCGCCGACATGATTGCGGTCGAACTGCCCTACGGCCACAAGCGTGCGCTCGAAATCGCCACGACCCTCGCGCTCGATCCGGAATTGATGCTGCTCGATGAGCCGACCCAGGGTATGGGCCACGAGGACGTGGCGCGAGTGATGGAACTGATAAAGAAGGTCTCCGCCAATCGAACCATACTCATGGTCGAGCACAACATGAAGGTAGTGGCCGGCGTTTCTGACACCATCACCGTGCTCGCGCGGGGTGCGGTCCTGGCGGAGGGACCGTACGGGGAAGTTTCGCGCAATGCGCAGGTGATCGAGGCCTACATGGGTAGCAGCCGTCAAGACCTGCAGGGGGCGCATTGATGGCGGCGGTCGACAGGGGTGAGGAGTACCTGCGGATCACCGATTTGCACGCTTTTTACGGCGAGTCACACATCTTGCATGGTATGGATTTTCGCGTCGACCGCGGCGAGTGCGTGACACTGCTGGGACGCAACGGCGCAGGCCGGACGACGACACTGCGTGCCATACTCGGCTTGACGGGCCGGCGCACTGGCTCGGTTGTGCTCAACGGGCGCGAAACGATCCGCCTGGCGTCTCACCGTATCGCCCGTCTTGGCGTTGGCTATTGCCCGGAGGAGCGCGGCATCTATGCCAGTCTATCTGCCGAGGAGAACCTGCTGCTGCCCCCGGAAGTGGGCAGCGGGGGCATGTCGGTGGACGAGATCTACGCCATGTTCCCCAACCTAAAGGAGCGGCGGACGAGCCAGGGCTCGCGCCTTTCCGGCGGCGAGCAGCAAATGCTCTCGATGGCGCGCATCCTGCGTACGGGGGCGCGACTGTTGCTGCTCGACGAGGTCTCCGAGGGGCTGGCGCCGGTCATCGTGCAGAAGCTTGCCGAGGTCATTCGGCACCTCAAGGAGAGGGGCTTTACCATCCTGCTTGTGGAGCAAAACTTCCACTTCGCTGCGCCGCTCGCCGACCGCATGTACATCGTCGAGCACGGTCGCGTTGTAGCCGAGGTGCGGCAGGACGAGATCGAGGATAAGCGAGCACTGGTGCACCAATACCTGGGTGTGTAAACCTGTTTTGACGGGCGCTTTCAGCAACGAGGAGGAGAGCATGAAAAATGCATTGATGGCGGCGATGGTGGCTGGGGCTGCGGCAAGCATGGCGGCGAGCGGCGTGTTGGCACAGGCGAAGATCTCGGACGCTGTGGTGCGCATCGGAGTCCTCACGGACATGTCGGGAACCTACTCGGATCTGTCGGGTGCCGGCGCGTTGCTTGCGACCGAGATGGCGGTCGCCGACTTCATCGCCAAGGAAAAACCCGGCTTCAAAATTGAAGTCATCTCCGCCGATCACCAGAACAAGGGCGACATCTCCGCGACCAAGGCACGTGAGTGGTTCGACACCGAGAAGGTGGACGTGATCGTCGACCTCGTCACTACGTCCACCGCGCTCGCGGTGATGAAAGTCGCGAAGGAGAAGAACAGGATCACGCTCGTCTCGGGCGCTGCCTCCACGCCGATCACGAACGAACAGTGCACCGATACCAACGTCCACTGGACCTACGATACCTACTCCCTAGCCGTCGGCACGGCGAAGGCGGTGGTGAACCAGGGTGGGAAAAATTGGTTCTTCCTTACTGCAGATTATGCCTTCGGTCATTCGCTCGAGAAGAACACCGCGGACGTGGTCAAGGCGAGCGGCGGCAAGGTGCTCGGCAGCGTGCGTCATCCCTTTCCCGCTCAGGACTTCTCCTCGTTCTTGCTGCAGGCGCAGGGTTCCGGTGCGCAGGTCATCGGCCTAGCCAACGCCGGCAACGATACGATCAATTCGATCAAGCAGGCGCGCGAATTCGGCGTCACGCCGAAGCAGGCGCTCGCCGGCCTGCTGATGTTCATTACCGACGTCCACTCGCTCGGCCTCGATCTTACTCAGGGCATGTATCTCACGACAGGTTTCTATTGGGATTTTAGCGACGAGACGCGCGCCTGGTCGAAGCGATTCTTTGACCAGCGCAAGCGTATGCCGACCATGGTTCAGGCAGGGGACTACTCGGCCACGATGCATTACCTGAGAGCTGTCAAGGCGGCGGGCACGGACGATACGGCCGCGGTGATGGCGAAGATGAAAGATACGCCTATCAACGACTTCTTTGCCAAGAACGGCAGGATTCGTGCGGACGGTCGCATGGTGCACGACATGTATCTCGCGCAGGTGAAAAAGCCGGGTGAATCCAAGTATCCGTGGGACTACTACCACATCAGGCAGGTGATTCCCGGTGATCAAGCCTTCATGCCCTTGTCTGAGAGCAAGTGCCCGCTGGTGAAGAAGTAGGCGCTGCCAGTTGAGCGGCCGTGCGGCGGGCGGAGTCTCGCCGCGCGGCCGATCCGGCGCGAGCGAACGCACGTCATGGACATTCTCGGCATTCCGATCCAGGCGCTGATGGGCCAATTGCTGCTCGGGCTCATCAATGGCTCGTTCTACGCCACACTGAGCCTCGGCCTGGCGATCATCTTTGGCATGCTCAACATCATCAACTTCGCGCACGGTGCGCTGTACATGATGGGCGCATTCCTCGCTTGGATTGGACTGCAGTACCTGGGCATCGGCTACTGGTGGTCGCTGCTGCTGGTGCCGCTCATGGTGGGCGCGTTCGGTATCGTGATCGAACGCAGCATGTTGAGGTGGCTCTACAAGCTGGATCATCTCTACGGCCTGCTGCTCACCTTTGGTCTTGCACTTATCGTCGAGGGTATGTTTCGCTATCGCTTCGGGATTTCCGGCGAGACCTACCCGGTGCCTGAATTGTTCGCTGGAGGTTTCAACCTCGGTTTCATGTTCCTGCCCAAGTACCGTGGCTGGATCGTCATCGCCTCGCTCACCGTGTGCATTGCCACGTGGTTCATGATCGAGAAGACGCGGCTCGGCGCTTATCTGCGGGCGGCGACGGAGAGTCCGGCGCTCACCCAGGCATTCGGCATCAACGTGCCGATAATGGTGATGCTCACGTACGGCTTCGGCGTGGCGCTCGCCGGCTTTGCGGGCGTGCTGGCGGCACCGATTTACAGCGTCAACCCGGTGATGGGCTCGAACCTTATCATCGTGGTGTTCGCCGTGGTCGTAATCGGCGGAATGGGTTCGATCCTGGGCTCGATCCTCACCGGTCTCGTGCTCGGACTGATCGAGGGCCTGACCAAAGTGTTCTATCCGGAGGCGTCAAGCACGGTGGTGTTCGTCATCATGGCCATCGTGCTTCTGACGCGCCCGGCCGGCCTCTTCGGGCGGGAGAAATAGATGTCAGCGCGCACGATCGGCTATGGACTCGCATTGCTCGTGTTGCTGGCCGCGCCTCTGCCACCGCTATCCATTTACCCTGTGCTGGTGATGAAGGTGCTGTGCTTTGCTCTCTTCGCTTGTGCGTTCAACCTGCTCGTGGGCTACACGGGGTTGTTGTCCTTCGGTCACGCCGTGTTCCTCGGCGGCGCAAGCTACGCCGCCGGCCACGCCATGAAAGTCTGGGGTTTCCCCCCGCTCTTCGGCATCCTGTTCGGAATTGTGTGCGCGGCAGCGTTGGGTTACCTCATCGGCAGCCTTGCAATCCGCCGGGCCGGAATCTACTTCGCCATGATCACGCTGGCTCTAGCGCAGATGATGTATTTCGTGTTCCTCCAAGCGCCTTTCACCGGCGGTGAGGATGGCCTCCAAGCGGTGCCTCGGGGCACCCTGTTCGGTCTCGACCTGACCGATGATCTGAACCTCTACTATGTTGTGGTTGCAATCTTCGTGTTTGGCTTCTGGCTCATCTACCGTACTATCCATTCGCCTTTTGGCCAGATCCTCAAGGCGATACGTGAGAACGAGGCGCGCACCGTGTCGCTCGGCTACGATGTGACGAGGTTTAAGCTGCTGGCCTTCGTACTTTCGGCAGCGCTTGCCGGCATGGCGGGGGCCACCAAGGTTCTGGTCTTCCGCTTTGCCACTCTCACCGACGCTCACTGGCACACCTCGGGCGAGGTGGTGCTGATGACGCTCCTTGGCGGCATGGGCACGGTGTTCGGGCCCGTCGTCGGCGCCGCGGTGGTCGTCACGCTGCAGAACGAACTGGCCGACAAGGTGGGCTCGCTCGTCACCGTGATTATGGGCATCATCTTCGTCGTCTGCGTGCTTGCCTTTCGTCGCGGCATCGTCGGCGAGGTGGCTGCGTTCTACCGGAGGATGCTTGGAACAAGCCGGGTCGAGCATTGACGCGGAGTGCGCACTCCGAACTTGCCGAAGTTCAGCCGGTGATCAAGTCGGCGATGCGTTCCTTCAGGCTGACCGGGTCGACGTCGATACGTTGGCAATTGAGCAGGCTCTGGCCAAATACGTAGGCATAGAGCAGCATGCAGCGGCAGGAGGCCTCGTCGCGCGACAATCCGCGAGCGAGAAAGAGCTTGCGCGCCGTTTCGAAACGTACCGCGTCCACCTCCTGCACGACGGCGGCGGCGGCGGGGTCGCGCCGTGCCCAGTCGCGCAAGGCCAGTTCTATGCGTATGCCCTTGCGGTTGCGGCTGGCGCTATAGACGTCGATCACGTGGTATAGGCGATCCTGCTCGCGCCCTGGGTCGGCGCGGGTCTGCTTCAGGATGTCGCGTATGCGGCCTTGCCTCCAGGTATCGAGCACTGCCTCGAGCAAATCCTGCCGGTCCTTGAAATGCCAGTAGAAGCTGCCCTTGGTAACGTGCAGGCGCTTGGCCAGAACCTCGACGCGAATGCCGTCGAGGCCATCGTCGGCGAGCAATTCGATAGCCGCGTTGATCCAGGCACTGCGATCGAGCTGTGACTTCATCTCGCCTTTTGCCTTATCCATGGCAGCACGCTCCCTGTTGACACGCCGCGCACCATACGGTACCGTATGCATGTCCATACGCATGCGTATGGACAATTGTGCCGGTGGCGCGGCGTCGTGTCAAACAAGTCCCGGGGTGCCATAATTGGACGCGAACCGCGGGGCGCCCGCCCGCAGCGTTGAACAATGACAAGGAGCGCTACGTTGAAAGTACTGGTACCCGTCAAGCGCGTGGTCGATTACAACGTCAAGGTGCGCGTCAAGAGCGACGGCAGCGGCGTGGATCTGGCCAACGTCAAGATGTCCATGAATCCCTTCGACGAGATTGCGGTCGAGGAAGCCGTGCGGCTGCGAGAGGCCGGCGTGGCGACCGAAGTCGTTGCGGTATCCTGCGGCATTGCCGCCTGCCAGGAGACGCTGCGCACCGCAATGGCCATCGGCGCCGACCGCGGTGTGCTGGTGGAAAGCGATGTCGAGCTGCAACCGCTGGCGGTGGCGAAACTGCTCAAGGCGGTGGCGGACAAGGAGCAGCCGCAGCTTGTGCTCTGCGGCAAGCAAGCCATCGACGACGACGCCAATCAGGTAGGCCAGATGCTGGCTGCGCTGATGGGCTGGCCGCAGGCGACGTTTGCCTCGAAGGTCGTCGTGGTCGATGGCGCCGCGACGGTGACGCGCGAAGTGGACGGCGGGCTGGAGACAATCGCGATCCAGCTGCCGGCGGTCATCACCGCCGACCTCCGCCTGAATGAGCCGCGCTATGCCACGCTTCCCAACATCATGAAGGCGAAGAAGAAGCCCCTCGATACCTTCAAACCCGATGCACTGGGCGTGGATGTGGCGCCGCGGCTGCAAACCGTGAAAGTGACCGAGCCGCCAAAGAGGCAGGCCGGCGTGCGCGTGCCCGACGTCAAGCAGTTGGTGGACAAGCTCAGGAACGAAGCGAAGGTAATCTGAGGCGTCGTGGGCGTCGCGGATCATCCCCGCGGCGGCAGGGCTCGGGTTAGGACACATGGATTCCCGCTCGCGCGGGAGTGACGAAAGGAACTACGGATGGCTATCCTCGTCATTGCCGAACACGATAATGCGTCGCTCAGGAGCGCGACGCTCAACACCGTCACCGCGGCTTGCAAGCTCGGTGCCGACATCGAGGTGCTTGTCGCTGGCGCTGGCTGCAAAGGCGTGGCCGAACAGGCTGCCGCAGTGGCCGGCGTCACGAAGGTGCGTTTGGCGGACGCGGCGCATTACAGCGACGAGACGGCCGAGAACATCGCCGCCCTGGTCGTCGCCAATGCAGCGGGCTATAGCCATATCCTGATGCCCGCCAGCACTTTCGGCAAGAATGTTGCGCCACGCATTGCGGCGGCGCTCGATGTGGCGCAGATATCCGACGTCGTCGCCATCGAGAGCGCCGATACCTATGTGCGACCGATCTATGCCGGCAATGCCATGGCGACCGTCAAGTCCGTCGACGTCGTCAAGGTCGTCACCGTGCGCACGACGGCGTTCGACGCGGCGGACACGGGCAGCCGCGCGCCGGTGGAGGCGCTCGCCGCTGGCCCGGATCTTGGCCTGGCGAAACTGATCGGCCGGGAGCTAACCAAGAGCGCACGCCCGGAGCTCGGCGCCGCGAAGGTCATCGTCTCCGGTGGCCGCGGCCTGGGCAGTGGCGAGAACTACCACAATCTGCTCGAACCGCTGGCAGACAGGCTCGGCGCGGCGCTGGGGGCCTCCCGCGCGGCGGTCGATGCCGGGTTTGCACCCAACGACTATCAGGTCGGGCAAACAGGCAAGATCGTCGCGCCGCAGTTGTATGTCGCGATCGGCATCTCGGGTGCCATCCAGCACCTGGCGGGCATGAAAGACAGCAAAGTAATCGTGGCCATCAACAAGGACCCGGACGCACCCATCTTCCAAGTGGCGGACTACGGCGTCGTGGGCGACCTGTTTCAGCTCGTGCCGGAGCTCGTTGCGGAACTCGGTTAAGGGGGCCCGGCGACGCGCAGCCGATGAATTTCCCGGCACAACTTTTCCCCGCCAACTGGAGCATCGTCGCGTTTCTGCCCCTCATCGCGCTATGGGCGTGGAGTGTCCGTACGGGAGGCTGGGGCAGGTTGCGCGACCCGGGGCAGCTCAACGTCTGGGCAGGGACGGTCGTTGCGCTGGCCGTGCTGTGGAGCCTTCGTGCGGGCGTGCAGCCGGGTTTGAATTTTCACCTTCTGGGTGCCATGGCATTCGTGCTGATGTTCGGCCCGCAGCTCGCGTTGATCGGCCTATCCGTCGTGCTCGCGGTAGTGACACTGAACGGCGCCGCGGCCTGGAGCGCCTACGCGCTCAATGCCCTGGTGATGGTGGTGGTGCCGGTGCTGATTGCCCACGGATTTTACCGATTTGTCGAACGCCGCTTGCCAAACCATTTCTTCGTCTACGTTTTCGTGACGGCGTTCCTCGGGGCGGCGCTGTCCATGGCGACGACGGGTTTGGCGGCAACGCTGCTGCTCTATGCCGCCGACGTCTATCCGGCCGAGTACCTCCTGCAGAACTACTTGCCGTACTACGTCCTGCTGGGCTTTGCCGAAGCGACGATCACCGGCATGTGCGTGACGATCTTCGTTGTCTATCGCCCCGCCTGGGTCGGCACTTTTGACGACAGTCGCTACCTCTTGAACAAATGATGGCCCCTGCGCCGCCCCGAGTTGGCGCCGGTGCCAGGAAACCTAGGGAGCCTGGAAAACATGAGCCAATACACCGCACCGATACGTGACATGCAGTTCGTTTTGCGCGAGCTCGCGGGCCTGGAACAGGTCGGCAAGCTCCCCGGATTCGAGGATGCCACCCCCGATCTGGTGGACGCCGTGCTCGAAGAGGCAGGCAAATTCGCCGGCGAGGTGCTGGCGCCGCTCAATCAGAGCGGCGACGAGGAAGGATCGCAATGGCATAAGGATGGGGTGACCACGCCCAAGGGATTCAAGGAGGCTTACCGGCACTTCATCGAGGGCGGTTGGAATGGCCTGGAATGCGAACCGGAGTACGGCGGTCAGGGCTTGCCGAAGGTGGTGGGCGCGGCGGTGAAGGAGATGTGGAAGGCGGCCAACCTGTCCTTCTCACTCTGCCCGCTGCTCACCGGTGGCGCCATCGAGGCTTTGATGCTGCGCGGCTCCGACGCGCTAAAGCAGACGTACGTGCCAAAGATGGTAAGCGGTGAATGGACGGGCACCATGAACCTGACCGAACCCCAGGCAGGCTCGGATCTGGCTGCGGTGCGCACCCGCGCCGAACCGCAGCCCGACGGAACGTACAAGATCTTCGGCCAGAAGATCTTCATCACCTACGGCGAGCACGACATGACCGAGAACATCATTCACCTCGTGCTGGCGCGCACGCCGGATGCGCCGGCGGGTGTGAAAGGCATCTCGCTGTTCGTTGTGCCGAAGTTCATGGTCGATGCCGACGGCATGCTCGGGGCGCGCAACGATGTCCACTGCGTCTCGCTCGAGCACAAGCTGGGTATCCATGCCAGCCCCACTGCGGTGCTCGCCTATGGCGACAACGGTGGCGCGACCGGGTTTCTCGTGGGTGAGCTGAACCGGGGTCTCGAGTACATGTTCGTCATGATGAACATCGCCCGCTTTGCCGTCGGCCTGGAAGGTGTGGCGATCGCCGAGCGTGCCTATCAGAAGGCACTTGCCTACGCCAGGGAAAGGGTGCAGGGACGCGATGTTGCCGGCAGCAAGGCGAGCGTGCCGATCATCAACCATGCCGACGTGCGCCGCATGCTGATGCTGATGAAATCGCAGACTGAAGCGATGCGTGCTCTGGCCTATGTTGTTGCCGCCGCGCACGACGCATCGACACATCATCCCGATGCGGCGGAGCGGGCGCGCAATCATGCCTTCGCCGATCTCATGACTCCCGTAGTGAAGGGCTGGAGCACCGAAACCGGCAACGAAGTTGCGTCGCTCGGCGTACAGATTCACGGCGGCATGGGCTACATTGAGGAGACCGGCGCGGCCCAGTACTTCCGCGATGCGCGCATCACGACCATCTACGAAGGCACCACCGGCATCCAGGCCAACGATCTGATCGGCCGCAAGATCGCCCGCGAAGGCGGTACGACGATCAAGGCAGTGCTGCAGGCCATACGTACGCTGGATGCCGATCTCGGCAGTGCGTCCGGTACGCAGTTTGCGGCCATTCGCCACGGTCTTGCCGCCGGCGTGCAGGCCGTTAGCGACGCGGCGGAGCATGTCGTTGCCCATTTCAACGCCGATATCAAGGCGGTCTCGGTCGGAGCGGTCCCATTCCTCAAGCTGTTCGGCATCGTCGCCGGCGGATGGCAGTTGGCGCGCGCTGCGCTGATCGCGCAGCGGCATCTCGACGCCGGCGAAGGCGATGCCGCCTTCCTCCAGGCAAAGATCGCCACCGCCCGTTTCTATGCCGACCATGTGCTGGCGCAGGCGCCGGGGCTGGCGCACACGGTGATTCATGGCGGCGCAGGCGCCTTGGCTCTTTCGGACGAGCAGTTCTGACGGCGTCATGGCACTGTCCTAGCGCGCAACACCCGGAATTAGGGGGGCTTTGGCCCCCTTTTCGGCGGACCGGGGCGGTGACGGTCAGGGCACCATGGCGATGATGCCACTGGCCTGCGCATTTTGCGCAGGTACCGGCTTCATGGACGAGACGCTCCGAACATGACGCTGCTTGCCCCATCGATCTCCGCGCCGACAGTGCCCCCATTGCTGTCGGGCGACGACATCCTGCGCGATTGCCGCGAGTTCCTTATCCATCGCCTTTCGACCGTACTCGTTGGCTGCGACGCGCCTGCCGCACAGACCGTGCCGGCCTTGCGGCGCGGATTCGGCGCGTTCTTCGACGAGATGGCGTCCTCCGACGGGCAGACGGAGTTCGAACAGGCGGGGAATCTGACCGCGTCCAAGATCAAACTGATCGATGACAGCCAGCTCGAGTTCTCCATCGCACTGGCCGGCGTGGCCAAGCGCCTGGGCGAGTGCGGCGGCAAGGATTTCCCCAAGCTGCACCTGCGCCTGATGACGTTGCTCGATGTCGACGGCCTCGATCCGATGCGCAACCCCGTCGGGCCGTCGGCTGTCTGCGCCGGTCTCGACGAAGTGTGCGCTACGGTGGCGGACAATCTCGATGACATGCTGGAGCACCTGCGTATCTTCGAGGCGGCACTGGCGCGGGTGCTACCCGTGATCTATGCCGAGTTGAACGAACGCTTGGTGCGCAGCGGCGTGGCGCCGCGGCAGAGTGCCCGCGCCCACCACGACGCTCGCTCGGGGGTAAGACCGGTCAAGCCAGGCGTCCCGAACCCTGCCACAGTGGCGACGCCCGTGACGGCGCCGTCGGGCAAGCCGGCTGCATTATACGAAGCGCTGCGGACACGGGTGGTTTCCGGCGGCACTCCCACGCATGGGGGAGGAGGCGACTTCGTGGCCGTGGACGCGGGGACGTTGCGCGGTCTGTTCGCGGCGCTCGACATGCTGCAGGGCACACGGCAGCTGGATCTGGATTTGAGCGCGCAGCCGCCCCAGGCCGGCACGGGTGCGCCTGCGGGGGTGCTGCATTCGATCACCTCCGGCGCAATTTCCGACGCGCTGCGGCCAGCAGATTTCGCGACGATCGAGGCGCTGGCCCTGATGTTCGACGCCATTCACGAAGAAGAGCGGCTGCCCGAGGCAGTGAAGGCCATCATCGACCGACTGGCCATCCCGTTGCTCAAGGTCGCCCTCCACGATCCGAGACTGTTCGCGGACGATGCCCATCCCGCGCGGGAGCTGGTCGATGCCGTGGCGTGCGCCGCACTGGGGCTTGCGCCCGATGTCGATGATAGTCACCCGGTCTGCGCGAAGCTGCAGGAGGTCGTCGGCCGGCTGCAGCGCGATTTCGATGGCGATGCGGCGCTGCTGGATTCCCTGCACGCAGAGCTGCGGACCTTCATCGCGCGGCGCGAGCAGGAGGCTCATTCGGCGGTCGAGCAGTACATTGCGCTGGCAGAGCGGCAGGAACGGCGTGAGCTGGTGGCGGCCGAGGCGGCGCAGGCGATGCACGCCCTGGATTGCGGCGATCTTCCTGTCGCCATCCGCGATTTCCTGAGCAGCCAGTGGCTGCGCGTGCTGGAGGCGGTGGGTAACGAACACGGCACGGACAGCAACGCCTTCCTCGAAAACGTCGCCCTGGCACGGAAGCTCGTGTGGAGTGTGCAGCCGAAGGCGAGTCCGGCCGAGCGCAAGCAGCTCGTTGCCATGTTGCCGGGATTGCTCAAGGAGCTGAACGAGGCGCTGGACCTGATCGGCGTTCCCCGGTCGGAACGCGCACCGTTGCTTGACGCCTGCGTCGAGCTGCATTCGTCGGCGTTGCGCGGCACCAGTAGCGCTGCCGCGTCCGCTGCATCAGCAGGCGGCTGGTTCGAGGCGGGCAAGCCGGCACCTGGGGCATTGGTCGAGGCTGCCCCCGATGATGCGCTGAGCTACGAGCCGGACGGCTCCTTCCCGCCGGCCCTGGTGCTAGCGGAGGCAATCACCTTTGAGGCGACGGACGGGACGCGTGCCCTGCTGTGCGTTGGTGCGCAGTCCGGGGCACGCTCCGGCGCGGCCTCGGACAGGCGAATGACGCTCGTCCCCGGCGATTGGTTGCAGTTCCGCCTCCCTGACGGCAGCCGCAGGGAAGGCCGGCTCGGGTGGATCGGACCGTGGCGTGGCAATTTGCTGTTCACAAATCCGGAATGGGCAGAGGCAATTCTACTTTCGCCGGATGTCCTGCGCCGGCAGTGGGCGCGCGGCGATGCATCGGTCGTCGGTCGGACGTCGTTATTCGACAAGGCGGCCGAACGGGCGCTGCGGGAAATGTCCTGATCCGGTCGGAGCGCAGCGCCACACGGTTCATCCTCGGGACGTTCCCGGCGCGGCAAACGGGCCGCGCCGGACGCCGCAATTCAGTGGCGAATCCACGGCAAACGCGCACGTTCCGCGTTTGTCACATTTCGCAATAAGTGCGTCGTCTCGTGACCACATGCGGCGGACAGGCGGTAACATGTGCGGGTTTTCGACTCGGCTGGTCCCTCGCTCCGCGCAATGAAGTTCTCCATCATCACCTGCACCTGGAACAGCGAACCATACCTTGTCCAGTCCATAGACTCCGTGCTGTCCCAGGACTACTCCGATATCGAGTACATTTTTGTCGATGGCGGTTCCACCGACGGCACGCTGGAGCGGATTCGCGCAATTCCGCGTCCGGTGAAGCTCTTGACCGGCATCCGCGGTGGCATCAGTCGGGCCATGAACGAAGGGGTACGCGCGGCGACCGGCGATGTCATTTCCCACCTGCACTCCGACGACTACTACCTGTATCCACGGGTGCTGAGCGACGTTGCGGAAATCATGTCGAAAACGGGTGCCCAATGGCTGTTCGGGCGCGACATGACCGACGTCGATGGCAAGCTCGTTGCCGAGAGCTGGCAGGTTCCCAAGTACTCCTACAAGGAACTGCTCCGGCTGAACTTCATTCCTCATCCCGACACTTTCATTCGTCGCAGCCTGTTCGAGCGAGCGGGCGGCTTCGACGAGACGTTGAAGTACTCGATGGATTACGATTTCTTCCTGCGCATCGGCAAGCTGGCGGAGCCGGTTCAGGTGGACAATTACTTCACGGCATTTCGTGCCCATTCCGGTAGCGCGTCTACGGCAAACGCATTGCGCGGCTTCAACGAGGATTTCCGCGTCAGGTTGCGCCACGCAGGCTGGTCGCCGTGGGCGCTGCTCTATCACGGCGCCTACTACATCGGCAGGCGGCTACGCTGGGCACACCAGCTGGCCCGCGAGAAACACTGACGAGACACTGCGCAGCGCGCCGGGGTGCTGCTCACATGTTCGGATAGACGGGCCCTTCGCCTCCTTGGGGCGTTACCCAGACGATGTTCTGCTGCGGGTCCTTGATGTCGCAGGTCTTGCAGTGCACGCAGTTCTGGGCATTGATCTGCAGGCGCGGATTCTCACCTTTCCCGTCACGCACGATCTCGTAGACACCGGCCGGGCAATAACGCTGTTCCGGTGCATCGTACAGGGTGAGGTTCACCGCGATCGGCACGGACGTGTCCTTGAGCGTCAGGTGGCAGGGCTGGTTTTCCTCGTGATTGGTGTTGGACAGAAACACCGACGACAAGCGATCGAAGGTGAGTACGCCGTCCGGCTTCGGATACGCGATCGGCTGGCACTCGGCGGCTCGTCTCAGCTTGGTGTGATCGGCGCTCAGATGCAGCGTCCAAGGCGCCTTGCCGCGAAAGAGCTGCTGATCGATGCCGAACATCAGTGAGCCGAAGTACAATCCCTTGCTCATCCAGGGCTTGAAATTGCGCGCACGATGTAGTTCGTCGTAAAGCCAGCTGGTGCGGAAAGCCTGCGGATAGGCGGTCAACTCGTCGCTGGCGCGCCCGGCGACGACGGCTTCGTGGGCGGCCTCGGCTGCCAACATTCCGCTTTTGATGGCGGCGTGGGTGCCTTTGATCCGCGAGGCGACGAGAAAGCCGGCGTCATCGCCGATGAGCACGCCGCCAGGAAACGTCAGATGCGGCAGGGCCTGCAGGCCGCCCGCGGCGAGCGCGCGCGCGCCGTAGGCGACGCGTTTGCCGCCTTCGAGGAATGTGCGCACAAGCGGATGCGTCTTGTAACGCTGGAACTCCTCGAACGGCGAAAGGTAGGGGTTGCTGTAAGCCAGGCCGACGACGTAGCCGATAGCGACCTGATTCGCTTCCATGTGGTACACGAAGCCGCCGCCGTAGGTCGAGGCGTCGAGGGGCCAGCCGCCGGTGTGCATCACCAGTCCCGCCTGGTGGCTGCCGGGGCGTACATCCCATAGTTCTTTTATCCCGATGCCATAGACCTGTGGATCGGCGTCCTTGCGCAGGCCGAAGCGCGCCTCCAACTGCTTGCCGAGGTGGCCACGACAGCCCTCTGCGAAGAAGGTGTATTTGGCGTGCAGCTCCATGCCTGGCTGGTAAGCATCCGTCGGCTGGCGGTCCCGGCCCACGCCCATGTCCCCGGTAGCCACTCCCTTCACGGCGCCGCGTAGCGGTCCTTCGTCGTGATACAGCACCTCGGCACCGGCGAAACCGGGATAGATCTCGACGCCCAGCGCCTCGGCCTGCTGGCCGAGCCAGCGACACAGATTGCCCAGGCTGATGACGTAGTTGCCGTGATTGATGAAGCACGCCGGGAGAAACACCGGCGGCACGCGCCAGCCGCCTTTTTCGGTGAGGAAGACGAAGCGGTCGTCGCTGACCGGCGTCGTCACCGGCGCGCCTTGCGTCTGCCAGTCGGGCAGGAGTTCGGTCAGGGCCCGCGGGTCCATCACGGCGCCCGACAGGATGTGGGCACCGATCTCGCTGCCTTTCTCGATCAGGCATACGCTGATGTCGCTGCCGCTCTTGGCGGCAAGCTGCTTAAGCCGGATCGCCGCAGAAAGCCCTGCCGGGCCGCCGCCGACGATCAGCACGTCGAATTGCATGGACTCGCGTTGCATTGCTCTGTTCCTCCCTTGTTGTTGTACGGTCTTGTTGTTTCGGCGTGTGTCCCACCAAGGGGGATTATAATTGCAACTGCAGAAACATCATCGGCGCAGCGATGGAGACACACCGGACGCTGATTCACACGACCACCATCCCCATTCGGTGGGGCGACATGGATGCGATGCACCATGTGAACAACACCGTCTATTTCCGCTACATGGAGCAAGCCCGGGTCGAGTGGCTGGAGTGCCTTGGTTATGCGGTGGATCCGCGGCAGGAGGCGGCAGTCATCATCAACGCCAGCTGCACCTTCCTCGTGCCGCTGACCCATCCCGGGGTAGTAGAGGTGCGGATGTATGCCGGACGTGCCGGCCGCAGCAGCGTTCCCACCTACTACGAACTGCGGGTTGTGGGCGACGAAACGTTGTGCGCCGAGGGCGCGGCGAAAATCGTTTGGATGGATCCGGCGACCGGCAAGTCCGTACCCATCCCCGGTTCGCTGCGGCGACTGCTCGCGCAAGATGGCAGACACGCCCAAGAGGAGGGCCGCGCATGACAGAGAGTCCGCTTTGGATTCCGTCGCCGGAGCGTGCCGCCGCTGCCAACATGACGGCCTTCATGAAGGACGTCAATGCCCGCTGGGGCACATCCTTCGCCGATTTTGCCGAACTGCACCAGTGGTCCATCGACAGCCGCGAGCAGTTCTGGCTTTCCCTGTGGGACTACTGCAAAGTCATCGCCGCCGAGCGGGGCGAGCGGGTCCTCATCGATGACAACAAGATGCCGGGGGCGCAGTGGTTTCCGGATGCGCGGCTGAATTTCGCCGAGAATCTTCTGCGCTGGCGCGACGACAGGGATGCCCTCGTCTTCTGGGGCGAGGACAAGGTAAAGCGGCGGCTGACGCGGGCCGGGTTGTATAGCGCGGTGGCGCAGTTGGCTGCGGCGCTGCGTGCAGCAGGTGTCGCGCCGGGAGACCGCATTGCGGCGTATATGCCCAACATGCCGCAGACCATCATCGTCATGCTGGCGGCGGCATCGCTGGGAGCCATCTTCTCGTCCGCTTCGCCGGATTTCGGCGTCCAGGGTGTTCTGGATCGGTTCGGCCAGATCGAGCCGAAGATTCTCGTCGCCGCGGATGGCTATTATTACAACGGCAAGATTGTCGACTGCCTCGGTAAGCTCGCCGAGGTCGTCGCCCGCATGCCGAGCGTGGAGAAGACGCTAATTTGCGGGTACACGTACGAACGGCACGATCTGTCGAACATCCGCAATGCCGAGCTTATCGGCGAGTTCGTGGCACCGCATGCCGATGTCACCGAGATCGAGTTCGCGCAACTGCCATTCGCCCATCCCCTTTTCATCCTTTACTCGTCCGGCACGACGGGTGTTCCGAAATGCATCGTCCATGGGGCCGGCGGCGTGTTGTTGCAGCACCTCAAGGAGCATCGGCTGCACTGCGACGTTAAACCGGGGGACAAGCTGTTCTACTTCACGACCTGCGGCTGGATGATGTGGAATTGGCTCGTCTCCGGACTTGCGTCGGGGGCGACGGTACTGCTCTACGACGGCTCGCCTTTTGTCGGTCGCGGCACGATCCTGTTCGATCTTGCTGATGCCGAAGGAATGACACACTTCGGCACCTCCGCCAAATTCATCGACGCCATCGCCAAGATCGACCTCAAACCCTCCGTGACGCATGATCTGGGCTCGCTGCGCGTAATGCTTTCCACCGGTAGCCCACTCGCACCCGAGGGCTTTGACTACGTGTATCGCAACATCAAGAGCGACCTGTGTTTGTCGTCCATCTCCGGCGGTACGGACATTATTTCCTGCTTCGTCCTGGGCAATCCCATCCTGCCGGTATGGCGTGGCGAGATCCAGTGCCGGGGACTGGGCATGGCGGTGGACGTGTTCGACGAGGCGGGCAAGTCGGTGCGCCATGAAAAGGGGGAGCTTGTGTGTACTCGGCCGTTTCCGGCCATGCCCGCGGGATTCTGGAACGATCCCGACGGCGCCAAGTATCACGCCGCGTATTTCGCGCGCTTTCCGAACACCTGGTGCCACGGCGACTACTGCGAGGTTACCGCTCACGGCGGTGTCGTCATCTACGGCCGTTCGGATGCCACGCTCAATCCGGGTGGCGTGCGCATCGGCACCGCCGAGATCTATCGCCAAGTCGAGCGGCTTGACGAAGTGGTCGAGGCGCTGGTCATCGGCCAGACTTGGGACAATGACGTGCGGGTGGTGTTGTTCGTCAAACTGCGCGACGGGCTGACGCTGGACGACGCGCTGTCAGCCCGGATCAAGCAAACCATACGCGAGAACACGACGCCGCGCCACGTCCCGGCAAAGATTCTGCGGGTGACCGACATTCCGCGCACCAAGAGCGGTAAGATCGTCGAACTGGCAGTACGCAAGGTGGTCCATGGCGAGCCGGTGACGAACATCGAAGCGCTGGCCAATCCCGAGGCGTTGGAACAGTTCCGCGGGCGCGCCGAACTGCAGTACTGATTCTGGCGGGAGCCGACATGCTAATCGATCGCGACAATTCCGCTCTGCTGGTGGTGGATGTGCAAGAGAGATTGCTGCCGCACATTCACGACTGGCAGAGGCTGCTCGACAATGTCATCTGGCTCGTGCGGGTGGCCCAGCATCTGCGCGTGCCCGTCATGGCCTCGGAACAGTACCCCAAGGGAATCGGCGCTACCCACGCCGATCTGCGGGTGCTGCTGCCGGCCGGTGCCGTTGCCGAAAAGGTTCACTTCTCCTGCGCCGCGGCGCAATGCCTGGGGGGACTGCCGGGCGCGGAGCGACGCCAGATCGTGATGTGTGGCATCGAGTCCCACGTCTGCGTCTTGCAGAGCGCGCTGGACCTGCGCGCGCAGGGGAAGGAGGTTTTCGTCGTTGCCGATGCGGTGTCCTCGCGCGACGCGGCGAACCGGGAACTGGCGCTGGCACGCATGCGCAGCCACGGCGTGGAGATCGTTGCCCGTGAGATGGTCGCCTTCGAGTGGCTCAAACGCGCGGGCACCGATGAGTTCCGCGCGGTCAGTGCAGCGTATCTGCGCTGACCGATTCCAGGGGTTTTGCTGTCGAGGTGTATTGGCCGGTCATTGACAACCACGGATTGGCGCTGCGCAAACTCATGACAATATGCGGCGCGCAATGGCCCGATTTCAGGGAGAGTCAGCAGCATGGCGCAAGGGATGACCTGGCGCGGAGTGCGAGTGTTGCTTGCAGCGGTTGTCATGGTGGCCATACCGCCCGCGTCTGCGCGCGACGCAGTGAGCGGTGCCGCGCAATCCGCGTCACGGCCACTTGAACAGCGCGACGGATCGCCAGAAAGTCACAATGCGGCGGCCTTTTGGCGCGACGTGCGCTCGGGCGAAGCGGGCCATACCCAAATTCGTGGTGCCGAGGCGGGTGTACTGGTCGATCCGCGCGGCGTGACCTGGCGCGAACTGCGCAACGGCCCCATCACGGTCTATGGCGGCGTGCTGATCCTGGCGGCCGCGCTGGCCATCTGGCAGCTGCATCTGCGACGCGGCCCGATCCGGCTTTCCGGACCGGCCACGGGACGCATGATAATGCGCTTCAGCAACTGGGAGCGAATGGTGCACTGGCTCGTGGCAGTCAGCTTCGTGCTGCTGGGGCTGACCGGGCTCATCATGCTCTTTGGCAGGCATGGGCTTATTCCTTTTATCGGCCACGTCGGTTTCTCCTGGCTGGCGGGATTCGCCAAGAACTGCCACAACTTCGTCGGGCCGCTGTTCGGCGTAGCGGTCGTGGCGATGCTGATCACCTTTGCCCGGGACAACATTTGGCAGAGTTGCGATGCCTTGTGGATACGCAGGGCGGGTGGCCTGCTGCGGCGCCAGCACGTGCCGTCCATGCGCTTCAACTTCGGCGAGAAGACGTGGTTCTGGCTCGGCGTGTTCCTGCTTGGGACGACGCAGATTGCCTCCGGTCTGATGCTGGCACTGCCGAACCTGTTCGACACGCGCTGGGAGATGCAAGCCGCGAGCGTGGTGCACCTGATCAGTGCCATCGTCATGATCGCACTGTCGCTGGGGCACATCTACATGGGAACGGTCGGCGTCGACGGCGCGTACGGCTCGATGATCAGCGGTGAGGTGGATGAGCGCTGGGCGAAGGATCACCACGAGTATTGGCTTGCCGAGCTCAAGCGCAGGCAGGCACGGGAGAAATGAGCCTGCTAGAATTCGCGCGCGGGCCGATGCTGGCAATTGCGCTGGTCGTCATGGCGGCGGGCATCGTCGTGCGGCTGCGCGCCATCTTGCGCGCACCGCCGGCGCCAGGGGCATCCGCAGAGCGCCCAACCGTCGCCCTTGGCGAAATCGTCAAGCCGATCGTGCGCAGAGTGATCCTGCCGCGGGAGTTGCGGGCGCGCATCGGCTTCGGCGATGTCAATGCCTGGCTCTTTCATATCGGCCTGCTCGTTGCGGCCGTGGCCTATGCGCCCCATATCGCCTTCGTCCGGCGCCTGACCGGGTTCGTCGCCTGGCCTGCGCTTCCGGACATCGTGACCTACTTCTGCGGCGCGCTGTGCATCGTGTCGCTGATCATCGCGCTCATGCATCGTCTGTCGCACCCGGCGATGCGGTTGATCTCGCGCTTCGATGACTATTTCAGCTGGTGCGTCACGTTCCTCGCCGTGGCGACGGGAATGATGGCGGTGGACGCGAACGTCGCGCGCACCGACACTATGCTCGCAATACACCTGCTGGCCGTCGAGTTGATGCTGATCTGGCTGCCGTTCGGCAAGCTTTCGCATGCGTTTCTGCTGTTCGTCTCGCACGGCCTGACGAGCGCGGAACCGGTTCGTAAGGGGGCTCGGCCGTGAGCGCGCCCGCCGAACGCGACCCGTTCTCCACGATCGATCCGGCGCTCGCGCGCGGGCAAGGGCAGGCGATTCGGCGGGCGAGCGAACGTGCGGAGGCCGTGCGCGTGGGCGCGGCACTCGACGCCTTTGCGGCGGGTCTTGCGCCTAGCACCGTGGCATACATGGAGTCGTGCATCCGCTGCGGGCGGTGCGCCGAGGCGTGCGAGTTCTATCTCGCCACGCGGGAGGCGAAATACACTCCGATCTGGAAGATCGAGCCGTTCCGTCGGCATTACGCGCGCACGGCCGGCGCCTTCGCCTGGCTCTATCGTGCCATCGGAGTGAAGCAGTCAGAACAGGTGAGGTTGGCCGATCTCGTGCCGTGGCGGGAGCTGATCTTTGACGCGTGCACGCTGTGCGGGCGCTGCACCGTTGTCTGCCCGATGGCGATCGACATCGCCGCACTGATCGATCGCGCCCGTGGCGCCATGCTCGAAGCCGGCCTCGGGCCCGAGAAACATTCGCTGTCGGCGCAGGACGGCGCGTCTTCGGGCGGATCGTCCAGCGGCGTGGAACGCAAGGAAGCGGGTGTTGATCCGCTTTGAGCCGGGGGGCTGTTACTCGTCGAGGGTGAAGCCGACCTTGAGCGTCACCTGCCAGTACGCGACCTTGCCGCCAGCGATTGTTCCGCGCGTGTCCACAACCTCGAACCAGTGCATATTGCGCACGGTCTTGGCCGCCTTGGCGACGGCCCTCTCGACAGCATCCTCCATGCTCACGGACGACGAGCCAGTCAGCTCGACGAGTTTGTAGACGTGATCGGCCATATTACCTCCGGGGTCTTCCTGGACGTGGTGCCTGCGCGCGGAACGGGGTGAAGGGGTCTTCCCCCGGCGTGTCCGGGGGAAGACGGCGATGCGTCGTCAGGCGTCGAAAGCCTTGGAGGCGGCCTTTTCCTTGAGTTTCGCCTGGGCCGCCGCCAGGCGGGCGATCGGCACCCGCGGGCCCGAGCAGGAGACGTAGTTCAGGCCGACGCCATGGCAGAACACGACGGATTCGGGATGGCCGCCCTGTTCGCCGCAGATTCCCACCTCGATGTCGGGGCGCGCAGCACGGCCCCATTCCACTGCCATCTTCATGAGTTGGCCGACGCCGGCGGTGTCCACCGCCTCGAACGGATTGTCGCGCAGCAGGCCTTTCTCGATGTAGAAGGGCAGGAACTTGTTCTCCGCGTCCTCACGCGAGAAGGAGAACGTCGCCTGGGTCAGATCATTGGTGCCGAAGGAGAAGAACTGCGCCACCTCGGCCAGGGAGCCGGCACGCAGGCAGGCCCGTACCACCTCGAGCATGGTGCCGAATTTGAAGTTGAGCTTGACGCCGTAGTGCGCCTCGACCTGCGCACGCACGCTTGCGATGATCGACTGGACGCGCTTCAGCTCCTCGACATCGCAGACCTGGGGCACCATGATCTCCGGCCTTGCATCGATGCCTTCCTTGGCGCACTCCGCAGCTGCCTCGAGTATGGCCTGCACCTGCATCGTGTAGATTTCCGGATAGCTAAGGCCGAGGCGCACGCCGCGGTGACCGAGCATCGGATTCACCTCGTTCAGCTGGTGCACTTTGCGCAGCATTGCTTCCTTTGCCGCCATGAGCTCGTCGATGCGACTGGAGCTCTGCATCTTGCTCAGGCTCGCCTGCAGCGCGTCGAGGCTGTCGATGAAGCGCTTGTGCACGTCCTGGTCGAGCAGCTTGAGGGCCTCCGGCAACTCGCCGATGCTGCGCAGGTTGCGCCGCAGATGGCGCAGGTGAGCGATGTCGAACTCGAGCTGTACGGCCGTGGGCAGGAACTCGTGCATGGGCGGGTCGAGCAGGCGCACGGTCACGGGCAGTCCGGCCATTGCCTTGAAGATGCCCTTGAAGTCGCCGCGCTGGATGGGCAGCAGGCGATCGAGCGCCGCCTGTCGCGCCTCCGCCGTCTCGGCCATGATCATGTCCTGAACGATGGGCAACCGGTCCGTGTCGTTGAACATGCGCTCCGTGCGGCACAGGCCGATGCCCATGGCGCCATAGCTGCGGGCGCGCTTTGCCGCCCCGGGTGTGTCGGCGTTCGCCTTGACCTTGAGCTTCGCCTCCTTGTCCGCCCAGGAGAGCAGGGTTTCCAGCTCGCCGAAAAACTCTGCCTCGACGGTGGGGATCTCACCGCGATAGACCCTGCCGGTCGAGCCGTCGATGGTGATGACATCGCCCTCGACCAGAGTATTGCCGCCGATGTGGGCCTTCTTGGCATGGTGGTCGATGACGATCGCCTCGCAGCCCGAGACGCAGGGCTTGCCCATACCGCGGGCGACGACCGCGGCATGGGAGGTCTTGCCGCCGCGGCTGGTGAGAATGCCCTGAGCGGCGAAGAAGCCGTGGATGTCTTCGGGTTTCGTCTCTTCGCGCACGAGAATGATCTTCTCGCCGAGGCCGCCGCGCAGCTCCGCCGTGTCGGCGTCGAAGACGATCTTGCCTGCCGCCGCGCCGGGCGAGGCCGCCAGACCCTGGGCGAGGGATTCGGCATGGGCGTCGGGTGCGAGCTGCGGCACCATGAGCTGCTCGAGCAGCGCCGGATTTACCCGCAAAAGCGCCTGCTCCTTGCTGATGATGCCTTGCTGGGCCATCTCCACCGAGGTGACGACGGTGGCGCGGGCATTCATCTTGCCATTGCGCGTCTGCAGGCAGAACAGCCGCCCCTTCTCGATGGTGAACTCGAAATCTTGCACTTCCTTGTAGTGGGACTCCAGCTTGCTGCGCAGTTCCATGAGCTGGGTGTGCAGATCCGGCATCTCCTGGGACATGGATGCGATCGGCTTGGGCGTGCGGATGCCTGCTACGACGTCCTCGCCTTGGGCATTGGTGAGGTATTCGCCGTAAATGACGTTCTCGCCCGTGCCCGGGTTGCGCGTAAAGCCGACACCCGTGGCCGAGTCGTTGCCCATGTTGCCGAATACCATGGTGACGACGTTGACCGCTGTGCCGTTTGCCATCTCCTTGGTGATCTTGAACTGCTTGCGATAGTCCACCGCGCGCTTGCCGTTCCAGGAGCGGAATACCGCCTGAATGGCGATCTCGAGTTGCTGGTAGGGGTCTTCGGGGAAGGGTTTGCCCGTCTCCCGCGCGACGATGGCGGCGAAGCTCTGCGCCAGTTCCTGCAGATTCTCAGCCGACAGATCGAGGTCGCTCGCCGCGCCGACGCGCTTTTTCAGCGATTGCATGGCCTCGTCGAAGAGTTCGTCGCGAATGCCGAGGGCGATCTTGCCGAAAAGCTGAATGAAGCGGCGATAGCTGTCCCAGGCGAAACGGGTGTTACCGGTGAGCTTGATCAAGCCCTGGAGCGTCTTGATGTTCAGGCCGAGATTGAGGATGGTGTCCATCATCCCCGGCATAGACATCGCCGAGCCTGAGCGCACCGACACGAGCAGCGGGTTCTGCTCGCCGCCGAAACTCTTGCCGGTCTTGCGCTCCAGATCCTTCATGTGCGCCTCGACCGACTCCATGAGTCCGTCGGGGAGCGCGCTGTGTTCCAGGTAGGCAAGGCAGGCCTCGGTGGTGATGACGAAGCCGGGCGGGACGTTCAGACCGATCTGCGTCATCTCGCAGAGATTGGCGCCCTTGCCGCCCAGCAACATCTTGTCCTTGCCATCGCCTTTTTCGAATGCGTACACCCATGTGCGAGTCGCCATGTTTTATCCACTCCCATGCACTTCAGACAGTTGGGGAAATCTTTGAGGTTTGTTATTTGCGCAAGGTTATCCCATTCAGCGCGCCGCGGGTAGAGGGCAGGGGGCTCTCCGGTGCAAACACCTTCTGCCTGCGGGGCTCCGCTCGACCTGCAAGAGCGTCGGCCACAGCCACGGGCGGCAGCGCGGTACGTCATTTTCACGGTCGGTTGCGGTGGGGCGATCGCGCCAGTGTCGTTGCATTGCCGCTTGGCGCCGCGGGACATCGGGCCGACAGCCAATTCGCGCGAAGATCCGTTCGCGTGCATGCCGAGGACCGTGAACCGATTCCGGATTCCACGCCGAGCGGACACGCGTGTGCCTTGTTGGTGCCGGCAGAAACGGGCGCCTTGGCCGGTACGCCGCGCGCACCGAAACATTGAGCGCAAGGGCATTTTTCGTCTATCATTTGGCTTTCCAGCAGCGACCCTGCGATGACCAAATACGTTTTCGTCACAGGCGGCGTGGTTTCCTCCCTGGGCAAGGGCATTGCCGCTGCCTCCCTCGGCGCCATCCTCGAATCCCGCTCCATCCGCGTCACCCACCTCAAGCTCGACCCGTACATCAACGTCGATCCGGGCACCATGAGCCCGTTCCAGCACGGCGAGGTATTCGTCACCGAGGACGGCGCGGAAACCGATCTCGACCTGGGTCAC
The DNA here is from genome assembly GCA_036824005.1 of Rhodocyclaceae bacterium. GTDB lineage: Bacteria > Pseudomonadota > Gammaproteobacteria > Burkholderiales > Rhodocyclaceae > DAITBA01. The sequence goes on from DAITBA010000010.1 coordinate 61,237, forward strand.
TACGAGCGCTTCACGCGCGCCAAGATGGGCAAGCGCAACAACTTCACCACCGGCCAGATCTACGAAAGCGTCATCAAGAAGGAGCGCCGTGGCGAATACCTCGGCCGCACGGTGCAGGTGATTCCGCACATCACCGACGAGATCAAGCTCTACATCAAGCGCGGTGCCGAGGGCGCCGACGTGGCCATCGTCGAGGTGGGCGGCACCGTGGGCGACATCGAGTCCCTGCCGTTCCTGGAGGCGATCCGGCAGATGGGCATCGAGGAAGGGCGGCGCAACACCTGCTTCATCCACCTGACGCTGCTGCCCTGGATCGCTGCCGCCGGCGAGTTGAAGACGAAGCCGACCCAGCATTCGGTGAAGGAATTGCGCGAGATCGGCATCCAGCCCGACGTGCTCCTGTGCCGTGCCGATCGGCCCGTGCCGGAGGACGAGCGGCGCAAGATCGCGCTGTTTACCAATGTGGCGCAGGAGGCGGTGATTTCGCTGGAGGACTCGGACTCCATTTACAAGATCCCGGCCATGCTGCACGAGCAGATGCTGGACGAGATCGTCTGCCACAAGCTCGAGATCCTTGCTCGCGCCGCCGATCTTTCCGTGTGGAAGAAACTGGTCGAGGCCCTGGAGCACCCCGAGCGCGAGATCGACGTTGCCTTCGTCGGTAAGTACGTCGATCTCACGGAATCCTACAAGTCGTTGTCGGAGGCGCTGGTCCACGCCGGCATCCACACGCGCAGCAAGATCAACATCCACTATATCGATTCCGAGGCCATCGAGCGCGAAGGTTGCGGCGTGCTCAAGGACATGGATGCGATCCTGGTGCCGGGCGGCTTCGGCAAGCGCGGCGTCGAAGGCAAGATCGCCGCCATCCGCTACGCGCGCGAGAACCGCATGCCCTACCTGGGCATTTGCCTGGGCATGCAACTGGCCGTGATCGAATTTGCCCGTCATGTGGCGCTGCTGGCTGGCGCCCATAGCACCGAGTTCGATCCGCAGACGCCGCATCCCGTGATCGCACTCGTCACCGAATGGGTCGACCGCGAGGGTCGGGTGGAAAAGCGTGACGCCAGCTCCGACCTCGGCGGCACGATGCGCCTCGGCGGCCAGACCTGCCTGCTGGCGCCGGACACCCTGGTGCGGCGCATCTACGGCACCGATCGTGTCGTCGAGCGCCATCGCCACCGCTACGAGGTGAACAATACTTACGTGCCGCAGCTTCAGGCGGCGGGTTTGCGCATCTCCGGACGATCCTCCGACGGTACCGATCTCACCGAGATGATCGAGTTGCCCGATCATCCCTGGTTCGTCGGCTGCCAGTTTCATCCCGAATTCACCTCGACGCCGCGCAACGGACATCCGCTGTTCATCGCCTTCGTGCGCGCCGCGCTTGCCCAACAGGGTGCCACGCACGCGGAGACGCCGCGCATTGCCGCGGTATGACGATGGGCATGGCGGTGCTGGCAGGATAGAGGCCGAATGAAGCTGTGCGGGTTCGAAGTCGGGCTGGATCGTCCGCTGTTTCTCATCGCCGGCCCTTGCGTGATCGAGTCCCGGCAACTCGCCTTCGACACCGCCGGCCAGCTCAAGGAGATCTGCGCCGGTCTCGGCATCCCCTTTATATACAAGTCATCCTACGACAAAGCTAACCGCAGCTCTTCCGCCAGCTTCCGCGGCATGGGCATGGACAAGGGGCTCGAGATTCTGTCCGAGGTGAAACGGGAGTTTGGTGTGCCGGTGCTGACCGACGTCCATACTGCCGAAGAGGCGCCAGTCGCCGCGCGCTATGTGGATGTTCTGCAGACGCCCGCCTTCCTGTGCCGCCAGACCGATTTCATCCAGGCCTGCGCGGCCACGGGTAAGCCTGTTAACATCAAGAAGGGTCAGTTTCTCTCCCCGGCCGACATGAAGAACGTCGTCGCCAAGGCGCGGGAAGCCAACGGCGGAGCCGACACCATCATGGTCTGCGAGCGCGGCGCGAGTTTCGGCTACAACAACCTGGTGTCGGACATGCGCAGCCTGGCGATTTTGCGCGAGACGGGCTGTCCGGTGGTGTTCGATGCGACGCATTCGGTGCAGTTGCCGGGCGGTCAGGGCGCCTCGTCGGGCGGGCAACGCGAGTTCGTCCCGGTGCTGGCCCGGGCAGCGGTGGCGGCGGGCATCGCCGGCCTGTTCATGGAAACCCATCCCGATCCGGCCCGGGCGTTGTCCGACGGCCCAAACGCCTGGCCGCTACCAAGGATGCGGCAGTTGCTGGCGACGCTGCACGAGCTCGACGCCCTGGTCAAGCGGCGCGGCTTCGAGGAAGCGTCGCTGTAATGATCGTGCACCTGGTGCTGTTCAAGTTCAAGGGCGGTGTGGTCCGGGATGACACGCGCGTGGCGGCGGCGGTGGAGGCACTATGGCGCCTGCCGATGCAGATCGTCGGAATCCGCGGCTGGGAGCACGGCTTCAATGTCACCGGCGATGCCCAGGCCTGGGACTACGGGCTGCGGGCAATGTTCGACGACGAGGCGGCATTGCATGCCTACCTCGAGCACCCGGCCCATGTTCCGGTCGTGGCGCAGTGGGAGGAAATCAGCGAACTGGCGTTCTGCGATTTTCGCGTTTAGCCGGTGGCGTGGAACGTACTAAGTAAGTCCGCCGGCAAGTCGGCAGCGAGGCGGGATGCGCGAGCGATTTGTCGTTGTCACCGATGTGGCACTGCGGCGTGCGGTTTGATTGAAATGTCATTGGGGGAGGAGTGAATGAGCGCTATCGTCGATGTCGTCGCCCGCGAGATTCTAGACTCGCGCGGCAATCCCACGGTGGAGGCCGACGTCCTGCTGGAATCGGGCGTCATGGGCCGCGCTGCCGTGCCCTCGGGTGCCTCGACCGGATCCCGGGAAGCGATCGAGCTGCGCGATGGCGATGGCCAGCGCTACCTGGGCAAGGGTGTGACGCGGGCCGTGGAGAACGTCAATACCGAGATATCCGAAGCGATCATCGGGCTGGACGCCGAGGAGCAGTCGTTTATCGACAAGACACTAATCGAGCTGGACGGGACCGAGAACAAGTCGCGCCTGGGCGCCAACGCCATCCTTGCCGTGTCCATGGCCGTGGCCAAGGCCGCGGCAGAGGAAGCGGGTCTGCCGCTGTACCGTTATTTCGGCGGCTCGGGCCCGATGCAGATGCCGGTGCCGATGATGAATGTCATCAACGGCGGCGCCCACGCCAACAACAGCCTGGACATCCAGGAGTGCATGATCATGCCCGTGGGCGCGCAGTCGTTCCGCGAGGCCCTGCGCTGCGGTGCCGAGGTATTCCACGCACTCAAGAAGCTGATCGACAAGAAGGGCTTTCCCACCAGCGTCGGCGACGAGGGCGGGTTCGCGCCCAACGTGTCCGGCACCGACGAGGCGCTGCGGTTGATCCTGGAGGCAGTGGGCCATGCCGGCTACGAGGCGGGCAGCGACGTGGTGCTGGCTCTGGATTGCGCCGCCTCAGAATTCTACAAGGACGGCAAGTACCACCTGGAAGGCGAAGGTCTCCAGCTCACCTCGGCGCAGTTCGCCGACTACCTCGGCGCGCTGGCCGACAAGTTTCCCATCGTCAGCATCGAGGACGGGATGGCGGAGAATGACTGGGATGGCTGGAAGATTCTCACCGAGAAGCTTGGCCGCAAGGTGCAGCTGGTGGGCGACGATCTGTTCGTCACCAATACCAGGATCCTGCGCGAAGGCATAAGCCAGGGTATCGCCAACTCGATTCTGATCAAAGTGAATCAGATCGGCTCCCTCACGGAAACCTTCGCCGCGGTGGAGCTGGCGAAACGCTCCGGCTATACCGCAGTCATCTCACACCGGTCGGGCGAAACCGAGGACAGCACGATCGCCGACATCGCCGTCGGGCTGAACGCGCTGCAGATCAAGACCGGCTCGCTGTCCCGCTCGGATCGCATCGCCAAGTACAACCAGCTCCTGCGCATCGAGGAAGACCTCGGCGAAACGGTCAGCTACCCGGGCAGGAACGCGTTCTACAACCTACGCAAGTGATGCCTGAGTCGTGGAAACGTGCCGCGAAGCGCACTTGTCACGCCGACAGTGGCGGGCATCGAGCGCCTTTCCTGAAATCCTTGACCGGATCCCCGCCTGCGCGGGGATGACCGGCGTAGGCTAACCCATGCGCTGGCCCACTCTGGTGCTGATCGCGCTCGTCGTCCTGCTTCAGTATCCGCTGTGGCTGGGTAAGGGAGGCTGGCTGCGCGTGTGGGAAGTAGATCGCCAGCTTGCCGCCCAGCGCGAGGTCAATCAGAAGCTGGAAATCCGCAACGGTGGCCTGGACGCGGAGGTACGTGACCTCAAGAGTGGCTTCGATGCCATCGAGGAGCGCGCACGCTTCGAGCTTGGGCTGGTCAAGCAGGACGAAGTTTTCGTCCAGGTGCCGGAACGCCCGCGCCCATAACAGCTTTCCCGTGACCGCGCCGGATATGCAGCGTGCGGACGCAGGCAAGCGCTGCGACACCCTGCATTGAGGCCGGGTCGCCGGTTAAAGTTTTCCGCCGTTTGCCCCGTTAACCACCCCATCGACTGTGGGTGCGTCGAATTGTCCATGCCCGAAAAGCGCGCGAAGGGCAGGCAGGCGCCCGCGCAACTTCGTCTGGTGGACCGAAAGATGAACAACTCCAAGCAGAACGCCCTGGCCAGGTTCCGGATTGGATTCCCGTTGCTTGTCGCCCTCGACGTCGCCGCATCTGCGGCGCTTGTATTCGCGTTGCTGGGGCTGCCGACGCCCGCGCCCACGGGCGTCACGGTCGCGCTTGCGAGCGCACTGGTCCTCGCCTTGGTCGCCGGTGCCGGCGCTGTGTGGCTCTATGCCTCGCTGCGGCGCGGCGTGATCGCTCCCCTCGATACCATGATGAACGTCTTTCGTGAGATCGGTGCCGGCGATGCCGATCTGTCCAAGGATCTCAGCTGCGCGGCGGATGGGCAGATGGGCGAGCTCGTCGCCAACTACAACGCCTTCCTTCGTCGCCTGCGGGAAACCCTGGGCGAGCTGCGCAAGATGAGCATCAGCATCGCACGCGAGGCCGCGATCGTGCACAAGTGGGTGGGCGAAACCAGCGGCAGCGCTGCGCGCCAGGGGGAGCTGACCGACACCGTGTTCACCGCCAGCGACGAGTCCACCAAGGCGATCAACGAGGTCACCAATCACACGCAGACGATCTCGCATTCGACGTCCTCGCACCTGGAAAGTGCGAGAGTCTCACTCGACGAAATGCGTGACATCGTTGCCAAGATGGAGAACGTCGGCGATAAACTGGGCAACTTCACCGCGACGGTGGATACGCTCACACGCAGCTCGGAGAGCATTCGCGCCGTCGTGCAGCTGATCAAGGACATCTCCGATCAGACTAACCTGCTCGCGCTCAACGCTGCCATCGAGGCGGCGCGGGCCGGCGAGGCGGGTCGCGGTTTCGCCGTCGTGGCCGATGAGGTGCGCAAGCTGGCCGAGAAGGCCAAGGCGGCCACGGAGGACATCTCCACCAACATCGGCTCCATGATCGGTCTGGTCAACAGCACCCAGGAGGAGACGCGCCAGATCTCCCAGGACATCGGTCAGACCCGCGACGTGGTGGGGCGTTCGTCCGGCAAGTTCGCCGACATGGTCGGGGATTTCGAGCGCACCAGCTCGCAACTCCTCGAAATCGCCGCCGCGATGGAAGAGCTGTCCGCAACCAATCATCAGGTCCACGACAACGTCAATCAGATCCACGATCTGAGCGTCGCCGTTGCCAAGCAGATGGATGACTCCCGGCACTCCACCGAAGGCCTGTTTCAGGCCACTGAAAAGGTGCAGCAGCTCGTCGCCCAGTTCCGCATCGGCTCGGGCGCGTTCGAGGAGAACCTCACCACAGCGCGCGAATTCCGTGAGGCGATGCAGGCCTCGCTCGAGGCCATGTACGCGCGCGGCATCGATGTCTTCGATCGTAACTACGTACCGGTCGCCAACACCAACCCGCAGAAGTTCGACACCTGCTATGTTCGCGCCTTCGCCAGCGACCTGCAGCAGCATTTCGACCAGACGGCGTCGCAGCTCAAAGGCGGAGCCTATGCCATCATCGTCGATGTCAATGGCTATGCCGCTATCCACAACGCCAAGTTCTCCAAGCCGCTAACCGGCGACTACGAAATCGATCTGGTCGGCAACCGGACTAGACGCAAGTTCTCCAATACGCCCACCGAAATCCGCGCGGCGCAGAACAACCTGCCGCTGTTGCTCCAGACCTATATGCGCGACACCGGCGAGCTGGTCTGTGACCTTGCCATGCCGATTCATGTTGCCGGCCGTCACTGGGGCAATGTGCGCGTCGGTTTCGACAGCACCGCTGTTCTCGGCTGACCGACGCGGCCCCTCGGAATCTCCGCAGTCCGCGCCGGAGTCGGTGGCGGACAGCGCCCTTTGGCCGACGGCTGCCATGGAGCATTATCCCTGGCAGTGCCGCGGCCGGTTCTGGTAGCGTGTCGCTTTCGACGGCGGGCACACGGCGCCGGCTCCGGGAGAACGACCGGTGAATCTGCATGCAATGCTCCAACGGCGCGAGGTCGAGGGCCAGCCAGCCCCTGCGCGTCGCTCTTGTCGGCGCCGGCAAGTTCGGCTGCATGCATCTGGCGCAGGCACGCACCACGCCCGGATTTCATCTTGCCGCCATTGCGGACCTGTCCCCGCACCCGCGACCTTCTTCGGCCGGCGTCGCTGGCATGCCGATGTGGTGGCAACTGCCAAGAGGGACTTGCGCGCTGGTCAGACGCTGGATGGCGAGGGTAGCTATGCCGTTTATGGCAAGTTGATGCTTGCCGCGGACGCGCCCGCCCTCGCAGCCTTGCCGATCGGCTTGGCCCATGGTGCGAGGCTGCCGCGCGATGTGTCCGCGGGCGCACCCGTGCGCTGGCAGGACGTGGCATTCGATGCCGAGTCCGATGCGCTGCGCGTGCGGAAACACATGGAGGCAGATTTCCCAACCGGGTCGTGAAACGATGTCATCAGATCCACAGCCCTCGCCGCGTTCGCACACCATTGGCAGGCTTGCCCGCCTGGCGGTAGTCACGCTCGCCATGCAGGCGCTCGCCGGCTGCGCGTCGACGCGTTTCTCCCAGGTCTGGCGGGATCCCGGCTACGACGGCGGGCCGCTGAAGAAGGTGGTCGTCTTCGTCGTCACCAAGGATGAGAACGTGCGCCGCTTTGCCGAGGATCAGGCGGTGCGAGCAATGCCCAAAGGCACTCAGGCCGTGGCGAGCTGGACGTTGTTCGACAAGCCGGAGGGCGACATGGAGCGCGCCAAGGTGCGGCTTGCGCAGGAAGGCTTCGACGGCGCGATCGTTGCGCATGAGGTGGCGGTGGACAAGATCCAGAGCTACGTGCCGTCGTCCCTCGAACCCCACCCGATCGGTCCCGTGTTCGTCCGACCCAACCACCGCTCGTTCTACGGCTATTACACCTGGGCATATGGCTACACCTACCGGCCCGGCTACACCATCGAAACGACCAAGGTGCTGGTGGAAACGCTGGTTTATCCCCTGCCGGAGGGCAAGCCGGTGTGGTCGGGCGTGAGCGAAACGATCAATCCGGAGTCGACCGCCGATCTTGTCGAGCAACTCGTGCGTGTGACGCGGACGGAGCTGCAGCGGGCGGGGCTCATTGCCGCGCCCGCCGCCCGCTGAGGCGTTCGGTTCGCGCCGCCGCTAGTAATTCCCCGCCTGGGCGGCGGTGACCTCCACCGAGCCTTTCATCGCCGGGTGCAGCCCGCAGATGTAATCGTAGGTGCCCGGCTGGTCGAACGTCAGCGACTCGCTCGCGCCTTTCTGCAGCACGCCGGTCCTCCTCGCATTGCCGGTTACGACGACCTGGTGTGGCGAATCGTCAGTGTTGGTCCAGGTCACCGGCTTGCCGGCGGCAACTGTCATCTTCGTCGGACCGAAGGTGAAACCGGCGATGTTGACGTCCTGTGGCCCCGTCTTCTTCTGAGCCGCGGCCGTGGGCGCCGTGCCGCCCAGTTTCGCCCAGGACATGACGTAATCCTGTTTGTCGTGGGGTTTGTGGCAGTTAAAGCAGGTCTTGTGATCGGTCTTGTCGCTGACTTTCCGCTCCGGCGTGAAGCTGGCGTACTCCCACTCGCCGTTGCGCAGTTCCTCGCCGTACTCGGCACCCCAGCCCCGGCGCTTCTCCATGACGGCGATGCTAACCAGCTCGCCCTTGACGAAGCGTCCGTTGCCGTCCATCACCGGATTGCCCTGGGCATCGGCCTGTGCCTTGTAAATCGCCATCACCAGGGGGCTGCCATAAGGAACCGGCTTGCCTTCCTTCGCCGCTTTGATCGCGTCGGGACGTGCATACAGCTCCCGGTACTGCTTGTTGTCGTAGCGATCGACGGTGCCGTAGAGGCCCCATTTCTCGTAGCCATCGGGAAAGGCGATCTTGTCCGGACCGGCGCTGACCGGGCCGGCGGCCAGCCAGGCCATGCCGGCAGCGCCGGCAAGCGCCAGACCGGCGCCGACGCGGGATCTTGATTTGTTGCCTTGGGTGCTGTCATATTTCATGGTGTCCTCCTATTGTAGACGTATGGAAGAAAGGCTTACGCCTGTCCGCTATACGCGCGAAGCGTGCGATTGGATGCAAAGTAGCCGGGCACGGAGGATAATCGCGTACCTCGCATTGCCTATGTCCTGAAGCGCGCCCGGCGAACGAATACCGCCGGCGGCTCGGGCATACATGGAGGGCCGGGACCTCGAACCAGTCCGAGGCAGGGCCGTACCCGGGGGGCGGGACGGAACTGCCGCACCTGCTTTCGCACGGAGAAAAATGGCCAAGAAACCCGCCAAGGCAGTCGCATCTGACGCCGCGGAACATGCTCAGCGTCGCTTCCTCGTCGGCATCGGAGCGTCGGCCGGTGGACTGGAGGCGCTGACGGCGCTCTTTTCCAAGCTGCCGACCGACCTGAACATCCCCTACGTCGTAGCGCAGCATCTGTCACCGACCTACCGCAGCATGCTCGCCCAGCTCATCGGCCGCGAAACTGCCATGAGGGTAAAGGAGGTGGAGCAAGGCGAGGCGCTGACGGGAAACACGGTCTACATCGCGCCCGCCAACCACAACGTGGCGGTGCGCAAAGGGCATCTGGAACTGCTGCCGCCGGACCCCGGCGTGGCTGCCAAGCCCTCGGTGAACGTGTTCTTCCAGTCGCTGGCCGAGGAGTACAAGGAAGATGCGGTAGGTGTTGTCCTTTCAGGCACGGGCTCGGACGGCGCCAGCGGCATCCGCGCCATCAAGGCCGAAGGCGGCTTTGCATTTGCCCAGGCGCCGGCCACGGCCAAGTACGACGGCATGCCCCAGGCGGCGATCGGCACCGGTCACGTGGACTGGGTGCTGCCGCCTGAGCGCATCGCCGAGGAAATAGCCATCATCGTGCGCACCCACGGAACGTTGCCGCTGGTGCAGAAGCTGGACGCCGGGGGGCCGGCCACGCTCAAGTCCCTGCTCGGGCGGTTGCGCGAGCGAACCCGCCTGGACTTCTCGTCGTACAAGGAAACCACGCTGCTGCGGCGCATCGAGCGGCGCATGGCTGCCAATCGCACCAAGACACTGGAGGAATATATTGCCGTCGTCGGCCGCGAAGCCGACGAGCTCGACCGGCTAGCCAACGACATCCTCATATCGGTGACGGCGTTTTTCCGCGATCCGCTTGCCTTCGACCGGCTCGGCGATGCGCTGTTGCAGCGGCTCGAGGCGAAGAAGGCCGGGGAAGAGGTGCGCATCTGGGTGCCCGGCTGCGCCACGGGCGAGGAGGTCTATTCCATCGCTATGCTCCTGTGCGAGCGCCTCGGGCAACGTATCGAGGAGCATCCTGTGCAGCTCTTCGCCACCGATGTGGACCTCAACGCCATGGCGGTGGCACGGCGGGCGGTGTACCCGACTTCGGCCGTCACGGGTCTGTCGCGCGATCGCGTCGCGCGCTACTTCAACGTGCGCGGCGACAGCTACGAGGTGGCCAAGTCGCTGCGTGATCTGGTGGTGTTCGCGCGCCAGGACCTGGTCCAGGATCCGCCCTTTCTGCGCCTGGACTTGATCAGTTGCCGCAATGTGCTCATCTATTTCCAGAACAACCTGCAGTCGCGCGTGCTGGAAATCTTCCACTACGCGCTCAAGGACGCCGGCATCCTCTTCCTCGGCAAATCGGAAACTGTGCCGGGGCCGCAGGCGCATTTGTTCGACACCGTCAACCGCGAGGCGCGGTTGTTCGCGCGCAAGGGCCGCTCGCTGCGCATCCCAGCCTTTTCCCCCGCGACCACGTTGCAGCCCCTGCGCGTGCGCGAAGATCGCAAGGCGGCGCCGGCCCCCGAGCAGGTTCTGGCGAACGTTCTGGGAGACATCTATGCGCCGCCGGCGGTGCTTGTGGACCGGAGCTTGAACATCCTGGCCGTTCGGGGTGAGGCTGCGCGCTTCCTTAGCTTTCCCACCGGCCGGCCAGAGCTCAACTTACTCGCCTGCCTGCCGAAGGCGCTGCGCGCCGAAGCGCAAGTCATGGCGCAGCAGGTCATGCAGCGTAAGGAGAGGTCCGTCGGACGCGTGCACCAGCTCAGGTCTGCAGGCGGCGATGTCAAGGTGCGTCTGGCCTTGCTGCCGTGCGTGGCCGACAACTCGGAGAGCAACCTGGTCGTTGCCTTCGAAATACTGCCGTCCGCGCCCGAGCAGGAAACACAGACGATAGCGCCGGACGGACGGCTCAAAGAGGTAGAGGATGAGCTGCTCGCCACCAGGGAGCACCTGCAGACGGTTATCGAGGAGCAGGAAGCCTCCAACGAGGAATTGCAGGCGCTCAACGAGGAGCTACAGGCTTCCAACGAAGAGATGCAGGCTTCCAACGAGGAGCTACAGGCCTCCAACGAAGAGCTGCAGTCCACTAATGAGGAGCTCACCACCGTCAATGACGAGCTGGGGGCGAAGAACCACGAGCTCGACCGGGTTAATGCCGATCTGTCTTCGGTTCTGAACACCATCGGATTCCCCGTGCTGGTGGTCAACGAGCAGTTACAGCTGCTGCGTTTCAACGAAAGTGCGGGCGAGACGCTGCGGCTGGACACGAAGTGCCTTGGGCGCCATGCCAACCGCATCGAGTTTCCGGCATGGGCGACGGAACTGGGGCGCTACGTATCCGGACTGTTCGGCCAACGCCCACCGCGGCCGCTGCATCTGAGCGATGGCATGCGGCGCTATTCCCTGGCCGCTTACTCCTATTCCGTGCCGACGGAAAATCAGAAGAAGGCGGTAGTGTGCCTGGTCGACACGACCCAGCTCGATGCGGCAGCGAAGGCGCTCAGCAACCAGCAGGATCAGCTCATGGCGATCCTCAACAACTCTGCCGATGCCATTCGACTGGTCGACACAAAGGGGCACTTGGTTTTTGCCAACGAGGCCCTGTTTCGCCTGCTCGGGCTGCCGCGGCACCGGCGCGATGGGCGGCGCGTGCCGCCGCGCATCCCCGCCGAAATCGCCGGGCGCTGGCGCGAGGAAGACCGCAAGGTGCTCAGGCAAGCGGATGTCAGCCAGGTAGAGGAATGCCTGCAAGTGTCCGGGCGGGAGGTCATCCTGGAGACGCGCCGCGTGCCGATCGTCGGCGATGACGGCGAGATCCGGCTGATGTGCGTCACATCCTCCGACGTAACGGACAAGCGGCGCGACGAGGCGCAGCTGCGGCTGGCGGCGCAGGTGTTCGAGGCGAGTGGCGAGGCGATCATGATCACCGACGCCCGTGGCAACATCATTAGCGTCAATCCCGCCTTCTGCCGGATCACTGGCTATGCCGCGGCCGAGGTCATCGGTCATAATCCGCGCATCCTCAGCTCGCGCCAGCAGGATGAGGCCTTCTACAAACAGATGTGGCAGGCAATCACGAGCACGGGTCGCTGGCAGGGTGAGATCTGGAACCGGCGCAAGAGCGGCGAGGTCTTCCCGGAGTGGGTATCCATCAGCGCGGTCCACGCCTCCGACGGACAGCCGCGCAACTATATCGCCATCTACACCGACATCTCCGAGCGCAAAGCCTCGGAAGAACGGGTGCGCTACCTTGCCCAGTACGATTTCCTCACCGATCTGCCAAACCGCGTGCTGTTCGCCGACCGGCTGCAGCAGGCGATCGGCGCCGCGCAGAGGGAAGGCACGCGTCTGGCACTGATGTTCCTCGATCTCGATCACTTCAAGACCATCAATGACTCCCTCGGCCACAATGTCGGCGATCTGTTGCTGCGCGAGGTGGCGCAGCGGCTGAAGGGACAGATCCGCGTTACCGACACCGTCAGTCGCCAGGGCGGCGATGAGTTCCTGCTGCTGGTACCCGGCATCGAGGAACCGAACGATGCGGCGCACATGGCGAAGAAGCTGACCGAGATCATCGCCGAGCCCTATCACATCGAGGGGCGCAAGCTGGTCGTCACGCCCAGCATCGGCATCGCGTTGTATCCGGACGACGGCAATGACATGGCGAGCCTGATCCGTAACGCCGATGCCGCCATGTATCACGCCAAGCAAGGGGGGCGCAACAACTACCAGTTCTTTACCTCCGACATGAACGCGCTGGCCATGGAGCGGCTGACCCTGGAAACCAATCTTCGCCATGCCATCGAGGAGCAGCAACTCGTGCTGCACTACCAGCCTCAGGTCAGCATCACCACCGGGCGGATCGTCGCGGCTGAAGCACTCGTCCGCTGGAACCACCCGGAGCTGGGCCTGGTGCCGCCGGCGCGCTTTATTCCCGTGGCCGAAGAAACTGGCCAGGTGACCAATATCGGCGCATGGGTGCTACGCACTGCCGCCGCCCAACTCAAGGCCTGGCATGACGAAGGCCTACCGCGCATCCCGGTGGCGGTAAACCTGTCGGCGCTGCAGTTCCGCCAGGGCAAACTGCGTACCCAGGTGGCCGAGGCGCTGGCTGCGTCGGGGCTCGACGCATGCCATTTGCAGCTCGAGGTCACCGAGAGCGTGCTCATGGAAGAGGGTGAGGCGACCGCGGCGAGCATGGCCGCGCTGCGTGACATGCACGTGGAGTTCGCCATCGACGACTTCGGCACGGGCTACTCGAGCCTGGCCTATCTCAATCGCTTTCACATCGGCAAGCTGAAGATCGATCAGAGTTTCATTCGCGATCTGGGTGTCGAGCGGGACAATCGAACGATTGTCGCGGCGATCATCGGACTGGCGAAGAGCCTCGGGTTGCGGGTACTGGCCGAAGGCGTGGAAGAACCGGTTCAGCTGGAGTTCCTGCAGGCGAACGGTTGCGACGAGGCGCAGGGGTTTCTCTTTGGCCGGCCGATGCTGCCCGAGCAGTTCCGCCAGGCGCTCGTGCAGGGCTGCTACGACATCGACGCCATTGCCGGTGCATGACGGGCGCCGGCATGCTACTGGGCTGCTGGCCGCGGCGCGGTCCGCCATTGGCGCCGCCACACAGTCGATGTTTGCTTGCTGCGGCCTTGCGTCGTGGCGCCGGTGCGGCAGCCCGGCTCTAGTTCCCGCTCACCGCTTTGAGGTAGGCGACGATGTCCGCGCGGTCCGCGGCAACTTCGACGCGATAGCCCATCTTCTGCCCGGGTACGAGCTTCTCGGGGTCGGACAGCCAGCGCTCGAGTGTGGTCTCGTCCCAGACGATGCGCGCGCCCCGCAGCGCCGGCGAGTAGTCGTAGTCGGCAACGGCGCCGGCGCGGCGCCCGAATACCCCCTGATGCAGGGGGCCGATGCGGTTGGCATCGATGGAGTGGCAGGCGAAGCAACGGCTCTCATAAAGGGATTTGCCGCGCTGCGCATCGCCGGCATGAGCCGGTTGGAGTGCGGCAAGTAGCGCCAGGCCGGCCGTAAGGCACGCGGCTGTACTGGCTTTCGCGGTGCTGTTCATGCTGGAAATTCCTGTCGATACCACCATTGACGCCGAACCCTCCGTCCCGCAGGCCTGAACGCCTTGGTGTCTTTGGTATTGCTGACGGTGAGCCATCCCATGGGTTGCATGGCCGTGGCATGGCATGGAGAAAGAAAAAGGCCGCGCCAGCGGGGGAGGAGGTTGGTGCGCTGGCGCGGCGTCAGGATCTCAGGCGCCAAAGCTCAGCGGGCCGGCGGGCAGGGCGCGCCCGAGTGCGTTGGACAGGATCGTCCAATGCATGGTCTCGTCCGCCGCCAGGCGCGCCGCCACTTTCGACAGTGCCGTGTCCTTGAACGACGGAATGACACCCAGATAGGCATTGGTAGCGCCCAGCTCCAGCCGCGCCGCCAGATCGAGCACGTCCGCCTGGCTCTTGAGCATGTCCGCCTTCAATGCCTTGGCATAGTCGGACATCGACTTCTCCGCCACCGGTGTGCCGCCCATCTTCTCGATGGTTGCGATGAGGGCGTCGCGATGGCCCTTGTGATGCCCTTGGAACTGCACGGCGATATCCAGCACCGGCTTCTGCAGCAGGCCGCTCTGCGCACCGAGCTGATAGGCATTGATCGCCTCGTGTTCGAGCCCCAGGGCGACATTGAGGATGCCGACGTCCTGGGATTCTCTGGCTGCGGCGGCGCGGGCGAAATTGCTGTTCCCAGCCAATAGGGCGATGGCAGCGGCGGATAGGGTGGCCTTGCCGGCGGTGCCCAGGAACAGGCGACGGGAAGGCGCAACGATGGATTGCGTGGAATTGCTCATGATGTCCTCCGGTTAGTGATGATTGAAACAGGCTGGTGCCTGCCCCTAGTACGGAGGGCGATGTGGATTGGATTCAGCGGGGCGAAAAAATGCATCCGCAGATTACGCAGATGGACACGGACGACTGGCCTCATGGCATTGGCGTGCATCTGTGCAAGTTCGCGTCATCTTGCGGATCGCGGCGCGATTCCAATCAGTCGAAGAACAGCGTGCGCGCTCCTTCGTAGCGGCTGGAAAAATAGCCGTTGTCCATGCGTGCGATCTGGACGCGGCCGCTGGCACTGCTTGGAGCATGAACGAACCGGCCCTCGCCGATATAGATGCCGACGTGCGAGTACGGCCGGTTCAGGGTATTGAAGAAGACCAGGTCGCCGGGCTTGAGCGCCTCTCGGTCAATCGGGCGCGTCGTGCGCGCGATCTGCGCGGCGTTGTGGGGCAGCTGCAGGCCGGTCACGTGCTCGTAGATGTGGCTCACCATGCCGCTGCAGTCCAGCCCGGCTTCGGGATTGCGGCCGCCGAAGCGATAGCCGGTGTCGATGAGCCCGATTGCGTAGAGCACCACATCGTGGGCTTTCTCCTTCTGTGCCACGGCGACATAGCTCCGGCCGGCACCCGCGGGCGACGGCAGGCCGGCACAGCCGGCCTGAAGCAGCACGCACAGGCTCACCGCCAGTGCCGCGGCGATGCGGGCAGATGCGTCGGTCACGGGCGCTGTTTCGCCACGTCTCATGTGTCACGCCTCGAGCCAGAACGTCACCGGACCGTGATTGGTCAGGCCGACGAACATCTCGGCGCCGAATACGCCAGTCGCCACGTTGGCATGCTGGCGGCACGCAACCGCAGTCAGGAAGTCGAACAGGCGCTTCGCTTTCTCCGGCGCTGCCGCCGTCGAAAAGCCCGGGCGCGTTCCTTTCTTCGTATCGGCAGCGAGGGTGAACTGGGGCACCAGCAACAGAGCGCCGCCGACATCGCTCAAGGACAGGTTCATCCGGCCTTCTTCGTCGGCGAAGACGCGGTAGCCGAGTAACCGTTCGAGCAGCCGCTCGGCATTGCGTTCGCTGTCTTCGCGCTCGACGCCGATCAGCGCCAGCAGGCCGTGGCCGATCTCGCCGACGGTTTCATCGGCCACCATCACCCGGGCCTGGGTCACGCGCTGGATGAGAGCGATCATGGCGGCGGGGCTATTTCGCCGATCGGCAGTTCTTGTAGAAGGGCGCACCGTTAAACAGCAGCGTTGCCTCGGGCCCTTTGTTCCACAACGTCATGGCACCGTCACTGTACTTCGCGCCCGAGCCCGATTCCACTTGCTTGAGGCGCAGGGCCTGACCGGTGACGTACAGGATTGCGCCGCCGGACACGAACTCGACCGAGAAGGAGCGCCCGCCCTCGCATTGATACGCCGTGCCCTTGGGCGGCGAGGGATTGGAAATGAGCGGACCGCGTTGCCGGCTGTCCGTACTGCAGGCGGCGAGTGCGACCAGCGCGATGCAGAAGATCCGTGTGTTCATCGGCTGACGGCGCTGCCTTTATTCGGGCAGTTCGATCTGGCCGCTTACCGACACGGTCACGGTGCTCTCTCCGGCTTCAATCGGCGCCGGTGCCGCTTCCGCCGCAACGGCCATGGTGCGCGCTACCGGAAACACCGGCGGGCGGCCGGCCGCGCCGATGCTCATCTGCTTGATGCGATAGGGCTTGTTCAGCGCGCTGGCGACCAGCTTGGCCTTGGCTTGAAAGGCCGCGATGGCGTCCAGCGTGGCGTCGTCCTCGGCCTTCTTGCGTGTCTCCGGTGCCGGTTGCAGCGTGATCTGGCCGACCCCCAGCGTCGCCTGCAGCTTGCCGACAACTTCGGACAGCGCTGCAATGTCGCGCGATTCGAGCAGCAGTTCGGAGCGCATGCGCCAGCCGGTGATGCGGCCGTCCTTGCCGTAGTTGGGATTGGTCCAGGTATTGCCGCTGCGCGTTTTGACTGTGGTGTAGCTTTTGGCCGTCTGCAATGCCGCAGCGATGGTGCTGTTCACGCGCCTGGCCAGTTCGCCGGGATTGGCATCGTTCGCCTCGAAGAAAGCCGTCGCCCGTGCCACGTCATTGGGCGCACTGCGGCTGGCATCGGCGGCGAGATCGACCAGCGTGCCCCGCGGGTTGGCCTGCTCGGCGGCGATGCCGGCACTTGCCGCCATCGCCAGTGCCCAGGCGAAAACGATGGGGCGCCGGAGTTTGCGCTGACCCGTTTCGTGCATCGCTCATCTCCTGATCGTGCGAGGCTAGGCCTCGCGGGGGCTACGACGATTCGCTCGACGCGCGCAGCGCCGAACGTCTGACACCGGCGGCAGTCTACGCGAAAATCCGCAAACCTTGCCACGCTACGATGGATACACTTACCCATGCCCTTTCAGGCGCGCTGCTTGCGCGTGCCACTGCGCCGTACAATAAGCGTGCGGCACAGGCCATGCCCGACGCGCAGCGACTTGCCGTGGGCGCCCTGGCCGCCGCCTTTCCCGATCTCGATGTTCTGCTGAGCTGGGTATCGTCGCTGTCCTACCTGACGGAGCATCGCGGCCTCACCCATTCGATCATCATGCTGCCGCTCTGGGCCCTGGCCCTCGGCTGGCTGGCGGCAAGGTTGTTCCGGCGTCGCCACGACTGGCGCGGTTATGCCGTCGTCGCGGCGCTCGGGATCGCCATACATATTCTCGGCGATGTCATCACTTCCTTCGGCACGATGATCTTCGCGCCTCTGTCGGACGCCCGCTACTCCCTCGATACGACCTTCATCATCGACTTGTGGTTCTCGGGCATCATCGTCGCCGGGTTGCTCGTCTCGTGGTACCACCGCACCTCGCCCGTGCCGGCGCGGGCGGCACTGTCCGTGCTTGTCGTCTACGTCGGGCTGCAGGGCGTGTTGCAGGCGCGGGCGATCGATATCGGACGGGAGTTCGCGCGTGCCAGCGGCATGTCCGACGCGTCGGTGCGCGCGCTGCCAAGGCCGCCGACGCCCCTGAACTGGACCGTGGCGATTCGCGACGGGGAGCAGTACCGCTATGCCCACGTCAATTTGCTGCGGCGCGAGCCTGTCCCTGCCGGGCCCGATGCCGGACTGATCGGCCGCATCGACGCCGCGTTCCGGCCGGTGACGCACGCCCAGTGGCGTAGCGGCACGCTATTCGGCGAAACTGCGGCCGAGATGCGGATTGCCCGCGAAGCCTGGAGCCAGGCGCAATTTGGTTTCTACCGCTGGTTCGCGGAGCTGCCCATGCTCTACCGCATCGACGCCGGCACTGCTCCCTGCGTCTGGTTCTACGATCTGCGTTTCGTCGTGCCCGGACGCGATATGCTGCCGTTCCGCTACGGCCTGTGCCGCAACGGCGAGGGCTGGGAGCGCTTCGAATTGCTCGCCGACGGGCTGCGGCGGGCGTTGCGCTGACGACGAAAGGCATCGGGACGTGCCGCGGCCGTGATCGCACGCCAGCGATATTCGACAGGAGGAGGTGGCGACCATGACATCGGGGAGCGATTCGCCAGCAGTACCGCAGCCGCTTTTCATCATCTCTGGCGGAGCGGGGGCGCTGGGCAAGCATCTGGCACGTATCGCCCTGTCGCAGTTTCCAGGCAACGACGCGGAAGTCATCATCATCCCGCAGATACGCCAGATGGAACAACTGGAGGAGGCCGTCGAGCGGGTGGCGGCGCGCCGTGGCGTCATCATTCACACCATGGTGGATCCGGTCCTGCGTAAGACGCTGGTAGGCATGGCCCGGCAACGAAATCTTGCAGCGGTGGATACCATCGGCGACTTGATTGGTGAGCTCGCGGACGTATTCCAGCGCCAGCCGCTCGGCGAGCCGGGCATTTACCATGGCGACGACGAGGCATACCAGGAGCGCATCAAGGCCATCGAGTACACCGTGGACCATGATGACGGGCGCAACCCGCAAGAACTGCACGAGGCCGACGTGGTGCTTACGGGCGTGTCGCGCGTGGGCAAGACGCCGCTCAGCATCTACCTGTCGGTGCTGGGCTGGAAGGTGGCGAACATGCCGTTGGTGCCGGGAATCGCGGTGCCCGACGAATTGCTCCAGGTCGACCGGCGCCGCGTCATCGGTCTGATCATCGATCCAGCGGAACTTGCCGAACATCGTGGCTGGCGACAGCGCTCCATGTCGGGCACGGCGGGACGTTCATACACCGATCCGGCGAAGCTGTACGACGAACTCGATATGGCGCGTCAGGTTTTCCGCAGGGGCGGTTTCGCGATCGTCGACGTGACCAACAAGCCGGTGGAGGAAAGCGCAGACGAGATCATCGCCATTATTTCCCGCTGGTTCGAGCGCAAGGTGCAGGTGCCGATTTTCCGCAAAGGTGGCGGGCGGGGCTGACGGGCGGCGCACACCAGCGGGGGCCCGCCGGGCGATCCGGCGACCGCAGCGGGCGGGTGATAGAATGCACCATCCCGACAGCACCCAGCAGCGCATGGACTGTTGCTCCCGCCGGACGCGCAATGCAAAGCCCCGCATGCGCCTGGAGCCGGCCAGCTTCTGCCTGAATCGACGTCCACGCGACCGCGCCACCGCCCTTGTCGTGACGCGCCGACTCCGCTTGATCCGCTGTCCGCTGGCGCACTTGGCGCGCCGACCTGCCACCTGAGAAGCCAGTCCCATGGAAATCGTCATCATCGCCGTGCTCATCGTGTTGAACGGCCTGTTTGCCATGTCCGAGATGTCGGTCGTGTCCTCGCGCAAGACGCGTTTGCAGCAGTGGGCGGACGAGGGGGACACCAGCGCCGGCGCGGCGCTCGCGCTGGCCAACGAGCCCGGCCATTTCCTGTCCACCATCCAGATCGGCATCACGGTCATCGGCATCTTCAGCGGCGCCTTCGGCGAAGCCACGGTCGCCATGCGTCTGGCGGAGTGGCTCGCGGACCTGCCGGTGGTCGGCCCCTACAGCAAGCAGGTGGCATTGGCCATCGTTGTCGTTGTGATTACCTATTTCTCGCTCGTCTTCGGCGAACTGGTGCCCAAGCGGCTTGCTTTGTACAGCCCGGAACTGATCGCGACGTTCGCCGCGCGGCCGATGGGGTTGCTCACCCAGGCAACTTACCCGCTGGTGCGACTGCTCAGCTTTTCGACCGAAGCGGTGCTGCGGCTGCTGGGCGCCCGCCGGCGCGAGGAGCCGCCGGTCACCGAGGAGGAAATCAAGACGCTCATGGAGCAGGGCGCCGAGGCGGGCGTGTTCGAGAAGTCGGAGCAGGCGCTGGTGTCGCGCGTGTTCCGGCTCGACGAGATGCGCATCGGCTCGATCATGACCCCGCGACTGGACGTCGTCTTTCTCGACCTGGACCAGCCGGTGGCAGAGAACTGGCAGACAATGCTCGACAACACGCCCAGCCGCTATCCTGTATGCCGAGGCGATATTCACAATGTCGTGGGCATCTTGCACACCAAGGACCTCCTGCCCGACCTGCACGCGGGGAAGCCGGTCGATCTGGCGGCCTACGTCCGCTCGCCGCTTTACGTGCCGGTGTCCGTTTCGGTAATGGTGCTGCTGGAAACCTTCAAGCGTACCAAGCACCAGATCGCCCTGGTCGTCGATGAGTATGGTGAGATCGAAGGATTGGTGACGCTCAACGATGTATTGGAGGCGATTGTCGGCGACATGCCCTCCGAGGAGTTGGAGGGCGACCTCCAGGCAGTGCAGCGCGAGGACGGCTCGTGGCTGTTCGATGGCATGGTGTCGGTGGAGCGGTTCAAAAACGTGTTCGCCATCGCGCAGGAACTCCCGGGCGAGGAGTCCGGCAGTTTCCACACCCTCGGCGGCTTCTTCATGACCCGGCTCGGGCGCGTGCCCAAGGTCGCCGATCATTTTGAGTGGGAAGGGCTGCGCTTCGAGGTGATGGACATGGATCGCAACCGCATCGACAAACTGCTCGTGGCGCGGCTGGCGACGCCGGCGCCGGAAGGCAGCGCCGCGACAGACGCGTGAGCGACTGCGGGCGGCGCTGGAACTCAGAGACTTGCTGATAATTTCCCAGGTAGCCAAGAGCTTTCAGGGCGCTCGCCCGCGCACCGTGCTGGCCGGCATCGATTTGGCGCTTTCCGCCGGCGAGTATGTCGCGGTGATGGGCGAGTCCGGGGTCGGTAAGTCAACCCTGCTCAACCTCATCGCCGGGCTGGACCGGCCTGACGCCGGCAGCATCCGTTTCGACGGCTCCGATCTCGCCAGCATGGACGACGATGCCGCCACGGCGCTGCGGCGGTGGAAGATGGGATTCGTGTTCCAGGCCTTCCACATCCTGCCGCATCTGAGTGTGGCGCAGAACGTCGTCCTGCCGCTGCTGCTGAACGGCGTCGCGCACGATGAGGCGCGCCGGCGCGTCGCGGCGATGCTTGAGGCGGTCGGACTGGCGGGGCGGGGGGACAGCGCGCCGCGGGAGCTTTCGGGCGGCGAGCTGCAGCGCGTGGCCATCGCCCGCGCCGTTGTCCATCGGCCCCGGCTGGTGCTGGCCGACGAGCCGACGGGAAACCTCGACCCGGAATCGGCAGTCCAGGTCCTACGCGTGCTGCGGGAGCAGGTGAAGGGCAATGGCGCCGCAGGGGTGCTCGTCACCCATTCGTCGCTGGCAGCCGCCACGGCCGATCGTGTCTTGCTGCTGACGGCCCAGGGCTTGCGTCCGGCCGTGGGCGAACGTCGGGCGGAGAGGAGAGATGCGTCCGCGTGAGTTCCCGCCCGCGGTCCTGTTGCTAGGCGAGTTGGGCAGCCATCCCGGTCGTGCCCTGATCGGCGTGCTTGCCATTGCCATAGGCGTGGCGATGGGTTATGCGGTGCATCTCATCAACCACGCGGCGCTCGACGAGTTCTCCCAGGCGGTGCGCTCGCTCATGGGCAACGCCGATGTGGAAATTCGTGGGCCGCGCGCCGGATTCGACGAGATGCTCTATCCGCGCATCGCGACCTCGCCCGAGGTGGCGGCTGTCAGTCCTGTCGTGGAGGTGGACGCGCGGCTGCCGGACCAGCGCGAGCCGCTCAAGATCCTCGGCATAGACGTCTTCCGCGCCGCCGCCGTCCAGCCCAGCCTGATTGGTTTGCCGGAGGACGGTTCGGACCGGCTGCGTGTCCTCGATCCGAACGCGCTGTTCCTCTCGCCGGCGGCCATGTCCTGGCTGGGTCTGAAGGCCGGCGACACACTCGCGGTGCAGGTCGGTCTGGACGAGGTTCGCCTCGACGTCGCCGGCACCGTTCCGGCCGCAGGCGAGGGGTTGCGCATCGGTGTGATGGACATCGGCGCTGCCCAATGGCGTTTCGATCGCCTTGGCGTGCTACACCGGCTGGACATCAAGCTGCGAGCCGGTGTCGCGCCCGATGCGTTCGCGGATGCCGTGCGCGGCGTGCTGCCGGCCGGCGTGGCGGTGACGACGCCGGAGGACAACGTGCGCCGCACCTCCAACCTGTCGCGCGCCTATCGGGTGAATCTGAACGTGCTGGCGCTGGTGGCGCTGTTCACCGGCTCCTTCCTCGTCTTTTCCACGCAGGCCCTGTCGGTGGTGCGGCGACGCGCGCAGATCGCGCTGTTGCGCGTGCTCGGCGTTACCCGCGCCGGCGTACTGCGGGGTCTGCTCGCGGAGGGGTTGGTGCAGGGTCTAGTCGGCTCGGCGCTCGGGCTCGTGCTCGGCTTCGCCGCCACATCGCTCGTTCTTGCCCATGCCGGTGCCGATCTGGGCGGCGGTTTCTTTGCCGGCGTGCAGCCGACAGTGCGCTTCGATCCGGCGATGGCGCTGGTGTTCGGCGCGCTGGGCCTGGCGGCGGCACTGGCGGGCAGTCTGGCGCCGGCCTGGGAGGCGGCTCGGGCGCGGCCGGCGCAAGCCTTGAAGGCCGGTGACGAAGAGGTAGCGCTGGCGCGGCTGCGCTCGCCCTGGGGCGGGCTGGCGACGGTCGCTGCGGGCTTGGCGCTGACCCAGGCGGGGCCGGTCGACGGTCTGCCATTGTTCGGCTACGTTGCCATCGCTCTGCTATTGATCGGCGGCATCATGCTCATGCCGTGGGTATCGCATGTCTTGTTCGCGCTGCTGCCATCCGGCGGGCGTGCCGCACCCTACCTCGCAGTGAACCAACTCGCTGGTGCACCGGGGCGGGCGTCCATCGCCCTGGGCGGCATTCTCGCCAGCTTCAGCCTGATGGTGGCGATGGCCATCATGGTGGCGAGCTTTCGCACCTCGGTGGATCATTGGCTCGGCATTGTGCTGCCTGCCGACCTGTACATGCGTGCCGGCCCGGTGGGCGATACGGCCTACCTCGGCCCCGAGGTGCAGACCGTCATCGCGGCCACACCCGGCGTGGCGCGCGTCGAGTTCCAGCGCTCGACCCACCTCGCTCTCGACCCGCTGCGTCCGCCGGTGACGCTGATCGTCCGCGCCATCGACGCCGCGAGTCCGGGCGCGCGCCTGCCGCTGGTGGGTGCGCCGGTTATGCCTCAGCCGGACGATCCGCCGCCGGTCTGGGTCAGCGAGGCCATGGTGGATCTGTACGGTTTCGGCACAGGGCGGCGCGTCCGCCTGCCGCTCGCCGGCCGTTCGGTGGACGTCATGGTGGCCGGGGTCTGGCGTGACTATGCCCGTCAGCACGGCGCGGTGGTGATGCGCCAGGAGGACTATCGACGCCTGACCGGCGATGCCAGGGTCAACGAGGCGGCCCTGTGGCTCGATCGCGACACGGGCGCGGCGCGGGCGGCGGCGCGGCTGCGCGAGCGCATCGACGGCGGCGAGCGCATCGAGTTTGCTGAACCGGGCGAGATCCGCACCGTCAGCCTGAGGATCTTCGACCGCAGCTTCGCCGTCACCTATCTGCTCGAGGCCGTTGCCATCGTCATCGGCCTGTTCGGTATCGCCGCCAGCTTCGGCGGACAGTCCCTGGCGCGTTCGCGGGAGTTCGGCATGCTGCGCCACATCGGCGTCACACGCCGCCAGATCGGCGCGATGCTCGCCATCGAGGGAGCATTGCTGGCGGCGCTTGGCGTGGCGACGGGCCTGATTCTGGGCTGGGTCGTGGCGCTGATCCTGATCCACGTCGTCAATCCCCAGTCTTTCCACTGGACCATGGGCGTGCATATGCCTTGGGGGCTGTTGGCGATCGTGGCGACGGTGCTCGTGGCGGCCGCCGCGCTTGCCGCGGTGGTGAGCGGTCGGCGGGCGATGTCGGTGCAGGCGGTGCGCGCCGTGCGGGAGGACTGGTGAGGGCGCGGCTCTTGCGGCGGGCACTTGGCCGCGGCCTGGCGGTCTTCGTCGCCTTTACCTCAGCCAGCGCGGCGCCGCCCGACTATCCCGCCGTCGTACCGGGACACGCCCTGAGCTTCCCGCGCGACCACGGGGCGCATCCCGACTTCCGCACCGAGTGGTGGTACGTGACCGGTTGGCTGGACGCCGAAGGAGACAAGACACTCGGCTTTCAGGTTACGTTCTTCCGCTCTCGCCCGGAACTCGATCAGGGCAATCCCGGCCGTTTCGCGCCCAACCAACTGCTCTTCGCCCATGCTGCCGTGAGCGATCCGACCGTCGGGCGGCTGCTCCACGATCAGCGCTCGGCCCGGGTCGGGTTCGGCTTGGCTGAGGCGTCGCGCCAGGACACCGACGTCCGGATCGACGACTGGTCTTTTGTGCGCTTACCCCGCGGCAGCTATTTGGCGAAGATCGCGGCCCGGGAATTCGCGCTCGATTTCGAGTTCGCGCCGGCGGGGGGTGTGCTGCTTCAGGGCAGGGACGGTGTCAGCCGCAAGGGCCCGCGGCCGGAACAGGCAAGCTATTACTACAGCCGGCCGCAGATCGTGGTGAGCGGTACGCTCAGCCGCGGCGGACGTGCCCTGCCAGTCAAGGGCGTGGCGTGGCTCGATCACGAGTGGTCCAGCGCCTACCTGGCGCGAGAGGCCTCGGGCTGGGACTGGGCCGGCATCAATTTCGACGATGGCTCGGCGCTCATGGCGTTCCAGATCCGCGACCGCCACGGCGGCCGCTTCTGGGCGGGCGGTTCCCTGCGCGGCCGGGACGGGAAGGTGCGTGCGCTCGGGCCTGAAGACATCCGGTTCGCGCCGCGGCGCCACTGGCGCTCGCCGCGTACCGGCACGCTGTATCCCGTCGCCATGGCGGTGCAGGCGGCCGATCTGCGAATCGATCTGGTGCCGCTCATGGATGATCAGGAGCTGGACAGCCGGGCGAGCACCGGCGCCGTCTACTGGGAAGGCGCGGTAACGGCGTCGCGCACCGGCCAGACTGTCGGGCGTGGCTATCTGGAGCTGACTGGCTACTTTCAGCCCCTGAAGCTGCAGTGAGGGCAAGAGCGCGGACGGAAATCCGTTTGCGCGATTGTCAGGACTCGTCGCTGTTGCGAGGGTCTTTACACTGCCTCGCGGCGGCGCTGCGCGCTGGCGAGCTCTCGTCGCTCAGGCCGGCGAACATGGCGGCCAGCATGAGCACGACATAGACGAGGAGGGCCAGGGTGAGCGCATCTTCATTGACCGCGACCATGTAGACGGGCAGCACGTTGCTACCGGTAAACAGAAAGGATGTCCAGTCATTCATCGGTCCAAGTCCTCGTGCGATTGCTCATTCTTGCGCCTGTGTGTCGCAGAATCTTCACGCCGTGTTCACTTTTCCCAGAGCACGGGGCAATGGGTGTCCTGTGCTGGTTTTCACGGCAGAATTCCGGTTTTCTGTAGCGAGGGGAATTCGCCATGACCGGAGCGTTGTCCCATGTTCGCGTGCTCGATCTCTCCCGCGTGCTGGCCGGACCGTGGGCGTCCCAGGCGCTGGCCGATCTTGGCGCCGAGGTGATCAAGATCGAGCGCCCCGGTAGCGGCGACGACACGCGTAGCTGGGGACCGCCCTACCTCAATGACCGGGACGGTCGGGCGACAGGGGAGTCGGCATACTATCTCTGTGCCAACCGGGCCAAGAAGTCGGTAGCCGTCGACATCGCTACGCCGGAAGGGCAGGAGATCGTCCGACGACTGGCGGCGGGCAGCGACATTCTGCTGGAGAACTACAAGGTTGGCTCCCTGCGCCGCTACGGCCTCGACTACGACTCGCTGCGGGCGGTCAATCCGCGGCTCATCTACTGCTCCATCACCGGCTTCGGCCAGTCCGGCCCCTATGCCGAACGGGCCGGCTATGACTTCATCATTCAGGGGATGGGCGGGCTGATGAGCATTACGGGCGAGCGCGACGGATTTCCCGGCGGCGGGCCGCAAAAGGTGGGCGTTGCCGTCGCTGACCTCATGACTGGGATGTATGCCGCCGTCGGCGTGCTTGCGGCCTTGGCGCACCGCGAGGTGTCGGGCCAGGGCCAGCACGTGGATCTGGCGCTGCTGGACGTGCAGGTAGCGATGCTCGGCAACATCGCGTCCAACTACCTCGTGTCGGGCAAGCTGCCCCGGCGCTGGGGCAACGCCCACGCCAACATCGTTCCTTACCAGGTGTTCGGCTGCAGGGACGGCCAGATCATCGTCGCTGTCGGCAATGACGCGCAGTTCCGCCGCTTCTGCGAGGTGGCCGGATGCGGCGAGTTGGCTGCCGATCCCCGCTTTGCCACCAACAGCGCCCGCGTAACGAACCGCACTGTGCTCGTGCCGCTACTGGCGGAGATCATGCTGCGGCGGGGTGTAAAGGACTGGCTGGCGGCTCTGGATGCGGCGGATATTCCTTGCGGGCCCATCAACGATCTGGAGCAGGTCTTCTCGGATCCGCAGGTGCAAGCGCGCGGCGTCCGTGTCGACGTGCCCCATCCCCTTTCAGGCACCGTGCCGCAGGTGGCGAATCCAATCCGGCTCTCGGCGACGCCGGTCGCCTACCGCGCGGCGCCTCCCACCCTGGGACAACATACCCGCGAGGTGCTGCAGGGGATTCTCGCCATGGACGAGGGCGAACTGGCCGAACTCGCCCACAAGGGCGTGATCTGAGGCGCCGCGCCGGGGCGGTGCGTCTTCAGCCGGGCGACAGCGGCTGCAGCTCGCGCCGGTGCCGCTTCCAGTTGGCGACGTAGTTCTCGGCGCTGCGGGCCAGCCGGGCGATTTCCTCCTCACCGAGCGAACGAACCACCTTGCCGGGCGAGCCGACGACGAGACTGCCGTCGGGAATCTCCTTGCCTTCCGGTATCAGCGTGTTGGCGCCGATGAGGCAGTGCCTGCCGATGACGGCGTGGTTGAGGATGACGGATTTGATGCCGATCAGCGATCCGTCGCCGATGGTGCAGCCGTGGATCATCGCCATGTGGCCGACGGTGACATTGGCGCCGATGTTGAGCGGCACGCCGGGGTCGGCATGCAGCACCGATCCGTCCTGGATGTTGGTGTTTGCGCCGATCGTAATCAGCTCAGTGTCGCCCCGCACGATCGCGTTGTACCAAATGCTGGCGTTCTCATGCAGCAGGACGGAGCCGATGACCGTGGCCGAATCGGCGATCCAGTACTCGCCCCGGAATTCCGGCCGGCGCGATCCGAGGCAATACACTGGCATGGTGGCTCCCATCCGCGGCTGCTGACTCGCAGCATGATAACAGTTGGCGCCACGAGCATGCGAAAGGTGCCCCGGGCAGACGGCGCGCTGGATTCAAGTCCGTGCCGGGGCGTCCGATAAATCGTCGAGCCATCACTGCAATCGTGACGGGGCTGCGGCCGCCCGGCTTCACAGCCCGAGTTCGAAGGAACGGACCCTTGCGCAAATCCGCCATCAATGCCCTGAGTGCCGAAATACTCGTCGCCCGGCGCACGCGCGAGCTGCGCGAAGCGAACGAGGCCCTGGCGCGCAATCAGACGCGACTGGAGCTTGCCCTGGAAGCGTCCGGGCAGGTGCTCTGGGACGCCGATCTTGTCACCGGACAGGTCTATCTATCCGAGCGTTGGCAGGCCATCCTGGGCCAGCCGGCCTGGCCGACACGCACCGATATCGAGAGCTTGCTGGGACTGGTCCATCCGGACGACGTCGCCGCGGTGCAGACGGAATTCGTCGCCACGGTGAAGGGCGAACGGGATTGTTTCCGAACCGTGCATCGCGTGCGCCGGCCCGATGGCAGTTGGATCTGGATCCAGAGCCACGGCAAGGTAGTGCAGTGGGACGCCGAGGGGCGCGCCGTGCGCATGGTCGGCACCAACGCCGATGTCAGTGAACGCAAGCACATGGAGCAGTCGCTGCAAGCCGCCAAGGAGGCGGCCGAGGCCGCGTCGAAGGCGAAGAGCGCCTTCCTTGCCAACATGAGCCATGAAATCCGCACACCTCTCAACGCCGTGCTGGGCATGACCGAGCTGGTCCTGGACACGAATCTGGACGTGGAGCAGCGCGAGCTTCTGCAGGTTGCCCGCGATTCCGGCGAAAGTCTGCTCGGCATCATCAACGACATTCTCGATTTTTCTCGCATCGAAGCGGGGCGACTCGACCTGGCCAGCGTCGAGTTCGGGCTGAGGGAGTTGCTGCGTGAAACGCTCAAACCGCTGGCGCTGCGCGCCTATCAGAAGGGGCTCGAGATGCACTGGGGCGTGGCGACGGGGCTACCGGAGCGCCTGCTCGGGGATCCCGGCAAGCTGCGCCAAGTCGTGGTCAATCTGGTTAGCAATGCCATCAAATTCACCCGCCAGGGCGAGATCGAGGTCAGCGTCGAAAGCATTGCTCTTACGGAGGAAGCGGCCTGGATTCACTTCGCCGTGCGCGATACCGGCATCGGTATCGCCCGCCATCACGTGCGGCGGATATTCGAATCCTTTGTCCAGGCCGACGCTGATGCGACACGGGAATTCGGCGGCACGGGGCTGGGATTGACCATATCCGAGCGCCTGGTCGAGGCGATGGGCGGTCGTATCGCAGTCGAGAGCGAACCCGGTGTCGGCAGTACCTTCCACTTCACGGTGCGCCTCGGCCAGACCGGCGCGTCCGATTCAAGCACGCCCGTGCCGGCGGTACTCGCCGGCGTTCGTGTGCTAGTGGCCGAACGCCGCGAGGCAACGCGTCGTCAGCTGTGCCACTGGCTCAATGCCTGGGGCATGCAGGCGCAGGGGGTAGGCTGCGCCGAGGAGATCGTGCCCATCCTCGATGCGGCGGCCCGGCGGGATTGCGCGTTCCACATCGTCGTGCTGGACGCGGGACTGGGAGAGCCGGACGCCGTGGCGCTTGCCACCCGGATTCGTGCGGCGACGCAGCCTGCGCAGCCGGAGGTGGTGCTCCTCGCGCCCATCGGCATGCGAATCGGGGGTGAGCGCTGGCGCGAGGCAGGAATCGCGGCGCGGCTGAATAGACCGGTATCCGAGGCGGAGATTCGGACGGGGCTGGCCGCCCTCGCGCTGCCCGCCGGGCGTGGCAAGCCGGCCGACACCGGCGCGGCAACGTCGAGCATTCGTGTGCTGGACATCCTGCTGGCCGAAGACAACCCGGTCAATCGGGATCTCGCCGCGCGTATGCTGCGCAAGCTCGGCCACCGGGTGCGGGTGGCGGAGAACGGCGAGCAGGCGGCGACCATGGTGGCAGGCGGCCGCTTCGACTTGGTATTCATGGACATGCAGATGCCGGTGTTGAGCGGCCTCGATGCCACGCGACGCATCCGCGAGCGCGAGGCCGGAACCGGCGCCCGCGTGCCTATCGTTGCCCTGACTGCCAATGCCATGGACGCCGACCGGCAGCGTTGTCTGGATGCCGGTATGGACGATTACCTGAGCAAGCCGTTCAAGCGGGCGGAACTGGAGGGGATGCTGGTGCGTTGGGTACGCGCCGGCGTACCGTCGGGCGATGCGCCGGCCGAAGATCCTCCCGGGTGTGCGCTGGCACCGGACGTACCCGTGCAGTCCGGCATCGACGCCGGCGTTGTCGAGCGGCTGCGCAGCGAACTGGGCGAATATTTTGAAGCGGTCATGCGTGCCGTGATGGAGGACACGTCGCCGCACATTGCCCGATTGCGTCAGGCGGCGACGGCGGCCGACGCGCACGCCCTGTTCGAGGCCGCGCATGCCCTAAAAGGGATGGTGGCAAACGTCGGCGCCAAGGCGCTGGTGCGGCTCTGCCAGGAGTTGGAAGCCCTGGCCCGTGGCGGCGATGCCGCGGGCGCCCACGCCCTGATCGACAGCGCGGAGCAGCAATGCGCCGCCATCGCCGAGGAGTTGCAAGCGATGCTGGCCACGTCGGCGTCCTGACGCGCCGCTGCGGCGTGCGCGTCAGCCGCGCCAAGCCAGATCGAGCTCCCGCGCTGCCTTGACGTCGTCGAGCCGGCGCACCGGCAGGCTGTGGGGCGCCTTCTTCACGAGTTCCGGATCCGACCGTGCCTCCTCGGCGATTTCCCTCATCGCGGCAACGAAGGCATCCAGCGTTTCCTTCGACTCCGTTTCCGTCGGCTCGATCAGCAGGCACTCCGGTACGAGCAGCGGGAAGTAGGTAGTGGGGGCGTGGAAGCCCTTGTCGAGCAGGCGCTTGGCAACATCCATGGCGGTGACGCCCGTTTCGTCCTTGAGTGGCTTCAGGGTGATGATGAATTCGTGACTGGCGCGGCGCTGCGGGAAGGCGGGCTGGAAACCGGCGTTCGCCAGCTCCGCCATCAGGTAGTTGGCGTTGAGCGTTGAATACTCCGCCACCCGGGTCATGCCGAGGCGGCCGAGCAGGCGCGCATAGACATAGGCGCGCAACAACACGCCGGCATTGCCCATGAAGGCGGACAAACGCCCGATGCTTTGGGGCCGGTCCTTCTGCGTGAACCAGCGGTAGCGTCCGTCTTCCAGACCGACCATGGGCACGGGCAGGAAGGGCAGCAGGCGTTCGGCCACACCCACCGCCCCGGCACCCGGACCGCCGCCGCCGTGGGGCGTAGAGAAGGTCTTGTGCAGGTTGAGGTGGATGACATCGAAGCCCATGTCCCCGGGGCGTACCTTGCCGAGGATGGCATTGAGATTGGCGCCGTCGTAGTAGGTCAGTCCGCCGGCCGCATGCACGATGCTCTGGATTTCCTGGATCGTTTTCTCGAACACGCCCAGCGTCGACGGGTTGGTCAGCATCAGCCCGGCTGTCTGCGGCCCAACGGCTTCGCGTAGCGCCGAGATGTCCACGTTGCCGTCCCGGTCCGTCGGGATCTCCCGCACGGTATACCCGCACATGGTTGCCGTGGCCGGGTTGGTGCCGTGGGCGGCATCGGGAACGATGATCTCCCTGCGCGCCGTGTCGCCGCGCGCCAAGTGGTAGGCGCGGATCATAGCTACGCCGGCGAACTCGCCTTGGGCGCCGGCCATGGCGGTCAAGCTCATGCCCGCCATGCCGGTGACCTCGGCCAGGATCTCCTGCAACTCGTACAGGCAGCCGAGGAAGCCCTGGCCGGTGACCTCCGGTGCCAGCGGATGCCGCGCCAAGAACTGGGGCAGCATGGCAAGCGCATTGGACGCCCGCGGGTTGTACTTCATGGTGCACGATCCGAGGGGATAGAAGTGCGTGTCGATGGCGAAGTTGCGCTGGGACAGCCGGGTGTAGTGGCGCACGGCATCCAGTTCGGAGACCTCCGGCAGCAGCGGCCGCGACCGGCGCTTGAGCGCCTGCGGCAGATCGTCGATGGGCGCGACCTCGGCGGGCGCTTGCTGGGCATTGACCCGACCGGGTCGGGAACGCTCGAAAATAAGCATGTTCAGCCTCGCAACACGCCGGCTAGGGCGTTGGCGTAACGCCGCAGGTCAGCATCGGTTTTCGTTTCCGTGGCACATACGAGAAGCGCCTCGCCCAGCTCCGGGTAGTCCTCCGCGAGGCTGATGCCGCCGAGTATTCCCTGCTCGCGCAATGCCTCCAGCACGGGTGCGACCGGTCGCGGTAGCCGTAGTACCATCTCGTGGAAAAACGGGCCGCCGAATATCGGCGATACGCCCGGCAGCAGCGCCAGGGTCTCGCGCAGCCGGCGGGCATTGCCGTGGCTCATCGCGGCGATGCGCTCGAGTCCCTGGGCGCCGGTGAGTGCGAGATAGATGGTCGCCGCCGTCACCATGAGCCCCTGGTTGGTGCAGATATTGGAAGTCGCCTTGGAGCGCCGGATATGCTGCTCACGTGCCTGGAGCGTCAGCGTGAAACCAGGCTTGCCCTCCAGATCGACGGTGCGGCCGACGATACGCCCCGGCATCTGCCGCACCAAGGCCGATTTGCAGGCGAGGTAGCCCAGATAGGGTCCGCCGCCGGACAGCGGAATACCGAAGGGCTGGGCGTCGCCGCAGGCGATGTCGGCGCCGGCCGCGCCCCACTCGCCAGGCGGTGCCAGCAGCGCCAGGGCGAGCAAGTTACACAGGCCGATAGCCAGCGCGCCGTGGGCGTGGGCCCAATCGGTGAGGGCATGGACGTCTTCGAGCTGGCCGAAGTAGTTAGGCTGGGGGATCACCAGCGCCGCGATGCCGCCCGCGACACGGGATTCGAGGCTCGTGCTCAGCGTGGTACCGGTTTCGGGCGAGTAGGGCCCCTCGACCACCTCGATGCCCTGGCCACCGACGATGGCCCGCAGCGCGTCGCGGTAGAGCGGATGAACCGTCACCGGGACGAGGACGCGGCGGGCACTACCCTTGCCGGCGCGAACCGCCATCAGCACCGCCTCGGCGAGCGCCGTGGCGCCGTCGTAGAGGCTGGCGTTGCCCACATCCATCGCCGTCAGCGAAGCGATCATCGTCTGCCATTCGTAGAGCAATTGCAGCGTGCCCTGGCTGGCCTCGGCTTGGTACGGGGTGTAGGCAGTGTAGAACTCGCCGCGGGTGACGATTTGCCAGACGGCGGCAGGGACGTGGTGTTCGTAGGCGCCGCCGCCCAGGAAACTGAGCCAGCGGCCATCCGCCTCGGCCCGTTCCTGCATCAGGCGGGTGACCGCCAGTTCGTTCAGCGCCTCAGCAGGCTGTGCCGGCTCGGCAGCGAGCAGGGCGGCCGGGATCTCGTCAAACAGGGCGTCTATGGATTCAACGCCGATGCTCGCGAGCATCGCGGCAACGTCCTCGGCGGTATGGGGTATGAAAGGCATGATACGGAGTCGTCCGATCGGGGCGCGTCAGTGCTGCTCTTCTTCGGCTACCTTGGTATAGGCCGCGGCGTCGAGCAGGGTGTTGAGCTGGCCGGCATCGGTGGGCCGGATCTTGAACAGCCAGGCGGCGTAGGCATCCTGATTGACCGTTTCCGGCTCATCGGCAGCGGCCTGATTGGCAGCGACTATTTCGCCGGCCACCGGCGCGTAGATGTCGGACGCGGCCTTGACCGACTCGACCACCGCGCACTCATCGCCGGCGGCGACCTGCCTGCCCGGCTGGGGCAGTTCCAGAAAGACGATGTCGCCCAGTGCCTCTTGGGCGTGGTCGGTGATGCCAACCGTCACCAAGCCGTCGGCGTCGAGTCGCGCCCATTCGTGAGTTTTTGCGTACTTGAGTTCGGAAGGAACCTTCATTGATTCTCCTTTATATTAATAATTAATGTATTATCCGCTATATCTCAACCAGAATCTTGGAGTTGCGGACAAAGGGCGGGCGGACGATTTGGGCCTTCAACCGTTTGTCGCGTACCTCCACCTCGACGACCTCGCCGATTTCGGTGCCCGCTGGCAAGCGCGCCAGGGCGATGGAGCGGTTCATGGTCGGGGAGAAGCTGCCACTGGTGATCTCTCCGTCGCCGAGACGTGCGAAAACCTTTTGGTGCGCCCGCAGCACGCCCCGATCCAGCGCCACGAGACCGAGAAAGGCACGCGGCTGGCATTGGGCGAGCAAAGCCCGCTTGCCGATGAAATCGCGCTCGCCGCGCAGATCCACCGTCCAGGCAAGCCCGGCTTCCAGGGGCGAGACGCTCTCGTCCATATCCTGACCGTAGAGGTTCATGCCTGCCTCCAGCCGCAGGGTGTCCCGGGCGCCGAGGCCGGCGGGCTTGACGCCCGCCGCGAGCAGCGCGCTCCAGGTGGCGGCCGCATCTTTCACCGGCAGCATCAGCTCGAAGCCGTCCTCGCCGGTGTAACCGGTCCGGGCGATCAGTACCTCGCCCAGCCAGGCGGCGGTGAACGGCTTCAATGGCGCGCTCACCGCCTCGCTGCCCGGCAGGGCTTGCCAGACGCATTGCCGGGCACGGGGACCTTGGACCGCCAGCATGGCCAGATCGCGCCGCGGTTCGATGGCTGGCGCCGCGGGAAACGCGCCAGCCTGCTCGCGCATCCATGTCAAATCCTTGTCCGCCGTACCGGCATTGACCACGAGCCGGAAATGCGCCTCGTTGAAGAAATAGACGATCAGATCGTCGATGACGCCGCCGTCGGGGCGGAGCATGCAGGAATACAGGGCCTTGCCCGGCCGCTGCAGCTTGGCGACGTCGTTGGCGAGCAGCCGCGCGAGGAAGCCGCGCGCGCCGTCCCCCTTCAGCTCGACGTTGAGCATGTGGGAGACATCGAACACGCCCGCGTCCTGGCGCACCACGTGGTGTTCTTCGATCTGGGAACCGTAGTGCAGGGGCATGTCCCAGCCGGCGAAGTCCACCAGCTTTGCGCCGGCGGCTGCATGCCGGTCGTAGAGGGCGGTCCGTTTTCCCATTTGTTCAGTAGATTAGGTGGTGTAATTAAAGTGGAAGATGAAAAACAAATGGGGCGAGGGACCTATCGTTCCCACGCCCCATCTGTCCCTTGTACCTGAGAGATTGCGGCGGCGCATCGCCGGCCGGTTGCCCCTTCGGTGGACAGACCGGTTTGCTCGCCAGCCCGTCACTCTCCAGATCGGTAATCCGTCCGCAGTCCTTTTGCCTGAGCGATTCCGGGTGTTACGCCTTCGGCGGCAACGATGTTGCGCTCTCCCGCGGGACCGGCGGACTATACCCGGGCTAGCGCCGGCAAGGCAAGCGACACGCCTTTGCTATGATGCAACGCTATGAAAACAAGCGTGTCCGAGTTCCTGTCCGTACGCGGGTTGCGTTATCACGTGCGCATCTGGGGGCTGGCGGGAGCGCCGCCGCTTTTCCTGCTCCATGGTTGGATGGATGTTTCGGCTACCTTCCAGTTCCTCGTCGACGCTCTTGTCCGGGAATGGCGCGTCATCGCCCCCGACTGGCGCGGCTTCGGGCAGTCCGCCTGGCGCAATGATGCCTACTGGTTCGCCGACTATCTCGGCGACCTGGACGCGTTGCTGCAACATTATTCCTGGAACGAGCCATGTCGGCTGGTGGGCCACAGCATGGGCGGCAACGTCGCCTGCCTGTACGCCGGCGTGCGGCCCGAGCGCGTCGCTGGGCTGGTGACGGTGGAGGGCTTCGGGCTGCCGCCGACGCAGCCGGAGCAGGCGCCGGCGCGCTATCACACTTGGCTCGAACAGCTGCGCGCCGGCCCGCCAGCCGCAACGCCGCTCGCTCCCCAGCGGCTCGAAGCACGTCTGAAGCGAGAAAACCCGCGGCTGAGCCCGGAGCAGGCGGCCTTTCTGGCCCGCCATCTCGCCATCCCGAGCGGCGACGGTGACGTGGTCCGCGCTGGCGATCCGTGGCACAGGCTGGTCCACCCGGTGCTCTATCGGCTCGAGGAAGCGAAGGCGTGCTGGCGGCAGATCCAGGCCCCGGTGCTGTGGATCGGGGCGCGCGAATCTGCGGTGATGCGCCAATTCGCCGCCCATCCCGACGACTACCGGGCGCGGCTCGCCTGCTTTCGCGACCTGCGGGAAGTGATCATCGAGGAAGCCGGGCACAACGTGCATCACGACCAGCCGCGGCGTCTGGCTGAGGTGATCGAGCAGTTCCTGGCAGCCTGACGCCCGGGCAGCGATCGACCCTCTGGTATGATCGGGCCTGCCATGAAGGTCGATCTGCATTGCCACTCGACGATTTCGGACGGCCTTCTGCCGCCGGCGGAACTCGTGCGCCGGGCAGCGGCCAACGGCGTCGAACTGCTCTGCCTGACAGACCACGATGAGCTGTCAGGGCTGGCCGACGCGGCGCGGGCAGCGCAACAGACGGGCGTGCGGCTGTTGTCTGGAGTCGAGATTTCGGTCACTTGGCGCGACACGACCATTCACATCGTCGGCGTCGGGATCGATCCGGGTGATGCGCAACTGGCAGCCGGACTTGCGCACGTTCGATCGGGGCGCCAGGCGCGGGCGGTACGCATGGCCCAGGCCTTGGACGCTATCGGCATCCATGGCGCCTTCGAGGGCGCGGCGCGTTATGCCAGAAACCCGGCGCTGATCGGTCGCACCCATTTCGCGCGCTTCCTGGTGGAGCGGGGCGTGTCGGCGGACGTGCGCAGCGTGTTCGAACGCTATCTTGCGTACGGCAAGCCGGGGTATGTGCCCCATCAATGGGCGAGCCTGGAGCAGGCCGTCCAATGGATCGTTGCCGCCGGTGGGGTGGCGGTGATCGCCCACCCGGGGCGCTACAGGCTAAGCACGCGCGAGCGCCGGCGTTTTTTCGAGGATTTCCAGGATCTTGGCGGACGCGGGATCGAAGTCATGTCCGGCGCACACAACGCCAACCAATGCCGGGAATACGCGCGTGTGGCGCGGCACTACGGTTTCGCCGCATCCTGCGCGTCGGATTTCCATGGCCCAGGCGAAAGCGAGACGGATTTGGGAGGCATCCAACCCTTGCCGGAGGATCTGCGGCCGGTGTGGAAGGACCTGGTGTAAAAAACAACCGTCAATTTCGGCGGGGCGATGGTGCGCGTGCCCGGGTGGCTGCGCGTTGGCGCCGGCGGCCGTGATTGTTTGCCATGGCGCAATTCTTCTCACTGCATGCACAGCAACCGCAGCCTCGCCTGGTGCGCCAGGCGGTGGAGATCCTTCGCGCGGGCGGCATCCTGGCCTTCCCCACCGACTCGGCCTATGCCCTCGGCTGCCAGGTGGGCAATGCCAACGCTATGGACCGCATCCGCCGCATACGGGGTGTGGACGAGCGCCATCACTTCACGCTCATGTGTCGCGACCTGTCGGAGATCGCCACCTACGCCCGGGTGGACAACACCCAATACCGCCTGCTGAAGGCGACAACACCTGGCAGTTACACATTCATCCTGGAAGCGACCAGAGAACTGCCGCGGCGCATCCTGCATCCGAAACGCAAGACCATCGGCTTGCGCGTGCCCAGCCACCCTCTGGTGCAAGCGCTGCTGGCGGAGCTTGACGAGCCGCTGCTGACCAGCACGTTGATACTGCCGGGCGAGGATCTGCCGCTGACGGATCCGGAGGAAATTCGCGAGCGGCTCGAGCACGCGGTGGATCTGGTGCTCGAAGCGGGGCCCTGCGGCCCCGAGGCGACGACGGTGATCGACCTCACCGGTGGAGCGCCGCAACTGATGCGAGCCGGTCGCGGCGCGTTGGAGCCGTTCGGTCTTTGACCGGCCAGGAATGCCGCCCCGGCGCCTCTGGTAGAATCACGCATCGCCTTTTCACCCCATCATGGAAGAACTCGTCGCGACGCTGGCAATCTGGGCATTGCCGGTGATCCTCGCCATCACCTTGCATGAAGCGGCCCATGGCTACGTGGCGCGCCATTTCGGCGATCCGACGGCATATCTCGCCGGGCGGATCAGCCTCAATCCGCTGCGCCATATCGACGCCTTCGGCACGCTCATTCTGCCGGCCATCATCCTGGCGACGAGCAGTCTGCTCGGCGGCAGTCCGATCCTCTTTGGCTGGGCCAAGCCGGTCCCGGTGGACTTCTCGCGCCTGCGCAACCCGAAGGCCGACATGCTCTGGGTTGCCGCCGCCGGTCCGGGGGCGAACCTGCTCATGGCAGCGGCGTGGGCGCTGCTGCTCAAACTGGGAATGACGATGGTGCCGGAGAACCCCTACGCGACGCCACTCATGCGCATGTCCGATGCCGGCATTCAGATCAACTCGGTGCTCATGCTCCTGAATCTGCTGCCCATTCCGCCGCTCGATGGTGGGCGCATAGCGGTGAGCCTGCTGCCGCATCATCTGGCGTGGAAGTTCGCGCGGCTGGAGCCCTTCGGCTTCCCGATTCTTCTGCTGCTTCTGTTTACGGGCCTACTCGGGGCCATTCTGTGGCCACTGCTGATCTCCTTTCGCCACCTGCTGTCTGCGGTTTTTCAGGTCTGATCGCACTCCATGTACACGGAAAAAGTCCTTTCTGGCATGCGGCCCACCGGCCGCCTCCACCTTGGCCACTACCACGGCGTCCTGAAGAACTGGGTCAGGCTGCAGCACG
The DNA here is from genome assembly GCA_036824005.1 of Rhodocyclaceae bacterium. GTDB lineage: Bacteria > Pseudomonadota > Gammaproteobacteria > Burkholderiales > Rhodocyclaceae > DAITBA01. The sequence goes on from DAITBA010000010.1 coordinate 99,058, forward strand.
AGTATCCGTGCCTGTTCTTTATTGCCGACTGGCATGCGCTGACCACCGACTACGACGAGCCGGGCAAGGTGGAAGAAAATGCCTGGGACATGATCATCGACTGGCTCGCCGCGGGTGTGGACCCGTCCATGGCGACACTGTTCATCCAGTCGCGCGTGCCGGAACATGCCGAACTGTTTCTATTGCTGTCGATGATGGCGCCGCTGGGCTGGCTGGAGCGGGTGCCGACCTACAAGGACCAGCAGGAGAAACTCAGTCACAAGGACCTGTCCACCTACGGCTTCCTCGGCTACCCGCTGCTGCAGGCGGCGGACATCCTGATCTATCGCGCCAATCTCGTGCCGGTGGGCGAGGACCAGGTGCCGCACATCGAGTTTACCCGCGAGGTGGCGCGCCGCTTCAATCACCTGTACGGCCGCGAGGCGGGTTTTGAGGACAAGGCGCGCGAAGCTATGAAGAAGCTCGGCTCCAAACGAGCGAAACTGTACGACGAGTTGCGCACGCGCTACCAGCAGGAGGGTGACCACGATGCACTGGAGCGGGCCCATGCACTGCTCGGCGAGGCGCAGAACCTATCCCTGGGCGATCGCGAGCGACTGTTTGGCTTTCTCGAAGGACAGGCAAAGATGATTCTGGTCGAGCCGGGCGCACTGCTCACCGAAGCCGCGCGCATGCCTGGTCTCGATGGCCAGAAGATGTCCAAGTCCTACGCCAACACCATCACCCTGCGCGAGGACGCGGAATCGGTGCGTAAGAAGATCCGCACCATGCAGACCGATCCGGCGCGCGTGCGGCGCTCCGACCCCGGTGACCCCGAGAAGTGCCCGGTGTGGCAGTTCCACCTAATTTACTCCGACGACGCCGTCAAACAGTGGGCCGACAAGGGCTGCCGCAGCGCCGGCATCGGCTGCCTGGAATGCAAACAGCCGGTTATCGATGCCGTGCTCAAGGAGCAGGAGCCCATGCACGAGCGTGCCCAGACCTATCTGGACGATCCGACGCTGGTGCGCAGCATCATCGCCGACGGTTGCGAGGCGGCGCGCAAGCTCGCCCAGGAAACCATGCGCGACGTGCGCGAGGCGATGGGCCTGAACTACAGCTAAAGCGACGCGGGACGATGCCGCAAAAACGTCAGGACGCAGTCGCGCAGGCCGAGTTGGAAGGGAAGCTGCTCGCCGCCATCCACGAAATCTTCGCTGAACGCATCCCCTTCAACAAGGTGCTCGGCCTGGAAGTGACCTCGCTGCATCACGCCAATCCGACCATCCGTTTCGAGATGCGCGAGCAGCTGGTGGGCAACTTCCTGCGCGGCATTCTCCATGGCGGCGTCATTTCCTCGGCGCTCGACGTGACGGGCGGATTAGTGGCTTTTCTCGGTCTGCAGCAGAAGCTCAAGGACGAGGCGCTGCAGGCGCGCATCGAGCGCTTTGCCCGCGTCGGTACCATCGATATTCGCATCGACTACCTGCGCCCGGGCATCGGCCGTTGGTTCGAGGCACGCGGTCTTCCACTGCGCACCGGCAACAAGGTGGCGGTGGCGCGCATGGAACTTTTCAACGACACCGGCGAGCTGATCGCAGTCGGCACCGGCGCGTACACCATCTCGTGACATGACAACAGTTTCCGGTCACGTCGCCAAGCTCTACGGCGAGCCCCTCGCCGAGCTGCCCAAGGACCTGTATATTCCACCCGATGCGCTGGAGGTATTCCTCGAGGCGTTCGAGGGCCCGCTCGATCTGCTGCTCTATCTGATCCGCAAGGCCAACATCAATATCCTGGACATTCCCATGGCGCCGCTCACGGCGCAGTATCTGGAGTATGTCGAGGCGATGCGCCGGCGCAATCTCGAACTGGCGGCGGAATACCTGCTGATGGCTGCCATGCTTCTGGAGATCAAGTCGCGCATGCTGCTGCCGCGACCGCGCAAAGTCGATGAAGAGGAAGCGGATCCGCGCGCCGAGCTGGTGCGACGCCTGATCGAGTACGAGCGCATGAAGCTCGCTGCAGCCAAGCTCGACGCCTTGCCTCGGGCGCTGCGCGATTACGAATGGGTCACCGTATGCATTGCCGACAAGGTGGCGCAGCGCCAGCCCCTGGTGAGCCTGCACGACCTGCAGGCCGCATGGCTGACATTGATGAGGCAGGCCAAGGTCATGCAACACCATCGGATCAAGAAGGAAGAGCTGTCGGTACGCGAGCACATGAGCATGATCTTGCGCCGCTTGCAGACGGCCGGCTATGTCCGCTTTCAGGATCTGTTCGATGTTGCTGCCGGTGTGGCCAGCCTGGTAGTAAACTTCCTGGCCATGCTGGAACTGGTAAGGGAGGGAATGATAGAAATGACGCAGCGCGAAGTGTTTGCGCCCATCTACGTCAAGCTGGCTGAGGCGGGGCCCCATGCAGCCGAATGATCAGATTCGGCCGGACGAGCCCCAGGCAGAAGAGCCGCCGAGCGCGCAGCAGCGGCCCGAGGCCGTGGTGCTCGAACTGCGACCGGACCATCCGGCGCAGGACGACGAAGGCGCCGAGCCGGTCGCGGCGGACGTACCGCCGTCTGCTGAGATGGCCGAAGTCGCGGGGATGTCGCTCGCCCAAATCAAGATCGTACTTGAGGCGGCACTGCTCGCCGCTGCCGAGCCCATGTCGCTGGCGGAGTTGCGCAGGCTGTTCGATCGGGACCCGGGCAACGAAACGCTGCGCGTGCTGCTCGACGAGTTGCGTGCCGACTGGAACGGGCGCGGTGTCGAACTGGTGCAGCTTGCTTCGGGTTGGCGTTTTCAGACTCGTGCGGAATATCAGATTTATCTCGACCGCCTGAAGAACGAAAAGCCGCTGCGCTATTCGCGCGCAGTGCTGGAGACCCTGGCCATCATCGCCTACCGGCAGCCGGTGACGCGCGGCGACATCGAAGACGTCCGCGGCGTGGTCGTGTCGGCTAACGTTCTCAAGACATTGGAATCGCGCGGCTGGATCGACACCGTCGGCCATCGCGATGCGCCAGGCCGTCCGGCGTTGTACGCCACGACGCGCCGCTTCCTCGACGATCTCGGCCTGAGAAGCCTGTCGGAGCTGCCGCCGCTGACGGAGATCGAGAAAGTGATGGACCTTGCCGATGCCGCGCAAACCTAGGAACGAGAACACGGCCGACGGGCCTGGCGGTGCGGATCGCGTTCGCGATCGCGAGGACGCGGTCATCGGCGGATCACGCGCTGGCGGGCGCCCGAAGAAGGCGCGTTCCGGCGGCGGCGCTGCGAATCAGCGGCACCGCGGCGGGCAGGACGCAAGGGGTGGCTTCTCGCCCACGGGCGGTGGCAACGTGGCGGCGGCGGCAAAGAACCGGCGCGGCGGAAAGGCCGGGCACATCGACGTTGCCGGCGGATCGCAAAAGCTGCACAAGATCCTGGCTCAGGCGGGACTCGGCTCGCGGCGCGAGCTTGAGGAGTGGATCGTTGCCGGGCGGATCAGTGTCAATAGTAAGCCCGCTCACATTGGCCAGCGTGTGGGGCCGAAGGACCAGGTGCGGGTCAATGGCCGGCTCGTCCAGCTGCGCTTCGCGACGCGCCTGCCGCGGGTGCTGCTCTACCACAAGCCCGAGGGGGAGATCGTCAGTCGCGACGATCCCCAAGGCAGACCGACCGTGTTCGAACGACTGCCGCGGGTAAGCGGCGGACGCTGGATCGCCGTCGGCCGCCTCGATTTCAACACCGGCGGACTGCTGCTTTTCACCACCAACGGCGAGCTGGCCAATCGCCTCATGCATCCGCGCCAGAATCTCGAGCGGGAGTATGCGGTGCGGATCATGGGCGAGATCTCCGAGGAACAGAGACACGATCTTACCCACGGCATCAAGCTTGACGACGGCATCGCCCGGTTCAACTCGCTGACGGAAGAGGGTGGCGAAGGCGCCAACCGCTGGTACCGCGTCACCATCGGCGAGGGGCGCAACCGCGAAGTGCGCCGCATGTTCGAGTCGATGGGGCTGATGGTGAGCCGGCTCACGCGCGTGCGCTACGGTCCGATTTCGCTGCCGCCACGACTGAAGCGAGGCATGGTTGCCGAACTGACGCAGGACGAGGTGGAGAAGCTCATGCGGTTCGTAGCGCCGGCAGGACAACGCCGCCCGCCCTCCCAAAAAGTTGAGCAGGCACGCCCGCGGAGGGACGACAAAGGACGCTAGCATTCGGCAGCCGGGCGGGATGCGCAGAAACAGTTTGTTCGATGCGGTCGGGCTTGATATAATTCACGTTTTGTTGGGAAGGCACCGCCTCAGGCCGGCTTGCGGTCTGATAAGAAAGACAATGGGCGTTTCGCCCATTTTTTATTTGTGGCACGACCATGGAGCTGGCACGCATCGTCGAACAGGCAGTCAATGGCCTTGGATACGAGCTCGTCGATTTCGAGACGAGCCCGCGCGGTCGACTGCTGCGCGTGTTCATCGAGCCATCCGATCACGGCAAGGGCGTGACGATCGACGACTGCACCGTCGTCAGCAATCACCTCACGCGGCTGTTCGCCGTGGAAAACGTGGACTACGAGCGTCTCGAGGTTTCCTCGCCGGGGCTGGACCGGCTGTTGAAGCGGCCTGCGGATTTCGCGCGCTTCGCCGGCCAGGATGCGCAAGTGCGCTTGCGCGTGCCGATCAACGGACAGCGCAACTTCACCGGTGTGCTCGCCGGAGTGGAGGGGGAGACGTTGAAGCTGCAAAGCGGCGACGCCACGATGAGTTTCGATCTGGCCCAGGTGGAGAAGGCCCGCCTCGTGCCGAGGTTTTGAAGAATCGGAGATTGTTGGAGACTGCTTGATGAGTCGTGAGATCTTGTTGCTGGTGGACGCGCTGGCGCGCGAGAAGAACGTGGCCAAGGATATCGTCTTCGCCGCGCTGGAATCCGCCTTGGCCTCGGCGACCAAGAAGCGCATCAACGATGACGCCGACGTGCGCGTGGCGATCGATCGCAACAGCGGCGAGTACGAGTCGTTCCGGCGCTGGCATGTCGTGGCCGACGAGCTGGTCGAGAATGACGAGGCCGAGATCGGGCTGACCGACGCCCAGACTCAGGTGTCCGACGTGCAGCTGGACGAGTACATCGAGGAGCCGCTGGAGCCGATCGAGTTCGGGCGCATCGGCGCCCAGGCTGCCAAGCAGGTGATCCTGCAAAAAATCCGCGATGCCGAGCGCGAGCAGGTGCTGAACGACTTCCTCGATCGCAAGGAACATCTCGTGACCGGCGCCATCAAGCGCATGGAGCGGGGCAATGCCATCATCGAGGCAGGTCGCATCGAGGCGTTGCTGCCGCGCGATCAGATGATTCCGAAGGAGAACCTGCGCGTCGGCGATCGCGTTCGGGCCTACCTGCTGCGCGTGGAGCGCGGCGGGCGCGGGCCGCAGCTCATTCTGTCGCGCACCGCGCCGGAGTTCATCATCAAACTGTTCGAGCTGGAGGTGCCGGAGATCGAGGACGGCCTGCTGGAGATCAAGTCCGCTGCTCGCGATCCGGGCGTGCGGGCGAAAATCGCCGTGAAGTCCAACGATCAGCGGGTGGACCCGATCGGCACCTGCGTCGGCATGCGCGGCTCGCGCGTCCAGGCGGTGACCAACGAGCTTGCCGGCGAACGCGTCGATATCGTTCTGTGGTCGGCCGATCCGGCCCAGTTCGTCATCGGTGCGCTGGCCCCCGCCGAAGTGAGCAGCATCGTCGTCGACGAGGACAGGCACAGTATGGACGTGGTGATCGACGAAGACAATCTCGCCATCGCCATTGGCCGCGCCGGCCAGAACGTACGCCTGGCCTCGGAACTTACCGGCTGGACGATCAATCTGATGACGGTCGAAGAGTCGCAGCGCAAGGCCGAGGAGGAATCGGCCTTGATCCGGCAGCTGTTCATGGACAAGCTCGATGTGGACCAGGAGGTTGCTGACATTCTCATTCAGGAGGGTTTCTCGACCCTGGAGGAGATTGCCTACGTGCCCATCGGCGAGATGCTGGAGATCGACGCCTTCGACGAGGAGACGGTCAACGAGCTGCGCAACCGCGCGCGCAATGTGCTGCTGACCGAGGCAATCGTGGACGAAGAGCAGCTGGAGAACGTGTCCGAGGATCTTCTCACCCTGGACGGAATGGACAAACCGCTGGCGGCGAAACTTGCCCGCGCCAACGTGCGCTCGCGCGACGATCTGGCCGATCTGGCGGTGGACGAGCTGGTTGAAATGACAGGTATCGAGGCGGAACGTGCCACGAACCTGATTACCACGGCCCGCGCACACTGGTTCCAATAATAGCGGGGATCACTACATGGCACAGATGAGCGTATCCCAGTTCGCGACCGAGCTGAAAATGCCGGCCGGTGCGCTGCTCGAGCAGTTGCAGAAAGCCGGCGTGGACAAAACGGCCGAGAACGACGTCCTGAGCGAGCAGGACAAGAGCAAGCTGCTCGACTACCTGCGCCGGTCGCACGGCGCTACCGAAAGCAAGTCGAAGATCACGTTGACGCGCAAGCAGACGACGGAGATCAAGAAAGCCGATTCGAGCGGCAAGGCGCGAACGATCCAGGTGGAAGTGCGCAAAAAGCGTGTCTTCGTCAAGCGCGACGCAGGCGAACTCACGGCGGAGCCGATTGGCGCGCCGACGGCGCCGCTGATCGATGCCGAACAGACGGCGCTTCGTGAAAGGGAATCGCAGCGCCAAGCCGAGCTGGCAGCCCGGCAGGCGGCGGATTTGAAGGAAAAGCAGGAGCGCGAGGCGCGCGCCCGCCAGGAAGCCGAGGAACGCCTGGCGGCGCTCCAGGCGGCGGCAGAGTCGGCTGCTCAGGCGCAGCAGGCATCTGCCGAAGGCGCGGCCCCGGCCCAGCCTGCGCCTGCAACGACCGGTACCCTGCACAAACCGGCGGCCAAGGGCGAGGCGAAGGAAGAAAAGAAAGGTGTCAAGAAGGCCGGCGCTGCGCCCGGCTGGAAGGACGAAGCGGCCAAGAAGCGCATGATCAAGACCCGCGGCGATGTCGGCGGTGCGGGCGGTTGGCGCGGCGGTCCCAGGGGTCGCCACGGCCGGCACGCCGAGGAGCACGTGCCGGTGCAAATGCCGCCCGAACCCATCGTGCGCGAAGTGCTGGTTCCCGAAACCATCACGGTCGCAGATCTTGCCCACAAGATGTCGGTGAAGGCGGCGGAGGTGATCAAGACGCTCATGAAGATGGGCTCGATGGTGACCATCAACCAGGTGCTCGACCAGGAAACCGCCATGATCGTGGTCGAGGAAATGGGCCATGTCGCCAAGGCGGCCAAGATCGACGAGCCCGACGCCTATCTGACCGAGGCGGCAGCACAGCACGCCGATATCGCAGTGGAGCCGCGGGCGCCCGTGGTGACCGTCATGGGGCACGTGGACCACGGCAAGACTTCACTGCTCGACTACATTCGCAAGACCCGGGTTGCCAGCGGCGAAGCCGGCGGCATTACCCAGCATATCGGTGCCTACCACGTCGAGACGCCACGCGGCATGGTGACCTTCCTCGATACGCCGGGCCACGAGGCGTTTACCGCCATGCGCGCGCGCGGCGCCAAGGCCACCGACATCGTTGTCCTGGTCGTTGCTGCCGACGACGGCGTCATGCCGCAGACGAAGGAAGCAATCCACCACGCCAAGGCCGCCCAGGTGCCGCTGGTGGTGGCGATCAACAAGATCGACAAGCCGGAGGCCAATCCCGACCGGGTCAAGCAGGAATTGGTCACTGAAGGCGTCGTACCCGAGGAGTACGGCGGCGAATCCCCGTTCGTGCCGGTGTCGGCGAAGACCGGCCAGGGCATCGATGATTTGCTCGAGAACGTGCTGCTCCAGGCCGAAGTGCTGGAGCTTAAGGCGGCTAAGGATGCACCGGCCAAGGGGCTGGTCGTCGAAGCGCGCCTGGACAAGGGCAAGGGTCCGGTTGCCAGCATCCTGGTCCAGTCGGGCACGCTGAAGCGGGGCGATGTCGTGCTCGCCGGCGCCGTCTTCGGCCGGGTACGCGCCATGCTCGATGAGAACGGCAAATCCGTGGAGCAGGCCGGCCCGTCCATACCGGTGGAAATTCAGGGCCTGTCGGACGTGCCCACGGCCGGCGACGAGGCAATGGTGCTCAACGACGAGCGCAAGGCACGCGAAATTGCGCTTTTCCGTCAAGGCAAGTTCCGCGACGTCAAACTCGCCAAACAGCAGGCGGCAAAGCTGGAGAACATGTTCGAGCAGATGGCCGAAGGCGAGGTGAAGTCCCTGGCTCTGGTCATCAAGGCGGACGTCCAGGGTTCCCAGGAGGCGCTCGCCCATTCGCTCGCCAAGCTCTCCACCGACGAAGTGAAGGTGAACGTCGTGCATGCGGCCGTCGGCGGCATCAGCGAATCGGACGTAAATCTTGCCTCGGCTTCCAACGGCGTGATCATCGGTTTCAACACCCGGGCGGACGCCCAGGCGCGAAAGCTTGCCGAACACCTCGGCGTCGACATCCGTTATTACAACATCATCTACGATGCGGTGGACGAAGTGAAGGCCGCCTTGTCCGGGATGCTGGCGCCGGAGAAGAAAGAGAACGTCATCGGCATGGTCGAGATCCGCCAGGTGTTCCGCATCTCCAAGGTCGGGGCGGTGGCCGGCTGCATGGTGCTCGACGGCATTGTCAAACGCGGCGCCCAGGTGCGCCTGCTGCGAGACAACGTCGTGGTCTTCACCGGCGAACTGGATTCGCTCAAGCGCTTCAAGGACGACGTGCGCGAGGTCAAGTCCGGATTCGAGTGCGGCCTGTCTCTGAAGAACTTCAACGACATCCAGGAAGGCGATCAGCTCGAGGTGTTCGAGATCCAGGAAGTGGCGCGTACGCTGTGATCGTGCCTTCTCGTCCCGGATTCGGTGAGCGTTCTTGAAGAGCTTTTCCCGTTCCGACCGTGTCGCGGAGCAGATTCGGCGCGAACTGGCGGAGATCATCCGGCTCGAACTCAAGGACCCGCGCGTGGGCATGATCACGCTCACCGACGTCGAGGTCAGTCCGGACTACGCCCACGCCAAGGTGTACTTCACGACGCTGGCCGAGGGCGATACCATCCACGACATCGAAGCCGGCCTGCGGCGGGCGGGCGGTTTCCTGCGTCGCGAACTGGGACGCCGAATCCACCTCCATACCCTGCCTGAGCTACATTTCGTCTTCGATGCATCCGTGGAGCGCGGTGCGCGCCTGTCGCGGCTCATCGACGAAGCACTCGCCTCGAGCAAAAAGGACGGCGAGGCCTAGGCAGCGCCACCGTGCGCCCACCGCTACCCACGCACCGATGATCACTGTCAGGCGCAAGACGGACCGGATTCGCGTGGACGGCGTGCTGCTGCTCGACAAGCCTGCCGGCGTCACGTCGAACGGAGCGCTGCAGGCGGCGAAACGCCTCCTCAATGCTGCCAAAAGCGGGCACACTGGCACTCTCGATCCCCTGGCCACGGGGCTGCTTCCCCTTTGCTTCGGCGAGGCGACGAAGTTCGCCCAGTCGCTTCTGGATGCCGACAAGGCGTATAGCGCTGTGCTCGAACTCGGCGTCACGACCACCACGGGCGATGCGGAGGGCGAGGTGCTGGCGCGCACCCCGGTGGCCGTGTCTCCCGAGCAGGTGGAAGCGGTACTGGTTCGGTTCCGCGGCGGCATCGAGCAGATCCCGCCCATGTATTCCGCCTTGAAGCACAATGGCCGCCCGCTCCACGAGCTTGCCCGGCGGGGGATCGAGGTCGACCGCGAACCGCGCCGCGTACGCATCCACGCGCTGGCATTGCGGTGCGTCGAAGGTAGCCGCATCGAGATCGACGTGCGATGCAGCAAGGGCACGTACGTGCGCACGCTGGCGACTGACATCGGCGCCGCGCTGGGCTGCGGTGCGCATCTGCGGCAACTGCGGCGTACCGCCATCGGCGCGCTGTCGCTCACCCAGGCCGTACCGCTCGACCGTCTGGAGACGTCTGCCCCTGTCGAGCGAATGCACTTGTTACTTCCCGTGGACGCGTTGCTTGCGGATCTGCCGGCGTTGGCACTGGACGCCGACGCTGGGATGCGCTTTCTCCAGGGACAAGCCGTTGAACTGCCGCTGGTGCCGGCGCGATGCCGAGCGTATGTAGGCGGCCGATTCGTCGGACTCGGCGCTGCCGATGCAACCGGGCGCCTCGCGCCGCGCCGGCTGGTAACGCAGTCCGGTTCGCTCCAGCCGACTTGCGGGGGAGCAGAAGTGCTTGAGTCCCAATAGCTTAAGCGGGTATAATTCCGCTCTTTCCGAGGATTCGGACGTCCGAGAGAGTAGCATGGCCATCCAGAGTGCAGAAAAGACGAAAATCGTCGCTGATTTCCAGCGCGTGAAAGGCGACACCGGCTCCCCAGAGGTGCAAGTCGCGCTGCTGACGGCGCGCATAAATGGCCTCACCGGCCACTTCAAGACCAATGTCAAGGACCATCACTCGCGCCGCGGCCTTCTGCGCATGGTCAGCAAGCGGCGCAAGATGCTCGACTACCTCAAGCGCAAGAACGCCGACAGTTACCGTTCGCTGATCGAGCGTCTTGGCTTGCGCAAGTAGTCGCGAACGACTGGAATGCCCCGTGGCACATCCCGCGGGCATGCATATCGAATCCGGCGTGAGCCCGCGCGGCTGCGCCGGTTTTTTGTTTTAGGTGCTCCTGAGAGGAAATCGCCTTGTTGAATCCAACTAGAAAGACATTTGCCTACGGCGCCCACACGGTAACCCTGGAAACCGGAGAGATCGCGCGCCAGGCTCACGGCGCAGTCGTCGTGAACATGGACGACACCGTCGTGCTGGCGACCGTGGTCGCCGCCCGCCAAGCCAAGCCCGGCCAAGACTTCTTTCCACTCACGGTCGACTATGTCGAGAAGGTCTATGCCGCCGGACGCATCCCGGGCGGTTTCTTCAAGCGGGAGGGGCGGCCGTCGGAGAAGGAAACGCTGACCTCGCGTCTCATCGATCGCCCGATCCGGCCCCTGTTCCCGGACGGTTTCTACAATGAAGTGCAGGTCGTGACGACCGTGTTGTCGAGCAACCCCGAAATCGATCCGGACGTTCCGGCGATGATCGGCGCCTCCGCGGCGCTCGCCATCTCGGGGATTCCCTTCAACGGGCCGATCGGCGCCGCGCGCGTCAGTTACATGGATGGCCAGTACATTCTCAACCCGACCATGTCGCAGGTGAAGGCCAGCGAGCTCAACCTCGTGGTTGCCGGCACGGCGGCTGCCGTGCTCATGGTCGAGTCGGAGGCACTCGAACTGTCAGAGGACGTAATGCTCGGGGCAGTCGTGTTCGGCCATCAGCAAATGCAGACCGCCATCAACGCCATCAACGAGCTGGTGGAGCAGGCGGGCAAGCCGGAGTGGGACTGGCAGCCGCCGCCGCGGGACGACGCGCTGCAGGCGAAGGTGGAAGGGCTGGCCGAGGCCGAGTTGCGCGATGCCTATCGCATCACCCAAAAGCAGTTGCGCAACGACAAAGTCAACGCACTGCGTAACCGCGTCGTCGATACACTGACGACCGAGGGCGACAACCCGCCGGAAGCGAACCACGTCAAGAACATCTTTTTCGATCTGGAAGCGAAGATCGTCCGCAGCCAGATACTCAATGGCGAACCGCGCATCGACGGCCGCGATACGCGCACCGTGCGGCCGATCGCGATCCGTCATAGCGTGTTGCCGCGCACCCATGGCTCGGCGTTATTCACCCGTGGCGAAACCCAGGCCCTCGTGGTGGCGACGCTGGGCACCGGTCGCGACGAGCAGATCATCGACGCACTGCAGGGCGAGTACAGGGAGCGCTTCATGCTCCACTACAACATGCCCCCGTTTGCGACCGGTGAAACGGGCCGCGTCGGAGCGCCCAAGCGCCGCGAGATCGGCCACGGGCGTCTGGCCAAGCGTGCCGTTGCGGCAGTGCTGCCCGGCCAGGAAGATTTCACCTATAGCATCCGGGTCGTGTCGGAGGTCACCGAATCGAACGGATCGAGTTCCATGGCGACGGTGTGCGGCGCGTCTCTGGCACTGATGGATGCCGGTGTGCCGCTCAAGGCCCATGTCGCCGGCATTGCCATGGGCCTGATCAAAGAGGGTAACCGCTTTGCCGTCCTGACCGACATCCTCGGCGACGAGGATCATCTCGGCGACATGGACTTCAAGGTCGCCGGCACCGAGAACGGCGTGACGGCCCTGCAGATGGACATCAAGATCCAGGGCATCACCAAGGAGATCATGCAGGTCGCGCTGGCGCAGGCGAAAGAGGGGCGCATGCACATCCTCGGCCTGATGAAGTCCTCCATGGCGACGCACCGCGGCGAGATCTCCACCTATGCGCCGCGCATGATCACCATGAAGATCAATCCGGAGAAGATCCGCGACGTGATCGGCAAGGGCGGCGCGGTGATCCGCGCGCTGACGGAGGAGACGGGCACGGTGATCGACATCGAGGACGACGGCACCGTCACCATCGCTTCGGTCAGCGCCGAGGCCGGCGCGCTGGCGAAGAAGCGCATCGAGGACATTACCGCCGAGGTCGAGGTCGGCCGGATTTACGAGGGCACGGTGCTGCGGCTACTGGACTTCGGCGCCATCGTCAGCGTGCTTCCGGGCAAGGACGGATTGCTGCACATTTCCCAGATCGCCAACGAGCGTGTCAATGCCGTCGCCGACTACCTCAAGGAAGGCCAGTCGGTGCGGGTGAAGGTGCTGGAAGCGGATGAGAAAGGACGCCTGCGCCTGAGCATGAAGGCCGTGGCGGCGGAAGAGGCGCAACAGAAGGCGCAGCAGCCGAGCTCGTAGGCAAGCCGGCAGGAGACCGCCGCTTCTTGGCGGTCCCCCGGCAGGTGCGGTGCTGGCCCAGCGCCGAATGAGGACACTGCCAGAAAGACAACGCGGCCACTAAGGGCCGCGTTGCTTTTTCCGTCGGTCGGGCATGTGCGGCGCTATTTCGCCACCTGTTTCTCCCGCAGCTCCTCCAGCGTCTTGCAGTCGATGCATAGCGTCGCCGTCGGGCGTGCCTCCAGCCGCTTTAGGCCGATCTCCACACCGCAACTGTCGCAGTAGCCGTATTCGCCGTTTTCGATCCGCTGCAGGGCTTCATCGATCTTCTTGACCAGCTTGCGCTCGCGGTCCCGATTGCGCAGTTCCAGGGCGATGTCCGATTCCTGGCTGGCACGATCATTCGGATCGGCGAATACCGTGGCCTCGTCCTGCATGGTGTGCACAGTGCGCTCGATATCCTCCAGCAGTTCGTCCTTGAGCGTCTGCAGGATTTTGCGGAAGTGCGCCAGCTGCTTGTTATTCATGTATTCCTCGCCCTTCTTTGGGACGTAGGGCGCGAATTGTTTATGAAGAATGTCTTCGGCCATGATCGCGTTGTGGAAGCGGGACAAAACCAGCTTAATATCAGAAACGTCAGGGTGCTGCAAGCCTTGATCCAAGCACCGGACGGCGGTTTGACCAACGGCAGGGCGGCGAGTAGAATGCGCCCTCCTCGGGGTGTAGCGCAGCCTGGTAGCGCGCTTGCTTTGGGAGCAAGATGTCGGGGGTTCAAATCCCTCCACCCCGACCAGAGTGCTCGCCTCGGGACGCTCGATAGGCCGCCCGTAGCTCAACCGGATAGAGCACCGGCCTTCTAAGCCGGGGGTTACAGGTTCGAGTCCTGTCGGGCGGGCCAATGTGCGTACGATCACCTCGCGCGCACGCAGTGGTGGCGGTAGCTCAGCTGGTAGAGTCCCGGATTGTGATTCCGGTCGTCGTGGGTTCGAGTCCCATCCGCCACCCCAAATTCCTTGTTGTCCGCGATCGTGCGCATGAGCGGTGCGGAATAGAGCCGCGACCGTTTGATGAATCGGGTTCCGTCCAGCCTTGGCTACGCTCTGAACGGCCATCAGATATTCGGCTTGACTGCGGCGCGTGCCCGGATACTGCTCCATGTCCTGCTTCGAGCGGCAGACGGCCGCTGCCGGCGCACCGGTGATGCGTGCATGGGAACGGGCAACATCGGCCTCGACGACCTCGGGCACGTCGCCGTCGGCGAGGCGTTCTTGGCGCCGTCGCGCGCCGATGGCTCGGCCAGAGCGGTCTGTTTCCCCACCTCGACCACTTCCTGGAGGCGCCAGGGTTGCCGGTTGTGCGCGGAAGGCGCGGTGATAGCCGAGTAGAGCAAGGAGTCGATCAATCCGCGGGGCGCCAGGTCATCGCGGTGGAGTTGCATCGACCGTCGGCCGACGACTGTGGCAACGAACGTTCCGTGGCTCGTGGCTAGGCGGGTGTCGAGCTTGGTTGTGGTGAGCCACCGCAGGGGGATTCATGGACGTGCGTTGATCGTGCTGTGCCGCAGATTTCTGCTTTCGAATTCTCGTTCGCAATACAGGCATTGTTCGGGGCGCGTGATCAAGCAGAAGCGGGGCTAATATCGGATCGTCGTCGTCGAATCCGACTACGAGCTGCTACCGTCTAGCAAAATGGCTCTCGAAGCTCATGACGAAGCCGTCCACGTCCGTGGCCGGCAGGTGGTTGATTCCGGCAGCACCTTTGCGGCCGCCTCCGGTCGGGAACTTCAGGCAAAACTCGTCCGCACCGAGCGGGCTGTTCGCCGGGACGCGCACGCTCACCGTGTGGTGGCCCTTGGCGTTGGGCGTGAGGATCGCGATCGCGTTGGCCGGCTTGGCATGCATCAGCTCGTTAGCATAGACGCCGGTGACCCGCCGCGCCCATGCCGCGTCGGGCATGATCAGCACGGTTGCTCCCACGACGTCCCGGACTGGTTCGAGCCGGCGCGCCCGTGCCATGTCATCCGCGTATCCTGCGCTCAGCCGTGCGAAAGTATCAGACGAAGCTACGAACTCAATCGGGTCGGCGAACGACAGCATTTGCTGCGCAAGGACCGCCGGATCGAAATGCAGGTCGGCGACGGTTTCACCGTAGGCGTTGTAATTGAGGTAGATGCCGAGTTCCTCGAGACGAGCCGTCGTCGCTACGTCGAATCCCGCTGCCTGCGCCATCGCGTGACCGACCTTCGGCAGGCTATCGCCGAATGCTGCGGCAATCGCCCACGGACGGTGCCGGCCCGATAGATAACGGTCGACGATGATGCTGGTACAAACGTCGGCGGCAGTGTCGATATGGCACTGGAAGTTCGGATGCTCGGGAAGCTCGCCGGCGTAATGGTGGTCGAAATAGCGCACCGAGGCGCCGGCGTCGAGGGTTGCTGCCAGCCCGTCGCGGTTGGAGGCGAGCGAGATGTCGAGCACCGTCACCTCGTCGCCTGCCCGCGCCGTAACACGTCGAAGGAGCTTGATGTCGCGCTTGACGCCGGTGATCAGCGCGGCGCCGTCGACCTGTTCAGCCAACCGCAGTTGCTGGAGCGCGCAGAGGCCGTCTGCGTCGCCGTTGAAGACGTAGTAGCAGGTCATTTCTCCGGTCTCTGGCCGAGCGGAGGTGTTCCTGTCGTTGCGGCCCGGCCTTGTTCCTGTACGCGCACAGCGGCAGGAGCTCGTCGACGGTCGATCAGCGTTTGGCTTTGGTCGCGGACTTCTTGGTCGGCGTGGCTGGCTTCTTGGCGGTGCGTGCGCCGTCTGCGGCCTTTTTGGCGACGACCACCGGCGGGCCGAAGATGTCATCGAAATGGGCGTGCAGGCGGCTCTCGATCGTCGGTTTGAGGAAGGAAACGAGAAAGCCCAGTTCGGCCAGTACATGCACATCGGCGGTGCTGACGGTCATGACGCCTTCGACGCCGGGGCGCGTGAAGTGCAGCGTGTCCTTGTCCCAGTTGGCTTCGAGACCGAACTCCTGCTTGAGATGCTCGGCCATCGCGTTGGCGTGCTTCTTGGCCTGGGTCAAGGTCAACGCGTGGGGCCGGCGGATCTCAATCTTGGCCATGGTACGGACGACCTTTGCAAAAGAACGCGAGTTCGGCGGCTACCCGCTCGCGGAATTGCTCAACGGTGCAGAAGCATGCCATGAGTGGGACATGGCTGGCTAGTCCAAATGGGGTGTGAGCGCGCATACCCTCCACGACAGTTCCGGCGATGGTGTGCGATTGGGCACACCCAGCGCACTCTTGCCGGAGCGCGCGACTGGCTCCGGGCGGGGCAAGAGGGTCGCAATGGCAGGCGCTCGAAGATGTCGATGCCCATACTGTTGGATGATCCGCTCGTCGTCGGCAACGGCGAGATCGGAGAGCAGCAGCTGGCCCTGCTGGGCATGGAGCGAACCGTCCTCGAACACCAGCTCGAGCGTCAGCTCCTTGCCGCGCTTGAGCCTGCCGGATTTCGCTTCCTTTTGCAGGCGTTGCATGTCGGTGTTGGTTTGCGTGAAGTTGACGTAGATCGGGTCGATCTATTCGATCGCCGCCATGTGCGTGGCGTCGCCCTTGCCGACCAGGGCACCCTCGGAAACCAGGGCGCGTCCCGCGCGCCCGGCAATCGGCGCGGGCACGGTGGTGTTCTCCGGGTCAAAGTTGGCTTTTGCTAGCGCCGCCTCTGCCTGCCTGATCTTGGCCTCGGCCAGATCGAATTCCTGCCGACTGGCGGCCTTCATGGCGAGCAGGCCTCCGTGGCCGTCCAGGTTTTGTTTGGCGACGGCAGCGTCCGCTTCGGCCCGCGCTGCGGCAGTACGGTAGGTGCGCGCGTCCAATCAGCGGAAGGATGGCGGCGAGGGCGGTGCGACCGTGCGGATTCGTTTTCATTGCCCTATCACCGCTTGTAAGCGTGTAAGAAGCAGTCGATGATCTTTTCGATCCTGGCAGTATCGTCGCCCAGGCCGGTTTCGAGGTTGAACAGGCCGCGCATGCGGTCGTGGCCGAGCAGCATGCCCAGCAGCATTTCCGCGGCGAACAAGGGGTCGTCTCGGCGCAGCTTGCCCGCTTCCATGGCCTTGGCGAGAAAGGCCGCCAGCGTGTGCGCGGTGTGGTCGGGACCCTCGTGGAAGAAGCTGGAGGCGAGCTCCGGAAAGCGCGGTGCCTCGGCGACGATGGCCCGAAACATGGCAACGCCGTCGCTGCCGAGGGCTTTCGCCCGTAGCGCCGCGGCAAAGGCGACGAGGCTCTCGCGTAGATCGCCCTCGGCGACCTCGAGGTTGACCAGGATCGATTGCACCGCATTGCGGATCACGTCCCGGAACAGCAGTTCCTTGCGCTCGAAATGGTTGTAGACCGTTTGCCTGACGACGCCGGCGCGGGCAGCGATGTCATCGATGCTGGCGCGATAGCCTTTCTCGCGGAAGGCGCTGGCGGCGGCGTCGAGTATGCGCGCGCGATTGTCTTGTTGGGTTTCCAGGTTCGGGAACACGTCGCTGGAGTGCCGTGCGAGATTGGACAGTATAGTCCATCGCGGCTGCTCGACGGCAATCTCCTGCGCCAAGAACGATCGTGGCGCAACGTCTGCGCATGCGCGTCCGTTACGAAGGGAAATCGCCACTCGCGGCAGTCACCACGTGCGCCGACTTGCCCCATCTCGCTTGGCGCGGGCGTCAGGCATTCGTCAGCGCCGAGTCCGCAGGCCGCCGCGGCTGCGCCCGCGGACGGCTGTGCCCATGGCATAGCAGAGTTCGGCCAAGTCGTCGGGCGCGTCGTTGCTGCCGCAGACTCCGATGCCGGCATCGAGCAGCCGGCGCGCGATCCGGATCAGGGCACGAGCGAAGTCGCAGTAGGTATACCCGTCGCGTCCATCGTTGGCGTCCGCCAAGGCACTGCGTGTCACGTTGCGCCGGATGCTAGGTGGTAGAGCTTCGCCGACCCCGCGCGCAGGAAAGCTTCGATGGCTCGTAGGCTCTCCCGATTGGTCGGCTGGGCGAAAGCCGTACGCAGGCACTGATCGAGACTGCTGAAGGTGCGCACATTGCGGTGGCCTCGGCATTTCGTCACCAGCCGCCGAGTTCCGCTGGAAACAGCCTGACATGTGCAGCACGGGATTCGATGCCGACGTCGCGCACGGGCAGGCCGTGTGCGAATGGGCACGACCGACCTCGACGCGCGCACCCCTACAGCCTTGCTCGCCGTTGTCGGCGATTACGTCGAGCCGGCGTGCGCTGATGGTGCGCATCGGAACGCCACCGCGGGCCGGAGCCATTCTATTTTCTGGATCTTATCGCACCGCGCCGGAGTCCTTCCCCCGCAACCCTTGCGATACCAGTTGCGCACACCGTTGCGATCTAGTTCAATACACGTCGAGGCGTCTGGATTAATCGGGAGTTGCTCAGTTAGAATCGCCGCATTCGTCTAGGAGAGCACATGTTGCAAGCCGGACAACCTGCGCCAGCGTTTACATTGCCCGACGCGGACATGGAGTCGTTCGATCTTGCATCGCTGCATGGCAAACATGTCGTGCTCTACTTCTATCCGCGTGACAACACGCCCGGCTGCACCATGGAGGCGATCGACTTCAGCGACCATGACAGCGAGTTCAATCGCTGTCACTGTGCCGTCGTTGGAGTAAGCCGGGACGACTGCATTTCCCACGCCGAGTTCCGTGACAAGCATGGCCTGTCCGTGCGGCTGCTCGCTGACACCGAAGGCGACGTCTGCCGTTTGTACGGCGTTTGGCAACAGAAAGAAGTCGATGGCATGAAGCGGATGGGTATCCTGCGCTCGACATTCATCATCGACAAGAAGGGCATCGTGCGGCACGCGATGTATGGTGTCAGTCCGCGTGGTCATGCCGCCGAAATCCTGCAACTGGTCAGGCAGCTCGAAAAGGGAGAGCAACATGCTCATCGACAGAAACACGGTGGTGACGCTGAACTATCGCGTGTCGGATCCGGACGGAAACCTGATTGACGAGGGCAGGGAACCGCTGTGCTATCTCCATGGCGGCTACGACGGCATCTTCGCCCGCATCGAAGAAGCGCTGCAGGGCAGGACGGTTGGCGATGAGCTGGAAATCAAGCTGCAGCCGGAAGAGGCCTTCGGCGAGTATGACGAATCGCTCGTCTTCATAGAATCTCTGTCGCTCTTCCCGGAAAACATCGAGGTCGGGATGCAATTCGAGCGCTCCTCGGACGAGGGCGAGGACGAGCGTATCTACACGATTACCGACATTGCCGAGGGCAAGGTGGTCGTCGATGGTAACCATCCGCTTGCCGGCCAGGCGTTGATCTTCAGCTGCACCGTCTCCGATGTCCGTTCGGCCACCGCCGATGAGCTGTCGCATGGGCATGTGCATGATGCCCGCGGCGGCCATCATCACCACTGAGGCGGACGCCGGCTTACTGCATCGGCCGGTCGCCCTGCGGCACCGTATAGGGGCGGGACTCGAAGCGGAACAGCGGGGACTGTTCGTCGTTCGCCGTCACCTTCACCCAGCCCATGAAGGGCGATCCATAGGTTTCCACCCGTATGAAGTTGTCGACCACCTGGTGCGTGTCCGGGTTCAGCATGGGTCGGTCGATGCGGTGGAAATGCGAGTCGCCATGCACGAGGACGACCTGTCCCGGAAAGGCGCGCGTTTCGGCGACGAGCTGATCGATGAGCGCCTGGTAGCCGCGCTGCGGACTGCCGCGATTGTAGGCCTCGAACGCCGGGTTGGCCTGGATGACGATGACAATGCCGGCGAGCGCCCGGCTGCGCGCCATGGCGAACGCGGAGGCCAACCAGGCGCGGTTGGCATTGCCCCGATCGACGAAGTCGTGGCTTGGTGCCGGCCCGCGGCCGAAATTGTTGTCGCCGCCGGGCACGTTGAGCGCGACGAAGAGAACTCGCCCTTTCTGCCATCGCACGTTTTCGCGGTACTGCCCGAAGGCGGGATCCGCTGCCTGCGATTCGAGAGGAAATGTATTCCGGCCCAGGGTTCGGCCGCGGGCGTAGAATATCTCGCGCAGTTTCGCCAGGCGCTCGAGCGGATCGAACGCGCCGTTGCTCCGGCGCCGGCAATCCGTCCACTCGTTGTCGCCGAGAACCAGGACGAAGGGATGGTGCGAGGCATCGAAGATGCGCAGGCGATCGAGAAAGACCTCGTCGCTGCATAGGCTGCCGCCGTCCTTGATGTCGCCATCGTGAATGACGAAGGCAATGTTCTCCGTGTCGATCTCCTCGATCAGCCGCGGCAGGTGGGCGCGCTCGAACGCGTTGTAGGGCACGTCGCCGATCAGCGCAAAGCTAAATGTGTCCGCCCCGCCCGGTGCCGCCAGGGCGAAGCAGCATGCAGCGAACGCGGCACGGGCGATGCGCGTCATTCGATCACCCGCTTCAATTCGTAAAGCTTGTCCAGCGCCTCCCGCGGTGTGAGCTCATCAGGGTTGATCTGCCGCAGGCGCTCGAGTAGTTCCTGCGGCGGCGCCTCCGCTTCCGGCTCGGGCGGCGGGCTGGCGGCGAACAGATCGGGCTGGACGCTGTCGTCGATCTGCCGACTCTCCAGGGCATGCAATCGCCGCTTGGCGTCGCGCACGACGCTGGCAGGGATGCCCGCGAGCGCCGCCACCTCGATGCCGTAACTCTGGCTTGCCGGTCCCTCCTCGACGGCGTGGAGAAAAACGACGGTATTGCCATGGCTGACCGCATCCAGATGCACGTTGGCGCATTCGGAATAGTCCAAAGCCAGTCGCGTCAGCTCGAAGTAGTGGGTCGAGAACAGCGTGTAGCAGCGGTTCTTCTCCAGCAGGTGGCGCGCGATGGCGAACGCCAGCGCCATGCCGTCGAAGGTGGACGTGCCCCGGCCGACCTCGTCCATCAGCACCAGGCTGCGCTCGGTGGCGCCGTGCAGAATGGCCGCCGACTCCGTCATCTCCACCATGAAGGTCGAGCGCCCGGAGGCAAGATCGTCGGAGGCACCGATGCGCGTGTGGATGGCGTCGATGGGCCCGATGCGCGCGGCGTTCGCCGGCACGTAGGCGCCGCAATGGGCGAGCAGCACGATCAGCGCCACCTGGCGCATATAGGTGGACTTGCCGCCCATGTTCGGCCCGGTGATGAGCAGCATGCGGCGCAGCGGCGACAAACGCGTGCCGTTGGCGATGAAGGGCTGGACCTGGCGCTCGACCACCGGGTGCCGGCCGTCCTCGATTTCCAGGATCGTCTCGTCGACGAACCGCGGCCGGCAGTAGCGGTAGCGCACGCTGGCATCGGCGAAGGCGCACAGACCGTCGAGCAGCGCCAGCGCGCGGGCGATGCGCTGCAACGCGGCGATGTGGGGCGCGAGCAGCTCGAGCAGGGCATCGTAGAGTTCCTTCTCGCGTGCCAGGGCACGCTGCTGGGCCGACAGGGCCTTGTCCTCGAAACTCTTCAGCTCCGGCGTGATGTAGCGCTCGGCGTTCTTCAACGTCTGGCGACGGCGATAGTCTTCCGGGACCCGATCGGCGTTGGCATGGGTGACTTCGATGTAGAAGCCATGTACGCGGTTGTATTCGACCCGCAGGTTGGCGATACCGGTGCGCGCGCGCTCGCGCGCTTCCAAGTCGAGCAGGAAAGCGCCGCAGTTGTCGTTCAGTGCCCGCAGCGCGTCCAGCTCTGCGTCATAGCCTTCGGCAATGACGCCACCCTCGCGCAGGATGGCGGCGGGTTCGGCGCGGATTGACCGGGTGAGCAGCATCAGGCACTCGGTCGGTGTTTGCAGATCGTTCAGCAGGTTAGCCAGCAACGCAGCCTCGGGTTTCTCCAGTACCGCGCGCAATGCAGCGAGCTGATTCAAACTCTCGCGCAGCGCGGACAAATCACGCGGACGGGCGCTCTTCAGGGCAACGCGGGCGGTGATGCGTTCGACGTCGCCGACGCCGCGCAGCAGCGAATGCAGCTTCGTGTATGGGCCGTTGCCGGCGTCGCCGGCCAGTTCGCCGACGCCGGCGTGACGCGCTGCCGCCGCCGCACGGTCGGAAAGGGGATGGTGCAGGCAGTGGCGCAGCCAGCGCGAGCCCATGGCCGTGCTGCAGTTGTCGAGCAAGGACATCAGCGTTGGCGCGGCGGCCCCGCGCAGGGTCTCGGAAATCTCAAGATTGCGCCGTGTGGCGGCGTCCAGGCGCAGATACTCGCCCCCGGTTTCGACCTTGAGCGCGGTGACATGGGCCAGGGCCTGATTCTGGGTGGCACGGGCGTATTCGACCAGGGCACCGGTAGCCGCCAACCCCAGGTCGAAGGGCATATCGTCGTCGGCGGGCAGGAAGGCCGCCAGATCGCCGGTGCCGAAGTGCCCGCACAGCAGCCGCTCTGCGGCGGCCCGATCGAAATGCCAGTCGGGTAACCGCTTCACCGCGATGCCATCGGGCAGCTCCATGCACAGGCTGTCCGGCACGAGGATCTCCGCCGGGCGCAGGCGCTCCAACTGCGCGGCAAGCAGACCCCTGCCGATTTCCTGCAGCCGCAGGTCGCCGTTGGCGAGGTTCAGCCACGCCAGTCCGATGCGATTCTTGGCGAACGTCAGCGCGAGCAGGAGGCTGTCGGATTTCTCGTCCAGCAGGGCCGAATCGGTCAGCGTGCCGGGGGTGACGATGCGCGTCACGGCACGCTCCACCGGCCCCTTGGACGTGGCCGGGTCGCCGATCTGCTCGCAGATGACGACCGACTCGCCGAGCTTGACCAGGCGCGCCAGATATTGCTCGACGGCGTGGTAGGGCACGCCCGCCATCCTGATCGGCCGGCCCGCCGACTGGCCCCGCGTGGTCAGCGTGATGTCGAGCAGGCGCGCCGCCTTCTCGGCGTCGTCATAGAACAGCTCGTAGAAATCGCCCATGCGGTAGAACAACAGCAGGTCGGGATACTGCGCTTTCAGGCGCAGGTACTGCTGCATCATGGGAGTATGCCCGGACCAGTCGGCTTCGTCCGCCTTGGGCTCGCCCGGACGCTGGCGCATCGGATTCAGGCTTTGAGGGAGCCGTCCAGATGCCTGCCGATGACCTGCAGCAACTGGGCGAAAACCTTCGGCGTGCCGGCGACGATGTTGCCGGTCCGCAGATAATTCGCCTCGCCGCTCAGGTCGCCGACCAGCCCGCCAGCCTCCGTGATGAGAAGGCTCCCGGCAGCCATGTCCCAGGGTGACAGCCCGATCTCCCAGAAGCCGTCGTAGCGCCCCGCGGCGACGTAGGCAAGATCCAGGGCGGCGGCACCGGGCCGACGCACCCCGGCCGTGGTCTGGAGCAGCTCGCGCAGCATGCCGAGGTAGGCATCGATATGCTCGAAGGCGCGGTAGGGGAAGCCCGTGCCGATGAGCGCCTCGTGCAGCTTCGTGCGCTTGCTCACGCGCAGGCGACGTTCGTTGAGAAAGGCGCCGCCGCCTTTCGATGCGGTGAACAACTCGTTGCACGTGGGGTCGAACACCACCGCCTGGGTAACGATTCCCTTGTGGGCGAGGGCGATGGAAACGGCATACTGGGGCATGCCGTGGATGAAGTTAGTGGTCCCGTCCAGCGGATCGATGATCCACTGGTGCTCGGCGCCGCGGGCGCCGGCGGAGGCGCCGGTCTCTTCTGCTAGAATCGCGTGATCAGGATAGGACTCGCGCAGAATCTCGATGATGGCGGCTTCGGCGGCCTTGTCGACCTCGGTGACGAAATCGCTCTGCTGCTTGGTGCTGACTTTGAGGAGATCGAGATTGAGGCTGGCGCGATTGATGATGCTGCCGGCGCGCCGTGCTGCCTTGATGGCGATGTTCAGGGTCGGGTGCATCGGGCTCACGTCGGATTTGGTGGCGTCGCCATGCCATGCTGCGCAAGGCGGCAAAAACGTGGCATTTTAGTATGAACGGGCAGCGCTCGCTTGCCCGCGTCCGAGTCGTGCTCTGCCGGCCGAGCCACCCCGGCAACATCGGCGCCGCCGCCCGGGCGATGAAGACCATGGGTTTGTCCCGCCTGTATCTCGTCCGCCCGCGGGCTTTTCCCCATCCAGATGCCGACGCCCGCGCCGCTGCGGCGACCGACGTGCTTAATAATGCCATCGTGTGCGACGGTCTTGCGCCGGCGCTCGAGGGCACGCTGCTGGCTGCGGCGATGACGGCGCGACGGCGCGAACTCACATTGACCGTGCGCACGCCGCGGGAGGCCGCATCCGAGCTGCTCGCCGCTGCCGGCATGGGCGACGTGGCACTGGTCTTCGGCAGTGAAAGCTCGGGGCTGGACAACACCGAGCTTGCACTATGCCAAATACCTGTCACCATCCCGGCGAATCCCGAGTACGCCTCCCTCAACCTGGCCAACGCCGTGCAGATCCTGTCCTACGAGTTGCGACTTGCCGCCCAGGACGCACCACTGCCGGTGGCGGCGGATCAGAACCTTGCGCCGTTCGAAGACGTGGAGCGCTTCCACGCCCATCTCGAGCAGGTGATGACCGACAGCGGCTTCCTCGACCCTCATCACCCTGGACGGCTCATAGCGCGGCTGCGCCGGCTGTTCGGCCGTGCCCGGCTGGAGCGGGAGGAAGTCAACATTCTGCGCGGGCTACTCAATTCCCTGACAAAAAAAGTTGACCGGAACACTAGGGTTTTCTAAGATACTTCAGCATTCTCTAATGGAGTCGCCGGATGTTCAGTCACCTCCGTGAGGACATTGCTACGGTCGTCGAGCGCGATCCTGCCGCGCGCAGTGCCTGGGAGGTGCTTACCTGTTATCCGGGCGTTCATGCCCTGTTGCTGCACCGCCTGGCTCACGGATGTTGGCGGCATGGCCTGTATTGGCTGGCGCGCTTCATCTCCCAAGCGGGGCGTTGGCTGACCGGCATCGAGATCCACCCCGGCGCCACCATCGGCCGGCGCGTGTTCATCGACCACGGCATGGGCGTGGTAATCGGCGAGACAACGGAAATCGGCGACGACTGCACGCTCTACCAGGGCGTGACCCTGGGCGGCACGTCCCTGCGCAAGGGCAAGCGCCACCCGACGCTCGGCCGGGGCGTGATCGTCGGTGCCGGCGCCAAGGTGCTCGGACCCTTTACGGTGGGCGACGGTGCGAAGATCGGTTCGAATGCCGTCGTCGTCAAGGCAGTACCCGCCGGCACCACCGCGTTGGGCAACCCGGCGCGCATCGTCGAACCCGGCCGCGATCAGCGGCGGGAGGAAACCGCGCAACGGCTGGGCTTCTCCGCCTACGGCGTCACCAGCGACATGGACGATCCGTTCGCCAAGGCAATCCACGGCCTGCTCGACCACGCCGTGGAAACGGACCGGCGCATCGAGCTGCTGCTCAAGCATCTGCAGCGTGCCGGCGTCACGGTCAGCGACGAGGTTGCGACCGCCGACGGCTTTGATCCGCAATATCTCGGTAAAATAGTTGACTGAATCTATCGGGATTCGTATAGTTGACTGCAATTGTCAGGTATTGACCGGGCCACAGCCGGATAGGGGGCAAGCATGAGACTAACCACGAAGGGCCGATTTGCCGTGACTGCAATGATCGATCTGGCGCTGCGCCACAGCGACGGGCCGGTGACGCTGGCGGGAATCAGCGAGCGGCAAAAGATTTCGCTATCCTACCTCGAGCAGCTGTTCGGCAAGCTGCGCCGGCACAAGCTCGTGGCGAGTGTGCGCGGACCCGGCGGCGGCTATCGCCTGGCCAGGCCGATGGGCGAGATATCCGTGGCCGACATCATCGTCGCGGTGGACGAGCCGCTCGACGCGACACAGTGCGGCGGCCGGGAGAACTGCAACGACGACCACCGCTGCATGACGCACGACTTGTGGACCAATCTCAACGCGCGCATGTTTGAGTATCTGAGTTCCGTGGCGCTGGCCGAGCTGGTGGCGAAACAGCGTCCGCTCAAGGATCTGGCCGTGCTGCGCGACGATCGCCCAGCCAGTCGCAGCAAGCGCATAGCCGTCGTGTCTGCCTGACGCCATCGCACGATGTTCGCCCCGGCCTACCTCGATCACAACGCCACCACGCCCCTCGATCCGCTGGTGCTGGAGGCGATGTTGCCCTACCTGCGCGAGCGCTTTGGCAACGCATCGAGCCGGCACGAGTACGGCCGGAACGCGCGCAAGGCGATCGACGCGGCGCGGCAGCAGGTTGCCGCGGCGGTCGGGGCCCATGCTACCGAGGTCGTGTTCACTAGCGGCGGCAGTGAGGCGAACAATCTATTTCTGAAAGGTGCGGCCGCCTGCATGAAGCCGGGCGTCGCGGCGGTGAGCGCCATCGAGCACCCTTGCGTCATGAGGCCGGCGGAAGATCTGACGCGGCAAGGCTGGCAGTTGGAGCGCATCGCCGTGGACGGGCAGGGGCGCGTGGCGACCGACGACTACGGGCGCATTCTCACCCTTGCGCCGCGGCTGATCTCGGTGATGCTGGCGAACAACGAAACGGGCGTGCTCCAGGACATCGCCATGCTCGCGGAGTGCGCGAAGGTGCGCGTTCCGCGCGGCGGATGCTGGTTTCACAGCGATGCCGTGCAAGCATTGGGCAAGATCGAGGTGGACTTCCGCTCGCTCGGCATTCATGCGCTGACCGTCTCCGCGCACAAGATCGGCGGGCCGCTGGGCGCTGGCGCGCTCGTGGTGGACAAGCGTGTCGAACTGCGGCCGCTCATTTCCGGCGGCGGCCAGGAACGCGGCCTGCGCGCCGGGACCGAGAACGTCGCGGCGATCGTCGGATTTGGTGCGGCGTGCGAGATGGCGGTTTCGCGCCTGAACGCCGTCGCGGCGCATGTCGCCGGTCTGCGCCAGCGTCTCGAATCCGGATTGGCGCAATTGGGCACCGAGATCTTTGCCCGCGCTGCGCCGCGGTTGCCGAATACGACGTTTTTCGCCTTGCCGCAGGTCGATGGCGAGACTCTGGTGGCCCAGCTCGATCGTGCCGGCTACGCGGTGGCGAGCGGTTCTGCCTGCTCGAGCGCCTCGCCGGAGCCCTCGCGAACCCTGCTGGCGATGGGCGTGGCGGCCGATGTCGCCCGCGGCGCCGTGCGTGTGAGCCTGGGGCGCGACAATACGCCGGCCCAGGTCGATGCGTTTCTCGCGGCGATGGGCGAGACGCTTCAGGCGCTGAAACGAATGACCGCCGTCGCAGTGTGAGGACGAATCCAATTCAGGGAACGGAGAATAGACGCATGCCCAAGCTGCCAATCTATCTGGACTATTCGGCGACAACGCCCGTGGATCCGCGCGTGGCGGAGAAAATGATTCCGTACCTGACCGAGCATTTCGGCAATCCGGCCAGCCGCTCCCACCCCTTCGGCTGGGAAGCCGAGGCCGCCGTCGAACAGGCGCGCGAGGACGTGGCGGCTCTGGTCGGCGCCGATTCGAAGGAGATCATCTGGACCTCCGGCGCCACCGAGTCCAACAACCTGGCGCTCAAGGGTGCGGCACACTTCTACCAGGGCAAGGGCAAGCATCTGATCACCGTCAAGACCGAGCACAAGGCGGTGCTGGACACCTGTCGCGAGCTGGAGCGCCAGGGCTTCGAAGTGACCTACCTTGATCCGGACGAGCGCGGCCTGGTCGGCATCGATCAATTCAAGCAGGCCTTGCGCAAGGACACCATCGTCGCCTCGGTAATGCTGGTCAACAACGAGATCGGTGTCGTCCAACCGATCGCACAGATCGGCGAGATCTGTCGGGACAAGGGCGTGATCTTCCACGTGGATGCCGCTCAGGCGACCGGCAAGGTGGCCATCGACCTGCAGCAGCTTAAGGTGGATCTCATGTCCTTTTCGGCGCACAAGACCTACGGGCCGAAAGGCGTCGGCGCGCTTTTCGTGCGCCGCAAGCCACGGGTGCGCCTGGAAGCCCAGATGCATGGCGGCGGCCACGAGCGGGGCCTGCGCTCTGGAACGCTCGCGACCCACCAGATCGTCGGCATGGGCGAAGCCTTCCGCATTGCACGCGAAGAAATGGCGATGGAGAACGAACGCATCTGCCACCTGCGCGACAAGCTGCTCAAGGGCATCTCGGACATCGAAGAGACGTACATCAACGGCGACCTCGAACAGCGTGTGCCGCACAACCTAAACGTCAGCTTCAATTTCGTCGAGGGCGAGTCGCTCATCATGGCGATCAAGGACGTGGCGGTGTCGAGCGGTTCTGCCTGCACCTCGGCCAGTCTGGAGCCGTCCTACGTGCTACGTGCCCTGGGGCGCAACGACGAACTGGCGCACAGCTCCATCCGCTTCACCATCGGCCGCTTCACTACGGAAGAGGAAATCGACTACACGATCGACCTGCTGCACCGCAAGCTAACCAAGTTGCGCGAGCTCTCGCCGCTGTGGGAGATGTTCAAGGACGGTGTCGACCTCAACAGCGTGCAGTGGGCGGCGCACTGAAGCGGCGACCGGTCACGATCCATTCCATCGGAGGCTCAGATGTCATACAGCAACAAGGTCCTGGACCACTACGAAAACCCGCGCAATGTCGGCTCCTTCGGGCGCGACGAAGAGGGCGTGGGCACCGGCATGGTCGGCGCGCCGGCCTGCGGCGACGTGATGAAACTGCAGATCAAGGTCGGCAAGGACGGTATCATCGAGGATGCGAAGTTCAAGACCTATGGCTGCGGATCGGCGATCGCCTCCAGTTCGCTGGTGACCGAGTGGGTCAAGGGCAAGACGCTCGATCAGGCGGCCGGCATCAAGAACACGCAGATCGCAGAAGAACTGGCCTTGCCGCCGGTCAAGATCCACTGTTCGATCCTGGCCGAGGACGCCATCAAGGCGGCGATCGCGGACTATCGCAGCAAGCATGACACAACACAGACAGAGGACGCCGCCGCGCAGGAGACCGCGCAGGGCGCCGGCGCATGAGGGAGACAGACGAACCATGACAATTTCGCTGACCGAAAGAGCGGCCAAGCACGTTTCCGGTTTTCTCGCCAAGAGGGGCAAGGGCATCGGCCTGCGCGTCGGAGTGCGCACCTCGGGGTGCTCCGGCATGGCCTATAAGCTGGAATTCGCCGACGAGACCCAGCCCGAGGACATCGTCTTCGAGAGCCATGGCGTCAAGGTGCTGGTAGACCCGAAGAGCCTGCCTTACATCGACGGCACGGAACTGGACTTCGCGCGCGAGGGATTGAACGAGGGCTTCAAGTTCAACAATCCCAACGTCAAGGACCAGTGCGGCTGCGGCGAAAGTTTCAGCGTCTGAGCCAGGCAGCGTACCGGACGAGCGTGCGCGGACGACCGGCGAGGAGATGTCCGGTGACGCGCATGCCCCGTGCCGTTGCCCCTGCACCACCGCTGCGACCTGCGCCATGAACGTCGATTTCAACAAGGACTATTTCGCGCTGTTCGGCCTGTCACGGACATTCCGGCTCGATGCCGCGGTGGTGGAACAGGTCTACCGTGACCTGCAGAGCCGTGTTCACCCGGACCGCTTCGCCCACCTGCCGGAAACGGAGCGGCGGCTGTCGATGCAATGGGCGACCCAGGTCAATGAAGCCTATCGCACCCTGAGGCACCCCCTGTCGCGGGCGCAGTACCTGCTGCAACTGCAAGGCCAAGACACCGGTGAGACGAGCAATACGGCCATGTCGCCGCAGTTTCTCATGGAGCAGATGGAGTGGCGCGAGGCGGTCGCCGAGGCGCAGGCGGCCGAAGACAGTGCCGCGCTCGAGCAATTGCATCATCGCCTGCGGCAGCATGCGCGCGAGATCCACGGCGAGATCGAGCGCGCAATCGATGCCGAGCACAACTACGCCGCGGCGGCCGACGCGGTGCGTCGGTTGATGTTCGTGGAAAAGCTGCAACACGACATCGACCACGCGCTGGAAACCATGGAGCCCTGATGGCGCTGCTGCAGATCTCCGAGCCGGGTCAGTCCACCGCGCCGCATCAGCACCGGCTGGCCGTCGGCATCGATCTGGGCACGACCAATTCCCTTGTCGCCACGGTGCGCAATGGCATGGCCGTCGTGCTCAGCGATGAGCAGGGGCGAACCCTGCTGCCATCCATCGTCCGCTATCGCAGCGATGGCAGCGCGGATGTCGGCTACGGCGCCCAGGCGACCCAGGCGCGGGACCCGCGCAATTCCATCGTCTCGGTCAAGCGCTTCATGGGCCGCGGGCTGAAGGATGTCGCACACGTGGAAACCATGCCTTACGATTTCCTCGATGCCGAAGGCATGGTGCGGCTACGCACTGTCGCCGGGGTCAAGAGTCCGGTGGAAATTTCGGCGGAAATACTGAAAGTACTGCGCACCCGCGCCGAGGCGAGCCTGGGTGGGGAACTGCTGGGTGCGGTGATCACGGTGCCGGCCTATTTCGACGACGCCCAGCGCCAGGCAACCAAGGACGCGGCGCGGCTGGCCGGTCTCAATGTCCTGCGTCTGCTCAACGAGCCCACCGCGGCTGCCATCGCCTACGGCCTGGACAACGCCGCAGAGGGTATCTATGCCGTCTACGATCTTGGCGGCGGCACCTTCGACTTCTCGATTCTCAAGCTTACCCGGGGCGTGTTCGAGGTCATGGCGACCAGCGGCGACGCCGCCCTCGGCGGTGACGACTTCGACCAGCGCGTGCATTGCTGGATTCTCGACAACGCGCGCCTTAGCCCGCTCGGCGTCGAGGACTCGCGCCGCCTGCTGCTCAAGGCACGGGAAGCGAAGGAGCGCCTGACCGGCCATACCGAGGCGCCCATCGTCGTGCCGCTATCCACGGGCGAGGAGGTCAGGCTGAACCTGACCAGCGACGAATTCACGGAGATGTCGCGCCATCTGGTGAACAAGACTCTGGCGCCGGTGCGCAAAGCGCTGCGCGACGCCCGGCTGACGGTCGAGGACATCAAGGGAGTCGTGATGGTCGGCGGTGCCACGCGCATGCCGCAGATTCAGCGTGCCGTGGCGGAGTTCTTCCACCAGGAGCCGCTGACCAATCTCGACCCGGACAAAGTGGTCGCTCTCGGTGCTGCAATTCAGGCCAACGTGCTCGCCGGTAACCGCACCAGCGAGGAGGACTGGCTGCTTCTCGACGTCATTCCGCTCTCTCTCGGGCTGGAGACGATGGGTGGTCTGGTGGAGAAGATCATTCCGCGCAATTCCACCATTCCCGTCGCCCGTGCCCAGGAGTTCACCACCTTCAAGGACGGCCAGACCGCCATGGGCTTCCACGTCGTCCAGGGCGAGCGCGAATTGGTTTCCGACTGCCGATCGCTGGCGCGCTTCGAACTGCGCGGCATTCCGCCCATGGTCGCTGGCGCGGCGCGCATTCGCGTCACGTTCCAGATTGATGCCGACGGCCTGCTGTCGGTGTCGGCGCGCGAGATGTCCTCGGGCGTCGAAGCTTCCATCACCGTGAAGCCGTCCTACGGACTGACCGACGACGAGATCGCCGGCATGCTGCGCGATTCCATGGAGCACGCCTCGCAGGACATGCAGGCGCGGGCGCTGCACGAGCAGCGCGTGGAGGCACAGCGGAGCATCGAAGCGACGACGGCTGCGCTCGCCCGGGACGGCAGCCTGCTGTCCGAGCAGGAGCGGGCGCGCATCGAAGGCGCGCTCGCCCGGCTGCGCGACACGGTGGCAGGCGAAGATCACCAGGCG
This sequence comes from Rhodocyclaceae bacterium, assembly GCA_036824005.1. Classification (GTDB taxonomy): domain Bacteria; phylum Pseudomonadota; class Gammaproteobacteria; order Burkholderiales; family Rhodocyclaceae; genus DAITBA01. The sequence continues at coordinate 130,432 of DAITBA010000010.1, forward strand.
ATCAAGCGCGACAGCGAATTCCTCGACGCCGCCACGCAGGAGTTCGCCGCACGGCGCATGGATCAGAGCATCAGAACGGCGCTTGCAGGCCGCAAGGTCGATGCCATTAACCTTTGACGGATCCATAATAACGAAGCCGTCCACAAGTTACGCAGACAAGCGCACACGACTCAGAGCCGTTTGGTTGCCGATCATCCGACATGCGCACGCCCGGCGGCGCCCGTCGTGCGCGAGCGAATGAGCGCGATCGGCGTCGGCCTGCGTTATGTGCGGATTGCAGGCAATTCGACGCCTGCCGTGAAACTATGACACAACTGATCGTCCTGCCTCACGAAGAACTGTGCCCGGAAGGCGCGGTCATCGACGCCAAGCCCGGGGTGTCGCTGTGCGACAACCTTCTTGACAATGGCATCGAAATCGAACACGCCTGCGAGAAATCCTGTGCCTGCACCACCTGTCATGTGGTCATCCGTGAGGGATTCGACTCCCTGGAGGCGGCCGAGGAGAAAGAAGAGGATCTGCTCGACAAGGCTTGGGGGCTGGAGCCGACCTCGCGGCTGTCCTGCCAGGCGAAGGTGGGTGACACGCCGCTCGTGGTCGAGATTCCGAAGTACACCATCAATATGGTGAAAGAGAGCAAGCACGGATGAAGTGGACTGACACAACTGACATTGCGATCGCGCTGGTGGAAAAGCATCCGGAGGTCGATCCGCAGCGGATCAACTTTGTCGACCTCATGAACTGGGTGCTGGCGCTGGAAGGATTCAACGACGATCCCAAGCATTGCGGCGAAAGGATCCTCGAGGCCATTCAGATGGCCTGGATCGAGGAAGTGGAATAAGCTTCGCGCCTGCCGTCGGTCGGCGCCGAGAAAATACTTCACCACAGAGGACGCAGAGGACACAGAGGAAATTCGGAAGCCGCCAAAACGAAGCTGCGGGCCAATGGAAGAAACTCGTTTCTGCCTGGGTTCCTCCGCGTCCTCTGTGTCCTCTGCGGTGGATGGATCTCTCCGACCGATGCTGATCGACACGCACTGCCATCTCGACGCGGCGGAGTTCGACGAGGACCGCGACGAGGTCGTGGCGCGCGCGGCTTCGGCGGGCGTCGGTACCATGCTGATACCCGCCGTCACGGTCGCGAACTTCACCGATGTCGAGCGCACGTGCTGCCGCTATTCCGCCTGCCTGCCGGCATGGGGCATCCATCCCATGTACGTCGATCGCGCCCGGGAGGAAGACCTGATGGCCCTGCGCGTCCAACTGCGGGAGAAGCCGGCGGTGGCGGTCGGCGAGATCGGTCTGGACCATTTCGTTCCCGGTCTCGACCGGGAGCGGCAGGAGCGCTTCTTCGGCGAGCAACTCAAGATCGCCCGTGACTTCAATCTGCCGGTCCTGCTGCACATCCGTCGCGCCCAGGACACGGTCCTCAAACACTTGCGGCGCGCCGGCGTGCGCGGCGGCATCGCCCACGCCTTTAACGGCAGCCGCCAGCAGGCGGACGAGTTCATCAAGCTCGGTTTCAAACTCGGCTTTGGCGGGGCCATGACCTATTCCCGTGCGACACGGCTGCGCGAGCTGGCGGCGACGCTCCCGCTCGATGCCATCGTGCTCGAGACCGATGCACCCGACATGGCGCCGGCGTTCGCCGCAACTCGGCGCAACAGCCCGGAACACCTGCCGGGCATCGCGCTGGAGCTGGCGCTGCTGCGCGGCATTCCGCTATCAGCGGTAGCAGAGGCGACGACCGCCAACGCGGCGCAGGCGATTCCCGCCCTGCGCGACGCCGCCCGCAACCATCACTGAGCGTCGCTGGCGGGGGCGACTGCGGCCACGCGCGGACGGCAGGCGGCGCCTGCTTCCTTGCCCGGATCCACGACCTTGATCAGGGTTGGCGCCAGCACCTTGAGAATCTGCGCCGGCAGCGCGCTTGTAAAGCCGAAATCGGCCGCGCCTTCGCCGCGCACGTGGGCGGTGAGCGTGCCGAAGTAGCGCTCGCCGATGAAGAAGACGAAGGTACCCGAGCGGCTGACGACGCGCGAGGAGATGAGCTGCCCGCCCTTGCCGTAGATCTCGTAGCGGTGATCGCCGGTGCCTGTCTTGCCGCCCACTTCCAAAGGCGTGCCGTCGGCGCGTTTGAAGGCCGTCTTCAGACGCTGCGCCGTGCCGCTTTCCACCACCTCGCGCAGGACGCCGCGTGCGGCACGCGCCACCTCCGGCGGCAGCACCCGCTCGCCGGCCGCCGGAGCAACGGCCAGCCGCGTGTCGTAGGGCGTGTCGGCGGCGAAGTGCAGATCGCTAATGCGCACCGTGGGCAGCCGCACGCCATCGTTCACCAGAATGCCCATCAGCTCGGCCAGTGCCGCCGGCCGGTCGGCGGAGCTGCCCAGCGCCGAGGCATAGGAGGGGACGAGGTATTCGAAGGGATAGCCGAGCCGCTTCCAGGTGCGGTGGATCTCGAGGAACGCTTCCAGCTCGACCAGCGTGCGGATGCGGCTGTCCTGGGCACGCTTGTTGCGGCTCTTGAGCAGCCAGGTGTAGACCTCCTGCCGCTCCCGGGTGCTCGCCTCGATGGTCTGGCTCAAGCTGGCGCCCGGGCGGCGGATCAGATAGGCGGCGGTCCACAGCTCCAGGGGGTGCATGCCCGCCACGTGACCGCGGTCTGCGAGTCCGAAGCGCTCGAACGCGTATTCCTTGTACAGAGCGGCGGTGGTTTCCTGATCCACCTTGGTGCCGGGCAGGGTGTCTTCGAGGAATTGCCGCAGGCGCGCCTGATCCGCCTCCGGTTCGATCAGGCGATGGACGGCGGCGAGGCGTCGCGGTGTCGCCCGGAAGGTTTGCAGCAGGGCGGTTTTCGTCTCCTCCGGTGTCTTGCCCTGATACTTGCGATAGAAGCGCTGGATGAAGCCCTTGCCCTCGCGGTCGGCGAATTTGACGAGAAATTCCTCGCGCCGCGGATCGGAAGCGTCCTCCAGCAGGGTGGCACTGGAGCCGGGCATGTTGAACATGGTGTGGCGCACGACGTCGCGCATCAACCGCACGAACACCAGATTCACCGAGCGGCGCAACCCCTCGCGCACGCTCAGGATGCGGCCGTTGTCCTCGGGGTCGAAGTTCTCGAAGGTGTGAATGCCGCCGCCGGTGAAGAACTGCTCCCCCGGGCTGGCCGAGTATTTGCGCTCCAGTGCCGCATCGAGCATGGCCGGGAGGCTACGGTCGCGCGCACCCGCCAGATACTCCACCGCCCAGTGGGAGATCGTGTCCTGGGGGGCGAGGGTGATGGCGCGCAATGCTTCCGGCACCAGCTCGCCGTACTCCCGGTGCAGGTTGGCGACGATCTCGAGATAGCTCACCAGCACGCGCAGCTTGGCTGTCGAGCCGAGGTCGAGCTTGGTCCCCTCGTTGATGTCGAAGGGCTGATCGAAGTTGTCGGCCTGCACGCGCACGACGTTGGCATGGGGCGTGCGCTCGAACAGGGTAAAGCTGTAGATCACCTTGGCCGGGTCGCCCCGCTCGAGCAGCCGCTTTTCCACCAACCCGGAGCGCTTCGCCACCTCCGGGTCGCGCAGCTCGCGCAGCAGGTTGGTCACGGCGCGCTGCAGTTCGGTGTCCAGCGTGCTGGCGGCGGTCAGGTCGAGGCGATCCAGATCGTACAGCCGTGGCGTGCGCAGCATGCCCGCCAGATGGGTGCGCACCGTCGTCGCCGTCTTGCGTTGCGCAAATGGGCCCGATTGCGCCGGGATACCGATCTCGCGCGTTCGCAGCCGCTGCGCCAGCGCGGTATCGCGCATGGCCGGCGTGATCACACCGGCGGCGGCGAGCAGGCGCAGATAGCTGTTGGTGTGCTGTTCCAGTTCCTCGTCGTTGCCGCCCAGGTAATAGGACGGACGGCGCTGGGAGATCATCAGGCTTAACGCCTGCTTGTAGGCCAGCGCGGCGTCGGCGGAGGGCTGCTCGGGACTGTGCGCCAGGATGCGGTTCACCTCGGCGAAGTCGCGGTCGTACCAGGCCCACAGGCCATCGCCCAACCCGCTCACTTCGCCGTGACCGGACTTGGCCGAGAGGGGAACGGAGTTCAGGTAGTCCACCACGAGTTGCTGGCGCACGGGCATCGTGTCCGGCCCCTTGAGATAAGCGCGCACGGATGCCGAGGCCATCTGGCGCAGTTTCTCCTTGCCCGAGCCGGTGCGCCCGTCGGGAGAGTGGCGGTACTTCTCGATCTGTGTCGCCAGCGTGCTGCCGCCGGGCGTTTCGTGCTCGTCGTCCACGGCATGGATCACCTGGTCGAGCAGCGCCTTGCCAAAGCGGTCCCACTCGACCGCCGGATTCTTCTGCGGATGCTCGGCATCGAGCAGTTCGCGGTTCTCGATGAAGAGCAGCGTCTGGACGAGCACCGGTGGCACGTCCTCGAACTTCCCGTAGATCCGTTCGGGATAACGGGCACGGAACAGGGGTTCGTTGCCGCAGCCGAAGATGGTCAGGCCCGCCTGTGCCTTTTCCAGATAGGGCGCAAACAGACCGGCGTCCGCCAGACGCGCGAGCTTGGGCGACATGCGCGCCTGTTCGGCGATGACATAGCCGCGCGCCTTGAGGCGGCGCAGATACTCCGGCAGATCGGCGTAGCCCAGGCGATGGTCGTAGGGCCCGGTGCGCGGGAATGCGATGGCCGGGCTCGGGCCTGGCTCCGGTTTGTAGGACAGCTCGCGTCCGAGGTCCGCAAGTAGATGGGCCTGCCAATAGGAGGTGCGCGCCTCGTCGACGAGGAACGCCGCCACGAGCACGCCGGCGATGACGATGACGCTCAGAACGATGAAGGTCAGCGGCGCCAGCCAGCGCCGGCGGCGCTTGGCGGGGCGCGGTTCGGGATCCGGTTGCTTGCCCTGCAAGGCCGACACCTCTGCAACCTGTGCGTCCTGCGTCGCTTCGGTTGTCGTGGCCCGTGACGGTTGCGGAACTGGGGAATGCGCCTGCATCGGGCGGTCAGTTGTCGGCGCGCGTGCGGTATGCGCAGTGTCCTGCCGTTCGAAGGCGGTCGGAAGCGCTCATTGGTCGAGGACGTGGGACACCAGCCCGTCGGCGAGCTTGGGCTCGAACCAGGTGGACTTGGGCGGCATGACCTTCCCGGCATCGGCCACCGCCATCAGATCCTCCATGCGTGTGGGATAGACGGAAAACGCCGCCGCCATCTCGCCGCCGGCCACCCGCCTCTCCAGTTCCGCCAGGCCGCGGATGCCGCCGACGAAGTCGATGCGCTTGTCGCGGCGCAGGTCCTCGATACCGAGCACCGGTCCTAGCAAATGGTTCGACAGCAGGCTCACGTCCAGGCGCGCCACGGGGTCCGCGCTCGGCACCAGATCGGGCCGTATCCTCAGGCGCAGCCAGCGGCCGGGCAGATACAGGCCGAACTCGCCGGGTGCCGCGGGTTTGACCGGCTGTGCGCTGGGCTGCACCGCAAAGCGCTCGCCGACACGTGCCAGAAAGGCCTCGGCGCTCAGGCCATTCAGATCCGTCACCACCCGGTTGTAGTCCAGGATCTGCATTTCGTGGTGGGGGAAGATCACCGCCAGGAAGTAGTTGTAGCTCTCCTCGCCGGTGTGCCGGGGACTGGCAGCGCGCCGCGCCGCCGCCACGCGGGAGGCAGCGGCCGAGCGATGGTGACCGTCGGCGATGTAGAGCGCCGGCAGCGCATCGAAGGCTGTGCTCAGCCGGTCGATCAGCGAACCGTCGCGAATGACCCAGATCGTGTGCCGGATGCCGTCAGGCGCGGTGACATCGGCATCGGGCACGCCGCCGCGGCTGGCATCGGCGAGGGTGCGGTCGATAGCCGGCGCGGCCGGATAGGCGAGCAGCACCGGGCCGGTCTGCGCCGCCAACGCCTCGATCTGGCGCACCCGGTCGTCCTCCTTGTCGGGCCGGGTGAACTCATGCCGGCGGATGCGGTTCGCGTCGTAGTCGGCGACCGAGGCTGCCGCCACCAGGCCGGTCTGGACGTGACCGCCCATGACGAGGCGATAGGCGTAGTAGCAGGGCGCGCTATCGCGGGCGAGGATGCCCTCGGCCAGCATGCGCTGGAGGTTCGCGGACGCCTTGGCGTAGACCTGCGGTGCATAGGGATCGGTGCCCGGCGGCAGATCGATCTCCGGCTTGGAGATGTGCAGAAAGCTCCACGGCCGGCCGGCGGCACGCTGGCGCGCCTCGTCGGTGCTCAGCACATCGTAGGGCGGGGCGGCAACATCGGCGGCACGGGAGGGCGCCGGCCGCAGACCGGCGAAAGGTCGAATGAGGGGCATGGTCGACCTCTTGGCTCACCCATTCAGCCGGGTCGGAAGAACATCGCGCAGAATGTCGCGAGCCTTGCGCAATACCGTCTCCGTCGTTGTCCAGTCGATGCACGGATCGGTCACGGAGCAGCCGTAGCGCAGTTGTGACAGGTCGTCCGGGATCGGTTGGTTGCCGGCTTCGATGTTGCTCTCGATCATCAACCCAACGATGGAGCGGTTGCCCTCGCGAATCTGGTGCACGCAGTCGAACAGCACGAGGGGCTCGTTCTCCGGTTTCTTGTAACAGTTGGCGTGGGAGCAGTCGACGACGATGTTCGTCGGCAGCTTTGCCTTGGCCAGGGCAGCTTCGGCGATGGCGATGCTGACCGTATCGTAATTGGGCCGCCCGCCGCCGCCACGCAGGACGAGGTGGCCATGACCGTTGCCCCGCGTGCGCACGACAGCGGTTCGGCCCTGGCTGCTCACACCCAGGAAGCTGTGCGGGTGCGAGGCCGAGACGATGGCGTTGATGGCCACGTCGAGATCGCCGTCGGTGCCGTTCTTGAAGCCGACCGGCGTAGACAGGCCGCTCGACATCTCGCGATGGGTCTGGGACTCGGAGGTGCGGGCGCCGATGGCCGTCCAGGCGATCAGATCCCCCAGATACTGCGGGCCGATGGGATCCAGAGCCTCGGTGGCGGCCGGCAGCCCCAATTCGTTGACGTCGAGCAGAAAACGGCGCGCGCGCTCCATTCCCTCCTCGACGTGGAAGGAGTCGTCCATGCGCGGATCGTTGATGAAGCCCTTCCAGCCGGTGGACGTGCGCGGCTTTTCGAAGTACACGCGCATGACGAGGAGCAGCGTATCCTGCACTTCGTCGGCGAGCTTTTTCAGACGCCGGGCGTAGTCCAGTCCGGCCCCGGGATCGTGGATCGAGCAGGGGCCGACGACGATGAACAGGCGCGGATCCTTGCGATCGAGGATGGCGCGCAAGGCGTCGCGCCCCTGCAACACGGTTTCCGCCGCTGCATCGCTGAGGGGCACGCGCTCGTGAATCTCCTCCGGCGAAGGCATGAGCTCGAAGGCCTCGATGTTGAGGTTTTCTGTTGGGGCATGGGTCATGTTGATTTCGAATCCGGTTCATTTCTGACCGGAATTTCCGCGTCACGCAATGGACATAAATTCTATCGTAGAAAGGGCAGCGATCCGCAGATTTCGCAGATTCGATTTCAACGCACCGCGGAGGACGCAGAGGAGAATCGTGAATAGGCTCAGAAGAGCGGCTCACCACCGAGGACACAACGGACACCAAGGAAATCCACGTGCTCGCAACGCAGATGCCGGCCAGCCAGGTTGCGACATCATTCCCGGCAAGTATCGAACCAGCTTCGTGTCCTTGGTGTCCTTGGTGGTATAAACAGCGCGTTCACGATGAACTTTCTGGCCCACGCCTTGCTGGCCGGCGACGATCCCGGCGATCGCCTCGGGGCGATGCTCGGCGACTTCGTCAAGGGGCCGTTGCCTGCGGGCCTGCCGGCCGCTGTTGCCGCCGGCGTGGCGCTGCACCGGCGCATCGACAGCTTCGCCGACGGCCATGCTGCCTTTCAGCGCAGCCGAAGACGGGTCAGCACGGCGCGGCGCCGCTACGCCGGCATCATGGTCGACCTGTTCTACGATCACTTCCTTGCTGCGCACTGGCGGGCTTACTGCAGTGAGCCGCTGCCGACGTTCACGGCGGGGATTTACGATCTTCTCGCGCGGCATCAGCCGCTGCTGCCGCCACGGCTGGGACTGATCTTTCCGGCCATGCACGCCCAGGACTGGCTGGGCTCCTATCGCGAAATCGAGGCGGTCGGAGCGGCACTGGATGGCATGGCCCGCCATCGCCTGCGGCAGCCGAACGGGCTGTCCGGTGCGGTCGAGGAGCTGCACGCCGATTACGCGGGCTTCGAACAGGACTTCCGGCACTTCTTTTCCGATGTTCGGGAGTTCGCGACGCGACATCGCCGGGCCAGATAGGCCGTCGGCGGGGACTACCTGCCGAGCAGCTTCTCGACGGCATCGCCCACGCCACGCAGCACATTGCCGCCGGCGCTGCCGACCTCCCGCGCCAGCCCTTCCAGACTGATGCCCAGCGTGCCCGCCAGCGAGGAGCCGATGCGCGTGGCGAAGTTCTCGTTGAGGGAGAAGCGCGGGTCGGCGAGATTTCCCTCGAGGACGAAGCTGAGCTGGATGCGGTCGTTGCCGTCCTTGAGCAGGGAGACCACCGCGCTGCGCGGCACGCCCATGAAAGTGCCGCCGCCGGCCGACGTCAGCTCCAGTCCGGTGAGGGTGAGCGAGCCGGGCGCATGCAGGCGGTTGTTGCGCACCGTGGATGTCACGTCCAGATCCAGGCTGCCGCGGCGCACGCCGCTCTCCGAGGCCTTGATCAGATAGGGCTGCAGCGACACCAGATCCACTCGACGCAGTTGCAGGGCGATATCGGAGTTCCTGCTTGCGAGTTCGACACTGCCGTGAAGGGAGACGGTGCCGTCGCGCTGTCCGCCCTTGACGATGCCCGTGACGGCGAGGCGGGTTCTCCCCGTCAGCTCCGGCAGCCGCACATCCTGGACTTTCGCCTCGAGCTGTTCGACGCGCACTTTCAGCGCCGGCTGGCTGATGGTGGCATCGAAGAACTCCACCGCGCTGTCGCGCAGGGCGATGGCGCCGATGGAGATGGCCGGTCCGGCAAAGGCTTTTTTGTCTTGCGCTGTGCTTCGATCGAGCAGGCCGGGCACGAGCCGCAGCCGTCCGTCCTTGGCCCGCAGTACGGCAAGGTAGCCGCCTTCGACGGCAACGCTGCGCACGCGCACCGTGGCCGAGGAGAGCAATTCGCGCAGCTCCGGGACGATGACAATGCGCTGGGCGCGCAGCTCGTCCTCGGCGGGCCAGCCACCTTTGCCGGCCCGCGGCGCCCGAATGCGCACACCGAGGACCTCCACTGCCGACCAGCGCACGCGCACCTCGGCGACCTCGCTGTTGGGCCCGAGCGCCTGCTCGACTTTGCCCTTGAGCGCCAGCGCCGCCAGGTGGAGGGCGCCGAAGAGCGCGCCGGCCAGCACCAGTACGGCCAGCGCAGCGATGATCAGCCAGCGCCTGAGGGTGGGGGTGATCATGGCAGCATCAACCTGAGAACCGCATTTGCACCACCAAGGACACCAAGAACACGAAGAAAACTCGATAGTTGCCGGGAAGGATGCCTCCACCCGGCGGGTGAGCACCACATGCCCTCCAAGTACCTGAGTTTCCTTGGAGTTCTTTGTGTCCTTGGTGGTGAACAGCTTTTTCTAGGATCAATCTTTACGGCTCACCACGGAGGGCGCGGAGGACACAGAGGGAAATCGATCAACTGCGAAGAAACTTGAGTACACCAGCCTTTCCTCTTCGCCCTCCGCGTCCGCCGTGGTGAAACAGGTTTTCGACCCGTTGGCCCTGCGTCTCAGCGCCGGCGCCTGCCGGACTCCTCCATCAGGGCCTCGATGCGCCCGGCGATGTCCGCCGCCGGCGTGGCATAGGCGAACTTCGCCAGCAGCCGCCCGTCGGGGCCGACGAGAAACATGCCGGCGGTGTGATCCATGGTGTAGCTCTGCGGCGGAGCGCCCGGCTCGCGCACCTTCTGGTAGCGCACTTTGAAATGGTCTGCAGCGCGGCGCACGAGTTCAGGCTTTCCCGTCAGGCCGAGGATGGCGGGATGAAAGGCGCCGGTGTATTCGCGCAATACCTCCGCCGTGTCGCGCTCGGGGTCCACGGTGATGAAGACCGGTTGCAGCCGCCGGGCCTTGTCGCCCAGCGTTTCCAGGATCTGCTTCATTTCCAGCAGCGTCGTCGGGCAGACATCCGGGCAGGAGGTGAAACCGAAGGCGACGAGCTGGAAGCGGCCGCGGAAATCCTCCGACGTGACGGCCTTGCCCCGCGGGTCCATCAGCAGGTAGCGCGGAACCACATCGGGCAACTCGTCGTCGCCGTCGTCGTGGCTGGCGGCAACACCGATCGAGGTGCCGAGCCACAGCACGAGCGCCCAGAGAATGCAGCACAATCGCCTCACGGCCGATTCACTTCTCCGCCGGCTGCACCGGCAGCACCGTGCGCAGTTTCTGTGTCACCTCTTCCAGACGGGTGGCGATGGCGGAACCGTCCGGGCACTGCCCTGGTTCTCGGCCGAGGGCGACGAAACTCTCCTGGGTGCCTTCCTCGAAAGCCTCCCCGTAGCGGCGAATCTTCGGCGCGTGATTGAGCATGAGCACCCGGGTCCACTTGGCCGTGTCGGCGTGGCCGCAGGCGAGCGCCTGACCGTTGACGCGACCCAGATCCCGCACCGCGGCCAGGGCCGCTTCGGCGGCCGAGTCGTCGGCGTGAAGCGGGGTAACCAGAGCCAGCCCGCCCATGAGAATGACGATTCGCTTCATCTACTGCACGATCCTCGTTGGGACATTCATTCAAATCGTTATTTACCACAGAGAACGCAGAGGACACAGAGTACAGACCAATGGTCATTGCGTCATGGCGTACCATCCAGCGGTCACAACGAGTCAATTCCCGGTTCTCGGATTTCCTCTGTGTCCTCTGCGTCCTCTGTAGTGAAACAGGTTTCCAGGGTTCAGTGCTGCCGGTGCGGGCGCCGTCACTGGGACGACGCCCGGGGAAAGCCGGCCGCGTACTTGCTGATCCACTCGACGGCCGCAGTCTCGCCGTCGAGCGTGCGCCCCTCGGTGCGCTGCACCTCGATGCGGTAGTGCTCGATATGGCAGACCTGCTCCACCATGCGCGCGGCGAAGGCGTCCTCGGGCGCCACGAACTGTACGCCGATGTCGTAATGGTTGCCGCTGCGATGGCACCACACGACCCGCCCCTGGGTCTCGAAGGGCGGGCGCACGAAGGGAATCGTCACCCGCACCGGCGCGCCCGGCGCGAACGCCGTTTCCGACACGAAGGCGAGCCCGCCGAGCCCGACATCCTTGAGCAGATGGGATTCGTGGGCGGCGGTCGCCTCGGCAGCGATTTCGATCGGTATGCCAGCAGGGTGACGCATGAAGGCGCGGGGCGCAGGATGTTCGATGGTCACGGCAGATTTCCTCCAATGGCGATTCTACCCGGCTCGCGCAGACCTGGTATTACTGCCTTCAGCGGGAAATCGGCTTGTAGCGGATGCGGTGCGGCTTGGCCGCTTCCTCGCCCAGGCGCTTGACCTTGTCCGCTTCGTATTCGTGGTAATTGCCGTTGAAAAACACCCACTGGGATTCCCCCTCGCAGGCGAGGATGTGGGTCGCGATGCGGTCGAGGAACCAGCGGTCGTGGCTGATCACCAGCACGCAGCCGGCGAACTCCAGCAGCGCATCCTCCAGCGCGCGCAGCGTCTCCACGTCCAGATCGTTGGACGGCTCGTCGAGCAGCAGCAGGTTGCCGCCGGCGATCAGCGTCGTGGCCAGATGCAGCCGGCCGCGCTCGCCGCCGGAGAGGTTGCCGACGATCTTCTGCTGGTCCTGGCCCTTGAAGTTGAACCGGCCGACATAGGCGCGCGAGGGCATCTCGAACTTGCCGACGGTGAGGATGTCCTGGCCGTGAGAGACCGCCTCCCACACCGTTTTGTCGTTCGCCAGCGCCTCGCGGCTCTGGTCGACGAAGGCCATTTTCACCGTCGGGCCGACGACGACCTCGCCGGCATCGGGCTTTTCCTTGCCCGTGATCATGCGAAACAGCGTGGATTTTCCGGCGCCGTTGGGACCGATGATGCCGACGATGGCGCCGGGCGAAATCTGGAAACTGAGGCCGTCGATGAGCAGCCGCTCGCCGTAGCCCTTGCTGACGTTTTTGAACTCGATGACCTGGTCACCCAGGCGCTCGGCCACGGGAATGAAGATCTCCTGGGTCTCGTTGCGCTTCTGGTACTCGTAGCTCGACAGCTCCTCGAAGCGGGCGATGCGCGCCTTGCTCTTGGCCTGGCGCGCCTTCGGGTTCTGGCGCACCCACTCCAGCTCCTTCTGCATGGTCTTGATGCGGGCAGACTCCTGCTTGGCCTCGATCTCCAGGCGCTGCTCCTTCTGCTCCAGCCAGGAGGAGTAATTACCCTTCCACGGAATGCCGTGGCCGCGATCCAGCTCCAGAATCCACTCGGCGGCGTTGTCGAGGAAGTAGCGGTCGTGGGTCACCGCCACCACCGTGCCGGGGAAGCGGGTCAGGAACTGCTCCAGCCACTCCACCGACTCGGCGTCCAGGTGGTTGGTCGGCTCGTCCAGCAACAGCATGTCCGGCCGCGACAGCAGCAGGCGGCACAGGGCCACGCGGCGCTTCTCGCCGCCTGAAAGGTTCTTGATCACCGCCTCCCACGGCGGCAGGCGCAGGGCATCGGCGGCGATTTCCATCTGGTTCTCGATGTCGGCGCCGGCGGTGGCCAGGATCGCCTCGTAGCGCGCCTGCTCCTCGGCCAGCTTGTCGAAGTCGGCGTCCGGCTCGGCGTAGGCGGCGTAGATTTCGTCCAGCTTCTGCTTCGCCTGCAGGACCTCGCCCAGACCCTGTTCGACGGCCTCGCGCACCGTCTGCTCCGGCTCGAGCTGCGGCTCCTGGGGCAGGTAACCGATGGACAGATTGGGCATGGGAACGGCCTCGCCCTCGATGTCCTTGTCGACGCCGGCCATGATTTTGAGCAGCGTCGACTTGCCCGAGCCGTTCAACCCCAGCACGCCGATCTTGGCGCCGGGAAAGAAACTGAGCGAGATGTCCTTGAGGATCTGGCGCTTGGGCGGAACGATCTTGCCCACGCGGTTCATGGTGAAAACGTATTGAGCCATGGTTGGTGGATGCGTCAGTGCAGTTGTCGGGGATAGCGCAGATTATCGCAGATGCTTCGAAGGAGTTGCCTAGGCCGCCCCGGAAATGCCTCGGTACCGGCGGCGCGACACGCGACGCGATGGTCTCCGTCAATGGGTCGGTGGCACTACCGGTATCCGGGAGCGCTTTCGTGTGCAGGACCGATGTCGGTATCACGGTGCCGAAAGGAGATGGCCCATGAAGAAACATCACGCACTCGCCATTCTGGAGGCCCACAAGCAGAAAATCGTCGAGCGTTTTGGCGTCCGCCATTTCTCCCTGTTCGGGTAAGCTGCTGACCGATCTCGGCACATTGAAGGGATGAGGTAGACGCTGGACGAACCGGATAGCACTCAGCGCGCCACGGATTACGTTATCACGGCGGCGAAGTAGGGGGGCGAGGCGGCAATCGCGCCGCCGACACACTGCCTCTTGCCACCGCTGCGCAAGTGGCGTTTAATCCATTCCGGATATGCCCAGACCATTCGCGGGCGTTGCGCGCTCCGGCAAGTTGGCGGCGCAGGTGACCCGACGGGTGGTGCGGAGAGAGTGACTGATAAGCTGGCGCGCCGTGCCGGATAAGTCGGAGCAAGTCGCGAAAGATCAGGGAGTTGCAGTATTCTTCGCCTGCTTATCCGGCAAGTGTTTAGCGGCTTATCCGGCGGTTTTGCAAGTGACTTTACGTTGAACTAAACCGCTGACGCGGT